>NZ_CP143297.1:1437500-2637500 GCF_045689975.1 Dietzia kunjamensis | reverse complement strand
GCCGGGGACGCTGGTGCGGATCTCGGGGTCGGGGCCGGTCAGCAGGATCACGTGCTCGCCGCGTTCGGCCAGCGAGGTGCCCAGGCGCACGGCGAACTGGAAGAGGCCCCCGGACGGTGAGAACTCCACCAGGACGATCGTTCGTGACGTCATGTAGTGCTCCTCGGCTGTGGGGGTAGTGGCGCTGCGGGTGTGGGGGTGCGGCGACGCACGACGATCCAGCCCAACGCGCCCGCGCCCGCGGCGGCCGCGGCACAGGCGGCCAGCGCCGCGGGGGTGAGGTGACGCTCCGGGGTGACGGCCGGGTCGCCCAGGGCCACGACCCGGAACGTGGAGGTGAGGCCTAACTCCTCCAGCCGGGCGCGGGCGGTGCCCTCGGCGGCGACGAGCAGCGCGCGGGCGGCGTCGGGGTCGGCGGCGGTGGCGTCCACGGTCACCAGGCCGCGCACGGGGTCGCCGCGGTACCGGGTGTCGGGCGTGCCCGGGTCGACCAGGGCGGCGAGCGTGGGCATGACGATCTCGCGGGAGCGCACGTCCATCGGCCAGGCGGACAGCGTGCCGGGCGTGCTGCGCGGCGTCACCACCAGCTGCGTGGTCGCCCGCGCGCGGTCGGTGGCAAGCGCCGAGGCGGTCCCGGCGGCGGCGAGGCCAGCCAGTGCCACCACGGCACCGGCGCCCGCGAGCCGGCGCAGCGTGCGGGGTCCGTCGATCCGCCTCGGGTGGGGTTCGGGGCGGCAGCACAGGGCGGCCGCGAGGACCGCGAGCAGCCCGAACGTGCGGAAGTAGGCCAGGTGGAGGAACACGCTGGCGATCGACCAGGCCACGAGCCCGGCCAGCACGGCGGCGGCGAGGCGGCGCTGGTCGAGGTCGCGGGTGGTGAGCAGCCGGTGCAGGACGAGCCCGCCGATGCCGGTGACGAGCACCGCCCAGCCGAGCAGGCCGAGCACTCCGGTCTCGGCGGCGAGCTCGGCGTAGAGGTTGTGGGTCGCGTCGGTGGGGTCGGCCACGGGCGTGGGCACGCGGTCGGCGTACTCGATGACGAGCCCGGCGTAGCTGCCCGCGCCGTAGCCGGTGAGGGGGCGTTCGATGAACATCTGCCACGCGATCTCCAGCGCGGCCGACCGGCCGAGGACCGAGGGGTCCACCCCGGTGGTGGCGTCCGAGCCCAGGTCCTCCACCAGTGACAGGAAGCGTTCCCCGATCCCCGGCAGCAGGGCCAGGCCGACCCCCACGGGCACGAGCCACAGTCCCCGCAGGCGCACGGCCCGGTCGGCCAGCACGAGGAATACCGCGATCCCCACCGCCGCCGCGAGGTACGTGCCACGGGACTGGGTGAGGTACATCCCCGCCAGCAGGGCGATCACCGCCGCGACCCAGCCGGAGGTGGCCGCCCGGTGCCGGTGCCGGTGGGCGCGCAGGGCCAGGGCGACCGCCAGCGGCAGCCCGATCACGAGGTGCCGGCCCCAGAAGTTGGAGTCGGGGAGGGGCCCGCCGAACCGCACCGTGGTGGTGAGCTCGCCGGAGGCCTGGGTGACCACCGAGAACCCGAGCATGTCCCACGTGCCGCCGGTCAGGGCGAGGTTGACCACCGTCAGCGCGGCGAGGACCGCCAGGGGCGCCGCGACGGCCGCCGCGACGCGCCACACGCTGTCGGTGGCGACGGTGAGGAGCAGGACGACGACGACGACGAGGACATCCACCGCCCGCCGGTCGACCGTCGTCACGGTGGCCGCGAGGTCGGTGGTGACCAGGAAGCTGAGCGCCTGGGAGGCGAGATACACCAGCAGCAGTGCGGTGAACCACCAAGCGGGCCTGCTGATCCGCGCCCTGGCCTCCTCGTTTCGCAGGGCCGAGAGCAGCGCCACGGTCACCAGCAGGAGCAGGGCCTGGAACACGCCGGGCACGCCGAGCCCGGCCGCGACGCCGGGCAGGTTGACGACCTCGGCCACCACCGCCAGCACGAGCATCGCCACCGGCCGGGCGACCGCGCACCACACGGCCACCGCCGCAACGGCTCCCACCGCCCCGGCGAGTGCCGGCGACAGGCCCAGCACCGCGAGCGCCGCGAATCCCGCCGCCCCGCCGCCCACCAGCGCGGCACCGGTCGCCACCCCCGTGGGCGTCGGCCCGGAGCTGGTGGGCTCTGGGCGGGTGGGCTCTGGGCGGGTGGGCACTGAGCGCGACTGGCCCGTGGGCGTCTGGCCCGTGTGCGTCGGGCGCGCGCCGGCCGCGGTCACGGCGGGCCCATCCCGGCGGCGGGGCCCTGCCCCGCGGCATGTCGTCCCGCAGCGGACTCCCGGGTCGAGGTGTGGGCGAGATCGTCGGCGGGCCGCCACTGGTCGGGTCCGCGGCCGACCTCGTCGTCGTCGCCCCCGGTCCCGGGCGTCCCACGGTCTGCTCCCGGGGCCCCGACACCCTCGTCCGCGGCACCATCGCCACCGGCTGCACCGCCACCGGCTGCACCATCGCCGCCCGCGGCGGGCCCGTCGCCGCGCCCGCGCCGCCCGATCGCGCTGATCACCAGCCCGATGCCGGCCCCCACCAGGGCGCCGGCGATGGCCGCCACCCCGACCAGTTGCGCCGGCGAGGCCCCGCGCGCGGTCTCCGCCGGACGGACGGCGGCCTCGCTGATGACGAAGGGAGCCAGGATCGTCGACGCCGACGTGCTCGCCGACCCCAGCACCGTCGCCAACGCGGCGTCGGAGGACGCCGCCGAACCGGTCTCCACGGTGACCTCGACGAGCGTGGTGTCCACCAGGGCGCTCGCCGAGAGCACGACCTCCGAGGTCGGCACGTCCAGCGCCCGGGCCGCCTCGACCGCCCACTGCTCGCTGCCGTAGATGGTCGCCGCGGTGCGGACCACCTGCTCCTCGCTGAGGACCTGCCAGAAGTCGGCCGCGAGGTCGTCGGGAAGGCCCGCCGCGGGGACGACCGCGACGGTGGCGGTCGATGCGTACCGGGCGGGGGCGTCCGCCAACGCGGTCCCCGCCCCGGCGCCGGTGAGTGCACCCAGCACCGTGGTGGCGGCGACGATCCAGGCGCGGCGTGTCCGTGACGTCATGTCGGGCTCCCTGTGGGTACGGCGCGCGTGCGGCCGGTCGTGGTGGTGCGGGCCCGCGACAGCAGCGCGGCCCCGGAGGAGAACAGGTCGGGGGCGGTCAGGCGCACGAGCAGCGGGTAGACCACGGCTCCGGTGCCGACGAGGACGGCCAGCTCGGCCGCGGGGTGCAGGGTGCCGGTGACGAGTGACAGCGCCCAGACGACGCCCGCCATGACCCCGGCCGCGGCCAGCGGACGCAGGATCGACGCGAGCAGCGGGCCCGCCGCCGTGCCGGTGACCCGGGTGACCGCCCACAGTCGCACGACCGAACTCACCAGCTCGATCGCGACCAGCACGCCGGCCACCGCGACCGCGCCGTGGCCAGCCGCCCACCACACGGGGACGGCCATCACCGCGAGCTTGCCGGCGTTGAGCGCGGTGAGGATCCCCGGCCGCCCGAGGGCCTTGAAGACGTCGCCGGAGTGGAACGAGGTGGCGTAGACGAGCGCGAACAGGCTGATCAGGGCCAGCATCGGCGCCGCGTCGGCATATCGCTCGCCGTACAGCGTCCGGATGAGCGGGTCGGCCACCACCGCCAGCCCCAGGGCCACTGGCGCGGTCAGGCCCACCACCCAGGCGACCACGACGCGGTAGTGCCGGGTCAGCTCCTCGGCATCGTCCTGCAGCCGGGACAGGGCGCTGAAGAGCACGTCGCTGACCACGATGCACAGGTTGAGCACGATGAGTTCCGGCACGCGGTAGGCCAGGGTGTACATCCCCAGCGCCTCGTCCCCGGCGCGCGCGCCGATCGCGAGGTAGTCGACGTTGTAGATCCCGTACGCGAGGAGCGTCACCGCCGACACCGGCAGCCCGAACCGCAGGAGTTCTGCGAAGACGCCGCGGTCGAAGCCGAACCGCAACCCGGCACCACCGGCCCGCCAGTACAGGGCCGTGGTCACCGCGACCCCCAGGATCTGGGCGTAGACCAGGCTCCAGACGCCCTGGCCCGCCACCGCCAGGGAGATCGCGGTGACGGTCTTGACCGCGGCCCCGGCCGCCTCGGGGACGAGTCGCGCCCGGAAGTCCAGGCGGCGCCGCAGCGCGGACTGGGGGACCACCCCGAGCGCCGAGATCACCAGGGCGACCGCGAGAGCCCGGACCGGCGACACGAGATCCGGCCTGTCGGCCACCTCGGCGAGGACGGGCGCGGCCACCACCAGAACGGCGACGGCCAGGACCCCGGTCACGGTGGTGACGAGCAGACCGGTGGGGGCGATGACGGACCAGGGGCGGCGGGACTGCACCACCGAGGCGCCGAAGCCGAGGTCCTTGACATAGTCGAAGAGGTTGACCACCAGCAGGGCGAAGGCGAACAGGCCGAACTCGGCGGGCTCGAGCAGCCGGGCCAGGACGACCATCATGATGAGGGTCGAGAACTTGCTCAGGGAGAACACGGCGTAGTTCCACGCGGACTGCCGCCCGGTGTCCGGGGTGGCGGCGGTGGACGGCTGATCCATGGGGCCTCCAGAACGCCGGCAAATACTGAGAAAATGCTGAGCACGTCAGGCGGTCGATGTTGTGTACTTACCGATCTCCTGCTACCGAATGATAGACCTTTTATGTAGACTCCGGGAAGATGGTTTCTCAACCAATCGAGGGGCCAACGCACCCAGGGGGCCGGTTTGTCTCGTCGGATCGCAGTGGTCAGCGCCGTCAACCCGTTCCCGGCTGACGCGGGGAAGAAGGTCGTGCTGGCCGGCCTGTTGGAGTACTTCCTGGAGCGCCACGGCCCCGCCTCGATCCACTACATCCACGTCGGCGACACCCGCGACACCGGCGTCGCGGCGCCGGAGTCGCGCGGGCCCGCGGCCGGCGCCCGGTCCCCGGCTTGGCCGACCACGGTCTGCGCCGTGCCCCCACCGCGGTCGTCTGACGCCGTCCGCCAGGTCCTCACCCGCACCTCCACCGGGCGATCCAGCCTGCAAGAGGCGCTTCTGCGATCACCGCGGACCGAGGAGGGCATCCGGCGAGAGGTGGAGCGGGTCCGTCCCGACACGATCGTCTACGACACCGTCCGGATGTCCCAGTACGCCGAGCACAGCGGGGCCGCCCAGCAGATCTGCTACCTCGACGACCTGTTCTCGGAGCGGTACGCCACCATGTTGCGGACCGCCCGGCTGCATCCCGACATCGACATCGCGCCGCTGGGCAACTTCGCCGGGTTCGTCCCGGGCCCGTTGCGCCCACTCGCGGGCCACCGGCTCGGGTGGCAGTCGCTACTCGAGGCCGAGCGGCGCCTGATCCGGCGCGCGGAGGACCGGGTCGCCCGGGACCTCGACCGGGCCCTGCTCATCAGTGAACCGGAAGCCGACCTCCTGCGCACCCGGACCGGTCTGGGGGAAAACCGGATCATGTCGATCCCGCCCCTGCTGCGCGCGCCCGCCGGATGTCCACGTCGGCCGTCCGCGCGCCCCGAGTACGTCTTCCTCGGACTCCTGTCCCTCCCGCACAACGACGACGGGCTGCGGTCCTTCCTGGCGTCGGTATGGCCGTTGGTGCTGGCCGGAGAACCCCGGGCGCGGTTGCGGATCATCGGCCGATCCCCGCGACCGGGACTGCGGGAGGCCGCCGCGGCCCACGCCGACTCGGTCACCTTCGAGGGCTTCGTGCCCGATCTCGCGGAGGCTCTGGCGACGGCCACGGCCATGGTCAACCACCTCCGCTTCGGTTCCGGGATCAAGCTCAAGGTGATCGAGGCCCTCGGCCACGCACTGCCCGTCGTGTCCACGGGGATCGGGGCGCACGGGATCGACAACTCCAACTCGTCCGGGCTGCGGACGGCCGACACACCGGCCGATTTTGCCGCGCACCTCATGGACCTGGCCGATCCGGCCGTCAACGCCGTCCACTCCGCCGCCGCCGGCGCCCACTTCGCCCGCGCGTACTCGCGCGACGCAGTGATGGGGCGCTACGACCACGCGTTCAGAGAACCGTAGGAGGCACCGCCATGTCCCGCACCGCCCGCCTCGTTCCCCGATTGTTCTTGATCGCTGCGGTACTCGTCTGCGCAGTCACCGGAGTGGTCCTGGTCCTGGAGGGCGGGCCGGGGCGGGAGGTCGCCCGCGTGGCGGCGTTCCCCGCCGAGGGCTCCCGGCCCCCGGGCACGCCCTCCGACGATCAGACGATCCTCCTGCTGGGGCAGGACTGGTACCCCGAGTCCGAGCGACACGGCCGCACGGACGCGATCATCCTGGTAAGAATCCCCTGGCACCGCTCGGGGGTAACGGCCGTGTCGATCCCACGGGATTCGTGGGTGGCCCTCCCCGGCCACGGTGAGGCCAAGATCAACGCCGCGCTCGTGGTGGGTGGTCCCCCGCTGGCGGTGGCCGCCGTGGAGAACCTCACGGGGCTCCGGGTGGACCATGTCGCGATGATCGACGGCGAGGGGTTCATGACGCTCGTCGACGCCCTCGGCGGGGTGACGGTCAAGATCCCCCGGACGGTCCATGACAGCGCACGCGGGGTGGCCTGGACCGCGGGGGAGCACCGCCTCGACGGCGCCGGGGCACTCGACTACGTCGGTCAGCGGTACGGGCTCCCCGGCGGCGACCTGGACCGGGTGCGCCGCCACCAGAACCTGCTGCGCGCGCTGGTCGCCGACCTGCTCGACACCGGCCCGCTCGGGGACCCCCGGATGTTCTACCGGGCGATGGACGCCATCAGCGAGTCCGTCGTCGTCGACGAGGAGTGGAGCACCGAGGAGATGCGCGACCTGATGCTCTCGCTTCGATACCTCGACGACGGGGATCTCACCTTCACCACCGCGCCGGTCGCCGGGCTCGACACCGTGGACGGGCAGAGCATCGTCCGGTTGGACAGCGTTCGGGGGGCGGAACTATGGACCGCCCTTCGGCAGGACTGGGGTCCGGAATGGGTCGACCGCGCCGGCGCCGCGCTCGGCCCCAGCGTGCCGTGACAGCTGGCGACCGGGTCGGCTGGTAGCGCCCGGGTCGACTGGTTGCGCCGGGTTGACTAGGTGACCGGCCGGGGCACGCTGCGGCCGTGCAGCGGGCGCAGCAGGTCGCGCCGCACGAGTGCCGCCAGCCGGAAATCGGTCGGCCGAAGATGGTCGATACCCTGGGGCTCCGCGGTGTCTCCGGGCGTCCACGGGACCGCCCCCGAAGTCTGCATCACCACGCGATTACGGCCCAGCGACTTCGCCCGGTACGCGCTGCGGTCCGCCAGCCGGGTGAGTTCGTCGACGACCTCCGACGCGTTCGGCGTCCCGGTCAGCTGCACCTCGATCGGCGCGAGCACAGCGCCCACGCTCACGGTCACCTCGCCCTCCGCGGCGACCGCCTCGCGGATGCGTGACGCGGCGGCGCTGATGTCGGCGGTGCTGGCGACCGGGAACATCACCACGAACTCCTCGCCGCCGATTCTGCTCACGAGGCTGTCCTGGGGGGCCGCGTCGGCAATGGCGCGCACAGCGTTGACGAGCACGGTGTCGCCGGCGGCGTGGCCGAAGGTGTCGTTGATCGCCTTGAAGTGGTCGATATCGATCAGGAGGAAGCCGACCGCCCGCTGACCGCTGATGCAGTTGGCGAACACCCGGGCGTGCCGACGCGTGAGCCCGCGACGGTTCAGGGCACCGGTCAGCGGGTCGATCTCGCCGACGAGCGCGGCCTTCTCCATGGCGAATTCGAGTGAACTGCGCAGCACCACCACCAGGAACACCGGGATCACGACCGTGAGGATCGACGCCCCCACCGCCACCAGGGCGCCGACGACCGATGCCGCCCAGACAATGGAGAACGCCGAAGCGAGGAGAATGGCGGCCACCGTGAAGCCGAGCGTGACGCGCGCTGTCGACGCCATCGCGGAGATCGCGGGCGCGGCGGCCAGCAGAGCGACGGTCGCCCGCGACGCTGCCGGGTCCGTCACGATCGACGCCGAGATCGCCACCGCGATCATCGCCCCGACGCCGACCGTGGCGAACTGGCGGTCCGTCAGGTGGCCCACTCGCGCCGTGTAGAGGAAGAGGCCTATCCCGAACGCCCACACGAGGAACAGGGCCGGCATCATGCCCGGGCGCACATAGTCGGAACTGCCGACGGCGAAGACCGGGAGGATCAGGCCCCCACCACTTCCGACGAGGATCGCGGCCGACCGGGTGTCGAACCGCTCCCAGAACCTGCCCGGCGCGGTCATGAGCCCGCGCCCGCGACGACCGCCCTGACCGTCAGCAGCAGGATCTTGATGTCGAGCCACACCGACCAGTTCTGGATGTAGAAGTTGTCGTACAGTGCGCGGTCGCCGATGCTCGTGTCGCCGCGCAGACCATGGATCGCGGCCCAGCCCGTCAGGCCCACCGTGACCCTGTGACGGTCCACGTAGGACGGGACGGTGCGGGTGAACTGTTCGACGAAGTGTGGGCGCTCCGGGCGCGGCCCCACCAGGGACATGTCCCCGCGCACGACATTCCACAGCTGGGGGAGTTCGTCGATCGACGTGGCGCGCAAGATGCGACCGACGCGGCCGACGCGGTCGTCGGGATGCCAGTCCACATCGGAGGCCGCGGCCGTCACGGGCCGCATCGAGCGGAACTTGTAGAGCTCGAACTCTCGGCCGCCGCGCCCCACCCGGATCTGTCGGAACAGGATGGGCGCGCCGCGATCGGTCAGGGCCACCGCCGCAGCGGTCACGGCGAGCAGCGGGGACAGCAGGGCCAGCGCGCTGCCGGCCACAACCACGTCGAACACCCGCTTGGCCCGCCAGTACCACGTGCGGTAGGTGTGCCGCCTGACCCGGATCAACGGGATGGTGTGGATGCGGTCCATGTCCGAGTTGAGATGGACGAACTCGAAGAGTCGTGGGACGAGGAAGATCTCGCAGTCCAGCTGATCGCACTCCCGCAGCGGCGAGACCAACGAGGAATCGGGGCTGTGGCGGAACGCAACGATCACCGTCTGCACGGCCAGCTCCTCCACCACGTCGTGCAGAGGACGGTCGATGACCGGAACGGATATCCGGTCGGACCCCAGCAGCGGGTCTCCGTCGATCACCGCCACCGGCTCCAACCCCAGTTCGGGGAACTCGTGGATGCTGTCCAGTAGTTCCGCCGCGACCAACCCGCCGCCAACGATCACCGTCCGGCGTCGGGCCGCCGGGGAGATGCGGCGGCGGTGACGAACGGCTGTGTAGTAGACGACCCGCGTTCCGAGAAGGGCCGCGAAAACGCAGCCGACCATCACGAGCAGCGCCCTGATCGAGTCGTGCCCGCCGCGGGCGAACTCCACCGCCAATGTCCCGACGAGAGCGGTCGCAGCGAGCCGGGGCACGTCATTGAGGGCCGAGAGCGTGATGAGCGACCGGTAGTTTCCCGAGATCTCCACCGCCAATACCACGGCCAACGCGGCCACAACCGCGACGGCGACCGAGTCGACGAACACGGCCATGACCGCAGTGAGGACAAGGAGGTCGAGGATCACCAGCAGGGCGTCGTACCGGTTTCTCGATACCGGTCGGTGCCCGGTTCGACCCCGGTCCGCCGCAACGCCGTGGGCCGTCATGCCGGCACCTTCCCGCCTCGGTCCTCCGCCTCGAGATCGGCCGTCCCGCACATCGCGCGCCCGGCACCGGCCCGGCTGAACCGGAAGTACAGGTCGTCGATGTCCATCCCCGCGGTGGAGTACGCCCGGACGAGCTCGGCGACCCCGTAGGAGACACCGTGACGGGCCTCGAATCCGACGGCCTGTCGGAACCGGCCGAAGTCGACCCGGCCCGTGCCGCGCCTGCGTCCTGATGGCGGGGCGAGGGCGAGCACGGTACCGGGCACCGCGTCGGTCACGATGCGGGCGACCTCCGCGACAGATAGGAAGTTGCTCTCGCTTCCGACGTTGAACGCCCCGGCGTGCAGGTTCTCTGTGGGGGCAGTGACGCAGCGCAGTAGAGCGTCGGCTACGTCTTTGACGTGGATCATCGGTCGACGCGAATCGGTGGCCCTTGAGGCGATCCGGCCACCAAAGACCGCTTCGGCCACCATCCGGTTGACCGGTAGGTCCGTGCGCAGCCGGGGTGAGAAGCCATAGGCGTTGGCCAATCGCAGGCTGACCGGGGTGAAGGCGTCGTCCGCCAGCGCCACGAGCTCGTGCTCGACCCTGAGCTTGGACGCCGCCCACGGTGTCGTCGGGTAGAGGGGACAATCCTCTCCGGTGGGGCGTTCCCGCCCGGCCCCGTACGCGGTACAGGTCGACGCGAAGAGGAAGCGGCCCACTCCCGCTGCCCGGGCGGCCCGGGCCAGCCGAGCCGAGGCGAGGTAGTTGGCCTCACCGATGGCGTGCCTCGTGGTTGCGTCGCGGCCGGTGTCGGGCAGGGTCGCCAGGTGGATCACCGCGTCGAAACCCGTGAGGTCGGTGACCGAGACGTCGCAGAGATCCGTATTCAGTGTCGGCGGGTCCAGTGGGCTCGCCCCCAGGACGCGATCAGCGAACACCCCGGTGTCGAGCCCGGTGACTTCGTGTCCGGCGGCCGAGATCTCGCTCGCCACCACGGTCCCCAGGTATCCCTGGTTGCCCGTGATCAGGACCCGAATGGATCCCCGCCCCCCGGCGGACGTCATCTCGGTGCTGGGCTTGCTGCCTGTGCTGTGCATTGGCCTGCTCCGCTACCTCGGTCGTGGCGGTGGGTCCCCTTGTGTCCCGCCGTCTCGCACTAGAGATAAGGATAGACTGATTCTTTGGATGCGCAACCTTATAACTTCGTGATGATCCACGCTATAGGCGCCTTGACAGGGGTCGGCTACTCAGGTTCTTATCAGTAATGGCGTGGCATGGGCGCGGCTGTCGGGCGACCGTAGAAGAACCCCTGCGCGTGACTGAACCCGAGTTCTCGCAGGAGGGGGACCTGATTCAGGTGCTCGACTCCCTCCGCGACCGTGGCGATCTCCAGCGAGTGGCAGATATCGGAGATCGCCCCGATGATCTTCCGAATGGCCGGGTCCGCCACCGATCCCACCAGGGTGCGGTCGATCTTGACCACGGACACAGGGAGGTCGGCCAGGTAGCGCAGGGCCGCGAACCCGGTTCCGAGATCGTCCACGCAGATCACGCAGCCCATCTCGGCGAGGGATTCGATCGCGTGAACCGCGGGGGAGTCGACGTCGATGAGGGCACATTCGGTGATCTCCACCCAGAGCAATGAGGGGTCGAGTTCCAATTCGCCGAGGGTGTCACGCACGTGATCGAGGAGTCGCGGGTCCGACAGTTGCCGAGCGGAGAAGTTGACGGAGACGAAGAGGGGCTCGCCCGGCCGACGACGGCGCCACTCGGCCAGTTGCTCGAGAGCGGCGCGTGTACCGGCTCTGCCGATCGGCAGAATCAAGGCGGTCTCTTCGGCGGCGGGGAGAAACGCTGCCGGTGTGAGGAGCTCACCGCCGCGGCGCCACCGCATCAAGGACTCGTAGCCCAACACTCGGGAGGTGGCCAGGTGGACGATGGGTTGATAGTGCAATTCGAACTGGGAGGTGGCCGCCCGCGCCATCGCGGTCCGCAGCTCAGAGGCCTCTCGGAGGTCGGCCAGCAGCGACGGGGTGGCCGCGTGCCGGTGTTCGCCGTTCACCGTGGCCACGTGTGCAGCCGCGAACGCCGCCCGCAGCAGCATTTCCGGATCGGGCGAGCCGACGGTGGCGGCCGTCGCCGAACCCAACCGCGACTGGATGAAGTGCTCCTGTCCCGCTATCCGCAGTGGGTGAGTGAGATGGTCGACGAGTTCTCCGGCCACGTCCTCAACGCCGTGGGGGTCGGTGTCGAACTGCACCACCAGCGTACGGTCGACCGGCCCTGGCTCGACCATGGCACGGCCCTTCATGGCGGTGCGAACGGAGCGCAGTGCGGCCGGACCGACCTCCGCTGCGTTGGCGAACCCGTGCGCAGCCGGGAACCAGCCCGGCGAGTCCACTGCCACCACGATCACCCCGAGTGAGCCCGGCGCGATCGCCGGCCCGGGGGCGTCCGGGCCGTCCGAGGCTTCGGTGCCGACAGGGGCTGTTCGCCGGCCCGACGAGGTGCCGGAATCCGAACTGGATCCGGGCACATCGACCTCATCAGATGGTCGACTGGACGGGCGCGGCTTCACCCAGCTGACGATACCGCCGACAGCCTGCCGAACAGTGAGGTCTGCGCGGGGCGCTTGGTGCAGTTGGTTGGCGATGACGACGTCCATGATGCGTGCGGCGCCGGGCGGAGGTTCGGGTGCTGTGGAAGTTCCCGTGGTTGTCCGTGGCGGGGCACGGAGCGCGTGCCGGGTGGTTAGCCTCACGGCCATGACCGACCTCGTCCTCATCCCCGGCCTCCACGGTGACGCGCAGACCTGGGCGCCGGTGATGCGCGGCCTGCCGGACGGCGTCCACGCCACGCCGCTAGACCTTCCGGCCGTGGCCGACCTCGACGCTCTCGTTGACGAGGTGGCGGGGCAGATCGCGCCCGGCTGCGTGGTGGTGGGGCATTCGCTCGGCGGGGTCGTGGCGATGCATCTCGCCGAGCGGCACCCGTCGCTGCTGGCCGGTCTCATCCTGGTCACCGCCCCGGTGGGTGCTGAGGATCCCGAGTCGGCGAAGGCGCGGGCCGACCGCGCCGCGGGCTTGAGCCCGGAGGCGTACGAGGAGATCGCGCTCGACGGCATGGAGGCGGTGTACTACGGCGACCGAGGCCACGATCCCGAGGTGAGGGCCGAGCGGCTGCGGGCGGCACGGGTGTACGGGCCGGAGCGGTTCGCCGCCCATTCGGTGGCGATCGGCGCGCGGCCCGATCGCAGCGAGTTCCCCGCGCAGGCCGGTGTCCCGGTGCTGATCGTGGGGGCGTCGGACGACCAGGTGGTGCCCCCCGAGGAGCAGCGGCGGTGGGCTGAGGCGAATGGGGCCGGGTCGAGCGGCGCCGGAGCTGGTGCTGGTGCTGGTGCGAACGATGACGCGGGTGGTCCCGTGGCCTACGTCGAGATCCCGGAGACCGGACACATGCTGCCGGTGGAGGCCCCGGACGAGTTGGCCGGCGCGATCGTCGACTGGCTTCGCGGACTCTCGGGCTGACCCGGCCGATTCCGCGCTTCCCGGCGGCCGCGGGTCGGGCGTGTGGAGGTGCGCCTCGTCGTCGTCATCGTCGTGGCCTCGACTCTCTACCCACGCCACGACACGCAGAGGCGTGCCCACCTGGCATTATTCGGTGAGTAGATGCGCGGCGCCGCCACCGGCGAAAATGCGCCCTGAACGCCTGGTTACCGGCAATCGGGTCTGTTCGCTACAGGGCGGCGTTGGCCAGCCTGATCGCCAGGAAGATCCCCCACGGCCGGCCTTGCGGCACGCCTAGGGCCCCGTTCTGTCGTGCTGGAAGACGACCCTCCGTATGGGGGCGGGGTCACCTGCCATGCGGTGGGATCGGCAGCGGTGTATAAAGTGGAGTCTAGTCCGCTTTGGAGATCGCCGCGTACGCAACGAAGCGCGCGGCCGCGGCCACCGGTCGCTCCCGCCAACAATGAAGACCTCACCCACCCGGGACGTCACCATGACCACTGCACGCGAGAACCCCGACAACGCTGAGCCCCCCGACAACGCTGAGCCCGCCGAAAGCGCTGAGCCACCTGAAGTCCCGGAACCAGCGGTGCTGGCTCGCGGCCTCGGGCTGGTGGGCGACCACGGCCGGGTCTTCGGCCCCCTGGATCTGGATATCGACCGCGGCGGAATCACCGTCCTGCGCGGCCACCCCGGCAACGGACGCACATGCCTCCTGCTCACCCTGGCCGGTCGAATGGCGCCCACCGAGGGACGGCTCGAGGTACTCGGTCACACCGGCAGTCGCGAGATCTTCACCCGGTCGGCGATCGCCGGATTCTCGGGCATCGACGAGCTGGACCCGGCGGTCACGGTCCGCACGGTCGTGGCGGAGCAGCGCGCGTGGATGAGCCCGTGGTGGCGCCCGCGTGGCCGCACCGGCCCAGTCCAACTCGAGGAGCTCCTCGGCCCGGTGTACGGGGACCTCCGCCTGCCCGGGCTGCGCACCTACGTCGGCGACCTCACCGAACTGGATCGCCTGCTGCTGCGCATAGCGCTGGCCCGCTACGAGGGCACGCCGATACTGGTGGTGGACGACATCGAACAGGTCCGCGTCCCCGCGGAACGCGCACGAGCGCTGCAGCGACTGGCCGAGATCGCCGACGCCGACCAGAGCACCGTCATCCTGTCCTCCGTGGACTCCCTGCCCGCGGGGTCGCCCGAGCACCACATGGTCACCGTCCCCGCCACCAAGGAAGGCCTCGCATGATCTCCGGACTGTCCATCGGCAGTGAGCTCAAGCGCTTCGGCCGCGGACGGCTACCGCGCGTGGCGATAGTCGTGCTGGTGCTCATGCCCCTGCTCTACAGCGCCCTGTACCTCGCCGCCTTCTGGGACCCGTTCGGCCGGACCTCCCAGTTGCCGGTCGCGTTGGTCAACGACGACACCGGGACGCAGGTCGACGGCGAACCACTACGCGCCGGCGACCAGGTGGTGGACGAACTCTTGCAGAACGACCAGCTCGACTGGCGACTGGTCGACGCCGCCGAGGCCGAAGCCGGACTGTCCGATCACGAGTACAACTTCGTGGTTCGGCTGACCCCGGAGTTCAGCGAATCCGTCGCCTCACCCACCGGGGACGACCCGCGGCAGGCCGCGATCACCGTGACCTACGACCAATCCGGCAACTACCTGTCCAGCCTCATCGGACGCAGCGCCACAGCCGAACTGCACAACGCGGTGGGCTCGGCCATCTCAGCGCAGGCCGTCGACAAGGTCCTCGTGGGTGTTCAGGATGCCGGCGCCGGGCTGCGCGAGGCCGCCGACGGTGCCGCGCAGCTCGACGACGGCGCGGGCACACTCGACGACGGCATCACCGAGCTGAGCGAGAAGTCCGCCGAACTCGACGCCGGCGCCCGCACCCTCGACCAGGGCGCCGCCACGCTCGCGGACGGCAACCACCAGCTGGCCACCAAGATCCACGAGGCCCGCTCCGGAGTCGACCAGTTGGCCGGCGGGATCGGCACTGCCGCCGACGGCGCGACGCAGCTCAACGAGGGCGTCCAGCGCCTCGACGGCGGAGTGCAGCGGCTCGGGAACGGGGCCGCGCAGGTCAGCGGCGGAGTCGACCAGCTCGCCGGTACCCTGGATCAGCTCTCGCAGGCGCAGAACGCCGCGATCGCCCCGCTGCGGCAGGCCGCCGCGCAGATGAGGCAGGTCGAGGCCACCACCGGCCTGGCCACCGGTCAGGGGTCCGCGGGATCGGGGAGCTCCGCCGGATCGGCCGGGGTACCGGTCTCCGTGCAGTTGGAGACGCTGGCCGACCAACTCGAATCGCAGGGCCTCGGCGCCGGCTCGTCGCAGCTGTCGGACCTGCACCGGCTGCGCGACGGCGCCCGCGAGTTGTCGTCGGCACTCAACGATCCCTCCGGCGAGTTCCTCACCGGGATCAACGCCCTGGGCGCCGGCGCGGCGCAGCTCGACAACGGGCTGCAGCGACTCGGCACGGGCGCCACCACACTGGTCGACGGCGTGCGCCAGCTCGACGAGGGCGCCGCGCGCTTGGACGAGGGCGCGGCCACCCTGGCCGAGGGCACCGGCGACCTCACAGACGGCACCGGCCGCCTGGTGGAGGGCACGAACCGGCTCGCCGACGGCTCGCACACCCTCAAAGACGGCACCGGCCGGTTGTCGAGCGAACTGGCCGCCGGCGCCGACCGGGTGCCGGAGTGGAGTGACCAGCACCGCGAGGACATGTCGCGCACGATCGGCGACCCGATCACGCTCACGTCGATGTACGACAACCCGGCGGAGACGTTCGGCTACGGGTTCGCCCCGTTCTTCGTACCGCTGGCACTGTTCGTGGGCGGCATCATGATCTGGCTGCTGCTCACTCCGCTCCAGCCGCGCGCCGTGGCCACACGGCTGCACCCGCTGCGGGTCGTGATGGCCTCGCTGCAGCCGGCGCTGCTGTTGGCGCTCGGGCAGGCGGTGGTGATTCTGCTGGTACTGCGGTTCGGCCTGGGCCTGACACCGGTTCACCCGATGGGCGCACTGGCCATCATGGCGCTGTCGGCGGTGGCGTTCATCTCACTCATCCAGATGCTCAACGTGGTGTTCGGCCCGTCGGTCGGCAGAGTGCTGTCCATGGCACTGCTGATGCTGCAGCTGACCTCGGCGGACGGCATCTATCCGACCGCGGTGGAGCCCGCGTTCTTCCGCTGGATCCACCCGTTCAACCCCATGACCTACACCGTGCAGGGGCTACGGCAGACCATCATGGGTGGGAGCCCCTCGCAGATGTGGATTCCGGTGTTGGTGCTGACGTTGGTGGCGGTGGGCGCGATCGGCATCAGTACGTGGGCGGCGCACCGCAATCGAGTGTGGACCCTGGAGCGGTTGCACCCGCCGGTGGCCGTGTAGCGCGGAGTTACTCCTCCGTCGTGATGAACTGGGCGAGCGACTCGGGGCCTATAGCGGCCCGCCGAGGCGCCAGTAGCCGGTGAACTGGACGCGGTCGGGCTCCTGGCCGCGGGCGAGGAGATGCCGGCGGACGGCCGTGACCATCCCGGACTCGCCGGCCACCCACGCGAACCCGGCGGGGAGCTCGACCGCGGCCATCGCGTTGATGAGCTCATCCGCCGAGCCGGGCGCCGCCGCCACCACCCGGACCCGGACGCGGTCGGCGTCGACGGGGGAGACGGCGGGCAGAAGGGACGGCGGCAGCGCGGACGGGTCGGGCACCGCGGCCAGCGCGTCGAGCGCCAAGGCGGGCGGCCGCTCCTCGATCAGCCGCGCCAGCGCGGGCAGGGCGGTGGCGTCCCCCACGGCCAGCATCCGGTCCACCGCGGGGAGCGCGCGGCTCACCCGCGGGCCGACGATCGTCAGCGCGTCACCCGGCCGGACCGACTCGAGCCAGCGCACGCCCGCGCCCGAGGCGTGGCGGACCAGGTCCACGGCGAGGGCGCCGTCTCGCAAGGACCGCACGGTGTACTCCCGCACCAGCGCGGCGCTGCCCGGTGGGTGGCCCAGCCCGCCACCCGGCGCGGGAACGGGGAGGGTGACCTCGCCCGTCACGGGATCGGGCAGGCAGAAGACCACGACGTCGTCGAAGGACGGGCTGCGCACGGCGGGCACGGCATCGCCGGCGTCGGTGGCGATTTCCCCGAGCTCGTCGCCCTCGAGCGTCACGCGCACCAGCTCGGGAGCGAGGGGTTCGACGGCGCGTACTCGGACCCGCCGCAGCGCGGTCGGCTGCCAGCTCTCCGCCCGGTGGGGGTTGCGCGGGCGCGGGGTCTCGCGGTCGGACGGGCGCCGTGCGGGTTTCTCGGACGTGCCGGTCTGGTCAACCACGGCGACCCTCCCGCCACAACAGACCCAGGAAGAACAGCCCGCCGAGCACCACCGTCACCACACCCACCGGGAGCGGCAGGGCGAACGCGTGCTGGGCCACCAGGTCCGAGGCCAGGAGCAGCACCCCGCCCAGCAGCGCCGCCGGCAGGACGCGATCACTGTGGGTGAGCAGCCGCGACAGGTGCGGAGCCACCAGCGCCACGAACGAGATCGGCCCGGCCGTCGCCACCGCCGCCCCGGCCAGGACCGTGGCCGCCGCCAACAGGACCAACCGCGTGGAGCGCAGTCGCACGCCCAGGGCCACCGCGACGTCATCGCCCAGCGCGAGCGCCCGCAAACTCCGTGACTGGGTGGCGATCACCAGCGCGGCGGCGACCAGCACCCACGCCAGCGGCCAGAGCTCGGACCAGCCGCGGCCCTGCAGCGAGCCCGTCAGCCAGATCTGGGCGGTGACCGCGCTCGCCACGAAGCCGAGGGAGAGCAGGTGCGCCACGTACGCCATCGCCAGGGCGCCCAGCGCCACGCCGAGCAGGACCAGGCGGGCGCCGCTGAGCCCGCGCCACCACGTCAACGCGAGGATGAACCCGGCGGTGAGCGCCGCGCCGACGAGTGCGCCCGTGGCCACCTGCGCCATCCCGCCGCCCAGCACGAGGATCACCGTCGCCCCGCCCGCCGACGCGCCCTGGGTGATGCCGATGATGTCCGGGCTGGCCAGCGGATTGCGGGTGAGCGCGCAGAACAGCGCGCCCGACGTCGCCAGAGCCGCGCCCACCGCCAGCGCGACCAGCGCCCGGGGCAGGCGGCGTTCGTGGATGAAGAAGTCGGTGGTGCGGTCGGGTGCGTCGCCGAGGAGGGTCGCGGCCGCGTCGGGGATCGGGATGATGAACTCGCCGATCACCAGCGAGGCGGCCACGAGTATGACGACGACGACGGCGAGGATCGCAGTGACCCACGCAGTGCGCAGGTGCAGCCGCACCGAGAATCGGCCGGCGGCGAGGAGGCGTTCGTCGCTGGGCAGGGCTGTTGCGGGGCGCGGTGCGGTTATCGTCATGCGACACCCACCCGTCGGCCCGCGGCGAGGTACGCCACCAGCAGCGGCGCGCCGATGAACGCCATGACCACGCCCGCCGGGGTCTCCGAGCCGCTCGCGATCACGCGGCCGACCACGTCGGCCACCAGCAGCAACGCCGGGGCCACCACCATGGACAGCGGCACCACCCGGATCAGGCTCGGGCCGACGAGACCGCGGACGAGGTGGGGCACGACCAGTCCCACGAAGCTGATGGGGCCGGCCAGCGCCGTGGCGGTCCCTGCGAGCAGTGCGACGGCGACGAGCGACCACACCCGCACCCACCCGGGTCGCACGCCCAGCGCCACCGCCGAGTCGTCGCCCAGGGCGAGCGCGTCCAGGCCGCGCAGGAGCAGCAGGGCGATCACCGCGCCCGCGACGACGAGCGGGATCACGCCGGTGACCTCGTCGATCGACCGCGCAGTGAGCGAGCCGACCTGCCAGAAGCTGTACGCCTGCAGGACGGTCTCGTCCAGCACGACGAACGTTTGGCTGAGACCGGACAGCACCGCCGCCAGCGCCACCCCGGCCAGGGTGAGCCGAACGGGTGAGGACGCCGCGAGCGCCGAGGTGCTGAGCAGGAGGATGATCGCGGACGCCACACCGGCGCCGGCCAGTGCGAACCACACCGTGGAGGCCAGGCCGAGGCCGCCGGTGAGCGTCGCTCCGGCGACCACCCCGAGCGCGGCGCCGGCATTGACGCCGAGGATTCCCGGGTCGGCGATCGGATTGCGGGTCACGGCCTGCATGAGCGCCCCGGACGCGCCGAGCGCCGCACCGCACACCAGTCCGAGCACGGTCCGGTTGGCCCGCAGTTCGCCGACGATCCCCACCACGCTCTGCGTGCCCTGGCCGAGCAGTTCGCCCACCACCTCGGCCGGCGGGATCGGGCGGGCACCGATAGCGAGGCTGGCCACCACGGCGGCCGCCAGGGCCAGGACGGCCACGATCAGTCCGGGGAACAACCCGGCTCCGCGGCGGGGCTGCTGGCCAGCGCTTGCTGCCGGGGCGGCTGCCCGGTCGGCGGCCGGCACCGCGGGCCGTGCGTCGGCGTCGGAGTCGGGGAGAGGTCGTGGGGCCACGGTGGAACCCTAGACCAGACTGATTGTTAGGTGAGCCTTGCCTGTGTGGTTTGATCTGTAGTCATGACCAGAATCTCACGCCGGCGCCGCTCGGTGCCCGCCCTGATCGCCATGGCCCTCGCCTCTGCGGTGGCTCTGTCCGCGTGCTCCGGCAGCAGCGACACCGCCGAGGCATCCTCGGACGAGGCCTATACCGTCACCCACGCGATGGGCGAGACCGTGATCGACGGGACGCCCGAGAGGGTCGTCGTCCTCGACTCTCCGCACCTCGACGCGCTCGTCGCGCTCGGCCACACGCCCGTCGGGATCACCGAGTCCGGCGCCGGCACCGGCGCCCCGCCGTACCTCGGGGACGTTGACGCCGAGATCGTGGGCCTGACCTCCGAGCCCGACATCGACGCGATCGCCGCCCTGGCCCCCGACCTCATCATCGGTGCCAAGGTCCGCCACGAGGCCATCTACGACGAGCTCTCCGGCATTGCCCCCACCGTGTACTCCGAGAACTCCGGCACCGATTGGCAGGAGCAGGCGCGGGTCACCGCCGCCGCCGTCGGCGAGGACGACGAGATGGAGCAGCTCATCGACGACCTCGACACCCGCATCGCCGAGGTCGGCGAGCAGGTGGGCGCCGAGGGCACCACGCTGTCGATCGTCCGGTTCCGCCCGGACAACTTCCGCCTCTACGGCCCCGAGACGTTCTCCGGCTCGATCCTGTCGCAGATGGGCTTCGACCTGGGTGAGCGTGAGTGGAACGAGTACTCCATGGCCGAGCTCTCCCCGGAGCTGTACGAGCAGATCACCGGCGAGGTCGTGTTCTTCACCAACCCCGGCGGCGACCCGTCGGCGACGACCATGGCGACCGTGACCGGGCTCTGGAGCGACCTGCCCGCTGTGAAGTCCGGCCAGACCTACGAGGTCGAGGACGAGACCTGGATGGTCGGCATCGGCGTCCTGGGTGCCGGCGAGATCCTCGACGACGTCCGGGAGATCCTGGGCTGATGCGCCCCACCTCCCTCGACCGTGATGCCCGCGCCGGCGCCCAGCTCGAGTGTGGGCGCGGGCTCACGGTGGAGGGGGCGCGGCTCGCGTACGAACGGCGGGTCGTGGCCACCGACCTCGACCTGGAACTGCCCGAGGACGCGTTCACGGTGATCGTCGGCCCCAACGCCTGCGGCAAGTCCACGCTGCTCAAGGCGCTGGCGCGCGTGATCGCCCCCGGCGAGGGGCGGATCCTGCTGGACGGACACGATCTGCACCGGCTGCGTACCAAGGAGGTCGCGCGCCGGATCGGGCTCCTGCCGCAGGGCGCCGTCACTCCGGAGGGGATCCGGGTCGACGACCTGGTGGCGCGTGGCCGGCACCCGCACCACAGCCCACTACGCCAGTGGAGCCGCGCCGACGACACCGCCGTGACCGCCGCGATGGCCTCCACCGGGGTGTCCGATCTGGCGACCCGGTTCGTCGACGAACTCTCCGGCGGCCAGCGGCAACGCGTGTGGGTCGCCATGCTGCTGGCCCAGGAGACGCCCATCCTCCTGCTGGATGAGCCCACCACCTACCTCGACATCGCGCACCAGTACGACGTGCTGGACCTGCTCCGAGACCAGCACGAGAGCGGTCGCGCGGTGATCGCCGTGCTCCACGATCTCAACCAGGCCGCCCGCTACGCGACGCACCTGGTCGTGATGAAGGACGGCCGCGTGGTGACCACCGGCGCCCCGGCCGAGGTCCTCACCGCCGAGCTGGTGGAGCAGGTTTTCGGGCTCCCGTGCCTGATCGCCGCCGACCCGGTGACGGGAACGCCAACCGTGGTGCCGCTCGATCGGCGTGGCCGGAGCTGATCGAGTCGCCCTCGGCCCAGGACTATCGGTCGGGCTTGAGGCCGTTCTCGATGCCCCACGCGACAGCCTGCGCCCGGGTGGTCACGTCCATCTTGCGGTAGGCCGAACGCACATAGGTCTTGACTGTATTGAGCGAGAGGTAGCACTGCTCGGCGATCTGGTCATTGGACAGCCCCTGCACGATCAGGCTGACCACCTCGGCTTCACGGTGTGAGAGGCCGGCGTCCTTGGCGGGCCACTGCTCGGGGCCCATGATCGGCAGGCCCGTTCCGGTGAGGGTGACGCGGTTCCCCGCGGCGATCTGCTCGATGCCGCTCACCAGCTCAGGAGCGGTCAGGGACTTGGACAGGAACCCGTGGGCGCCCGCGTCGAGGCTGTCGCGGACCGCGGCCGGGTCCGAGGTGAACGAATAGACGGCGACCGCTCCGATGGTCGGATCCTGCAGGAGGTTCTCGAGACGAGCATCCTTGCCCAGGGACGAGGCGAAGGAGTCGTACAGGGCCACGTCCACCGTGGCCGATCCGCTGGAGACCAGCTCCTTCTCCACCATCTCGATCCGATCGGAGTAAGGGGCCAGAAAGGCGTTCACCCCGGCGACGACGACGAGGTAGTCATTGACCACTGTGACCTTGATCGGCATCCGCAGATCCTAGCAACGGGCTCTGAACGGCCACGCCCTGCTGATACACCCCTAGGGGTGAGGCGGGCCCGGGTGGTCCCGGGAGACACTTCGTCGTTGATCTTCCGCCTTCCGCGACAGGAGTACGAGTGCCACGGTTCAGGAATCTGACACCCACATCGGAGTACTGGGCATGGAGGGACGACGGAGCGTGCGTCGGGGACCCCGACCTCTTCTACAGCGCCGAGGACGAGCCGAAGGGTGTGCGTCGTCGCAAGGAAGAAGCGGCCAAGGCGATCTGCGCCGGTTGCGCCGTGCTCGAGACCTGCCGGAAGTTCGCGATCGAGGCCGGCGAGCTCTACGGCGTCTGGGGCGGGATGACTGAACTCGACCGGCACAAGCTCGCCGGGCGGCAGCGGACGGGGTAGAGCTCGAGGGCTCGGCAGTCCCCAACCGCCTTTCGTGATCGTTCCTTCACCCGGGGCTCGGTGTGCGTTAGCGTGGTGCCGAGCCTGGGGAGTCGAGACTGTTCGCGCGGACGAGGGGAGTGGCCATGACGCGCCCATCGATCCGAGGCGGCGTCGCATTCGCCGTCGCAGTACCCGTGCTGGCGATGGCCGCGTGCAGCCCACAGTCGACCGAGCCCCCTGCAGTGAAGCCGGATACCATCCGCGTCCTGGACATCGTCGAAGGCAAGAATGACGAGCCCATCGAGCTGGCCGTGGACGGCGGGGCCGACGGGGTGACGGTGACGCACCGCAGTATCACCCTCGCGCCCGGGGTCGGCACCGGCCCGCATTGCCACCACGGGCAACTCGTCGTGGTGGTGGAGCAGGGCGAGCTCACCCACTACGCCGACGCCCACCCCGGCGGCGTCCGCGTCTACCGCGCCGGCGATTCGGTCGTCGAAGACTCTCGGTACGTGCACGAGACCGTCAATGAGGGGTCAGAGGACCTGGTGGTGATGGTCACGCACTTCACCCCGGAGGGAATGTCGACGGAGGAGACGGATCTCGCGAAATGTGAGCAGTAGGCAGCCGGTGTGACCAGCGGCCCTCGTTGCCCGGGTTACGCGTAGACCGGCGCCCACGCCGGGTCGGGGGACCGGACCTCGAGGTACGCGGTGGCGGAATCGGTGTACGCCAGGACGAACGCCACCAGGTGGGCCCCGAGCAGCACCCACGCCGACCACAGGGTGATGTCCCAGAGCGCGGTGACCAGCGTGAGGCCCGCCGCGATCGTCAGCAGCGCCCGCGCCCACCGCTCGCCGTCGCGCAGTTTCACCGCCGACACCACCTGCAGGGCTATCGCCGACACCACGCCCATCGCGATGAGAGCGCCGATCCATGCGACCCCCGGGGCGGTGGTCGACGCGTCCTCGGTGCCGCCGAGCGGCACGACGAACGCGAGCAGGTCGGTCGCCGCCAGCACGCCTGTGATGGTGAGCGTGCTGAACAGGCCGCAGAACAGCCAGATCCACGACGCGGCGGTGACGGTCGACGGGCGGGTCATGCGGTTACCTCTCCACGAGAACGGAACAGATTGCCTATAGCGTGTACCGCCGCAGACAGGTGTCGATAGAGTGCGTCACACCTGATTTTTCCGGCGCAGCGAGGAGGGCCCCGTGCCCGCGTGGAACACGACCCGTGCGGCGGTGCGGTCCGACACCGTGGCACGCGCGACCGCACGATGCGTCGACACGCGGCGGGGCGTGCTCGTGGTGGGGCCTCCGGGCGCGGGAGCCAGCCGGTGCGCGGCTGACATCGCTGCAGGTCTCCGCGCCGCCGGGGTTCCGGTGGTGATATGGGACGACCTGGATCGTCCCGGTGCGCTGTCCGGGGTCGGCGCGTCCGGCGTCGCCGGCGCCGGACCTCGACCGCCCCGCGAGGTGCCCCCGGGTGCGGTCCTGGTGGCATCGGCAAGGGTGGGCGCAGCACTGCCTCCCGGATACGACGACGAGGTGAGCGTCCGCACCACCCGGCTGCCTCTGCGTCCGCTCACGCGCGGCGAAGCGGAGAAGGTGGTGTCGGCGGCCGTCGGGATGCCCGTCTCGGCGCGGCTGGTCGAGGCCCTGTGGGCGTGCTCGCACGGCAATCTCACGGCGCTGCGCGCCACCTATGACGACCTCGCCGCCCGCAAGCTGACCCGCCGCACCCGCGATCGGCTGGAACTCGTCGAGGATCCCGCCACCGCGATCGCGGGCGTGGCCGTCGACCCGCACCTGTGGATCGACCCCCGCACCGCCGCCACCGACACCGGCCCCCTGACCACCGCGGCGCTCGCCCGCCGCATCCCCCTCGCCGACCTGGTCCATCTCCACGACGACGACGTGGTGAGCGACCTCCTCTCCCGCGGGCTGCTGCTCGAGCGGCACGAGGGCGGCATCGAGGTGCTGTCGGTCCAGCCGCCGGTCCTGGCCAGGGCGCTGCGGGCCGGCGCCGATCACCGGCGGCGCCGCGAGGTCTACGACGCCGTGCTCGATCGCGCCGGCGAACGAGCGGGACACCATGAGGGGGACGGCACAGGTGCAGGCTCAGGCGTGGGTGTAGGCGCAGGCGAAGGTGCGGGCGACGGCGTCGCCGGCCTGCCAGCCCTGTTCCAACCGGATCCGCGGATCGTGGCCTGGGCGCTGACCAACGCCCGTCCGATGGCCGCCGGCTGCGTGCTGGCCGCGGCCCGCGCCGCGCTCGACAGCCACGACTACCGCACCGGGGTGGAGATCCACGACGCCACCGATCGCGCGGGGCCCGCCCTCGCGCCGCTGCAGCAGGCCGAGCTGTCGCTGATCGCGGGCTCGTGCCTGCGGTTGCTCGACCGGCTGCCCGAGGCCGCCGCGATGCTCGACCGGTCGCTGACCTGTCTGCGGGGCGATCTCGGCGGGCCCGAGTTCACCCGGGTGCTGATCGAGAACGTCACGGCCCGCGCGGACCTCGCGCACTACCGCGACCGCGGCCCCGAGCAGTCGCTTCCGCTGATCGCCTCAGCGCATCAGTGGCTCCCCGCCGGCCACCCGGGGCACGCGGTGCTCGACGCGCTGGCCGTATTGCACCTGAGCTACTCGGGCCGTTACCGCGAGGCGGCCCGCGCCTACGGCGAGCTCACCGCTGATCTTCCGGCCGAGTGGGCGCGCCGCCTGGAGCCGATCCACGCCCTCGCGCTGGACGCCATGGGGCAGTCCGATGCGGCCCTGGCGGTCATCCGGCGCGTGGCCCGCCGGTCCCGCTCGATGGGCAACCAGACGTGGGCGTCGGAGGAGTTCCTGGCGGCGCTGGTGTCGGTGATGCTGCACGGCTTCGGGATCACTGCGCTGCTCACCGAGTTGGCGCCGGTCGTCGCCGTGGAGCAGGACGATTCCGTGCGTGTCGATTACGGCGTGCGACGGGTGGTCGACGCCGAGATCTCACTGGCCGCCGGTGACCTGCCGGCCGCGATCAGTGCGGCGTCCGACGCGGTGGCGATCGTCGAGGTGGACGGTCCCGAGGACTTCCTGTCCCGTGCGCTGTCGTTGTACGCGCTGGCCGCGGCGATGTCCGGGCAGGCGGCCACGGCGGAGAAGTACCTGCAGCGGATGCGCGCCATCCCGGGGTACGCCAACTCGCCGGTGGGTCCCGAGATCCGCGGCGTGGAGGCGGGGGTGCTCGTCTGCCTGGGCCGCCCCGACGAGGCGGGCGAGGTCGTCCGGTCGCTGATCGACGAGGGGCTGAACGGTGCCGCCACCCGCGCTGCCCTGGCCGGGGTCCTCACCGCGGACCCGGAGATCTGCCGGGCACTGGCCGAGGTGGACGTCACCGGCGACGTGCCGGTGCTGGTACGCGACCTGTCGGTGGCGATGTCGGCCCGCAACCCCCGGTTGTTGCTGGACGCGGCCCGCCGGGCCCGGACGTACGGGCTGCACATGGTGGCGGCGGTCGCCGCGGACCGTGCCCGCGATGCAGCGTCGCCGGGATCGAAGTTCCACTCCCAGGCCGAGCGGATGCTCGCGACCACCGAGCTGGGCGGGCCACTGGCCGGCCTCACCCGCGTCGGTGGCCCGGCGGTCTCGGTTCCGGCCGGAGTCTCGTTGACGCGCCGCGAATCCCAGATCGCCGACCTGGTCGGGCAGGGGCTGACCAACGCCGAGATCGCCGCCGAGCTGCACCTGTCCAAGCGGACGGTGGAGGGGCACCTCAACCGGATCTACACCAAGACGGGCACCCGACTGCGAGGCTGAGACCACGGCGGGGCCGAGTCGGATTCGAGGTGTGCGCGTGCAGCAGTCAGAGAGTGGTCGGCAGGCCCCGGGCGATCGGGCGACCTTCTGCGAGGCCCCGGCGGCCTACATCGTGGAGACGTACTTCGTGCTCCGGATGGTGATCGCCGGCGCCGCCATCGGTCTGCCCGTGGCACTTCTGGTGTGGGTCACCCTCGACCCCGATTTTCCGATGATGGACTCACTGAGCTCCTTCTACTACACCCCGGCCCGCGGGCTGTTCGTCGGAACGCTGGTGGCGATCGGAGTCGCTCTGGTGGCGTACCGCGGCTACACGCGCGGTGAGAACTGGCTGCTCAACGCCGCCGGCACCCTCGCGATCGTCGTCGCCCTCTTCCCGACCGAAGACCCGGTGATGCCCGGACTGAACGCGGTGAGCATCACCCACGCGGTGGCAGCCACATCCTTCTTCGTCCTGGCGGCACTGTCGATCTTCTTCTACGGGCAGGAGACAATCGCCTCCATCCCGAACGCGGAGCTGCAGCGCAGCTACCGCCGGGGCTATCGGATCCTGGTGGTGCTGGTCCTGCTCTTCCCGGCCCTGGCGCTGCTCATCGCCTGGCTGATGGACTCCACCCTGTGGCTGTTCCTGGTCGAGACCGCCGCGCTCTACGCCTTCGCGACGTTCTGGATCGTCAAGACCTATGAGCTCTCGCGGTCGCATTCCCGGCGCATGCTCGTGTGATGCGTCCGCGCGAAACGGTCAGCGACGTGAACATACCTCGGTTAATCTGAGCTCACTATTCAGCGCCACTCGCATGGCCTTCCCCTCGAGGTTCTCACCATGATCCGTCGTTCCCTCACTGCTCTCGGCCTGGCGACTCTCGTGGCTCTCGGCGCCGCCCCCTCCGCCGTCGCCGCCGAGATCCCCGTCGGATCGGGGGTCATCGCCGTGCCGGACATCGCGCCGATCGTCGTTCCGGTCCCGATGGGATTCGACGCCGCCGCCCTGCCGCTCCTGCCGTTCCCGCTGGTCTGGGCCCCGCAGTTCATGCCCGCGCCGGTCGAGATCGCGCCCGCGACCACGCCGGTCCGGAGTCTCTCGGGATGCCGGGAGGCGTGGGACCTCGGAGTGGCCCCCGTCCACCGCGGCAGCGAGTACTACGATCCGTTGATGGACGGCGACAACGACGGCATCGCCTGCGAGCGGGACAACCGCTAGGGCTGGCTGGCTCCTGCGGCGGGCGGTGGGCGCGGTGTCCTCGCGGGGTTAGGTTCCGTGCGGCGCGATCACGGCCCGCCCGCTGATCTGGCCGTCGACGAGCTGCTGGTAGGCCTCCAGCGCCCGGTCGAGCGGATACACGTGGACCTCCGGCGAGATCCTGCCCGCCCGGTACAACTCCACCACCTCGTGGAGGTCCTCGAGCGTGCCCCAGTAGGTGGAGGAGAAATCGACCTCGTAAGGCAGGCGGAAGACGTTCCAGGGGAAGTCGTCGCCCGCCAGTCCCACCACCGTCAGCGAGCCCTGCTGGGCGACGCAGGCCGCGGCGAGCTCGAGGGTCGGGGCGGCGCCGACGAAGTCGAACACCGCGTTGACGCCGAGCCCGCCGGTGAGCTCCCTGACCTTCTCGGCGGCGCCGTCGGTCGGGACACCGATCGCGCCATCGGCCTCCGCGGCGGCTACGGCGTCGGGCTTGGTGTCGGTGGCGTACACGGTGGCCCCGGTGAGCGCCCGGATGATCTGCACCCCGACCAGGCCCAGACCGCCGAGGCCGATGCACAGCGCGGTCGCCCCGGGCGTGGTGAGGTGGGGCATCGCGCGTTTGATGGCGTGGTACGGGGTCAGGCCGGCGTCGGCGAGTGGGGCCGCGGCCACGGGGTCGGCGTCGCCGAGGGGGACGAGGTTGCGGGCGTAGGTGGTCATGTACTCGGCCATCCCGCCGTCGCGCCCCAGGCCGGTGGCCAGGTAGCCGACCGACGGCACGTCCTGGCAGTAGGTGTCCTGTCCGCGCGAACACGGCTTGCACCGGCCGCAGCCGATCGGTCCGTAGACCAGGTAGGCATCGCTCTTCGTCAGCCCTGTGACGCCCGGGCCCAGCTCCTCCACCCAGCCAGAGACCTCGTGGCCCAGGGTGAACGGCGGGGTGAGAAAGCCCGTGGGATCGCCGGGGAAATCGTGGAACAGGCCCACGTCGGAATGGCACGCACCGGAACCGGCCACCTTGAGCAGGACCTCGCCGGGGCCCGGGGAGGGCCGGTCGACATCCTTCAGTACGGGGAAGGTCTTGAAACCCTCGAACACGACTGCCTTCATGGCTGCACACCTCGCTGAATCGCCGGAGGACGCACCAGGCGAGTGACGCCCGTCACAAGTGTCCCTCGGCTGTCCAGAGGCGCCGGCTGTCCAGAAAAGCCAGCGGGCCGGACCCCGGGGAGGGGTCCGGCCCGACGGCTCAGCGCGTGCCCCGGCTCAGGCGGAGGCGTCCCTGGCGGCGGCCTTCTCCGAGGCGTCGTCAGCGGTGGGCAGGCTGCCGGCGGCGTTCTCGAGGTGCGCGCGCACGAACCACTGGAACTTCTCCAGCTCCGCGGTCTGGCCGATGAGGATGTCCTCGGTGACCGGGTCCACGTCGCCGGCCACCGAGATGGCCTTGCGATGATCGGAGATCATGCCGTCGTAGACCTTGTCGAGCGCTCCGAGGTGGGCCTGCGCGGTGTCCCGGCCGAGGGAGTAGTCATCCCACGAGCGGTGATCGGCGTTCGCGCCCATCGTACCCACCGGCGAACCGCCCAGCGTGGCGATGCGCTCGGCCAGCACGTCCGCGAAGCCGCGCACCAGCTCGACCTGCGGGTCCAGCATCTCGTGCACCGAGATGAAGTTGGGACCCACGACGTTCCAGTGCACATGCTTGAGCGTGAGGTGCAGGTCGTTGCACGCCGTCAGGCGCTTCTGCAGCGTCTCGGCGAGCGTGGCCGAGTCGGCGGTGGACAGTCCGGGAACAGTGAATTGAGGCATGGCTCGACCGTAGCGGCGGCGGCTGCCGGTTGCGACCGATCGTCGCGTCGGTGCGGCCCGGCGGCCGACCGGCGCCACCTCGCAGACCGTGACGTTCCGGACCACCGTCAGCGGCGCCGGGGCCCTGGTCAGCCGGATCGACGACTTCCACCCGGCCGGGTTCGAGCTGGTCCGGGCGCGGGAGAGCGTCTGGTACCTGGTCGGCGGCCAGACGTGGTCGACGGTCACCGACGACGTGATCCGCGATTCCGCCACCAACTCCGTCCGCCACTCCGGGGCCGGATGGACCACCGCCGGCAACGCCAAGGCCACCCTCGAGACCACCTACCGCGTGCCCGACGACGCGACCCCCGGCGACGTGCTCAACACCGGCGCCGCCACGACCCTCGTCCTGGCCAGCGGCCGCAAGGTCGCCAACCCCATCAACACCTGCGTGACGATCCGCGAGCCCAACCCCGCCGAAGCCGTCACCGGCAGCCTCGAGGGACTGGGTCTGGGGTCGCTGACCTCCGGCTCGAGCGCGCTGGGCGACATCGGCGCCGACCCCGCCGTGTTCTCCGCCGACCTCATCAACAACATCGACGTCGGGCAGCTGATCGGCGCCGTCGCCGGGAGCTGAGCCCCAGAGCACCGAGGGCCGCGGCAGGATCGGACTCTGCCGCGGCCCTCGTCGTCGTCACCCCGTCCGCTCACCCCAGTCCGAACATCCGCCCGACGAGCCCGAAAACCAGCACCAGCACCACCAGGATGATGATCGCCAGCAGCACCACGATGCCGACCCGCGAGTTCGACTTGGTCGGGCTCTGGCCCGTGCGAGCGCTGTCCGAGGCCAGGGAGGTGGAATCCGAGTCCGGCGTCATGGGACCCACGGGGGAGCCGCCCGCGTCGAGGTCGGGGGAGTCGCTGGGATCCGGATCCGGGGGCGTAGTCGTCATAGCCCGTGTGTACACGAATCGCCACGGGTGCGATCGCCGGGAGCGAAGGGGCCCCCGCTCCCGAACGCGTGCCGGGCGAAGCGCGTGCCGATCAGCTCATGCGTGGCGGTGTCGGGATGCAGTGCGTCGGGGAGCGGGTGCTCGTCGGCGTCCGCGGATCCGTACAGTGCGGTGCCGTCGAGATGGTGGAGGTTCTCGTCGTCCCGGGCCTCCACGATCGACGCGAGCGCGTCACGGATGACGCGGAGAGTCAGCCGCCCCTGCGCGGTGTCCCCGGTCTCGCCCGTCGCGATGAACCGCACCTCGCCCGTGCGGAAGGTGTCCGGATCGAATGCGCCGGGGCCCGGGGTGTCCTCGTGGATCCCGCAGTAGATCGGCGAGACGAGCAGCAGCGGGGTGGTGGGGTGCCCGTCACGGATCGTGTCGAGGAACCCGTGCACCGCGGGGACGAACGCGCGCAGCCGCATCGAGTCCGAGTTGGTGACGTTGATGCCCAGCTTGAGGCTGATCAGGTCGGCGGGGGTGTCGCGCATGACGCGGGCCATGAACGGGTCGACGAGCGCGCTGCCGCCGACGCCGAGGTTGCGCAGGTCCACGCCGCCGAGCCGGGCCGCGAGGGCGGGCCAGGTCCGCGCCGGCGAGGTGGCGTTGGAACCGTGGCTGATCGAGCTCCCGTGGTGGAGCCAGCGGCGCCTGTCCGTCGGCGCGGGTGCCACCGGGGCATCCGTCCGGAGTTCGAGGAGCTCGACCTGCTCGTTGTGCGGCAGCCACAGCTCGACGAGTTTCTCGCCGGCGCCCAGCCCGGTGAATCGCGTGAGGTGCGGTGGGCCGGGCACGAGCTCGGTCACGCCGGTCTGGAGGTCCGTCTCGATGGCGTCGCCGCCGGTGAGCCGGTCACTCGCGACGAGTCGGTGGTCGACCACCAGATCGATGTTCCCGCGGGGACGGTGGATACCGCGGTAGGCGAGGCGGGTGGGGTGGGTGACCAGCTCGATGCTCTCCGCGTCGGTGACCACCGCGACCCGGACCCCGGAGGGCTGCGCCTCGACTGAGAGCAACTGCGGATCGGGGAACCGGGCGCCGACCCAGGCCGGAAGCCGGTGCGGTCGCAGCCCGCGCGAGGTCGTCTCGAGGTACTCGTGACCGCGCAGGAGCTCGGGCGTCAGGGGAGTGCGGAACGTCATGAGGCTCCAGTCTCCACTACCGGGCCTTGCGCGGCCGCCGCCGGCGCCGCACCCCGCCGTAGATCCCCTGGCGGGTGATGAGGCGCTGGAGCACGACGTCGTTGACCCGCGCCGGCACGCGCACGCCTCGGCCGGTGGGCGCGAACACGATCAGGCCGTCACGGAGCGGACCGAGCACCGAGCCCCATCGGCGCGGCGGCCGGCGGTAGTCGCGCAACGGCTGGCCGGCCAAGTGCGCCCGGATGTTGCGCGCGAGCAGGACGTGACCGCGGTTGCGGGCGGAGGTGCGCAGCGGGTCGGTGGCAGCGACATCCCCGACCGCGAACACCCCCGGATACCCGGTGACCTGCAGTGACGGCTCCACGGCGACGAATCCGCGGTCGTCGAGCATCCCGCCGGGCAGCCACGCGGTGTTGGGGGTGACGCGGCCGATCGCCCAGAGCACCACGTCGGCGTCGGCCGGCGGCTGCCCCGTGGTCCAGGTGACGGGCCCGCCGGTGAGGTGGCGGGTGTCGTGGTCGGGCGCCAGGGCCGCGCGGTGACCCGGGTGCAGGCCCACGCCGAGGCGCTCGAGGCGGGACCGCACGCGCAGCCAGACGCGATGGTGGTGATGGGGCAGCGCGCGCTCACCGGGGAAGTACAGGTCCACGGCCGTGTCCGGCCACCGCTCGGCGACCTGCGCGGCCGCGCTCACCGCCGCCGCGCCGCCGCCGATCACCGCCACCGACCCGGCCGCCGCGAGGCGCTGGTGCGGCGAGGCGAGCTCGGCGTCGACGTCTGCCGCGTCCCGGAGGGTGGGGTGGCGCCAGAAGCCGTTGGTCACCCCGGTGGAGACGACGACGACGTCGTACGGTTCCTCGGCCACTGTGCTGTCGCCCCCTGTGCCGTCAGCGCGGGTGACGCGCACCCACCGCTGCTCGGGGTCCAGGCCGGCCGCGGTACCGTGCACGATGCGAGTGCGGTCGAGGCCACGGAACCGGCGGTAGGCGATGCGATAGTCCCGCTCCCACGCCTCCGGCCGGGCCAGGCGCAGGCCGAGCTCCTGGCCGCTGACGAACTCCGGCGTGGCGGTGATGCCCACGACATCGGCGTACCTGCGCAACGCGATGGCGGTGAGGACGCCCGTGTCGCCGAGGCCGACGATCACGACGCGGGGCCGGGTCATACGCGGGCGGTGGCCTTCCTGGGCGGCCGCGGGAGGAACCGGGACACGCGCTGCACGACGTCGTCGTACTCGGGGCGGCGTTCGAGGCTGCGGCGTTCCATCATCGGGATGCTCACGCCCAGGAACATCGCGAGCATCGCGGCGGCGCCGACGAACACCCACCACGCGCCGGGCCAGGCGGCCAGGCCGAACAGGGCCATCGACAGCCAGATGCCGCACTCGCCGACGTAGTTCGGGTGCCGCGACCACGACCACACCCCGGTCTGCATCACCTGGCCCGGCGTGCGGGTGGCGAGGAAGCGGTGCATCTGCAGGTCGGCGATCGTCTCCAGGGCCAGTGCGGCGATGCCGACGGCGAACGCGACGACGTCCAGCCAGCCGAGTGGTTGCCCGGCGCGTGTGGCCACGACATAGACGGGGATGAGTCCGGCGAACACCACCAGGGTGGGGAAGACGTGGATGCCCATGAGGTCGGCGACGAGCCCCCACCTCCCGGCCCGCTCACGGACCATCGGGTAGCGCCAGTCCTCGTGGTGCATGCCGGGGAAGGTGCGGACCCAGTTGGCCGTCAGGCGGATCGCCCACGTCACCAGCACCACCATCATGAGCCACCAGCGCGCGTCGTTCACGCCCGCGTCGGCGGCGACCCACCAGTAGAACGCCAGCAGCGGCGGGATCACCGACCAGTAGGCGTCGTAGGTGCTCGAGTTCCGGAAGGCGCGGCTGAACGCGAAGATCACCAGCGTCGCGACGAGGTCGGCGATCAACCCGTCCAGCCACAGCTGCCCGGTATCCGGACCCCACGCCAGCCACGCCAACCCGGCGGCGATGGCGATGACGTACGCGACGGTGATTCGCAGGAGGGACGCGCCTCGACTCATGTCAGGAGGGTAGAGCGGCACTCGACTGCAGGTCGGGGAAACGGCCAATGCCGGTTCCGTGAGAGCGGATGACGAGATTCGAACTCGCGACCCTCACCTTGGCAAGGTGATGCGCTACCAGCTGCGCCACATCCGCATTGCATCGTCAGCCCGCTGTCGCGTGCTGCGCTGCGAGAAAAGACTCTAGCCCACGCGTCCGGGTCGTCTCGGGCGGGGTGGTCGAATGGTGGCGCCGCGGGGGTCCGACCGTCCCGTCAGCGGCAGCAGTTCGGGTCGAGCACCCCGCGCAGGGCGTCGAGCGACTCGGCGCGGGCCCGGTGGTAGACGTTCATGCCGCGGCGCTGCGAGTCGACCATGCCGGCCTTGCGCAGCTGCCCGAGGTGGTAGCTCACGGTCGACTCGGCCAGGTCGACACCTGCGGCCAGGTCGCAGGTGCACACGCCGTCGCCGCTGTCGGTGAGCAGGAGCGATACGAGTTTGAGGCGGACCGGGTCGGCGAGGGCCTTGAGGCGCAGTGCCAGCTCGAGGGCGGCCGCATCGCTCATGGGGGCGGCCGACACGGGCTCACAGCAGATGGGTCCGCTGACGTCGATCACCGGGAGCGGTCGAGGCATGGACCGATCCTACCGACCCTCTTGACATATATCGAAGAGCGGGAGCATTCTGGCGTCAGCCCACTAATTCGATATACGTCACACAGGTGGAGGTCACCATGTCCCGCGCTCAACTCGCCCTCAACGTCGACGACCTCGACGAGGCGGTGACGTTCTACTCGAAGCTCTTCGGCGTCCAGCCCGCCAAGCTCAAGCCGGGCTACGCGAACTTCGCGATCGCCGAGCCGCCGCTCAAGCTCGTCCTGCTCGAGAACCCCGGCAAGGGCGGTTCCATCAACCATCTCGGGGTGGAGGTCGAATCGTCGGAGAAGGTGCACGCCGAGATCGCCCGTCTGGCCGACGAGGGGCTGTTCACCGACGAGGAGATCGGCACCACCTGCTGCTTCGCCACCCAGGACAAGGTGTGGGTCACCGGGCCGGCGGGGGAGAAGTGGGAGGTCTACACCGTCCTCGCCGACACCGAGACCTTCGGCACGAGCCCACAGCACCTCGACGACCCGGCCGATTCGACCCGTTCCGAGGAGGCCGCGACCGCGGGCACGTCCTGCTGCTGAAGACCCTCGTCGTCGTCGTTCCTCAGTCCACCGACGGCGCCCACTGCACACCGTTGATGTGCGCCCCACCGTCGACGAACAGGGTGTTGCCGGTGAGGTAGCGGCTGGCGTCGCCCGCGAGGAACGCCGCCACCGGGCCGATGTCGGCGAGCGGGTCGCCGACGCGGCCCATCGGGTTGGCCGCCGCCATGCCCGCCGCCATCTCCGGATCGGCCTCCGCCACCCGCCGATAGGCCTCGCTCTGCGCGCCGGGGCAGATGACGTTGCAGCACACCTGACGCGGCGCCCACTCCCGGGCGGCCGTGCGGGTGAGGGTCCGCAGCGCTTCCTTGGCCGCGTTGTACTGCACCGAGTACATGTGTGCGTTGACGCCGTTGAGCGAGCACAGGTTGATCACCCGGCCGGTCCCACGCTTCTCCAGCTCCGGCAGGGCCGCCTGCATCGCCCAGAACGCGGCCATCACGGCCATGTCGAAGCCGGCGCGCAGCTTGTCGTCGGTCATGTTCTCCAGGCGGGCGAACCCCGATCCCCGCCAGGCGTTGTTGACCAGGATGTCCAGGCGGCCGAAGCGGTCGGTGGCGGCGTCCACCATGGCCCGGACCTGCTCCTTGTCGGTGACATCGGTGCGCACGAACTCGGCCTGTGCACCCCACTCGTCCCGCAGCCACTGCGCGGTGTGCGTGCCGGCGGCCTCGTTGATCTCGGCCACCACCACCGACGCGCCCTCGCGGGCCAGCGCCCCGGCGATCCCCCGGCCGATGCCCATCCCGGCGCCGGTCACCACGGCCACCCGTCCGTCCAGAGTTCCCATGCCCATCCTTAAGTCGGTTTCTTAAATCGGTTACTGGAACAAGTTCTACTAGAAACTCTCCGCCAGGCGCGGCGGATCGGTGACGGGTCGGGCTATGGCGGTGGGCGGCGGCCCGATGTCGAGAACCCGCGACCTGTTCCGTCTCCCCGGTGAAGCGACCACACTGGGTCGCACAGCACGAGGAGGTTCTGCCATGGCCAAGTATTTGATGCTCAAGCACTACCGCGGCTCCGCTCCGGAGGAGCCCACCTATCCGCCGCTGGGCGAATGGGACCCCGACGACGTCGCCGCCCACTTCCAGTACATGGAGGACTTCGCGGACCGGTTGCGGGACTCCGGGGAGTACGTGGACTCCCACGCGCTGTCGGAGTCGGGGACGTGGGTGCGGTACGACGGCGAGGGCCGCCCGCCGCTGACCGACGGCCCGTTCGCCGAGACCAAGGACCTGATCGCCGGCTGGATGATCATCGATGTGGCCGACTACGACCGGGCACTTGAGCTCGCATCCGAGCTGTCCGCGGCCCCGGGCCCGGGCGGCGAACCGATCCGCGAGTGGCTAGAACTGCGGCCCCTGCTCACCGCCCCCACGGAGATCGAGGACTGACTGGTCGGTCGCGTGACCCGGGTCCGCAGGAGAGCTCGCGGGCCCGAGTCCTCATCAACGGGCCCGCAGAGACCCCGGCCAGCCCAGCGCTCGACGGGATGCGCACCGGGCGCACCACCTGACCTGTCCGATTCCGACTCACCTGCGGGATCCCACGGGTCAGGCGGATTCTGACAGGTCAGGCGGAATCCGACAGGTCAGCTGGTGAGCCGAAGCGAGAAGTCGGCACACGGGGGCGTCCGATCGGACCTCCTGCGGTTCGTCGCCTCAACCGCCACGGGTCCGTTCGCGGCGGTGGTCCGGCCTCCGGCTCGGGCGTACCGTGCGGGCATGACCAACCCGGACGCGACCACCCCGATGCCCGACGAGAACCAGAACCGCGCAGAGGAGACCCTCGGTTCGCCCGTCCCCGAGGGCCGGACCGCCGACGGCAGCTCGGTGCAGCGTGACCCCGACGACTGGGTCACCGGCGACGAGCCCATGACCGAGGCGCAGAAGAGCTACCTCGACACCCTCGCCCGCGAGGCCGGCGAGGAGCTCCCGGCGACGCTGACCAAGGCCGAGGCCTCCGAGCACATCGACCGCCTGCAGAAGAACAGCCCGCGCACCGGCCACGCCTAGACGAACCGGTGCCATGACCGCCCCCGACCTCCGGACGCTGACGCCGCAGGTCATCGGCATCCTCATCCGCCGCGGCGCCGACTTCGCCACTGCAGAGGACGCCGTCCAGGAGGCGCTCATCGAGGCGCTGCGCGTCTGGCCCGATGACCCACCGCGCGACCCCCGCGCCTGGCTGATCGCCGTGGCCTGGCGCAGGTTCCTCGACATCGTCCGTTCCGAGGGCGCCCGTCGGCGTCGTGAGCAACGGGCGGTGGAGGAGCAGGGGCCGGGCTCGTCGTCGTCGCCTCCGGACATCGGTGACCCGAGCACGGCCCCGGGTCCCGCGACGACACCCACCGACGACACCCTCTGGCTGTACTTCCTGTGCGCCCACCCGTCGCTGCCGATGCCGTCGGCGATCGCGCTGACCCTGCGCGCGGTGGGTGGGCTGACCACCCGCCAGATCGCGCGGGCGTTCCTCGTGCCGGAGGCGACCATGGCGCAGCGCATCAGCCGTGCCAAACGCGCTCTCGCCGGCGAGCGCCTCGACCGGCCCGGGGACGTGGCGACCGTGTTGCGGGTGCTGTACCTGGTGTTCAACGAGGGCTACACCGGCGAGGTCGACCTGGCCGCCGAGGCCCTGCGCCTGACCCGGCAGCTGTCGGCGGCCATCGACCACCCCGAGGTGCGGGGCCTGCTCGCGTTGATGCTGCTGCACCACGCGCGCCGCGCCGCGCGGTTCAGGAGCGGCGGGGCCGGCCGTGACAGCAACGACGACGGCGACGACGGCGACGACGACGAGCTCATCCCCCTCGCCGAGCAGGACCGCACCCGATGGGACGCGCGAGCGATCGCGGAAGGTGTCGCGATCCTGCAGGCAGCGCTCGCACGCGACCAGCTGGGGGAGTACCAGGCGCAGGCCGCGATCGCCGCTCTGCGCGACAACCCCGTGGCGCGGCTCGGGCGGGCCGTCGCGGTGGGCCACGCCGTCGGCCCGCACGCCGGCCTGGCGGCGCTGGTCGATCTGCCGGAGTCGCTGCCCCGCCGCACCGCCGCGCAGGCGTACCTCCACGAACATGCCGGGGACACCGGCGAGGCCGCCGGGCTGTACGGCCGCGCCGCCACCGAGGCGACGTCGGTGGCCGAGCGCCGGTACCTGGCCCGCAAGGCCGCCGAGCTGCGGCGGGCACACTCCTGAGACCCGTACCGGCGGCCACGTTTCCAGCATGTTTCGAGTCGGCCCAGCCCCTCGCTGTGGGCGACTGCGCGGTCTAAAATTCGCTGGAGAAGGCGAGGTGCCCGCGATGACTCTTCAGAACCGGACGGCGTCACGGAGGTCCGTGTCCGAGGACACCGCGGAGCGTGCCCTGCGGGACCTCGACGACCGACACTTCACCGAGGTCATGCTGCGGGAGTTGAGGCGGCGCAGGACGTTCGCCAGGGTGGCCGACCAGGTCGACGGAGCCCTCCGGGCAGCGCGCTTCCCGATAGGGGACCCGTTCCGGCCGCCCGCCGACCCCGCCGCTGCCGCCCGTCGGGCGATGATCGCCTCCGCAGTGCACAGCGCCGTGCTGCAGGTACCCCACGCCTGCTCCACCGAGGCATGCGAGATCCTCATCGAGCGGGGCGTGGTCCCCGGCTCCACACCCGCAGATGCGCTGCGGACCTTCGCGAGGGACGGCCGGCTCATCGTGCTCCGCGGCGACCGACGCTGGGTCTACCCGCGGTTCCAGCTCGACCACTTCGACCCGCGCGACCCGGACAACATCGTCGCCGTGATCAACCGGATGCTCGACGCCGGCCACTACCCCGAGGCCGCCACCGCGTGGTGGACAGCGCCGGCCGACTCGCTGCCGGACCGCCGCTCACCCACGGGGTTGCTCGGACAGGACCACGCCACCCTGCGGCAGCTCGCAGCGGGGTACGCGGCCGCGGCTGAGCTCTGATCGGTGAGGCCGCGCGGGCACACGTCCGCGGCGGAGGTGGCTCCGAATCCCTCTTGATCGCCGGCCTGGCCACTCGCCTGACCCCCGGCGGTCAGGCGGCAGCGCTCGCGGCCGCCGCGTACGTTGGGCCACACCTACACGCCCCCGACCGAGGAGATTCCCGAATGTCCGATGCGCTCTACACCGTCGAAGCACTCTCCACCGGCGGAGGCCGGGACGGGCACGTCGCCACCGCCGACAAGTCCGTGGACCTCAAGATGGCCCCGCCCAAGGAGCTCGGCGGCTCGGGAGAGGGCAACAACCCCGAGCAGCTGTTCGCCGCCGGGTACGCCGCCTGCTTCCACTCCGCCCTGCAGAGCGCGGCGCGGGCGAAGAAGGTCACGATCGACGGCTCGTCCGTGGGCGCGCGGGTGTCACTGGTGCGCTCGGGCGAGGAGAGCATCGACATCGCCGTGGACCTCGAGGTCATCATCCCCGGCGTCGAGGCCGAGCAGGCCGACGAACTCGCGAAGCTGGCCCACGAGCTGTGCCCGTACTCCCGGGCCACGCGGGGCAACATCGAGGTGACCGTCTCGGTCGGCGAGGACTGAGGCCCGGCCCCAGCCCCGGCCCCGGCCGTGGGCTACGTCGGCTACGAGAGCGTGCGATCCGTCAGCCACCAGGTCACGGCGCGGTTCACCGGCTCGCGCGTGGACCCGTCACCCAGGCGGGGCACGTCGAACCACACCCGTAGAGGCGGCCCACCGATCACGGGCACGTCGACGAACTCCAGCGAACGCTGCCTCGAGGCGAAGTCCCACCTGTTGATGGTCGAACACGAGATGACCGGCACGAAACCCGTCGCGCAGATCACCTCGGCGCGCGGCTCGAGCGGGGTCAGGACCCTCGTCCCCGGGATCGCCGGGTTCCAGAACGCCGGGTCCTCCGGCCCGAGCACGTCGCTGACGACCTGCGGCATCCCGCGGGGCACCGGAGGCGCCGCGGCGGGCAGTCCCGCGGCGTCCGGATCGGCGGCAGCGGTGGCGGTGCCGAGCGCGCTCACCGCGCCGGCCAGGGCGACCGCGAGGCCGAGACGACGACACGCGAAATGGGGCAGGGGCACGGCAACTCCTGGGTGGGTGAGAGAGGCCCCACGCTAGCAGCGGGGTCGCGCGACCGGTTCCGCCTTCCGCGACGCGGCGAAGCTTCGAGGAAGGGGCTGCCCTCGTCGTCGTCGTCCCCGTCGCAATCCCCGTCGTCGTCCCCGTTGTCGTCATCGGCGCAGGACGCGAGGCCCCAGCACAGCTGCACGGGACGGCGTAGGCCGGAATTCGCCCTCGTTCGCTGATAACGTGCACAGAGCCGACCGAAATCCCCATACGGTCCGAGCCGACTGAGGGACGAGCACGCCATGAACCAGAGAGCGACCAGATCCGTCTTCGCACTACTCGCCGGTGTCTGCGTCCTCGCCACGGCCGCGTGCAGTCCCGAGGACCCGACGGCGGAGACGCCCGAGGTGAGGACCGTGAACCCGATCGAGCCGCTCCCGCCCGCCTCGACGATCGCGGGGTCGCAGCCCTTCCTGGCCGTCGACATCGTGCAGGGCCGACAGGCCCGCCCCGTCGACCTACAGGTCGACGGCGGCGAGGACGGCGTCTCGGTGACCTTCCGCGAGATCACTATCGAGCCGGGGGCGAGCACCGGTGAACACTGTCACTACGGATCTCTGATCGCCGTCGTCAAGCAGGGCGAACTCACGCACTACTCCGATCGCCACCCCGGCGGCTCCCGCATCTACCGCGTCGGGGATTCGAACATCGAGGAAGCGGGCTCGATCTACGAGAGCCGGAACCACGGGACGGAGGACGTGGTTCTGATGGCGACCTACGTCACCCCGGTCGGGCAGGAGCTCCTCGAGACGGACTTGACCAAGTGTGAGGCGTGAGCGGCCTGCTCGTCGGCTGAGGGACATCGTCGTCCGCATCGCAGTTGTCCAACGCGGTGATGATGTCCGTCAGGTTCTCGCCGTGGCGATCTAGGATGACCTCGGGCTGGTCGGGCGGGGTCTAGGAAGCCTGATCCGGCGAGGGCTGCATGGTGTAGGACGTTACCTGCGCCGAGCAGCGGCGCCGGTTCGGCTCTCTCCGCAACCGCGGGGCGTCAGCGGGCGCCCACCTCGTCGTCGTCGTCGTTGTCGTCGTCGTCGACACCCCGCGAGCCACCTCGCGCGTCATCGACAAGACGGTTCCGCGCACCCACCTCTCGCGGAACGTGTGCGGAACGCTCTTCGCGACGGTGGGCTGCGACGTTGGGCTGGGGCGTAGGGCGCGGCGTGGGGGGCCGTGTCAGAGCATCTGCCGGAGCATGTACGGCAGGATGCCGCCGTGCTCGTAGTACGCCTCCTCCGCCGGGGTGTCGATGCGGACCTTCGCCGTGAACTCGACCGCCGAGTCGCCCTCGCCGGCCCGGACCGTCACCTCCTCCGGAACGCTGTCCCGGCCCTCGAGCCCGGTGATGGAGAACAACTCGTCGCCCTTGAGGCCGAGACTCTCGGCGGACTCTCCCTCCGGGAACTGCAGGGGCAGGACACCCATCCCGATGAGGTTCGAGCGGTGGATCCGCTCGTACGACTGCGCGATCACCGCCCGTACCCCCAGCAGGGACGTACCCTTGGCCGCCCAGTCCCGCGACGAGCCGGACCCGTACTCGGCCCCGGCGATCACCACCAACGGCACGCCCTCCTCGGCGTAGCGGTTCGAGGCGTCATAGATGCTGGTCTGCTCACCGCTGGGGAAGTGGGTGGTGACCCCGCCCTCGGTGCCGGGCGCCAACAGATTCCGGAGCCTGACGTTGGCGAAGGTGCCGCGGATCATCACCTCGTGATTGCCGCGCCTCGACCCGTACGAGTTGAAGTCCGCCGGCTCGACCCCCTGCTGCTGGAGGTACTCGCCCGCGGGCGAACTGGGCTTGATCGCCCCGGCCGGTGAGATGTGGTCCGTGGTCACAGAATCGCCCAGCAGCGCCAGGACGCGGGCGTCGGTGATGTCCCGCATCGGCTCGGGCTCGACCGCCATTCCGTCGAAGTACGGCGGCCGGCGGATGTAGGTGGAGTCCTCGATCCACTCGAACTTGTCACCCCCCGGCACGTCCATGCCGCGCCAGTTGTCGTCCCCGTCGAAGACGTCGGCGTAGCCCTTGGTGAACATGTCTGCCTCGAGATTGGCGTCCACGACCTCCTTGATCTCCGCCGAGCTGGGCCACACATCACGGAGGTAGACCGGCTCGCCATCAGAGCCCGTTCCGATCGGGTCCTCGAGCAGGTTCTTGCGCATCGTCCCGGCCAGCGCATAGGCGATGACCAGCGGCGGGGACGCCAGGAAGTTCATCTTGACCTCCGGGTGGATGCGGCCCTCGAAGTTGCGGTTTCCCGACAGGACCGCGGCGACGTTGAGGTCCTTGTCATTGACCGCCTTGCTCACCGCCGGGGTCAGCGGCCCGGAGTTGCCGATACACGTCGTGCAGCCGTAGCCGACCAGATCGAACCCGAGCTCCTCCAGGTACGGGGTGAGGCCGGACCGGTCGTAGTAGTCGGTGACGACCCGAGACCCGGGGGCCAACGTCGTCTTGACCCACGGCTTGGGCTTCAGACCACGCTCCACGGCCTTCTTGGCCAGCAGCGCCGCTCCGATCATCACCGAGGGGTTGGACGTGTTGGTGCACGAGGTGATCGCCGCGATGACCACGTCCCCGTGGTCGAAGATCACCGGCGACTCGTCACCGTCGATCATGATCTCCGCCGGATCGCTCGGCCACCCGAGCTTGGCGTTGGCGGTCAGCTGCTCCTCTGAGTAGTGGCGGGGAGGCTCGTTCTTCGCCGTAGTGGAACCGGGGGAGACCGGGTCGCTGGCGGGGAAGGAGTCCGCCGAGGCGTCATCCAGGCTCCCGTCGTCCTTCTCCGACCGGTTCTTCTCCTCGTCGAGATTGCCCAGCACCACGGCCGGCGCATCACCCAGCGCGATGCGGTCCTGCGGCCGCTTGGGTCCGGCGATCGAGGGCACCACCGTCCCCAGGTCCAGCTCGATGATCTCGCTGTACTCGGCAGGGTTGTCCGGGTCGTGCCACAGGCCCTGCTCCTTGGCATAGACCTCGACCAGCTCGATCTGCTGCTCCGACCGACCGGTCAGCCGCAGGTAGTCGAGAGTCTCGTCGTCCACGGGGAAGATGGCGCACGTCGAGCCGAACTCGGGGCTCATGTTGCCCAGTGTCGCCCGGTTGGCCAGCGGGACCGCGGCGACACCGGGGCCGAAGAACTCCACGAACTTGCCCACGACGCCGGTCTGGCGCAGCAGCTCCGCGACTGTGAGGACGAGATCGGTTGCCGTGGTGCCCTCCCGCAACTCGCCGGTCAGCTTGAGCCCGATGACCTGCGGGATCAGCATGCTCATCGGCTGGCCGAGCAACGCGGCCTCCGCCTCGATGCCGCCGACGCCCCAGCCCAGCACGCCGAGACCGTTGACCATCGGCGTGTGGGAGTCGGTACCGACGAGCGTGTCCGGGTAGGCCTGGGTCATACCGTCGGTCCCCTCGCGCGTGAAGACGACCCGGGACAGGTATTCGAGGTTGACCTGGTGGCAGATGCCGGTGTTCGGCGGGACCACCACGAAGTCGGCGAACGACTCCTGCGCCCACCGGAGCAGCTGGTAGCGCTCCTGGTTGCGGCCGAACTCCAGCTCGGCATTGACCTCGAACGCATCCGGGCGGCCGAATACGTCCGCGATGATCGAGTGGTCGATCACGAGCTCGCCGGGGATGAGCGGATTGATCTTCTTGGGGTCGCCGCCGAGGTCGGTGATGGCATCGCGCATCGCGACCAGATCCACCACGCACGGCACCCCGGTGAAGTCCTGCATCAGCACCCGGGCGGGCGTGTACTGGATCTCCCGCTCCGGCGGGGACTGGGGAGTCCACTCCCGCAGTGCCTCGACCTGCTCGGCCGTCACCACTCGGCCGTCCTCGTTGCGCAGGAGATTCTCCAGCAGGACCTTGAGGCTGTAGGGGAGCGGGACCGCGGTGGAGACCTGATCGAGTCGGTAGACCTCGTAGTCCACGCCCCCGACTGCCAGCGAATCCCTCGAACCGAAACTGTTGACACTCATGACCGGCCCTTTCGTAGAGGTGCCGGTGCGGCCCGTGCTAGTGACGAGGATCACCGGCGTTGTTGCCGACCCTACTCCCGAAAATCGGAAGTTATAAGGCGTCACGCGTACCCGGGCCGGGGCTCGAGAGGGTCCCGCGCACCCGCTTCTCGCGGGGTGTGCGCGGGATGCTCTTCGGCAACGGTCAGCGTGGTGTCGCGGCGGGGGAGTCCTCTGACACGCCGCGCGTCCGCCCGCGACGGAACAGCGGCTCGAGCTGCGCGTCCTCCTCGGCGGTGGCGATGCGGAACGGAGGCTCGGCCGGTGTCGGCAGGCTCTGGCGCTCGTGACCACGCGTGGCCCGCAGGCTCGCCACGACCGACACGGTGAGGATGGTCGCGATCACGGCCAGCGAGATGGGGGTCGGAATGTAGAAGACGTCGATCTTGAGCAGCATCTTCACGCCCACCCACATCAGCACCAGGGCCAGCCCGATCTTGAGGTAGACGAACCGGTGGACCAGATCCGCCAGCAGGAAGTACATCGCGCGCAGGCCCAGGATCGCGAACGCGTTGGCCGTGAAGACCAGGAACACCTCGTCGGTGACCGCGAAGATGGCGGGAATGGAGTCGACGGCGAAGACCACATCGGTCGTCTCGACCAGCACCAGCACAGCCAACAGGGGAGTGGCCATGATCAGCCCGCCCTTACGGACCAGCAGCCGCTGACCGTGGAACGTGTCCGTCATGGGCACCAGCCGGCGGAAGACCGCGAGAATGCGGGACTGGTCCGGGTTGAGGTGCTCGTCGCGCTCGCGGATCATGCGAAAGCCCGTGTACAGCAGGAATGCGGCAAAGATGTACAGGATCCAGGAGAAGTTCTGGATGAGCAGCGCGCCGCCGGCGATGAAGATGCCGCGGAATACCAGCGCGCCCAGGACGCCGAGGAACAGGACCCGGTGCTGGAACTGGGCGGGCACCGCGAAGTGGGCGAAGATGATCGCCCAGACGAAGACATTGTCCACTGCCAGGGACTTCTCTATGAGATACCCGGCGAAGTACTGCTGGCCTAAGTCCGCGCCCCAGACCGCCCAGACGATCGCGCCGAAGCCGACGCCGAGGGCGATCCAGACGGCAGACCACACCGCGGCTTCCCTGACGCCGATGACATGTGCTTTGCGGTGGGCGACGAGGTCGATGGCCAGCATCACGACGATGAAGGCGATGACCGCGAGCCAGAGCCAGAGAGGGGTGTGCATTATCGGGGACCTTTCGATCAGTGGGTGATCGAAGGTCTCTCCCGGCCTGGTCGGCCCGCGCCGCCGGGCCCGAGGGCCGGAATGACGACGACGCGTGTGAGGGATACTCCCCTTCTGGTGCTGCAAGGTTAGCGGCACCGGCAGGGCGGCGCAACGGCGGATTCGTCACCTTGGCTGCACCCCTTGCCGGTTCGGCACGCTGCGCGCCCGGCTCAGGCGCGGAGCGCAGGGTCAGGCGACCTCGTCGTCGTCACCCACCGCTTCGCCGTCGCCGTCGTCGGCGGGGAGCTCGATGGCCTGCTCGGCAACGTCGGCCGGATTTGCCTCGCGGAAGGGGTCCTCGACGGTCACCTCGGGCTCGTACTCCTCGGGTGCGGTGACTGAATCCGGGCCCGGGGTGTACTCGTCCGGGTCGATACGGTCCTCGGCGATCATCTCGTCCTCCTCCTGGCGCAGGGGCGCGTTCCTCCACCTCTAGCAGCCTCCCGCGAGCGGCGCCAGGGGCGGCGGTAACGAAAGATCGTCTCGCTGGCATCGTCCCGGGTCGAGAGCCTGTTGTGGTCGATGCTTCGGGGGGATCTTGCGGCGTGGAGGGGGCCTGTTGCGACGAGTCCACCTTGCTGGTTGAGGGCTTCAGTCAAGAGGGCTGGGCCTCGGGTGGCGAAATATCCTGATTCAACCCTTGCCTGTTCGAATGTGTGTGCGTATCATAGAACACAGATTCGATACCAGGTAGCCGGACGGTCAGGGGGTGGGGCACATGGGCGGGAACGAAGACGCCGCGGCCGATGGCCCCTCCTCGTCTGGTGGCGGTTCCGGTTCCGCGGCGCCCGTGTCGCTGTCGGGGTTGCGGGCGGCGGCGCGGGAGGGGTGGATGGGCGAGAATCGTGCGGCGGCGCGCCGGTTCGTGGCCTGTTACGAGCTATTTGTCGAATGCCAACGCCGGGAGGAGTCCGGGGCGGGCAGCGGTGAGTGTCGGCCCGGTCATGCCGTGCTCGATCCGATCGATGTCGCGGCCGGGTACGTGGTGTCGGCGATGACGATCTCGACGGGCCGGGCCGAACGGATGATCACCTTCGCCCTCGATCTGCACCTGCGGTATCCGGCGATCCTGTCCGCGATGGCGCAGGGGCGGCTGGATCTGCAGGCCGCGAATATCCTGGCCTCGCAGATGGCCACCGTCCACGTCGATGTGCTCGAGGCGGTGCAGCGGCAGGTCGTCGAGGAGTATCTCGCCGCGATCGAGGGCGGGGTGCGCATGGGCGAGAAAGCCATCCGCGGCAACGTCGATGCGATCATCGCCCGCTACGACGCGAACGGCATCCGCCTGCGCCGTCAGGAAGCGGCCCGCACCCGCGGGGTGCGGTTCCACAAGGGCGTCGACGGCATGTCGAGTGTGTCGGCGATCCTGGCCACCGAGGAAGCCGCCGTCCTGGCCGAGGCCCTCGACCACCGCGTGAAAGACCACACGTACGCCGACGCCCAAGCCGCCGCCAACACCCAAGCCGACACCGCCGACCCCGGCGCCGGCGCCGGCGGCGCTGGCGGCTCTGGCGAGGTCGAGGACTACTCGATCGCCGAGCGTCGCGCCGACGCCCTGATGTCCCTGGTGTGCGGCGACGCCGCCCCGGCCGGCACCGCGGCCCGCCCCGGCCGGCCCGGCGCGCCTGGTGCCGGGGTGGCGTTGCGGCCGAAGGTCACCGTCATCGCCACCGGCAACACCGCCCGCGACGCCGGCGGCGCCCGGGTGGAGTTCACCCGCACCGGCCAGGCCGCCCTGCAGGCCCTGCTGGACATGCTCGCCACCAGCGACGGAGCCACCCTCGAGCCCATCGACCCGCGCATCGGCGCCGCCGATGACTCCCGCGCCGCCCTGAAATACCGGCCCGGTGCCCAGTTGGCCCGCCGGATCCGGCTGCGCGATGGCACCTGCCGCCACCCCGGTTGTGCGATCCCGGCCGAGGCCTGCGATCTGGACCATGTGGTGCCGTTCGATCACGCCGACCCCCAACGGGGCGGACACACCATCGAGGGCAACCTCGCCGCGATGTGCCGGCGCCATCACCGGTTCAAGACCTTCTCCGACTGGATCTACGACCTGCAGCCCGACGGCACCCTGCTGGTGCGCACCCCGGACGGTTCGACCATGCTCACCCGGCCCTCCGGTCCGCTGGCCGAGTACCGGCGTGAACAGGCGCGCGCCGAAACCGAGGCGTGGACCCGGCAGCAACGCCGCAGCCCCGGGCCCACCGGTGACGAGCAGGCCGACGCGGAGCCGACGTTCTGGTCGCGCCGCGCGGCCCGCCACCGCACCGAACGCCGCAACGCCGAACGCGCCCGCACCTTTGACCCCACCCCACCCGCGCCCGGCACCGGGACGGGCACCGGGAACGGCACGAGCACAGGCGGCGCCGGTTCCAGCGCCGGCGCGGCCACCGACACCGCGCCCGAGAAAGCCACCCCCGCCAGCGCCACCCCCGAGAGCGCCAGCCGCTGGTGGGCCCGCAACAAACCCCACCACAGCGACATCGAAAAAAGCATCCGCGCCCTACTCCACGAACGCCTCGACGAACTCATCGACCCACCACCCTTCTGACCTGACCGCGCAGTTTGCGGCGCAGTAGCTGGGTGCCGGGGCCTCACCCCTCCAGTCGAGTCACCACGCCGCGGTCGCCGTCCACTCGTACGCGGTCGCCGGTGCGCAGCGTTCGGGTGGCATCGATGGTGTTGACCACGCATGGCAGGCCGTACTCGCGGGCGACCACCGCGCCGTGAGAGACAGAACTGCCGATATCAGTGACCAGCGCCGCGATCACCGTGAAATACGGAGTCCAGCCCACGTCCGTCACGGGCGCGACCAGGATCTCACCGGGCTGCACCTCCCGGGCATCGACGATCGAGCGGGCCACCCGCACCACGCCCTCCACCGTTCCGCGGCTCGCCGGACGGCCCACGATCTCGCCGCCCGCAGCCTCGCGGGGCGGCCGGGCGATCAACGCAGTCGGCCGGCCCACCGACACGTCCGGGAACTCGAGCGCGTCCTGCAACGCCAGCGCCTTCCGACGCTCGACAGCCTGCGCGACCAGCTCCTCCGGGGAGGCCGACACACTGCCGTCCGGGCCGTGGCTCCCGAGTCCGCCGGTCACCGGGCCCGGCGCGCCGACGATCCGCGCCAGCTCGGGCCGGTCGAAGAAGAACACCAGATCCGCATCGGGCAGCCGCCCGGACGCCGAGAGCACCCCGCCCAGATGCCGATAACCGCGCTTCAAGGAGTGCGCCATCAGCGCCATCTTGGACTTGGTCTCCTCGCGGCCCCGCGCACCGGCCCGGGCCCACCGCGCAAGCTGGCGGATCACGGGTGACTCCGGCTCCGGGACCTCCGCGGTCTCGGACGCCCGCCCACCCCGCTCGAGCGTGGACCGCACCATGACCTGCATGATCGCGCCCAGCCCCTCGGGATCGTCGGCCCACGACGCGTCTCGCATACACAGCTCGCGATACCCGCGATGGCCATGGCGCGACAGGAACCGCCGCAGCGCGACGCCCCACCCGTCAGCCGAGGCGAGCACCGCCTCCACTGCCGCGCCGGGATCCGCTCCGAGAAACCGCTCGGTAGCGGCGGAGTCAGCAGCCAACGCCCGCACCACCGACTCGAGCTCGGCCAGCATGAGCGCACTCTCCACATCTGCGGCGCCGGCCATGAGCCGGGAGGCCTCGGCGCGGCCGTTGTCCTCGGTGCCGCCCGCGGCGACGGCCTGCCGCATGAGCACGCTCTCCAGCACGTTGGCCGCGACCGCCGCGCGAGATGACGACCGCACGTGCGTCAACGTCACCTCGCAGTACAGCCGCACCCCGTCCTCGAGTTGGCGCCACACCCGTAGAGGGTCGCAGCCGGTGGGGATCTCGAACGCGCCGATCTGCTCGCCCAGACCCCGCACGGCCGGGCCCGCGGTGAGGGCGAACGTCGACAGTCGAACCGTATTACCGAGTCGCCGCGGGAACGGCTGCGGCGGCTTGGGCACGAGCTCGTCGACCACCCGCCCGCAGATCGACGTGGAGAACTGCTCCAGCGAATTGCCCAGCAGTCCCGAACTCAGCGCGGTGCCCTCGGTGAGGTTGAGGAACATGTGCCCGGAGAAGTAGCCCACCTGCAGCCACGGTTGCTCGTAACTCGGCTGCGCGCGGGCGACCACCTGCACCATCTGCATGGCGTGGTCGATCGCGTACCCCGACACCGACGCGGTGAGCGGGCAATACGCCCCCGGCATCATCTCGCCGATGTTGCAGCGCGTGTACACGTGGTCGGCGCCGGCGAGCGTCGAATCCATCCCGCCCAGGTCCGCGGGCAGCGTGGTGATCGGCCGCGCCTGCAGCCACCACAGCCGCCCCTGCCGGTCGATCGCCCACTCCAGATCCATCGGCCGGTCCCAGTGCCGCTCGGCGGTCAGCGCGCCGGACCGGATCGCCTCGATGTCCTCGCCGAGGAGCACCGGGCGCTCGCCGACCTCGCGCGCCGCCACGCCGCCGGCGGTGTCGAGGACCAGGTGGTCGGGGGAGGCAGTGCCGTCGACCAGGGACTCGCCCAGCCCGGCGACGGCGTCGATCACCATGAGGTCGCGCCGCCCCGTGGCGGGGTCGGCGGTGAACACCACGCCGGCCGCGCGGGCGTCCACCATCTGCTGGACCACCAGGTGCATGGTGGCGGGGGAGTCGGTGGCGGGGGAGTCGGGCCCGGCGCCGCGGTAGGCCGTCGCGCGCCCCGATGCCGCCGACGCCACGCACGTCCGCACCGCCTCGGCCAGCGCCTCGGCCGAGTCCACGCCCAGCACGGTGTCGTACTGCCCGGCGAAGGACTGTTGCGCGCCGTCCTCCCCGGCCGCCGAGGACCGCACCGCGACCGGGATCGCGCCCGCCTCGGCCATGCGGCGGTACCACCGGGCGGTGGTGTCGGCTGGGACGGTGGTGTGGGCTGGGACGGTGGTGTCGGACTGAGTGTCGACGACGACGAGGTCGGCCCCCGCGTCGGCGATGACGAACCCCGGCGGTACGTCCAGGCCCAGTCGGATGAGCTCGGCCAGACCTGCGGCTTTACCGCCGTAGCTGTCGTCGGTGACCTGCTCGAACTCGACGGTGTTCATGGCCGGCCCGCCAACTCGTCGACGATCTGCGCGAGCGCATCGGTGGCGATCGGCCCGGTCTGGTACAGGCACACGCGGTCGCCGACGCCGTCCACGCGGTCGCGGACGTGGGCGGCGACCTCGGCCGGGGTGCCGCACGCGGCGATCGTGTGCAGGATCTCGTCGCTGATGAGCGAGGTCATCTCCTGCCACCGCCCCTGCTTGCTCATGGCGTTCAGCTCGGGCTGCAGATCGCCCCAGCCGTGGGCGTCCAACACCGGTCTGTAGGCGGGCGTCGAGCCGTAGAAGGCCAACAGGCGGCGGGTGGACATGTGGTCGTCGTCGTTCTGTCCGTCTGTCACCGACACGATCACCTCGGGCACCACCTCGAACTCCTCCTCGCTCCGCCCGGCGGCCGCCAGGCCCGCCCGAACCCTTGGCATCGTGTGCTCGTGGAGGAACCGGGTGGTGCCGAACGGCATCACGAGCAGCCCGTCGGCGACCTCGGCGGCCGCGCGCGTCAGTCGCGGGCCGAGCGCACCGAGGTAGATGGGCGGCGGGCCGTACGGGGTGGGCGGCGGCACGAACGTGGGGGTCATGAGGGTGTGGCGGTAGAACTCGCCGCGGAAGTTCAGCCGCTCGCCCGTGGCCCATGTATGGAAGATCGCCCGCAGGGCGCCGACCAGTTCCGTCATGCGATCGACGGGCCGGTCGAATTCGGTGCCGTAGCGCTTCTCGATCTGCGCCCGGATCTGCGCGCCCAGGCCCAGGATGAACCGACCCTCGCTGAGCGTCTGCAGATCGTGGGCCTGGTGCGCGAGCTGGATGGGGTTGCGGGGAAAGGCGATCGCCACGTTGGACATCAGGTCCAGGCCGCCGACCTGCGAGGCCAACACGAGCGGGGTGAACACGTCGTGCGGGCCCTCGAAGGTGAACACCCCGGACGCGCCCGCCTCCCTGAGCTCCTCGGCGCGCCGGACCGCGTCGGTCGGGCTGAACAGGGCGGTCATGACCTTCATGCGCGCGCCCCCGCGTCCGCGCCGTCGGTCCAGTCCGAGAACCCCGACGGGTGATGCGGACCGATCACCCCGTGCTCGAACAGGCCCGCGCCCTCGCGTCGGGTGCCGTCGGCCTCGGTGCACACGGCGTGGCCCACGTGGTCGATGAGGCTGAACGCCGCCCCGGCCATGACTTGCGGGTCCGTCAGATCGAAGGTCACGCGGTCGGTGAAGTTCTCGCCCTTCCAGGTGCCGTGCGCCCACGTCGGGTCGCCGCCATAACCGGAGCCGAACGCGATCGGGGCGTACAGCCGGGACTCGACCTCCAGGCGGATCTGCTCGCCCGCGCGGTTCATGAACTCCACCCGCACGCCCGTCGGGATCCGGGTGCCGGGCGTGTACTCGACCGCCACGCGCACGCCGTCGAGTTGCTCGACCCGGCCGTCGGCCCAGCGGCGGGTGCAGTCGTAGAGGCTGCGGTGGCCGTCCGGGTCCTCCTGCAGGATGAGGAACAGCTGGAAATCGTCGAACGCCAGCGGGAGATACAGCCACCACATGCCCCGGAACGCCGTGTCGGGCCTGCCGGCCGGTTCGGCCTCGCCCACCGGGCGGATACCCCACGAGCGGTCCCGGGCGGCGACCGACGAGGAGTGGGTGACCTCCATCTTGTCGTCGTCGACCTCGATCCACCCCTCCCACGAGCCGACCTGCGCGAACCGGCTGGCCTGGAGCGTCACCCGCCGGTCGGTGAGCATGGAGTGCGGGTCCTCCAGCGCGGCGGGGAACAGGCCGCGCCACGTCAGGTCCGCGGCGATGCCCTCCGTTCGCTCGAGGGTCAGCCGGATCTCCCGCAGTGGCTCGATCACCTCCAGCCGGTACCCGCCGACGTGGGGGTTGAGGCGGTCGTCGTCGATGGCGTCGCTCATCCGCACCGCGGTCTGCGTGTCGCCGCGGCGGACCACGAAGTACGCGTCCTTCACGCCTAGGCGCGGGTAGTAGCCGATCCCGGTGAGCACCATGAAGCGGCCCTCGCGGTCCAGCACGTTGAAGTAGGAGCGGTCGTAGAAGTTGCGGTCCGAGGTGGCCGGCCACGTCAGCGGCGCGGGCGTCTGGTGGATGGGGAACTCGTCGAGCGGGCTCAGATGCACGGGGCTCTCCCTGGGGTGCTGGGTGGCGGGGTCCCGCGCCGGCGGCGGTAATACGATGTGCGGCGTATCGGAACTAGGGTGAGACCATGACAGCAGACGGCGACACCGCGCGCGGCGGATCAGCGAAGTCCGCGCCGGGGCGGCCGCGCGACGGCCGGATCGACGCCGCGATCATCACCGCCACCCGCGAACTCATCCTCGAGACGGGCTACCCGGCGCTGACGCTGTCCGCCATCGCGGCGCGCGCCGGCACGACCACCGCCGCGCTGTATCGCCGCTGGTCGAGCAAGGCGCAGCTCGTGCACGAGGCGGTGCTGGAGGCCGAGGCGATCCCGGCGTTCGAGCCACCCGACGGCGCGGGCGGCGGGGCTGGTGCCGCTGTCGGGGATCCGCAGGCCGACATCCGCGCGCTGGTCGAGACCGTCCGCGTGCTGTTCGACCGACCCGAGGTACGCGTGGCCCTGCCCGGCCTCATCGTCGACACCGTGGCCGATCCCGACCTGCACGCCCGGATGATCGCCCGGCTCGCCGGCAACCTGCCCGCGTTCGAATCGCGCTTCGGTCGGGCCCGCCGGAGCGACGACCACCTGCCCGTGCTGGCAGAGGTCGTCGCGGGCGCCGCGATCTTCCGGCTGCTGGTGAGCCCTGCCGCCGCCCTGGACGATGAGTGGGTCGAGGAGCTGACCGCGCTCATCACCGGGCGGTGGCAGGCCGGCGGCTGAGGCGGGAGCCGGTCAGGAACCCGCGATCGCCAGGATGATCCAGACCGGTAGCCACAACCCGAAGGTCAGCAGCGTGAGGATCAGGTGCAGGGCGTGGTTGACGCGCCTGACCTGCCCGCCGTGCACGTACACCGTCTGCTGCATGGGCGGGTAGCCGAACTGCGGCGGGTAGGGGCCCTGCGGGAACTGGTGCGGCGCCACATGCAGGTGCTGCGGGATGAATTGATCGGCGTACCCGAACTGCTGGCCGGGGCCATACGGGGCGGTCGGACCGTAGGGCGCGGCGGGCGGCATGCCGTACGGGAACCCACCCTCGTGGGCCAGCGGCTCGGGCGGTCGCGCGTACGGCTGGGCCGGCTGGTGCGGGTGGGCGAAGCGCTGGGGTTCGTAGCGCTGGGGCTCATGCTGCTCGGCGGGCGGGAACTGCGCCGTGGGGAACTGCTCGGTGGGGAATCGCTCGGTGGGGAACTGCTCGGTGGGGTTGGCCTGCCCCGGCGTCTCGGACCGGTCGAGCCAGTCCTCGGACCACGGCCCGTCCGGTCGCCGCGCGTACTGCTCGTTCATGCTGGCTCGATTCGAGGGGTCGCTGGCGGGATGGGACGCCCTCCAACATAACCCCCGACACCACCCCGCTTACACCGGTGAGGGCCGATCTCAGGGTCGAATCCGGGTCACCCTGAGGGGCCGCGGTGCGGATCCGGGGGGCGGCAGTGTGAATCTCGGGAACATTCCGGTCCGCCACCCATCCGGAATGCGGGGGCCTCCGAATCCTGTGTAGACGCCCAGACAGGAGATCCATCATGAGCACGGTCCCCGTACGTCGCCGCAGCACGATCACGACGGTCGCCCTCGTCGGCCTCGGCCTCACCGCCGCGACCCTCGCGTTGGGGACGGGACTGCTGACGATCGGGTCGTCGTTGAACGCCACCGTCGCATCCGCCGAACTCGCCGCCGGAGCCGCACTGATGTCCCGCACCACCTGGATGCTGCCCGCCCTGTTCACCGTCATGGTGTTCGCGGGAATGGTCGTCGCCGTTCACCTGATCGGCGGTCGCAGACGCCCGCAGACCACCGAGGCCCGGGTGCGCACCCGCGACAACGAGCCCCACCCCGCCATCCCGTTCGAACTCCGTGCTCCGGACCGGGCCGTCGCCGAGGCCACCCGCGGACTGTTCCGCCACATCGACTCCTGAATCGGATCCCGGGGCGGGGTGACCTCGTCGTCGTCGTACCTTTGTCCGGCGCACCCCGCCGGTGCCACGATGGGCGCATGGCGAAAAAGGACAAGCGGTTCGAGAAGATCCACTCCGAGTCGATGGGGTTCGGCGGGACCGCGGAGATCCTGCGCGACACCCGCACCGGCGTCTGCTACCTGTGGCGCTCGGCCGGTGGGAGCGGGGGCGGGCTCACCGTGCTCGTCGACGCCCAGGGCAAGCCGCTGATCGAGTACGGGCTCTAGTTCGCCGCAGCCGGGGGTGACGCTGCAGGTCAGCCCGCGCACGCCCCGCCGGTGCCGGAGGTCGAGCCGAGATCCGCACCCAGCTTCTCCGCGAGCCCGGTCGGGGTGGGCTGCGGACACGTGGGCACGGTCGCGGGCGCGGTCGCGGTCGCGGACGTCAGCGAGGACCCGCCCGGCGGCGCGGCGGATTGCGCCGTGGTGGTCGCCGAGACGGCCCCGGGTTCAGGGGTCGGGCCGGCGTCGGGGACCCGGATGATCACGGACGCCGAATCGTCGCTGTCGCCGTCGCCGACGCCACCCCGGTCGTCTCCGGTGGCGCGGGCGCCCTTCGGGTCGCGCTCGGCCTCGGAGTCACCGGCGTTCGGGCCCGGATCGGCGACGGTCGACGACAGGACCCAGGTCTGCGGCCCGGGAGTCTGCGGGACGGGGTCGGCGGATGTGGTCGGAACCACCGCAGCCGATCGTTCCAGGCCCAGCGGCACCAGGAAGAACAGGCCGAGGAGGAGCGCCACACCCAGGACGGCCCAGCCGAGCCCCGGAGGGGAGGCCGGGCGCGGAGCGCCTTTTGTGATGCCGTGAGCCGGGGAAGGGGCCTGCCGGGTGGCGGCGTCGTCTCCGACAGGGCGGCGATCTCCGTGTCTGGACCGCCTGAAGCCGACCATCGTGTCTCCCTCGGCAAGGCACCGCCGCGGATCGGCTCTGTGCGACTGCGGGAGACACTCACCACCCCTTCTCCCAGCAGTACCATCGCCAAGAGTTTGGTAAGCGTTACCTCACGATCTCGGATGACGTGGCCTGCGAACAGGGAGGCTGGAAGTGGCCGCCGGTCCAGACGGCTCGCGCGGCTGCCACCCGGGGGCGCTGTTGATCGTGAGCTCAGCCGATCGCGGCGAGCAGATCGGCGCAGGCCTTCTCGCAGCGGCGGCAGGCCCGGGCGCAGTGCTTGCAATGCTCGTGCATCTCGGCGTGCTGCTCGCAGTCGTCGGCGCAGGCGGCGCAGGCCGTCCGGCACGCCGTCAGTTGCGCCTTGACGACCTCGAGGTTGCTGCCGGTCCGGCGGCTCAGCAGGGCGGCGGTGGCGGCGCAGACATCCGCGCAGTCGAGGTCGGTGCGGATGCAGTCGCGCAGGTCGGCGACGGACTCCTCGGCGAGACACGCGTCGGCGCACGACGTGCAGGTGGTGGCGCAGGACGCGGCCGCGTCGATGGCCTCGGAGAGCAGGTGCACGTCGAGGCCGTCGGTCGGATTCGGATGGGACGTGATCATCTCGGAAGTGCTCATACCTCCACGCTACTGGTGCCGCCCGGTGGCGCAAGGTCTGAGATCAAGACGATATAACGCCTGGTGGGGGGCTTGGAGGTGTCCTTCAGGGGCGGGGCGCGGGCCGCGCGAGCCCTCGCGCGAACCCGTCGATCAGGTCCGCCACGTAGGTGCCGTGCGGGGGGCCGACCTCCGGGGGATCGCAGGCCCGCGCCGCGAGTTCGGCGGTGAGCATGACGATGAACTGCCGGACCCGGTGGCGGGCCAGGTCCGGGCCGCACGCCGCCGTCGCGGCCGCGACCAGCATCTCCAGCTGATCCTGCAGTGCGGTGTCCGCGACCGGTCCGGTGCTGACCGTCCGGCCCACCTCCGCGAGCGCTCCCAGCTGGCCGATCACCCGGAGCGTCCAGCGGCCCTCGTCGTCGTCCAACAGGTCCGCCAACGGGGACACCACCGCCCGCACGATCTCGGCGAGGTCGGGAGGCGACGACACCCACGTTCGCAGGTCCGCGCGTCGCTCGGCCTCCATCCGCAGGACGCCGCGGTCCAGGACCTCCCGGAGCAGTCCCGCGCGGCCGCCGAAGTGGTAGTTGATCGCCGAGTCGTTGCCCTGGCCGGCATCGGCGACGATGTCGCGGACCCGTGCCGTCCGCCAGCCGTCCGAGGCGAAGCGGCGCAGCCCGGCGAGGTAGAGGGCGTCCCGGGTGGCGGTGGCGCGGGGTGTGGTGGGGCGGGGCACGCGCTCGAGTCTAGAGGGGCCCTTCCCATTGTTTAACAGTCCGTGTTAAATGGCGCCATGACCCAGCCCGCCATGCCTCAGCAGCCGGCGACGGCCCCCACGTTCAACCCGTTCGACCCCGCGCACCTCGCCGACCCCTACCCGGGCTACCGGCTGCTGCGCGAGACCGATCCGGTGCACCATCACCGCGGCGACGGCACCACCGCCCACCCCGACTTCTGGGCGCTGTCCCGCTACGCCGACGTCGACGCCGCCGTGTGCGATCCCGGGACGTTCTCCTCCGCCAGCGGGCTGACCTTCTACCGCGACGAGATCGAGAAGCTGGGGCTGGCCCCGACCATCGTCATGATGGACCCGCCCGAGCACTCCGGGAAGCGGCGGCTGCTGGCCAAGGCGTTCTCCCCGAAGCGCGTCGCCGCCACCGAGCCGCGGATCCGCGACTTCGTCCGTGGGCGGCTGGCGGAGATGGCCGAGAGGTACGACGACGACGAGGTGGTCGATCTCCACCGCGACTTCAGTGCGCAGATCCCGACATTCGTGCTGGCCCACCTGTTCGACCTGCCGACAGCGGACCGCCCGCTGTTCGGCCCGTGGGTCAGTGCGCTGACGACCCTGCAGGAGGAGGGATTCCGTCCGGCCGGTCTCGAGGGCGGGGCGGTGGACGCGGTGGCGGAGATGTTCGCCTACTTCGGTGAACTCATCGCCGAGCGGAGGGCCCACCCGGGTGACGACCTCATCTCCGCTCTGGCTCAGGCCGAGATCGAGGGCGAGCGGCTGGACGACTGGGACATCCTCGGGTTCTGCTTCGTCATCGTCGCCGGCGGCAACGACACCACCGGCAACCTCATCTCGCACACCGTCGCGCTGCTCGGCTCCCATCCGCGGCAGCGGGAGATGCTCGCGGCCGATCCCGGGCTGATCCCAGGCGCGCTCTCGGAGTGCCTGCGCTTCGAGTCGAGCGTGCAGGCGCTCGCGCGGACGACCACCCGCGAGGTGACCGTCGGCGGGACGACGATCCCGGCGGGGGAGAAGGTGATGATGCTCTACGGCTCGGCCAACCGCGACGAGCGCGAGTTCGGTCCGACCGCCGGGCAGCTCGACATCACGCGCGAGATCAGCGGGCACCTCGGGTTCGCCCGCGGCCCGCACTTCTGCATCGGCTCGCACTTCGCGCGGCTCCAGGCACGCATCGCGGTGGAGGAGCTCTACGCCGCGCACCCGATGGTCGGGGTCGACCGGGACTCGGCGGTTCGGGCGCTCTCGCCGTTCACCCGGGGGTTCGTCTCGCTCCCCGCGACGGGCCTGGCCTGACCTGACCTAACCTACGGCTGGGCATCAGTCGTGTTCGGGGCGCCTTCGATTGCGCTTGATCTCGGCCCGGCGGCGTTCATGCTGGACACGTCGCCGCTGCGAACCGCGGGTGGGTCGGGTCGCACGCCTGGCGACCGGCGGCGCCACCGCGTCACGCAACAGCTCTCCGAGGCGCCGGCGTGCCGTCGCCCGGTTGCGCCGCTGCGACCTGTTCTCCTCGACGCTGACGGTGAGGACCGTGCCGGACAGTTTCGGGGCGAGGGTGCGCAGGGCCCGTTCGCGCTGGACCTCGTCCAACGCCGTCGTGGTGCCCAGGTCGATGCTCAGCTGCACGCGCGAATCGGCGGTGTTGACGTGCTGGCCGCCGGGGCCCGACGACCTCGAGAAGCGCTCGACCAGGTCTCCCGCCGGCACCGTGAGGCCACGGGGCGCGCCGGGCCCCGGAGTCACGCGCAGGCCGTCCATGGAGCCAGTATCCCGCACCGACGAGCGCGCCCGGGAACCCGACAGCAGTCCGGACGTCAGTCGAGCTGCTCCTGCGGCAACTCGGCATCCGTGCCCGCCGCCCGGCGCTCGTCGACCAGACGGGGCTCGACCCGCTTTGAGGGATGGAACCCGGCCTTGTCCGCGTAGAAGGCACGGATCCTGTCCATGTCCGCGGCCACGTCGCCGGTCAGATCGATCGTCGGGCCCAGCCCGGTCGTCATGGTGCTGCGATCGACGTAGCCCAGCGTCACCGGCATGCTGGTCTCGCGGGCGATCCGGTAGAAACCCGACTTCCAGTGCGTGTGCCCGCCGCGGGTGCCGTCCGGGGCGACGACCAGGCCGAACGTCTCGCCCGCGTGGACCTGCCCGACCACGTCCTCGACGACCCTGGCGGGGTTCGCCCGATCGACCGGAACCCCACCGAGCGCCCGCATGATCGGCCCACGCCACCCGGTGAAGAGGCTGGCCTTGCCGAGCCAGTGCATGTCGATCCCCAGTCGCCAGGCGATACCGAGCATGAACACGAAATCCCAGTTGGACGTGTGCGGTGCGCCCAAGAGCACCGTGGGTCGATCCGGAGCCGGTCGGGTCGACAACTCCCAACGGCTGAAGAACCAGAAGGCGCGGGAGACGAGGCGGCGGATCACCCCGTCACCCTAGGCCACCGCCGGGTGCGGCGGAGGGGGTCGAGGCCGGACGGGAAATCAACACACAATCGACGCAGTTACACTGCGAATATAACGATATAGTCATCTTTACGACGGCATCGTCGATCCAGACGAGTGTCGTGACACCTACTCCTGAGGAACCGCCATGGGTGCTCCGCAACCCGCTCCGTCCCACTCCGATCCGAACCCCGGCTCGACGGCCCCGCCCAGATCCGGGCAGGGGACCCGTCCACTCAACTGGATCATGCTCGTCGCCGGGGTGCTGCTCACGGCGCTGGGCCTGACGCTGAGCGCTGCGGGCATTTTTCTCGCCGTCGCCGAGGCCTCGCAACGGGACGGGCGATACGCCTACACCCAGACCGAGCAGTTCCGCTCGGTCGGCAACGCGATCATCACGGCGCCGTTCACCCTCGACCTGGACGAGGACCAGGCCGCCTCCTCGGGTGCGTTCGATCTCGAGGACCTGATCAGCGTCCGGGTCCGCGCCACCCCCGTCGTCCCGGGACAACGCGTGTTCCTGGGAATCGCGGACGCGGGCGCCGTCGACGAGTATCTCCGGGACGTCCCCCACGCCGTGTTCGGCACCGACCCGTGGGCCGACGGCTACGGCATGGACGCGACGGACTGGTCGACCCGCTCGGATGAGAACGGCGATGTCGACGAGGTCCCCGGGACGCGGGTGCCGGGCCCTCCCGCCGACGAGCGGTTCTGGGAGCGTTCCGTCACCGGCTCCACCCAGCAGACCCTCAATGTGGATCTGCGGTCCGGGAACTGGGTGATCGTCGTGATGAACAGCGACGGCAGCCGCCCGGTGTGGGTGGACGTGCAGGCGGGGGCCCACACCGAATTGTTCGGATTCGCGAACCCGGCCACGCTGATCGCCGGGATCGTCGGTCTGGTGCTGGGGATCCCGCTGATCCTGCTCGGCGCCGCCGGGCTGGGGCGCGACGTCGAGCGTCGACACCCGGCCGTCGCTGACGCTGCGGGCGCTGAAGTCACGGGCCGGTTGACCGGCCCCGATCCGCTGCGGCTGACCGGCCATCTGGACCCGGGCGTCTCCCGCGCACTGTGGCTGATCAAGTGGGCGCTGGCCATTCCGCACTACATCGTGCTGGCGATCCTGGGCTTCGCCGCGGTCGTGGTCACCGTGGCAGCGGGCCTGGCGATCCTGTTCACCGGCCGCTACCCGCGCTCGTGGTTCTCCTTCATCGTGGGCGCGATGCGCTGGCACTGGCGGGTCGGTTTCTACGCGTACGCCACCCTGGGCACCGACCGGTACCCGCCCTTCGCGCTGGGCCGGGCGGACTACCCCGCAGACCTGGATGTCGTCTACCCCGAACGTCTGTCGCGAGGTCTCGTGCTGGTCAAGTGGTGGCTACTGGTGATCCCGCACCTGCTGATCGTCGGCATCATCACCGGCAGTGGCGCGGTGGCCGTCGATGCCTCGACCGACAACGACGGCACCAGCGTCGGCTTCACCCTGCTGGGACTCCTGGTGCTGATCGCCGCGATCGGCCTGCTGTTCACCGGGCGCTACCTACCGGGCCTGTTCGCGCTGAACGTCGGCCTCAACCGCTGGATCTACCGGGTCGCGTCGTACGTTCTGCTGCTGCGCGACGAGTACCCGCCGTTCCGCCTCGACCAGGGGCCGACCGAACCGGCACCCGCCGCCGAGCACGCCGCCCCCGCCGGGCACGCCACACCCGACGGGGCTGCCGACCGCTGAGGGGCCGGGCGGGGGCCTCAGCGGTCGCCGGTGATGACGCGGGCCAGCAGATCCGCCAGCCGCTCGTCGATGCCCTCGCGATCGGCCTCGGGGATGTCCAGCGCGTCGAGCAGCGCGCCCCGGAGAACGGGCCAGGCGTACACGGCGGTGAAGACCAACAGCAGCTCGACGTCGCCGGCGGGCGGGGGAGAGGTCATCCGCCGCAACGCGGCCGCCGGACGCTGCGACGGGTCGAGCATCGGCGGGAACGCCGCCTCGCGGTCCAGGGCCAGCCACGCGAGCAGCCGGCTGATCTCCGGGTGCGACGAGGCCCCGAGCAGCATCCCGCGCGCGGCCTCACCGGCGTCGTCGAGGTCCTCCAGGCGGGCGGCACCGTAACGCACCGCATCCTGCATCACCTCGGTGAGCAGCGCGTCCTTGCGCCCGATGTGCCGGTGGATCAGGCCGAGATTGACCTGCGCCGCGTCGGCGATATCGCGCAGCGGGACGTTCGGACCGCGATCGGACAGCAACCTGCGGGCCTCCCGCATGACCGCCGAGCGGACCTCGTCGCGGCCGGTCGGGCGTGTGGGGGACGGGCTGCCCACGTTGTCGTCGTCGCGGTTGTCGTCGTCGCCACGGTTGTCGTCGCCACGGCTGCCGTCCCCGTTCGGGGCGCCTGGCGCGCCTCCGACGGCATTCTTCCCGGTTTCCATTCCCGAACTGTACACAATTGACTACAGTCGCTGCTGTGCGCGCGACACGCGCGCCCCGACCCTCTGCGAAAGGCCCGCGATGAGCACTCCCGACCGCCGCGACGACATCGACGCCATCAAGTCACTCAAGTACCGCTACCTCCGCTGCGTCGACCTGCGGCTGTGGGACGAGCTCGCCCAGACGCTCGCGCCCGACGTCACCGCGTCCTACGGTAAGCGCCTGTCCTACACCGGCCGCGACGAGGTGGTCACCGGACTACAGGGGCAGATGACGAACGACGTCATCACCGAGCACCAGGCCCACCACCCGGAGATCGAGGTCGACGGCGACACCGCCACCGGCCGCTGGTACCTGCAGGACCGGGTGATCGTCCCCGCCTTCGACACGATGATCTTCGGCAGCGCGTTCTACTCCGACGCCTACGCCCGCATCGACGGGCGCTGGATGATCACGAAGACCGGCTACAAGCGCACCTACGAGGCGATGATCAACCTCAAGGACGTGCCCAGCTTCCAGCTCAACGACAACCACCTCGCGCCGTCGAGCGCCGAGTAGCAGCACCGGGCGCCGGTAGGAGGTCGGACGGACCGTCATGGAGCTGATCTGGGTCGCAGCCGTGTGCGTGGCAGTGGCCTCGGTCATAGGAGGGATGACCGGATTCGGCACGTCGCTCATGGCGACCCCGTTCATGCTCATGGCGGGCATCGGCCTGACCGAGACGGTCGTGGTCAATCTCGTGGTGGCGTTGGTGACGAGGGTGGGCGTCACCTACCAACTCCGCCAGCACATCGAGTGGCGACGCGTCGCCATCCTCGGCGGGGCGAGTCTCCCGGGTGCCTGGCTGGGCGTGCAGACCGTGAGCATGCTGCCCGAAGAGCACCTCAAACCGGCGGCGGGGGTCATCACCATGCTGTGTGGGCTGGCCATGGCTCTCCCGACCGCACGCGTCGCGCGCCCGCCGTCGGCCCGGCTCACCGCGGTCACAGGCGCGATCGGCGGCTTCTTCTCCACCACCACCTCACTCAACGGGCCGCCCGTGGTGCTGCTACTCAGCCGCGCCAGGCTGCCCCCGCTGAGTTTCATCGCCGACCTCGCCGGTTACTTCGTCGTCACCAGCATCGTGTCCCTGGCGCTGTTGTGGGCGGGCACGGACGTCGACCTGCGGGAACTGACGCCCATGCTCGCGGCCTGCGTCGTCGTCGGAGTGGCGTTCAACCAGCTCGGCATCGCGATCGCCACACGTCTGCCCACCCACGTGTTCCGCTCGGCCGTGATCGCCCTCGTGGTGATCGCCGGCCTGCTCACCATCATCACGGCGTGATCGCCGCCCACCGACATCCGGATCAACCACGGAGGACCCCATGACCGAGAACACCCAGAACACGCCCGCCGCGAGCGGTGGCCAGGCGGGCGACGCCGCACAGCCCGGCGCCGACCGCGACAACCGCCTGGCCGGCAAGGTCGCGATCGTCACGGGCGGAGGACAGGGCGTCGGCCGCGGCATCTCGCTCGGCCTCGCCGAATCCGGCGCGGCGGTCCTGCTGGTCGGTCGCAGGATTCACAAGCTCGAACGCGTCGCCGAGGAGATCCGCTCCGCCGGCGGCACCGCCGAGTGCCTCGCCGCCGACATCGTCACCGACGGCGCACCGGAACAGATCATCGCCACAGCCGTAGAGCGCCTCGGCGGGGTGGACATCCTCGTCAACAACGCCAACATGGCCATGCCCCTGCCGCTGTCCGACTACCCCGACGACGACTTCCGCAAGGCCTTCGAGGGCGGCCCCCGCGTCTCGCTGACCCTGATGAAGCTCGCCCGGCCCGAGATGGCGAAGCGCGGCGGCGGCACGATCATCAACCTCGTCACCTCCGCCGCCGTGCGCTGGGACGCCGCCAACTACGGCATCTACTCCGCAGTGAAGGAAGCCGTCCGCGCCCTCACCCGCGCCGCCGCCTACGAGTGGGCCGCCGAGGGCATCCGCGCGCTCAACGTGGCCCCCCACGCCCACAGCCCCGGGCTCGACTGGTGGATGGAGAACAACCCGGAGGAGGCCGCCGAGTTCGTCGCCGGCATCCCCGCCGGCCGGGTAGGCGACCCCCTCGCCGACATCGGCCGCCCCGTCGCCTGGCTGTGCTCCGGCGAGGCCTCGTATCTGAGCGGTGCGACCATCCCGTTGGACGGCGGCCAGTCCCGCTGGGGCTGACCTCGTCGTCGTCGTCGCCGTCGTCGCCGTCGTCGTCGCCGTCGTCACCATCATCACCGTCGTCCCACCATCCCCACGCCCACGAGAGGCCACCCCGTGACCGACACCCCCACCCCGACCCGCGACGCGCTCGCCCTGGCCGCCGACATCCGCGCCGGTGCCACCAGCGCCGCCGAGGTGCTCGAGACCGCGATCGCCCGTATCGAGCGGCTCGACCCCGAGCTCAACGCGATGGTCTCCACCCGGTTCGACGTCGCGCGCGCCGAGGTGGAGGCCGGACTGCCCGACGGCCCGCTGCGCGGGGTACCGATCGTCATCAAGGCGCTCGGCACCGACGTCGCCGGGCTGCCCGCCGCCGACGGCTCCCGGCTGCTCGCCGACGTCGTGGCGACCGTGGACAGCACCGTCGTGCAGCGCTACAAGGCGGCCGGGATGGTGGTGCTCGGCACGACGAACGTGCCCGAGATGGGCAAGTCGACCACCACCGAGTCGCTGCTGCACGGCCCGTGCCGCAACCCCTGGGACACCGGGTACTCGACGGGCGGGTCGAGCGGCGGATCGGCGGCGGCCGTCGCCTCGGGCATGGTGCCGGTCGCGCACGGCACCGACGGCGGCGGCTCCATCCGCATTCCCGCCGCGATGTGCGGCCTGGTGGGCCTCAAGCCCAGCCGCGGGCGCGTACCGACGTGGCCGCACCCCGACGCCCTCTCGTCGCCGCTGTCCTACCACCACGCCCTGACCACCACCGTCCGCGACAGCGCCGCGCTGCTCGACGCCGTCGCCGGCCACCGCCCCGGCGACTCCTACGGTGCGCCCACCCCGCCGCGCCCGTTCCTCGACGAGGTCGGCGCCGACCCCGGCCGCCTGCGCATCGGCATGCTGCGCGTCGCGCCCGGACCGTTCCCCACCGACCCCGCCTGCAGCGCCGCGGTCGATCACACCGCCGGGCTGCTCGCCGGGCTCGGCCACGACGTGCGCGAGGTGGAGTTGGACGTCGACGTGCTGGAGGGGATGTCGGCCGTCGGCGCCATCATGGGCGCCCAGCTGCGGGCCACCATCGACGCGCGCCTCGCCGCACTGGGAAGAGACCTCGACGACGACGACATCGAGCCCTGGACCCGGGTGATCCTCGACAACGCGATGACCCACACGGCCCCCGACGTCGCGCGGGCCCTGCAGACCGCCACCCGGACCGGCTGGCGCGTGGCCGAACTGTTCGGGCCCGATGGCGTGGACGTGCTGATGCTGCCGACGCTGCCGTCCACCACCCCGGAGCTGGGCTTCCTGGACCCGACCGACCCGGAGGCGATGTGGACGCGGTCCTCGGCGTTCTCGGTGTGCACGAGCATGTTCAACCTCTCCGGGCAGCCGGGCATCTCCCTGCCGCTGGCCGCGGACGCCCGCGGGTTGCCCGTGGGCCTGCAGCTGGTCGCCGACTACGGCCGCGAGGACCTGCTGCTGCGGCTGTCGGGGCAGCTCGAGGCGGCCGCGCCGTGGGCCACCGTGGCGCCGGGGTACGACGGGTGGTGACGGGCCCGGCCAGACGAGTGGCCTGAGCTGGCCCGCGTCCGGGCCTCCTGGGCTCCTGGGTTCCTGGGTTCCTGGGCTCCCGGGCTCCCGGCACGCCTGGCATCTGCTCCCGCGCCTGGCGTCTCGCGGTCGGTGTTGGCTTCCCGCGCTCGGGGTTGGCTTCTCGCGTTCGCCGCAGTGCGCCCATTTCGGCGCAGCCGCCCCCTGGCATGGCGTCTCGCTCCCGGAGATGCACGGGATCTCACCAGCCGCTCCTGGCCGTGGCGTCTCGCCCACCCTGCGGTGCGCGCGAGACGCCACGTTGGGGCGCGGCTGTGAGCGGCGCGGCTGTGAGCGGCGAGGCTGCTGTCCGCCTGGCCCGCCCGCCCCACCCCGCCTCGCCCCACCCCGGACAGCCGACGGCCCCGGATCCCGTGGAGATGTCTCCGGGATCCGGGGCCGTCGGTGTTCGAGAGGCGGGCGGGCCGCGCGATTACTCCTGGACGAACGCCCCGTCGAAGAACATCGTGGAGTAGAGGCTCGGCGAGACGCCCTTGACGGAGTCGTCGACCACCACGTACTCCTGCGCATTGGCCATCACGGCGAACGGCACGACCCGGTTGTAGACCTCCTGCAGGTCGGTCGCCGCGGCCTTCTGCGCCTCGAGGTCGCCTGCGGCCTTGAACGCGGTCACGGCCTTCGTGAGCTCGGGGTCGTCGACGCCCGGGATGTTGAGTGAGCCACCGGGGGTCATGGCGCTGGCGAAGGTGGAGGCCGGGTCGGCGTCCGAGGGGGACAGCCCGCCGATGACGGCCTCGTAGTCGCCGGTGAACTGGCGGGCCACGACCTGCGCGACCGGCTGGCTCTGGATGGTGACGTTGAAGCCCGCCGCGTCGAGCAGCGCCTTCACCGCCACGCCGGACTCCATGTTCTCCGGGCTGTCCGCCACGAGCAGGGTGAGCTCGCCGTTCCAGTCCGGACGGTCGGCCTTGACCTCGTCGATGAGAGCGGTGGCCTGCTCGACGTCGAACTCGGGGCCCTGCTGCCCGTCGTAGAAGCGTGAGGACTCCGCGATGATGGCGGACGTGGGCTGGCCGAGACCGCCGGTGAGGCGCTGATCGATGAGCTCCCGGTCGAGCGCCATGGCGAACGCCTGACGGGCCCGCTCGTCGGTGAGGACGCCCTCGTATCCGGCGTTACCGGCGTTGAGGTTGACGATGGAGCCGGCGCTGGTGATGGTCTCGAAACCCCGGTCGCCGGCGTCCTGGGCGGCGGTGACGGTCTTGGCGCCCCGCAGGAACCCGACCTGGACCTCGCCGGTCTGGAACGCCTCGTAGGTGCCCTGGGAGCCGGGGATACGGATGAACTCGAGGGTGGGGCAGACGGGCCCGCCGTAGTAATCCGGGTTGGGTTCCAGCACCAGCTCCTGGTCCGGGATGTACTCGGAGACCGTGAACGCGCCGGCACCGATCGGGTTGCGGGCCCACTGGGCGGGGTCCGCGGCCTCGTAGGCGTCCTTGGGGATCACCTCGCCCGCGGTCCCGGCCAGGAGGATCGGGAAGCCGGCCCACGGCTCGGTCAGCGTGAACTCGACGGTCAGCGGGTCCACCACGCGGGCCTGCTCCACCTGCATCGCGTCGGTCATCGCGTTGGAGACGGTCTTCGGGTCCTTGTGGAGGTCGATCGTGAACGCGACGTCCTCGGCGGTGAGCGGATCGCCGTTGGAGAAGGTGACGCCGTCGCGGAGCGTGAGCGTCCACACGGTGTTGTCGTCATTCGCCTCGAGCGACTCGGCCAGCTTGGGCTCGAACTCGGCGGCCTCGGAGTTCCACCGCATGAGGCGGTCGTAGATGGCCGCGGACTCGGTGGCCCCGCGGACACCGAACTGGCCCTGGCCGGGCGCGAACGAGGGGAGCATCGCGTACTCGCCCATGGTGATGATGCCGCCGACGCGGTCGGCGGTGCAGCGCTCGGACTGGTCCGGGGCGGTGGCGCCGGAGGCCGAGGCGGTGGTGTCGGCTCCGCCGCCTCCGCATGCGGTGAGCGCGAGGGTGGTCGCGGCGAGGACGGCCAGGGCGCTGGTGGCGCGGGTCATCTGTTCTCCTGATCGTGAGGGGCGGCGGGCCGGTCGGCTCGCCGCGTGGGTGTTTCCGGCACAGAGATGCCCCGGGCTCTCACCGGTGGGCGGGAGCCCGGGGCACGTCTGTGTGGTTCGGGCGCGGCCCGTCAGGACCGCGGGGGAGTGATCACTCCTTCACGAACGCCCCGTCGTACAGGACGGTCGAGGACAGGGTCGGGGTGAGTCCGCCGACCGTGTCGGAGACGGCCACGTACTGCTCGGCGTTGGCCATCACGGTGAACGGCTGCACCTCGTTGAAGACCTCCTGCAGGCGGGTCATCGCCTCCTTCTGGGCGTCGAGGTCGGCGGCGGCCTTGAGCTCGTTGACCGCGGCGGTGAGCTCGGGGTCGTCGATGCCCGTGAGGTTGGTCGCGCCGGTCGGGGTGAACGCGCTGGCGAACGTGGACGCCGGGTCTGCGTCCGAGGTGGCCAGGCCGCCGATCACGATCTCGTAGTCACCGGTGAACTGACGCGCGGTGACCTGGGAGACCGGGGCGTTCTCGATCTGGACGTTGAACCCGGCCGCGTCCAGAAGCGCCTTGGCGACCACGCCGGCCTCGATGTTCTCGGGGCCGTCGGAGATGAGCATCCGCAGGGAGCCGTCCCAGTCGGGGCGGTCGGCCTTGAGCTCCTCCACGAGCGACTTCGCACGCTCGACGTCGTACGTCGGGCCCTCCTGGCCGTCGTACAGGCGGGAGGACTCGGCGACCAGGGCGGAGGTCGGCTGACCCTCGCCGTCGTACAGGCGCTGGTTCCACAGATCGCGGTCCATGGCGGCGGCGACGGCCTGGCGGGCGCGGACGTCGGTGAGGACGCCGTCGTAGCCGGCCTTGCCGGAGTTCATGTTGATGACCGAGCCGGAGCTGATGATCTCCTCGAAGCCGCGGACGTCGTCGGCCGTGGCCATGTTGACGAACTTGGCGCCGCGCAGGAAGCCCACCTGGAGCTCACCGGTCTGGAACGCGTCGTAGGTGCCCTGGGAGCCGGGGATGCGGATGAACTTCAGGGTCGGGCAGACGGGGCCGCCGTAGTAGTCCGGGTTGGGCTCCAGGACGGTCTCCTGGTCGGGGATGTAGTTGCCGACCGTGAAGGCGCCGGCGCCGATCGGGTTGCGGGCCCAGTCCTGCGGGTCGGCGGCCTCGTAGGCGTTCTTGGGGATGACCTCGCCGATGGTGCCGGCGAGCGCGACGGGGAAACCGGCCCACGGCCGGGCGAGCGTGAACTCGACGGTGAGGGGGTCGACCACGCGGGTCTCGGAGATCTCCATCGCGTCGGTCATGGCGACCGACCGGGTGGCGGGGTCCTTGTGCAGGCCGACGGTGAACGCGACGTCCTCCGCGGTGAGCGGGTCGCCGTTGGAGAAGGTGACGCCATCACGCAGGGTGAGGGTCCACACGGTGTTGTCGTCGTTGGCCTCGAGGGACTCGGCGAGCTTGGGCTCGAACTCCTCGGCCTCGGGGTTCCACACCATGAGCCGGTCGTAGACGGCCGCCGACTGCGCGCCGCCGCGGACACCGTACTGGCCCTGGCCGGGCGCGAAGGACGGGAGCATGGAGAACTCGCCCACGGTGATCTCGCCGCCGGCCCGGTCCTCGGTGCACCGCTCGGACTGGTCGGGGGCCTGGCCCTCGGCGCCGCCGGAGGCGGAGGTGGACTCCTCCCCGCCGCCGCAGGCGGACAGGGTCAGGGCGGCGGCCGCGAGGACGGCCATGGCGCTGGTGGTGCGCTTCATCGATTCTCCTGGAGAGGGTGGTGGCACGCGACCTGGTGGCCGGGTGCGATGTCGACCAACGGGGGGCGTTCGGTGGCGCAGATGTCGGTGGCCAGTGGGCACCGGGTTCGGAATCTGCATCCGGATGGGGGGTTCAGGGGCGAGGGCAGCTCGGAGCTGGTCGCGGTGATGGAGTCCTCGCCGAGCGTGTCGGCGAGCGTGCCGCCGAGCGTGGGCGCGGACGAGATGAGCAGCATCGTGTACGGGTGGGCCGGGGCCCGGTACAGCGACTCGGTGTCGGCGACCTCGCAGACGGTGCCGAGGTACATCACCGCCACGCGGTCGGCGATGTTGTGCACCACCGACAGGTCGTGGGAGATGAAGATCATCGTCAGGCGGTAGCGCTCCTTCATCTCCTCGAGGAGGTTGAGGATCTGTGCCTGCACGGAGACGTCGAGGGCCGAGACCGGCTCGTCGCACACAAGCACCTCGGGCTCCAGGACGAGTGCGCGGGCCAGGGCGATGCGCTGGCACTGCCCGCCGGAGAACTCCGACGGGCGGCGGCCGCCGGCGTGCTCGGGGTCCAGTCCGACGGCCTCGAGGGCGGAGTCGACGCGGCGACGGATCTCCTCGCGTCCACCGTCGACGCCCTGGATCTCGAGGCCCTCGGCCACGATGTCGCGGACCCTGCGGCGCGGGTTGAGGGAGGACACGGGGTCCTGGAAGACCATCTGGATCATCTTGCGGGCCCGGGTCAGGGCCGCCCCGGACAGCGAGCACAGGTCCGTGTCGTCGACCATCACGCGCCCGGAGTTCGGGCGGGGCAGCTGCAGCATCGCCCGGCCGAGGCTGGACTTTCCACAGCCGGACTCGCCGACCAGGGCCAGTGTGGAGCCGCGGGGGACCGTGAGGGAGACGTCCGAGACGGCGTGGACCGTGCCCTTGCGGGTGTGGTACTCGACGGTCACGTGGTCGACGACGAGTTTGTCGGCCCCGTGCTCGTCGACGACGACGTCGGCATCGGCCGGAGGGCCCGCGTTCTCCGGCTCGGCCGAACCGGTGAGGTGGGGGGAGGGGACGGTCATGATGCCTCGCTGGTGGAGCTGGAAGTGGCGGGGACGAGCGGGTGATGGCACGCGGCGCGGTGGATTTCAGCGATGGGGACGGCGAACCGCGGTGTCACGTCGGGTGCCGTCGCCAGGTCCTCGAGCGGCGGGTCCACGGCGAGGCAGTCGTCGGCCACACGCGGGCAACGGGGTGCGAACCGGCAGCCGGCGGGCATCTCCCGCAGGTTCGGCGGGCGACCCTCGATCACCGTCAGCCGCGTGTGCGGGGGCAGGTCCGGTCGGGGGATCGAGTCCAGTAGCGCCCCGGTGTACGGGTGTGCGGGCTCGTCGAGCAGGGCCCGGGTGTCGCCCACCTCGAGGAACCGTCCGGCGTACATGACCCCGATCCTGTCGGTGTGCTGCGAGACCACCGCGAGGTCGTGGCTGACGAGGATCATCGCCATGTCCGAATCGGCCTGCAGCCCGTGCAGCAGGTCGAGGATCTCGTGCTGCACCGTCACGTCGAGCGCGGTCGTGGGCTCGTCGGCGATGAGGAGCTTGGGCGAGCAGGACAGGGCGATCGCGATGCCGACCCGCTGGCGCATGCCGCCGGAGAGCTGGTGCGGGTACTCGGAGAGCCGGGCGCGCGGTGAGGGGATGCGCACCCGGGTCAGCAGCTCGACCGCGTGGTCGGTGGCCTCGCGGCGGCTCAGTCCCAGGTGGTGGCGCAGCGGGTCGGTGATCTGGCGGCCGATGGTCCGGATCGGGTTGAGCGAGGTCAGCGGGTCCTGGAACACCATGGCGATCTCGCGGCCCCAGAACCTCTGCGCCTCGCGCTGGGACAGGGACAGGACGTCCCGGCCGTCGAAGCGGACCGTGGAGCCCTGATCGACGCGGGCGGTGGTCGGCGCGATGCCCATGATCGACCGGACGAGCATCGACTTGCCCGAGCCGGACTCGCCCACGATGCCGATCGTCTCGCCGCGGCGCAGGGAGATGTTCACCCCGTCGACGGGCGTGATGCGACCGTCGGGGGTGTCGATGTGGGTGCGCAGGTCGCGGACCTCGAGCAGCAGGTCGGGGTCCGAAGGCCCGTGTCCGCTGGGTGCTGCGGCGGCGATGGCTGCCTCCTGGGTTGGTGTCTCGGACGGGGATCTAAGACAACTACTTAGAACGTGTTGCTGTGATGAGTATCACGGCATAGGGTGTCCACGTCAAGGTGATTAAGAAGCCGCCTCAGGCGGTGACTCAAACGAAGGGGTCTCCCCACGTGCTCAGGTTCATTGGCGAACGCGCTCTGCACGCGGTCGTCGTCGTCGTACTCGCGACCATCGGCGCGTTCTTCCTGATGGAGGCCGTTCCCGGCGACTCCGCGGCATCCGCCGTGGGGCCGGGCGCGACAGCGGAGCAATACCAGGCGGCCCGGGAGGAGCTGGGTCTCGACGACCCGGTCACCACCCGGTTCGCGGAATGGGTCGGCAGCATGGCCTCCGCTGACCTGGGCAACTCGCTCATCCCGCCCAACCAGCCGGTCACCGAGATGATCGGCAACGCGCTGCCGGTCACCATCCAGCTGGCGTTCCTGTCGATCATCCTGTCGCTGGCGATCGCGGTCCCGGTGGCGGTGTGGTCGGCCTACCGCCGTGGTGGGGTGTTCGACCAGGTCGCCTCGGTCGTGGCGTTCGCGTTCATCTCGGTGCCCAGCTTCGTGGCCGGCCTGCTGCTGATCTACCTGCTGGTGTTCAACCACTCCTTCGCGCAGCAGCTCATCCTCGGCGCGGCCGTCGTGATCGGGCTGGTGGTGGCGCTGTCGCCGCTGGGCCGTCGGGGCGGGCGCGGGGCGCCCGGCGTCACCTGGGGCCGGTCTCTCATCGCCGGTCTCGCGGTGGGCGGGGTGATCGCGGTGATCGCTCTGTTCCTGCCCGAGTTCCCCCGCCAGGGCTACGCGCCGCTGGCCGAGGGGCTGGGGGAGAACCTGCGCAGCATCATGCTGCCCGCGCTCACCCTCGCGCTGATGGAGGTCGCGATCTTCACCCGCGTCCTGCGAACCGACATGATCTCGACCCTGCAGCAGGACTTCGTCCTGTCCTCGCGCGCGAAGGGCATGCCGACCGGCCACGTCCTGGTCAAGGAGGCCCTGCGGCCGTCGACGGTCTCGATCATCACTCTCGCCGGCATCAGCCTCGGTCGCCTCATCGGCGGGACGGTGGTCGTCGAGCGGCTGTTCAACCTGCCCGGGATGGGCAGCATGATCGTCGACGCCGTCCAGAACGACAATCTGCCCGTGGTGCTCGGCGGTGTGATCGTCATCGCCGTCTTCTACGTCGTGGTCAACATGACCGTCGACGTCACCTATGCACTCATCGACCCGAGGATCCGCCGTGGCTGACAACGACCCCACCCGTTCCACCGACGCGTCCGTCGGCACCGCGACCGTCGCCTCGACCGCGACCGCGACCATCGCCGCGGAGGCGCCCGCCCGGCGCAAGCTGCGCCTGCCGAAGCTCTCCGCGGTCGGCACCCTGCTCGCCCTCGGGTGGACCGCCCTCATCGTTCTCGGCGCGTTGATCGTCGACTTCCTGCCGCTGGCCGAGGCGCGCGACCCGCAGTTCGCGCTGACGACCCGCTCCCTGCTGCCGCCGGATCTGCTCACGGCGCATCCCCTGGGCACCGACCGGCAGGGCCTCGACATCCTCGGCGGCCTGCTCTACGGCGCCCGGGTCTCCATCGTGGTGGGCATCGGCGGTGTCGTCATCGGCGCCCTCATCGGCGGCGCGCTGGGCCTGGTGGCCGGCTACAAGGGCGGCTGGGTCGACAGGCTCGTCTCCATCATCAGCGACGTCCTGCTGGCGTTCCCGTCGCTCATTCTGCTCATCGCGATCGTCACGGTCCTCGACCCGACGCTGCTCAACGTCACCCTGGCGCTGGGGATCATGGTGGTGCCGTCGTACGCACGGCTCGTCCGCGCCAACGCGATGAGCTTCGCCGGCCGCGAGTTCGTCACCGCCGCCCGGTCGCTCGGCGCGGGCGAGACCCGCATCATGCTGCGCGAGGTGGCCCCCAACATCGTGGCGCCGGTGCTGTCCTACAGTTTCATGCTCGTGGCGGTGCTGATCGTCGCGGAGGCCTCGCTGAGCTACCTGGGGCTGAGCATTCCTCGGCCCGAACCGACGTGGGGCAACATGATCAGCGCCGGTCAGTCCGATTTCGAAAGGTACCCCGGACTGGTGGGGATTCCCGCCATCGTCCTGTTCCTCACGGTGCTGAGCTTCAACCAGCTGGGCGAGGCCGCCGGCCGCAAGTGGAGCCCCGGAGCGGCCAAGATCTGATCGACGCCGACCGGCCCGGTCCGGCGGCGGTATGGGCACTGTTCAATCAAGGCGGAGGAAAGGGGCCCGATGGACCCGACGAGTGAACCCTCGGTCGAGGGAGCCGCCCAGGCGAGGGACGCCAAGACGGCGATGCTCGAGATCGCCGAGCAACTGATCAGCGAGCGCGGTCTGGACCGTGTCTCGATGCGCGACGTCGCCACCGCCGCCGGACAACGCAACAACTCCGCGGTGCAGTACCACTTCGGCAGCCGCGACGGTCTCATCCTGCAGGTGCTGCGGCGCCGGCTGACCGCCCTCGACGTCGATCGCCGGCAGCGGTTGGCGGAGATCGACGAGCAGGGCCTGGGCACCGACCTCGCGGCTCTCGTGCGGGTGCTGTTCGAGCCGATCGTCGAGCTGCTCCGGTCCCAGCCCGAGTCCACCTATTACGCACGGTTCCTGCAGCGGGTCGGGCCGGTCATGGCCCCCGGGATCCCGGAGGCGCAGTTGCGCACCGCGACCGACGACGTGGTGGTGCGCCTCATCGATGTGCTCTCCCACCTGCCGCGACGGGTGGCGTTCGAGCGCATCGACCTGGCCACCCAGATGTTCACCGGTACGCTCGCGGTCTACGAGGACCGCCGGGACGCGCGGAACACCGTGGTCAACGCCGACTTCGACAAGGTCGTCGCCCATCTCTACGACATGGTCGAGGCCGCGCTTCGGGCCGGTGTCGGACCAGGGGAGTCACACGTCGCGGACGCACCGGAAGCCGAGGTTGGCAGTAGCTGAACCGGCGGTGTTCGCGGACCGGGCCGCCACCCGGTATCGGTGGCAGTATGACTCGTGGCACAGGTAGGAACCTCCCCGCATCACGCGCCACGTCTCGTCGCCCGGGCTCCCGTCGGGGCGCGGACCGCGGGGATCCTCTCGGGGCGAGACCGCGTAGTAGCCGGGGTCGAACACGTCGGCGCACCATTCCCACACGTTGCCGACCATCTGGTGCAGGCCGTATCCGTTCGGCCGGAACGCGCGTACCGGGGCGGTCGTCAGGTGGCCGTCGTCGAGCGTGTTGTGGGAGGGGAACCGTCCCTGCCACACATTGAGACCCCACCGACCACGCGGGGTCAGCTCGTCGCCCCACGGGAAGCGGGCCCCGGCGAGGCCGCCCCGTGCCGCGTACTCCCACTCCGCCTCGGTGGGCAGGCGGGCCCCCGCCCATTCGCAGTAGGCCGTCGCGTCGTTCCAGGACACGTGCACGACCGGGTGGTTCTGCACAGCGGTGATCGAGGACCGGCGCCCGCCGGGGTGGCGCCAGTCGGCTCCCCGCACGGCCACCCACCACGGCGTGGAATCCAGGTGGTGGAGGACGTCGGCCGGGTCGGCCTCCACGGCGAGATGGAACACCGGCGAGACGCCGAGGACCTCCGCGTCGGTCACGTACCCGGTGTCCTTGCAGAACCTGGCGAACTGGGCGTTGGTGACGGCGCACTCGTCCATCCGGAACGAGCGCAGGCTCACCTCGTGCAGGGGTAGCTCCCCGTCGTCGGGGTACCCCTCGTCGAAGTGGTCGCCCATCACCGACGTCCCGCCGGGAATCAGGACCTGCCGGCGGGGACGGTCGGCTCCACGGCCCGGGGACCGCGGGCCCCGCAGGTTCGGCCCGTCGGGAGGGGGCGGGGCGCCCGGTGCGCAGCAGGCCCTCGTCGTCGTCATCGTCCTTCCCCGGCTCCCCGGCCCGTGACCACCTCGGACAGGAGTTCCGCCATCCGCGTGTCGACGCCCTCGCGGTCGGCGGCTCCGACGTCCAGGACGTCAAGGATCTGGTCGCGCAGAACCGGCCAGGCATAGATCACCGTGAGGGCGAGCGCGAGATGCAGTTCGCCGGCCGGCGGGGGATCGGTCATGCGGGACACCGCGCCGGCGGGCCGGACCGAGGCGTCGATCAGCGGCTGCGACACGGCGTCCGGATCCAGGGACAGCCACACCAACAGGCGGCTGAAATCCGGGTTCTCGACGGCTCCGGTGAGCATGGAGTGGACGGCCCGGCCGGCATCGTCGTGGTCTCCCACCCGGGCGGTGCCGTGCCGCAGGCCGTCCTCGAGTACCGCCGACAACAGGTCGTCCTTGTTCCCGATGTGTCGGTGGATGAGACCGAGGTTCACCCCCGCGGCCTCGGCCACCAGCCGCAGGGGCGCCCGCGGCCCGCGGGCCGCGAAGATCCGGCGGGCGGTGCCCAGAACGGCGCGGCGTACTGCGTCTCGTCCGACGGGGCGATCCGATTCGGGGAGATCCATGGACGCCACTGTAGACGATCGTCTACAGTCGCGGTTGAGCACGCTGTAGACAGATGTCTACGCCTCGCGCGTCGTCCCCTCGACCAGGCCCACCGGCCACGGAAGGAACCCCCATGCAGGTCACGATCGGCGATCACGACATCGAGTTCGGCCCCAAGCGGATGCGGCTGACGGCCGACGATGCCCCGCCCGCCACCTACCACCACATGGGCGTGCGGCCCGTCACCCCGTTCATCGGAGCGGACGTCGAGGGCGTCGACCTCGCCGCCCCGTCACCCGAGCAGATCTCCGAACTCAAGACCGCGCTGCTCGAGAGGAAGGTGCTCTTCTTCCGGGACCAACAGCACGTCACCGCCCACCAGCACCGCGACTTCGCCGCCCACTGGGGCGACCTGGAGGTCCACCCGCTCCTCGACCAGGGGGAGATCCCCGAGGTCGTGAGGTTCGACCGCGGACAGGACAACCCGGGCATGGAGAACATCTGGCACGTGGACGTCACCTGGCAGGACCGGCCCCCCATGGGGTCGGTGCTGCGGGCAATCCAGGTCCCCGATGCCGGCGGCGACACCCTGTGGTCGGACATGGGCAACGCCTACGACGCGCTGCCGGACGAGATCAAGGAGCGGATCGACGGGCTGACGGCCACACACGACTTCACGCCGTCGTTCGGCCGGAGCATGTCCCCCGACAAGCTCGCCGAGATGCAGAAGCGCTACCCGCCGCAGCACCATCCGGTGGTCCGCACGCACCCCGAGACCGGCCGCAGACTCCTGTTCGTCAACAGCCTGTTCACCACCGGTATCGACGGCATGGACCCGGTCGAGGGCAGGGAGTTGTTACGGCGCCTGCTCGACCAGGTCAAGATGCCCGACTTCCAGGCACGCCTGCGTTGGGCCCCGGGCACGGTGGCGTTCTGGGACAACCGGGCCACCCAGCACTACGCGTGCAGTGACTACTTCCCCCATCGTCGGGTCATGGAGCGCGTCGCCATCGTCGGGGACGTGCCGGCATGAGCCCGTCAGACGACGCGTTCCCCGAGGCCGGTCTCGACCGTCACGTCCTGCCCGTGCGGCGGCTCGCCGGTCGGGTGCCCGCTGAGATGGACCGCCGCGACCAGCAGGACGGGTTCCCGGGCGTCGAGCAGATCCGCCCACCGCAGAGGGCGCCCAACGTCCTGCTGGTGATGCTCGACGACGTGGGGTTCGGCACGTCCTCGGCGTTCGGGGGCCCCTGCCGCACCCCGACCATCGAGCGCCTCAACCACGACGGGGCGGGGTACACGCGGTTCCACACCACCGCGCTGTGCTCGCCGACCCGCGCCGCGACCCTCACCGGGCGCAACCACCACAGCGTGGGGATGGGCGTGATCGCCGAGATGAGCACCCGCGCACCCGGATACACGGGCATGCGGCCCGACTCGGCGGCCACCATCGCCCGGGTGCTGCGCGGCAACGGCTACGCCACCGGCGCGTTCGGCAAGATGCACCAGACCCCGCCGTGGGAGACCACGGCCGCCGGGCCGTTCGACCGCTGGCCCACCGAGGAGGGGTTCGACACGTTCTACGGGTTCCTGGGCGCCGAGGCGGACCACTTCACCCCGGTCCTCTACGACGGGCGTCGACAGGTGGACCCGCCCCGGACGCCGGAGGAGGGATACCACCTCACCGAGGACCTGGTGGACCACGCCGTCCAGTGGGTCGAGAACGTCTCCGCCGTGGCCCCCGACATGCCGTGGTTCTGCTACCTGCCGCTGGGCGCGGTCCACGCGCCGCTGCACGTCCCCGAGTCCTATCGCGACCGGTACGTCGGCGAGTTCGACGACGGCTGGGACGCCCTGCGTGAGCGGACCCTGGCGCGCCAGAAGGAACTGGGAGTGGTCCCCGAGGACACCGAGCTCGGACCATGGGCGCCCGGTCTGCCGCACTGGGACGAGCTCGACGACGACGAGAAGAAGGTCGCCGCCCGACTCATGGAGCTGTACGCCGGGTTCCTCGAGCACACCGATGACCAGGTGGGGCGACTCATCGACCATCTCGACTCGACGGGTGCGCTGGAGAACACCCTGGTCCTGTACATGGTCGGGGACAACGGCGCCTCCACGGAGGGCGGCCGGCTGGGCGCGTTCAACTACCTCGCCGGACTCAACGGGCTGCCCTCGACCACCGAGGAACTGCTGGCCAAGTGGGACGATCTCGGCGGCCCCGACTCGTACCCGCACTTCCCGTCGTCCTGGGCGCTGGCGCTGAACACCCCCTACCAGTGGGCCAAACAGGTCGCCTCCCACTACGGCGGGACCCGGAACGCCCTCGTCGCGCACTGGCCGGGCCGGATCGCCGAGCCGGGCAGGTTGCGCCACCAGTGGCACCACTGCGTGGACATCGCCCCCACCATCCTCGAGGCCGCGGGCCTGCCGATGCCGCACACCGTGGACGGCGTGGCGCAGAAGCCGTTGGAGGGGGTGGGCATGACCTACACCTTCGACCAGCCCGACGCCCCGGACCGGCACACCACCCAGTACTTCGAGATCTTCGGCAACCGCGGGATCTACGACCACGGGTGGACCGCCGTGACCGCGCAACGGGCGCCCTGGCTGATGGCCACCTCCGGCGTCGACCTCACGCCGCTGGCGGACAGTACATGGGAGCTCTACGACACCCGCGCGGACTGGTCGCAGTCCCGTGACCTCGCCGCAGAGCACCCCGAGATCCTCGAGCGGTTGACGATGAAGTTCATCGCCGAGGCCGCGCGGTACGACGTCCTGCCGCTGGACGACAGCACCGTGGGACGCCAGGCCGGCGTCGACAACCGCCCACCCCACCCCATGGGCGGCCGCTCGTCGATCACCCTGTACCCGCACATGGACGGGCTCAACGAGAAGGCCGCGCCCAAGCTGCTCAACCGTGCGTTTCGTCTCACGGCGTCGCTGGAGGTCCACGGAGGCGATTCCCCCGCGGCCGGGTCCTGCGAGGGTGTGCTGCTCAGCCTGGGCGGCCGCTTCGGTGGCATGACGCTGTACATCGTCGACGGGGTGCCCGTCTTCGAGTACAACTTCTTCGGTCGCCACCACGGCCGGGCAGCCGGCAGCGAACCGCTCGCCGCGGGTGCGCGCACCGTCGAGCTCGAGTTCGCCTACGACGGAGGGATCGCGGCGGGCGCGGACCTGCGCCTGCTCATCGACGGTGAGCAGGTGGGGCACGGGCGGATCGCCGTGACGGCCCCCGCGATGTTCAGCATGAACGAGACCCTTGACATCGGGCGCAGTCGGGGGAGCGCGGTGAGCACCGCGTACGAGGGATCGTTCCCGGTCCGCGGCGCCACGCTCCACCACGTGCAGGTGGATCTCGGTCGCGGCAGTGAACTCCCGCAGGCGCGACGGGACGAGATCGAACTGGCCACCCACTGACCTCGGCGACGGACCGGTCGCCGGGTCAGACCCGGCCGCGCAGGAGCTTGCGGAAGTACACGACGGGCTGGACGAACCGGTCGAACGCGTACGTCATCCGTCGCGGGGCGGAGAGGTCGATCCCCGGCACCGACGGGGCCGGCCGGCCGTCCCGGTCGTGCTCGTCGAGCACCAGTCGGCCCCTGCTCACGGCCACGGGGATGACCGTGTAGCCGTCGTACTCCTTCAGCGGCTCACCGTCGCGGGCGGCGCGCAGGTTGTCGGCCACCACCGCGACCTGGTCGCGCAACGCGCCACCGGACGGGCGGGTGTCCACGGTCGCGGCGTCCCCCAGTCCCCACACCGTCTCGTGGCGCGTGTGGCGCAGGGTGCGGGGGTCCACCTCGACGAGCGTGGCGGCGTCGCCCGTCGCCAGGCCCGAGTCGGCGACGAATCGCGGTGCGCGGCTGTCCGGGGTGACGTAGGCGAGGTTGACGTGCTCGAGGGTCACCGGGGCGGGGCCGTCGAGCGAGACGGTCCGGGCGGCGTGGTCCACGGCGGTCACCCGTGTGTCGGCGTGCACCGTGATGCCGTAGTCCTCGATGAACGGCTGCAATCGGGAGTCGATCTTCTCCAGTCCGAGCAGTCCGCCGAACGGGGTCACCAGGTGCACGTCGATCCGGTCGAGCACCTCGGCCCGCCGCCACCGGTCGCACGCCAGGAACATCGCCTTGAGCACCGTCCCGCCGCAGGATGCCGGCTCGGGCGGAACCGAGAACACCACGGTGCCCTCACGTTCACGCACGAGGGCAGCACATGCCCGACCGGCGTACTCGGGCACGTGGGCGGACACCGCCCAGCCGTCGACGTAGGCCTCCTGCAGTCCCGGAATCTCCTCCCAGTGCGGGGTGAGACCGGGGCACAACACCAGGTCGCGGTAGCTGACGGACGCGCCGCTGTCGAGGGTGACGGTCCGGGCGTCGGGATCGACGCGGGTGGCCGCGTGCGGCACGAGTTCGACCCCGTCCGGGACCACGGTCGCCATGGCCCGCTCGTAGCGGGACATGCGTGCTTGCCCGGCCGCGGCGTAGTTCAGCATCGGCCGGTAGCGGTGCACCGGGCTGGGGTCGATGAGCGCGATGCCGCCCACGCCATCGCGCCTGAGGCGGGCCGCCAGGGAGACCCCGGCATTGCCTGCCCCGACGATCACGGTGTCGAACGCGGCGGGCATGGCTCTAGAACACCTCGAACGCGTAGCCCACGAGGCCGACCACCAGGAGGAGGACGACGATGGCGATGACCACGATCCACACGACGGGACTCGTGCGTCCCGGCTGAGGAGTCGGGCTCTGCCGCTCCGTGGGGGCCTGCTTCCGGGCCGCACTGTCCGACTGCATCGAGGTCGAGTCGGAGTCCGGGGTCACCCCGGCAGGGGCGGAACCGGTGTCATCCACGTCCGGGCTCTGGGCGGGATCAGGGTCTGACGGTCGGGCGTTGGTCATAATCGCACCTCTCGTTGACTGGGACCCACACGCTAGGGGCTCGGCGGTCGGGCTTCCACCGGTCGGCCTGTCACCGGCCGGTCTTTCGCCTCGCGACGCGACCCGCGGCCCGGGTCCTGGCCGAGCACCACCACGCCCGGCCCCGCGCCCGTCGTGAGTGACGCGAGGACCTCCGCGACCGACCACGCGGTGATCGCCGAGGTGCGGCCGCCGGAGTCGGGGTCCACGGCGTTCTCGAACTGCAGCTCGTAGCGGCCCATCGACGAGACCCACTCCACGACGTGGCGGGTGCGCCGGACCTCCGGGTCGGCGACGACGACCACCTCGGTCCGGTCCAATCCCAGCGTGGCCAGCGCGAGCGCGACCGAGGCGTTGGAGGTGAGCGGGAACGCCAGCGCCGCCTCGCGGGCCGACCCGCGGAACACCTCCCGTCGCTCGGTGAGCTGCTCGTCGACGTCCAGCGCGGCCGGGCTCTTGATGGTGTAGTGCCGCAGGAGTGCGTCGTCGGTGCCCGCGAGTGCGGCCGCCGAGAGGATGTCGAGTCCGCCCACCGCCCCGGCGGGGACGAGTACGCGACCGGAGACGGGCCCGCGGGCGAGGAGCTCGAGGGGGTCCGAGTGGCGGGCGAACACCCCGCAGGAGCACACGACCATGTCCCTGTCGGCGGCCGTCACTCGCGGGATGAACTCCTCGGCCGCCTCGACGCTCCCGGCCTCAACGACCACGTCGGCCGCCTCGATGGCGTCGGTGATCTCCTCGTCCGTGCTGCGGGAGCGGAGCACATCGCCGAGCCTGGCCCCGGGGACGTCGCCCCGCTCGAGTGCCTCGATGACCGCGCTGCCGATCGCGCCGGCACCGATCACGGCGACCACCAGCGGCCGGGTGCGCGCGGCCTGATCGGCTGAGCCGGTCACATCGACCGGGCTCGCCGCGGAACCGGCCGGGTCGGGCGAGGGGGAGCGCGGAGGGGTCATGGTGAAGCCACCGTACCTACTTTGATCAGCCATGACCCGTCGCTGTGGGACGTGCCCGCGACCTGACCGACCCGTCCGAACCCCCGTTGGCCTGTTGCGCACATCACACAGTGTATGTAATGCTCGTCACAACTTGACAGAGCGTCAAGTTTGATCGACACCCCGTCCACGGAACCCCTCCCCGCGGACGCACCCTTCGCCAAAGGACACCGAAGGGCGAGGTCCAGCGGCAGGTCATCCTGGACGGGTTCGAGGGACTGCTCGAGCAGATGCCGGCATCGGACATCTCGGTCAAGGACATCACCAAGGCCGCGGGGATCAATCGGCCGAACTTCTACTTCTACTTCGAGTCCAAGAACGAGGTGCTGGGGGAGCTGGTCGGGCGGGCCTGGGACGCCTGGATCGACACCGTCGGGAGCTACCACCGGCGGGCCGGGGAATCGCACTCCGACTACTTCGACCGGCTCTTCGGCCAGTCCTACGCCGCGTGGGTGGAACACGACCAGGTGATGGTGGCCGGAGTACAGGAGACCGGATACGACGACGAGGTGAGGTCCCGCTGGACCGAGTTGGTGACGGGGTTGAACGCCCACCTCTCGGAGCAGATGGGGCAGGACTCGGAGGCCGGGCTGATCGCCCCGTTGTCCGATGACCACGGGGCGATCGTCGACAGGCTGACGGACATGATCGTCATGGCCTTCTACCAGGACCGGTCGCTCAAGCCCGCCGAAGCCGAGTCCGCCCGGATGCTGGCGTCCCTCAAGGCGATCTGGTTGGGGGCGTGGGGAGTGGCGGAGGTCCGGTGAGGAGCGAGCCCCGGTGCCCGTCCGCGCTGACGGGACGGGTCCGGGTGGTCACTCGATGCTGCCGGCTACTCGATGCTGCCGACGAGCATGGACGGGGTGACGCCGAGGTTGGCGGCGTCCGCCACCAGTGCCCGCCCCTCCTCGGTGGCCATCGACGCTCCCATCTCCTCGGCGTCCGCGAAGAACAACTGGGCCATCAGGTGGAACTCGGGGGCCGATCCATCCGGGCCGGGCAGGAAGCGCGTGACCTTGGCGTCGGCGAGGCCGGGCACCTTGTGGGCCAGGGGGATGTGGGTGCCGATGTAGTACTCGTCGAACTTCTCGACGTCGTCGGGCGTGGGGTACAGAACGGTGAGGGCGATCAATGTGCATCCTTCCGAGGGGTGTCCGGCCCGATGGCCGGCCGTGGGGTGTCGTAGCGGTGATGATGCCGCAGACCACGGCGCCACGGGCCCGGTCCGTCAGGCGAGTCCGCACTGATCCGTTGATCCCGTCCCGGGCTGGTTCTAGCGTGGCACCCATGAGGTCGCACGCGGCGGGACCGCTGGTCGGGTTGGGGCTCCTCTACGGGGCCGGGGTGGGCACCGTCCTCGGAGTCGTGATCGCCGGCGCCCCGAACCTGGCCACCTGGATGGTGATGGGCGCAGGCATCGGTGTGGTCGTGGGGAGTGTCGCCGAACTGTGGCGTGACGTGGCACGACGAACTGCTCACGGACCCACGCCCACCGCGCACTGATCACAGGCCACCGCGGTACCGGCCGCGGCCCTATCGTGGTGTGATCCGATCCCGCGAACTCCGGAAGGACCGATCTGCCATGACCGCCATCACCACCGTCGACCGCGGCCCCCGCGTCGTCGCCCGCAGCGTCACTGTCAACGCCCCCGCCGAGGAGCTGTTCGGGCTCGTCACCGACCCGCGCAAGCACGGGCTCGTCGACGGTTCGGGGACCGTCAAGAGCAACGTCAAGGGGCCGTCGACCCTGTCCGAGGGCGCCAAGTTCACCACCTCGATGCGCATGTACGGCGTCCCGTACCGCATCACCAGCACGGTCACCGAGTACATCGACACGCCCGACCAGAAGGTCATCGAGTGGGCGCACCCCGCGGGCCACCGCTGGCGCTGGGAGTTCACCCCGACCGCGGATGGGCGTACCGAGGTCACCGAGTGCTTCGATCCCCGGCCCTCGAAGATCGGCAAGGTCTTCGAGAAGATCGGCGTCGCCGACCAGAACGCGTCCGGCATCACCGAGACGCTCTCGCGCCTGGCCGCGAAGTACGAGACCGCGGGTTAACCGCGGTCCGTCGCCCGGTCCCGGCCGCGTGCGGCCCGGTAGCGGGCGATGAGGGCCGCTGTGGAGGAATCCGTGTCGGCACCACTGGCTTCGTCGGAGGCGAGTGCCGGGTAGAGGTCGCGGGCCTGCTTCTTCCCCAGTTCGACTCCCCACTGGTCGAAGGCGTTGATATTCCAGATCGCCCCCTGGACAAAGACGACGTGTTCGTACAGGGCGATGAGCTGCCCGAGGACGCCGGGGGACAGCGAGGGCGCGAGGATCGTCGTCGAGGGACGGTTTCCGGGCATCACCCGGTGAGGGAGGAGAGCGGCCTCGATGCCGTCGGCGCGCAACTCGGCGTCGGTCCGGCCGAAAGCCAGCACCCGGGACTGGGCGAACATGTTGATCACGAGCAGGTCGTGCATGGCCACACGGTCGTCGGCCGCCATCGTTCCGTCCGAGGGGCGGGCGATGCCGATGAAGTCGACGGGGACGAGGTGAGTGCCCTGGTGCAGGAGTTGGAAGAACGCGTGCTGGCCGTTCGTCCCCGGCTCACCCCAGTAGATCTCCCCGGTGGGGTGAGCCACCGGGGAGCCGTCGAGCCGGACCGATTTGCCCAACGATTCCATGGTCAACTGCTGGAGGTACGCGGGGAAGCGGACGAGATCGTGCGCGTAGGGGATGACGGCCTTGGACTGGGCCCCCAGGAAACTCGTGTACCAGACGCCGAGCAGCCCCATGAGCAGGGGCGCGTTGCGGTCATCCGCCGCGGTGGCGAAGTGCTCGTCCATCGAGTTCATGCCTTCCAGGAACTCGGTGAAGACCCCGGGCCCGAGGGTGATCATGCAGCTGAGCCCGATCGCGGACCCCACGGAGAAACGGCCACCGACCCAGTCCCAGAAGCCGAACACCGCCTCCTCGGCGATGCCGAACGCGGCCACCTCGTCGGAGGCTGTCGAGACCGCGACGAAGTGAGCGGCCACGGCGTCCTCCGCGCCGAGGCGATCGAGAAACCATCGACGGGCGGCGTGGGCGTTCGCGAGCGTCTCCTGGGTGGTGAACGTCGTGGAGGCGACGATCACCAGGGTGGTCTCGGGGTCGATCCCGGCCAGGGTGGAGTCGAGGTCGCGGGGGTCGACGTTCGACACGTAGTGGGCGGTGATCCCGCCGGTCTGCAGGGGGCGTAGGGCCCGGTCGACCATCGCGGGCCCGAGATCCGATCCGCCGATGCCGATGTTGAGGACGGTGGTGATCTTCTTGCCGGTGTACCCGGTCCATTCCCCGCTCCGGACCCGCTCGGCGAAGGCGGTCATCGTCCGGAGGGTCTCGTGGACGTCGACGACCACGTCGCAACCATCCAGGGTCAGCGTGTCATCGGCATCTCGTCGGAGGGCCGTGTGCAGGACGGCACGGTCCTCCGTGGTGTTGATGCGGTCGCCGCGGAACATGGCTGCTCGGCGGACCGGCAGGTCCGCGACGCGAGCGAGGCCGAGGAGCGCGGAGACGACCTCATCGGTGACCAGGTTCTTGGACAGGTCGATGTAGAGATCGCCTGCCGTCACGCCCAGTCGGCTCCCGCGGTCGGGGTCTCGGTCGAACAACTCACGCAGGGTGGTCTCACCCGTCGAGGCGGCCAGCCCCTCGACCGCTCGCCACTCATCGGTGGTGCTGATGTCCATGTCGATGCTGTTCACGGGCAGTCCTTCGGTGTGGTGGCGGAGGGGGGCGAGGCTGACGATACCGTGGTGTACACAGTTGACTACAGTTTCCGTACACAGGTGACTACAGTGGCGGTGGCGGGTCGACGCACCCGCCCGGCTGCACCGACGTGAAAGGCCTCGATGACCACCACGAGCACGACGATAATCCCCGCCCGTGCTGCGGCCCGCCTGTCCGGCAAGGTGGCCGTCGTGACCGGCGCCGGTCAGGGAGTGGGCCGGGGCATAGCCCTCGCGCTGGCCGAATCCGGAGCCGCGGTGGTGCTGCTCGCGGAACCGATGCCGCTGGACGAGTACTCGGACGCCGCGTTCCGCACGGCAAAGGAGGCGATCCGGGCGCTCACCCGGGCGGCCGCCTGTGAATGGGGCGCGGACGGGATCCGAGCCCTCACTGTCGCCCCCCACGCCCACAGCCCCGGACTCGACTGGTGGACGCGTCACCACCCGGAGGAGGCCGAGCGGTTCATCGCCCGCATACCGGCCGGGCGGGTGGGCGACCCCGTGGCAGACATCGGCCGGCCCGTGGCGTGGCTGTGCACGGCGGAGGCGTCCTACCTCACCGGCGTGACCATTCCCCTCGACGGCGGTCAGTCCCGGTGGGGCTGACCACCACATCCACATTTCTCCGACAGAAGAGGTCACATCATGCAGTTCTCCGTTCCGGTCGCGTTCAGCCCGATCGACCAGCTCCTCGGCCTGGCCCGCGCGGCCGAGGACGCGGGCTTCGTCCGCGTCACGCTTCCCGATTCGCTGTTCCTGCCCCACCGGCAGGACACCGACTACCCGTACACGCCCGACGGGGCGCGGATGTGGGACGAGCACACCCCGTGGGTCGAACCCCTGACCGCGATCGCCGCGATGGGCGTCGCCACCTCGACCATCAGGTTCTGCCCGCAGGTCCTCAAACTCGGACCCCGTCAGCCCCTGCTGCTGGCGCGGCAGTTGTCCACGGTCTCCCACTTGACCGGCGGACGCATCGACCTGGGGGTGGGGATCGGATGGGACCCCAATGAGTTCGCGTGGTGCGGAGTCCCCTACCCGAGACGTGGCAAGAGGGTCGACGAGATGCTCGAGATCATCCGCCTGGCCGGTGACGGCGGGTGGTTCGAGTACCACGGTGAGCACTTCGACTTCGACCGCCTCACACTGGACCCGCCGCCCGTGGCCCAGGTGCCGTTCTACGTGGGCGGCCACACCGCTCCGGCGCTCCGCCGAGCCGTCCGGATCGGCCAGGGGTGGACCTCGGCGATGATGGGATTCGACGAGATCGCCGCCACCATCACCCGCCTCGGAGAACTGCTCGAGGCCGACGGCCGCTCCCTCGCCGACCGCGGGGACGGCCGGCCGTTCGAGATTCAGGTGGCCTGCACCGACCGGTACGGCACCCGCGGTTTCGCCCAACTCGAGGAGGCAGGGGTCACCGATGTCATCGTCATCCCGTGGCTGATCGAGGGCCACGGATACGACGCCCCGCTGGACGCCAAGCGCGAGTCGATCGCCCGGTTCGGCGAAAAGTACATCAGCGCATGACCGCGACACACATCAATCACACCGCTACGACCCCAAGGAGCCCCACATGCCCGAGACCCCGTCCCTGAAGCTCGGTTACAAGGCGTCGGCCGAGCAGTTCGGTCCGCGTGATTTGGTGGAGTTCGCCGTGATGGCGGAGCAGGCGGGGATGGATTCGGCCACGGTGTCGGATCATTTCCAGCCGTGGCGTCACGACGGTGGTCATGCGCCGTTCTCGTTGGCGTGGATGACGGCGGTGGGGGAGCGCACCGAGCGGCTGCAGCTGGGCACCTCGGTGCTCACCCCGACGTTCCGCTACAACCCGGCGGTGTTGGCGCAGGCGTTCGCGACGATGGCGTGCCTGTACCCGGGCCGCATCTTCCTCGGTGTGGGTACGGGTGAGGCGCTGAACGAGATCGCCACCGGCCACCAAGGCGAGTGGCCGGAGTTCAAGGAGCGGTTCGCGCGCCTGCGTGAGTCGGTCCGGCTCATGCGCGAGCTGTGGACCGGTGAGACGACGAACTTCGAGGGTGACTACTACTCGACCAAGGATGCGTTCCTCTATGACGTGCCCGAGGGTGGGGTGCCGGTGTACGTCGCGGCGGGTGGTCCGGTGGTGGCCAAGTACGCCGGCCGCGTGGGCGACGGGTTCATTTGTACCTCCGGCAAGGGGATGGAGCTGTACACCGACAAGCTGCTGCCCGCGGTGGAGGAGGGCGCGGGGATCAACGAGCGGGACTCGGCGCGGATCGATCGGATGATCGAGATCAAGATCTCCTACGACCCGGACCCGGAGGCGGCGCTGGAGAACTGCCGCTTCTGGGCGCCGCTGTCGTTGACGCCGGAGCAGAAGCACTCGGTGGACTCCCCGCGGGAGATGGAGCGCCTCGCGGACGAGCTGCCCATCGAGCAGGTCGCCAAACGGTGGATCGTCGCCTCGGACCCCGACGAGGCGGTCGAGCAGGTCCGCCAGTACGTCGACGCGGGCCTGAACCACCTGGTCTTCCACGCCCCCGGCCACGATCAGAAACGCTTCCTCGACCTCTTCAATTCCGACCTCGAACCGCGACTGCGTCGCCTCGCGTAGGCGCCGCGGGCGGGCAGGTGACCCGCCCGGCCGCCCACCCGGCCGCCCACCCGGCCGCTCACCCCGGGCTCAGGCCCGGGTGAGCAGCAGCGGCGCCGCCGCGAACCGCGACCAGGGCCCGCCCGCGAAGGTCAGGCCGATCAGGCGCCGGTCGTCGAGCGGCCGGAACTCGTCGCGCACCCAGCGCCACGGCACCGGGCTCGAGGCGCCGTACGAGCAGACGATCACCTGACCGCCGTCGAACCACGAGGATTCCAGCGTCACCCGCATCGGCAGGGTCTCCCGTGGCGGGCGGCCCTCGTCGTCGTCGACCAGGTTGACCGCGCCGCCCCCGGGGGCGAAACGCTTGCCCTGCCAGCCCGGCATCCCGCCGAGGGCGATCGCGCGCGGCGCCACGACCCTCAGCGGTGCCGGGCCGACGAACGTGACGAGGTAGTCGCCCGGGGCGGGCAGATCGGTCGGCGGCGTGGCCTGCGAGAACAGGGCGCGCAATCGGCCGAGCGAGGTCGGCAGGGCGGCGGTCACGGGGCTCCGATCATCGGGGGCGTTCGCCGATCCTAGGACGGTTGTCCAGCCACGCGGGACAGATCGGCAGTGTGGCTTCGCGTTCAGCCGGCCGCGGGTGGCCTAGGCTCGCACTCGACACGGGGTGCCGCCCATCCGGGCGGCTGAGAACACACCCGTCGAACCTGAACTGGGTAGTTCCAGCGGAGGAATGTCGTGCACGTCGCCCCGGGCGGCGTCGCCTGGCAGTCGTGCGGTCATCGTGCGGCGGGCAGGTGGGCATCGCGCTCCCCGTGAGGAACCACCGGGAAGCGAGTGGAATGCGTATCAACGAGCAGGTCGTCCTGGTCACCGGCGGAGCCCGCGGACTCGGCGTGGAGATCATCCGCGCCTTCTCCCGCGAGGGCGCCCTCGTCGTCGTCAACTACCGGCGCAGCGAGGCCGCCGCCGCCGACCTCGTCCGTGAGCTCGGCGAGGACCGCGCCGTCGCACTACGCGCCGACGTGACCGACGACGACGAGGTACGCGCCCTCGTCGACGCGGCCCGCACCCACTTCGGTCGGCCGATCAGCACGGTGGTCAACAACGCCCTGGTCGACTTCCAGTTCAACGGCGACGCCAGGCCGCGGCCGGAGACCCTGACCTGGGAGGACTTCGACTCGCAACTGCGTGGCGCGGTCAAGGGCACCCTCGCCACCACCCAGGCCGCGCTCCCGGGGATGCGGGAAGCCGGTTTCGGGCGGATCGTCACCATCGGCACCAACCTGTTCCAGCACCCGGTGGTGCCGTACCACGACTACACCGCCGCCAAGGCCGCCGCGCTCTCGCTGACCCGTACCCTGGCCACCGACCTCGGGCCGGACGGCATCACGGTCAACATGGTCTCCGGCGGCCTGCTGCGCACCACCGACGCCAGCGCCGCTACACCTGAAGAGGTGTTCGACGTCATCGCCTCGGGGACGCCGCTACGGCGCGCGATCACCCCTGCCGAACTCGCCGACGCGGTGCTGTTCTTCGCCTCCCCGTGGGCACGGGCCGTGACCGGGCAGAACCTCATCGTGGACGGCGGGTTGGTCAAGGGCTGACGGCGCGGCGGTCGCCCTTGCCCGGGCGAGCTCGGGTGGGGGAAGCTGGTGGCATGGAACTGCCCTCGGTCACCTCCTCGCGAACGGCCGAGGGCCGGCGGATCGAGGCGGCCGAGGCGGCGGTGGCCGAACTCGACCAGCGACTGACCGAGTGGGACGACCAGCGAGCCCTTGTCGCCGCAGCCGAGCTCGGCGACGACCCCCACGCCCACGTGCCCGCGACCTGGCCGACCGTCGCGGAGGCGCGGGCGTCCGCGGCCGGTCGGCTCGCGGCGCCGCTGTCACCGGCCGCCGTCGAGGCGGAATGCTCGGAGCTCCGCTGGGCGGGCCTGGGGAAACTGGTCGGGGCCGGCATCTCGGCGGCGGTACTGCTGTCCGTGCCGTTGACGCTCGTCCTGCACGCACTGGTGGGATCATGACGGCCCCGGGGTCGGGGGCTGGGGTCGGGGCCGGGGTCTCGGCGGCTCGGCGCATCGGCCGAGGGGCGGTGACGGTATGCCCCTGATCCTCGCGTTGCTACTGCTCACGGTGATCGTCGGGCTCGCCGCCTGGGTCGCGGCGACCGGCTGGATCGCGCGGTCCGGGCTGGAGGATCTGTCCCGTCGCCGCCGGCTACGGCGGGGTTCCGACCCGGTCCAGCTCACCGCCGAGCGCGCGGTGGATTCAGCCCGTCGTTCCTACTTCCTGGCGCTGGAGGCGCTGACCGAGACCCTCGATCGCTGGTACGCGCTCCGACCCACGCTCGGGATCGGCACCCCGCTCGAGGACACCTATCCCGACGTCAGGGACCGCGCCGACGCTGATCCGGAGTTCGCCGCGCTGCTGGAGCGAGCGAACACCGCCTGCCTCGACAACCGCTCCGGCCACCCTGATGCGGTCCCGGACCTGCTCGAGGAGACCGCACGCATGGACTCACTGATGCTCGCCCTCCGCGAACGCGTCCACCGCGCGGGTCGGCCGAAATGACCGACTCCGCCTCGCCCCACCCACGCGTGGCGGGTGACGGGCAGGCGGAGTAGCGGTGTCCGCGGGGTGGGCTCAGGCGATGCCGGTGCCCTCGTCGGCCGCGGGGGAGGTGTTGGTGCCACCGTCGTTGATCTCGAATCGCGTCCACTTGCCGTCCATGTCGACCTCCATGGCGTAGCCGAGCGAGTCTTCCGGGACCTCGACCGTCTTGAACCAATCGTAGGCCTTGGTGTCGTCGGCGAACTCCTTCTCGTCGATCACGTTCTGCTCGGGGTCAATCACGCGGTAACGGGGCATGCGTGCTCCTTCGTCTCGAGGGAAGTTGAGTTCTCTTCCGCAGTGTGGGGGATTCGGCGCCGACTCGCATCCGGACGGGCGGCCGCCCGTGACGCGTACCGTCGATGCAGCTACACGACCCAGGAGGCCCGCCAGTGAGCACCGACCCCACCTTCACACCCTCCGACCAGCCCGACGCCGTCCAGCCCGACGACGCGGTGTTGATCGACCCCACCTCCAAGTACGAGGTGGAGATACCGATGCAGTCGCAGCCCGTCCCCGGGCTGGCGTCCGAGCTCGACCCGCCCGCCGACCACGGCGAGGCGTCCTACGTCGGCCACGGTCGGCTCACCGGCCGGCGGGCGCTCATCACCGGCGGTGACTCGGGAATCGGTCGGGCCGTCGCGATCGCCTACGCCCGCGAGGGTGCCGATGTCGCGATCGGCTACCTGCCGTCCGAGCAGTCCGACGCCGACGAGGTCGCGCGACTGGTCCGGGAGGCCGGGCGGACGTGCGTGCTGCTGCCCGGCGATGTGGGCGATGAGGAGGTTGCCCGGTCGATCGTCCGCGACGCCGTCGCCGGGCTCGGTGGGGTCGACGTGCTGGTGCTGGGCGCCGCCCGGCAGACCTACGTGGAGAACCTTGAGGACCTGTCCTCCGAGCAGTGGGCCGAGACGATGAACGTCAACATCTCGGCGCCGTTCTGGATGATGCAGGAGGCGCTGGGGCACCTCCAGCCCGGATCGAGTGTCATCTTCACCTCGTCGGTGCAGGCTTACACCCCGTCACCGGGCCTCGTGGACTACGCGACCTCCCGCGCGGCCGTGAACACCATGTCCAAGGCGCTGGCCCAGCAGCTCGCGCCCCGGGGGATCCGCGTCAACGCCGTGGCGCCCGGGCCGTTCTGGACGGCGCTGCAGGTCTCCGGCGGGCAGAAGCCGGAGAAGCTGCCGTACTTCGGTCAGAAGAACCCGCTGGGCCGGCCCGGTCAGCCGGTCGAGATGGCCGGCGCCTACGTCTACTTGGCCTCGGAGGAGTCGTCGTACACGACCGGCAACACGCTGTCGGTGACAGGCGGTGCGCCCACGCCCTGAGCCGGCCCAGCGAAGCCGCCCGCCGAGCCCAGCCGCATCAGCATCCGCGCGCAACCACTGCAGCCGCGCACGAAACTTCGTCAGCGGTTGTAGTGGTTGCGCGCGGATGGCGTGACGTCCGCTGCGGGCCGGGGCGCGGGTCGGCGGTGGGCAAGTCAGATGAGGTGCGCTCGTCGGAGCCCGCCGAGCAGCAGTCGCTCGAACCGGACGGGCTTGAACAGGTCGTCCCAGATCCAGCGGATCACCACCACCCCGAGATCCCTCAGCTGGTCCTCGCGTTGCTTCTCGAGCCACACCACCTCGCTCGGGTCCGCGCCGTTGCCGGCGCGGCCGGAGTACTTGATCCTGCCGTCGAACTCCCCGGCCAGTGTGCCGTCGCCCCAGGAGAAGTCAGTACGAGCGATGACCTGCCCTTCAGGGGAGAGGTACCGGTGTTGCAGTCGAGGCGTCGGAATGACGTGCAGGGATCTCATGACGCAGCGCGAGAGCGATTCACCGGGGCTCTCCGCGAGAGGGTCCGCAAAACCGACAGCCTCTCGGGCTATCGCGACACCGGTGCGGCCGCAGTGGAGTTCGAGCTCGTTCACCAGGGAAGCCCGCGTGACCAACTTCAGACGCAGCGCATGGTCTGCCGCGCAGACGCCCGCATCGAAGCCCGCAGTGCGGGCAAGGTCGATGATCGTCCGATCGACGGTCGTGACGGGGATGCCGTCGACCTCGGTGGCTGACAGGGAACTCCCCGGGGAGGTATGGATCTGGACGTGAGGGGTCTTGCGTCCTCCGGCGGGCCGGTCGACCGTCAGGTGGACGCCCTGGGTCCGGGTTCTGACGAGGGGGAGGCCGTGAAGCTCCGCTGCCGTGTGGTGGCTAATCAGTGCCCCGGCCGGTCCCTCCGCCAGCGCGATCCTGGAGGACCTGACGGCGGAGGCCTTCCGGGACTCACCGGCTACGGGCACATGAAACCACCCGTGCCTGCTCCTGATCAGGCTTCCTGCAGCGACCGCGGCAGCGAGTGCGCGGTGCGACAGTCCCGCCCGGGTCGCCTCTGCCGTGGTGAATGGTTGCCCCGTGACAAACGGGATCGCTGGAGTCATGGCGGCAACGGTGCCAGGGCCCCCGGTGAATCCGGTCTGTGAACAGGGCCGGCGGCCGGGCTCTGTGGAGAAGTCGGCCCTGTGGAATTCAGGTTCTGGCAGTCCCTGACCACTCCTCGCCGGACAACCGCGCGCAATCGCTGCAGCCGCCCACGAACTTTCGTGAGCGGCTGCAGTGATTGCGCGCGGCTGCGGACGGAGCCGGGCCGGTCAGGCCGCGCTGGCCGGGATCAGTTGTCGTGGATGATCACGCCTCGCATGATCTTGCCGTCCTGCAGGTCCTGGTACCCCTCGTTCACCTGGTCGAGCGTGTAGGTCGTGGTGATGAGCTCGTCCAGCTTGAGCTTGCCCTCGTCGTACAGCCGCAGGAGCTTGACGATGTCGTACTGCGGGTTGGCAGAACCGAACAGGGTGCCCGTGATGGTCTTGCCGAACAGGGCCATCATCGTGCCACTGACCTGGACGGTCTTGTCGGTCATGTTGCCCAGGCCGGTGATCACGACGGTGCCGCCCTTGCCGATCACGTCGAAGGCGCTCGAGACGACCTGCTCGTCGACGGTGCCCACCAGGATGAGCGCCTGGTCCGCCATCTGACCCCAGGTCAGCTTCTCCACCTCGGCGTGGGCCTCGGCGGCATCGGCGAAGGCGTGGGTGGCGCCGAACTTCAACGCCTCGTCGCGCTTGAACTGGACGGGGTCCACCACCACGACGTGGCGGGCACCCGAGTGGACGGCGCCCTGGACGGCGTTGATGCCGAGGCCGCCGATGCCGTAGATCACCACGGTGTCGCCCTGGCGCACGTTGCCGGCGTAGGTGGCGGTGCCCCAGCCCGAGGGCACGCCGCAGCCCACCAGGACGGCCTTGTCGAGCGGCAGCCAATCGTCGACCTTGACCACCGAGTGCTGCGAGATCACCGAGCGCTCGGAGAACGTCCCGAGCATGCACATCGCGCCGAAGTCCTTGCCGTCCGAGTGGAAGCGGAAGGTCCCGTCGGGCATGTGGCCCTCGAGGATCGTCGCGCCCATGTCGCAGAGGTTCTGCCGCCCGGTCGAGCAGTAGCGGCAGGTCCCGCAGTTGGGGATGAAGGAGCAGACCACGTGGTCGCCCGGCTTGACCTTGGTGACGCCCACACCCACGGCCTCGATGACGCCGGCGCCTTCGTGCCCTCCGACGATCGGGAAGCGCGGAGGCAGTGAGCCGTCGGAGAGGTGCAGGTCGGAGTGGCACAGGCCCGCGGCCGTGTACTTGATGAGAACCTCGCCGGGGCCGGGATCGTCCAGGTCGAGCTCGATGATCTCGAACGGCTGGTGGAGGTCGAACAGTACTGCTGCCTTGGTCTTCACGGCGGTGTTCCTTTCGGGGGACGCAGAAGGTGAGGAGTGCGGGGTGGGAAGGGTTGAGCGGAAAAGAGGGAGTCGCCGACGTCCCCGGAGGGGTCACGGGGACGCCGGGTCCCGGTTCGTGGAGCTCGATACCTCAGAGCTGGATGTTGACCGACCTGGTCTGGGTGTAGAGGTCGAGCGCGCCGGCGCCGAGCTCGCGGCCCCAGCCCGACTGCTTGAATCCGCCGAACGGCATGGCGGTGTCGAAGCCGTTGTACTGGTTCACCCACACGGAACCGGCCTGCAGGCGGCTGGCCACCTGGTGGGCCTTGGAGAGGTCCTTGGTCCATACGCCGGCGGCCAGCCCGTACATGGAGTCATTGGCCTGGCGGACGGCGTCCTCGACGTCGGTGAACCGCAGGGCGGAGACGACGGGGCCGAAGATCTCCTCCTTTACGACCCGGTCCTCGGGCTTGACGTCCACGAACACCGTCGGCTGGATGAAGAAGCCGGTGTCGCCGTGGCGGGCGCCGCCGGTCAGGGCGCGGCCGCCGTCCTCGATTCCGGCGCGCAGGTAGTAGGACACCTTGTCGAACTGGTCCTGGTCCACGACGGGCCCGAGCACGGTGTCCGGGTCGAGTCCGTGGCCGATGGTGGCCTGGGACGCGGCGTCGGCCACAGCCTGGGTGAACTCCTCGTAGATGGAATCCTCGACGTAGAGGCGGGTGCCGGCGGTGCAGGCCTGGCCGTGGTTGAACATCCACGCGGCGACCGACCCGGCCACGGCGGCGTCCCAGTCGCAGTCGGCGAAGACGATGTTGGCGCTCTTGCCACCCAGTTCGAGAGAGACCTTCTTGAGGTTGCCCTTGGCGGCGTCCACGATGAGCTTGCCGACCTCGGTGGAGCCGGTGAAGGCCACCTTGTCCACGTCGTCGTGGCTGGAGATGGCAGCGCCGGCATCGCCGAAGCCGGTGATGATGTTGACCACGCCGTCGGGCACGCCTGCCTCCTGGCAGACCTCGCCGAGCAGGAGGGCGGTGAGCGGGGTCTGCTCGGCCGGCTTGAGAACGAGGGTGTTGCCGGTCGCCAGGGCGGGGCCGAGCTTCCAGGCGGCCATGAGCAGCGGGAAGTTCCAGGGGATGATCTGCCCACACACGCCCACGGGGACGCGCTGGGTGTAGGCGTGGAACTGCTTGTCGCCGGCGAACGGCATGGATACCGGGACGGTGGAGCCCTCGATCTTGGTGGCCCAGCCGGCGTAGTAGCGGAACACGTCCGCTGCCCAGGCCACGTCGACGGCGGTGGCGATCGCGACCGACTTGCCGTTGTCGAGCGCCTCTATCTGGCCGAAAAGCTCGGCCTTGGCGTCGAGCAGGTCGCCGATACGCCACAGGATCTGCTCGCGCTCGCGCGGCTTCATGGTGGCCCAGGCACCGTCGTCGAACGTGCGCCGGGCGGCGGCCACGGCGCGGTCCACGTCCTCGGGCCCACCGTGGGCGACCCGGGTGATCTCGTTACCGGTCGCCGGGTCGTGGGTGGCGAAGGTGCGACCGTCGGCGGCGTCGACCCACTGTCCGCCGATGAGCAGGCGGTGGGGGCGGGCGAGGAACTCGCGGGCCTCGGCGCCCAGGCGCTCGTCGACGTGTGCGCTGGTGCCGGTGCCGGTGCCGGTGCTTGTGTCGCGGGAGAGTGTGCCGGTCATGTTTACCTCCGAAGATCCGACCGCCTCGGCTGTGAGGCCGATCACAAATCATCCTGGGGGAGCGTCCACCCTCCGGAGTGTTCAATTTCTGGACACTCGAGTGGACACGGTGGATGACGGCGGGCGCCGTGTTCGCGTCAGGACAGCCCGAACTCCCGCATCCGGGCGTACAGCGTGGTCCGGCTGATCCCCAACCGGCGGGCGGCCCGCGAGCGCACACCGCCGCACTCGCTGAGCGCGGCGACGATCGCGTCGTACTCCCCCCGGGCCAGCTCCCCGGGCCGCGGCGGGCGCGCCGAGCGTGACCGCGACGGCAGCGCGTCCACGTCGAGGGTCACGGCGCACTTCTGCTCGAGCCGGGTCAGGCAGTCGCCGAGGGCCGCGCGCAGGGTCACCAGGCCGTTGGGCAGGTCGAGCACGCAGGCCGCCTCCACGAACCGCGCCGTCACCGTGGGTGGCCGCATACCGCGCCGCGCGGCCAGGTCGGCGACCATGCGGCGGACGATCTCCTCGCCCTCGGTGCCGCGCTCGTGGAGGGGGCGGACCTCTGTCCGCCGGTCACACAGGTCGAGTATTGCCGTCACCGCGGGGCGCGGGTCGTCGCGACTGGTGACGACGACGAGGTGGTCTCCGGCCGATTCCATGCGCGTGGCCAACCGGCGCAGATCGGCGTCGTCCAACAGGTCGATGTCGTCCAAGATCACCGGCCCGGAACGTTCACGGAGTGCGGGCGCGACCATCTCCCGCCATGCTGTCGCGGCGTCGTCCGCCTCGGCGAGCCGGAGATGGCGGGCCCCGGTGCCGGCGATCGCCCTCGCCGTCGTCGACCTCCCCGACCCCGACGGCCCCCGGACGGCGTGACTCCGCACCGCCGTCGCGGGGGCGGCGGCGACGATCCGGGGCGCGAGCGTGGTCGCGGGTGTTGTCGCGGGCGCGGGCGCCCCTGGCGACTCGGGGAACGTGAGGTCCAGCAGGTGCCCGCGACGTCCTATGCGACTGGTGGCCACCCCCACGGCGCCCACCGACAGTTCGACGACTTCACCCACATCGTCGCGCTCGACCAGGCGGCGGAGGGTGAGGAGGTCGCGGGAATCCAGTCGCTCCAGGCTCGAGTGAGAGGCCAGCACCACCTCGTCCCCGAACGCGCACGTCGCGGTGTCGGAGGAACGGGTGCGCTCGACGAAGCGGCGCCACAGTTCCCGGTCGTCCGCGCGGGCGGTGTCGACGTAACGGGCTTCGATATCGGCCACGACCTTCCGGACGAAGGGCGCGAACAGTCGGGATGCGTCCGCGGTCATGCCCGTGAGGTTGACCGCGCCTACCAGACGTCGGGTGAGCGGGTCGATGATCGGGTGGCCGTAGCAGACGAAGTCGCGCAGGACCTCGGCGAAGTGCTGCTCACCGTGGATGAACACCCCGGCCCGGGTCTCGAGCGCCGTGCCGATGCCGTTGTTGCCCAGGGCCTCCTCCGTGAGCTCGGCGCCTTCGTCGACGCCTCGCCGGAGCAGCATGCGGGAGATCCGCGCATTGTCGCGTGCCGTCCTGATGACACGGCCCTCGCGATCTGCCAGCACGAGGCTGGCGCCGGTGTCCTGCAGGACGGTGTCGAGCCCGTCCATCACCGGGCGCGCGGCCTCGGTCAGGCGGTGGGAGCGGGCGGCCCGCGGGTCGGGCGCCCCCGGGCGGGCGCTGTGCGGGGTCAGGCCGCTCAGCTCGGACCGGCGCCACGCCAGGTCCAGCGGGTCCGCATCGGGCGAGGGGGACGGGTGCGCGGTCCGGGGCACGATCACCTCCGATAGGGCAGGGAATGTGATCCACATCATACGGCCGCGCTGGCGAACGCGCCGCCACGGCAGACCGGGGCCCCGCGCCCGGGCGGGGAGCCGTCAGGAGCGGCTCGCCGCGTGGGCCGGGTGTACGAGGTGGGAGGGTAGTGTGGCCGTCCTCGGCGCGGGCGGGCGCGAGGCGAGGCGGGCGGAGACGTCGGCCGCGCACTGTGTCACGGCCTCGGCAGCCCGGGCGACCGAGCGGCCCGTCATCCGGCGACCCGGGGCGACGGCCACGGACCCGACCGCCCGCCCGTCGGCCCGCAGCACCGGTGCCGCCACGGAGGCCACGGCCAGATCCGGGGCGCCGCCGAGTTCGGCGTCGGTCACGTCGATCTCCGAGAGCTCGACGAACAGCTCGGACACGCGGTCACGGACCAGGGCGCCGATGCCGGAGGTCTCCAGCGAGTCGGCCATCCGCAGCAGCTCACGGCGGGCTGGGGTGAGCCGCTCGATGGACCAGCCACGTCGCGCGATCTGTGGGAGCACCACCTCGAGCCGGTCGCGCGCGGCGGTGGTCAGCCCCGCCGCGTCGGCCAGCCACTGACGTTGCTCGCCCAGGGGTAGTCGGGCCGCCAGTTCGCGCGCGAACGGGGCGCGCACAGGCACCACGTGGCCGAGGGGCATCGCCTCGCGGGAGGCGGTGCGCATACCGGCACCGACCGAGTCGACGACCTCGGCCATCCCGTCGCGGACCTTAAAGACCACGGCCGCGATGCCGGTGGAGTCGACCAGGGCCTCGAGGGGCTCGCGGGCCGCCCGGACCAGATCGACCTCGGCGGCCAGGGCTGTACCCACCTCACGGAGCCTCGGCCCGGCACGCCACCCGCCGCCGACCTTCTCGGCCCAGGCCTGCGACTCCATCTCGGCGAGCACCGCGTGGAGGGTCGATCTGCTGGCGCCGGTGACGCGGGCGATCTCGGCCAGGGGCAGGGGAGGGCCGTCTGTCGCCAGGGCCTCGACCACCGAGAGCACCCGACGGGTCGGATCGTGTCGCATAGTCGTCATCCTATGTCGATTAGTCGACAGGTGCCCGTCAGTTGCGCTCTCCGAGATGTAAATTCCTCGATGGCGAGCGCACGATGGTCCGGATGCCCGAGGACAGACAGATCTGTCTGCCCTCAGCCGACCGGGACCCCGGCCGGCCCACGACACTGGAGGTCGCATGACGACGAGGTCGGCGGTGACGCTCTCGCATCTCGACGCGCTCGAGGCAGAGTCCGTCCACATCTTCCGCGAGGTAGCCGCGCAGTTCGAACGCCCGGGGATGCTCTTCTCCGGCGGCAAGGACTCGGTGGTGATGTTCCACCTCGCCCGCAAGGCCTTCTGGCCCGCGCCGATGCCGTTCCCGCTCATGCACGTGGACACGGGACACAACTTCGACGAGGTGATCGAGTACCGCGACCGGGTCGTGGCGGAGACCGGCGTCCAGCTGCTCGTCTCCCACGTCCAGGACGACATCGACGCCGGCCGCGTGGTCGAGGAGACCGGTCCGGGCACCAGCCGTAACCGCCTCCAGACCACCGCGCTCCTGCGCGGCATCCAGGAGAACCGCTTCGACGCGGTCTTCGGCGGTGCCCGCCGCGACGAGGAGAAGGCCCGCGCCAAGGAGCGCGTCTTCTCGTTCCGTGACGCGTTCGGCGCCTGGGACCCCCGCGCGCAGCGCCCGGAGCTGTGGAAGCTCTACAACGGCAACCACCGCAAGGGCGAGCACATCCGCGTCTTCCCGCTGTCCAACTGGACGGAGCTGGACATCTGGCAGTACATCGAGCGCGAGGACATCGACCTGCCGCCGATCTACTACGCCCACGAGCGTGAGGTCATCGAGCGCGACGGCATGCTCCTGGCCAACACCCGGTTCCTCGAGACGCTGCCCGGCGAGGAGGCCCGCACCGAACTGGTCCGCTTCCGCACCGTCGGCGACGCCACCTGCACCGGCTGCGTCGAGTCCGACGCCGCCGACAACGCCGCCGTCGTCGCCGAGGTCGCGGGCACCCGCGTCACCGAGCGCGGCGCGACCCGCGCCGACGACCGGATCTCCGAGGCCGGCATGGAAGACCGCAAGAAGGAGGGCTACTTCTGATGAGCACCCCGACCACCGCCGGTTCGGCCCCCACCACCGCGGTCCCGAACCCCGAGGCCGCCACCGTGGAGACCGGCCACACCATGTCCGACCAGGCCCAGTTGCTGCGCATCGCCACCGCCGGCTCCGTCGACGACGGCAAGTCGACCCTCATCGGTCGGCTGCTGTTCGACTCCAAGGGCATCTTCGAGGACCAGCTCGCCTCCATCGAGGCCACCTCCGCCAAGCGGGGCGACGAGTACACCGACCTCGCGCTGCTCACCGACGGGCTGCGGTCCGAGCGGGAGCAGGGCATCACGATCGACGTGGCGTACCGCTACTTCTCGACCCCGCGGCGCAAGTTCATCATCGCGGACACCCCGGGCCACGTGCAGTACACGCGCAACATGGTCACCGGCGCCTCGACGGCCGACGTGGCGATCATCCTCGTCGACGCCCGCAAGGGTGTCCTCGAGCAGACGCGCCGCCACGCCTTCCTCTCCGCACTGCTGGGCATCCCGCGCCTGGTCGTGGCCGTGAACAAGATGGACCTGGTGGACTACGACGAGGCCACATTCGAGGCCATCCGGACCGAGTTCACCGACTTCGCCGCCAAGCTCGAGGTCCACGACGTCACCTTCGTGCCGCTCTCCGCGCTCAAGGGCGACAATGTGGTCAACAGGGCCGTCGATTCGATTGATTCCATGCCTTGGTACACCGGGCCGGCGCTGCTGGACCACCTCGAGAACGTGCACATCGCCTCGGACCGCAACCTCACCGACGTCCGGTTCCCGGTCCAGTACGTGATCCGTCCCCAGCGCGCCGACGGCCTGGATCACCGCTCGTTCGCCGGCACCGTCGCGGGCGGCATCATCAAGGTCGACGACGACGTGGTGGTCATGCCGTCCGGTCGGCAGTCCACGGTCAAGGCGATCTGGGGCCCGGGCGGGGCGGAGCTGGACGAGGCCGCCGCGCCCGCCGCCGTGACGATCGCACTGAACGACGAGATCGACATCGTCCGCGGCGAGATGATCGCCCGTCCGGGCAACCGTCCGCACCAGGGCACCGAACTCGAGGCGATGGTCTGCTGGTTCGACGACGCCACCACGCTGCAGCAGAACAAGCGCTACGTCATCAAGCACACCACCCGAGACACCAAGGCGATCGTCACGGGGATGGAGTACCGGCTCGACGTCAACACCCTGCACCGCGACCCGGATTCCACTGAGCTCGACCTCAACGAGATCGGCCGCATCGGACTGCGCACGCAGACCCCGCTGATGTACGACCCGTACCGGCGCAACCGCGACACCGGTGCGTTCATCATGGTCGACGAGATCACCGGCAACACCGTGGGCGCGGGCATGATCATCGGGCCCGCCACCACGGGGTCCAACGTGGTCTGGCACGCCGGGGCCGTCCAGCGCGGGGACCGGGGACAGGGCCGCACACTGTGGCTCACCGGCCTGTCGGGCTCGGGCAAGTCCACGATCGCGTCCGAGGTGGAGCGACTGCTCATCGAGTCCGGGCACCCCGCCTACATCCTCGACGGCGACAACCTGCGGCACGGCCTCAACGCCGACCTCGGGTTCTCGGCCGAGGATCGCGCCGAGAACATCCGCCGCACCGCGGAGGTTGCGGCGCTGTTCGCGGACGCCGGCGTCGTCGTCGTCTGTTCCCTCATCTCGCCCATGCGCGCCGACCGCGACGCGGCGCGCGAGGTCCACGCCAAGGCCGACCTGCCGTTCACCGAGGTCTTCGTGGACACCCCGCTGGCCGAGTGCGAGGCCCGTGATCCCAAGGGCTTGTACGCCAAGGCCCGGTCCGGCGAGATCCCGGAGTTCACCGGGGTGTCGGCTCCGTACGAGCCGCCGCTGACCCCCGACCTGCACATCCGCCCCGAGGACGGGACCGCGGAAGAGGTCGCGCAGCGGATCCTCAGCTCCATCCTGGGAATCTGAGCCGGTGCCCGAGGCCCTCTGGACCTACGATTCGCTGGGGCTGCTGGTCGTCAGCGCCGTCATCGGCGTGGTGATCGGTCTGACGGGGATGGGCGGCGGCGCCCTGATGACGCCGGCGCTCATCCTCGTGGGCATCCCGCCGACGGCGGCGGTCGCCAACGACCTGGTGGTCAACGCGGTCAACAAGGTCATCGGCGCGGGCGTGCACTGGCGGCACGGGAAACCCAACCTCAAGATCGCGTTCTGGCTCATCCTGGGATCCGTGCCGACGGCCTACCTCGGGGCGTGGCTCGTCCACGCCATCGGCGCCGACGACGTACAGGGGCTGCTGAAGAAGGCCATCGGTGCGACGCTGATCGTGGCGTCCACCGCCTACTTCCTACGGGCGTTCTTCGAGATGTCCGGGCGCATCCGCACCGGCGATGACCCCGACCCGCCGGTCAAGCCGCTGATCACCCTGCTGGTCGGCGTGATCGGCGGCCTGATGGTCGGCATCACGTCGGTCGGCTCGGGCACCGTCATCATGATGTGCATCATGCTGCTCTACCCGACCCTGGCGGCGTTGCGGCTGGTGGGCACCGACCTGGTGCAGGCGGTCCCACTGGTGATCGCGGCGGCGATCGGGCACGTCCTGGTCACCGGCGTCGACTGGAACCTGCTGGTCCCGTTGTTGATCGGTGGGGCGGTCGGCACGTTCTTCGGCTCGAAGTTCGCCAGCCGCGTCCCGCAAGGGCTCATCCGCCGGGGCATCACGATCGTGCTGGCCGTGACCGCCTCGGCGATGCTGGGCGCCCCGCCGGCGCTGATCGGCGTGATCACGCTGGTGCTCGTGGTGGGCGGGCCGCTGGTGTGGCGGGTGCTGGTGAGCAGGTATTCCGCGCGCGCCGACCAACCGGCCGTCTCCCGCGCCTGACGGGTTCCCGACCGGTTCGGTGGCGCCGCGGCACCAGGAGCGCCCACACTTTCGTTCGTGACGAACACCGACCTCATCTACGCGGTCGTCGGCGCGGCGCTGCTCCTCGGCTCGCTCCTTCCGCGACTCCTCCGGGAGCGCATCCTGTCCGCCCCGATCATCGTGGTGGGTGTCGGCATGCTCATCGGCTGGCTCATGCCCAACGAGTCCCAGCTCGTGGACGTGATCGAACACGCGGAGCTCGCCGAACGGATGGCCGAGATCACGGTGATCGTGGCGCTCTTCGGCGTCGGACTGGCCCTCGACCGCCCCCTGTCCTTCCGTGGCTGGACCACCACGTGGCGGCTGCTCGCCATCGGGATGCCGCTGTCCATCGCGGGCGTCGCGCTCCTGGGGTGGTGGGTACTGGGGGTGACCCCCGCTGTCGCTGTCCTGCTCGGCGCCGTGCTGGCCCCCACCGACCCGGTCCTCGCCTCCGATGTGCAGGTGGCGGGCCCCGGGACGGGCGAGGCCGCCGACGACGAGAACGATGAGGCGCGTTTCGCCCTCACCTCCGAGGCCGGCCTGAACGACGCGTTCGCGTTCCCCTTCGTCTACCTCGCCATCTACCTGGCCACCAAGGGCGGGCCGGGGGACTGGCTGTGGGGTTGGCTGGCCTGGGATCTCGTGGGCAAGACGGTCATCGGCGCCGTGGCGGGGTGGGTGATCGGCCGGCTGATCGCCACTGTGCTCTACCGACACCGCGTCGGGGGATACCAGCTCATCGGCTACGCCGAACCCGCCGCCGCGGTGGCCACGCTGCTGTTCGCCTACGGGGTCGGCGAACTCGTGGGTGGCTGGGGCTTCCTCGCCGTGTTCTTCGCCGCCCTCGGTGCGCGGTCGGCTGAGCGCGAGGACGAGCGGCACGCCCACTTCCACGAGTTCATCGAGTACACCGAACACCTGCTCACCCTGCTCATCCTGCTGGTGATCGGGGCGTCGTTCATCTCCGACGCGGTCTTCCGGCTCGAGTGGTCGCACGCCGTCGTCGCGGCCGGGGTGTTGTTCGTGATCAGGCCCCTCACCGCCTGGATCGCGCTGATCGGCGACGGCAGACTGCGATCCCCGGAGCGCCTGCTCGTCTCGGCGTTCGGGGTGCGTGGCGTGGGGTCGTTGTTCTACCTCTGCTACGCCATGGGGTACTTCTCCAAGGAGGACGGCTGGTCGCTGTGGCCCGCGGTGTCGCTGGTCATCGTCGCGTCCATCGTCCTGCACGGCGCGGCGTCGTCCCCGGCCGTGTCCTGGCTCGACCGCCACCGCGGGCGAGGGCGCGGGCGGACTCCGGCGCCCTGATGCCGCCGGGAGCGGACCGGGCGGCGGAACCGGCGTCCGACTAGCGGGGCTCCCACGCGTCGGTGTCGAGGGTCAGCTCGTGGACCTCGCCCGGCAGGTGCCCGGCGGCCAGGTCGGCGATCGTCACGGCGTCCATCACCCGGCGCAGGGCCGCGCGCGAGGCGATCCACACGTGCTGCAGGATCGCGGCACGGTCGTTGTAGACCACCGACTCCGGGCGGACGTCGTAGACGCTCACCAAGGGGCCGTCGACCGCCCGCAGGACATCGGCGACCGAGATGTCCCGCGCCTCCCGGCCGAGGAACCATCCGCCCGTCTTGCCCCGGCGACTGGTCACGATCCCGGCCCGCCGCAGGTCCGACAGGATCGCCTGGAGGAACCCGTGCGGGATGTCCTGCCGCCGCCCCAGTTCTTCGGCGCTCAGCGGATTGTCGCGGGGATCGTCGTCGGGGCTGGCGAGCTGTGCCGCCGCGAGTTCGACGAGTGCGCGCAACGCATAGTCGGACTTGGCGGTGACCCTCATGTCGACAGTCTCCCAGAGCGGCCGCCTCACCGGGCGTCGGCCCGGATCAGGCCTCCGCCGGGGCGGATTCGGCGACCGCGGCAGGGGCGGGGCCGGTCGGGTCGATGCCGGCCTCGTCGTCGTCGCCGCCGGAGGCCCTCCGCTCGGCGAGCACGGCCCACGTGACCAGGCCGATCCACACGGTGACCAGGGCCAGCAGGATCGGGGTGGTCGCCGACGCGGGAACCTCGGCCCACACCAGCAGGGTGCGGGAGTTGGTGACGACGATCAGGCCGCCGGCCGCCGTGCCGAGCACCCGGGCGGGCAGGTGCTTGACGAGCCACGCCGCGAGCGGTGCGACGAGCACACCTCCCACCAGCAGCGCCAGCGCGTAACCCCAGTTGATGCCGGCGGCGCCCAGGCCCACGAGGAAGCCGAGCGATCCGCCGACGGCCACGACGAACTCGGAGGTGTCGATGGAGCCCACGACCTTGCGCGGCTCGACCCGGCCCGAGGACAGCAGCGAGGTGGTGCCGACCGGGCCCCACCCGCCTCCGCCGAGGGAGTCGAGGGTGCCGCCGACCAGTCCGAGCGGGATGAGGAACCCGGTGCGGACTCGCCCGCGGAACTCGGGGCGACGGCCGCCGAGTGCGAGGAACCGGTACAGGACGTACAGGCCCAGGCTGAGCAGTATCGCCCCCACGACGGGCTTGGCGACGTCGGCGGGGAGGCTGGACAGCAGGGTGGCGCCGGCGAACGCCCCGATCGCGCCCGGCACCGCGAGGATGCGCACGATCCGCCAGTCCACGTTGCCGAGCTTGTGGTGGGAGACGCCGGAGGCGAGGGTGGTGCCGATCTCCGCGAAGTGCACGGAGGCCGAGGCCGCGGCGGGGGCTATTCCGGCCGCGACCAGCAGCGTCGTGGACGTGACGCCGTAGGCCATGCCCAGGGACCCGTCGATGAGTTGGGCGATGGCGCCGACGACGCCGAGCACGATGAGTGTCTTCACGAGCATCCCTCGAATAGTGAATCGATTAAGTCGATCAGTACAGTAGACATAAAGACGGGGCACTGTCTAGACCGACCTGTCTGGTGAGTGTTGGGCGCAATTCAGTCGGCTGTCCAGGACGGGATTGGGCACTGCGGGGGTGGGGCACCGGGCGCAGTGACGTTTTCGCTGTCCAGTAATAAAAATTTATGACACAATAGCGATCTACGTGCCGGCTGGAGGTTGGCGCAGTTTCTCCCGGGGGAACGATGAACGAGGTCGGACAGCGGCAGTGCTACGTCGAGGAGACGGCCGACGGCGCGGTCTGGGGCTGTCACCGCTGCGACGCCCGCAGCGGTGTCCTGCCCTCCCGGGGCGCCGCCCGGGTCGCGGCCGACGCGCACCGGTGTCCGGACGAGCCCGCCCGCGTGGTCCGTCAGTACGGGAGTGGCCGGCGCCGGGGGCTGCGGTCGCGCCGTCGGTAGGCGTCCCGCGCCGCGCCCGGAGTGCGCCTCCTAGGCTGGGGGCATGACCGCCGCCACACGTACCCCGGACCAGCAACTCGCCGTCGACCTCGCCATCGAGGCCGGGAGACTGCTGGTGGACCTGCGCTCCTCCGGCCCCACCGGACGGGAGCTCGGCGACATCGGCGACCGCCGCGCCAACACGCTGCTCCTCGAACGGCTCGCCGCCGCGCGCCCGGACGACGCGGTCCTGTCGGAGGAGTCCGCCGACGATCTCGCCCGGGTGGACGCCGACCGCGTGTGGATCATCGACCCCGTCGACGGCACCCGGGAGTACGGCCTCGGCGACCGGCCGGACTGGGCCGTCCACGTCGCCCTGTGGGAGCGCGAGGGGGATCCGGCGTCGTCGCGACTCACCGCCGCGGCGGTCGGGCTCCCGGCGCTCGGAGTGGTGTCGGGGGTCGACGACGACGAGGTCTACGCCGCACCCGTGGGCAACGGCGGGGTCGACGGGGGTGGCCTTCTTCCCCCGCGAACGGGCTCTCGACCGCGGATCGTCCTCTCGGCCTCCCGTCCGCCTCGATTCGCGGATGCGGTCGCCGAGGCGGTGGGCGGGGATCTCGTGCCGCTGGGGTCGGCCGGGGCCAAGACGGCGGCCGTCGTCCGCGGTGAGGCGGACGCCTACATCCACGCCGGCGGGCAGTACCAGTGGGACTCCGCGGCGCCGGCCGGGGTGGCGTTGGCCCGTGGGTTCGTCGCGGTGCGGATCGACGGCACCCCGCTGGAGTACAACGTGTCCGACACCTACCTGCCGGACCTCGTCGTGTGCCGCGCCGACCTGGCGGACGCGATCCTCGGCGCGATCGCGGACGAGGGCGCGGCGAACAGGTAGCCACGACGCGGCGGGCCTGCGCGGACGGTCGTCTACGGCGGGCCCGCGTCTGTCAGGGGAGGCGCCTGACGTCGACCGGGCCGCCGCGGCGGAGCGAGGCCAGCGCGTCCCGCAGGGTCCGCGGGCGCAGGGGCGGGGACGTCCCGGCCCGTCCGGCGGCGATCGCGTCGACCACTTCGCGCAGGGCCTCGTCGGCGGCGACGGTGGGATGCCAGCCGAGCTCCGCGCGGGCCCGGGTGGTGTGCATGAGCGGGACGCCGAACGCGAGGTCCACCCAGCCGATGCTGAGCGGCTGGAGGCGGAGCAGCCAGCTGACGTGCACCAACCTCCGCAGGATCCCTAACGGGAGCCCGACCGGAACGGCCCCGAGCTCGCGGGCGATCATGTCGCGCGTGACGGGCGGTTCGGCCGCGATGTTGAACGCGCCCTGCGCGCCGGTCGTGGCCGCGGCGGCGAGTGCCGAGGCCATGTCGTCGCCGTGGACCAGGGGAACGGTGAGGCGACGGTCCACGGGCAGGACCGGCAGGGCCCGGATCAGCCGGACCGGTGCGAAGGCGGGGCTGAAGTAGCGCACCAGGCCCGAGGCGGCCTCGCCGTGGACGATGAACGCGGCCCGCATGCGGGCGATCGTCGGGGTTCCCGGATGTTCGCGCTCATGCTGGTCGAGCAGGTGCTCGGCGGCGGTCTTGTGGTGGTTGTAGGCGGCGGTCGGAACGCCACCCAGCTCGGCGCCCTCACTGACGCGGGTGTCCACGGATACCCCGGGGCCGCCGTCGGACACCGGGGCGTAGGCGCCCACGGAGGACTGGTGCACGAGATGCGGCACTCCCGCCAGACGGCAGGCGTTGACGACCGCGGCGGTCCCCCCGACGCCCAGTCGGCGGTGGTGGTCGACGTCGCGGGTCGGTTGGAAGCCCCAGGCCAGGTGGATCACCGCGTCCGCGCCGCGGAAGACCTCCACCAGGTCCTCCGCGCGGGCGTACGACAGGTCCACCCGATGCCACCGCGCGCCGTCGTAGGGCGGCGTGGCCGGGGGGATCCGGCGGCACAGTCCCACCACGTCGTGCCCGTCGGAGAGCAGACGCCGCACGAGCGGGGTGCCGACGTTGCCGCTGGCACCGGTGACGACTATCCGCATCCGGCGGGCCGGGGTATCGGATTCCGGGTTCTGCGTCATCGCACCATGGTCGGCGACCCGCGTGGGCCGCGCATCCGGTCCGGGGTGCGTGTGGCAGGTGTCCGCGCATGTGCCGGGAACGCGAGCGGCCCGGCCCCGCGTGCTACGGGACCGGGCCGCCGCGCCGGCAGGGCCGAGTGCCGTAGCGCCGGCAGGGCCGGGCGCCGTGGGGGCTCGTGCCCGCCGGCGGGGGAGGCTACCGGTCGGTGACCAGTGCGCCGGCGATGGCGGCCATGAACGCGTCCTTGGCCAGGGACATGCCCTCCTGGCTGGGGCGGATGCCGTCGGCCTCGGTCATGGTGGGGTTGCGGAAGTACATCGCGAGCAGGCCGGCGGAGAAGACGCCGAGGGCGGCGCCGGCGATCTGGCGGGGCACGACCGGGGTGAGGAGGGCGGCGCCGATGCCGATCTCGGAGTAGGCGACGAACTTGCCGAACGAATCGGGATCCATGTTGTTCACGGCGGGCACGCCCGTCGCGGCGAAGCCCTGCAGGCCCTGGGCGGCCTCGGTCGGCATGCCGCGCTTGCTCAGGCCGGAGTTGAGGACGAAGGCCCCGGTGACTCCACGGAGGATGGCGTTGGACAGACTCACTGTGTTTCTCCCTCTGGTGCGGTGACGGTCGGCGATATCGAGGTTGTTGATGCGACACTTTGGTGACGTGACATCAAAGAGGGTAACGCACAGACCGGCGTCCGTAATCCCGCGGGGGGACGGCCGGGCCGGATGCGGGGGAGGCCCGGTGGTGGGAAGGTGCTTGGTATGAATACGAGCAGCCGCGACATCACCGACAAGCCCCACACGGATGCCGACCCCGACACCGGCAAGCCCGAGTCACCCACCAAGCTCACCGGCGGAGCCTGGAAAGTCGGCCTCAAACGCGCCGCAGGGGAGTTCTCCAAGGACAACTGCACCGACCTCGCGGCGTCGCTCACGTACTTCGCCGTGCTGTCGTTGTTCCCGGCGCTTCTCGCCGTGGTCTCGCTGCTCGGTGTGTTCGGCCAGGGGCAGGCCACCGTCGACGCGGTGATGGGCCTCGTCGAGGGCTCGGTACCGGAGCAGACCCTCAACGAGCTCCGCGGGCCGATCGAGGGACTGGTCAACACTCCGGCCGCAGGGATCGCCCTGATCACCGGTATTCTCGGCGCGCTCTGGACGGCCTCCGGGTACGTGGGCGCCTTCGGTCGCGCCATGAACCGCATCTACGAGGTCGAGGAGGGGCGCCCCTTCTGGAAGCTCAAGCCCCTGATGATCCTGCTCACCGCTGTGCTGCTGATCCTGGTCGCCCTGGCCGGCGTGATGTTGGTCGTCAGCGGGCCGATCGCCGAGTGGGTGGGGGATCTCATCGGTCTCGGCTCGACGGCGGTCACCGTCTGGGGCATCGCCAAGTGGCCGGCGCTGGTCCTCGTCGTCGTCGTCATCCTCGCGGTCCTCTACGGGTTCGCCCCCAACGTGAAGCAGCCCAAGTTCCGCTGGATCTCGCTCGGCGCGGTGGTCGCGCTGGTGGTGTGGGGCCTCGCGACCGTCGGCTTCTTCTTCTACGTGTCCAACTTCGGCAGCTACAACGCGACCTACGGTTCGCTGGCCGGCGTCATCGTCTTCCTGTTGTGGCTGTGGATCACCAACAACGCCTTCCTGTTCGGTGCCGAGGTGGACGCCGAGATGGAGCGCGCCCGCGAACTCCAGGCGGGCATGCACGCCGAGGAGACCATCCAGCTCCCGCCGCGCGACACCACCGCCAGCGACAAGGCGGCCGAGAAGCAGCAGAAGGCCATCGACGAGGCTGCAGACGTCCGACGCGAGGCCCAGGTCGACCAGGCCCGCCGCCGCGACTGACGCCCGCCCGGCCCGACTGGCCTTCGGCCCGGCTAGCCCGGTTTCAGGGGGCAGGGACGGTGACATCCCGGTGGTAAACCACGCCCAGTGCGAGTTCTTGGTAGCGGTGGACGATCTCCTCGACCGCCAAGTCGCCGTCCGGCTCGTACCAGTGGGCGATCGCGTTGCACATGCCCAGGATGGACCGGTAGGAGTCCTCGGGGAACCGGGTGCAGAACTCGCCGCTCGCGACGCCGTCGGCGACCGCCTGTCGCAGCGGCTCACTGGACTGCCGCTGTCGCTCCCGATAGGCCGCGAGGTGCTTCGGCTCGAGGTTACGGGTTTCGGTCTGGACCAGCTGGGACTGTTCCTGCTCGAGCGTGCGGAACCGGACCAGTGAGGCGACGAAGCCCAGGAGCCGGCCGGTGGGGGTCGAGTCCTTGGCCTCGAACTCCTCGGTCACGCGCCCCTCGAAGGAGTCCATCCCCGCGTTGAGCATGGCCGCCAGCAGCTCCTGCTTACTGGCGTAGTGGTAATACATCGCCGACAGGCTCACCCCGGTCTTCTGTGCGATCGACCGGATCGATGCGCCCCCGTAGCCGTGTTCCACGAACTCCCGGCGGGCGACCGCCAGGAGGTCGTGCTGCACCGTGCCACTGGTCATCGTGTCGGTCCTCTCAGGTCGCCGTCCACCGTGGAGCCCGCTTCTCCTTGAAGGCGAGCGCCCCTTCGCGGGCGTCGTTCGACGACCGGACCGGGAGGTAGATATCTCTCATCTTGTCGAATTCCTCCTCGGAGTTCCACTCGCGCGACCGGGCCATGATCTCTTTGGATGCCCGCACGGCAAGCGGGGCGTTCGCGGCGATCGCTTTGGCCAATTCCACGGCGGCGGCGGTCGCCTCACCCGCCGGTACGAGCCGGTTGACCAGGCCGGCGCCCCGGGCGGTCTCGGCGTCGATCGGTTGGCCGGTCAGGGCGGCTTCCATCGCCAGCTGATACGGAATGCGTCGGGGGAGCCGGAGCAGGCCGCCCGCGCCCGCCAGGAGACCACGCCTGACCTCGGGGAGGCCGAAGGAGGCGTTCTCCGACGCCACGACCAGATCGCAGGACAGGACGATCTCGAAACCGCCGCCCAGCGCCGGACCGTCGACCGCCGCGATGAGCGGTTTTGCCGGGGGCTTCTCCACCAGGCCCGCGAAGCCGAGCTCGGGTAGTGAGACGTTCTCCCCAGCGATGAAGGCCTTCAGGTCCATCCCGGCACAGAAGACGGATCCCGCGCCGGCGATCACTCCGGCGGTGAGGTCGTCACGCCGGTCCAGCTCGGCCATCGCCGCAGCGATCGCCTCCGAGGTGGCCCGGTTGATGGAGTTACGCGCGTGCTGGCGGTCGATGGTCACCACCAGGACGCCGTCGGTCTCCTCGACGTGAACCCGGTCCACCACGGTCGCGCTCACCTGCGGGCCGCTCACTTGGGGGCCATCCGGATCGCGCCGTCGATGCGGATGGTCTCGCCGTTGATCATGGCGTTGTCCACCACGTGCAGGGCGAGCTTGGCGTACTCGTCGGGCTTGCCGAGACGCGAGGGGTGCGGGATCTGCGCGGCCAGACCCTCGACGAGCTCCGCGGGATGGCGGTCGAAGATCGGGGTCTCGAAGATGCCGGGGGCGATCGTGTTGACGCGGATCTGGCGGCGGGCGAGGTCGCGGGCGGCGACGATCGTCATCCCGACGATGCCGGCCTTGGACGCCGAGTAGGGCATCTGCCCGATCTGGCCCTCCCATGCGGCCACGGAGGCGGTCATCACGATCACGCCGCGCTCGCCGTCGGTCGGTTCGTTCTTCGCCATCTCCGCCGCGGCGATCCGCAGGACGTTGAACGAGCCCAGGAGGTTCACGCGGACGACGAGCTCGAAGTCCTCCAGCGAACCCGGCTCGCCCTCGCGGTCCACCACCCGGACGGTCCGGCCGATGCCCGCGCAGTGCACGACCGCGCGCAGGGGGGCGCGCTCGGCTGCACTCCGGACAGCCTCGGTGACCTGCTCGGGATCGGCGACGTCGGCGGGGGCGAACGTGACGAGGTCACCGAACCCGTCGGCCACCTGCTGCCCGTCGGAAGACGGCAGGTCCACCAGGATGGTGGGGACGCCGGCGTCGACGAGACGGGCGACGGTGGCCCGGCCGAGGCCGGAGGCCCCGCCGGTCACCAGGGCGCTCGCATTGGTCAGATTCATCGGTCTTACCTCTCTCTACAAGAAAAGGGGGTCACAAGGAGAAGGCGGTCAGAGCGCTTCGACGACGGTGGCGTTGGCCATGCCGCCGGCCTCGCACATCGTCTGGAGCCCGTAGCGTCCGCCGGTGCGACGCAGGTGGTGGATCATCGTGGTCATGATGCGGATCCCGGAAGCTCCCAGCGGGTGCCCGAGCGCCACCGCGCCGCCGACGGGGTTGAGCTTGGCGTCGTCGGCTCCGAACTCGTACCGCCAGGCCAGGGGTACCGAGGCGAACGCCTCGTTGACCTCGTAGGTGTCGAGGTCGGCGACCGTCATCCCGGCGCGGTCGAGAGCTTTGTGGGTGGCGGGGATCGGGCCGGTCAGCATGAGGACGGGGTCATCGGCGACGACGGCGGAGGCCACGATCCTCGCGATCGGGGTCAGTCCCAGGGACTTCGCGACGTCCTCGTTCATGATGAGCATCGCGGCTGCGCCGTCAGTGATCTGGGAGGAGTTACCGGCCGTGACCTTCCAGTCCACGTCGGGCCGCTCGGCTCGAGCGCTCTCGGAATCGAATGCCGTGCGCAAGCCGGCCAACTTCTCGGAGGTGGTGCCCGGTCGGATCGACTCGTCGGTGTCCACGACTCCCGCCGGCGTGGTCACGGGCACGATCTCGTCGTCGAACCATCCGCCTGACCGCGCGGCGTCCGCGCGCTCATGGGAGCGGGCCGAGTAGTCGTCCAGCTGCTCACGGGACAGCCCCCACTTCCCGGCCACGAGTTCGGCGGCCACGCCCTGATTGGTCAGGCCCGGGTACCGCTCGTGGACGACCGGACCGTAGGGGTCCTTGTCGAGCTTGTTGACCCCCATGGGGACGCGGCTCATCGATTCCAGTCCGGCGGCGATCACCACGTCATAGGCGCCGGCGACCACACCCTGGACGGCGAAGTCCACGGCCTGCTGGCTCGAGCCGCACTTGCGCTCGACGGTGACGCCGGGGACGTGCTCGGGGAAGCCCGCGGCGAGGGCGGCCTGACGTCCGACGGTGCCGGACTGCTCACCGACCTGGCTGACGACGCCCACGATGACGTCCTCGACGAGTGCGGTGTCGAGGCCGGTGCGTTCGGCGAGCCCGGAGAGGATCTGGGCGAGGAGATCGACAGGGTGCAGATCGGCGAGGGCGCCGCCGGCCTTGCCGCGGCCCATGGGGGAGCGGACGGCGTCGATGATGACTGCGTTCGGCACGGAATCTCCGATTCGGATGAGGGTGAGGGTGGGGCGGGCAGGTCAGACGGAGGCGTCGAGGCGCCCCTTGACCAACTTCCCGGTCTGGGTGCGGGGGATGACCTCGGTGAACGCCACCGTGCGAGGGCACTTGTAGCGGGCGATCCGGTCGAGGCAGTGCTGTTTGATGGCGTCGGCCGTCGCATCGGTCGGTTCAACACCCGGGGCGAGCTGGACCACGGCCTTGACGGTCTGTCCCATCACCTCGTCCGGAACGCCGATCACTGCGACGTCGATGACGTCCGGGTGCACGGCGATGCAGTTCTCGATCTCCTGCGGGTAGATGTTGACCCCGCCCGAGATGATGGTGAACTTGGCGCGGTCGGTGAGGTAGAGGAAGCCCTCGTCGTCGACATGTCCGATGTCGCCGAGGGTGGTCCACTCGGGGTGGTCGGGGTGCCGCGTCTCGGCGGTCTTCTCGGGATCGTTGTGGTATTCGAAGGCGTAGTCGTGCCGTTCGAAGTAGATCCAGCCGGTCTCCTCGGCAGGCAGTTCGCGGCCCAGTTCGTCGCAGACGTGGAGGATGGCGGGGGACCCCTTGCCCACGCGGCCGACGCTGCCGGGCTTACGCCGCCACTCCTCGGGGGCGATCGTGGTGGTGCCGTTGGACTCGGTGGAGGAGTAGTACTCGTAGACCACCGGGCCCCACCAGTCCAGCATGGCCTCCTTGACCTCGATCGGGCACGGGGCCGCGGCATGGATGGCCACCTCGAGTGACGAGACATCGTAGGCCTCGCGCACTTCCCCGGGGAGGCGGAGCATGCGGATGAAGTGGGTGGGCACCCACTGGCTGTGGGTGACGCCGTACTTCTCGATGGCGGCCAGGCAGTTCTCGGGGTCGAAGCGGTCCATGAGGATTACGGTGCCGCCGTGTGCCTGGGTTCCGGTGGCGTAGCGCAGCGGGGCCGCGTGGTAGACGGGCGCTGGCGAGAGGTACACCGTGTCCGGGTTGAAGTCGTAGTTGATCTTCATCCGGGCGATGACGTTGGGGCCGGGCTCGTCGCCCACCTGTGCGCCGTCGAGGGCCGGCTTGATGCCCTTGGGGCGTCCGGTCGTGCCCGAGGAGTAGAGCATGTCCGCGCCGCGCGGTTGATCTGCCGGCGGGGTGCTGGGCATGCTTCCCACGGCCGCCTCGTAGTCGAGGTGGCCGGGGATCTCGCCGCCGAAGGCCAGCCGGTGCTCCACGTGGGGCGACTGTTCGACGATCGCCTCGCCGAGCTCGGCCAGTGGTGCGGACACCACGAGGACCCGGGCGCCGCTGTCGCCGACGATGTAGGCGACCTCGTCGGTGGCCAGGTGGGTGTTGACCATCGTGAAGTACAGGCCGCAACGCATCGCGCCCCAGTAGAGCTCAAACACGGTGGCGTCGTTGACCGAGAGCGCGGCGATGTGATCGCCCGGCTTGAGCCCCTGTGCCAGGAGCCAGTTAACGAATCGGGCCGATCGTTCCTCGAGCTGGGCGTAGGTCATCACCCGACCGGTGGCGTCCTCGATGACTGCGGGCTTGTCCGGAGTGGACGCGGCCCATTTTCCTGGATACATAGATGTCCTCCTGTGGTGTCCGCGCGGAGCGTCAGAGCCCGAGGCTCTTGGCGATGATGGTCTTCATGACCTCGCTGGTTCCGCCGTAGATCCGGGAGACGCGGGTGTCCGTGTAGAGGCGGGCGATGGGGTACTCGGTGATGTAGCCGTACCCGCCGTGCAGCTGCAGGCACCGGTCGATCACACGCGCGGCCATCTCGGTGGCGTGGAGCTTGGCCTTGGCGGCGTCCGCCACGGTGAGCTCGCCCCGGTCGAGCAACTCCAGGCAGTGATCCACGTAGACGCGGGCCACCTCGACCTCGGTTGCGCACTCCGCCAGCACGAACTTGGTGTTCTGGAAGCTCGAGACGGGTTTGCCGAAGACGTTGCGTTCACGCGTGTAGTCGGTGGCCAGCCGCAGCGCGGCCTCGGACTGGGAGACCGCGTTGAGCGCGATGCTCAGGCGTTCCTGCGGGAGGTTGTGGGTGAGGTAGGAGAACGCCGCGTCCTTCTCGCCGAGGAGGTTCTCGACCGGCACCTTGACGTCGTTGTACGACAGCTCCGCGGTGTCCTGCTGGCGCAGACCGATCTTGTCGAGCTTGCGGCCCACGGCGAAGCCCTCGGAGTCGGTGGGGACGCAGAGGATGGACAGGCCGTGACGGCGGTTGTCCGGGTCGAACGGTGAGGTACGGCAGACCGTGAGGATCATGTCCGCGGTCACGCCGCCGGTGATGAACGTCTTGGAACCGTTGACGACGTAGTGGGTGCCGTCGGCACTGAGCTTGGCGGTGGTGGAGATGTTCGCCAGGTCCGACCCGGTACCGGGCTCGGTCATGGCGATGGCGGTCATCAGCTCGCCGGAGGCGAAGGCCGGCAGCCACCGCTGCAGCTGCTCGGGCGTCCCGTACTCCATGAGGTACGGCAGGATCAGGCAGCAGTGCACGGTGTACGAGCCGAAGGACACTCCCGCTCGGGCGACCTCCTCGAACACGATCGCGCTGTACTTGAAGCTCGTCTCGCCGCCGCCCCCGAACTCCTCGGGGACCTGGACGCCTAGGATGCCGAGCTCGCCGAGCTTGTGGAAGAACTCGCGCGGGGGCCTGCCGAGCTCGTCCCACTCCTCGCGGTGGGGGGCGACCTCCTTGGCGATGAAGTCACGCACCAATTGGCGGAACTCGTCCTGCTCTCGGGTGAAGATCGTCCGCTGCATGTGTACTCCTGAGGTTCGTGTTGCTGGTGTCTGGTGGTGTCTGGCCGTGGCGTGTGGCGATGACCCGGTCACTCCGCGGCGGAGGAATTGGGCAGCCAGAGGGCGATGTCGGGGAAGAAGATCAGGGCGAGGAGGATCACGGCGCTGGTGGCCACGAACCAGGCCACTCCCTTGAACACGTCGGACAGTCGCACGGTCACCCCCAGGTTGACCTCGGGGTTCGACGCGATCCGGTGAACGATGTAACTGAGCATGCCGATCGGAGGGGTGACCAGCGCGAGCTCGACGAGGATCACCATGAACACGCCGAACCACAGGAGGCTGATGTCGTAGGTGTCGAGCACCGGCATGAGGATCGGGACCGTGAGCAGGATCATCGCCAGGCCGTCCATGAACATGCCCAGGATGAGGAACACGAAGATCAGTCCGACGAGGAACAGGGTCCGGCTCAGTCCCAGCGAGGTGATCGTGTCGGTGAGCCAGTTGGCGACCCCGGACAAGGCCACCACGCGGGTGAGCACGTGCACGCCCATGAGGAGCAGGAAGATCGAGGCGACGCCGGCCGCGGTCTCGCGGAGCGAGGTCAGCACCGTCCGCACGAGGTGTCCGACGGAACGGTCGTCACCGAACAGCCAACCCAGCAGGATTGCCGCGATCGCACCGAAGGCCCCGGCCTCGGTGGGCGTGAAGATTCCGGTGTACATGCCACCGATGATGAGGATGAGGATCAACGCGACCGGGGTGATGTCCCCGAGGGAACGGATCCGCTGGCCCCAGGTGTAGTGGGTGGTCGACCGGGGCGCGAGGGTCGGGTCGATGGTGCACCTGACGACGATGAGGGTCGCGTACGCCATCGCCGTGATCAGTCCCGGGATGAGCGCGGCGAGCAACTGCGGGCCGACGGGCGTCTCGGCGACACCGGCGTAGATCACCAGCACCACACTCGGCGGGATGAGCATTCCCAAGGTGCCGGACATGGCGACCACGCCGGTCGCCAGGGACGGCTTGTATCCGGCACGGAGCATCTCGGGGATGGTCGTGCGGCCCAGGGCGTAGGAGATCGCGATCGAGCTACCGCTCGAGGCCGCCAGTCCGGCGCCGGCGAAGTTGGTCGAGACCGCCAGTCCACCGGGCAGCCGGCCGAGCCAGGCCTGGGCCGAGGTGAACAGTTTTCCGGTCAGGTTGAACCGGCCCATCGCCACGCCCATGAGGATGAACAGCGGGATGACGGACAGGCTCCAGCTGGCGGCGGAGGTGAAGGGGACGTCCTCGAACGTGACTGCGACGGCGCTTGTGCCCGCTAGCTTCCACAGGCCGACCGCACCGGCGCCCATGATCGCGATCCCCACGTGGATACCGGCGACCATGGCGACGATCGACAGCACGATCGTCAGGAGGCCGACCATGAGGTCTGGCAGGTTCGGTGTGAACAGGATGACCGCGGCGATGATCAGCGAGAAGCCGAAGTTGCCCCAGTAGGCCCGGATGAGGTTGCGGTTCGGTTCCGGGGCGCCGAGGTCGTCGTCCGGTTCTAGGCCGGTGTAGTCGGTGGCGAGGGTGGTGTCAGACATGGGACTTCCTCGGACGGTCGTTGGTCAACAGGCTGATGATCGACACCAGGAGCTGGAGGGCGAACAGGGCGAATCCGATTGCGAGGACGATCTTGACCGGCCAGATCGGGATGGTGATCGCCCCGAGGGCGACCTGCTGGACCTCGACGGCGAAGACCGCCGCGGTGATCGAGTAGTAGGTCAGTGCACAGACGAACAGGAACATCAGACCCTTGACGACCAGGTCCGACCACCAACGCGAGACGGGGTCGAGGTACTGGGTGAGGATGGTGGCGTTGATGTGCTCGCCGATCTGCTCCGCGTACCCCATAGCGAGCATCACGATGAGGACCATCGACCAGTTCTGGGTGATTTCGAGCGTGCCGGACAGGGGGGCGCCCGTCAGGTTGCGGGAGCTGACGTCCGCGGCGATGTGCAGCGCCAGGACCAAGGTGGCGATCCCCGCGATCACGGCACACGCGTACAGCACCCGGGAGAGGGCCCGCTGTCCCGGAACGAGTCGCTCCGCAACGGTGGTGGTGGTGTCCATCATGTTCTCCAACCGGTCTGAGGGGGTCACGGTGCGGTGCGGTCGAAGATCTCCGACCGAACCGTCTGCATGTAGGGGTCCAGGTCGATCTCCACGGTTTCGGGAGCGTCCGGGATCTCGGCGAGGGCCGGGTCGTCGTATCCCATGTCCTCCAGCCGGGTCTTCCAGTCGGCCATGATCTGGCGGTACCGCTCGACAGTTCCCTCGGGATCCTCTAGGCCCTCTGGTGCGCGGTCCGGCAGGGAACGCAGCGACTCCTCCTGGTAGGCCTCGAGGGTGTCCTGGAGTCCGGGGGCGACGTCGTAGAAGTTCACGCCCATGTCCGCGCCCTCGGCCAGCAGGCGCTGTTGAAGGATGATCCCCTCCTCGCGGAGGTAGCCCTCGAACCACGTCTCCCGGGCCTCGTCGATGACCTGACGGGCGTCCTCGGGGAGCTTGTCCCAGACGTTCTTGTTCATGATCACGTACTGCGTGTAGCTCGAGAACGGGATGTCGACGTAGTGTTTTGCGACCTCCCACAGGCCGAGGGCGATCATGATCTTGCCGTTAGCCAGGGAGCAGTCGATCACCCCGCGCTGCAGGCCCTCGTAGATCTCGCCGGTCGGAAGGGTCACCGGGACCATTCCGAGCGCTTCGATCTCGCCGTAGTTGAAGGCGCCGCCGCTGCGAACCCGCTTGCCGCGGGCCTCCTCGAGGCTGTTGACGGGCTCTTTGCACACGAGGTGGTAGTTGGTCGACGGGGTCCAGGTGAACAGCAGCTTGATGTCCTGGTCCGAGAACTGCTTCTCGATCAGCGGATTGGTGAGCGCGAACTCGCTGCCGCCGGCGAAGGCCTGCATCATGCCGAGCGGGTACTCCGGCTCGACGACGCTGGCCATCTGGGAGGTCCAGTCGGTCATGGGGAACTCTGACGGGTAGTAACTCGGGGTGAACATGCCCATGTCCACGATCCCGCCGCGGACCCCCTGCGCCATGTCGGCGCCCTTGACCAGGCTGCCGCCCCAGTACTCGTCGAAGGTGATCTTCCCGCCGGTCTCTTCCTCGACCTGCGCGGCGAAGTCGCGGAAGGGGCCAGCCGAGGAGACGGTCGTGTAGTCGCCGTAGCGCAGTGTGATCGGCTCCATCGTCTCGATGCTGTCGCCGGTGATGCGGTGGCCGCCGGCGCAGCCCGTGGCGACGAGCGATCCGATCATCGTCAGGGCGAGCGCTGCGCGTCGGGCCACGCGGCTTCGGGTGCTGGGGGGCATCGGGGATCCTTCTGGTTCCGGGCCGGGCGCTCGAAGGGGCGTCCGGGGTCCTGATGGATGGCCTGAGGGGGCGGGTCGAACTGGTCGATCAGCTGCGAAAGCGATGTAATCCGCGTCACGTTTCGAACGTTCGTTAAGTTAATCGGGCGTTGACGTCTTGTCAAGACAATCATTGTCATGGATTGCGCATTGCAACACGCAGCACCAGGCACTCGGATGCCCAGGCGGATGGTCGTGGTGGGCGCGGCGTGTGGCGCGCCCACGCGGGATGAGCGCCGACAGCAGTCACAATCGGGACATGACGACATCCGGAGGGCCCGCGGCGACTGCCCGCAGAGGATTGCGGACCGTCCGAATGGTACTCGTGCGGTCCGTGGGGGAGTTCCTGCGCGACCGCGGCCCCGATCTCGCGGGCTCGCTCACCTTCTACGGCGTGCTCTCGCTCTTCCCGGCGATCCTGGTGGTGATCTCGCTGCTCGGCGTGTTCGGCCAGGGGAACCGGACCGTCGACGCCGTCATGGACATGCTCTCCGACGTCGCGCCGCCCGACGTGCTCGACCCGGTCCGCGGGCCGATCGAGGCGTTGGTGACCACGCCGGCCGCCGGGACAGCACTCCTCGTGGGCACGGTCGTGGCGCTGTGGTCGGCCTCACGCTATGTGTGGGCGCTGGGCCGCGCGATGAACGCCGTGTACGGGGTCGAGGAGGGGCGGCCCATCTGGCGGCTGATGCCCGCCGGGGCGCTGCTTACGGCATTGCTCATCGCGTTGGTGGTCGTCGGCGGTCTGGCCCTGGTGTTCACCGGCCCCGTCGCAGAGACGGTCGGCGGGTGGATCGGCCTCGGTGACACCGCACTGGCCGTATGGGAGATCGCCAAGTGGCCGGCCGGGATGGTGTCGGCGGTTCTCGCGCTGGCGATCCTCTACCGGTTCGCCCCCAATGTGTCGGGACGCAGGTTCAGCTGGGTGTCCCTCGGAGCGGCGGCGGCGCTGGTGATCATCGGCGTGGCCACCGCCGGATTCGACTTCTTCGTCTCCAGGTTCGGAAACTTCAACGAGGTGTACGGATCTCTCGCGGGGGTGATCGTCTTCCTGCTGTGGCTGTGGTTGGTGAACATGGCGGTGGTCTACGGCGTCCGGCTGGATGCGGAGGTGCTGCGTGTGCGGCAGTTGCGCGCGGGGATCTCCGCGGAGGAGGCGGTACTGGTGACCCCGCGGGTGACGGCCGCGAGCGAGCGCCAGGCCCGGCGACGGGAGGAGATGCTCGCCGCCTATCGGGAGCTGCTCCGCGTGCCCGACGACCACACACTCGATGACCGCGCACTCGGCTCCTCGGACCACTCGGCAGCGGGCGTCACCGGGGAGGCGGCCGAGGCGGATCGTTCGCGGCGGTAGGGTTGGGTGCATGCGCCTCGTCGTCACCGGTGGAGCCGGGTTCATCGGCGCCAACTTCATCCGCACCGTGGTCCGTGAGCACCCCGATGCCCACGTCACGGTGCTGGATTCCATGACGTACGCCGCCAACCGCGCCAATCTGGACGGACTGCCCGACGAGCGGGTGGAGTTGGTCGAGGCGGACTGCGCAGACCCGGCGGTCACCGACCGGCTGGTCTCCGAGCTGACGGGGCCGGACGATGCCGTGGTGCACTTCGCCGCGGAGAGCCACAACGACAATTCGCTGGCCACCCCGTGGCCCTTCCTGCACTCCAACATCGTCGGCACCTACGCCGTGCTCGAGGCGTGTCGGCGGCATGACGTGCGGCTGCACCACGTGTCGACGGACGAGGTCTACGGGGACCTGCAGCTCGACGATCCGGCCAAGTTCACCCCGGACACTGCGTACAACCCGTCGAGCCCGTATTCGGCCACCAAGGCCGGGGCCGACATGCTCGTGCGCGCGTGGGTCCGCAGTTTCGGGGTGCGGGCCACCATCAGCAACTGCTCGAACAACTACGGGCCGTTCCAGCACGTCGAGAAGTTCATCCCGCGTCAGATCACCAACATCCTCGACGGTCGCCGGCCCCGCCTCTACGGCAGTGGGGCCAATGTGCGGGACTGGATCCATGTCGCCGACCACAACGCGGCGGTCCTGCGCATCCTGGGCGCGGGCGAGCCCGGCCGGACGTACCTCATCGGCGCGGACGGCGAGCGCTCGAATCTGCAGGTGATGCAGATGATCTGCGAACTAATGGGGGTCGCTGGCAGCGGCGGGGGACGTGGGGCCGGCGCGGGGGGAGACCCCGGTTTCGACCACGTCACCGACCGGCCGGGCCACGACCTGCGCTACGCCATCGACGCCACCGCCACCCGGGAGGAACTGGGCTGGGAGCCGCGGCACACCGACCTGCGCGAGGGCTTGCGGCAGACGATCGAGTGGTATGCCACCCATCGCGACTGGTGGGAGCCGGTCAAGGAGCGCGTGGAAGCGAAGTACGCGCGGACGGAGACGGTGCTGTGAAGGGCATCGTCCTGGCCGGCGGCAGCGGCACCCGGTTGAACCCGCTCACCCTGGCGACGAGCAAGCAGTTGATGCCGGTGTACGACAAGCCGATGATCTACTACCCGCTGTCCACGCTCATGCTGGCGGGGATCCGGGAGATCCTCATCATCACGACCCCCCAGGACGCTCCGCAGTTCCGCCGGCTGCTGGGCGACGGCAGCCAGTTCGGCATCGCCCTGAGCTATGTGGAGCAGGCGGCGCCGGAGGGGCTGGCGCAGGCGTTCGTGCTCGGTGCCGAGCACATCGGCGACGAGTCGGTGGCGTTGATCCTGGGCGACAACATTTTCTACGGACCGGGCATGGGCACGCAGCTGCGGCGCTTCGTCGAGCCCGAGGGCGGCGCCGTGTTCGCCTACCGCGTCTCCAATCCGAGCGAGTACGGGGTGATCGACTTCGACGCCGACGGCCGCGCGATCAGCCTGGAGGAGAAGCCAGAGGACCCGTCCTCCGATTTCGCCGTCCCCGGCCTCTACTTCTATAGCGCCGACGTGGTGGACGTGGCGCGCGGGCTCGGCAGGTCCGCGCGCGGCGAGTACGAAATCACCGACATCAACCGGCACTACCTGCGCGAGGGCCGACTGCAGGTGGAGGTGCTGCCACGGGGCACGGCGTGGCTGGACACGGGTACGCACGACTCCCTACTCGACGCGGGCAACTACGTCCGCACGATCGAGGACCGGCAGGGCCTGAAGATCGGCTGCCCGGAGGAGGTGGCATGGCGGATGGGATATATCGACGACGACGAGCTCACCGTCCACGCCCACGACCTGCGCAAATCGGGGTACGGCCTGTACCTTCTGGACATTCTGCGCCGCGAGAAGGGGCGCAGCCTGTGACCGCCGGCCGGTGGCCGCGGATCCTCGCGACGGGCGGTCGCGGACAGCTCGGGCACTACCTGGACAGGCAATCGAGGCGTCAGCTCGGCGGTGGCGCGGTCGCGGTGGGCCGCGACGAGCTCGACCTCACCGACCCGGCCTCGATCGCCTCCGCCCTGGACCGTCACGCACCGGAGGTCGTGATCAACGCGGCCGCGTACACCGACGTCGATGGCGCGGAGGCCGACGAGGTCACTGCGCACGCGGTCAACGCCGACGGCGTGGAATCGCTGGCCGTGGCGTGCCGCGACCGCGGGATCCGGCTGGTCCACATCAGCACCGACTACGTCTTCTCGGGCGAGGTCCCCGGCGGGGGAGACCCGGCCACCGCTCCGGCGCTCGAGCCGCACGACCCGACCGCGCCGATGACCGCGTACGGGCGCACCAAACTCGCGGGGGAACGGGCGGCGCTGGCGGTGTACCCCGAGACGACGATCGTCCGCACCGCGTGGGTGTACACCGGCCCCGTGCGCCACGGGCAGGGGCTGCGCGGCTCGGACTTCGTCGACACCATGGTCCGCCTCGAGCGCGAGCGGGACACCCTCTCGGTGGTGGACGACCAGTGGGGTTCGCCCACCTACACGGCGCCGCTGGCCGATCAACTGCTCGGCCTCGTCGGCGGGGAGGCCCGGGGCGAGTTCGACGCGCGGGGCCTGACTCTGCACCTGGCAGGGGGAGGCCGCGCGACGTGGTTCGACCTCGCCCGGGCGGTGTTCACGTGGTTCGGCGCGGATCCCGAGCGGGTGCGACCCTGCACCACCGAGGAGTTCCCACGCCCCGCCCCGAGGCCGGCCTTCTCCGTGCTCTCCGATGCCTCGTGGCGTGCCGTCGGACTGGAGCCGATGGACGACTGGACGCAGGATCTCGTCCGCGCGATCGCCCACGAGGGCTGGATCGCCCAGCGACAGCGGGAGCGGGGCGACCCCCCGGGACCCGGGTCGTGAACCGGACCCGCCGCGGAGTGCTCGCGGCCGGGAGCGCCGCGGTGGCGGCCGCCGCCGTCGCCGCGCTCGCCCTCACCGCGTGGGGCGCGTTCCTGCTGCAGCCGCGCGCCGACGGGCCCGTCCGCGCCGACGCCGTGGTGATGCTCGCCGGCGCCGACGACGGTCGCCACCTGTACGCCCGGGACCTCGTGGAGGCCGGGTACGCCGACACGCTGCTCGTGAGCAACCCCGGCGGCAACTCCGAGACGGTGGCCCGGCGACTGTGCACCGGAATCGCGCGACCCTCGGGCGCAGAAGTTGTGTGCTTCTCGCCCGACCCGCGCACCACCTGGGGCGAGGCGCAGGCGGTCGCCTCGATCGCGCGGGCGCGCGGGTGGGACCGGATCCTGGTGGTGACCAACCGGCCCCACACCCTCCGGGCGGGGACATGGATGCGCAGCGCCACCGGGCTGGACGTGCGGATGGTGCCCGTCGAGCGGCTTGACCGCGGGATGCTGCCGGTTCATCTGGTGTGGGAGGCCGCCGGATGGATCAAGGGCCGCGTCAACGGCCACTGGTGACCCCGGGCGGCCGGGGTGTTCCGCGCGAGGCGGGGCTCAGGCGGTCCGGGCCCGCATCGCCGACGGGGCCGCGATGGGCGCCCGGGTCGTGAGCCGCGGCGAGGACAGGCCCTGGTGCGCTCTGGTGATCCTCCCGAACACGGCCGCGCGGTCCATCGGACGGTGCGGGAGATCCAGCGCGCGGCGCACCTCCGACGGCACCAGGCTCGCCGCGGCGTCCACGACCGTCGTGCACGACCGGTGCGCGATCACCGAGTTCTCCGTGACCCCGGGGCAGGCGCGGGCGTCCTCCCGGAGCTTCCTCGCGGCGCGGCGACCGGCATCGGTGGGCCGGGCGCGGCCGCGGGACCTGCGCAGGAGTTGCTCGAGTTCGCGGACGGTCGAGGGGAAACTGCGGGCACCGTGGAGCCGCGCGAGGCCCGCCCACTGGTAGACGTACCGGTCGGATTCGGCGGGGGACAGGGGACGCCCCGAGAAGCGCTGGAAGGCGACGAGCAGGGCCCACGTCATGGCGGCCTGCGACCACTCGATCAGCCCGGGGTCGGAGCCGTAGAAGTAGTCGCCGTATTCGGTGGTGCCGGAGAACGAATTGTGGTCACGGCGGGCGTGCTCGATGGTCACCATGGCGTCGTCGACCGTGCCGAACGTCGAGATCTCCACGAGGTCGTGCAGGTAGTCGTCCATCGTCCACGGCTCGGCGTCCGCACCGCACGCGACCATCACGGCGGAGTAGGCGGGGTCGGCGGCGAGCATGAGTAGACCGGTCGTGATGCCGATCGGGGTGGACACGTCGCCGTGGACCCGCCAGATGGGATCGCTCGCCGTGAACCACCGCGGGCCCGGGATATCGAGGATCGAGCACACGGGTGAGTCCGCGCCAGCGCGTGGAATTAGTGGTGACATGCACACACCCCGGGGTAGTGGAGCCGCCCGAGGGGGCGGCCGGATGGGACCTGTCACGAACTCTAGCGCCCGGCGGCGCCGTAGTGAAAAAAAGCCGGAGGGTCCGCTGAGGAGATGCCGTGAGGCCCCGGCGCGGCCTGGCACACCGACATGGCCTCTAGGCTGGGCGACGCACGCCAGACGCATTCCGACCCTCGCAAGGAGACGGCCGTGACCGCTACCCCCCTGCCCGCCCCCCGGACCGGCCCCGTCGTCCCGGACCGCTTCGCCGGCCGCACCGCGCTCGTCACCGGTGCGAGCCGCGGGATCGGCCTGGGCATCGCCCGTCGCCTGCTCGCGGAAGGCGCGTCGGTGGTCATCACGGCGCGCGGCCAGGAGGGGCTCGACGACGCCGTCGCCGATCTCGGCACACCGGAGCGGGTGCTGGCGGTGGCGGGCAAGAGCGACGACGAGGACCACCAGCGTGAGGTCGTGGCCCGGGCCGAAGAGTCGTTCGGGCCCATCGACCTGCTGGTCAACAACACCGGGATCAACCCGGCATTCGGCCGCACGGTGGACATCGACCTCGCCGCGGCCCGCAAGATCACTGAGGTCAACGCCCTCGGCACCCTGTCCTGGACGCAGAAGGTCTACCACTCAGGCCTCGGCGAGCGCGGCGGCGCCGTCGTCAACATCGCCTCCATCGCCGGCCTGGCACCGTCGCCGGGGATCGGCTGGTACGGCGCCACCAAGGCGTTGGTCATGCGGCTGACCCAGGAGCTCGCCGTAGAGGTCGGACCCGCCGTGCGCGTCAACGCCGTCGCCCCGGGCGTGGTCAAGACCAGGTTCGCCGAGGCGCTGTATTCCGGCCGCGAGGAGGCCATGTCCGCGGCGCTGCCGGCCGGGCGACTGGGGGTGCCCGACGACATCGCCGGTCCCGTGGCTTTCCTGCTGTCCGATGACGCGCACTGGATGACCGGGCAGACCCTCGTCGTCGACGGTGGCGCGCACATCGTCGGCGCGGGACTACAGGGCTGACGGGGCGCGGGGACCCGGACATGACCTCTATCCAGGAGTACTGCGCGTCGACCGGTCGCATTCTCGAGGCGAGCCCACCGATGGCCGTGGCCGCACAGCCGCTGACCTGGGTGGACAGCCCGCCGTGGCAGCGCATCGAATCGCCCGAGCCGTCCGCGGTGATCTACGTGGACCCGGGTGCGCACCGTGACGGGTTCTCACCCAACGCGGTGGCCACCTGCGCCCGTGTCGCGCCCGCGATGGACACCGAGCAGGCGGTCGAGATGATCGTCGCCACCGCCGACGCACTGCCCGACTGGACACTGCTCGAGCAGGTCGCCGGTGAAGGGGACGAGTCCGCTGGCGCCGTCCGCAGCGTCTACCGCTACCTGCGGGGCATGTACACGGCCGAGCCGGGCCGGATGGCGACCTCGAGTCTGATCGTGGGATGGAGCGACGACGAGGCCACCTACATCTTCCAGTTCGTCGTCACCGGCTGGGACGAGGACGCCTCCGTCCACGACGACGCCATGGGCTGCCTGCTGATCGGCGAGTGGACGGCAGCGCAGATCGTGGACGCCATGCGCGGCTAGGGTGGTCGTCACCCGGGCGCCGGGGGCGACCGGGATCGATAGACAACGGGAAGGCGGGACCGGAGTGCAGCGACGCGAGCTCAGCGTGTCGGGGGCGTGGGAGATCACCCCCCGGCAGATCTCTGACGACCGCGGGGTGTTCCACGAGGCGTTCACCGACGAGACCTTCCGTCGGATGACCGGCCACCGTTTCGATCTCGCGCAGGTCAACGTGTCGGTCTCGGGGGAGGGGGTCCTGCGCGGCCTGCACTTCGCCGAGGTCCCGCCCGGTCAGGCCAAGTACGTGCTGTGCCCGTCCGGCACGGTGTTCGACGTGGTCGTGGACGTCCGCGTGGGCTCGCCGACCTTCGGTGAGTGGGCCGGGGTCATCCTGGACTCCGTGGAGCAGCGGGCGATCTACATCCCCGAGGGCGTGGCGCACGGCTTTCTGGCCCTCGAGCCGCAATCCACGGTGATGTACTTCTGTTCGGAGGGCTGGCGGCCCGGGGCCGAGCACGTCATCGACGCCTTCGATCCCAAGATCGCGATCGACTGGCCCGGATCGGCCCTCGACGGCACCTCGATCGAGCACGTCATGAGCGAGCGCGACCGCGACGCCCCGAGCCTGCTCGACGTCGCCGCCGCGGGCCGGCTCCCGCAGTGGGAGGAGTGCCGGGCCCACGTCGAACGACTGCGTGAGGCCACACCCAGGGTCGACGCCGAGTGGTGGCCGGACGAGAACTGACATACCCTTACGGGTATACCCCCTAGGGTATGATGTCGGATCTGAGGAGATTCTTATGTGTTACCCCGTCACCTGCCCCGTCTGCGGCAAGACCACGTGGGACGGCTGCGGTCAGCATGTCGACCAGGTCAAGGACACCGTCCCCGCCGAGCAGTGGTGCGACGGCACGCACGAGGCCGCCGCGAACTGACCCGGTCCGGTCCGGTCCGGTCCGAGCCGGGCCCGGCCCGGGGCCCGGGGTGACCAGAGGGGAGCGCCACGCCCCTCGCCACGCCCCGGTGGGGGCGCCCCGGCCCCGTCCCGGCCCGTCGACGGGCGCCGCGGGGTAGAACCAGGGGAGGCTAGCCCCTCATCCCCTCCGGAGGCCCCATGAGCACCCCCTTCGTCCTCGTCGAGCGCAGCGGCCCGATCGCTCGCGTCACACTCGATCGGCCCGAGCGTCGCAACCCGCTCTCCCTGCAGATGATGCGGGAGGCGGCGGCGGCGATCCGCGACCTCGGTGACGACCCGGACTGTGGGGTCGTCGTGCTCACCGGGTCCGGCCCCGCACTGTCCGCCGGGCACGAGATCAGTGAAATGGTCGACCGCACCCTCACGCAGGAGCGCGAGGTCTTCACCACGTGCGTGCAGCTCATGGAGACCATCCAGGCGATCCGGCAGCCGGTCATCGCCGAGGTGCAGGGCCACGCGATCGCCGCCGGCTGTCAGCTCGTCGCCACCTGCGATCTGGCCGTGGCGGTCGACACCGCGCGTTTCGGCACCCCGGGCGTGAAGATCGGCCTGTTCTGCTCGACCCCCATGGTGGCGGTCTCCCGCTCCATCGGCCGTAAGCGGGCCATGCAGATGCTGTTGACCGGTGAGACGATCGACGCCGCCACCGCGGTGGACTGGGGGCTGGTCAACGAGGCGGTGCCCGAGGGCCACCTGCGTTCCCGGGTCGATGAGCTGGCGCTGCAGATCGCCGACTCCAGCCCGCTGACGTTGGAGATCGGCAAGCAGGCCTTCTACAGGCAGATCGATCTGCCCCAGGACGACGCGTACCGCGAGATGGCCGAGACCATGGCCACCAACGCCGTCACCTGCGACGCCCAGGAGGGCATGTCCGCGTTCCTCGAGAAGCGCGCCCCGCAGTGGCGCGGGGAGTGACGCGCAGCGCGCACTAGGATCGTCGCCATGGCGATCTCGGTGATGACGGTGTGTACGGGCAACATGTGTCGGTCGCCGCTGGCCGAGCGTCTGTTGGCCGCGCGAACCGCGGCAGCCGGACTCGATGTGTCGGTCGACTCCGCGGGGACGCGGGCGGCCAATGGCGTCGAGATCCACCGCGAGACCCTGCGGGTGCTGCAGGGGTACGGGGGAGACGGCGGGGGCTTCGCGTCGCGACTGCTCACAGCCCGGCTGCTGACAGGACGCGACCTCGTCCTCACCGCGACCCGGGCGCACCGCGATGCCGTGCAGGAACTGGCGCCGTTGCTGTGGAAGAAGACCTACACGATCCTGGAGGCCGCCCGGCTCGCCGACTCCGACGAGTCCGTCACGCTCGCGGGTCTGTCGCGGGCGAGGTTGGGTATCGACACCGACGATCCCTCGCTCGACGTGGAGGATCCGATCGGCCGGGAGCCGGAGGTGTTCGACCGCACGGGGGCGCAGATCAGCGACGCCGTGGACTCCATCGTCCGCCTGTTGTCACGCAGCTGACCCGGCCGACGAGACCTGTCCGGGCAGGGCTGCATCGGGCAGGGCTGCGCCGGGACCCGTGCGCGGCCGACGTCAGGGGTCCAGCGGTTTGCGACGGTCCAGATCCCGTAGGAAATCAGGGTCGTCGTCCGGGGCGATCACCCGTGGGGGAGCCGGCCGTGACCCGGGCCCGAAGGCCCGCCACAGCAGGATCGCCACGGTCACCACTCCGATGAGTGCGAACAGCCAGATCACTCGAACCTCCTTGCCGCCACGATACGTATCCTGGGGACCATGAGCGAGCGAGACGAGACAACACACCCCGCGGAGGGGACGGCCAGCCCGGCGGCCACACCGGAGGGGTCCGCGCCCGGCGCGCGACTGGCCCGCAACATGGTCGTCTACACCGTCGTCCGACTTCTGCTGGTGGTGGCGTTGACGCTGCTCATCATCGGGATCGGCAGCCTGGCGGGTGTGCAGGTCCCCGTGCTCGTCGCCGCGATCATCTCTGTGTTGATCGCGTTGCCCCTGTCGATGGTGCTGTTCAGCCGGATGCGCGCGCAGATCAACTCCGATATCGCGGCGGTCGACGCCGGACGACGGGAGAAGCGCGAGGACCTGCGCCGTCGGATGAACGAGGCCTGACGCTCGTCGCACCAGACCGGCGCGCGGTGTCCGGCCGGAGTTCACGCCCGGCCGGAGTTCATGCCCGGCCCGAGTTCACACCCGGTCGGAGGGCATGCCCTCGGAAGGTCAGCCCTGCGGGCCGCCCGGCCAGAACGACCCGGGCCAGCGGAATGCGGGGAGCCCCACTGACGTCCCCGACTCGGTGGGGGTCTGCGACCCGGTGGGGCCGACCGACCCCGACGGGGCGGCGGACATCACGGATGTCAGCGGGCCCGGCTGCGGTTCCTGCGGCGCCTCGGTCACGGTGGGCACCGTCGTCGGCTGCTCGGACGAGCCGGTCCCCGTGGGGGTGGTGTCGCCGGGTTCGGTGGTGCCGGGAGTGCTGGTCCCGGGAGTGGTCGGATCCGTCACGACGGGCTCGGCACCGCCCGGCTCGGTCGTGGGCGGCGTCGTGGGCGAGGTGGGCGACGTCCCGTCGGTCGGGCTCGTCGGGGTATCCGGATCGTCCGTGTCGGGATCCTCGGTGCCCGGCTCATCCGGATTCTCGGTCCTCTCCCCGTCGCCGAGGAGCTCCTGATCATCCTCGAACCCGATATCGGTTCGCGGCTGGGCGGGCGTCCACTGTTCGCCCGTCGTCTCGACGGGTGCGGTCTCGCTGGGAGGCGCGTAGGTACCGGCCTCCTCGTCGGGTACGTACAGTGCCCCGGGAGCGGGCTGGACCCCGATGTAGTACCTGCTCAGGCAGTGATCGGTGACGTTCTGCGATCCGTCGGTGAAGATGGTGAGGCCGGGCGTCCCGCCGTCGGCCTCGGTCGCACATCGCGCGATGAACTTCCCGGGCTGCTCGTCACGCTCGGGGGTGGTCGGCGACGTGATCTCCGTCGCGGACGCAGAGCGCGGAGCCTCGGAGAGCACCTGTGGCTCCGGCTGCGCGCAGGACGCGGCCACCAGCGCTGTTGCGCCGGCGGCGAGGAGCACCCGAGTTCTCATAACGATAGTGTCTCAGTTCTGTCAAAGGATGGCTACCGGACGGACGGGGTGGAATCTTTTTCACCCCGGAGGACGGTCGGGAAGCGCGAGCATCTAGTCCGACGCGACCCGGGATCGGACCGCCCCGACGGAGGCGACGGCGGCGGCGAGGACAGCCGCGAGGACGCCCCCGAACCCCACCTTCACCAGATCGGCCACGGGTACACCATCGTTACCGACCCCACCGAGGTCACTGAAGATGCCTCCCGCGCCGGAACCGGTCCCCGTGAGCGCGGCCGCCCCGGCCGTGCCGAAGGCCGCCCCCAGCAGCACGCCCAGGGCTGCGGCGCAGGCGGCCACCAACGCGGTCTCGAGGACAAGCATGAGCCACACGCCGAAGCGGGTGACCCCGACGCCTCTGAGCAGGGTGATCTCCCGGGTCCGTTCCCGGACCGCCAGCGTGAGCGTGTTGGCGACCCCCACCAGGGCCAGTGCGACCGCCACCGCCAGCAACAACGAGCTGGAGGTGAGGACGGTCCGGACAGAGGTGGCGATCTGCTCGCGGGAGGCGAAGCTCTCGGTCACGGCCGCATCGGGCGCGGCGTCCACGACGGCGGAACGCACGCCCTGCAGTGCCGACTCGAGTTGCTGACCGGCCAGGGAGTCATCCATGCGCAGCCAGACCTCGGTGCGTGGGACGAACTGGGTGGGCACCTCCACGCCCTCCGGCCACGGGGACCCGTCGGGCAACTGCGCCACGGGCCAGGCGGGCACGCTCCCGGGCGCGGCCAGGGCCCACTGATCGCTCGTCCGACGCACGACCAGGTCGCGACCGTCGTCGTCGGAGAAGAAGGTGAACCGGACGGTCTCGCCGTCGCGGGCACCGGCGGCCACGGGGGAGGACTCCGGGAGCACGATCTCCCCGGGCCCGGGCAATACGACGTCGCGGCGCATCACGTCGCCGACCCGCTCCGGGTCGGCGACCCTGAGGACCGTGCGCTTTCCCCCGGGGCCCTCCGCGTACATGTCGGTCACGACCAGGGACTCGTCCACGCCCGGGAGCTCCGCCAGCGTCCCCGGCAGTCCCTCGGGCAGGGTGTCGCCGCTCGATGCGGTCACGGCGATGTCCAGCGGGACGCGGTCGACGAGCCGTGCCTGGATGGCCGGTCCGAGCAGGGCGATGCCGGTCACCATCGTCGCGGTGAGAGTCACGCCCACCAGTACGGCCGCCGAGGTGGCGGCGGTGCGGCGCGGACTGCGGGCGATGTTCCGTGCGCCGAGCAGACCCACCGGGCCGAGCAGCACTCCCACCACGCTGCCGAGCGCCCCGAGCAGGGTGGGCAGGGCACCGGCGACCACGGCCAGGATCCCCAGGAACGCGAGAACGCCCCACGCGCCGGCCTCGACGACGGCCCCCGCCTCGACGGCCGCCGACATCGAGTGCCAGCCGAAGGCGCCCACCACGGCACCCACCGCGACCATAGCCAGCCGCCGCCACCACGGGTCGGGCCGTACATCGGCCGGGCGCAGCGCCTCCAGTGGGCTGCCGGAGGTGGCGCGCCACAGGGGCGGGAGAGCGGTGACGAGGGTGACGCCCACGCCCACCGCGGCGGCGAGCAGATAGGCGGATCCGGGGACGCTGACCTCCTGAAGGGGAATCGTCACGCCGAGTCGGGGGGCCTCCCGGGCCGCGAGTGAGACCGCGAACCGACCCAACGCCAACCCCGCGGCGGTCGCCACGGCGCCGACGACCAGGGCTTCGGCCATCCCGGACAGTCGCAACTGCAGCCGCGAGGCGCCCAGGCAGCGCAACAGTGCCGTCTCCCGGACGCGCGCGGCGAACACCACCGCGAAGGTCGTGCCGATGACCAGGGCGGCCACCGCGACGGCCAGCACGGTGAAGGCCAGCAGGGCCCGGGTGTAGACGTCGCGGCTGCCGATGAAGGACTCCGCGAGAGCGTCCGCCTCGGCCGCGCCGGTGGACACCTCGACGGCGGACGTGCCCGGGATCCGGCCCAGGCGCTGCTCGATCTCCGCCGCCAGCGCCTCGTCCGACACCGTGCCGTCGCCGGCCACACGGATATCGCCCCCGGCCCCGTTCGGCGCCCACTGCTGTACCTGCTCGTCGACGGTGTAGAGGGGGAACGCCGAGTTCATGTCCGGTTGCCCTGCAAGGTCGAACAGCCCCACCACCGTGACGGGGACGGGATCACCGGCGCCGCTCGGCAGCACCTCGAACGTGGCGCCCAGCGGGAGGTCCGCGTCACTGCGGATCGCCACCTCACCGGGAGCGGCGGGGAGCCGCCCGTCGGCCAGCGGTTGCCAGCGCAGACCGTCGTCGGTGGCGAGCGCCGTCGTCGTCGTCACCTGTTGGGCGCGTCCCTCGGCGCGGACCCGCACGTAGGTCTGGGCGTCCACGGTGACGGCCCGCACCCCGGGGGTGGCGGCGATGGCCCCCAGGCCGAGCCGCTGGGCCTCGGCCGCTTCCTCGCGCGCGGCGTCGGTGCCGGCGGAGGTGCGGTCGCCGAGGTTCTGCACGAGCACGGCGGTATCCGAGTAGCGCATCCCGAAGGTCGCGTCGGCGCTGGCGGTCATCGTGCGGAGCACGCCCACGGAGGCCAGGACGAAGCCGACGGCCACGGCGATCGCCAGGACGGTGCCCAGGTAGCGGCCCGCGTGCGCGCGGAGCTGTCCCAGGACCAGATGGGGGCTCACGCGGTGGCCGGCTGGCGGCCGGTGAGTGCACGCATGGCGGTGTGGACTGACTCGGGGGTGGGGGAGGGGACCTCGTCGGCGATCCGTCCGTCCGCGAGCATTAGCACGGTGTCGGTGTGTGCGGCGGCGTGCGCGTCGTGGGTGACCATGACGACGGTCTGGCCGGCCTCGCGGACACACGCGCCGAGCAGGCCGAGCACCGATTCGCCGGACTCGGAGTCGAGGTTGCCGGTCGGCTCGTCGGCGAACACCACGTCCGGGCGCGGCAGCAGGGCGCGGGCGATCGCCACCCGCTGCTGCTGGCCTCCGGACAACTCGTGTGGACGCCGCTTCAGCAGGTCGCCGATCCCCAGCTCGCCGACCAGCGAGTCGAGGCGCGACCGATCCGGACGACGGAACGCCATCCGTACGGGGAGCACGATGTTCTCGCGCACCGAGAGCGCCGGTACGAGATTGAAGGACTGGAACACGAAGCCGACGCGGGTGCGCCGCAGCCGGGTCCGCCCCGCGTCACCCAGGCGGGTGATCTCGATCGATCCGATCGACACCGTGCCGTGGTCGGGGGTGTCCAGGCCGGCCAGGCAGTGCATGAGGGTGGACTTGCCGCTGCCGGACGGGCCCATCACCGCGGTCCAGCGCCCCTTGTCGATCGCCACGTCCACGCCGTCCAGTGCGCGTACCCGCACCCGCCCGTGGGAATAGGTCTTGCGCAGGCCGTGGGCCCGGATCGCGATCTCGGGGGGTGGGGTCACGTGTGTCCTTCCGTCGCGGCGTGCGTCCGGAGGTGAGTGTAGGGATCCCGGTTGTGGAGACCCCGTCCGACACGGCGTCCGGCCTGTGGCCCATGTGACTAATGTGACGTATGGTACGTGTGTGACTGGGCCGGACCCGGTCGTGCCCAGCTCCCGGACGACAAGGTGACCTCATGTTCCAGCGACGCATCCACCGCACCGCCCCCCGTTCCCGTTCCCTCGCCCTCGGTGGCGCCCTGGCCGCGCTCGCCGCGGTCGGCGGCGGCACCGTCGCGGCGGTGGGCGCGCCCGCCGCCGTCGAGGCCGGCGACATCCAGCTCACGCAGAACGCGACCGGCCAGGCCGCGGCGCAGGAGCTCCCGCTCGGTACGGCCGTCAACCTCGACCTCGAGCCCGTCGTCGCCCAGGCTGCCGGCGGAACCATCCCGCCCGGGACGACGGTGCAGGTCACCGGCCTGCCTGACGGTCTGTCCCAGGACGGCTGGGTCATCTCCGGCACGCCCACCCGTGCCGGTGAGTACGAGGTTCTCGTCACCGTCTCCAACTCCGGGATCTCGCAGTCGGAGAAGGTCGCCATCACCGTCACCGACGGCGCGGACGAGACGGGGGAGGGGGCGACGGCGAGCCCGGCCACCACGAGCCCCGCCACCACCGCGACCACCACGGACGAGACAGCGACGACCGAGACCACGACGACCGCCACGCAGTCCGACCCCACGCTCTCGGCGGTCTCCGGTGATCCGACCGCCGAGGACGACACCCTCGCCGGCGATGAGGGTGACGGAACGGGCGACGGTGACGGCACCGGTGAGGGCGCCGACGAGGCGACCGGGGACGACGACGACGAGGTCGGCGCCACCCCGGACCTGTGCGCGGTCATCGGGGACGGGCAGATGGACGGTGCCTCGCTGGCCCAGCTGCTGCCGCTGGTGACCGGTGGCGACGATGCCGAATCGGCCGGACTCGTGATGGTTCTGCTCAACACGGTCGTCAACCTGCTCCCGTCCGTGCTCGGCGAGGGCGGCTCGGTCGAGAGCCTCGGCTCGGTGGGTCAGATCCTCTGCTCGATCTCCCCGTCGCTGCTCGGCGGCGAGGCCTCCGGCGCCGCCACCACGGGTGTGGACGCCACCGCCGGTGGGGCGGCCACCGGTGCCGCAGCGCTCGACGGCGGCCCCGCCGCCCTGCTGGGCCTGCTCACCACCGGCGCGGGCAGCCTCGGGCAGTGATCCTCCCCGCGCCCCGGGGCAATGTCCCCACGGGGCGCGGGTCGGGGCGATAGAGTCCCCCTGTCGACCTCGGGCGGCCCGGTGGGGCGCAGTGGCTCGATTACGTCCGTCGCCGTCGAAGAGGGTCCATCACACATGTTCACCCGCAAGGTCGTCACCGCCTCCGCCGCTGCACTCGCGCTGGTCGCCCTGTCCGTTAGCGTCGTCAACGCGCAGGACGGCGACACCCTCCCCGACGAGGCCGCGTCCGGCAGCATCTCGCTCGGCAGTCTCGAGGGGGGCGACCCCGACGCGTCCAGCCTCGCCGGAGGGTCCGAGGGCGCCTCGAACGACGCCCCCGGCGAGGACGGAGTCGACGGTGAGGGCGGAGCCGACGGTGAGGGTGCCGATTCGGGTTCGCTCGGTGGCGGTTCGCTGGGCAGTCTCGAGTCCGCCAGCCTCGACTCCGCCAGTGGAGACGACACGAGCGTCGGTGACCTCGCGCCCGAGACCGATCAGGTCTGCGAGCTGCCCGCCCTAGGCGGCTCGGTCGCCAAGTTCTACCCGCTGCTGGGGATCGACGGGGTTCCCACCGGCGTCATCGATCTGATCACCTCGGCGTTGGATTCCTTCCCGAATCTGCTCGACATGGTCGCGGGGGAGGGGCGCGGGTCGGCGCTCGTCGGCGAGGCCGGCTCGCTCAGCGAGGGGCTGTGCTCGCTTGTCTTCGGCGGCGAGATGGTCCCGCCGCCGGTCACGGTGATCGTCGACGGTGACGGCAATCCTGTCAGCACGGTCACCGGCACGGCCACCGCCAGCTCCACCACGTCCGCCCCGGCCACCACCACGACCTCCGCCGACGAGGCCGGAACCGGAACTTCGATCGCCGCCTCCGACGACGCGAGCACCGACGGTGCGAACCGGGACGGTGTCGACCCGGACGACGCGGATGCCGGTGAGGCGGCGCTCGCGACCTCCGTCCCGGTCCCCGGCGCCTGACCCCGCCTCTCGGTCTCCTGCGGCCCGGCCCCGACACGGGGGCCGGGCCGCCGTGATTTTCCCGCGGCCGTCTCCCTGCGGCGCTGCGCATGCCGAAGCGGTGAGCGCGGATCCGCGCGCGCGGATATACCCAGGGGGTGTGTTACTGGTGTGACTCATGAGAGTCGAGTGAATTATGTGACAGGAGTAGACAGTTGGTGTGCATGTGGTTAGAGTGGCACTCGTAATGGTCTGCCCTCCCGTTCCGCGGAGTGAGCGATCTGAACCCCTCCGGAAGGAACCAGCCGATGCGTGCTCGCCTCGCCCGTCCTCGTCGTATCGTCCGGGGTCGCCTTGCCGCCCCCGTCGCAGCCGCAGCAGCGGTCGCGCTCGTGGGCGGAATGGTCATCGCCGCTCCCGATGCGCCCACCGTCCGTGACGACATCCAGACCGTCGCCGTGGCCGCCCCCTCGTTCGACGCCGGGGCGGAGTTCTCCTTCAACGCAGGAGCGCTCGTCCAGGCCACTCAGTCGGCCGGGTTCGTCGTCGAAGACGTCACCGGGCTTCCGGAAGGGCTGGAGTACGACGGCAACGGTGGCATCTCGGGCACTGTGACCACTCCGGGCGTGTACACCATCCAGGTGACCGGGCGTGGTATCGGCGGAGTCGTCACGATTCCCGTCACCCTGACGATCAACAATGCCGACGGCTCCGCGCCGACCGGCGTCTCAGGTGAGGGAACGGCCGCCGTGTACGGCAGCCTCGGCGGCGAGGCGCAGGCCGGTGGCCAGATCACCACGGGCTCCGACGGAACGGACGCGATCCTCGGCGCCGTGGCGGGTATCGTCTCCTCGCTCGGTGGAGACGCCGGTTCCGTTGCCGAGCTCGCCGCCGGTTCGACGGGACAGGGCGGGGTCACCCCGGAGAACCCTGATGCCCCGGATGCGCCGACCGGCCCGCTCGGCAGCGCGGCCAACGGTGAGCTCGGCCTCGGCAGCCTGTCGAACGGCGCGCCGGAGACCCCGGACGCGCCGGACGCCGACGGTCCCGGAACCGACGCCCCGGCCAACGGCTCGCTCGGCATGCCGGGTTCCACCGCCGAGGGCGAGGTGAGCGGTGACGCCACCGGTGGCCTGGACACCCAGAGCCTGGGACCGCTGGCCCCGCTCGGCTCCCTGATCGACTCGGACGCCCAGACCGGCTCGACCGCCGACGGCGACACCGAGACCACCGGCTCCACGATCCCCGGCTCCACCACCACCGGCGGGACCCAGACCGGTACCGAGATCGTCACCGGCGGGGACCTGACCGGCGGCGGCGAGATCACCGTCCCGGGATCGTCCTTCCCGGCGGACACCGGTTCCCTCGGGGCGCTGGCCCCCGGGCTGGCGCTGACGGGCGCCGCGCTCCTCGGCATCGCCGGGCTCAGCCTCGCGCTGGGCGGCGGCTCCTCGGTCCCGGGCTCCACCGCGATCCTGCCGGCCCTTCCCGGTTCGACCACCACGGGCGGCACCACCACCGGCGGATCGAGCGACACCGGCAACGGTGGCTCCTCCGGATCGGTCGCCCCGACCGTGGCCGCCGGTGCGCCGACCGTCGCCGCCGGCGCCCCGAACAGGGTCCAGGCCCCCGGGCCGACGGTCGCCAACGGTCGCGGCTGATCGACAGGCTCCCGGCGGCCGGGTAGGTCGCCGGTGACCACCTCCACCCCGGGGTCGTCTCACTTCGTGAGATGGCCCCGGGGTGTGGTGCGTTCCTGGGTTACCGTGGGGCGGTCGCGATCTCGCGGCGGTAACCACCGAAAGGCGTGTATGCGTATCTCCCTTCCTGTCGTCGCCTCCTCCCTCGCACTCGCCGCCATGGCCGCGGTCGGGGTCGCGTCCGGCCAGGCGGACGCGCCCGACCATGCGCCCCTGGTCGTCGAGGCCACCGACGTGGCACCCGCGGCCCTGCCGTCCCTGACGCTGCGCGTCGGCGAGTACATGGAACGGCGGGTCAGCGACTACGTCACCCCGCCCCCCGGCGCCTCGATCCAGTTCCGAGGCCTGCCGCCCGGGCTGTCCTACGATCCGGCCACCACCGCGATCAGGGGCACCCCCACCGTCGCGGGCGTGTACGAGCCCGTGGCGACCGCCTTCATCTTCGGGGTCCCGGTACGCACCGAGACGACCACGGTCACCGTCACCGGCGGTGCGGGCGGGACCACCGGCGGTACCGGTGGCGGCGGCGCCCCGGCACCGCGTCCCGCCCCGGCCCCGGCTCCGGCGCCCGTGGCCGCGCCGGTGGCCCCTCCGGCCCCCGGCACGATCACCATCGCCGATATCGACACGCTGCCGGTGCCCGAGCAGGTCAAGGACGCCCTCCGCGGTGCCGCCCTGGCCCTCAACAACGGGATCCAGTCCGCCTGGAACGCCGTGCCCGAGGGCTCACTCGGCAAGTAAGTCAGCAGGAACGTCGACGGCGGCCGGTCCCCGAGGTGGGGGACCGGCCGCCGTCGTCCGTGCCGGGCGGGGCTCGCCGGGTCAGAGCGAGGCGATCACGAACCCGGCGGCGACCAGCACGCTCCACGCGAGCATCGCCATCCCGGCCATGGTCAGCGCGGGGATGAGTCCGGCACCCGTCGCCCGTGCGCGCACCGGCGCGTTGGCCTTCCACGCCACCGGCAACGCCAGCAGCCCCAGCAGCGCCCAGGGCGTCGCCGGGACCAGTGCGAGCGTCGCCAACAGCGGCACCAGCAGTTCCAGGACCGCGTGCAGGCCGCGGGTCCGCGAGTCGCCCAGGCGCACGGCCAGCGTGATCTTGCCGGACTCGGTGTCCGAGGGGATGTCCCGCAGGTTGTTGGTGAGGTTCACCGCGCAGGAGAAGCTCCCCACCGCCACGGCCGCCACCACCGCGTACCAGGTGACCGACCCGAGCTGCGTGAACTGCGTACCGATCACGGCGACCAGGCCGAAGAACACGAACACCGCGACCTCGCCGAAACCGCGGTAGCCGTACGGGGACCTGCCGCCCGTGTAGAACCAGGCCGCCAGGATGCAGGCCACCCCGACCAGGATCAGCCACGGTGCCGACGTCGCACTGAGCACCAGCCCGGCGAGTCCGCCCAGTCCGAGGAACCCGAACGCGGCGCGCTTGACCGTCGTCGGCCGGGCCAGTCCCGAGCCCACCAGTCGCAGCGGGCCCACGCGGTCGTCGTCGGTGCCGCGGATGCCGTCCGAGTAGTCGTTGGCGTAGTTGACGCCCACGATGAACGACCACGCCACCACGAGCGCCAGGATCGCCTGCCACCACACGAACCCGCCCGCGAGCGCCGCGGCCGCCGAGCCGACGAGCACTGGGGCGAACGCGTTGGGCCAGGTGCGGGGGCGGGCGCCCTCGAGCCAGTGGGAGAACGTGGCGCCCCCGGGTTCGGTGGTGGCGGCGTCGGCGTCGCTGGCGGGAGGGGTCTCGCGGTGGATGACGGGATCGGTCTCGCGGCTCATGCCCCGATTGTCCCATCGAGGAAGCCCGCGGCGACGCCGCGTCGGTCCACCTTGCCGCCCGGCAGCATGGGCAACGCGTCCAGCACGGCGACGATCGCAGGGGCCGAGTGCGCCCCCAGAGACGCGGCCACGTGTGCGCGCAGGTCGTCCGGCGACGCGGAGGAGCGGAGCGTGACCGCCGCGACGGGCCTGGTCCCGAGCCGTTCGTCCGGGATCCCGACGACGACGACGTCGACCACCGCAGGATGCGTGCGGAGTGCATCCTCCACGGTCTGCGGGAGGAGCGTGAGCCCACCGACGCTCAACGCCTCGTCGACCCTGCCGAGGATCCGGAGCCCGCCCCCGGGGTCGAGCGTCCCGGCATCGTCGGTGCGGAACCATCCCGCCCGGGCGAACGCGGGGTGATCCGGTGCGTTCCTGTACCCCGACGCGAGCTGCGGGCCGGCCAGCCAGACGCGGCCCCCGTCGTCGTCGACCTCCACCGTCACCCCCGGGAGCGGGGCGCCGTCGTACACACATCCGCCCGCGGTCTCGCTCATGCCGTAGGTCCGGACCACCCGGATGCCGGCGTCCGCGGCGCGGGCGAGCAGCTCCGGTGCGGCCGCGGCCCCGCCGAGCAGGACCGCGTCGAGCTCGGCGAGCGCGGCCACGGCGTCGGGCGGGCCGTCGTCGAGGACCTTGGCCAGCTGACCCGGGACGAGCGAGGTGTACGCGCGCGGGCTGCCGCCCCCGGTCGCGGGCCCCCCGGTCGCGGGCCCTCCGGTCCCGGTCCCGGCCCCGGTCCCGGTCCCGGCCCCGGCCCCCGCCCGGCACGCGGCCACCGCGTCGGGCAGGGACGCGGGGTCGAACCCGCGGGTCACGTCCATCACGACCGGCTCGTGCCCGGCGCGCAGCGACCGCAGGATCACCTGCAACCCGGCGATGTGGTGCGCGGGCAGCGCGAGCAGCCACCGGCCGGGCCCGCCGAGCACGGTGTCGGTCGATTCGGCGGAGGCGGCGAGCGCGGCGGCCGAGAGCATCGCCCCCTTGGGCGTGCCCGTCGACCCGGACGTGCTCACCACCAGTGCGGTCCGGTCATCGATCGGGTCACCGGGGCGCTGGCTGTCGACGAGGATCCGGGAGCGCACCGGGTCGTCGGCCGGCACCGGCAGCAGCGCCGGCCCGCGGTCGGCGAGCATCTGCCCGAGTGCCGGGAACATCTCGGCGACCGCCGGGCCGCCGGGGACGGGCAGGGTGCGCAGTTCGCGGGTGACGGCCATGGCCGGCGAGCCCCCGACCGTCAGTAGTAGTACGGGTAGTCGTCCCAGTTGGGCTCGCGCTTCTCGAGGAACGCGTCGCGGCCCTCCACCGCCTCGTCGGTCATGTACGCCAGCCGCGTGGCCTCACCGGCGAACACCTGCTGGCCCATGAGTCCGTCGTCGGTGAGGTTGAACGCGAACTTGAGCATCCGCTGCGCGGTGGGGGACTTGCCGTTGATCTGACGGGCCCACTCGATGGCGGTGTTCTCCAGCTCGGCGTGGTCCACCACCCGGTTGACCGCGCCCATCTGGAACATCTCCTCGGCCGTGTAGGCCTGGCCGAGGAAGAAGATCTCGCGCGCGAACTTCTGGCCCACCTGCTTGGCCAGGTAGGCACTGCCGTAGCCGGCGTCGAAGGAGCCCACGTCGGCGTCGGTCTGCTTGAACCGGGCGTGCTCGCGGGAGGCCAGGGTCAGGTCGCTCACCACGTGCAGCGAGTGCCCGCCGCCGGCCGCCCACCCGTTGACCAGGCAGATCACGACCTTCGGCATGGTGCGGATGAGCCGCTGCACCTCCAGGATGTGCAGCCGTCCGCCCTCGGCCTTGACGCGCGCCTCGTCGATCTTGTCGGCCGTGGCGCCGACGACGTCCGAGTCGTGCTCGGTGGAGTACTGGTAACCGGACCGGCCGCGGATCCGCTGATCGCCGCCCGAGCAGAACGCCCACCCGCCGTCGCGAGTGCTGGGCCCGTTGCCGGTGAACAGGATGGTGCCGACGTCGGGGGAGCGGCGCGCGTGGTCGAAGACGCGGTACAGCTCGTCCACGGTGTGCGGGCGGAACGCGTTGCGCACGTCGGGGCGGTCGAACGCGATCCGCACGATCCCGTTGACACGGCCCTCGCCCACGTGGCGGTGGTAGGTCAGGTCGGTCAGGTCCTCCCCGTTCCGGAAGCCCTCGACCTCCCGCCACTGCGACGGGTCGAACGGGTTTCCGGTGGCCTGGTCCTGCGGTGCGCTGCTCTCGGTCATGGGTTCGACGTTAGCGTGGAGCCATGACATCCGTACCGGGCCCCGAGTCGATCGACGATCTGCTCGCCCGCGTGCACGTGGTGGCCCTGCCGATGAGGGTGCGGTTCCGCGGCGTCACCGAACGTGAGGTCGCGCTGATCGAGGGCCCCGCCGGGTGGGGCGAATTCGGTCCGTTCGGAGAGTACGACGATCTCGAGTCCACCCACTGGCTGGCCTCCGCGCTGGAGATGGCGTGGCAGGGCCCGCCGCCGGCGCTGCGTTCCCGGGTCCCGGTCAACGCCACGGTCCCGGCGGTCGCGGCCGGGGACGTCGCGGCGATCCTCGACCGCTTCCCGGGCTGTATGACGGTCAAGGTCAAGGTGGCCGAGTCCGGGCAGCAGCTCGTCGACGACGTCGCCCGCATCGCCGCCGTCCTCCAGGCCCGCCCCGGCGCGCGCGTCCGGGTGGACGCCAACGGGGCGTGGTCGGTCGCCGAGGCCGCCCACGCGATCCGGGTGCTGGACCAGGCGGTGCGTGCGGACGACGTCGCACGGGGCCCCGGCACCGGCCCGGTCTCACTGGACGGGCCGGGCCTGGAGTACGCCGAGCAGCCCTGCGCCACCGTCGAGGAGCTGGTGCAATTGCGGGAGCGCCTGGCCGCCGACGGGGTGCACGTGGACGTCGCCGCCGACGAGTCCATCCGCCGCGCCTCCGACCCCCTGCGCGTCGTGCGAGCGGGCGGCGCCGACCGGGCGGTCGTCAAGGTCGCGCCGCTGGGCGGGCCGCGTCGCCTGCTCGCGGTGGCCGCAGAGCTCGGGGTGCCGGTCACGGTCTCCAGTGCGCTCGACTCCGCGGTGGGGGTCGCGGCGGGGGTCGCCGCCGCGGCAGCGTTGCCGGGTGGTGCCGGGCGTGGCCGTCCCGGACCCGACGACGACGACGACAACGCGATTCCCGCCGCAGGTCTGGGCACCGGCGGGTTCTTCGTCGAGGACGTGGTCGAACCGGGCACGTTCGCCCTCGAGGACGGCTGTCTCCCGGTCCGCCCGGTGGCGCCGGACCCGGCAAGACTGGAGGGCCTGCGTGTGAGCGGTGAGGTCCGCGACTGGTGGCTGGACCGGATCCGCCGCTGCTACGACCTGCTCTGAGCCGCCGGCCCAATCCCTGCCGGTTGTCGCAGTTCTGCCCGCCGCCCCGCCGCAGCCGCCCCGCCGCAGCCGCCCCGCCGCAGCCGCGCCCCGCCGCCTGCCCAGCCTCATCCCAGCTCCGAGCAATCTCCCCCTGCAGCCGCGCGCAATCCCTGCAGCCGCACGCGAAATATCCTGAGCGTGTGCAGGAGTTGCGCGCGGCTGCGTCGGGGCGCTCGAGGACGGTGGCGGGTTCGGTGCAGACGGGCTGGCCGCGCCCTACTTCCGCGGCCGGGGAAGTTCGCGCGTGCGCGGGGCGTATCCCCACTGGTGGCGGCCCAACCGAGACGGCGGCAGCAGTGATCCGAAGTCGGGCAGACCGTCGTCGGCGAGCATCTCGTCGTCGATGGTCACGCTCACCACGCGTCCGAGCAGCATCGCGCTGGTGCCCAGGTCGATCACGTCATGGCGCACGCACTCGAACGCGATCGGCGCCTCGGCGACCCGTGGCGGCGCGACGACGTCCGAGGGGTCGGCGGTCAGCCCCTGCATCTCGAACTCGTCGACCTCCGGGCCGACGGGCGCCGAGGTGGCGTTCATGACCTCCATCAGCGACTCGGTGCCGATGTTCACCACGAACTCGCCCGTGTCCACGACATTGCGGTAGGTGTCCTTTCGTCCGATCGAGGTCACGGACAGGATCGCCGGGTCGGCGCAGGCGACGGTGAAGAAAGAATACGGCGCGAGGTTGGGCACCCCGTCGACCGAGATCGTCGACACCCACGCGATCGGGCGGGGTGTGATCGAGGCGGTGAGCAGGGCGTACATGCCCTTGGCCGGGGGATCATCCGGGGTGTGAACGACGCGCATCCGCCCATTGTGCCGCCGTCTGCGTTGCCGTTTCGGTCATAGCCCGGTGGGGCATGTCGACGCTGCTCTAGCGTGGGGACGAATCGACGGGTGCAAGAGTGAGCGGTCGGCGGTGAGCGGTCGGCGTTGACTGGTCGGCGAGCGAGAGGAGCCGGGGCTATGGCGGCGAACGACGGGATCCGGATCCCCCTGCGCGACCAGCTGTGGCTGCTCATGGACCGCCCGGACAACCTCATGTACATCAACTGTCTGGTGTGGTTCGCCGAGATCCCCGACTGGGATGAGGTCACCCGGGCCATCCAGACGCGGATGGTCGAGGCCCACCCGGTGTTCCACCGCATCCCGGTCCGCCGGGGCCGCCGCTGGTACTGGGCCGACGACCCCGACTACGACATCTCGAACCACCTCGTGCGCAGCCGGCTTCCCGAGCCGGGCGGTCGCGCCGAGGCCGAGGCCTACATCGCCGAGCAGATGGCGGTGCAGTTGCCGAAGGGGCAACCGCTGTGGCGGGCCGAGTTCATCGAGGGCTACCACGGGCACGAGGGCGAGCAGGAGGGGGCGCTGATCCTGTTCCGCGTCCAGCACGGCGTCGTCGACGGGATCCGGCTCACCCAGCTCGTGCTGGGTCTGTGCGACCACGAGGACGACTCGTCCCTGCCCAGCGTCGGCCGGGATCTTTCGCCCTCCGGCGGCGGCATCCTCGGGGCGGTCACCGGCGCGGGTGCCGGACTGGCCAAGGACTCGTGGGGGATCGCCCGGGGCGTGACCGGCGCCACACTCCGGTTCCCGCTGACGCTGGCCCGCCTGGCGCGGGACGTCGCGGCCCCCGGCCGGTCACTGACGCGGGTCCCGACGCGCGTCGTGGAGTCGTTGACGGACAACATCAACGCGGAGAACCGGACCGCCAACACCTACCGGGGCGTCTTCCGTCTGCTGTTCGAGCCGCGATCCCCCGAACTGTCCTGGAGCGGAAAGGCGCACGCGGAGAAGAAGGTCTCCTGGATCGCGGGGCTCGACCTGGCGGCGGTCAAGCGGGTGGCGAAGGTGCACGACACGACCGTCACCACCGTGATGCTGGCCGCCGTGTCCAAGGCGCTCACCGAGTACCTCGACACCCAGGGCGACCGGCGGGTCTCCGACATCAATCTCATGGTGCCGATGGCGGTCTCCCCGGTCGGTGACGAGTTTCCGGAGGAACTGGGTAACCACATCACGCTCATCCTCATGAGACTCCCGTTGTGGGTCGACGACACCGACGAGCTCATCGAGGCGATCACCACGTCGATGACGCGGGTGCGCTATTCCCTCGAGCCGCACGTCAACTTCGCCACCATGCTCACTGTGGCCGTCACGCCCGGCCCGGTGGCGCACGCGGTGATCGACCTGTTCGCCAACAAGACCGTCGGCCAGCTGACCTCGGTGCCCGGGCCCGTCTCCACCGTCTCGCTGGCCGGCACGCCGGTGTCGGGGATGCTCGGGTGGGTGCCGATGAGCGGCGACCAGGCGTTGGGGATCTGCATCTTCAGCTACGACGGCACGGTCTCCGTGGGGATCGCCACCGACGCCGAACTCATCCCCGAACCGGGAGCGGTCGCCGGGATGATCGAGGGCCAGTTCACCACGTTCGACGGCTGGTACGACGAGGACTGAGCCCGCCGCCGGCCACCGAGGGCCGGCCACCCCGGCGCCCCCACTCCCGCTGGTCACCACTGCGGGGCCGGCACCTCAGGGTGCGCGGCGAACCAGGCTCCGATGTAGGACATGTCGATGCCCTGGTCCTCGGCGATCAGCTCGTACATCGTCCGGCTGTCGATCGCCTCGCGCAGGATGTCGGCGTGTCCGGAGTGGCGGGCGATCTCGTTCAGCGCGTGCATCGCCGCCCAGCGTCCGTTGAACGACGGCTGGCCGGGCGGGAACCACGGCATCTCGGCGGGTACCGGCACCGGGGCGTCGAGGTCGCACGTCCGGAGGTTGTCGAGGGCGGCGGAGTGCCGCCGGTCGAATTCGGCGAGGATCTCCTCGGCGGTGGCGTCGGGGTCGACCCGGTTGACGGTCTCGGCCCAGGCGAACGCCTCCGGCAGCGACCGCCCGGTCGCGGGCGCGTCGGGCGCGGCGGCGGCGCGGGCCGTCCAGCTCTCGGCGACCTCGCCGATGTGCAGGATGAGCCAGCCCAGCGTCAGCTCGCTGGTGGGCAGGGGGCAGACGCGCAGCTGGTCGCCGGTGAGGCCGTGGACGATCGACCGGGCGTTGACCAGTTCGGCGTCGATCCATTCGAGCAGGTTCTCTCGCTCGGTGTCGCGGGTGGCGGGGAACAGGGGCATGACGACTCCTCGTGTGTCGGGTGTTCGTGGCGGGCAGCAGGACGACGGCGTCGGTCGGGGACGACGGCGGCGCCGCCGTGTCAGTGGGTGTGGGCGTACAAGTCGCGGAGCAGGCACATCTCGGCGCCGTGGTGGATGACCTCACGGTTGATGTGCAGGACCAGGGCGGCCATGGAGTACTCGGTCCACGGGCCCTCGGCCTCGCCCACGGGGGCGGCCAGGGCCTCGGCGTCGAGCGCCCGCACGCCCTCCATCCAGCCCGCGTAGGTGCGATCGAGTTGGGCGAGTCCGCCCGCGGCGTCGCCGGCGTAGGTGTGGGTCATGTAGTCGTGGGGCGGTCCGCCGAAGTGGGAGTGCCACCGGGCGCCGAGGACGCCGACGACGACGTGGCCGATCCGCCACGCGATGGTCGTCAGCGGGGCGGGCACCGGCTCCGGGAACTCGAAGTCGATGGTGTGCTCGCCCTCGCCGCCCTGCATGGGCGCGGTGCCGGTCCCGCGGGGTCGGACGTCCCAGGTGCGCTCGTCGGCGGCGGGGGAGAAGTGGTATTCGTCGTCGGTCATGCCCTCCAGGCGAGGCCGCAGTTGGCCGTTCCAGTGGAAGTCGAGTTGGTCGACGAGCTGGGCTGTCCAGTCGATGGGGCGGGTCGTGGTGGTCACGGTGGTCTCCTGACGGTGGTGGTGTCCGCCCAGCGTGTCAGCCCATCCGGACAGGATCGGTCCGCTGAGGGTGGGACACTGCTGGCATGACCGAGGACAGGATGCCCACCACCCAGCGCGTGCTGGGCCTGCTCGACCTGCTGCAGCGGCGATCGGTGTGGACGGGCGACGAGCTGGCGGCCGAGCTGGGGGTGACCACGCGGTCGGTCCGCCGTGATGTCGACCGGCTCCGTGACCTGGGGTACCCGGTGGAATCCGAGCGCGGCGCGGGTGGTGGGTACAGGTTGGGCTCGGGCCGGCGACTGCCGCCGCTGTTGCTCGACGACCGCGAGGCCGTGGCGGTGGCGATCGCCCTGCGGCTGGCCGCGGGCGGCGCGGTGGCGGGCGTCGGCGAACACGCGCTGCGCGCCCTGACCAAACTGGACCAGGTCATGCCCGGCCGGTTGCGCGAGCGGGTCGCCGACGTCACCGAGTCGATGGTCGCGGTCCCGGGCTCGGACACCCCGGTGGAGCCGGAGCTGCTCATCGACCTGGGCCACGCGGTCCGCGGCACCGAGCAGGTGCGACTGGGGTACCGCGACCGCGCGGGCCGCGACACCGAGCGTCGGGTGGAGCCGTACCGGATCGTCGTGCTGGGCCGGCGCTGGTACCTGCTGTCCTACGACCTGGACCGCGCGGACTGGCGCACCTTCCGGCTCGATCGCATCCGGGCCGTCCACCGCAGCCGCTGGCGCTTCACCCCCCGCCCCGACGTGCCCGATCCGGCCGCGCACGTGCAGCACGCGGTGACCGCGGCGCCGTACCAACACCTGGCGCGGGTGGTGGTGTTCGCACCCGCGGCGGAGGTGGTCGAGCAGTTCCCGCCCACCTACGGGACGGTCACCGAGCTGCGCGCCGAGGACCATCCGGACGGCCCGGCCTGCCGGCTGGAGACCGGGGCCGCCGACCTCGACGTGCTGGCCTGGTACCTCGCGCGGTTACCGGGCCCGTTCGCCGTGGAGTCGCCGGACGGGCTGCGGGAGCGGCTGGCGGGGTTGGCCGGGCGGCTCGCGCATGCGGCCGACCCGGGCACGTCCCCCGACTAGGCTGGGGGGCGATGAACCCCACCGTGAGCAACCCGAGCACCGCGCAGGCCCGTGTCCTCGTCGACGAGTTGATCCGCCACGGGATCACCGACGTGGTCCTGTGCCCGGGATCGCGCAGCGCCCCGTTGGCCCTGGCGTTGGCCGCCGCGGAGCGGTCCGGCCGGCTCGCCCTGCACGTGCGGATCGACGAGCGCGGCGCCGGGTTCACCGCGCTGGGGCTCGCGCTGGGGTCGAGGCGGCCGGTCCCCGTCGTCGTCACGTCCGGCACCGCGGTGGCCAACCTCCATCCGGCGATGGTGGAGGCGGCCCACTCGGGCGTACCGATCCTCGCGCTCACGGCCAACCGGCCGCCCGAGCTGCGCGGTACCGGCGCCAATCAGACCATCGACCAGGTGGGATTGTTCGGCCCGCACGCGCGCGCGGTCGTCGAGCTCGGCGCGGCCGGGGACCCCGAGTCCGAGCACCGGCACTGGCGCAGCGCGATCGGCCGGGCCATCCTCACCGCCACCGCGGCGGCCGACCCGGGTCCGGTGCAGGTCGACATCGCGTTCCGCGAGCCGCTCGTGCCGGGCGAGGGCGACGAGGATTTCGCCCTCGGGGGAGACTCACGGGAGTACGACGACGACGAGGTCGGCGGCGGCCCGGAGGCATGTCGTCTGCCGGAGGGGCGTGCGGACGGTCGTCCGTGGGTGCAGCGAGCGGGGGCGGGGGTCGACTCGGCGCCCGCCGATTCGGCCGTGGCGGTGGATCTCACGCGCCCCACGTTGGTCGTCTCGGGGGTCGGGGCGGCACCGGTGTCGGGGCTGGTGGCGGTGCCGACGGTGGCAGAGCCCGGCGCCCCCGTCCCGCTGCACCCGGTGCACCCGCTGGCGATCCCGGCGCTGCGGCCCGAGCAGGTGGTGGTCACCGGGCGGCCGACGCTGCACCGCGCCGTCACGCGCCTGCTGGCGGACCCGGACGTCGACCTCGTGATCCTCGACGCCGGCCCGCGCTCGCCCAACCCGACCGGTAGCGCCGCCGAGCTCGCCGACTCCGTCCTCACCGGGTGGGGCGTGGACCCCGAGTGGACCGAGACCACGGCCCGCGCCGACGCCCGTGCCCGCGCCGCCGTGGACCGGCTGCTGGACCGGCATCTCGAGACCGGTGCGCCGACGGGACTGCACGTGGCGCGTGCCGTGGCCCGCGGCGTCCGGGCCGGGGACAACCTCGTGGTGGGCGCCTCCAATGCGGTGCGGGACCTGTCGTTCGTGGGCCCGCTCGATCCGGATGTGGCGATGTTCGCCAACCGCGGGGCGTCGGGGATCGACGGCACGGTCTCCACCGCGATCGGGGTCGCGTTGTCGGCGCCGGGGCGGACCGTCGCGCTGCTGGGTGACCTGACCTTCCTGCACGACGTGTCCGGCCTGCTGCTCGGCCCGCGGGAGCGGCACCCCGACGACCTGACGATCGTCGTGGCCGACGACGACGGCGGTGGCATCTTCTCCCTGCTCGAACAGGGGGACCCGCGCCTGGCCGCCGACTTCGAGCGCGTCTTCGGCACCCCCCACGGCGCCGACCTGGGCGCCCTGTGTGCGGGCGCCGGGGTGCCCTTCACCGACACCGACCCGGCCGGACTCGAGGCCCTGCTCGCGCAGCCCGCGTTCCCGAACGGGCACCGCGACGTCGTGCCCGAGGGCCTTCGGGTGGTGCGCGTCGCGACCGACCGGCAGGGATTGCGCGACCTCCACGCGGCGCTGCGCTCGGAAGCCGTGGCGGACGGGTGACCGCGACGGCCCCGGTCTCGGCCCGGCAGATCCGTCGCGCTCGCCGTATCCGGTGGGGCGTGCGGGTGGTGGCCGTGACCGCGGGAGTGTTCTCGCTGCTCACAGCCGTGCTCCTCGTGCTGGCGTGCTTCATCAACGACCAGCGGATCGACCGGGACATGGGCAGCGCCACCGCGTCGGTCACCGAGGTCACCGATCGGCGGGCCGCCGTGGAGTTCGACGCCGGCGGTGGCCGGACCGTCCGACCGGTGACCGGCGTGTTCTACCCGACCGGGCTCGTCGAAGGACAGCGGGTGCAGGTCGAGTTCCGGCGCGCGAACCCCGATCTGGTGCGGGTCTCGGGACGCAGCTGGACCGTCGCCGTCGTGCCCGCCCTGTCCGTGCCCGCGGTGGTCGTCCCGCTGGCGGCGCTCGCCTACGCCGCCACGTCACCGAGGGTTCACCGGGCGGCACCACGAGTTCGACGCACCGTTTCTCGCTGATCACCGGCCCGTGTCCCGGCCCGGCGACAGTGGGGTCGTGCGCGTAGCTATCGTCACCGAATCGTTCCTGCCGAACGTCAACGGCGTCACCAACTCTGTCCTGCGCGTGCTGGAGTACGCGCGCCGGCACGGGCACGACTGTCTGGTGGTGGCCCCGTCCGGGCAGGTCGGCTTCTGGCAGGGCGCCGCCGGTGCCGTCCGGGCGCACCCGCTGGTCAGTGCGGTCGCACCACTGCTCGGCGGGCCCGGGGCGGACGCGAGCGGCCCCGACCACCACCTGGGCTATCCCGTCCACCGGGTCACCGCGGTGAAGGTGCCGGTGGTGTCCTCCCTGCCGGTCGGCGCACCCAGCCCGAGCGTGTTCGGCGCCCTGCGCGACTTCGGCCCCGACGTGGTGCACCTGGCGTCGCCGTTCGTGCTCGGTGCCGCCGGTGCCGCCGCGGCCCGCGCCCTGGACGTGCCCTCGGTGGCCGTCTACCAGACCGACGTGGCCGGGTTCGCCGATGCCTACGGGATCGGTGTCGTCGCCGATGCGGCCTGGACCTGGACCCGGGCCATCCACGCGAGTTGCGACCGCACCCTCGCCCCGTCGACCGCCGCGATGGAGGATCTCGCGGCCCACGGGATCCCGCGCCTGTACCGGTGGGGGCGGGGCGTCGACACCGAGCGCTTCTCGCCCTCCCGGCGCAGTGCGGCCCTGCACGCGTTGTGGTCCCCGCAGGGGCGGCCCGTCGTGGGGTTCGTCGGCAGGCTCGCCCCGGAAAAGCACGTCGAGCGCCTTCAGTCGCTGGCCGACCGGTCGGGCCCGGGGGGAGACCTCCACCTCGTCGTCGTCGGAGACGGCCCCGACCGCCCCGCACTCCAGGCCGCCATGCCCCACGCGATCTTCACCGGCGAACTCCACGGCGACCGGCTCGGGCAGGCCTACGCCACGATGGACGTGTTCTGCCACCCCGGTGAGTTCGAGACGTTCTGCCAGTCCATCCAGGAGGCGCAGGCGTCCGGCGTGCCCGTCGTCGGCCCGGACCAGGGCGGGCCCCGCGACCTCGTGCAGGCCGGGGTCAACGGCGTCCTGCTCGACCCGCGCCGGTACGCCGCCGAGGTGTCGCCGGCCGTGGACGCGGTGCTCGCCGACCACGAGCGACTGGCCGCCGGCGCCCGCGCCACCGTCCTCGGTCGCACCTGGGACGCGATCTGCGCCCAACTCTTCGACCACTACGCGGCGGCGGGCGCCCGGTCCGATTCGGGCAGGGTCGGCGTGGGCAGGGGTGGCATGGGCAGAGTCGGCGTGGGCAGGGTCGGCATGGGCAGGGTCGGCGCGCGCACGATCGGGGTCGACCGGACGGACGCGCGTGGTGTGGGCACGAGCCGAGCCCCACGTGTGGTGGCCTGATCGGCCACGCGCGCCGGGGGCGGGTAGCGTCGACGGCGTGTCCCGCGCCAATCTCGACAAGCAGCCCCGTGACGTCGCGTCGATGTTCGACGGTGTCGCCAAGCGCTACGACCTGACCAACACCGTCCTCTCCGGGGGCATGGACCACGTGTGGCGGCGGCGGGCCCGTTCGCTGCTCGCGCCGCGCCCCGGGGAGCGGATCCTCGACCTGGCCGCCGGCACCGCCGTGTCGACCGTCGAGCTCGCCAAGTCCGGCGCGTGGTGCGTGGCCGCGGACTTCTCGCTGGGAATGCTGCGGGCGGGCGCCGGCCGGGACGTGCCCAAGGTCGCGGGCGACGCCATGAAGCTGCCGTTCGCCGACGACTCCTTCGACGCCGCCACCATCAGCTTCGGGCTGCGCAACGTGCAGGACACCGCCGCCGGACTGCGGGAGATGGCCCGCGTCGTCAGGCCCGGAGGGCGACTGGCCGTGGTGGAGTTCTCCACGCCCGTGTTCCCGCCCTTCCGCGCCCTGTACATGAACTACCTCATGCGGGCGCTGCCGAAGATCGCCACCAGCGTCTCGTCCAACCCGGACGCGTACGTCTACCTCGCCGAGTCCATCCGCGACTGGCCGGACCAGCACGCTCTGCTCGAGATCATCGAGGCCAGCGGCTGGGAGCGCTGCAGCGTCACCAACCTGACCGGCGGCATCGCGGCCATCCACCTGGCGCGCCGCCCGGCCTGACCCCGGCGCGGGCTGATCCGACCGCCGCCGCGCCACCCCGGGCGCGCTGCGCCGTCCTCCCGGGGTGCGCGCCGTCTTTGTACGTCTTCCGGCCGCTTGCGCTGCCGCTCTGGTCCATTCCCGACGCGTAACCCGGGCGGGGCGGAGGCCCTACGCGTAATCCGGGCGGGGCGGAGGCCCGGGGCGGAGGCCCGGCGGGTCAGTCGGCGAAGAGGGGCCGGCGGTCCAGCCTGCGGGCGATCGACCCCGCTGCCCGCCAGCCGCGGGCCACCACATCGCGGTCCGAATCGGCGACCGTGTTGGACATGCACCGCACCGCCGCGGTCATCAGCGCCTGCGAACGCATCCCGACCGGTCCCGCCAGCGGCAGGAACTTCGGATAGGTGAGCAGGCGCGCGGCGTCCCGGGCGATCGCGAACGACTCGCCGTAGGTCTCGCGGAGCACCGCGGGCCACGCATGCGTCAGGTCACCGGCAGTGGTGCGCGAGTGCGAACCGGCCGCGCCCACTCTCGATCCCGGGCCTCCTCGGCCGACACCCGCTCCCGCCAGGATCAACTCCGCGAGCAGGCGGCCGCCCTCGAGCGCGTAGTCGATCCCCTCGCCGTTGAGCGGGTTCACGCACGCCGCGGCGTCGCCGACCGCCGCCCAGTTGGGACCGGCCACCGTCGAGACCGCCCCGCCCATCGGCAACAACGCGGACGTCACCGCCCTCGGCTCGCCGGCCAGGCCCCAGTCGCCGCGGACGCTACGTGCGTAGTGCTGCAGTAGCTCCTTGACCGCGACGTTCGCCGGCCGCGCCGAGGTCGCCAACGCACCCACCCCGAGGTTGACCTCGCCGTCGCCGAGCGGGAACACCCAGCCGTAGCCGGGCTGGATGGCGCCCGCCTCGTCGCGGAGCTCGAGATCGGAGCCGATCCACGGATGATCATGACGCCCGGACCGGACATAGGATCGCGCCGCCACGGCATACACCGTGTCGCGATGCCAGGTCCGGCCGAGCAGACGACCCACCGGCGACCGCACGCCATCGGCCACCACGAGGGTTCGGCACTCCACGCGACCGCCCTCGGTCCGGACAGCGGTCACCTCGCCGTCGTCGCCCCTCTCCACGCCGGTCACGCGCACGCCGTCATGCACCACGGCGCCCGCCTCCACCGCCGCCTGCCGTAGCCGGTCATCGAACACCGTCCGTCGCACCGCCGACCCGGTCCCACCGTGCTCACCGGCCGGCCACGGCACCCGCCGGGAGTGGCCGAAGCCCCGCAGCTCGAGCCCACGGATGGTGATGCGGTCCCGCGCCCACCCGCCGAGACCCAGCCGGTCGACCTCCAGCATCGCCCGCGGCGTGAGCCCGTCGCCGCAGGTCTTGTCGCGCGGGAACCGCGCCGCGTCGAGCACGGTGACCTCGCGACCGGCACGCGCCAACCACGTCGCGGTCGCCGAACCGGCCGGGCCGCAGCCCACCACGAGGACGTCCGTCGACGCGGGAAGACCCATACCTGACTCCATGCGCTCCATGGTGGCAGGTCGGCGGGTGCGGCGGTCGCCGGGACCTCGGGCGGGGTGGGGTGCCACCGCCCGCGACGCGGGACCGTAGTCTGTCGGGAAGGGCGGGCCACGCCGACCCTTCACCAGGCGACGAGGACGAGTGGGGATGTCGAGCGATTCAGTGACCGGCACCGCGGAGACGGCGACCGACCACACGGTGGCGGGCGTGGACGTCGGCGACGCCGACCTCGCAGCCGACCTGCGCGAACGGCTCGACGAGGTCGAGAAGCTGCTCGTCAGCCGACTCCAGACCGGCGAGGACTTCCTCTCCGAGGTCGCCCTCCACCTCGTCACCGCCGGCGGCAAGCGGTTCCGGCCCGTCGTCACCCTGCTCTCGGGCTCGCTGGGCCCCGCGCCCGACCGCGAGCGACTCGTCAAGGCCGCCGTGGTGTGCGAGATGATCCACCTGGCCACGCTGTACCACGACGACGTCATGGACGAGGCCGCCATGCGCCGCGGTGTCGAGTCGGCCAACAGCCGCTGGGACAACTCCACCGCGATCCTCGCCGGAGACTTCCTCTTCGCGCACTCCTCGATGCTCCTGGCCGACCTCGGACCCGAGGCCGTGCAGCTCATCGCCCAGACGTTCGCCGAGCTGGTCACCGGGCAGATGCGCGAGACCGTCGGCCCGGGTGTCGGCGGTCGTGACGAGGGTGCCGCCGAGCACTACCTGCGAGTGATCTGGGAGAAGACCGGCTCGCTCATCGCCGCGGCCGCCCAGTTCGGCGGCGAGTACTCGGGGGCGACCGCCGAGCAGATCGGGAGCCTGCGCCGCCTCGGTGACGCCGTGGGGATCGCGTTCCAGATCGCCGACGACATCATCGACATCGCCTCGCCGTCCACCGAGTCGGGCAAGACGCCCGGTACGGACTTGCGCGAGGGCGTGCACACCCTGCCGATGATCTACGCCATGGAGGCGGGTTCGTCGGACAGCGCGCGGCTGCGCGACCTGCTCGCCGAGCCGCTGACCGACGACGCGGAGGTGGCGGAAGCCCTCGAGTTGCTGCGCGCGTCCGACGGTATGCGGCGCGCGCGGGCCACGCTCGAGAAGTACGTCGATGACGCCATGACCGAGCTCGACGCCCTGCCCGCCGGCCCCGCCAACGAGGCGCTGCGCCGGCTCGTGCGCTTCACCGTCGACCGCGTCGGCTGACCTTCCCCGCACCGGCCCGGCAGCCGCCCCCGGGCCTGGCGTTTCGCTCCCGCACGGCCCGGCAGCCGCCCCCGGGCCTGGCGTCTCGCTCCCGCGCCTGCCAGTCCCCATCACAGCCGCTCGCTGCCATGGCGTCTGGCGTGCTCATCGGTGACGGCGAGACGCCGTCGCGAGGGGCGGCTGTGGCCGAGGGGCGGCTGTGGCCGAGGGCAGACAGCGGGTCAGCGGCGCGGGATTCAGTGACACCGGGGTCAGCGGCGCGGGTACAGCGCGACCTGCGCAGCCTTGACCACGAGGATCACGGGCGAACCCGGGGCCAGCGCGAGTTCGGCGGCCGAGCGGCTGGTGATCTCGGCATCGACGCGCTGACCGTCCCGTAGCTCGGCCGTCACCCGCGTCAACGCCCCCGCGGGGACGAGCGAGACCACCCGCGCGGGCCAGGAGTTCCGCGGGCTCGTCGCAGGCGCGTGCGCGGATGGCTGCGTGGGGCTCGTGGGAGCCGGAGCCGAAGTCGGGGCCTGAGTGGAGCCGGTGGGTGCGGGGTCGGTCTGGACGGCCACCGCCCGCGGGTCGACGGTCGCCACCGCCCGCGCCCCCGGCCGCCATCCCGTCGCCGCGCTCGTGCGGACCCCCGAGACGAGGTCGCCGCCGGGGGTGCGCAGGTCGTCGTCGTCGACGATCCCCTCGACCAGTGAGACCCCGGCCAGGCGCGCAGCGAAGTCGGACGCGGGCCGGGTCAGGACCTCCTCGACCGTGCCGGACTGGGCGACGCGGCCGGAGGCGACGACGACGACATCGTCGGCCAACGCCCAGAGGTCCAGCGGATCATGGGTCACCAGGACCACGGCCCGTCCGGTGAGCCGATCAGCGAGGAGACGCCGGATCGCGGGGGCGACCTCCACGTCGAGGGCGGCCAGGGGCTCATCGAGCAGGACGAGCTCCGGATCCACGGCGAGGGCCCGGGCCAGGGCGACGCGCTGCGCCTGTCCGCCGGACAACTCGTGCGGCCTGCGGGCGGCGAGGTCGCCGCACCCCACGGCCTCGAGCTCGGTGCGGGCGCGGTCGAGCGCGGCCCGCCTGCGGACGCCACGGGCGCGTGGGCCGTACGCGACGTTGTCCAGGGCGGACAGGTGGGGCAGCAGCCCGGGACGCTGCTCGAGCGACACCACGCGGCGGCGGTGGGCGGGCAGGTGGGTGCGGGGCGAGCCGACGACGCGGCCGTGGAGCCGGACCTCGCCCGAGTCGGGCCGCAGGTGCCCGGCGAGCAGCGACAGCGCCGTGGACTTGCCCGCGCCGTTGGGTCCGACGATCGCGAGTCGTCGGCCCGCGGGGACGCTGACGTGGAGGTCGACGTCGCGGGCGGCGACCCGGCAGTCCAGCTCGGCCGCGGGATGCGACGCGGCGGGACGCGACGCGTCGGGGTGGTCAGCCACGGCCCACCACCGCCCTGCGGGCGACGAGCGCGGAGACCGCCATGAGCGCGGCGGCCACCGCGATGAGCACCACGGCCAGGGCGAGGGCGGTCTCGGTGTCCGCCTCCCGGCTGAGGTAGATCTCCAGCGGCAGGGTGCGCGTGGTGCCCTGCAGGGAACCGGCGAAGGTCAGGGTGGCGCCGAACTCCCCGAGAGCGCGGGCGAACGACATGGTCGCGCCGGCGACGAGGGCCGGCAGGACCAGGGGCAGCGTCACGGTCGTCAGGACCCGGGTCGGGGAGGCGCCCAGTGAGGCGGCGGTCCGCTCGAGCCCGGAGTCCACGGAGCGCAGCGCGCCCTCGAGTGCCACCACCAGGAACGGCATCGCCACGAACGTCTGCGCGATCACCACGGCCGCGGTCGTGAACCCGATCTCGACGCCCAGCACGGCCAGGTGCTGTCCCACGACGCCGGTACGCCCGAGCGTGATGAGCAGGGCCAGGCCGGCCACGACCGGGGGCAGGACCATGGGCAGCGCGGTGACCGTCCGGGCCAGTGCCGCCAGCGGCCCGCTGCTGCGGGACAGCACCACCGCCAGCGGGGTGCCGAGCAGGATGCACAGGACCGTGGAGAGCGCGCACGTGCGCAGGCTCAGCAGCAGGGCGTCGCGGGCGGCCTCCGAGGCGAGGAGTTCGGGAACCCGCGCCCACGGGACACGCGCGGCCATGCCCGCCAGGGGCAGGGCCGCCAGCAGGACGGCGAGCACCGCGGCCGCGAGCAGCCAGCGGGGGAGCGGGGGCCGGGTCACGGCGGGCCGAAACCGTGCTCGGCGAGGATCGCACGCCCCTCGGGGCCGGTGACGGTGTCGACGAAGCGGCGGGCCATCTCGGAGTCCGCGGCGCGCTCGAGGACGGCCACCGGGTAGACGTTCGGCACCGCGTCGGCACCGGCGATCGGCACCTGCTCGACCCGGTCGGCGACGGCGCGGGCGTCGGTCGCGTAGACGATCCCGGCGTCGGCCTCGCCGGAGGTGACCTTGCCGCGGACGTCGGTGACGGTGGATTCCTCGCTCACCGGGGCCAGGTCGATCCCGGCGGCGTCCGCCAGCGTGCGGGCCGCCGCACCACACGGCACGACGGACGCGCACACCACGAGTCGTGCGCCGTCCAGCGAGTCGTCGAGATCGGTGATACCCGCCGGATTGCCGGGCGGGGTGATGAGGGTGAGCACGTTGGTGGCCAGCGGCGTCGGCTCGCCGGCGACCAGCCCCTCGGCGACGGCGCGGTCCATCGTCCGGACGTCGGCGGAGGCGAACACGTCCGCCGGTGCGCCGCCGGCCAGCTGGTCCACCAGACCGGAGGAGCCGTCGAAACCCAGCCGGATCGACACCCCGGGATGCGTCGCCTCGAAGTCGTCGGCGATCTCGGTGAACGCCCCGCTGAGCGACGCGGCGGCGAAGACGGTCAGCTGCTGCGCGACCTCGTCGTCGCCCCCGGACGCACACCCCACCAGCGAGGACAGGCCCACGGCGGCGACCAGCGCGGCGGCGCGGAGCCGACGCCCACCCCCGCCTATGCGGAACGGCACCGTCGGCGGGTCAGCGGTAGTTGGTGAACTGCAGCGCGACCTCGAAGTCGGCACCCTTGAGCAGCGAGATGCACTCCTGCAGGTCGTCGCGCTTCTTGGACGACACACGGATCTCCTCGCCCTGGATCTGCGCCTTGACGCCCTTGGGGCCCTCGTCGCGCAGCAGCTTGGTGATCTTCTTGGCGTTCTCTTTGTCGATGCCCTGCTTGAGCGAGCCGACCAAGCGGAACGACTTGCCCGACGGCATCGGGTCGCCCACCTCGAGCGCCTTCATGCTCAGCCCGCGGCGCACCAACTTCTCCACGAAGACGTCCTTGGCGGCCAGCACCCGGTCCTCGGAGTTCGCGACGATCTCCACCGCGTCCTCGCCCTTCCACTCGATGCTCGCATCGGTCCCGCGGAAGTCGTAGCGGGTGCCCAGCTCCTTGGCGGCCTGGTTCAGGGCGTTGTCCACCTCCTGGCGGTCGAACTCCGAGACGATGTCGAACGAGGACTCCGAGGCCATGGACGTACTCCTGTCGTTGGGGGGTTGTCCCGGCCAGGCTACCCGCCACGGCCAGGGCCCGAGGCCGCCACGGGCGGGGCCGGGAGTCGCCGCCGCACCACCCCTGAGCACCCCGATTTGGCACCAGGGGTCACAGGCGTTGTATCGTGTCGTAGCGCCCTTGAGGTGCACGCCAGATTGCCCGAGCGGCCAAAGGGAGCGGATTGTAAATCCGTCGGCTTAGCCTACGTTGGTTCGAATCCATCATCTGGCACGCGGGACCCCTGCCACAAGCGGGGGTCTTCGTGCATTTCGGGACCTGTCGCCGGGGAATCCGTGAAAATGTGAATACGCGCGGTCCCCAGTGTCACGACCCCACGACCTGTCACGCCGCATCTCGTCGAGAAGAATCGAGGTGAGACGTATCCACGACGGCCCCGGCTCCGAACCACCGGACATGACACTCCTTTCGATGACCGCCGCACATCGGATGACGACCGGCGACCTGCCGGCGGGCCTGGGTTCCGCAGTGGACGAGTGGGCCGATGACCTCGGGCGGACCACCCGCTCCGGCAAGGGGATGCGCTCCGCGCTCTTCGACGCCGTGTACACCACCTCCGGGGGCACCGACGAGGCCGTGCGGGCCGCCGCGGGCCAGGCACTGGAGTTGCTGCACGAGGCGTTTCTCGTCCACGACGACCTGGCGGACGGGGACGACCAGCGCCGCGGCCAGCCCAACCTGCAGGGCCGCACCACCGCGCGGGCCACCGCCGGGGGGATCGGGACCGAGGCCGCCGGGCACCTCGGACAGGTCGGCGGGCTGCTCGGCGGCGACCTGCTGCTCGTGGCCGCGATGGCCGACTTCGCCCGCCTGCCCGTGCCGGCGCCACTGCTGCACCGTGTGCTCGACGAGGTGCAGAGCGCGGTCGTCGCGTCGATCGCCGGGGAGTACGCGGACGTCCACGGCTGCGTCGAGCGCGAGCCCGCCGACCGGGAGCGCGCGCTGGCGATCGGCGCGGCCAAGACCGCCGCCTACTCCGTGTGCCTGCCCCTCGTGCTGGGCGCGATGCTCGGCGGCGCGCCCGACGAGGTCATCCCCCCGCTGCGTGAGGCCGGCCGCCACCTGGGGACCGCCTACCAGGTGATCGACGACGTGCTGGGCGTGTTCGGGGATCCGGCCGTGACCGGCAAGTCCAACGAGGGCGATCTGCTCCGGCGCGCACCGACCGTCCTGCTGGCCCACGCCGCCACCACCGAGGCCTGGCCGCGGATCGACGCCGCCCTGGGGCGCCCGGCCGCCGACCCCGAGACGATGAACGGCCACACGCCCGACCCCGACACCGCGCGTGAGCTGCTGCGGGAGTGCGGCGCCCGCGAGCACGCGGTGGGCATCGCCGAGGACCTCATCACCGCAGCCCGCGCCGCGCTGGACTCCCCGGCCGTGCCGCACGACGTCCGGGCCGCGCTCGGCCCCCACCTGGCCACCGCCCTGGAGAGGACCCGATGACCCAGCAGAGCCCCCACGCGGAGTTCACCGACGCCGCCCGCCGGTGCAGCGAGGTGATCCTGCGCCGGTACTCCACGTCGTTCGCACTGGCCTGCCGACTGCTCGCGCCCGCCACCCGCCCGCACGTCGCCGCGATCTACGCGTGGGCGCGGGTCGGGGACGAGGTCGTCGACGGGGCGATGGACGACCCGGTCGCCGCGCGCGAGCTCATCGCCGAGGCGCGCCGCCGGACACACCGCGCGATCGAGCGCGGCCTGGACCCCGATCCGGTGACGCACGCCTTCGCCGACACCGCGCGTCGGTTCGGGATCGACGCGCGTCTGGTGGATCCGTTCTACGACTCGATGGAGGCCGACATCGACGTCACCGAGCACACCGAGGAGTCTCTGCGTCGGTACATCCACGGGTCGGCGGAGGTCATCGGGGAGATGTGCCTGCGGACGTTCGCAGGTGGGGGACTGGGTGACGACGACGAGATGGCCGCCGGAGCGCGCGCACTCGGAGCGGCGTTCCAGAAGGTGAACTTCCTCCGGGACATCCGGGAAGACTTCACGGACCTCGGTCGCAACTACCTGCCGGGCCGTGACCCGCGGGCACTGACGGAGAAGGACGTACGCGAGTTGGCCGATGACGTGGACGCGGACCTGCGCATCGCGCGGACGGCGATCAACCGGATCCCGGGCCGCGACCGCCTGGCGGTGGCCGCAGCCCACGACCTGTTCGCGGAGCTCAACGATCGCCTACGGGCGGCCGGGGCATCCGGGGTGAGCGCGGGCCGGGTGCGGGTGCCCGATCCGGTGAAGCTCGCGGTGATCGGCCGGGCTGCAGCCGGTCGTGGCCGGTCCGGCGCCCGCCCCGGTGCCGCGCGCGGTGGGGCGGTGGCCCGATGAGCCGCCGGCACGCCCCGGAGGGGCCCGTCGTCGTGGTGGGCGGCGGCATCGCCGGCCTGGCGACCGCTGCGTTGCTGGCCCACGAGGGGCGCGACGTCACGCTCGTCGAGGCCACCGACTCCGTCGGCGGGCGCGCCGGCAGCTGGTCCGCCGGCGGGTTCCGCTTCGACACCGGCCCCTCCTGGTACCTCATGCCGGAGGTGTTCGACCACTTCTTCCGCCTCTGCGGCACCTCCGCCGACGAGCAGCTGGACCTGGTGCGCCTGGACCCCGGGTACCGCGTGTACTTCGAGAACCGTCCCGAGTCGGTCGACATCCGCTCGGACCGCGCGGCCTCGACAGCGCTGTTCGAGTCGCTCGAACCCGGCGCCGGCCGCGTGCTGGGCAGGTACCTCGATTCGGCGCGGACGACCTACGACCTCGCGCTCACGCGGTTCCTCTACACCAACTTCACCTCGTACCCGGCCCTGGTGCGCCCCGACGTCCTGGCCCGCGCCGGCTCGCTGGTGGCCCGCCTCGTCCAGCCGCTGCACTCGTTCGTGGCCCGCCGGTTCAGCGACCGCCGCATCCAGCAGATCCTCGGCTACCCCGCGGTGTTCCTCGGGTCCTCGCCGTACCTGGCGCCGTCGATCTACCACCTCATGAGCCACCTCGACCTCACCGACGGTGTCCTCTACCCGCGTGGAGGGTTCACCGAGGTGATCGCCGCGGTCCGCAGGGTCGCCGAGCAGCAGGGTGTGGCCATCCACACGGGCACGGAGGCGATCGAACTGGTCACCACATCCGAGGGCGCTCGCGGCCGCGGGTCCCGCCGGTCGAAGGCACAGGTCAGGGGCGTCCGGGTGCGCGACCGGGCCGGGGAGGAGCGGACGTTGCCGGCCGGCCTCGTAGTCGGGGCCGCAGACCTCCACCACCTCGAGACCCGGTGGCTCCCCGAGCATCTCCGCACGTACCCGCAGTCCTACTGGGACTCGAAGACCCCCGGGCCCGGTGCGCTGCTCATGCTGCTCGGTGTGCGCGGTGAGCTGCCACAGCTGGCCCATCACACGCTGCTGTTCACCGACCGGTGGGAGGAGGGGTTCGACGCGATCTTCGGCGAGAAGCCCCACATCCCCGACCCGGCGTCGCTCTACGTCTGTCGCCCCAGTGCCACCGACACCGACCCGGACGCGGGCATCGCCCCGGAGGGGCACGAGAACCTCTTCGTCCTGGTGCCCATCCCCGCGGACCCCTCGCTGGGCCACGGCGGCGTGGACGGCGCGGGGGACGCCGCGATCGAGGCGGCCGCCGACCAGGCCATCGCCCAGATCGCCGACTGGACCGGCATCGACGACCTGGCCGAGCGGATCGTCGTGCGGCGCACCATCGCCCCCGCCGATCTCGAGGACGACCTCGGCGCGTGGCGCGGCACGGCCCTCGGGCCCGCGCACACGCTGGCGCAGAGCGCGTTCTTCCGCACCCGCAACGTCAGCACGCACGTCGACGGGTTGTACTACGCCGGCGCTTCGACCATCCCCGGGATCGGACTGCCGATGTGCCTCATCAGCGCCGAGCTGATCCTCAAGCACGTGCGCGGCGACACGGGTACCGCGCCCGTGGCCGAGCCCGGCGGGGGCACGGTGTTCGACAGGCCCGCGTCCGGCGGACCCGCCGGCGGCGACACGGTGTCGGCGAGGTGATCGGGCTGGCTTACCTGGCGGTCCAGGTCATCTCGTTCGCCGGCATCCTCGTCATCGACCACCGCTGGAAGCTCGCGGCGTTCCGCGCCCCGGCCGCGACTGCACTCTCCGTGACCGCGGCGGTGGCGCTGCTGCTCACGTGGGACGTCCTCGGGGTGCGCAGCGGGGTGTTCTTCCGCGGCCAGACCGACTTCATGACCGGCCTGCTGGTCGCGCCGGAGATCCCGCTCGAGGAGGTCGTGTTCCTCGCGTTCCTGTCGCACCTCGCGTTGGTGTGCGCGACGGGCGTGGTCACGGCCGTCGAGCACCTCTCGCGGCGGCGGGGCGCGCGGTCCGGCGGCGCCCAGGACGACGGGGCGCATAACAACAGGGCCCAGAACGACGGGGCGCAGAACGGCGGCGCCCAGAACGACGGGGCGGGGGCGCGGCCGTGAGCATCTACTCGACCATCAACGCCACCATGGCCATCCCCGTCATCGCGGCCGCCCTCATCGCGCTGTGGCGCCTGCGGGGGGCCGACCGCCGACGATGGTTGATCGGGGTCGGCGGCTCGCTCGTGGTGCTGCTCGTCCTCACGGCGATCTTCGACAACATCATGATCTCCGCCGGACTCGTGGCCTACGACGACGCGCTGACCAGCGGCATCCGCCTGGGCGTGGCGCCCATCGAGGACTTCGCCTATGCCGTCGCCGTGGCCGTGTTCATGCCCTCGGTGTGGTTCGTGCTCACCGCCCGGCCGCGGGCCGGTGCCGTGGCGGGGAGCCCGACGGTGTCGGGCCGGGGGGACGTGGCGTTGGCGGGCACCCCGGAACCGGGGGAGGACGACGACGACAAGGTCCGCACCCCCGAGCGGCCGGCGACGCCGGGTCTGCTCCCCACCCTGTTCTGGTCGTCGCGCCCGGTCTCGTGGGTGAACACCGCCGCCCCGTTCGCGCTGGCGTACTTCCTGGCCACGGGCGGCTTCGACCTGTTGGGCGTGATCGGCACGCTCTTCTTCCTGGTGCCGTACAACCTCGCGATGTACGGGATCAACGACGTCTTCGACTACGAGTCGGACCTGCGCAACCCCCGCAAGGGCGGCGTGGAGGGCTCGGTCCTCGAGCGGTCGCGCCACACGGCGACGCTCGTGGCCTCGGCCGTGACGACCGTGCCGTTCCTGGTCTACCTCGTGGTGGTCGGGACGCTCGAGTCGTCGCTGTGGCTGGCGGCCAGTGCGTTCGCGGTGATCGCCTACAGCGCCAAGGGGCTGCGGTTCAAGGAGACCCCGTTCCTGGACTCCGTCACCTCGGCGTTCCACTTCGTCTCACCGGCGATCGTCGGGTGGACCATCGCCGGCGCGGACCTCGGCGGCGGGGTGTGGGCGTGCCTCATCGCGTTCATGCTGTGGGGCGCGGCGTCCCAGGCGTTCGGCGCCGTGCAGGACGTGCGCTTCGACCGCGCGGCCGGCCTGAAATCGGTCGCCACCGTGCTCGGAGCCCGGGCAGCCGTGTGGTTCGCGCTGGCCTGCTACGCCGCGGCGGTCCTGGTACTGCTGATCGCCGCGCCGTGGCCGGCGTCGGGGGCGGCGTTCGCGATCCTGCCGTACCTCGCCACGGTGGCCGCCTACACGCGGGTCACCGACGCCACCGCCGAGGCGACCAACGAGGGCTGGAAGCGCTTCCTGGTGCTCAACATGCTGGCCGGCTTCTGCGTCACGCAGCTCATCCTCTGGTCGGTGCTCGTCTGGGCGTGAGCCGGCGCCGCCTCGCCCCACCTTAGGACTTGTGCGTCCTCTTTGGTCCCGGGCGGGCGCGCAGCCCAACGCTGAGCGTGCATTCCGGACGCGTAGGTCGAAGAGGGCGCGCTAGCCGATGTGGAGGCCCGTTGGGTGCCGGGGAGGCGGGCATTGGGGCTCGCAGATGCCGGGGTCAGCGCTGGACGCGCTCCAGCCACCGCCGCGACGGCGGGCTCGACCGCCAGTTGAGGAAGATCGTCCGGAATGCCCGCGAGAAGCGTCGCCGCATGGCCGCGGGGTCGTCGAAGGGTCGGGCCGAGATCCCCACGGTCAGGGAACGGTCGACCAACAGGCGGTCGTCGGCGCCGAACTGGAACGACAGGTCGATGTCGTCGTGCAGTTCCGGGTCGGTCCGGTTGACCCCGTCGCGCACCCGCTCCCAGGCGCTGCGGCGCATCGCCAGGTTCGAGCCGAACAGGACGGGGTGGGCCATGGCGGCGCCGACGGAGACGAAGAACGCGTCCATGTAGAGCAGCTTCGCGGCGCGGGCCCGCCACCCCTCCAAGCCGATGAACTCGCCCGGGCCGGAGATGGCCACGAGTTCGGGATCGGCGGTGAACGCGGCCTCGATCCGGGCGAGCCACCCGGGTCCGGGCCGGGAGTCGGCGTCGAGTCGGGCGATGATGTCGCCCGTCGCGGAGTCGTAGCCTGCCGCGGCCGCTGCGGGGATGCCCCGCACGGGCTCGACGGCCACCCGGACCCCGATCCGCGCATCCGCGGCCAAAGCCACCGCGACGCTGTCGTCCGAGCACCCGTTGTCCACCACCACGACCTCGTCGGGCAGCCGCGTCTGCGTGGCGAGGGAGGCCAGGGCGCCCTCGAGTTCGCGGGCGTCGTCGAGGACGGGGATCACCACGGAGATGCGCACCCGGCCATCCTGCCAGCGGGCCCGGCGGGACAGCGCCCCACCGGGCGATTTGTGCCGCGTTCGGCCGTGTGTGTAATCTGCTAAAGGCTTACGCGCCAAGCGGTTGGGTGACCAACAGCGAAGCGCGGCCCGCCCCCTTAGCTCAGTCGGCAGAGCGTTTCCATGGTAAGGAAAAGGTCGTCGGTTCGATTCCGACAGGGGGCTCGCACTGTGCGGGGCGGCTCGATCGTCCGACTGGCAGGGCATGCCGGTGTAGCTCAGCTGGTTAGAGCGCACGACTCATAATCGTGAGGTCGGGGGATCGAGTCCCCCCACCGGTACTCTCAACACGAAGGCCGCCCGCTCGCCGCGGGCGGCCTTCGTCGTCTTCTCGACTCCTACGGCATCAGGGTCTGATCACACCCGGCTCACGTCCCGTGCTCCGGTCCCGAGGACGAGGTCCCCCGCGTGTCCCGGGATCCCGGTTCCGTCCTTCTCGAGGGTCGGCCGCAGGAGGAGCATCGCGATCGCGATCACCGCGAGAACGGACACCTCGTGGACCAGCATCCCGATCGACATGGTCACGCCCCCGAGGAACAGCCCGGCAAGAAGCGCGGCAACGGTCACCAGGGCGATGGCGATGTTGAGTCGCATGGTGCGGACGGTCCGCTTGGCCAGGGAGAGCGCGTACGGGAGCCGCGGGAGCCTGTCCGCCATCAACGCGATGTCGGCGGTTTCGATCGCGGCCGGCGAGCCGGCGGCTCCCATCGCCACCCCGATGTCGGCCAGTGCCAATGCAGGGGTGTCGTTGACCCCGTCACCGACCATGGCCACGGTGTGGCCGCGGGACTGCAGCTCGCGCACGATCTCGACCTTGTCCTCCGGCATGAGCTCGGCACGGATCTCGTCGACCCCGAGTTCGGCGCCGACATTACGGGCCACCCGCTGGGCATCGCCGGTCGCCATGACGACCCTGATCCCTGCGTCGTGCAGTGCCCTGACCGCTGCCGGGGCGTCGTCACGGATGGTGTCGGCGACGGTGACGATCCCGACCGCCCGTCCGTCGACCCCGACAAACATCGCGGTCCTGCCCTGGTCGTTGAGCTCGAGGATCCGTGCGTTGTCAGGCCGGTGGTCGAGTAGATCCGCGGAGCCCACCGCGACCACTCGGCCATCCACCTCGGCGCGGATGCCCTTGCCGGCGACGGGCTCGGCCGCTTCGACCAGGTCGATCTCCAGTCCCGCCTCCCGGGCACCCGAGATGATCGCCTCGGCGAGCGGATGCTCGGACGCGGTCTCGGCTCGGGCGGCCAGCCTCAGGACGTCCTCACGCGAATAGTCGTCGTCGAGCACGTCCACGTCGGTCAGGACCGGCCGACCGTTGGTGAGGGTGCCGGTCTTGTCGACGACGACCGCGTCGACCCGGGCCGCACTCTCGAGGTACTCGCCGCCCTTGATGAGAACACCGTCCTTGGCGGAGCGGCCGATCCCGGCGACGATCGACACGGGGATCGAGATCACCAGGGCGCCGGGGCAGCCGATCACCAGGAGGGTGAGCGCGAGCTCGATGTTGCCCATGGTGGCGACCAACGACCAGGGGATCAGGCCCACCACCAGCGCCGAGATCATCACGGCGGGGGTGTACCAGGTCGAGAACCGTTCCATGAAGGTCTGGGTGCGGGCCTTGTCGTCCTGGGCGTCCTCCACCCGGTGGACGATCCGGGCGAGGGTGGTGTCGGCACCGATGCCGACGGCCTCGATACGCAGGACTCCCGACCGTAGCCAGGTGCCGGCGAACACCTCGGAGCCCTCGGACTTCTCGGCCGGGACGGACTCGCCGGTGATGGTGGCCTCGTCCACGCCGCCGTTGCCGGAGAGCACCCGGCCGTCGACGGGGACCTGCTCCCCGTTGCGCACCAGCACGAGGTCGCCGGGTTCGAGTTCCCAGACCTCGACGGTCTCCGGCTCGCCGTCACGAAGGATGGTGGCGGTCTCGGGCGCCGAGTCGACGAGGTCGGACAGGGCCCGGCGAGTGCGGTTGAGAGTCGCCTTCTCCAGGGCCTTGCCGAGGGCGAAGAGGAAAGTGACCGCCGCAGACTCCCAGTAGTTGTCGATGAACATGGCCCCGACGGCGGCGACCACGACCAGCAGATCGATCGAGATCATCCGGATCCGAAGCGCCTGAACCGCCGAGATGGCGATCCGGTAGCCGGCCACGAGAGCGGCGATGATCATCAATCCGTCCGCCACCGCGTCGGCCGAGGTGAGTCGGCCGACGAGCCACGAGGCGACGATGAGCAGGCCGGAGGCCGCCACCACGCCCCAGGTCTTCCATGATTTCAGCATTGTCCTGTCTCCTTCGGTCGCCGTCGTGCGGTCGGTGTCGTCGCGTCAGAACGCCGACGGCTTGACCGCGTAGCCGACCTCGGCGACCGCTGCGACGAGGTCACGTACCGAGACCTTCGCGGGGTCGTAGTCGACCAGTACTCGTCCGGAGGCGAACTTGACCTCCGCGGACTCGACACCGTCCAGACCGTTCAACTTGTTCTCGATCTTCGCGATGCACGACGGGCACGAGAATTCATCCGAACGCAGAACGATGCTCTTGACCTGTTCGCGGACACTCATGGTGATCCCAGCTCCTCTACGGTTGCTGTTCCTCGGGGGAACGGTGCACGTTCCTTACGTGCATCTCCGAACCTAGGAGCAACCGGAGAAGACTTCCTTGACGCCAATCAATCAACGGGAAAGCGGCGCCGACCAGTTAATCGCCCGCGATCAGCCTCTCGAGTGCGGCGCGGTCGAGGACCGAGACCCATTCGCGGCCGGAGTCGATGACGCCCGCCTTCTTCATCCGCGCCATCGCGCGCGAGGCGGATTCCACTGTGGTGCCGGCCATCCCCGCAATGTCGTCGCGGCGCAGTCGGACCTGGAGGAGACTCGAGCCGTCCCGCTGGAGACTTCCGAGCTTGCGGTCGAGGTGCCGCAGCGTCGAGCCGACCCGCTGCTCCACCGACTGCGTGGTGTGCCCGATCTCCTGTTCCCGGGCCTGCGCGAGCCGATCCTGTTGCATTCGGATCAGGCCCAGGGCGAGGCTCGGGTGGTCGCCGACCACCTCCGCCAGCGCGTGAGCGGGCAGGAAGAGCGCACAGGTCGTCTCCATCGCCCAGGCGGACTCGGTCGCGACGGCAGCCTCCGTGTGCAACGGCCCCACGGTGTCTCCGGGGGCGGCGATGTCCACGGTGAGCTCCCGGCCATCGGCGGTGTCCCGGGTAACCCGCGCGCGGCCGGAGACGACGAGATACGAACCGGGGATTTCATCCCCGGCGAGCACCATCGGATCGTCCTCGGCCCAGGACCAGGCGGTCAGGTGCCCGTTGAGGTCGCGCCGGTCATCAGGTGAAAGCTCCCGGGTCAGTGGGGCATCGGCTAGTACCCGCAGCCGGGTCTCGTCCGAGCAGGAGTGCGGGTGTGCGCAGTTGCGCCGAACCGGGTTTCGGGACATCGGTGCAGCGATTCAGTTCGAGGAGTGCAGATGGGTAGAGACCACCCGGAAGTCTCCCGCGCGGGCGAGGGCCTTCTCGATGATCGCCGGGTCCGGGCGGACCGTGTCCGGGTGTTTGACGTACAGCTGCGCGTGTTCGGCCCCGGTGAGTTCGAAGGTCGCCTGGCCCAGTCCGTGCTCGGCGAAGATGTCGTAGAGCGCCTGGAGGGCCTTCTTGACGTCCCTGTCGTTCCGGACGCCGCTGACCTCGAAGCGGCACGAGACGATGTGGGACACGTCAGATCCTTCCGTTGAACGCCTGCAGCGCGGAATCCTCGCGGGTCCCGCCTCGGCCGTCACCGTACTCCGCGTAGTCGGCTATCCACCGGATCGAGCGCACCCACTTGACGTGCTTGTAGCCGTGGTTCGACTCCACCCGCAGGCGGGCGGGGGCGCCGAGGTGCGTCTCGAGAGGGGTTCCGTTGCGCTCGTAGGCCAGAATCGTGTCGTCCTCGTAGACCGTGTCGAGGTCGAGTACCGCGTAGAACGGCTCCCGCGGCCGGTTGTCATACATCTTCTGGGCCAGACCGTAGGAGTCGATCAGCACGTAGTGGGCTCCCTCCGGCCGGGGGCCGAGGACCTCGAGCAGATCCCGCAGTCGTACGCCGGTCCACCGGGACGTGGCGGACCAGCCCTGCATGCAGGTGTGCACCGCTACATAAGAGGTGCGCGGCAGCTCCGTGAGCTCGTCCAGGGCCAGGGTCTTCTCGGCGCCCGAGAGGTCGTCGCCGATGGTCAAGGAATAGCCGCGCCAGGCATCGTCGCGAGCCTCGACCCACTCCGGCGACTCGTCCTCGGTGGGCGGCAGGCCGTTGGTCCAGTGGAACTCGGAGATGTCGTCGTCGGAGTAGGTGTTCTGCCGCCCCATCCGCGGTCGCATCCGGTTGAGGAAGAGGCGGCGGCCGATCTCGGACACCCCGGCGGTGAACCGCTGCGCCCGGGCGCGGTCGGCCAGCGACCAGTAACTCAGGGCGATCCAGAACAGGACCACGGCCACGACGGTGGCGATCGTGATGGTGAAGGCCTGGGCGGATCGTGCCGTGTCGGTGGTGCCGAACACCATGTGCACGACGTTGTGCTCGGCGTGCACCAGGAACACCAGCCCGACATGCATGACGATGAACGCGGAGATGAGCACCATGAGGATGAAGTGCAGCGACCGGGCGCCCTGGTGGCCGCCCCAGAGCTTGACGTACCAGGGGAACCGCGAGCGCACCGCCGGCGCCATGGCCACGCCGGTGAGGATGAGCAGCGGAGCGAGGACGAAGATGACGGCGGTGTAGGCCAGCATCTGTGCGGCGTCATACGGGTCGAAGTGTTCGATCGCCGGAGCCCGGAACCCGAGGTACATCCGGATCGACTCCCACGCCTCGCCGAACACGCTCCACGAGGTGGGGATGATGCGGCGCCACAGTCCGGTCGCGAACAGCAGCACCACGTACACCAGGCCGTTGAGCACCCACAGCATCACCGAGATCCCGTGCCAGTGCCGGCCCAGCCCGATGTTCTCCCGACCCGGTAGGCCGATCAACGGTGACAGGGATTTCTCGTCCATCAGGGAGGTGTACACGCCCTCCTCCCGTGGCAGTTTCCGGCGGGTGAAGCGCAACCACTCGGTCCCGGGCTTGCAGTCGTTGCGCCACCACAGTCGCGGCATCGAGGACAGGATCTCCCAGCCCGAGCGGAGCAACATGCCGATCAGGATGAAGTTGATCAGGTGGGAGGCCCGTAGCCACAGCGGGAAATCAGGGTTGATCACGTCAGTTCAGACTCCAAATGTCGAGCGGGGATACATGGCCTCTACATCGGTTATCACGTTCACCAGGTACGGCACGCCGCTGGCGAACGCCCGGTCCAGCGCCGGGCCGATCTGCGCGGGATCGGTGACCATCTCGCCGGCCCCGCCGAGGGCCTTCACCACCTCGTCGTAGCGGGTCCGCGGCGCGAGGTCGGCGATCACGTCGTAGCCGTAGAGCATCTGCATGGGCCCCTTCTCCAGGCCCCACGCCCCGTTGTTGCCCATCACCATCACCACGGGCAGCTTGTGCCGCACGAGGGTGTCCACGTCGATGAGGGAGAACCCCGCGGCGCCGTCGCCCAGCAGCAGCACCACCTGGCTGGACGGCCGGGCGATGCGGGCCGCGATCGCCGCGCCCAGCCCCGCACCCAGGCACCCGAACGGACCGGGGTCCAGCCAGTTGCCCGGCCGGGCGGGTTCGATGAATTTGCCGGCGTAGGACACGAAGTCGCCGCCGTCGCCGATCACCACGGCGTCCTCGGCCAGCCGTGGAAGGAGCTCGCCGTAGATCCGGGCGGGATGGACGGGGTCGGCCGAGGCGCCCAGGAGCTGCAGATCGGCGGCATGGGTGGCGTCGGCCTTCTCCCGCAGCGTGGCCGCCCAGGTCGACCAGTCCGGGCGCGCCGCCCCCGACCGGCGCTGGACGGCCTCGACCACCGCGTCCAGCACGAGCCCCAGGTCGCCCGCGGTGGCCACGGCCGGTGCGGCGTGGTGGCCGAGTTGCCCGGGGGAGTCGGCGATGTGCACCACGGTCGCCGGCGTCGCGCCCTCCTTGCGGCCGAACACGCCGTACCCGAGCCGGAAGTCCAGGGGCGTACCCACCACGACCACCACGTCCGCCGCGCCGAACGCCAGCCCGCGCGCCTTGGTCACCAGCAGCCGGTGCCCGGCCGGGACGATCCCGCGACCCATGCCGTTGGGGATGACGGGCAGGCCCAGCGACTCGACGCACCGCAGCGCCGCGTCCTCGCCCCGGTCGGCCCACACGTCGGAGCCCAGGACCAGGACGGGCCGCTCGGCGCCGACCAGCAGGTCGGCGATCCGGTCGACGGCGTCGGTGTCGGGGGAGCGGTCCGCCGCGGGAGCGGGGGAACCGTCATCGGCCCGCCCCGGTCCGGGCCGGACGGAGCCGCACCGGTCGAAGAAGTGGTCCATGTGCACGTCGAGGAACGCAGGCCCGCGGTGCGCGGAGCGGGCGGCGGTGAACGCGCGGTGGGTGGCGGCGGCGATATCGGCCGTGTCGCGGGCGGTCTCGGCGGACACGGTCACCGACTGCACCACCGGGACGTGGTCGAACTCCTGGAGACTGCCGGTGCCCCAGCGGCCGGCCGGTGCACGTCCGCCGAGGACCACCATCGGGGCGCCGGAGAACGAGGCCTGCGCCAGCGCGGACACGCCGTTGGTCACGCCCGGGCCGGCGGTGAGGACGGCCAGGCCGGGCGAGCGGGTGAGCTTGCCGGTGGCCTCGGCGGCGAACGCGGCCGTCTGCTCGTGCCGCACGTCGAGCAGTGCCACGCCGTGGTCCTCCTTCTCCGCGGCGTCGTACATGGGGAACACGTGCGCCCCGGAGAGGGTGAACATCGTCCGCACGCCGTGCGCGGCGGCGACGGCCGTGGCGTGGGATCCGCCGTGCCCCTCCACCGGTGTGGGGGCGTCTCCGCCGGGCCCGCCCGGCGATCGCCCAGCATTCTCGTGCCCGGCCCGCGGGGCCGGGTCGTCGTGGCTCACATCGCACTCCCTGCTCGACTGCCCCCACCGTAGGAGGCGCGGACGGGTCGTATCAGCGGTTCGGCGGACTCGCCCTCGGGTAGCGTCGGCGCCTGTGAGCACAGACAACGCTGATGACCTCGTCGTCGTCGTCGGGGATCCGGTCACGGTCACCGACGCGGTGGTGGCGCGCTTCGCCGAGGCGGTGGGCGCGCCGACCGGCCAGGTCCCCGCCACCCTCGCGGCCGCGCTGACCGCCCCGGTCCAACGCGCGGTGATGGAGCACCCCGCCCTGCGCATCGACCTGGCGCGGACCCTCCACACCGCGCAGTCCAGCGAGCACCACCGGCCGATCCACGTCGGCGACGTCCTCACCGCCACCGCCACGGTCACCGGGGTGCGGTCGGCGCGCGGCGGGCGGATGATCGGGTTCGACACCGTGCTGCGCGACGCCGACGGCGAGCCCGTCCAGACCCTGACCAGTGCGCTGCTCACCGCGGAGGTGGAGGCATGACCGACCGGGGCGACGACGTGCGGGGGACGACGACGAGGACCGCGGTCGCCGGGGAGGTCCTGCCGTCGCGGACCCTGCCGATCTCGCGGGACGACCTGCGCCGCTACGCCGAGGCGTCGGGGGACCACAACCCCATCCACCTGGACGATGACGCGGCGCAGGCGCTCGGGCTGCCCGGGGTGGTGGCGCACGGGATGCTCACCTCCGCGCTGGCGATCGGGGTCGTGGCCGAGTGGGCCGGGGGCGCCGACCGCGTGCTGGCGACCTCGTTCCGGTTCGCCGGGCCCGTGGTCGTCCCCGCCGACGAACCCGCCCGGCTCGAGGTGGCGGGGTCGGTGAGGAAGGTGGCCGAGGACGGCTCGACCGCGGACGTCGCGCTCGCCGTGACCTGTGGCGGGTCGAAGGTGTTCGGCAAGGCGATCGTCACGGTCTCGCTCGCGGGGTGACGCCGGACGATTTCGGGCCACCGGCCGCCTGTCGTACACTGGGACGCCCGACCGAACGCGGTCGCGGACCGCGCTGCCGCCAGGCAGTCGCCGACACTGTAGAGTCGAGGCGTTCGTGCGGCCCGCAGGCGCGGGAGGGCACGGGTGGCCGGGAGACCGGCCGAAGGGGCGTAGCTCAATTGGCAGAGCAGCGGTCTCCAAAACCGCAGGTTGCAGGTTCAAGTCCTGTCGCCCCTGCACTTACCGCACACCAGACGACCCGGAGGTAGCCGCGTGAGCCAGGATCGCGACGACGACGTCGACGTCAACGGCGTCCGCGATTCCGACGCCGCTGCCGCCGTCCCCACCGGCAAGGCGGGGCGCGGCGACACCGCCGTGGCCGGACGGGTCCGTACGGACGCGGACAAGCCGGAGGACACGCGGAGCGCCCGCACGAATCCGTTCCAGTACATCGGGCAGGTCGTCGAGGAGCTGCGCAAGGTCATCTGGCCCACGCGCAACCAGATGGTCACCTACACCATCGTGGTGTTCCTGTTCCTCATCTTCATGACCGCGCTGGTCTCGGGCGTCGACTTCGGCGCGGGCAAGCTCGTCGAGCTCGTCTTCGACCGCTAGAGACCTGCCGCTGGGGTCCGGGGCGAGATCCGGACCGCCGAACTTCGAGAGGACCGCATTTCCGTGAGCGACATCGATCAGAGCCCCGAGGCCGAGGGCGCCGAGCAGGCCGCGACCGAGGCGGACGCGGTGCTCGGTGACACGGCTGCGGATCCCGCCGACACCATCGACACCGACGCCGAGGCTGACGCCGCCGACACCGTCGCGGCTGGCGCCGAGCTGGACCAGGACGCCGCCACCGACGCGGTCGAGACCGAGCTCGACGAGGATGTCGAGGGTGAGACGGTCCCCGAGGGCGACGAGACCGTTGCGGAGGACGAGCTCGCCGAGTCGGCGCTCGAGACTTCCGGCGAGGCGCCCGAGGGGGCTCCGGCCGAGGAGACCGCGGCCGACGAGGCGGCCGCGCCCGCGATCGACCCGATCATCGCCTTCAAGCGTCAGCTGCGCAAGCTTCCCGGCGACTGGTTCGTCATCCACTCCTACGCCGGGTACGAGAACAAGGTGAAGGCCAACCTCGAGACCCGCGCCGTGACCCTCGGCGCCGAGGACAAGATCTTCCAGGTCGAGGTCCCGGTCGAGGAGTTCACCGAGGTCAAGAACGGCCAGAAGAAGGTCGCCAACCGCAAGGTCCTGCCCGGCTACGTGCTGGTGCGGATGGAACTCGACGACGAGTCGTGGGGCGTCGTGCGCAACACCCCGGGCGTGACCGGGTTCGTCAGCGCGACCGGTGGCGCCGCCGGCAAGCCCACCCCGCTCTCGCTGAGCGACGTGGCCAAGTTCCTGGCCCCCAAGCCGGAGAAGAAGTCCGCCGCCGCGGGCACCGCCGACGACCAGGGCTTCGCCCCGCAGGCCGTCGAGGTGGAGTTCGAGGTCGGCGAGTCGGTCACCGTCATGGACGGCCCGTTCGCCACGCTGCCCGCGTCCATCTCCGAGGTGGATCCGGCCGCGCAGAAGCTCAAGGTCCTCGTGTCGATCTTCGGTCGCGAGACGCCGGTGGAGCTCGGCTTTACCCAGGTCGAGAAGATCGACTGACCCGCAGAACTCCCACGACGACCCGTCCCGCGCCCGGCGTGGGGCGGGTCGCTCGTCTGTCAGCATGGCCGGTGTCGGCGATTAGGGTTCCGACCGGCCGCGCGCGTAGACTCTCCAAGGTTGCGCCTGTGTTCCCGCGTGCCCTTCCGGGGGTCATGCAGGGGAGGCGGGCGCACACGACAGTCGGCCTCCCGCGTGTACAGCGCGGAGCCGAGATCCAGTCGAAGAATCAGGAAGACGATGCCTCCGAAGAAGAAGAAGGTCTCAGGGCTCATCAAGCTCCAGATCCAGGCCGGCGCAGCCAACCCGGCCCCGCCGGTCGGTCCGGCTCTGGGTGCCCATGGTGTCAACATCATGGAGTTCTGCAAGGCCTACAACGCCGCCACCGAGAACCAGCGCGGAAACGTCGTGCCGGTCGAGATCACGGTCTACGAGGACCGGTCGTTCGACTTCAAGCTGAAGACGCCGCCGGCCGCCAAGCTCCTGCTCAAGGCCGCCGGCCTGCAGAAGGGCTCCGGCACCCCGCACTCCGCCAAGGTCGGCAAGGTCTCCATGGACCAGGTCCGCGAGATCGCGCAGACCAAGTTGGAGGACCTCAACGCCAGCGACATCGACCAGGCCGCGAAGATCATCGCCGGCACCGCCCGTTCCATGGGCATCACGGTCGAGGCCTGACCTCCACCCCCCGAACATCTGTGGGAGGGCAGCTCAGGCCCGCACCACACCCGACCGTCGCGCGTGAAGACGCGGCAGGAATGGAACTGACATGAGCAAGAACAGCAAGGCCTTCAAGGCCGCAGCTGAGAAGGTCGACCGCACCAAGCTGTACTCGCCTCTGGACGCCCTGGCCCTGGCCAAGGAGACCGGCTCGACGAAGATGGATGCCACCGTCGAGGTCGCCATGCGACTTGGCGTCGACTCCCGCAAGGCGGACCAGATGGTCCGTGGCACCGTGAACCTTCCGCACGGTACCGGTAAGACCGCCCGCGTCATCGTCTTCGCCGCGGGCGAGAAGGCCACCGAGGCCGAGGCCGCCGGCGCCGACGTCGTTGGCTCCGAGGACCTCATCGAGCGCATCCAGGGCGGCTGGCTCGACTTCGACGCCGCGATCGCCACCCCGGACCAGATGGCCAAGGTCGGCCGTGTGGCCCGCGTGCTCGGCCCGCGTGGCCTCATGCCCAACCCCAAGACGGGCACCGTCACGATGGACGTGACCAAGGCCGTGGGCGACATCAAGGGCGGCAAGATCACCTTCCGCACCGACAAGGCCAACAACCTGCACTTCATCGTGGGCAAGGCCTCCTTCTCCACGGAGCAGCTCACGGAGAACTACCAGGCCGCGGTCGACGAGGTCATGCGCCTCAAGCCGTCCTCCTCCAAGGGCCGCTACATGCAGAAGGTCACCATCTCCACGACGACCGGCCCCGGCATCCCGGTCGATCCGTCGGCGATCTCCAAGCTCCTCGAGGCGGGTTCCGACTCCGCAGCGAGCTGATCTGCTCGGCTGAGACGCCACCAGCTCGGCTGAAGGCCCCGCGACCGGTTATCCGGACGCGGGGCCTTCCCGCATTTCCCGGCATGCCTGGAGCCGCCGGCCGCCCGGCCGACCGGTCCGCAGCCGCTCCTCCCGATGGCGTCTCGCGTGATGGCATGCCCGCCCCCCACGCAGCCGCTCCTCGCGATGGCGTCTCGCCTTCACTTCGGGGCGTGCGAGACGCCATGTTCGGGCGCGGCTGTGGGGGAGATGGGGCTGCGGCGAGGGTGAGACGCCATCGCAACGAGCGGCCGCGGGCACGGATTCCCTCGCGTTCGCACGCGCGGTACGGCAGCCCGGAGCACACTGTGACCTAGCTCACCCGCATGACAATACCCTCGGGTATGATTCGGTCACGCGGTCGCCGTCGGCACGCCCGCCCCGCTACCGGAGGGGGCCGGGATCGGGGTCGACCGGACCACCCGCGGTGGCCGCCGCGGACGGGGTGCTCGACGATCGCGGTGACGACGTCCGCGACACGGTCCGTCAGCTCAGCGCGGCGCTGCAGACCGTCTCCGACGGCCGCGACGACCTCTTCGCCACCGTCCGCAACCTCGAGGCCTTCACCGCCGCGATGGAGGGTTCCGGCGAGCAGATCACCACCTTCAACGAGGTGATGGCGGCGGTGACCGTCTCGGTGTCCCGCGGCTCCACGCGGACGGCCTCCGGACGCGCGGGGTGGTCTATACCGACATCGTCTCGACGGTCGACCTGCTCGTGCACCCACCGCTGGAACAGTCCCCGCCCGGCTCGGAGGTGCGGGTCGTCCGGCCGTTCGCGGGCGGCCGGCCCGTGTGGCACGGCGAGCTCGGGCGCGACCCGGACTCACGCGGTCTGGTCGTGGAGGCTCTGGGTCCGACGTAGGCTGACGACGATGACGACACGACACGGTGCAGCGGACCGATGACCCAGGGGTCGACGTGGTCCGCCCGGCCGAGCGGTCCGCGCACGGGGCGCCTCTCGGCGGAGGACTGGGCCCGCGCCGGGTTGGACCTGCTCATGACCGAGGGCAGGTCCGCGGTCAAGATCAGCAGACTGTGCGCCGCCTTCGGCGTCACGAAGGGTAGCTTCTACTGGCATTTCGCCGACTTCGACGCGCTCATGGCCGCCATCGCCAGGCTCTACTTCTCGCAGGAGATGGACGCCGCCCGTGGTCTGGTCACCATGGAGGAGATGCCACCCGACGCACGGCTGGAGACCATGAGCGCGATGCTCGTGGATTCCCGCGCCTGGGAGGGGGAGGCCGCGATCCGCGAATGGGCCAAGGCGGACGAGACCGTCGCCGAGGCGGTTGCCGAACTGGACCAACGCATCCTGCGGGTGGTCCACGACGCGTTCGTCGAACTCGGGTTCTCCGAACGGGGGGCGAGGATCCGCGCCGGCGTATTGGTGTACGCCGGCATCGGGTTCGTCTACGGGCGCTCAGCGCTGCCCGTGCCCACCGTGGAGGAGATCCACGACGTGCTGGCGCTGCTGGTGAAGCCCGAGACCTGACCTCCGGGGCCAGGTCGGGGAGCGCGGGTCAGACCGCCACCCGGACCGTGAGCCCCCTCCGCTTGATCCGGGCCGAGAACTCGGTCACGAGGCCGCAGTCCTCGCCGTCGATCTGGAACGCGGCCGGCTTCTCCAACACGCGGGCGGTGATCCCCACGCCCTGGCGGAAATCCAGTGGCCGGGTCCGATGCTCTTCTTTCCCGCTCTCCGGGGTGGAGTTCCTCCGCAGTATCGGCTTGAGTCGGTGCTGGAACGTGTGATGGGCCAGCACCGCACCCGCCTGCGCCCACCCGAGAGGGCCCTTGGCGCGCAGAGCGAGAACGTCCAGGAGTCCGTCGTCGATGACGGCGTCGGGCAACAGCACCATCCCCGCCTGCAGCATCCCGCAGTTGGCCACCAGGAGGGTGCGCGCGCGGGTCTGGATCGGCGATCCGTCGTCGAGGGCGTACTCGACCCGGATCCGGTGGCCGCGCAACAGCGTGTTGGCGAACGCGCCGACGTACGCGAGCCAGCCCACCCGTGCCTTCAGTTTGTCGTCGGTGCCCGCGATCATGTCGGCGTCCATCCCGGCGCCGAGCATCACGAGGAACACGTCATCGTGGGACACGCCGTCGCCGTCGGTGTAGTGGACCTCGCCGAGGTCGATCGCGCGGCTCCGACCGCTCATGGCGACACGCAACGCACGGTCGACATCGTCCAACGGGACGTCGAGGTTGCGGGCGAGCAGGTTCCCGGTTCCCAGGGGGACGACTCCCATCGGCACCGAGGTGCCGAGCAGGCCCTGCGCCACCGACCGTACGGTGCCGTCGCCGCCGCACGCGATCACCAGTCCGACACCGTCGGCGGCCGCCCGTGCCGCCTGACCGGTGCCCGGGTCCTCCTCGGTGGTCTCGTAGAAGACGGGATCCGTCCACCCGTGCCTGGACGCCCGCTCCTCGGCGAGGCGGCGGACCTCGTCGATTCCGACCTTGGTGGGGTTGTAGACGACGGCGAGGCGAGACGGGGCTGGGGACACCGCACCAATGTGTCAGAAAGCCGACCGGCCCGCCATTCGTCGCCCCCGGGCCGATTTGGTATGCGACGGCGGCCGCCTATATCCTTGGTTCGAAGTTTGAACGCCTGGGAGCTCTGCTCTCGGGCATCTGATCAAGTTTCACCGAAGACCGCAGGTCGCCGCTCCCGCCGGGGGTGGTCGAAGGGTCCGGGAGCGCCCGGACGGCCCGCGCAGGAGAACACCGGTCAGCGTCGGATGTGCCGTGGGTCCCCAGGGGCCCGTGCCAGTTCCTCCACGCCCCGTGCCACCTGCGCACGGGGCGTTCGTGTTTTCTCGGGCGAGATAATGCAGAAAGGAGGCGAAACATGGCAAAGCCCGCAAAGGTCCAGGCCGTCGAGGAGATCAAGCAGCACTTCCAGAACTCCACGACCGCCGTGGTCACCGAGTACCGCGGACTCTCCGTCCCGCAGGTCACCGAACTGCGCAAGACGCTGGGTGACGCGGCCACGTACACCGTGGCCAAAAACACCCTGGTCAAGCGTGCGGCTGAGGAAGCCGGAGTCGAGGGTCTCGATGACCTCCTGTCCGGTCCCACCGCCATCGCGTTCGTCACCGGTGAGGTCGTGGACGCCGCCAAGGCGCTCAAGAACTTCGCCAAGGACAACAAGGCGCTCGTCATCAAGGGCGGTGTCATGGACGGCTCACCGCTGTCCGCCACCGAACTCGACAAGATCGCCGATCTCGAGTCCCGCGAGGTCCTGCTCGCGAAGATGGCCGGTGCCCTCAAGGGTAACCAGACCAAGGCCGCCGGCCTGTTCAACGCGCCCGCTTCGCAGCTGGCACGTCTGTTCGCGGCGCTCGAGGACAAGAAGAACTGATAACCCCACATGCTTCCGGGCCGTCTGACGGCACCGGGACCAACAGAAAGGACGCCACCATGGCGAAGCTCAGCAACGACGAGCTGCTCGAGGCCTTCAAGGAGATGACTCTTCTGGAGCTCTCCGAGTTCGTGAAGCTCTTCGAGGACACCTTCGAGGTCACCGCGGCCGCTCCGGTCGCCGTCGCCGCTGCCGGCGCCCCGGCTGCCGGTGGCGAGGCCGCCGCCGAGCAGGACGAGTTCGATGTCGTCCTCGAGTCGGCCGGCGACAAGAAGATCGGCGTCATCAAGGTCGTGCGCGAGCTCGTGTCGGGCCTGGGCCTCAAGGAGGCCAAGGATCTCGTCGAGTCCGCCCCCAAGGCGATCGTCGAGAAGGTCGACAAGGAGGCCGCCGAGGCCGCCAAGACCAAGCTCGAGGAGGCCGGCGCGACGGTCACCCTCAAGTGATCTGACGCACCACCGCTTCACCAGGGACGGCCCGGCGATATCGCCGGGCCGTCTCTGTCCCATTTGCGTTCCACTCGCGCCATTTCCCCACGCCCGCCTGCTCTCCGGCTGCGGTAACGGAACACTTTTGGTCGGGATGTAACAAAGCACGCCTCCGGAGCGGTAGTTTACAGTGACCGTGGCCACAGATCAGGGCCGAAGTGAGGAGTGGTTGACGTGGGTGTCGAGGTTTCCGTCGAGGGTCTGACCAAGTCCTTCGGTTCGCAGAAGATCTGGGAGGACGTCACGTTCACCCTTCCCGAGGGCGAGGTCAGTGCGCTGCTCGGTCCGTCGGGTACCGGTAAGTCGGTGTTCCTCAAGTCCCTGATCGGGCTGCTGCGCCCGGAGCGCGGCAAGATCATCATCGACGGCACGGACATCCTGCAGTGCACAGCCAAGGAGCTCTACGAGATCCGCAAGCTGTTCGGCGTCCTGTTCCAGGACGGTGCACTGTTCGGGTCCATGGACCTCTACGACAACGTCGCGTTCCCGCTGCGGGAGCACACGAAGAAGTCGGAGAGTGAGATCCGTGACATCGTCATGGAGAAGCTCGAGCTCACCGGCCTCACCGGGGCGGAGGGCAAACTGCCCGGCGAGATCTCCGGCGGTATGCGTAAGCGCGCAGGCCTGGCCCGCGCCCTGGTGCTGGACCCGGAGATCATCCTCGTCGACGAGCCCGACTCGGGCCTCGACCCGGTCCGCACCACCTACCTGGCTCAGCTGCTCATCGACATCAACGCCCAGATCGACGCGACGATCCTCATCGTCACGCACAACATCAACCTCGCCCGCACAGTGCCGGACAACCTCGGAATGCTCTACCGCAAGAAGCTCGTGATGTTCGGACCCCGCGAGGTGCTGCTCACCAGCGAGGAACCGTCCGTCCGCCAGTTCCTGCGCGGCTCCAAGCTCGGTCCCATCGGTATGTCCGAGGAGAAGGACGACGCGCAGATGCGCGAGGAGATGAAGCAGGCGGAGGAGGGGCACAACGACGGATCCCCGGGCGAGGACGAGCTCAAGGGAGTTCCGCCGCAGATGCAGCCGACCCCGGGCGCCCCGGAGCGCAAGGGTGAGATCCGGCGTGAGGAGAGGGTGGCCGAGATGCTCGACACGCTGCCGGAGGGCGCGCAGCAGGCCATCCGCGAGGAATGGGCCGCTCGTGGTCACGGCAACGGTAAGGTCGCCGCGTCGGCGCCTGCAGGGGCCACCTCGTCGCAGTCGGACGCGGGCTCCAACTCGTCCGGAGTGGACGAGCACTACGGATCCGACGAGAACTGACGCGTCGACCGAGCCGGGGGGATTTGATGGCGGAGGGTACGACCCAGCATCCAGAAGGACGGGCCGGTATGTCACCGGCCGATGTCGGAGGAGGCTTCCGGACCGCGGTGGGCGGGGCCGGCGAGGTGTTCCGACTGTTCCTCGACGTGCTACGAGGGGTCTTCAGGCGACCGTTCCAGTTCCGTGAGTTCATAGAGCAGTCCTGGTTCATCGCCTCGGTGACGATCCTGCCGTCGGCACTGGTGGCGATCCCGTTCGGGGCCGTCGTGGCGATGCAGACCGGGTCGCTCGTCCAGCAGCTCGGCGCCGAGGCCTACACGGGGGCCACGGGCGTCCTCGCCGTCGTCCAACAGGGTGCGCCGCTGGTGACCTCACTGCTGATCGCGGGCGCCGCCGGTTCGGCGGTGGCCGCCGACCTCGGTGCCCGGACCATCCGCGAGGAGCTCGACGCGATGCGAGTCCTGGGGATCGACCCCATCCAGAGGCTCGTCGTCCCGCGGGTGCTCGGCATGATGCTCGTCGCGGTGCTCCTGAACGGACTCGTCTCCATCGTCGGGATCTCCGGCGGTTACGTGTTCAACATCATGCTGCAGGGCGGCACACCGGGCGCCTACCTGATGTCCTTCGGTGCCCTCGCCCAACTGCCCGACTTCATCATGTCCTCGATCAAGGCCCTGATCTTCGGACTCATCGCCGGCGTGGTCGCCTCGTACTGCGGGATGAACCCCAAGGGCGGCCCCAAGGGGGTCGGCGACGCCGTCAACCTCGGCGTGGTCCTCACATTCCTCCTGCTGTTCTTCGCCAACCTCATCTTGACGGCGATGTACCTGCAGATCGTTCCCCCGAAGGGGTCGTAATGGCGATCCATACCGATGTCGGACCCACGAGGGCCCGGCTGAGGGCCCTTGTCCGTGGCCCGGTCAGTTCGTTCGACTCTCTGGGCGACCAGCTCGCCTTCCATCTCCGGGCGATCCGCTGGATCCCTCAGACGATCGTCCACTACCGCCACGAGGTGCTGCGCCTGATCGCGGAGGTGACCTTCGGCGTCGGCACGCTGGCGGTGCTCGGCGGGACCATCGGCGTCATCGTCATGATGAGCGGGTTCACCGGGGTCGTCGTCGGCCTGCAGGGCTACGCAGCCCTCGACCAGATCGGTAGCTCGGTCCTCACCGGGTTCCTGTCCGCCTACGTCAACACCCGCGAGGTCGCCCCCATCGTGGCGTCACTCGCCCTGTCCGCCACCGTCGGCTGCGGCTTCACGGCCCAACTCGGCGCGATGCGGATATCCGAGGAGATCGACGCCCTGGAGGTCATGGCGATCCCGAGCGTGCCCTATCTGGTCACCACCCGGGTGATCGCCGGATTCATCGCGGTCATCCCGCTGTACGTCGTCGGCCTGCTGTCCTCGTACCTCGCCACGAGGGGCGTCAACACCATCGTGCAGGGCCAGTCCACCGGCTCGTTCGACCACTACTTCCACCTGTTCCTGCCACCGGAAGACGTGATCTACTCGTTCGTCAAGGTGATCATCTTCGCGTTCGTGCTGGTGATGATCCACTGCTTCTACGGTTTCACCGCCACCGGCGGTCCGGCCGGCGTCGGCGTGGCTGTGGGGCGGGCCGTCCGCACCACGATCGTCGTGGTGGCGATCCTCAACTTCTTCGTCGGACTCGCCCTCTGGGGCACGACCACGACTGTGCGGGTGGCGGGATGAACGAACTCTCGGCGCTCTCGAAGCGGCTGCTGGCCGCCCTGTTCATCGTCATCGTGCTCGCCTTCGTCGGCACGACCATCGCGATCTACAACCGCGCGTTCACCGCGTCGGACACCGTCACCCTGAACACCGACCAACTGGCCTACGCGCTGCCGAACGACGCCGACGTCAAGGCCCGGGGCGTGCTCGTCGGCCGGGTCTCCGGGGTCGAGCCCGACGGGGACCGGGTGCGGGTGAACATGGAGTTCGACCCGGCCTACATGGACCAGTTGCCGGCCAACATCAGCGGTCGACTGCTCCCCAAGACGCTCTTCGGTGAGCGGTTCGTCGACCTGGGTTTCCCCGACCAGCCCGTGGGCACCCTGGAGCCCGGCGCGAGCATCCAGCAGGACACCCGTGGCAACGCGATCGAGCTCGGCCGTGTCCTGGACGGACTGCTCCCCGTACTTGAGGCGGTCCCGCCGGAGAAGCTGGCGGGCACTCTCGGCGCCCTGAACCAGGCGCTGTCGGGTAGGGGCGACGAGCTCGGTGCCAGCCTCGTGGAGATCGGAAGGGTCTTCGAGGGGATCAACCAGGAGCTTCCCGCGCTGGAAGCCGGAATCGAGGATCTGGCGACCTTCTCGCAGACCTACTCCGAGGCCCTCCCGGATCTCATCCACGCACTCGACGCCCTCCGCACGACCGGGGACACGGTGGTCCAGCGCCGCCCCGACATCGCGGACGGGTTGCGTCGGATCAGCGAGTCGTCCGAGGTCCTCACGGGCTTCCTCGCGAACAACCGCGATGACCTCATCGCTCTGGCGGCGGACTCCCGCACGTCGCTGGAGTACCTGGCGGAGTACTCACCGGCGCTACCGTGCACGGTGGAGCATTTCATGACCGCGCTGGACCGCTCGGACGCGATCCTCGGTGTGGGGGGCGAACACCCCGGCATCCGGGTGACCATCGAAGTCGTCAATCCCAAGGGGCGTTACGTGCCCAATCAGGACGAGCCGCGACTCTTCGACACCCGCGGCCCCCGTTGTTACGAGCCGACAGAGGAGCCGTTCATCTTCGGCGGTGCACCCGGTGGGGCGATCGCGGACGGGGCCTACCAACCCCCCACCCGCAATCCGGGGCCGGAGTACATCCCGACCCTGCCGAACCCGCTTCTCGAGGACGGACCGGTTCCGACGATGCGCACCCGCGGTTCCGTTCCCCCGGCCCCGGGTCGGGCGGTGCCCGAGCAGCCGAACATGCCGTTCCCCTCGACCGTCACCGCGGGCCGGGACGCCGAGGTCATGGCGATGGCCTACGCGGGCTCACCGTTGGAGACGGATACCGTCCGCACGGTGCTGGGGGTGGCCACCTCGCGTGACTCCGAGGAGATCCCGGCCTGGATCGGCGGGATCGGCGCACCCGCACTGCGTGGAACGGAGGTGAGCTTCCGATGAACGCCAAGGTCAAGGCTCTCTTCCGCGGCGGCCTACTGGGCTCGTTCGTCAAGCTGGCGATCTTCATCGTCGTCACGGCGATCCTCAGCACGATCCTCGCCGTCACCATCCGCGGCGGAACCCGGGCCGAGGGCACGGAGTACTCGGCGATCTTCTCCGACGTGACGATGCTGGAGGAGGGCGACGATGTCCGGATCGCCGGCGTCGTGGTGGGGAACATCACCGGGATGGAGATCCACGAGCGGGACCGGGCCAAGGTGGACTTCACGCTCTCCGGGGACCGCACGCTGCCCGCGAACGTGCATCTGGCCCTGCGATTCCGCAACATGATCGGCCAGCGGTACCTGAACATCTCCCGCGAGCCGGGGCCGGTCCAGCCGACCCTGCCGGAGGGTACGACGATAGGTATCGAGAAGACCTCTCCCGCGGTCGATCTCACCGCACTGTTCAACGGCTTCCGTCCGCTGTTCACCACGCTGCGGCCCGAGGACGTCAACGCGCTCGCGGACTCGCTGGTCCGTGTCCTGCAGGGGGAGGGTGGAACCGTCGCCAGTCTCGTCCGTCAGACGGGCCAGCTGACCAACCACCTGGCCGACCGGGACCAGGTGATCGGAGAGGTGATCGACAATCTCACCGGCGTCCTGCAGACCATCAACGAACGGGACGTGCAGTTCCAGCAACTGGTGGTGACCACCCGTCAACTGGTGGAGGGGTTGGACCAGGAGCGTGACGCGATCGGCAGTTCGTTGGACTCCCTCGCCGACCTCACGTCGTCGGCCGAGAACGTCGTCAGCGCCACCCGACCCAGCGTCACCGAATCCCTCGACCACCTCAAGCTGGTCACCGACGACCTCACCGCCAACCGCGACACCATGAGCGAGGTCCTCAACAACCTCCCGCGCAACAGCGACAACCTGATCCGGATGGGGTCGTTCGGGTCCTGGTTCCAGTTCTATCTCTGTGGCCTCGACGTGGTGCACGGACCGGGCACCGATGTGCCCAACCTGCTCCCGAGCGGCGGGCCCACGGTCAATCATCCGGTGTACACCAACGTCGCGCCCCGGTGCCACGCAGGGGGGATCCCATGAGCAAGCGCAAGCCGAACGAGCCGCGGTTCAGCAACGCCACCATCGGGGTGATCGGGGTCGTCGTGATCCTCGCCCTCACCGCCATCTCGTTCAGGCTCGACGCGCTGCCGATCGTGGGGGCGGGGCCCAAGTACACCGCCTACTTCTCCGAGGCGGCCGGGCTGACCAACGGCAGCGAGGTCCGCGTGGCCGGCGTCAAGGTGGGCGTCGTGACCGATGTGGCGCTCGACGGAGACAAGGTGTCCGTGGGCTTCCGGGCCAAGGACGCCTGGCTCGGCGACGACACCCGGGCGAGCATCCAGCTCAAGACCGTGCTCGGGCAGAAGTACCTCGCGTTGAGTCCGGCGGGGACAGGGGAACTCGAACCCTCGCAGCCGATTCCGCTGGAGCGCACCGCGGCGCCGTACGACGTGGTCGAGGCGTTCTCCTCGGCCGCCGAGACGCTCGGGGAGGTGGACGACGGCAAACTCGCAGAGAGCCTGGATACCCTCACCGCCGCCATGCAGGCGTCACCCGAGGAATTCCGCGGGGCGGTCGACGGTATGGCCCGTCTGTCACAGACGATCTCCAGCCGGGACGCGGAACTCCGCGAACTGCTCGAGGCGACGCGCACGAGTTCGAGAATCCTGGCCGAGCGTAACGACGACTTCCGTCGCCTGATCATCGGTTCCGGGCAGCTGCTGGGTGAACTCAACGAGCGCTCACAGAGCCTCGAGCTGGTCCTGGCGTCCACCCGCGGTCTGTCCGTCGAACTCCGGCGGTTCGTCGCAGAGAACGAGGCGGAGTTCAAGCCGACCCTGGACAGCCTCGACTCCGCGTTGGCGGTACTGACCGACCACGAAGAGCAGCTGAAGAAGTCCATCCACAACCTCGCGCCCTTCTACCGGCTCTACGCCAACATGCTGGGAACGGGCAGATGGTTCGACTCGGTGGTCACCAACCTGATCCCGCCGGGTATCCCGGAACCGCCCTTCTACCCCGGTGCCCGCGCACCCGCCCGACAGAGTGGGATCAACTGATGCACAAGAAGCTGCCGTACTGGTTGGTGGCGCTGCTCCTCGTCGTCGTCGTGGCGATGGTGGCAGTGGTCTACCTCGCCTACACCAGGCTCGGGCGCACCACCATCACCGCGACGTTCCCGACGGCCGTCGGCATCTCCGAGGGTTCCGACGTGCGGATCCTGGGCGTGACGGTGGGTTCCGTGGACGAGGTGACCCCGATGGGGGAGACCGTGGAGGTCAGGCTCCACGTCCAGCGGGGCGTGGACGTCCCGGCAGATGCGAGGGCGGTCCAGGTGACGCCGTCGGTCATCCCCGACCGCAACGTCCAGCTGCTCCCGGCCTACTCGGGCGGACCCAAGATGGAGTCGGGCGCACACATCCCACTGGAGCGGACCGCGACCCCCGTCGAGGTCGACGAACTCTACGAATCGGTCAGGGACCTCACCGAGGCCCTCGGTCCGGAGGGCGCCAACAAGGACGGCGCGCTCGACCGGTTCGTCACCACCTCCGCCGAGACCCTCGGTGGCAACGGCGCGGCGCTGGGACGGTCGATCGACGAGCTGTCCCAGGCCGCCACGACGTTGGCGGACTCCAGCCAGGACATCAGCGAGACCGTGGTCAACCTGCAGTCGTTCGTCACGATGCTCGCGCAGAACGACGCCCAGGTGCGGCAGTTCAACTCCCAGATGGCGACCTTCAACCAGACCGTCGCCGGACAGCGCGAGAACCTCCAGGGAGCTCTGGCCGAACTGAGCTACGCGCTGGCTGACGTGGCGCGCCTGGTGCGGGACAACCAGGACGTCATCCGCAGCAACGCGGATCGTCTCGTCACCCTGAGTCAGATCACCGCCGACCAGCGCGACGACGTCGAGGAGATCCTCAAGACGGCTCCACTGGCCCTGTCCAACCTCATCGGTGCCTACGACGCGGAATCCGGGACGCTGTCGATGCGTCCGAACATCCCGGAGAAGCAGGATCCCGCCGGCATCCTGTGCCAGCTCATGACATTGGGCCGACTCAACCCCGGAGACCAGATGCTCGCCGAGCTCGACAACCTGCGGCGCGCGGACATCGAGGCCTGTGAGGCGCTCGCCCCGCAGCGAAACGCCGAACTCCGCGCCTCCAACCCGGACCTGCCGTTGGGCATCCTCGCGGGCGAGATGAAGCAGTCCATCCCGGTTCCCGGGACGGTCCAGGGCAACCGCGGGTGGCCGATGACGCCCGCCTCGGAAGGGGGGCGGGGATGAGCCGGCCGACAATACCCGCGCTGGGTCGCACCGCCCGCGCGGTCGGCGCCAGCGCACTGGTGGCCGCCCTCGCGGCCGGGTGTTCGCTGAACCTGGAGGACTACACCCTGCCCGGCGGCGCCGACGTGGGGGAGGACCCCATGCAGGTGGCCGTCCGGTTCGACGATGTCCTGGATCTGGTCCTGCAGTCCTCGGTCAAAGTCAACGGACTGGACGCCGGCCGCGTGGCCGGCATCTCCCTGGCGGATGACGGGTGGACCGCGGAGGTCGACATCGTCCTGCGTGACGACCTGGGTCTGCCCGAGAACGTCGAGGCGTCGATCCAGCAGACCAACCTCCTGGGCGAGAAGTTCGTCCAGCTGACTCCGCCGGATGACGAGCCCCCCACCGGCGAATTGTCCGATGGTGACGTAATAACGACCTCGAACTCGCGCACGGCCACCGACATCGAACAGGTCCTCGGGGCACTGTCGCTCCTGCTCAACGGAGGGGGCGTGGACCAGCTGCAGCCGATCGTCGCCGAACTGCGCAAGGTGACCGACGGTCGCGAGGAGGAGCTCACCCAGACCCTGCGATCGGCGGACGAGCTCATCGGGGGACTCAACCGGCAGCGCGACAGCATCACCGACGCCCTCGAGGGCGTCAACCTGATGACGACCCGCGCGAACGACCAGCGCGAGCAGATCCAGGCGGCGCTCGACGAGCTGCCCGCCGGTGTGGCGGTACTCGAGGAGCAGCGGCCCCAGTTCGTGGAGATGCTGCGCCGGGTGGACGCACTGGGCCAGGTCGGATCGGACATCCTGCTCACCAGCCGCGAGGACCTCATCGCCGACCTCCGGGCACTGCGTCCGGTTCTCCAGTACCTGGGGCAGTCGACGCCGGACCTGATCGAGCTGACCGGATTCGTCCCCACGTTCCCGTTCCCCGACACGTCCATCCAGTCCACGATCGGTGGCTCGGCCAACGTGTTCCTCTCCGTGGACGCGACGATCTCCGAGACGCTCCGGAACCTCGGCGCCAACCAGGGCGACCCGGTGGTCCCCATCCCGAACACCACGAGCGGGCCCTACGTCGTGGACCCGGAGAACCCGTGGGTCGGCGACAACGGCCCCGACAGGCGGACGACGATAGTGCTGCCGCTCCTGCCCGTCCCGCCGATCATGGACCGGGCAGTGGTGCCCAAGCCCGCACCGGGTACCTCGGAATTCTCCGAGACGTACCTGCCCGAACCAGGGGAGCCCGGATACCGATGAGCAAGACACTGAAGACCCAGCTCATCGCCTTCTGTGTGATCGCGGCTGTCGGGATCACCTACGTGGGCGGCAACTACGTGCGCCTGCCGTCCCTGTTCGGCATCGGCCAGTACCAGGTCTATCTGGACCTGCCCGAGACCGGCGGGGTGTTCACGAACGCGGCCGTCAGCTACCGGGGCACGGCGATCGGACGGGTGGGGGAGCTCTCGCTCACCGACGACGGTGTGCGGGTCGAACTCGACCTCGACTCGAGCGCGCCGGAGATCCCCGCGGACACCGAGGCCGTGGTCGCCAACCGCTCGGCCATCGGCGAGCAGTACGTGGACCTGCGGCCCAACAGCAACTCCGAGCCGTACCTCGAGGACGGGGACGTGATCTCCGCGAGCCGCGAGGCGCTCCCGGTCCCCGTGGAGAACCTCCTGGCCTCCGTCGACGACCTGTCCCGCTCCGTCCCGTTGGACGATCTCGAGGTGACGGTCGACGAGCTCGGCAAGGCCGTCGAGGGCAGGGGGCCCCAGCTGCAGCAGCTGTCGGACTCCCTCATCCGGATCTCCGAGTCCGGGATCCGCACCATGCCGCAGCTGCAGGCACTGATCCGGGACGGTGCGACGGTCCTCGACACCCAGGCCGATCAGTCCGGTGAGATCGTCAGCTTCTCCCGCGACCTGCGCACGGTCACGGAGGCGCTGCGGGACTCCGACTCGGACCTGGAGCGTCTGATCACCACGGCGCCCGAGTTCGCGGACGAGACCCGCTACCTCGTGGAGAACTCCGGCGAGCCGCTCTCGCGGGCCGTCGGAAACCTGTCGACCACGATGAAGACGGTCGATCCGTTGGCCCCGTCGTTCAAGGTGTTGCTGCAGTTGCTGCCGGCGCTGGCTGCCGGCGGCCTGTCCGTGGCGCCGGGCGACGGCACCATCCACTTCGGGCTCGTGCTCGAGATGGACAACCCCACCCCCTGTACACAGGGATACGAAGGCACCTGGGCGATCATCGACCAGATGAAGGAGCAGGACCCGTCCTTCGACTGGCAGGAGCAGAACTTCCCGCCGAACTACGATGCGCAGTGCACCGTGCCCTTCGGTAGCCCCACCGCGGTCCGTGGTGCGGACAGGGTGGAGTACGCGCACCCGGACGTGCCGCAGCCGTGGGACACCAAGCCCAAGATCGACCCCGACAGGCTCAACCTGTCGGTGGCTGCGGAGCAGCTCGCGGTCCTGCAGGGACTGATTCCCCGGTGACCGCGCGGCCGGGCGGCGACCCGGCGGACGGCGGGTCCGGTAGCGTCGCCGCCATGAGTTCGCAGGGAACGGAGGGGGGCGCGCGCCGCCCCGCGGGGACTGGGACCGTGCCGAGATGGCTGGTGGTCCTCGCGGCGATCATCCTCGTGGCGGGGCTGGCGATGTTGGGGGTGTTCGGGGTGCGGTACGCCCAGGCGCGGTCGGCACAGGAGGTGGCGTCCGAGCGCGAGGCGGCCGCCGACGTCGCCGCCCAGGTGATCATCAACGCGTTCAGCTTCGACCACCGGAACGTCGACGATTCGCTGGAGCAGCTGGCAGAGGCCTCGACCGGCGAGTTCCTCACCGAGCAGGAGCAATGGGCCGACGATGTGCGGACGCGCGTGGTGGAGCAGAAGGCGGTCACCACGGCCACGGTCTCGCACACCGCTGTCGAGACCCTGGACCTCGAGGCCGGCGACGCCGCCGTCCTGGTGGTGTTCACCGCCCACTCCGAGCGGGAGGGCCAGGATGACATCACCGGCCGTCAGGCGATGCGCGTGGACCTGACGCGAGAGGACGGCACCTGGAAGGCCGATGCGGTCAACCAGGTGGGCGTGACGGTCCCGGTGGGCGGGTCCAGCCGGTCCGTGCAGGAGCTCAACACGCCGGAGGAGCAGGACGCCCCGGCCACCGAGGAGGAGTCGACCCCCGCGCCGACCACCTCCGCCGGACGATGACGAAGGATGACAGTCGCTGATGCCACCGATCAAGAGGACACAGAAGTCGGTCACTCCGGCGCCGCGTCGACGGCTGGCCGGCCACGCCGGACAGGCCCGACCCGAGGGCGGGAACGCCGCGGGCCCCACGACGTGGGACGAACGAGACGACGACGAGGTGGGCGGCACCGGAACCGGGGCGGGTCGCGGGGAGCGGCGCGCCGGCCGTCGGCCCGGTGGTCGGACGATCGCGTACTCCGCCATCGCGGTGGGGCTGGTCGCCGGAGCCGTCGGCGTGTTCCTGGCGACGGAACCCGGCGTCGACGTGGACAACCGGGCGTTCGTCGACCGAGGGGCCACCGAGGAGGTCCTCTCGGCAGCGACGACCAACGTCCAGCGGCTCGTGGCGATCGATCACGAGACCCTCGACGAGTATCACGACTCCCTGGGGGAATTCCTCACCCCGAAGCTCGTCAACGAGTTGGACGAGAACTGGCCCGCGTTGCGTGACAGCTACGAGCAGTCCGCGACGAGCGTCGACGCAGAGGTCCGCGAGGCCGGTCTCGCCTACCTGCAGGGCGACAAGGCCGAGGTGTTGCTGGTCCAGGATGTGTCGATGACCAGGGACGGCGCGGCTGCGGGAAGTACCAGCGGCACCTATCTCGTCGGTCTGGACAGGATCGACGGCGTGTGGAAACTGTCGAGGATCCCGGATCTGCCCTCCTGACGAGGACTGGTCGGGAACCGATCCGGCAACCGACCGTGCCAGATCCTTGACGAAAGTGCTTTCACCCGTCACCCTTTAGGGGCATCGGGCGAGTGCCGTAAAGGTTGAGTGCGACACGGTCCGGGTGCGACGTCCCGACCGGGGGCCGATGAGGCGAGAGCCACGAGGGCAACCAGCGCAGAGACGGACGCCGCACCACGCACGTGACCAGCCTCCGGGGGACACTCCGTTGAAGGCTGGACTTTGTCGCCGCCTTCCGCTAGATTAGGTCGTTGCGCTGGCTGCTATTTGCCCTCCCGTCCGTCCGTGACGGCTCACTCCCGGTTCCGCCGGGTGCTTTCCGAGCCCTCGATATCGCGGCGGACCTGGGTGGATACCCGTCGGCGGACCGCTCGCAGATACATCTGTGGTCACCGCCCGTGGTGATCACGTGAGGTGCTGGAAGGACCCATCTTGGCAGTCTCCCGCCAGACCACGTCAGTCTCCACCGTTCCCGGTGCGCCCCGGAGGGTTTCGTTCGCGAAACTCTCCGAGCCGTTGCCGGTCCCGGGGCTGCTCGACCTCCAGACGGAGTCGTTCGAGTGGTTCATCGGCTCGGAGGAGTGGCAAGAGAGGGCCGCCTCGCGCGGTACCACGAACCTCGAGGGAGGCCTGGAGTCCATCCTCAAGGAGATCTCCCCGATCGAGGACTTCTCCGGATCGATGTCGCTCTCGTTCTCGGAGCCCTACTTCGAAGAGGTCAAGGCGTCCCTCGAGGACTGCCGCGAAAAGGATCGCACCTACGAGGCGCCCCTGTTCGTCACGGCCGAGTTCGAGAACACCGAGACCGGTGAGATCAAGTCCCAGACGGTCTTCATGGGTGATTTCCCCATGATGACCGACAAGGGCACGTTCATCATCAACGGCACCGAGCGGGTCGTCGTCTCCCAGCTCGTCCGGTCGCCGGGCGTGTACTTCGATCGCTCGCGCGACAAGTCCACGGAGAGGGACGTCCACTCCGTCAAGGTCATCCCGTCGCGTGGCGCGTGGCTCGAGTTCGACGTCGACAAGCGCGACACCGTCGGCGTCCGCATCGACCGCAAGCGTCGCCAGTCGGTCACCGTCCTGCTCAAGGCCCTCGGGTGGACGACCACCGAGATCAAGGAGCGTTACGGCTTCTCGGAGATCATGATGTCCACGCTCGAGAAGGACACGGTCGAGGACACCGACCAGGCCCTGCTCGAGATCTACCGCAAGCTGCGCCCGGGTGAGCCGCCGACCCGCGAGTCCGCGGAGGCGCTCCTGGAGAACCTGTTCTTCAAGGAGAAGCGCTACGACCTGGCCCGCGTCGGTCGTTACAAGGTCAACCGCAAGCTCGGTCTGCCCGACCCCGAGGGTGACGCCACCACGACGCTCACCCGCGAGGACATCGCCGCCACCATCGAGTACCTCGTGCGCCTCCACGCGGGCGACGACGCGATGCAGGTGGAGGGTGGCCGCGAGGTGCCGGTCGAGGTCGACGACATCGACCACTTCGGCAACCGTCGTCTGCGTACCGTCGGCGAGCTCATCCAGAACCAGGTCCGCGTCGGCCTGTCCCGCATGGAGCGTGTCGTCCGCGAGCGCATGACCACGCAGGACTCCGAGGCGATCACCCCGCAGTCGCTGATCAACATCCGGCCCATCACGGCGGCGCTCAAGGAGTTCTTCGGAACCTCCCAGATGTCGCAGTTCATGGACCAGAACAACCCGCTGTCGGGTCTGACCCACAAGCGTCGTCTGTCCGCGCTGGGCCCCGGTGGTCTGTCGCGTGAGCGCGCCGGGCTCGAGGTCCGCGACGTGCACGCCTCGCACTACGGCCGCATGTGCCCGATCGAGACCCCCGAGGGTCCGAACATCGGTCTGATCGGTTCGCTCTCGGTGTACGCGCGGGTCAACCCGTTCGGTTTCATCGAGACCCCGTACCGCCGCGTCTACGAGGGCGTCGTCACCGATCAGGTGGACTACCTCACCGCCGACGAGGAGGACCGCTACGTCGTCGCGCAGGCCAACTCGGAGATCGACGCCGACGGCCGCTTCGTCGAGGACCGCATCCTCGTGCGCAAGAAGCACGGTGACGTCGAGATGGTCGAGCCGGGCGATGTCGACTACATGGACGTCTCGCCGCGGCAGATGGTCTCCGTGGCCACCGCGATGATCCCGTTCCTCGAGCACGATGACGCCAACCGTGCCCTGATGGGCGCGAACATGCAGCGGCAGTCCGTGCCGCTCGTGCGTTCCGAGGCGCCGCTCGTCGGCACCGGCATGGAGCTGCGCGCGGCCGTGGACGCCGGCGACGTGGTCGTCAACACCGCCCCGGGCATGGTGGAGGAGGTCTCGGCCGACTTCATCACCGTGATGGACGACGACGGCGGGCGTCAGACCTACCGCCTGTCGAAGTTCGCGCGCTCGAACCAGGGCACCTGCTCTAACCAGCGTCCGATCGTCGACGAGGGTGACCGCGTCGAGGTCGGCCAGGTCCTGGCCGACGGCCCCTGCACCGAGAACGGCGAGATGGCGCTGGGCAAGAACCTGCTCGTCGCGATCATGCCGTGGGAGGGCCACAACTACGAGGACGCGATCATCCTCTCGCAGCGCCTGGTGGAGGAGGACGTGCTCACGTCCATCCACATCGAGGAGCACGAGATCGACGCCCGCGACACCAAGCTGGGCGCCGAGGAGATCACGCGGGACATCCCCAACGTCTCCGACGAGGTCCTGGCGGACCTCGACGACCGCGGCATCGTGCGCATCGGCGCCGAGGTCCGTGACGGTGACGTCCTCGTCGGCAAGGTCACGCCGAAGGGTGAGACCGAGCTGACCCCGGAGGAGCGCCTGCTGCGCGCCATCTTCGGTGAGAAGGCGCGCGAGGTGCGCGACACCTCGCTCAAGGTGCCCCACGGGGAGTCCGGCAAGGTCATCGGCGTCCGCGTCTTCTCGCGGGATGACGACGACGATCTGCCCCCCGGTGTCAACGAGCTGGTGCGCGTCTACGTCGCGCAGAAGCGCAAGATCCAGGACGGCGACAAGCTCGCCGGCCGCCACGGCAACAAGGGCGTCATCGGTAAGATCCTCCCCGCCGAGGACATGCCGTTCATGCCCGACGGCACGCCGGTGGACATCATCCTCAACACACACGGCGTCCCGCGTCGTATGAACATCGGTCAGATCATGGAGACCCACCTCGGCTGGCTGGCCAAGGCCGGCTGGGAGGTCCCGCGTGAGGCGGACGGCTCCCTGCCCGACTGGGCGACCAAGCTGCCGGAGGAGATCCACAGCGTCGAGGCCGGCACCAACACGGCCACGCCCGTCTTCGACGGCGCGGCGGACACGGAGATCACCGGTCTGCTCGGCTGCACCCTGCCGAACCGTGACGGCGAGCGCATGGTGCAGGCCGACGGCAAGGCGACCCTCTTCGACGGTCGCTCCGGCGAGCCCTTCCCGTACCCGGTGTCCGTGGGCTACATGTACATCCTCAAGTTGCACCACCTCGTGGATGACAAGATCCACGCGCGTTCGACCGGTCCGTACTCGATGATCACCCAGCAGCCGCTCGGCGGTAAGGCCCAGTTCGGTGGCCAGCGATTCGGTGAGATGGAGTGCTGGGCGATGCAGGCCTACGGCGCGGCGTACACGCTGCAGGAGCTGCTGACGATCAAGTCCGACGACGTCGTGGGCCGCGTGAAGGTCTACGAGGCGATCGTCAAGGGCGAGAACATCCCGGAGCCGGGTATCCCGGAGTCCTTCAAGGTGCTTCTCAAGGAGCTGCAGTCGCTGTGCCTCAACGTGGAGGTGCTCTCCAGCGACGGCCAGGCCGTCTCCCTGGGTGAGGGCGACGACGACGATCTCGACCGCACCGCCGCGAACCTGGGGATCAACCTCTCGCGCGACGAGTCCTCGGCGGCCGACGAGCTGGCGCAGTAAGTAGGCGGGCGGGCGGCAGCCCTGTCGCCCGCCCCGCACCCGAAGAATTCAGTTCCACCACGGCGGGCCCCCGGCCCCACCCCGCGAGGGCCCGCCATCATCCCACCCGGGAAAGGACGCCTACGTGCAGGACGTCAACTACTTCGACGAGCTGGTCATCAGCCTCGCGACGGCCGAGGACATCCGTAACTGGTCCTACGGCGAGGTCAAGAAGCCGGAGACCATCAACTACCGCACCCTCAAGCCGGAGAAGGAGGGCCTGTTCTGCGAGAAGATCTTCGGCCCCACCCGGGACTGGGAGTGCTACTGCGGCAAGTACAAGCGCGTGCGCTTCAAGGGGATCATCTGTGAGCGCTGCGGCGTCGAGGTGACCCGTGCCAAGGTCCGCCGCGAGCGCATGGGCCACATCGAGCTGGCCGCGCCCGTCACCCACATCTGGTACTTCAAGGGCGTCCCGTCGCGCCTGGGTTACCTGCTGGACCTGGCGCCCAAGGACCTCGACAAGATCATCTACTTCGCCGCCTACGTCATCACCGGCGTCGACACCGAGCTGCGTCACAACGAGCTCAGCACCCTCGAGGCCCAGGTCCTCGAGGAGCGCAAGATCATCGAGGACGAGCGGGACTCCGACATCGAGGCCCGCGCACGGAAGCTCGAAGCCGATCTCGCCGAGCTCGAGGCCGAGGGTGCCAAGGCCGACCAGCGCCGCAAGGTGAAGGACGGCGGCGAGAAGGAGATGAAGAAGATCCGCGAGTCGGCCCAGCGCGAGCTGGACCGTCTCGACGAGATCTGGACCACCTTCACCAAGCTCGACGTCAACCAGATCATCGTCGACGAGGGCATCTACCGCGAACTCGAGGACCGCTTCGGCGAGTACTTCGAGGGCGGCATGGGCGCCGAGGCGATCCAGGCGCTGCTGCTGAACTTCGACCTGGCCGCCGAGGCCGAGTCGCTGCGGGAGATCATCCGCAACGGCAAGGGTCAGAAGAAGATCCGCGCCCTGAAGCGCCTCAAGGTCGTCTCCGCGTTCCTGCAGTCGGGCAACCACCCGGCCGCGATGGTCCTCGGGGCCGTCCCGGTGATCCCACCGGAGCTGCGTCCGATGGTCCAGCTCGACGGTGGCCGCTTCGCCACCTCGGACCTCAACGACCTCTACCGTCGGGTGATCAACCGCAACAACCGCCTCAAGCGGCTGATGGATCTCGGCGCCCCCGAGATCATCGTCAACAACGAGAAGCGGATGCTGCAGGAGTCCGTCGACGCGCTGTTCGACAACGGCCGGCGTGGCCGGCCCGTCACGGGCCCGGGCAACCGCCCGCTCAAGTCGCTCTCGGATCTGCTCAAGGGCAAGCAGGGCCGGTTCCGTCAGAACCTGCTCGGCAAGCGCGTCGACTACTCCGGTCGTTCCGTGATCGTCGTGGGCCCACAGCTGCAGCTGCACCAGTGTGGTCTGCCCAAGCTGATGGCGCTCGAGCTGTTCAAGCCCTTCGTCATGAAGCGTCTGGTGGACCTCAACCACGCGCAGAACATCAAGTCCGCCAAGCGCATGGTCGAGCGTCAGCGCGACCAGGTGTGGGACGTGCTCGAAGAGGTCATCGCCGAACACCCGGTGATGCTCAACCGTGCGCCCACGCTGCACCGCCTCGGCATCCAGGCGTTCGAGCCGCAGCTCGTCGAGGGCAAGGCCATCCAGCTGCACCCGCTCGTGTGTGAGGCCTTCAACGCCGACTTCGACGGTGACCAGATGGCCGTGCACCTCCCGCTGTCCGCGGAGGCGCAGGCCGAGGCGCGCATCCTCATGCTCGCCTCGAACAACATCCTGTCGCCGGCGTCGGGTCGTCCGCTCGCCATGCCGCGTCTGGACATGGTGACCGGCCTGTACTACCTCACCCGTCTGGACGAGGGTGCGACCGGCTCGTACGTCCCGGCCTCCGAGGACACCCCCGCCGTGGGCGTGTACTCGACGCCGTCGGAGGCCATCATGGCCGTCGACCTCGGCGTGCTGGACATCCACGCCCCGATCCAGGTCCGACTGACGCACCAGCGTCCGTCGGCCGACGTCGAGGCCGAGCAGTTCCCCGAGGGCTGGACGCAGGGCCAGGAGTGGCTGACCGTGACCACCCTCGGTCGCGTGATGTTCAACGAACTGCTCCCGGCGGACTACCCGTTCGTCAACGAGCAGATGCCCAAGAAGCGTCAGGCCGTCATCATCAACGACCTGGCCGAGCGCTACCCGATGATCGTCGTGGCGCAGACGGTGGACAAGCTCAAGGACACCGGTTTCTACTGGGCCACCCGCTCGGGTGTCACCATCGCCATGTCCGACGTACTGGTCCCGCCAGCCAAAAAGGAGATCCTCGCCTCGTACGACGCGAAGGCCGCGCGCCTGGAGTCGCAGTACGACCTCGGCAAGATCACCGACGAGGAGCGCAAGTCGGACCTGGTCAAGCTCTGGCAGGAGGCCACCGACGAGATCGGTCAGGCCATGGAGGAGAACTACCCGGACTCCAACCCGATCCCGACGATCGTGAAGTCGGGCGCGGCGGGCAACATGACCCAGATCCGCTCGCTCGCGGGCATGAAGGGTCTGGTGACGCGTCCGAACGGCGAGTTCATCCCGCAGCCGATCAAGTCCTCGTTCCGCGAGGGCCTGACCGTGCTCGAGTACTTCATGAACACGCACGGCGCCCGTAAGGGTCTGGCCGACACCGCCCTGCGTACCGCCGACTCGGGTTACCTCACCCGTCGTCTCGTCGACGTCTCGCAGGACGTCATCGTGCGCGAGACCGACTGTGGGACGTCGAAGGGTGTCGAGACGACCATCGCCCGCCCGGTGATGGACGTCCACGGCAGCCCGACCGGGTCCCTCGAGCGCGACGAGCACGTCGAGACCTCGACGTTCGCCCGGACGCTCGCGGAGGACGCGCTCGACGCCGACGGCAACGTGATCGTCGCCGCGGGCACCGACCTCGGTGACCCGAACATCGAGGCGCTGATCGTCGCCGGCATCGAGAAGGTCAAGGTCCGGTCGGTCCTCACCTGCACCACCGGTACCGGCGTCTGTGCGACCTGCTACGGCCGCTCGATGGCCACCGGTCTCCTGGTGGACATCGGCGAGGCCGTCGGCATCGTCGCCGCCCAGTCGATCGGTGAGCCGGGCACCCAGCTGACGATGCGTACCTTCCACCAGGGTGGCGTCGGTGACGACATCACCGGCGGTCTCCCGCGCGTGCAGGAGCTCTTCGAGGCTCGTGTTCCGAAGGGCAAGGCGCCGATCGCCGAGGAGGCGGGCCGGATCCGTCTCGAGGAGGAGGAGCGCTTCTACACGATCACGATCGTGCCGGACAACGGTGCGGACGAGATCGTCTACGAGAAGCTGTCGAAGCGCCAAGGCCTGGCCCATATCGAGCTGGAGGACGGCTCCTCCCGCCCGATCGCGGACGGCGATCACCTCGAGCGCGGGCAGGCCCTCCTCGAGGGCCCGGCCGATCCGCACGAGGTGCTGGCCATCCTCGGCCCCAACGGTGTCCAGAAGTTCCTCGTCGACGAGGTGCAGAAGGTCTACCGTGCGCAGGGTGTGTCGATCCACGACAAGCACCTCGAGGTCATCGTCCGTCAGATGATGCGTCGAGTCGCGATCAACGACTCGAACAGCACCGAGTTCCTGCCCGGTGCGCTCGTGGAGCGTGCCGAGCTCACGGCGGAGAACCGCCGCGTGCTCACCGAGGGCGGCTCGCCGGCCTCGGCGCGTCCGGTCCTCATGGGCATCACCAAGGCCTCGCTGGCCACGGACTCGTGGCTCTCGGCTGCCTCCTTCCAGGAGACCACCCGCGTGCTCACCGACGCCGCCATCAACAAGCGGTCGGACAAGCTCGTGGGCCTCAAGGAGAACGTCATCATCGGTAAGCTCATCCCGGCGGGTACCGGTATCAACCGCTACCGGAACTCGACGGTCGAGCCCACCGAGGAGGCCCGCGCTGCCGCGTACTCCATCCCGGACTACGGCGATGGTTTCTACGGTCCCGAGGACGGGTTCGGGGACGCCACCGGCGCCTCGGTCCGCCTGGACGACCTGGGCTACTGAGCAGGCCCCACGGCGACGAACCGACCGTGGAGTGACACCGACACCGGACCCCCGAGCGCCTCTCGCGCCGGGGGTCCGGTGCGTTCGTCCGGCCGTGTGTGGGACCGGGGCGAACGTGTTCTAGACTTTCCCGATGTGCCCGTCGCGGCCCGCGACACTCGCCGACGGCGGGCCGACGACCATGAAGGAGGCGATCGACGGTGCGGATCGCGCTGCTCTCGTACCGGAGCAAGCCGCACGGCGGGGGCCAGGGCGTCTACGTCCGTCACCTCAGCCGCGAGTTGGCGGCACTCGGACACACGGTCGAGGTGTTCTCCGGTCAGCCCTACCCGGAACTCGACCCGGGCCCCACGCTCACCGAGGTCCCGAGTCTGGACCTCTACAACGACGCGAACCCGTTCCGTACCCCGCACCCGCGGGAGATCCGCGACCTCATCGACGTGCTCGAGGTGGTCACCATGTGGACCGCCGGGTTCCCGGAGCCGCGGACGTTCAGCATGCGGGCCGCGCGCACACTCCGGGAGCGTCTGGACGACTTCGACGTGGTGCACGACAACCAGTGCCTGGGATCCGGCCTGCTGGACCTGGAGAAGGCGGGTTTCCCCGTCGTGGCCACGGTGCACCACCCCATCACGCGGGATCGCGCGCTGGCCATGAAGGAGGCCCCGCTGCGCAAGAAGATCACGACGTGGCGCTGGTTCGGGTTCCTGGGCATGCAGATGCGGGTCTCCCGCAAGCTGCAGGAGATCATCACGGTCTCCAGCAACTCCGCCGATGACATCGCCACCGACTTCGGCGTGGACCCGGACCGCATCGTCACGATCCCGCTGGGCGTGGACACCGACCGGTTCCACCATCGTCGCGTGCGCGAGCCCGGCCGCCTGGTCTGCGTGGCCAGTGCCGATCAGCCGCTCAAGGGGGTGCCGGTCCTGTTGCGCGCGCTGGCCAGGGTCCGCGAAGAGCACCCGGGCGTGCGCCTGACGCTGGTGTCCAAGCTCAAGCGCAAGGGTGAGGCCGCGAGGCTGCTCGACAAGCTGGGCCTGCGGGACGCGGTGGACCTGGTGTCCGGGGTCGACGACGGCGAGCTCGCCGATCTCGTCGGGTCGGCCGAGATCGCGGTCGTTCCGAGCATGTACGAGGGTTTCTCCCTGCCGGCGGTGGAGGCCATGTCCAGCGGCTGCGCTCTCGTCGCGACGCGTGCCGGCGCGCTGCCGGAGGTCGTCGGCACGGACGACTCGGCGGCCCGCCTGGTCGAGCCGGGCGACGTCGACGCGCTGGCCCGTGAGATCAGCGCGCTGCTGTCCGACCCGGCCGAGCGGCAACGCCTCTCTCAGGGCGGCCGTGCACGAGTCATGGAGCGTTACAGCTGGGCCGCCGTCGCCCGCCGGACCGTCGAGGTCTACGAGGCGGCGATCGCCCGGGTCCGCGGCGACGCGCTGCCGGACCTGACGGCCGGGCCGGTCCTCGGGCCGGATCAGACCGAGATCGACGAGCACGTCACCGATGACGTGCCCGAGGTGCTCCCGGAGTCCGGTGAGTACACCATCCGTGAGCAGGAGGACGCCGCATGCTGACCGCTGATTTCGACCGTCTCGGGGTCACCCCCGGTATGCGAGCCATCGACGTGGGGGCCGGCCTCGGTCGTCACACCTTCGAGCTCTACCGGCGTGGCGCGGACGTCACGGCGTTCGACCAGAACGCCGACGAGATGCAGCAGGTCTCCGACATGCTCGCCGCCATGGAGGCCGAGGGCGAGGGGCTGCCCACCTCGAAGGGGGAGGCCGTCACCGGGGACGCGCTCAACATGCCGTACGAGGACGCGACCTTCGATCTGGTGCTCATCTCCGAGGTGCTCGAGCACGTCCCGGAGGACACCAAGGCCATCGCCGAACTGGTGCGGATCCTCAAGCCGGGCGGCGTCGCCGCGGTGACCGTGCCGCGTGAGTGGCCGGAGAAGCTCTGCTGGAAGCTGTCCGACGCCTACCACTCCAACCCGGGTGGGCACTGCCGGATCTACACCGCCGAGGAGTTGGGGTTCAAGCTCCGCGCGGCGGGCCTGGAGGTCACCGGCACCGGGTTCGCCCACGCGCTGCACGCCCCGTACTGGTGGCTCAAGTGCGCGGTGGGCACGGAGAACGACGACCACCCGTTGCCGAAGGCGTACCACAAGCTGCTCGTATGGGACCTGATGAAGGGGCCCTGGATCACCCGCACCGCCGAGAAGGTGCTCAACCCGGTGATGGGCAAGTCCATCGTGTTCTACCTGCGTAAGCCCGTGGAGGCCTGATCGTCCGTGCAGACGCCCAACACCGGAGTCACCAGCCAACGTCCGGTCCCCGCCGTGCCCGGGGTCCTCGACGCCGACGCGGTCCGCGCCACCGGCGAGTGGCTCGCCTCCGTCCAGAAACCCAACGGTGAGATCCCGTGGTTCACCGGCGGTCACACCGACCCCTGGGATCACGTGGAATCGGCAATGGGCCTGTCCGTCGCGGGTCAGTGGGAGGCCGCCGAGAGGGCGTACGGGTTCCTCCGGGACACCCAGCGGGGCGACGGGTCGTGGCCGATGAAGTGGCAGGACGACCACGTCGCCGACGGTGACATCGACTCCAACTTCTGCGCGTACGTCGCGGTGGGCGTGTGGCACCACCACCTGGTGAGCGCCAGGCCCGGGTTCCTCGAGTCGATGTGGCCGACGGTGCGCCGGGCACTCGACCTGGTGCTGACCTTCCAGGGTCCCGAGGGGCAGATGTGGTGGGGCGCCGGACCCGAGGGCTTCTGCGAGGAGGCGCTGGTCACCGGCTCGTCCAGCATCCACCACGCGCTGCGCTGCGGCGTCGCGATCGCCGAGGAGCTCGGCGGGAGCGCGCCGGACTGGGACGCCGCCGCCGACCGGCTGGGCCATGCGCTGCGCGCCCACCCCGAGCTCTTCACACCCAAGGACGAGTTCTCCATGGACTGGTACTACCCGGTCCTGGCCGGTGTGATGGTGGGGGACCAGGCACAGGCGCGGCTCGACTCCCGGTGGGACGACTTCGTGGTGGACGGCCTGGGCATCCGCTGCGTCGACCACCGGCCGTGGGTCACCGGGGCCGAGACGTGCGAGCTGGTCCTCGCCCTGGAGGCGGCCGGGCGACACGAGCAGGCGCTCGCGCAGTTCACCAACATGCAGCACCTGCGGGACACCGACGGCTCCTACTGGACCGGACTCGTCTTCGCCGACGGCAAGCGGTGGCCGGTCGAGCTGAGCACATGGACCGCGGCCGTCATGTTGCTGGCGGCGGACGCCCTATCTCGCACCACCCCGGGCAACGAGATCTTCCGCTACGTCTCGCACCACACCATGCAGCGTCTGCAGTCCCAGCCGGGGGATCCGGCCGACTGCGTGGCGGGCGAGGTCTGCCCACCCGCCGCAGTCGTGCGCTAGTCTGTGGCGACACCGCCGCTGGACACCTGTCTGATCAGGTGTCAGGCGGCGGGTCGACGCTGCGCACGAGGGAGAACGCATGGAATTCGGACTGACCCTGTTCACCAGTGACCGGGGCATCCGGCCGACCACGGCCGCCGTGGCCGCCGAGCGGGCCGGGTTCTCCGCGTTCTACGTTCCCGAGCACACGCACATCCCGGTGCGGCGCGAGGCCGCGCACCCGGGTACCGGCGGCGCCGAGCTCCCCGATGAGCGGTACAGCCGCACCCTGGACCCGTGGGTCGCCCTCGGCGCCGCCGCGGCGGTCACGTCGACCATCCGTCTCGGGACCGCCGTGTCCATCCCGGTGGAGAGCGACCCCGTCACGTTGGCCAAGACCATCGCGTCGGTCGACCACCTCTCCGACGGGCGCACCGTGCTCGGCGTGGGGTACGGCTGGAATCTGGACGAGATGGCCGACCACAACGTGCCGCCGAAGCGTCGGCGCACCATGCTCCGCGAGTACCTCGAGGCCATGCGGGAGCTGTGGACGCACGACGAGGCCGAGTACCACGGAGAGTTCGTGGACTTCGGCCCCAGCTGGGCCTGGCCCAAGACCGCCCGTACTCCCGGCCCGCTCACCCTCGTGGGAGCGGCCGGCACCGAGAAGAACCTCAGGTGGATCTGCCGCAGCGCCGACGGCTGGATGACCACCCCGATCTCCCAGGACATCGCCGGCAGCGTACGGACGCTGCGGGAACTGTGGGCCGAGGCAGGTCGGGAGGGCGAGCCCTACATCGTGGTCCTCGACGGGAAACCGGATCACGAGAAGATCGACGCCTACCGCGAGCTCGGCGTCCACGAGCTCGTCTACGGAACCCCGGATCGGACCGAGGACGAGGTCCTGGCCTACATCGACCGCCTCGCCGGCAAACTCGGCCTCAACGCCCTGGTCTGAGGCGGGCGGGGCCACCTGGACAGCCCCACCGGGACTCCGCACGCCGGTACCGTCAGGGTATGGACACCAGCGCGCCCGCCGCCCCCGTCGTCGTCGTCACCGGAGCCGGGGGCGGCCTCGGGGCGGCCACCACCGCGCTCTACGCCTCGCGGGGCTGGCACGTCGTGGCCGTCGACCTCCAGGCACCGCCCGGCGGTGACCGCATCACGTCCCACGCCGCGGACGTCACCGACTCCGCCTCGCTCACCGCCCTGGCCGACCGGGTCCGACGCGAGCACGGCCGCCTCGACGCGCTCGTCACGTTCGCGGGCGTCCTCGGGATCGGGCCGCTGGCCGAGACCGATCCGGACCGGGTGCAGCAGGTCCTGGACGTCAACGTCATGGGCACCGTGCGCACCGTCCACGCCCTGTGGGACCTCCTCCGGGAGACCCGCGGGAGGGTGGTGCTCATCAGCTCCGAGACCGGCCCCCAGCACGGCATGCCGATGAACGGCGCCTACGCCATGAGCAAGCACGCGATCGAGGCCTACGGTGACGCGCTGCGGCGCGAGCTGATGTTCCTCGGCCTGGACGTCGTGCTCGTCCAACCGGGTCCGTTCCGCACCGGGATGACCGCCTCGATCCGGCGACGCTTCCAGGAATCGACCGCCCCCGGTTCGCCGTTCGCCGCGATGGCCGCGGTGATGGGGGAGATGGCCGCCGGTGAGGACGACAAGGCCACCGACCCGTCCGTCCTCGCCGAGGCGGTGTGGACCGCCGGTACCACCGCGCGCCCCCGCCGCCGCTACGCCGTGCGATGGGACCTCGGCCGACGTCTCCTCGACCACCTGCCGGTGGCGGTCGTGGACAAGGCGCTCGTCCTGGCGCTGGGCGGGAAGATCAACGCCAAGAAGCTGGAGCTGCGCCGCGAGGCCGTCGACGCCCGCGCCGAGATGAGCGAGGTCGTCGAATGAGCAACCTCGACCCCGACCCGCCCGAGATCGAGTGCGAGGCCGGCGGTGCGCCGGGCGGGCCCCGTTCGGCAGAGGCGCAGCCCGGCGGGGCCGTCGTGGAGATCATCACCTCCCGCGAGGTGCCCCTGGGCGGGCCGCGGGCGATGACGGTCCGCCGGACGCTGCCGCAGCGCCAGCGCTCGCTCATCGGCGCCTTCTGCTTTGTCGACCACTACGGACCGGATGACGTCTCGGCCACCGGCGGCATGGACGTGCCCTCGCATCCGCACACCGGCCTGCAGACCGTGAGCTGGCTCTTCGAGGGCAGCGTCACCCATCACGACTCCGGGGACAACCATGCGGTGGTGCGCCCGGGGGAGGTCAACCTCATGACCTCCGGCGCCGGTATTTGCCACACCGAGGTCTCGACCCAGGACACCACCGTTCTGCACGGCGTGCAGCTGTGGACCGTGCTACCCGAGGACCACCGCGAGAGCAGCGGCCGCAGGTTCGACCACCACGTGCCCGACCCGGTCGGGTTCGCCGGCGGATCGGCGCGGGTCTTCATGGGGTCGCTGCTGGGCTCGTCGTCATCGGTCACCACCTACACCCCCCTCGTGGCCGCGGAGCTCCGGCTCGACCCCGGCGCCGAACTGCGACTGGACGTCGACCCGGATTTCGAGCACGGCCTGCTCGTCGACTCCGGTGATCTGACCCTCGAGGGCGTCGACGTCGAGGTCAGCCATCTCGCGTACACCGGCGTCGGCGAGACCACCCTGACGATCCGCAACACCGGCACCACCGCCGGGCGGGCGGTCCTCATCGGTGGCACCCCGTTCGAGGAGGACATCATCATGTGGTGGAACTTCATCGGCCGGACCCATGACGAGATCGCGGGTTACCGCGAGCAGTGGGAGGCCGGATCGGAGCGCTTCGGACGCGTGGACGGCTACATCGGCCACGACCCGCGGGGGCTGACCCGGCTGCCCGCGCCCACCCTGCCCACCACCACCCTCAAACCGCGGGTCAACCCGGACCCGCGCGCGCAGTCGACCCCGATGTGAGAGGACACCGCAGATGACCGAGTACACCGACAAGACCGGCGCGACCGTGACCGTGGACCGAGCCGACTCCACCGAGGCGTTCGAGGTCCGGGACGCCTCCGGCGAGGTCGCCGGCCACGCCGATTTCCGCGACCACGCCGGCGAGCGCGTCTTCCACCACACCGTGGTCGACGAGCAGTTCGGTGGCCGGGGCATCGGCACCGCACTCGTGCGCGGCGCGGTGGAGGCCACGCGCGAGGAGGGGATCACCATCGTGCCGGTGTGTTCGATGGTGGAGGGTTTCCTCGGCAAGAACGCGGACGAGTTCGCCGGCGCGTACCGGGAGGCCACGGACGCCGACCGGGCGCGATTCGGCGGGGAGGGCTGACATGGGGGTTCCGCAGTTGGACCGCACCCAGCGCGAGGTCTACAAGCGGTTCGTCCGCACCGCCGTCGCCTCGCGGGAGGCCTCCGGCGAGGCCGGGCTGGAGGAGTCGCTGCTCGAACTGGTCAACGTGCGCGTCTCGCAGCTCAACAGCTGCGCGGCCTGCCTGGCCACCCACGTGCCGGCGGCCCGCAAGGCCGGGGTCTCCCAGGACCGGCTCGACCTGCTGCCCGCGTGGCGGGAACTCGACGCCTTCGGTGACCCGGAGAGGGCGGCACTACGACTGGCCGAGACGCTGACCCGGCTGGACGACGCCGAGGAACGTGCCGCCGCGATCGCAGCCGCCGCCGACCACTTCTCCGACGAGCAGCTCTCGGCGCTCGAGTGGACGATCGTGCTGATCAACGCCTTCAACCGGGTGTCGATCGCCAGCCACCACCAGCCGACGCTCGAGGACTGACCCGGCCCGGCCGCGGTGCGGGGGTGCGTGGTCAGCTGGTGGCGACCGGGCGGTCAGCGGGTGGCGACCGGCACCATCGCCGCCCGGTCGGAGCGGACGATCTCCTTGCCGAACGGGAAGCACGTGACCGGGATGAGCTTGAGATTGGCCCACGCCAGGGGCAGGCCGATGATCGTCACCGCCTGCGCTACGGCGGTGGCGACGTGGCCGATCGCCAGCCACAGTCCGGCCACCAGGAACCAGATGACGTTGGCGACCGTGCTCACCCCGCCGGGACGGCCCCGGTCGACGACCTCCCGGCCGAACGGCCACAGCACGTAGGCGGCGATCCGGAAACTCGCGACCCCGAACGGGATCGTGATGATGAGGATGCAGGCGAGGATCCCGGCCAGCACGTAGCCGAGGAACAGCCAGATGCCCGCGGTCAACAGCCAGATGATGTTGAGGACGAGGGTCAGCACTGCACGCATGGTGCCCACCCTATGCCGGAAGCGGAAGTGGCATCGCAGGGCTACGGTGGGCGGTGTGAGCGATAAGCCGAACGTCAAGACTCTCGGCGAGCTGCGCGCCGCCGGATACACCAGCCGCACCCTCCGGGAGGAGCTGCGCGAGAACCTGCTCGCGGCCCTGGCCGCCGGACGCGATCCGTGGCCCGGCATGCACGGCTTCGACACGACGGTGATCCCTCAGGTCGAGCGGGCGATCATCGCCGGCCACGACATCGTCCTCCTCGGCGAACGCGGTCAGGGCAAGACCCGCCTGCTGCGCACGCTCGTCGGATTGTTGGACGAGTGGTCGCCCGTCGTGGCCGGATCCGAGTTGGGTGAGGACCCGCTCGCGCCGATCACCGGACCCACGCGCGAGCGGATCGCCCGTGAGGGGGATGCGCTACCCGTGCAGTGGCGCCACCGTGACGAGCGCTACGTGGAGAAACTGTCCACCCCGGACACCTCCGTCGCCGACATGATCGGCGACGTCGATCCCATGAGGGTGGCCGAGGGCCGCCGACTGGGTGACCCGGAGACCATCCACTACGGGTTGGTGCCGCGCGCGAACCGCGGGATCGTGGCCCTCAACGAGCTGCCCGACCTGGCCGAGCGGATCCAGGTGGCGTTGCTCAACGTCATGGAGGAGCGGGACGTCCAGATCCGAGGCTACGTCCTGCGCCTCCCTTTAGACGTGCTGGTGGTGGCCTCGGCCAACCCGGAGGACTACACCAACCGCGGTCGGATCATCACTCCGCTCAAGGACCGGTTCGGCGCGGAGATACGGACCCACTACCCGCTCGACCTGGCCGACGAGATCGAGGTCGTGCGGCAGGAAGCCGAGCTGACCGCCGAGGTGCCGGACCCGCTGATGGAACTGCTCGCCCGGTTCACGCGCGAGCTGCGCACCTCCGACTCGATCAACCAGGCCTCCGGCGTCTCCGCCCGCTTCGCCATCGCCGGCGCGGAGACCGTCGCGGCGGCGGCCCGTCGGCGGGCGGCCGTGCGGGGCGCCGACGACCCGGGTGAGTCCGTGGCACGGCTCGTCGACGTGGACGCCGCCGTCGAAGTCCTGCGCGGCAAGATCGAGTTCGAGCCCGGCGAGGAGGGGCGCGAGACCGAGATCCTGCGGTACCTGCTGCGCATCGCCACGGTGGACGTCGTCCGCGGACTGTTCCGGGGGATCGACATGACCCCGCTGGTCGACGCGTTCGACGGGTCGGTGACCCTCACGACCGGCGCGAGCGTCACCGCCGCCGAATTCCTCGCAGCCCTGCCCGAGCTGTCCGAACCGGGGCTCTACGACGAGATCGCCGACAGGGTCGGGGCGTCCAACGTCGGCCAGCGGGCCGGCGGGATCGAAATGGCGCTGGAGGGGCTCTACCTCTCACGGCGTCTGTCCAAGGAGACCGGGGACGGCGCCGCCGTCTACGGCTGACACCATCGGCGGCTGCCGAGCGCCGCCGGAGCAGGAGGTGCGCGATGTCGCGACCAGAGCCCCGCGCCCGCTACGGGCGCTACATCGGCGGGCCGGACCCCCTCGCGCCCCCGCTCGACCTGTCCGAGGCGCTCGACGCGGTCTCCGAGGGCGTCATGGCCGGGTACTCCCCGGAGCAGTCCATGCGGGAGTTCCTCCGCACCGGCGGCCGCGACCAGACAGGCCTCGACGAGCTGGCCGGACGCATCCAGCGTCGACGCCGCGAACTGCTGCAGCGGAACCACCTGGGCGGCACCCTCGAGGAGGTCTCCCGGCTGCTCGACGAGGCGCTGCTCGCCGAGCGGGGACAGCTCGCCCGCGACACCGCTATGGATCCGATGGACCGCACCCTGCGGGAAATGACCATCGAGAACCTGCCCGACTCGCCGGCCGCCGCGGTCGGGGAACTCAAGGACTACGACTGGGCCTCGTCCGACGCCCGCGAGGCGTACCGCCGCATCCAGGACCTCATGGGCGCCGAGGTGCTCGACGCCCGATTCGCCGGGATGAAACAGGCGCTGGAGAACGCGACCGACGCCGACCGGGCGGCGGTGTCGGAGATGCTGTCGGACCTGACCGAGCTGCTCGACAAGCACGCCCGCGGAGAGGACACCCCCGAGGACTTCCGTGAGTTCATGGACAAGCACTCCGACGCGTTCCCGGAGCAGCCGAAGGACGTCGAGGAGTTGATCGACACCCTCGCCGAGCGTGCGGCCGCTGCCCAGCGGATGATGCGCTCGATGACCCCGGAGCAGCGGGAGGAGCTCATGGCCCTGTCGCAGCAGGCGTTCGGTTCGCCCGAGTTGATGGAGCAGCTGGGCCGGTTGGACGGGCTGCTGCAGTCCCTGCGTCCGGGCGAGGACTGGGACGGCTCGGAGGACTTCGAGGGCTCCGAGGGGTTGGGGATGTCCGAGGGGACCGCGGCCATGGCCGAACTCGGGGACCTCGACCGGCTGGCCGAACAGCTCTCCCGGAGCGACAGGTCCCCGCTGTCCGAACTCGACCTGGAGGCGGTGGCCCGCCATCTCGGTCGCGAGGCGGCGGTGTCCGTGCAGACGCTGTCGCGGCTCGAACAGCAGATGCGCGAGTCCGGTTACCTCAGTCGCCGACCGGACGGGGACCTCCGACTCTCCCCGGCCGCGCTGCGCAAACTCGGGAGGTCACTGCTCCGCGACGCCGCACAGCGGTTGTCCGGCCGGACCGGTGCGCGCGAGACCAGGCTGTCGGGGGCCGCGGGGGAGCAGACGGGGTCGAGCCGGGCCTGGGAGTTCGGTGACGTCGAGTCCTGGGACGTGCCGAGGACCGTGGGCAACGCGATCTCCCGGATCGCCGCGGAGGGGGGCGAGACGGGTGCGGGGATCCGGCTCCTACCCGAGGACATCGAGGTCAGGGAGACCGAGGCGCGGACCCAGGCCGCCGTGGCGCTGCTGGTGGACACGTCGTTCTCCATGGCCATGGAGGGGCGGTGGGTCCCGATGAAGCGTACGGCCCTGGCCCTCCACCACCTGGTGAGTACCCGCTTCCGGCAGGACCGGCTGCAGCTCATCTCGTTCGGCCGCTTCGCCCAGACCCGGACAGTGGAGGACCTGCTCTCCCTGGACGCGCAGTACGAGGCCGGCACGAACCTGCATCATGCGCTCCTGCTCGCCGGGCGGTACTTCCGTGAGCACCCGACGATGCAGCCGGTTTTGCTCATCGTCACCGACGGCGAACCCACCGCTCACCTGCTCAGCGGCGGGGAGCCGTGGTTCGCCTACCCGCCGGACCCCGACACCATCCGGATCACTGTCGACGAGTTGGACCGGGTCGCCCGCACCGGGGCTCAGACGACCTTCTTCCGGCTGGGCGACGACCCGGGTCTGTCCCGATTCCTGGACGCGCTCGCCCGGAGGGTCGACGGCACGGTGGTGGCGCCGGACGTCGACGACCTGGGCGCGGCCGTGGTGGGGCGGTTCCTGCACTCACGGCGCGGTCGGCCCTCGCCCGGCGACCCGTGGAGCGCCGGCGGCCGCTGGGCGGTGTGACCCACCCCGCCGCTGCCCCGACCGCCAGACTCGGGCACCCCGCAACTGCGAGATCCGCTACTCCGAATCCGGATCCGCTACTCGAATCGGGGTAGCGGATCCGGATTCCGGGTAGCGGATCCTTGGAGGTGCGGGTCAAGGGGCGTGCGGGGCTCAGGGCATCGGCGCGCCGACCTCGCCGGAGTCGCGGCGCAGCACACGCAGCGAGTCCACGGCCCGGACCTCGGTGAACTGGCCCGACTCGAGCGCGCGGCAGTAGATCTCGTACGGGGGACGGCCGCCGTCCTCCGGGTTCGGGAACACGTCGTGGATCAGCAGCGCCCCGCCGATCTCCACCCATGGGGCCCAGCCCTCGTAGTCGGCCTGCGCCGCCTCGGAGGAGTGGCCTCCGTCGATGAAGACGAACGACGCGGGCTTGCCCCAGACGCGGGCCACCTGGGTCGACGTGCCCACCGCGGCGGTCACCACGTCATCGAGTCGGGCGTCCCACATGGTGTGGCGGAACGCGCCGAGGGTCTCCAGGCGGCCGGTGTGCGGGTCCACCAGCGAGGTGTCGTGGTACTCCCAGCCGGGCTGGTGCTCCTCGGAACCGCGGTGGTGGTCCACGGTGACGATGCTGCCGCCGGTCACGCGGGCGGCCGCGCCGAGGAACACGGTGGAGCGACCGCAGTAGGTGCCGATCTCCACGCCCACACCGTCGCCCAGGAACTCGCAGGCGATGTCGTACAAGGTGATGCCCTCCTCCAGCGGCATGAAGCCGGGGGCGGCGAGCGCTACGGCGAGCAGCGCGGGTTCGATCTCGGGTGCGGTCATGGGTTTCAACCTAGCGCCCGCCCCTCAGCCCTCGGTGCGGCGGGCGGACATGCGGGCGCGCGCCACGTGCGGGCCCACCACGTTGCCGAGTTTGGTCCCGTTGGGCCAACCCGCGTAGTAGCAGAGGAACACCACGATCTCCTCCAGTTCCTCGGGCGTCAGCTCGTCGTTGCCGAGCGCCGCCCCCACCTGGATGTCCGCGATGTCGGTGTTGCCCTGGGCGGTCAGCGCCCCCAGGAGCAGCAACCGGCGATCGCGGTGACTCAGCCCCGGGCGGGACCAGATCCTACCGAACAGGTGGTCCGCGGTCTCGGCGAAGTAATCACCCGGCCCGTCGGACATCTCGAAGCCGTACACCTCGGTCATCATTGCCAGACCGTGCTCGCGCTCCGGGCTCATCCCGGCGTCCGCGGCGTCGCTCATCGGTTCTCCTCGTCGTGGTCGTGGTCGTCGTCCTCGTCGTCGTCGTGGTCTCGTCCGGTCCCGCCCGCTTCGCCGGACACGCCGTCGGACGCGCGGACGTCCGCGCGGCGGGCGAGCTCACCCGGCCCGACACCGAACCCGGTGCCCAGGTCGCGCAGCGCGATGGTGCCCAGGGGCAGGTCCACGCCCAGCCGGTCGGCCAGGCCCAGGGCGAGGGACAGGTCCTTCTCTCCCAGGCCGCGGACGTGGGTGAACACGCCGTGCCAGAAGTCGTCGGCCTCGATCGGCGCGGTGGTGTCCCGCAGCATCACGGCCCCGGCGCCGCCGGTGATGGCGTCGGTGTGGCGGACCACCCGGCCCAGCTTCGCGATGTCGATGCCCGCGGCCTCGGCCAGCCGGGAGGCCTCGGCGGTGGCGGTGAACGAGATGAAGTGCAGGAGGTTGCGGGCCAGCTTCATCCGCGTGCCCGCACCCACCTCCCCGGCGTGCACGGGCATGCCCGCCCACAGCGCGAACACCGGCTTGCACGCCTCGTAGACCTCGCGCGGCGCACCGACCATCACGGCGAGCTGACCCGATTCCGCCCCCTGGGCGCCACCCGACACCGGCGCGTCCACCAGGTGGACCCCGGCGGTCGCACACACCTCGGCCAGCTCAACAGCCGTCGAGTCGGCGATGGTGGAGTGGACCGCGATCACGGTCCCCGGTGCGGCGGTGCGCAGGATCCCCTCGGGCCCGTCGACGACGTCACGCACCTGGGCGTCGTCCAGCACCGTCACCGACACCAGGCGCGCCGTGCGGGCGACCTCGGCACCGGTGGCGGCGGCGGTGGCCCCCTCGGCGACGAACGGCTCGGTCGTCTCCGGGCGCACGTCGCACACCACGAGCCCGCCCGGCCAGGCCAGGAGGCGCTTCGCGATCGGCGCACCCATGTTGCCCAGGCCGATGAACCCGACCGGGGCGGGGGAGTCGCCGGGACCGCCGGGGCCGATCGCGGGTGCGGGGTCCTGTTCGGGGGCCGGGGCCGGGTCGCTCGTGATCGGATGCCCGCTCATGACCGGATGATCTGTCCGCCGTCGACGTTGAAGATCTGCCCGGTGACCCACGACGCCTCGTCCGACAGCAGGAACAGCAGCATCCCCACCAGGTCCTCCGGCTGACCCATGCGCTTGATGGGCAGCTTGTCGACCATCTCCTTGACGATCGACTGCGGGGTCGAGGAGCGGTTGGCCTCGGTGTCGATCGGCCCGGGAGCGATGGCGTTAATGCGGATGTTCGAGCCGCCCAGCTCGGTGGCGAGCTGCTGGGTGAGGCCGTTAACGCCGACCTTGGCCAGGCCGTAGAAGCCCGAGTACAGCCACGCCGCGGTGGAGGACTGGTTGACGATCGCGCCACCGCCGGCGGCGGCCATCTTCTCCCAGCAGGCGCGGACCATGAGCAGCTGACCGTTGAGGTTCACCGACATGAACTTCTCGTAGTAGTCCCACGGCACGGTGATGAGGAAGTCGAGCTTCATGCCGCCGAAGATCGCGGCGTTGTTGACCAGGATGTCCAGGCGGCCGAACTCCTCGACCGCGGCCTCGGCGCAGGCGTTGGCCGAGTCGGGGTCGGAGACGTCCGTGTGCTGGAAGACCGCCCGGCCGCCCGCGGCGACGATGTCCGCGGCGACGCGCTCCCCGTTCTCGGTCGACACGTCGGCGACCACCACGTTCGCGCCCTCGGCCGCGAGGGCCTTGGCGTACTCCTCGCCGATGCCGCCGGCGGCTCCGGTCACGATGGCGGTCCTACCGTCGAAACGTCCCATGTCGTGTGTCTCTTCCTGTCGGCGTGGTGATGCTGGATGGGGTAGTGCTGGTGAGTGGTGCTGGTGAGTGGTGTGGGGCCAGGTGCCGGGCCAGTGGTGCCGGGTGCCCGGGCTCTCCGGTGCTGTCCGGGGCTGTCCGGGGTTGTCCGGGGCCTCAGGCCGGGGTGGCGACCGACTTGATCTCGAGGTACTCCTCGAAGCCCTCGCGGCCCATCTCGCGGCCGATGCCGGACTGCTTGTACCCGCCGAACGGCACGTCGGCGCCGTACCACTGGCCGCCGTTGACGCCGAGGGTGCCTGTGCGGATGCCGGCCACGACCTTCTCGATCCGCTCGGGGTCGGTGCCCCACACGGCCCCGGACAGCCCGTAGGGGGAGTCGTTGGCGATGCGGATCGCGTCGTCGTCCCCGTCGTGGGGGATCACCACGAGCACGGGGCCGAAGATCTCCTCCTGCGCGACCCGTGCCGAGTTGTCGAGACCGGAGATGAGGGTCGGTTCCACCCAGAACCCGCGCTCCATGCCCTCGCCGGTGGGGCGACCGCCGCCGATCTCGATGGTCCCGCCCTCCTGGCGCGCCAGGGCGATGTAGCCCTCGATGCGCTCGCGCTGGACCGCGGAGATGACCGGGCCGCAGAAGGCACCCGGGTCGTTGGGGTCTTTCGGGGCGAACGCCGCCATGGCGCCCTTGGCCGACTCGACCGCCTCGTCGTACCTCTCGCGGGGCACGACGAGGCGGGTGGTCAGCGCACAACCCTGGCCGGCGTGCGTACACGCGTTGAGGGCGGTCATGAAGCACGCCGAGTTCAGGTCGGCGTCGTCCAGCACGACCGCGGCGGACTTGCCGCCGAGCTCGAGGAAGACCTTCTTCAGCGTCTCGGCGGCGGCGGCCATGATCTTCTTGCCGGTCGCGGTGGATCCGGTGAAGGAGACCAGGTCGACGCGAGGATCGGTGGTCAGCTGTTCGCCGAGGCCGTGGTCGGACGACGACACCACGTTGAGTACGCCGGCGGGGATGTCCGTCTCCTCGGCGGCGATCCGGGCCACGGCCGCGGCGATGAGCGGGGTGTCGGGGGCGGGCTTGAGCACCACTGTGCAGCCGGCGGCCAGCGCGGGGCCGATCTTGGCGAAGTTGATCTGGTTGGGGAAGTTCCACGGGGTGATGGCCCCGACGACGCCGATCGCCTCGCGCCGGGTCGAGCGGTTGGAGCGCACGCCCATGATCTCGGACTCCCCGAGCTCGGTGACCCACTCGTAGGCCTCCACCAGGTCGGCGAGCCAGCCCAGGTCCGCGACGGGCCCCTCCAGCTGGGGGCCGGTCGTGAACATGTGGGGCGCGCCGACCTCGGCGATGGTCAGTGCCCGCAGCTCCTCGATGTGTCCCTGCAGTGCGTCGCGGAGCTGGCGCAGGCACCGCGCGCGGAACGAGTGGTCGGAGGACCAGTCGGTGGTGTCGAACGCGGTGCGCGCGGCGGCGATGGCCGCGTCCATGTCCTCGCGCCCGGCGTCGGCGGCCCGGCCGATGACCTCCTCGGTGGCGGGGTTGAGGACGTCGAACGTGGCGCCCCCGGTCGCGGGTCGCAGGTCACCGCCGATCAGCAGGGGGGCGGTGTCGGTGATGCTCGTCGTCACTTCGGAGCCTTCCGTCGCGGTGGATCGATGCAGAATGGGTGGACAGCTGTCTAGACGATAGTCCGGATGGTGGTGTACTGTCCAGACACATGTCCAGTGATCTTCGGTTCGAATCGACGCGGCGCAGGCTCAACGGCCAGCAGGCCGAGACCGTCGACCGCCTGACCAGCGCGGCGGTCGAGGTGCTGCGGGAGAAGGGTCCGGGAGGCCTGGCCGTCCGTGCCGTGGCCGCCAGGGCCGGCGTCGCACCGGCGACCGCCTACACGTACTTCTCCTCCAAGGGCCACCTCATCGCGGAGGTGTTCTGGCGGCGTCTGGACGACCACGTGACCGAGGCCGCCGACGGTGGCTCCACCGCCGACCGGGTGGTCGCCGTGTTGCGCGACGTCGCGCTCCTCCTCGCCGACGAGCCCGAACTGTCGTCGGCCGTCACCGCCGCCCTGTTGGGTGACGACCCCGAGGTATCCCACCTCCGGGTCCGGATCGGCGCCGACATCCGACGTCGCCTCGTGGCGGCGTTGGGGGAGCGGAACGACGACGAGGTGGTCCAGGCGCTGGAGATGGTCTACGCCGGGGCACTCGTCCGGGCGGGCATGGGCTACGGCTCCTACTCGGACATGGCAGACGCGATCGAATCCGCGGCACGACTGATCCTGAGGTGACACCCGAGATGACCACCGCGACGCCCGCTCCGCTCGTGTTCAGCCCGTACGACTACGCGGTGCACGAGGATCCCTACCCGTTCTACGCCCGTCTCCGCGCGGAGGCGCCCGTCTACCACAACCCGGACCTCGACTTCTGGGCGCTGAGCAGGCACGCGGACGTCCGCGAGGCGTTCCGCGCGCCGGACGTGTTCTCCAACGCCATGGGGGTCTCGCTGGACCCCGCCGCGTACGGTCCGCACGCCTACAAGACGATGTCCTTCCTCGCGATGGACGATCCCCGCCACGCCCGCCTGCGCAAGCTGGTGAGCAAGGGGTTCACCTCCAGGCGCGTGGACGCCCTGTCCGAGGGGATCTCGAGGATCTCGCGGCAGTACTGGGACGAGTGCCTGGCCCGGTCCCGCGACGGGGAGACCGTCGACTTCGTCGACGACTACGCGGGCAAGCTGCCCATGGACGTCATCTCGGATCTCATGGGCGTACCGGAGGTCGACCGGGCCGAACTGCGTCGGCTGGCCGACCTCGTCATGCACCGCGAGGAGGGCGTGCAGGACGTGCCGGAGGACTCCATGGTGGCCGCGCTCGACCTCATCACCTACTACCAGGGGATGGTCGCCGAGCGTCGCACCGCCCGGACCGGGGACCTCACCTCCGCACTACTCGACGCCGAGATCGACGGTGAGAAGCTGGACGACGACGAGATCCTGTCCTTCCTGTTCCTCATGGTGGTGGCCGGCAACGAGACCACGACCAAGCTGCTGGCCAACGCCCTGTTCTGGGGCCACGAGTACCCCGGGCAGTCGCGGGCCGTGCTCGACGATCCCGCCCTGGCGCCGGCATGGGTGGAGGAGACGCTGCGTTTCGACACCTCCAGCCAGATGGTCCTGCGCACCACCACGGAGGCCGCCACGGTCCGGGGCGTCACCATCCCCGCCGACGAGAAGGTCCTGTTGCTCATCGGGTCCGCGAACCGCGACGCGGAGGTCTTCGACAACGGGGACACGTTCGATCTCGCGCGGGACACCACGGCGAGCCTGAGTTTCGGTCAGGGACCCCACTTCTGCCTCGGCGCGCACCTCGCCCGGCTCGAGGGCCGCATCGCGCTGGACATGATCGCCCGCACGATCACCGGCTACGAACTGCTCCCCGGGGCCGAGCGCGTCCATTCCTCCAACGTCCGCGGCTTCGCCCATCTGCCCATGCGGGTCGAGGTGGCGCGCTGATGAGCCTGCGGTTCCCGTCCCACCCGGACGCCTCCGAACGTCCCGCCCTGGTCACCGGCGCCTCCTCGGGCATCGGCCGCGCGAGTGCCGAGTCGCTCGCGGCACTCGGGCACCCGGTCGTCGTGGGCGCGCGCCGCGCGGATCGGCTCGACGACCTGGTGCGCACCATCCGCGAGTCCGGAGGCGAGGCCACGGCCCGGGCGGTCGACGTCACCGACGCCGACTCCGTCGCCGGGTTCGTCGCCGCGGCCGCCGATGCATACGGCCCCGCAGAGGTGCTGGTCTCCAGCGCGGGGAGCCTGAAGATGGCGCGGGTCTGGGAAATGGACCCGGACGACTTCGCCGCCCAGCTCGACATCCACCTGCTCGCCGTCCACCGCCTGTTGCACGCGGTTCTGCCCGGCATGATCGACCGCCGCCGCGGGGACGTCGTGCTCATCGGCTCCGACGTGGCCTACACGGCCCGGCCGCGCTCCGGCGCGTACGTGGCGGCCAAGGCCGGACTGGAGACCATGGCCAAGCAGGCCCGCCGGGAGCTCGAGGGCACAGGAGTGCGGCTCGGCGTGGTCCGGCCCGGTCCGGTGATGACCGAGATGGGTACGGACTTCGACCAGGACACGGCCGAGGCCGTCATCAACGAATGGGTCAGGCACGGATTCGGTCGTCATCCCCGGATGTGCAAACCTGCCGACCTCGCGCGCGGGGTCACCGCCATGGTGTCCATGCCCCGCGGCGCCCAGATCACCGAGCTGGAGATCCAGCCGGAGGCCCCCATCGAGGAGGACTACTCGTGACCAGCATCGACAGTTCCACCGACGAGCCCACCGACTTCTCGGGGCTGGACGAGCCGCAGCGCGTGTCCGGCGGAGAGGGCGGACTCGGCCACATGGACGAGTTGCGCACCGACCCGATCAGCCTGTTCTGGCGGGTCCGGGAGGAGTGCGGCGACCTGGGCGTGTTCCGGATCGCGGACCGCGACATCTGCCTGGCCTCCGGCGCGGCCGCGAACGAGGCGTTCTTCCGGGCGCCCGACGAGGCGCTGGACCAGGCGGCCGCCTACCCGTTCATGACCCCGGTGTTCGGTGAGGGCGTCGTCTTCGACGCCAGCCCCGAGCGCCGCTCGGAGATGCTGCACAACACCGCCCTGCGCGGTGACCACATGCGCCAGCACGCCGTCACCATCCCGCACGAGGTCCAGCGCATGGTGGCCGAGTGGGGCGACGAGGGCGAGATCGACCTGCTCGAGTGGTTCTCCGAACTCACCATTTACACCTCGTCGGCGTGCCTCATCGGCCCCAAGTTCCGCGAGCAGCTCGATTCCCGGTTCGCGCACCTGTACCACGACCTGGAACAGGGGACCGACCCCCACGCCTACATCGACGCCTACGCCGACATCCCCGCGTTCCGCAAGCGTGACGCGGCCCGCGCCGGGCTGGTCGAACTCGTCTCGGCGATCATGGACGACCGCGTCGCCAACCCGCCCGCCGACAAGGAGGACCGGGACCTTCTCGACGTGCTGGTCTCGGTGAAGGACGACGACGGCACGCACCGGTTCACCCCGGACGAGGTCACCGGCATCTTCATCTCGATGATGTTCGCCGGGCACCACACGACCTCGGGGACCAGCGCCTGGATGCTGATCGAACTGCTCAAGCATCCCGGGTACCTCTCGCAGGTCGTGGCGGAACTCGACGAGGTCTACGCGGACGGTGCCGAGTACAGCTTCGGCGCGCTGCGGCAGATGCCCAAGGTGGAGAACGCCCTCAAGGAGACGCTGCGGCTGCACCCGCCGCTCATCATCCTCATGCGTGTCGCCCAGGAGGACGTGCGGATCGGGGACTACGTCGTCCACGCCGGCCAGACCGTCGCCGCCTCGCCGGCGGTGTCCAACCGGCTGCCGGTGGACTTCCCCGACGCGGATGCGTTCGACCCGGACCGGTACGCGGAACCGCGGCAGGAGGACATCGTCAACCGCTGGACCTGGATCCCCTTCGGCGCCGGCCGGCACCGCTGCGTGGGCGCGGCGTTCGCCCAGCTACAGATCAAGGCCATCTTCTCGGTCCTGTTGCGGGAGTTCGAGTTCGAGCTCGCCCAGCCGGCGGAGAGCTACCACAACGACCACTCGAAGATGGTCGTCCAGCTGGCCCAGCCGTGCACCGTCCGCTACCGGAGGAGGCGGCGCTGATGAGCGGGGAGTCGCCGATGCGGGTCGAGGTCGACTTCGACCTGTGCCAGGCCCACGCCGAGTGCCAGGCCGAGGCGCCCGAGTGGTTCACGGTGCCCAAGGGGCCCGAGGCGAAGGTACGGGCGAAGCGGGGCCGGATCCCCGACGATCAACTCGAGGCCGTCAAGGCCGCCGTCAAGTACTGCCCGACACAGGCACTGCGCCTGGTCGACACCCCAGCCCCGACGCAGGAAAGCCCCAGGAGTGAGTGACGTGACCCGATACGACCGCGCCGAGATCGCCGAGTTCGTACAGCGCTGGATCGAGGCCAACGCGGTGTGTGAGCGCAACAAGGACTGGACGCCGCTGGCCGACTTCTACGCCGAGGACGCCACCTACGGGTGGAACTACGGCACCAAGGACGACTTCATGGCGGTCGGCCGCGACGAGATCCGCGACATCGCGCTCGGGCAGGAGATGGCCGGACTCGACGGTTGGGAGTACCCATACATCCGCACGATCATCGACCCGGAGACCGGGGACGTGTTGTGCCTGTGGAAGCAGATCGCGCGCGACACGGTGGACCCGAAGACGGGCGAGCCGTACGAGGTCCACGGGTTGGGCGGATCCTGGTTCCTCTACAACGGGAACCAGCAGTGGGCGTGGCACCGCGACTTCTTCGACTTCGGCAACGTCGTCGACCTGTTCATGCGCATGTACGAGGCGGACGCCTTGACCGACTCCATGAAGCAGCGGTTCGAGGCGGCCGGAGACAAGCCGGCGGGCTGGTACCGCATCGAGGACAGCCCGGCACCGCTGTGGCCCGTCTCCTCCCCGGACGAGGTCTGAGTCCCGTGAGCAACTCCTCGCCGCGCGATCCCCTCGAGGCCCTCGACCACGCCACCCTCGCCCGGCTCCTGCCCGACCTGCTGCTCATCGGCCAGCTCATCGATCGGGCCGGCATGCCCGCCCTGCTCGGCGAGTTCGGCGTCGACGGCATGAGGGACGTGGCGATCGAGGAGTGGCAGGCCGCCAGTCCCCACTACGCCCGCCGCATGAAGGACGCACTGTCGATCACCGGCGACGGGGTCGCCGAGATCTTCAAGGGCTTCCAACTGGACGTGGGCGCCCCGCCGGAATTCATGGACTTCCGGTACGCGGTGACCGACCACGACAACGGTGAGTTCTGGCTGGATCACTGCGGCGCCCTCATGGACGTCGAACCGATGGGGGATCGGCTGGTCACCACCATGTGCCACGACATCGAGGACCCCACCTTTCCCGCCACCGCGCTGGCCACCAACCCGCTCGCGGTCGTCGAACCCATCCACCGCCCGCCCCGCGCCCCGGAGGGCCGCACCCCGCACTGCCACTGGCGGGTGCGGATCGACCCGGACGGCGAGCCGTTCCCGGTGCCCGGACCCGCGCTCGAGTCCGCGTCGAGCCGGATCATCGAGTTCCGGTTCGACCCCCCGGCGCCGCGGGACACCGCCGGCGAGGGCCCGCGCGACGACTATGCGGGACCGCTGCTGACGGACCTGGTCTTCTCCGAGTTCACCTCCGCCGCACTCATCCGGATCACCCGCGAGGTCTATCTCCAGATGCACCTGCTCGCAGTGGGCTTCCACCAGTCGGTGCGGCGTCGGTCGGACACCGAGACCGCCGACCGGCTCCTCGCCTATCAGGCCACCGGCATCGCCGGTGTCGCGGCGGGACGGATCCGCGAGGTCCTGGGGGCCGCGACGGACGCCCGTGGGCTCGCGGCCGTGCTCGACCTGCACCCCATGGCCGGGCCGACCGCCTACACGGGCTTCTCGTCGGAGGTGTCCGCGGACGGCACCGAGCTGACGGTCCGCTGGGACACGGCCGCCGACGGGTTCGCCGACGACACCTGGCTTCCGCTGCTCGCCCGGGACGGACTTCGGCCCCTCGCCGCCGCCGCGCAGGCGGTCGACCCGCACTGGACGGTGGAGCGAGTCCCGACGGACCGTTCGCACGTGGCGGCGGTCCTGCGGTTGGGCGACGAGCCGGCCACGGAGGGCGAGGAGGTCGCCGTCACCCGCATCAGCACCGGCGCGGCGTTCACCTTCGGACCCACCCGCACCCCGCTCCCCATCACCCCCGTCTGAACCGACCCCACCCGACGAGTCCGCTCCACCCGAGTAGCCCGCCCCGGAGGACCCCGCAATGGCACACACCCTGGCAGATCTCTTCGAGCACGCGGTCGACGCGTACGGACGCGACCGGCTCGCGGTGGTGGAGGACGACCGCCGGCTCACGTACGCGGACCTGGAGGCCGAGGCCAATCGGTGGGCGGACGGGCTGGCCTCCTGGGGGGTGGGTCCCGGCGATCACGTGGCGATCCACCTGCGCAACGGGGTGGACTGCATCGCGCTGTTCCTCGGCGTCCTCAAACTCCGCGCCGTGGCCGTCAGCATCAACTACCGCTACGCGGGATCCGAGCTGGGGTACCTGTACGACTACTCCGACTCCTGCGCCCTGGTCTTCCACCGCGAGTTCACCCCGGCGGTGGCGGGCGCGGTCGGGGACGCGGACCGCCTGCGTCACCTCATCGTGGTCGAGGACGGATCCGGGGCGGGGGAGCTGCCGTCCGGCACGCTCGACGCCCGGGAACTCCTCGCCGCGGCCTCGCCGGACCGGACGCCGGTGGAACGGAGCGCGGACGACCTCTTCCTCGTCTTCACGGGCGGGACCACCGGCAAGCCGAAGGGCGTGATGTGGCGGCAGGAGGACCTGTGGCGCAGCCTCGGCGGCGGCAGTGATTATTACACCGGGGAGCCGGTGCCCGACGAGTACCACCAGTCCCGTGCCGGACTGGGCGGGGACCCCGCACGCTATCTCGTGCTGCTCCCGCTCATCCACACCTCCGGGCTCATGCCCTCGTTCACCGCGCTGTTCTCCGGGGGCACGTGCCACTACCTGCCGCACTTCCGGGCGGACGACGTGCTCGAGGAGATCGAGAGCGAGAAGATCCAGATCGTCGTCCTCGCCGGCGACGCCATGGTGCGGCCGATGCTGGAACGGATGCGCAACACCGGTGCCGACACCTCGAGCGTGTTCATGGTCAGCTCCGGCGCCGCCCTGTTCTCGCCGTCGGTCAAGGCCGAACTCTTCGAGCTGCGCCCCGATCTCATGATCATGGACGCGTTCGGGTCCTCCGAGAGCGGCTTCGGCGGGCTGGGAGTCGTGACGAGGGCGAACGTCGACGACGGGTCCCTGTTCGCAGACCACGGCCCCCGCATCCCCCGGGGCAGCGGCCTGCAACTGGTGGACGACTTCGACGAGCCGCTGCCCGACGACTCCACCGAGATCGGCTGGATCGTCAAGGCCGGCTACCAGCCCAGTGGCTACTACAAGGACGCCGCCAAGTCGGCCGAGACGTTCCGCGAGATCGCCGGGACCCGGCGGGTGTTCACCGGCGACCGCGGCAGGTACGACGGCCCGGACACGATCATCATGCTCGGCCGGGGCAGCCAGGTGATCAACTCCGGTGGCGAGAAGATCTTCGCCGAGGAGGTCGAGTCGGCGGTCAAGGCCGCCGAGGGCGTGCAGGACGCCGTGGCGTTGGGCGTGCCGGACGAGCGGTTCGGCCACCGGGTCGGGGCGGTGATCCAGTGGCATGACGGCCACACCGGGGACTTCGCGGCCCTGGAGGAGGCGCTGCGCGCGACCCTGGCGGGGTTCAAGATCCCGGTCGCGTTCTGGGTCGTCGACACGGTGGAGCGGCACCCCAGCAGCAAGACGGACTACGGGTGGGCCAAGCGGGTCCTCGCCGACCGCGGGCCCGACCACGACCGCCGGCAGTGACCGCGCTCCACCTGGGCGGGCGGGCCTACGCCGTTACCGGGTCCTCCCGCGGGATCGGGGCCGCGGTGGCCGAGGACCTGGCGGCCCGCGGCGCCGACGTCGTGCTCAACGGCCGGGATCCACGGGCTCTGGCCGAGCAGGTCGACGACCTCGCGGCACGGTCGACCGGCCGGATCCGCGGCGTCGCCGGGTCGGCACACGAGCCCGCCGTGGCCGAGGAGCTGCTCGCCCGGGCGAGGGAGGGGGACTCGGTCGTGGGCGGGCTCATCACGTGCGCCGGGGTGCCCGAACCGACGGGGTCGTCGATCCTCACGGTGTCCCACGCCGACTTCGCCGACCTCATCGACGCCCACCTGGGCACGGTGTTCGCCCCCTGTCGCGTCTTCGCGCCACACCTGGTGGAGGCGGGCTCGGGCGCGATCGTCACCACGTCGTCGTTCGCCTGGAAGGGCGACTACGGCGGGACCGGCTACCCGGCCGGCAAGGGCGCCGTCACCTCACTCACCATGGCGATCGCGGCGGAACTGGCCGAGCACGGGGTCCGGGCGAACGTCGTGTGCCCCGGCGCGCGCACCCGTCTGTCCAGTGGTGAGGCCTACGAGGAGCAGATCCGGGACCTGGGGCGCCGGGGAATACTCGACGAGCTTAGTGTGGCCGGGGCACTGGACCCGGCGGGCCCGGAGTACGTCGCACCCCTCTACACCTATCTCGTCTCCGACCTCTCCGCGGGGATCACCGGGGGCGTCTTCGCCGGATCGGGCGGCTTCGTCGGACGATTCCCCACGCCGGAGGCGCAGATCCTGGCGTACCGCGATTTCCACTCGCATGCGCCGTGGACGCCCGAGGAGATCGACGGCTTCCTCCGGACGTGAGCCGCCTCGGGACCCGCGTCGCGTGGCGGCCGCCCGCGGACCGCGCACCGGACGGCGACGACCACTTCGTCGTCGTCGCCCGTCCTCGCACGCCCCGGACGGCGACCACCGTCAGCGCAGTGCGTCCTCGCGGAACTCACCGGGGAAGTCCACCGACGGACCGTTGTCGACCTCGCCGCGGCGCAGCTCCACCCGCCTGATCTTGCCGGAGATGGTCTTGGGCAGGTCGGTGAACTGCAGGCGCCGGACCCGCTTGTAGCCGGCCAGGTGGGTGCGCGAGTACTCGAAGATCTCGCGCGCCGTGGCCTCGGTGGGCTCCCAGCCGCCGGCCAGGACGACGAAGGCCTTGGGCACGCTCAGCCGCACCGGGTCAGGGGAGGGGACGACGGCGGCCTCGGCGACGGCCGGGTGCTCGAGCAGCACCGATTCCAGCTCGAACGGCGAGATCCGGTAGTCGGAGGACTTGAACACGTCGTCGGTGCGCCCGACGTAGGTGATGTAGCCCTCCGCGTCGCGGGACCCCACGTCGCCGGTGTGGTAGAAGCCGTCCGCGTAGGCGGCGTCGGTGCGCTCGGCATCACCGTGGTAACCGACCATCAGTCCCAGCGGGCGGGGATCGAGGCGCAGGCAGATCTCGCCCTCCGCGCCATCGCCGGCGAGCTCCCGACCGGTGGCCGGGTCGACCAGCACCACGTCGAAGCCGGGGCACGGGCGGCCCATCGAGCCGTCCTTGATGGGCTGGCCCGGGGTGTTGGCGATCTGCACGGTGGTCTCGGTCTGGCCGAACCCGTCGCGGATCGTCACCCCCCACGCGTCCCGGACCCGGCCGATGACCTCGGGGTTGAGCGGCTCGCCCGCGCCCACCGCCAGGCGGGGCGGGACCTGCAGCTGGGTCAGGTCGGCCTGGATGAGCATCCGCCACACGGTCGGGGGGCAGCACAGGCTCGTCACGCCGCAGCGGTCCATCTCGCGCATCATCGCCGCGGCGTCGAAGCGCGAGTAGTTGTAGATGAACACGCACGACCCCGCGATCCACGGGGTGAAGACGTTCGACCAGGCGTGCTTGGCCCAGCCGGGGGAGGAGACGTTGAGGTGGACGTCGCCGGGCTGGAGGCCGATCCAGTACATGGTCGACAGGTGACCCGCCGGGTAGGAGGCGTGCGTGTGCTCGACGAGCTTGGGCTTGCTGGTGGTGCCGGAGGTGAAGTACAGGAGCAGGGTGTCGTCGGCGTGGGTGGTGTGGGTCGGTTCGAAGTCGGGGGAGGCGTCCATCGCTCCGGCCAGGTCGGTCCAGCCCGCCGGCGCGCCGCCCCGCTCGTCCCCGCCGACCGAGATGCGCTGGTAGTCGCCGGAGATGTCGGCGAACCGTTCGGCCAGCTCGCCGCGCGCGATGACGTGCTTGATGCCGCCGCGCGCGATGCGGTCCCGCAGGTCGCCCTCGGCGAGCAGCGTGGTGGCGGGGATGACCACGGCACCGAGCTTGATCACCGCCAGCATGACGTCCCACAGCTCCACCTGGTTGGCCAGCATGAGCAGGATGCGGTCGCCGGGCTCGACGCCCCGCTCACGCAGCCAGTTGGCCGTCCGGTCGGACCGGACCCGCATCTCCTCGAACGAGTACTTGGCCTCGGTGGGGGCGCCGCCGCCGTCGTTCTCCTCGACGATCCACAGGGCGGGGTCGTCGTTCCCCTCGGCCTGGACGTCGAACCAGTTCAGTGCCCAGTTCCACTCGTCGAGCTCGGGCCAGGCGAATCCGTCCCGCGCGGCGTCGTAGTCCAGCGCGTGTGCCTGGAGGAAGTCGCGGGCGGCGCGGAACCGGACGGTGGCCTCGGTGGGCAGCGGGGGCATGGATGCTCCTGTCGACGGAACGTATGAGTGAGTCAGCTCACAGTAGAGCTGCCGCGAGGGCTGGCGGTACACCCGAAAGGGGAGGGTCCCGGATCGATCGGGCCCCGCCCCTGGATTACTAGGAGTTGCAAGTATATGGTGATGGGCATCACGGGACAGGGGTGAGCGGGCGAGAACAGCGCGCCGCCCCACTCAAGGAAGGGACGTCCATGTCGGATCTCAGGCAGGTCGAGCACTACATCAACGGCGCGCGGGTCGCGGCCACCGGGGGGCGGAGCCAGGAAGTGCTCAACCCCAGCACGGGCAAGGCGCAGGCGATCGTGCCGCTGGCCACCACGGCCGAGGTCGACGACGTCATCGCCAAGGCCGCCGCCGCGCAGAAGGCGTGGGCCGCCCAGAACCCGCAGAAGCGCGCCCGCGTGCTCATGCGGTTCGTCGATCTGGTCAACCAGAACATGCAGGAGCTCGCCGAGCTGCTCGCCATCGAGCACGGCAAGACCACCCCGGACGCGAAGGGCGACATCCAGCGCGGCCTCGAGGTGATCGAGTTCGCGATCGGCATCCCGCACCTGCTCAAGGGCGAGTACACGGAGAACGCCGGCACCGGCGTCGACGTCTACTCCATGCGCCAGCCCCTCGGCGTCGTCGCCGGCATCACCCCGTTCAACTTCCCGGCCATGATCCCGCTGTGGAAGGCCGGCCCGGCCATCGCCTGTGGCAACGCGTTCGTCCTCAAGCCCTCCGAGCGGGATCCCTCCGTGCCGGTGCGCCTGGCCGAACTGTTCACCGAGGCGGGCCTGCCGGACGGCATCTTCCAGGTCGTCCACGGCGACAAGGAGGCCGTGGACGCGATCCTCAATAACGACACGATCCAGGCCGTCGGGTTCGTCGGGTCCACCCCGATCGCCCAGTACATCTACTCCAGCGCCGCCCGCACCGGCAAGCGCGCCCAGTGCTTCGGCGGCGCCAAGAACCACGCCATCATCATGCCGGACGCCGACATGGACCAGGTCGCGGACGCCCTGGTCGGAGCCGGATTCGGTTCGGCCGGCGAGCGCTGCATGGCCATCTCCGTGGCCGTCCCCGTCGGCGAGGGCACCGCCGAGGCGCTCCTCGAGAAGCTGCTGCCCAAGGTCAAGGACCTCAAGGTCGGCCACAGCCACGATCCGCAGTCCGACTACGGCCCGCTGGTGACCCCCGAGTCCAAGGCCCGGGTCCTCGACTACATCGATCAGGGCGAGAAGGCCGGCGCCGAGCTCCTCGTCGACGGTCGCGGTGTGGGTGCCTACACCGGCGAGTTCAACGGTGAGGACATCTCCGAGGGCTACTACGTGGGCCCGACGCTCATGGACAAGGTGACCCCGGACATGAGCGTCTACACCGACGAGATCTTCGGCCCCGTCCTCGTGGTGGTCCACGCCAAGGACTTCGAGGAGGCCCTGAGCCTGCCCAACGACCACGAGTACGGCAACGGCGTGGCGATCTTCACCCGCGACGGCGACGCCGCCCGCGAGTTCGTCTCCCGCGTCGAGGTCGGCATGGTCGGCGTCAACGTGCCGATCCCGGTCCCGATCGCGTACCACACCTTCGGTGGCTGGAAGAAGTCCGGATTCGGCGACCTCAACCAGCACGGCCCGGAGTCGATCAAGTTCTACTCCAAGGTCAAGACCGTCACGCAGCGCTGGCCGTCGGGCATCAAGGACGGGGCCGACTTCAACATCCCCACGATGGACTGACCGGCTCGCCCCAGGAGAGGAACACCCATGTTCACCCTTGATGACGACGACAAGGTCATCGTCGACGCCGCACGCGACTTCTCGGACAAGCGGATCGGTCCCAAGGCGCAGGAGTGGGACGAGACCCACCACTTCCCCAAGGACGTCCTCCGCGAGGCCGCCGGGATGGGCATGGGCGCGATCTATGTCTCCGAGGAGGTCGGGGGCAGCGGGATGCGTCGACTGGACGGCGTGCGGATCTTCGAGCAGCTCGCGCGCGGGTGCCCGTCGGTGGCGGCGTACCTGTCCATCCACAACATGTGCGTGTGGATGGTCGACGAGTTCGGCACCGACGAACAGCGCCGGCAGTGGATCCCCGAGCTGGCCTCGCTCGAGAAGTTCGCCAGCTACTGCCTCACCGAGCCGGGCGCCGGGTCGGACGCGGCGGCGCTGCGCACCAAGGCGGTCCGCGACGGTGACCACTACGTGCTCAGCGGCACCAAGCAGTTCATCTCCGGGGGCGGCCAGTCGGACGTCTACCTGGTGATGGCCCGGACCGGGGAGGCCGGCCCCAAGGGCATCTCGGCGTTCCTGGTCCCGGCCGACTCGGACGGGCTGAGCTTCGGCCCCGACGAGCGGAAGATGGGCTGGAACGCCCAGCCGACGGCGCAGGTGATCATGGAAAGCGTCCGGGTTCCGGCCGCCAACCTCATCGGCGGCGCGGACACCGGCGGGGAGGGGCTCGGCTTCACCATCGCGATGCGTGGACTCAACGGCGGGCGCATCAACATCGCCGCCTGCTCGCTGGGCGGGGCCCAGGAGGCGTACTCGCGGGCCGTGGCACATTTGCGGGACCGCGAGGCGTTCGGCGGTGCGCTCATCGACGAGCCGACCATCCGGTTCACCCTGGCCGAGATGGCCACCGAGCTGGAGGCCAGTCGGCTCCTGCTGTGGCGCGCTGCCGCGGCGCTGGACGCCAAGGAGCCGGACCACGTCGAGCTGTGCGCCATGGCGAAGCTGTTCGTCACCGACCGGTGCTTCGACATCGCCGACCGGTCGCTGCAGCTGTTCGGCGGCTACGGGTATCTATCCGAATACGGAATCGAGAAGATCGTGCGGGATCTGCGGGTGCACCGCATCCTTGAGGGCACGAACGAGATCATGCGCGTCGTCGTCGGCAGGGCCGTCGCCGCGCGCGGACTGGGAGCGTAGGAATGACCAACGAACTGCCGACCGTCGCTTTCCTCGGCCTGGGCAACATGGGCGGTCCCATGGCGGCCAACCTCGTCGGTGCCGGCCACGAGGTCCGCGGTTTCGACCCGGTTCCCGCCGCGCAGGAGGCCGCGCGTTCGGCCGGCGTCACCGTGTGCGAGACGCCGGCCGAGGCGGTCCGCGGGGCCGGCGTCGTCATCACGATGCTCCCCAACGGCGCGCTGGTCACCTCCACCTACGACGACGTCCTGGGGGAGGCGGAGGCCGGCACGCTGTTCATCGATTCGTCCACCATCTCGGTCGACGACGCCCGGGCGGTGCACGCCAAGGCCGTCGAGGCGGGGATGCTCCAGGTGGACGCCCCCGTCTCCGGCGGTGTCAAGGGCGCGACCGCGGGGACGCTGGCGTTCATGGTGGGCGGGGAGGACGAGGCCTTCGCCGCGGCGCAGCCGGTCCTCGAGCCCATGGCGGGCAAGGTCATCCACTGCGGCGCCGCGGGGGCCGGCCAGGCCGCCAAGGTCTGCAACAACATGGTCCTGGCCGTCCACCAGATCGCGATCGGCGAGGCGTTCGTGCTCGCGGAGCGGCTGGGGCTCGAGCACCAGGCCCTGTACGACGTCGTCACGGGGGCCACCGGCAACAGCTGGGCGCTGCACACCAACTGCCCCGTGCCCGGCCCGGTGCCCACCTCCCCGGCGAACAACGACTTCACGCCCGGCTTCGCCACGGCCCTGATGAACAAGGATCTGGGACTGGCCCTGGCCGCGCTGGAGAGCACCGGTACGGTCGCGCCGCTCGGTGCGGCGGCCGCGGCCCTGTACGACGAGTTCGCGCAGGACAACGGTGGCAAGGACTTCAGCGCCATCATCACCAGCATCCGCGATTCCGCGCGGAGCTGACCGCCTCCACTCTCGGGAGCTGACCATGACCACCCTTCGACCCAGTGATTCGGACGCCGTCCTCGGAGCCCTGCGACGCGCGCGGCAGGAGTCCGCGCTGCCGATCGTGTTCGCGGGGCAGGCCGACGGCGAGACGGCGAAGCTCACCCGCTTCATCGGCGTGCGCACGAACTCGATGCAGGGTCTGGCCGTGGCCAAGGGCCGGGGGCTCGGGGGGCACGTCATGGCGTCGGGGCGTCCCGCCACGGTCCGCGACTACGAGGAGTGCTCGGCCATCACCCGCGACTACGCCGATGCGGTGGAGCAGGAGGGCCTGAGGGCCATCATCTCGGTGCCGGTGATGGTCTCCGGCGTCGCGCGGACGATCCTCTACGGGTCGGCGCGCGTGGCCACCCAGCTCGGCGACCACGTCGCCAGGACGTTCAACTCGGTCGCCTCGGACCTCGCCGCGGAGTTCCAGGTCAGGGACGAGGTCGACCGACGGCTGCGGATGGCGGACCTCGCCGCCGCGGAGCACTCCGTCGGCTTCGAGGCCGCGGACCGCGAGCAGCTGCGGGTCCTCCACGGAGAGCTACGGGCGATCGCCGCTGAGCTGGGCGACCCGGCACTGCGCGACCGTCTCCTGGCCGCCGGGTCCGCGCTCGCCGGCGTGGGACGGGCGCCCGACGCCGGGGACATCCCGGTCCCCGCCAAGTCGGTGCTCTCGCCGCGCGAGATCGACGTGCTGGCCCAGGTTGCCCTCGGCTGCTCGAATGCCGAGGTGGGGGCGCGGCTGTCGCTGTCACCGGAGACCATCAAGGCGTATCTTCGCAACATCGGCACCAAGCTCGGCACGCGGTCGCGGATGGAGTCCGTGGCGCGCGCCCGGCTCCTCGGCGTCCTGCCCTGAGTCGACCCGACCGGCCGGCGGCCCGGAACGGCGGCGCGTGCCGGCAGGTCACCCCGTCGGGGACCCCTGGTCCTGCCACGACACCCGGACCCCTGTCGCGGGACGGGTGAGCATCCGCGTCCACGGGAAGGTGAGATCGTCGGGATCCCGACTGATGCGCACCTCCGGACGGCACAGCGCGGCCACCGCGGCGGACAGGGCGGCCACCGCGAGCTTCTCGCCGGGGCAACGGTGTCCGGTGCGGACACCCGCCCCGCCCTGCGGGACGAACGCCTCGAGCTTCTCGGCGTCTGCGACCCCCATGAACCTCTCGGGGTCGAACGTCGAGCCGTCGTCCCAGTGGTTGGGATCGGTGTCGGTGCCGAGGAGATCCAACAGCACCCGTTCGCCCCTGTGCACCGGGCATCCGTGCACCTCGAAATCCGAGGTGGCCATCGCCGGCAGCATCGGCACGAACGGGTAGACCCGCCGGACCTCCTGGGCGAACGCGACGGCTTCCGGGATGTCGGAGAGTCGGCCCGCGGCCGACGAGGCCTCCCGGATCCGTGCGGCCCACCCGGGATTTCCCGTGAGCGCGACTGCCGCGAACGCGGCGAACCGGGCCACCGCCACCGTCGGGCGGGTGAGGTTCTGCAGCTCCGCGGCGGCGGTCCGGTCGTCGACTGCAGCGCCGTCGGAGTCCCGCAGGTCGGCCATGGCCGCCAGGACCGAGTCGGGCTCCGCGCGCAGTCCGCCGGTCCGCACCGCGCGGATCAGGCCGGTGGCCCAGCGGTCCAGCCGGACGCGCTCGACCTCGGCGACCGGGTTGGTCGCGACCTTTCCGAACGAGTCGAGGAGCCTGCTCATCTGCCGGGCCCGGCGATCGGCCTCCGCCGGGGCGAGCAGGAGGCCCGCCCAGCGGAACGCCGCCCGACCGAACGCCGTGGTGGTGTCGTCGTAGACCGTGCCGGTACCGCTGCGCGCCCAGTCGCCGAGCATCCCCTCGAGTTCACCGGCGACCAGCTCGGAGAACCGTGCGGCGCGCTCGTCGTCATAGGCCATGTCGGCGAGTGCGTTCTCGCGTACCTCGTGCGCGCGGCCGTCGAGTCCGTGGACGGCGCCCGGGCCGAAGAGGGGAAACCGGATGAACCCGGGCATGGCGCCGTCGCGCTCGACCTTGTAGCCGTTGTAGAAGCTCGAGAGCCCTCCACACCCCGCAGCAGGTCCGCGGCGTCCCACGAGCCGCAGTCGGACCGGGGCCTACGAACCGGGGGAGACCCCGCTCGCTGTCGTACCCGCGAGGCGGAGAGCTATACGGGCTGGTGGGAAGTCGAGGGCTGGTCGATGAGCACTCGTGGGGGGAGGGGGGCCGAGGCATCGGGCGCGCTTCTTCGGGCTGGTTGTCGGCGTCTCGCTCGTCTTCCGAGGGTCATTCGCGGCGGTGCGCTTCCGGTCCCGCGGTGCCTGGGTCGCCCGGCCACTACGTGATCCGGATCACCGACCATCCACTTTCGGGTGTATCGGGTGTGGTCCCAGTCACATACCTTTCCCTCAATCGACGTTCACTCGTCGGGGAACACGTCCCGCGCCAGGGCCCCCACCCGGCGCCCCACGAGACTTGGAGTTGTCTTGACAGCCACGAACCTCCCCGCTGGGGGTACGGCGCCACAGTCGCCGCACCCGTCAGCGGAGCCCAAGAAGACCTCACTCACGAAGGTGGCGGCGGCCTCCTCGATCGGAACGACGATCGAGTGGTACGACTTCTTCATCTACGGCACCGCCGCGGCGCTGGTCTTCCCCACTCTGTTCTTCCCAGGCCAGGATGCGGCGGCGGCGACGCTCTCGTCGTTCGCGACCTTCGCGGTCGCCTTCTTCGCGCGCCCGGTCGGCGCCGCGCTCTTCGGCCACTTCGGCGACCGCATCGGTCGTAAGCGCACGCTGGTGTGGACGCTGATGATCATGGGCGTCGCCACCGTGTTCATCGGGCTGCTGCCCGGGTACGGCACCGGCGCGTTCGGAATGTTCGAGGGCGGTATCGGCATCTGGGCCCCGACCCTCCTCGTGGTCTGCCGGTTCTTCCAGGGCTTCGCGGTCGGCGGCGAGTGGGCGGGCGCGACGTTGCTCACCGCGGAGTACGCACCCCAGGGCAAGCGCGGGATGATGGGCATGTGGCCCCAGCTCGGTGTGGCCTTCGCGTTCTTCCTCTCTTCGGGGACGTTCCTCCTCTTCTCCCTGATCGCCGGCGACGGCGCCGACGTCGACAGCCCGTTCATGCAGTACGGCTGGCGCATCCCGTTCCTGCTCTCCGCCGTCCTCGTCCTGATCGGGCTGTGGATCCGCATCTCGATCGAGGAGACCCCGGTCTTCCGTCAGACGCAGGAGCGTCAGGCCAGGGAGGCCGCCGCGACCGAGGCCGCCGACAAGGCCGCGAACCGGGCCCCGGCCCCCAAGACGCTGCCGTTCGCCGACGCGATCCGCCACCAGTGGAAGGAGATCCTCATCGCCGGTGGCGCGCTCACCTCGCTGTTCTCCCTCTTCTACATGGGCACCTCGTTCCTCACGAACTACGCCACCAAGAACCTCGAGCACACGCGGCCCTTCGTCCTCGGCATGGGCATGCTCGCCGCCCTGATCTTCGGTGCCGCCATCGCACTGTCCGCCATGTACTCGGACCGGATCGGCCGCAAGAAGGTCATCGGCACCTCGGTGGCGCTGGCCGTGGTCTGGACGCTGTTCGTCTTCCCCATCCTCGACACCGGGTCGCCGATCGCGTTCGCAGTGGTCCTCTTCGTCACGCTGATCATCTTCGGTATCGCCTACGGTCCGGCCGGCGCGCTCCTGCCCGAGTTGTTCCAGGCCCGCTACCGCTACACCGGTGCCGGCCTCGGGTACAACCTCGCCGGCATCCTCGGTGGCGCACTGCCCCCGCTGGCTGCCGCCGCCATGGTCGCCGCGGGCAACACGCTCGGTGTCGGAATCATGCTCTCGCTGCTGTCCGCCATGTCCATGCTCTGCGTGGTGGCCATGACCGAGTCAAGCAAGAATGAGATGCACGCGGATTCCGAGATCACCGAGGACCGCGTCCTCGCCACCGAGGTGCCCTGACCCGCACCTGACGGGACCGGGGGCTCACAGCCCCGAGCGGATCCGTCCCACGAACAGCCGCGCCCGGCCCCACCCGAGAGGGGGCCGGGCGCGGTGTCGTGTCCGGGGTCCGGCGATCGCCACGGGCACACCGACCGGCGGTGGCGGGGAGCGGCCCTCCCGGCCGGGCCGGGTCGGTCAGAAGTCGCCGGCGGACCGGCGCAGCGCGGCGATGGCCTCGATGAGCGCCACCTGATCGTCCTCGTCCATCCCCGGGTCGGCGAACACGCCGGAGTTCAGTGCCGCGGTCGCCTCGGCCACCACCTGCCTGCCCTCGGCCGTGATCTCCACGAGGGTCGTCCGCCCGTCCGTCGGATGCGGCCGTCGCTCCACGAGTCCCGCGTCGAGGAGGCGCTTCATGGCGCTGGTGACGCTGGTGACGTGTACCTGGAGGCGCTCCGAGGCCTTGGTGATGGGCAGCGCTCCGGAGCGGGAGAAGGCCAGCAGCCGGAGGAGTTCGTAGCGGGGGAACGACAGGTTCCACGGCCGCAGGGTGTCCTCGACCCGGGCCAGGAGGATCTGGTGAGCCCGCATCACGGAGGTCACCACCGTCATCCCCTGCGCGGCGTCCGTCCAGCCCTCTCGCTCCCAGTTGGCACGGGCCTGGTCGATGCGATCGGGGATCGGGGCGGTCCTGGGGGGCAAGGCTCACTCCTGTCGGACGCGGCGGTGGGATGATGGGCAGTCTATCCACACCAACCAGGAGGTTCAGGCGCCGTGGCCGATTCCGATGCGCAATCCCCGCCGGTGGCGACGACGGCCGGGGCGCCCCGGGTCCACGACCGCGCGGCGCAGGTGATCGCGGCCGCCGGCGGCCGGGTGCCGGACGCCCGTGGGGGAGCGGTGTTGGCGGTGGCCGGGGGCGACGACCAGGGCGGCCCGCCCACTGTGGAGCGGGTCGCCGGAGGGTGCGGGGGCGGGCGCCGGGTGCTGCTCGAGGGCAGGGCCGTGGTCCGCTCCGACGGCGTTCGCCCCACGCATCTCCTCGTGTGGGCATCCGGCCCCGACGGCGGGGAGGTGCTGGTCCTGGTGGAGCGGGGGGACCGGGGCGTCTCGCCCTGGCCCGCGGAGGGCACCACGGCAGGGGAGATCGGGTTCGAGGCGGTCCGGCTGGACGCCGATCGGGTCGTGTCCGGCACCCTGGCCTGAGGGCGCCCACTCCGGCCGGGGGTGGGGCCCGGATCGCGAGTCGGGGTCCCGGACGACCCGGCGATAGGCTCCGCGTATGAGCACCTCCGTCCAGCAGCGGGGCACCGCGTACGACCCCTCACGCATCCGCCACCCCCACTTCCGGGGACTGGTCACCGACGCGGCCTCCGCTGTGGATCAGATCGCCGATGGTGACACGGTGGCGATCAGCGGGTTCGCTAGCGCGGGCACGCCCAAGGCCTTCGCGCCGGCCCTGGCCGAGCGCATCCGTTCGGTACGGGCGGCAGGTGGCAGGCTCTCCGTCAACCTGCTCACCGGTGCATCGGTGGCCAGCGAGGCCGAGGCGATGCTCGCCGAGGTCGACGGGATCGCGCTGCGGATGCCGTATCAGAGCGAGCCCACGGCCCGCGGCAAGATCAACTCGGGCGAGATGGACTACGTGGACGTCCATCTGTCGCACGTGGCACAGCAGGTGTGGCAGGGCCACTACGGTGACGTGGACGTCGCGGTGGTGGAGGTCGCCGCGATCACCGAGGACGGCAAGCTCGTCCCCGCGATGTCGGTGGGCAACAACAAGACCTGGCTCGACGTGGCGGACAAGGTGATCCTCGAGGTGAACTCGTGGATCCCGGACGGCGTCGAGGGCATGCACGACATCTACTACGGCACGGCGCTCCCGCCGCAGCGCAGGCCGATCATGCTGTCGCGGGCCGACGACCGGATCGGCCAGCCGCTGCTCGAGGTGGACCCGGCCAAGGTCGTCGCCGTGGTGCCCACCGACCAGCGGGACTCCGCGAGCGCCCTGACCAAGCCGGACGCGGTGAGCGAGGCCATCGCGGGCCACGTCCTGGAGTTCTTCCACCACGAGGTCGCCGGCGGCCGGATGCCGGCGGGCAGTCTCCTCCCGCTGCAGGCGGGGATCGGCAACGTGGCCAACGCAGTCCTCGCCGGGCTGGCGGCGGGGTCGTTCTCCGATCTGACCTGCTACTCGGAGGTCATCCAGGACTCGATGCTCCAGCTCATCCGGCAGGGCACGGTCGCCCACGCCTCGGCGACCGCGTTGGCCCTGTCCGAGGACGGGCTGACCGAGTTGGTGGACAACTTCGAGCTGTACCGCGACCACATCACGCTGCGGCCGCAGGAGATCAGCAACCACCCGGAGATCGTCCGGCGACTGGGGATAGTCGGAATGAACGGCATGCTCGAGGCCGACGTCTACGGCAACGTCAACTCCACCCATGTGGGCGGGACCCGCATCATGAACGGCATCGGCGGGTCCGGCGACTTCACCCGCAACGGGTACGTGTCGATGTTCCTGAGCCCGTCCACGGCCAAGAACGGGGCCGTGTCGGCGATCGTCCCGATGGTCCCGCACGTCGACCACACGGAGCATGACGTCCAGGTGATCGTCACCGAGCACGGTCTCGCCGACCTGCGGGCGCTGAGCCCACGCAAGCGGTCGCGACTCATCGTGGACCGGTGCGCCGACCCGGCCTTCCGGCCCCTCCTGCACGAGTACCTCGATCGGGCCGAGGCCCGTCCCGACGCGGGCAACACGCCGCATATCCTCGAGGACGCCTTCTCGTTCCACGCCCGCCTCGCCGCCACGGGGAGCATGCTGGGGTAGGCGCCCACCGCTGATCGACAAGGAGTCCGAGGATCGATGACGAGTACCCGAAGTCCCCTGCGCATCGGCAACGTCTCGGCGTCGCGGGCCGATCGCGCCACGGCGACGGCCGAGTTCCTCACGGCCGCGACCCTGGACGTCCTCGCGCTCGACATGCTCTCGGACGAGGCGATGCTCGAACTCGCCGGGCAGCGCGCGACGGGCGGCCCGGGTTACGAGGCCGCGGCGCTGGTCCAGATCGGCGAGTGTCTCGAGCGGCTCGGAGCCGGGGGAGTGCGGATCGTCACCAACGCCGGCGCTCTGGACCCGGAGGGGCTCGCATCCGCGCTGCGTGACCTGGCCCGCGAGTCGGGGGTCGAGCTCGCTGTGGCCAGCGTCGACTCCGGGGACGTGACGGACCGGGCGGTCGATCTGGGTCTCGGTCAGGTCGACGTCGCGACGGTGCGCCATGGGGCGTTCGGCATCTCGAGGGCGCTCGCCGCCGGTGCCGTCGTCGTCGTCACCGGGCGCGTCAGTCGCGAGGCGCTCGTCGTCGGCGCCGCGGCGGCCCACCACGGCTGGACCCCGTCCGCCCTGGACGCCCTGGCCGGATCGGTCGCGGTCGGGCACGTGCTCTCCGGTGGCCCCGGCGCGACCGGGGTCGTCGACTCCACCACCGACGTCACCCGCACCACCGATCCGGTCACCGGCGGGTACCCCATCGCCGAGATCGCCGACGACGGGTGCGCGGTCGTCACGCGCCATCCGTCCGCCTTCGGGTCGGTCACCGTCGGGACCGTCACCGACCAACTCCTCGACGGCGTGGCCGGGGCCCGCTACGCGGCTCCCGACGTGGTGTTGCGGCTCGATTCGCTCCGCCTGGCGCAGGAGGGCACGGACCGGGTCCGTATCAGCGGGGCGCGCGGGGAGCCGGCCCCGGAGGTCGTGGCGGTGGTCGCCATGACCCGCGGGGCCCGGGAGGACCGGCGGCCCGTGCGGATCGCCCGCCCACTGGCGCAGGGGGAGTCGGGGCACTCGGTCGTCCTGCCCGACGGCGCCCGCGTCGCGGTCCCGGTGCCGGCCGAGACCGCGCCCATCGGGCCCGGGGAGTTGCCGACCCAGTGGTCCCCGGGCGCCGTCCCGGGCGGGGAACCCGTCTCCGCCGTCCTGGGCTCGGTCGCGAGCGTGCGCCGTGGCGTGGTCGGCCGCGGGGTCAACATCGCGGTGTGGACCTGGGACGACTCGGCGTTCGCCTGGCTCGCCGGGGAGCTCACCGTCGAGCGGGTCCGTGAGCTCATCCCGGGTCTCGACGGTATGGACATCCGGCGCTACCTGCTGCCGAATCTCCGGGCGGTCAATCTCGTCGCCCGCCCGCCTCGGGGCGAGGTGCTGCGGCCGGGGCTCGGAGCCGACCTCGCGACCGTTCGCCTGGAGATACCCGGCGAGCTCCTCGAGGTAGGCCCCTGACCCGGACCTGTCAGCGCGCCGCGCGCAGCTCGACCTTCCGGATCTTCCCGGTCGCCGTGCGGGGGATGGCGTCGACCACCACGACGTCGCGCGGCCGGTGCGAGGGGGAGAGCCGCTCCGCGCCGAACTCCATGACCGAGTCCTTGAGATCGGCCTCGGCCGGCGCGCCCTCGGCGGGCACCACGACCGCGATCACGAGCTCGCCCCACTTGGGGTCCGGGCGACCGACGCAGGCGACCTCCGCGACGTGCGGGTGGTCCATGAGGACCCGCTCCACGTGCAGCGAGGAGACGTTCTCGCCGCCGGACTTGACGATGTCCTTGACGCGGTCGGCGAACCACACGACCCCCTCGGAGTCGATGCGTCCCAGGTCACCGGAGTGCAGGCGGCCGCCCACGAACGCCGCGGCGTTGGCCTCGGGGTTGTTCCAGTAGCCCTCCATCACCGTCGGTCCGCGGTAGACGATCTCGCCGTCCTCGCCCACGGGCATGAGCTCGGCACCGCCCGGTTCGCTGATCCGGTTCTCCGCGACCGGGGTGGGGTAGCCCCAGGAGTCGGACTTGTCCGGGTTGAGCTCGGGCCACTGCATGACGGTGGCCGGGGTGCACTCGCTCATCCCCGAGGCCAGCACCATCCTTGCGTCCGGGAGCGCGGACTCCAGGCGTCGGCGCATCTCCTCCGACATCGGGGCCATGGCGTAGAGCAGGAACCGGATCGAGGAGAGGTCGAGGCCGCGGTCGGTGCCGTCGGCGAGGGCCTCGAGCATGAGGGGCAGGCCCACCAGGTGGGTGGCGCGGACCCGGGCGACGGTGTCGGCGTACTGGACCGGGTCGAAGCCCGGCAGGAGGTGGACGGTTGCGCCCATGGTGACGGCGGACAGCAGGACCCCGTTGAGGCCGGCGGTGTGGAAGAGGGGGAGCGGGCAGACGGTCACCGAGGCCTCGGCTCCCCAGTTGAGGCCGAAGATGGCCCCGTTGCCGAGCGCGGCCATGGTCACCGCGAGGTGCGAGGTGAGGACGCCCTTGGGGCGTGAGGTCGTACCGGAGGAGTAGAGGCACTGCACGACCTGACGGTCGCCGATCACCGTGTCGGGATTGGTGTCGTCGTCGGCCAGGAGGTCGTCCCACCCGATCAGCTCGGGACCGTCGGCGGTGGCCTCCAGGCCGTCGGGGACGCCTCCGACGACGACGACCGTGCGGATCGCGGGAATGGCGGCGACCGCTCCCATCACCAATTCTGCGAGTGAGCCGTGGACGACGAGGATGCGGGTGCCCGAGTCGGTCAGGGCGTGCGCGATGTTCTCGAGCCCGGACAGGAGGTTGATGGGCAGCGAGACCATCCCCGCCTTGGCCGTCCCGAAGTAGGTGGCGACGAACTCGCGGCAGTTCGTCGACAGGATCGCGACCGGCTCCTCCGCCTCGATCCCGTGCGCGGTCACCCCGTGGGCGAACCGGTTGGAGATCGCCTCGAGTTCGAGATACGTCCACGACCCGGCATCGTCCGTGAGCGCGGTCCGGTCCGCGAACGTGGCCGCCGCGCGGGTGGGGAGGTCACCCACCGAGCAGCGGCGGGCCAGGGCGTGGTCGACAGGATCGATTCCGGTGAGATCTGGGCGCACGGTGTCTCCGTAAGGGGGTCGGGGGGGCGTAAAAGGGGGTCGAGGGGCGTCCCGCGTCGGTAGTGACGGGGATCACGATTCCCAGACTCCCAAAGCGTGTGCCCAAAAGCAAGCAAGCGCGCTTGCTTTATTCCGGGGGAGGTGGGATCGTTCTCGCCATGACCAACCCCCAGCCCTCCGAGACGGAGGATCCGCACGCGGCCCTCGCCGCACTCAGCGCCCGGGTGGACGAGCTCGTCGAGACCGCCGGGGCCGATCGCTGGAACACCGAGTCCCCGGCCGAGTGCTGGGACGTCGCCATGCAGATCGCCCACCTGGCCTGGACCGACGAGGTCTCCGTCACCGCCATCCGCGACGCGGAGGCCTTCCAGGCCGTGGTGGACAAGGCCATGACCGACCCCACCGGCTTCGTCGACGCCGGCGCGGCCGAGATCGCCGCCACCGGCCGCGACGAGGTCCTCGCGCGCTGGCGCCTCGCCCGGGGGGAGCTCGCCGACGCCCTCAAGGCCGCGGACCCGGGGGAGAAGATCCCGTGGTTCGGCCCGCCCATGCGGTCCAAGTCCATGACCACCGCCCGCATCATGGAGACCTGGGCACACGGCGTGGACGTCGCGGACGCGCTCGGAGTGGCCGTCGACACCGACCCGGCCTTCCTCGGCGCCCTCCCGCACGTCGCCCGCCTGGGCTGGAAGACCCGCGACTTCGCCTACATGATGAACGGGCTCGAGGCCCCCACCTCCGAGGTCCACGTCGCCCTCACGCAGGCCGATGGCACCGTCCTGGAGTTCGGGCCCGCCGACGCCGAGCAGCGCGTCACGGGCCCGATCCTCGACTTCTGTCTGCTGGTCACCCAGCGTGTGCACCTCGACGACACCGCTCTCGAGGCGGTCGGCGAGGACGCGCTGGGCTGGATGCGTATCGCCCAGGCGTTCGCCGGACTCCCCGGCGGCGGCCGTGAGAAGGGAGCACGAGCATGACCGTGTACAGCACCCCACTGCGGGTCGGAAACATGTCCGGGTTCTACGGCGACCGCATCTCCGCGATGCGCGAGATGCTCGAGGGCGGCGAACTCGACGTCCTCACCGGCGACTACCTCGCCGAGCTCACCATGCTCATCCTCGGCCGCGACCGGATGAAGAGCGCCGAGCTCGGTTACGCCAAGACCTTCCTCCGCCAGCTCGAGGACTGCCTCGCGCTGGCCCTGGAGAAGAAGGTCAAGATCGTCGCCAACGCCGGCGGCCTCAACCCGGCCGCGCTGGCGGACGCCATCCGCGAGATCGCGGACCGGCAGGGGCTGCCTGCGAAGGTCGCCCACGTCGAGGGCGACGACCTCATCGGCCGGATCGGCGAGCTCGACGTCCCCGCCGACGCCGGGTTCCCGGTCACGGCCAACGCCTACCTGGGTGCCTTCGGCATCGCACGCTGCCTCGACGCGGGGGCCGACGTCGTGGTCACCGGCCGGGTCACCGACGCCTCGGTGATCGTCGGGCCGGCCATCAGCCACTTCGGCTGGGGCCGCGACGATCTCGACGCGCTGGCCGGCGCCACCGCGGCGGGGCACGTCATCGAGTGCGGCACGCAGGCCACCGGCGGAAACTACTCCTTCTTCAACCGAGGCGAGATCGTCGATCCGGTGAAGCCCGGTTTCCCGATCGCCGAGATCGCGGCCGACGGCACCTCCGTCATCACCAAGCACGCGGGGACCGGGGGAGCCGTCACCGTCGGCACCGTGACCTCGCAGCTGCTGTACGAGGTGACCGGTGCGCGCTACGGCGGCCCCGACGTCGTCACCCGCCTCGACACCGCCGTCGTGGAGCAGGAGGGGCCCGACCGCGTCCGGATCTCCGGCGTCGTGGGCGAGCCGGCCCCGCTCACCACAAAGGTGTCTGTCACCTGCCTCGGTGGTTTCCGCAACGAGATCACGTTCCTGCTCACGGGACTGGACATCGAGGACAAGGCCGCTCTGGTCGAGCGTCAGTTCCGGGCCGGGCTCGAGCGCGAGCCGGCGCAGATGGACTTCCGTCTCCAGCGCACCGACCACCCCGACGCCGACACCCAGGCCGCCGCGACCGCGATGATGACCATCGTCGCCTGGGACCCGGACAAGGACGTCGTCGGGCGTGCGTTCTCCGACGCCGCGGTAGCCATGACCCTGTCCAGCTACCCGGGCGCCACCCCGAGCGCCCCTCCCGGACGCGGGGGACCGTACGGCGTGTACATCCCCGCCTACCTCGACCAGAACGAGGTGCCGCACATCGCGGTCCTGCCCGACGGGACCCGGGTCGACATCGACCCGCCCGCCGTGATGGAGGAGATGGGCGACGGCCACGCCTCCGACGGCCTGGATGCCGAAGGCAACCCGCTCGGTCCGTCCGACCCGGTGACGGGTCCGACCACCCGGCGCCCGCTGGGCGACGTCCTCGGGGCCCGCTCCGGCGACAAGGGCGGCACGGCCAACATCGGGCTGTGGGCCGGCGACGCCGAGGCCTACGCCTGGATGCGCGACACCCTCACCGTCGACGAGGTGCGCCGCCTCCTGCCCGAGGCCGCCGACCTGCCGATCGAGCGCTACGAGCTGCCCAAGCTGGGCGCGGTCAACTTCGTCATCGACGGACTGCTCGGCAAGGGCGTGGCCCACGGCTACCGCTGGGACCCGCAGGCCAAGGGCCTGGCCGAGTGGCTCCGCTCCCGTGTCGTCGACATCCCCGACCACATCAACGCCCCCGTGACCGCCGCCTCGGCCCACGCGAAGGAGAACGAGTGAACATCCCACCGCACGTACCCGGTGACCCCTGGTACTCCGACGAGCGCCTCGCGCTGCGCGAGACCACGACCCGCTTCGCCGAGCGGGAGATCCTGCCCCACCTCGACGAGTGGGAGGCCGCGGGCTCGATCCCGCGGGAGTTGCACCGCAAGGCCGGCGAGCTGGGCCTGCTCGGGGTCCCGTTCCCCGAGGGGGTCGGCGGCGGTGGCGGCGACGCGATCGATTCGATGATCGTGTGCGAGGCGCTGCACGAGGCCGGTGTGTCCGGCGGCGTGTTCGCGTCACTGTTCACCTGTGGCATCGCGACCCCGCACCTGGCCCAGTCCGGTACCCCGGAGCAGGTCGAGCGCTGGGTCAAGCCGACCCTCGCCGGCGAGATGATCGGCTCCCTGGCCATTACCGAGCCCGGTGGCGGATCGGACGTCGGTCACCTCACCACCACGGCCCGGCGGGACGGTGACCACTACGTCGTCAACGGTGCCAAGACCTACATCACGTCCGCGACGCGCGCCGACTTCGTCGTCACCGCGGTCCGCACCGGGGGCGACGAGCTCAAGGGCGCCGCGGGTGTGAGCCTGCTGGTCATCCCCACCGACACCCCGGGATTCCATATCTCGGCGCCGCTCGACAAGCTCGGCTGGCGCGCCTCCGACACCGCCGAACTGACGTTCATCGACTGTCGGGTGCCGGTGGAGAACCTCGTCGGCGCGGAGAACGACGGCTTCGCGCAGATCGCGATCGGCTTCGTCGGCGAGCGCGCCGCGCTGGCCGCCCAGGGGTACTCCCAGGCACAGCGCTGCCTCGACCTCACGCTGGACTGGGTCCGCGAGCGGGAGACCTTCGGGCGCCCGCTGCTGTCCCGGCAGGCCGTGCAGAACACGGTCACCGAGATGGCCCGTCGCATCGACCTCGCCCGCACCTACACGCACCACTGCGTGAACCTGGCGGTGTCGGGACACGACGCCATCGCCGAGGTCTGCTTCGCCAAGAACACCGCCGTCGAGTGCGCCGAATGGGTCGCGGGCCAGGCGGTGCAGCTCTTCGGAGGGCTCGGCTTCATGTCCGAGTCCGAGGTCAGCCGCCAATACCGCGATGTCCGACTCCTGGGCATCGGTGGCGGCACGACCGAAATCCTGACCACCCTCGCCGGACGACGTTTGGGGTACACGGCATGACAATCCTCCGTTCCACACTGGACACCACCAGCGCCGAGTTCGGCGCCGCGAGGCAGGCCATGGAGGGCAAGCTCGACCAGCTCGCCACCGACCTCGAACCCGCGCTGGCCGGCGGTGGCGAGCGCAAGGTCGCCCGCCACCGCGAGCGCGGCAAGTTCACCGCCCGCGAGCGGATCGACATGATCCTCGACCGGGAGTCCCCGTTCCTCGAACTGTGCGCACTCGCCGCGTGGGGGTCCGACTTCCAGACCGGCGCCTCCGTGGTGGCCGGGATCGGCGTGGTCGAGGGCGTCGAGTGCCTCCTCATCGCCAACGACCCCACGGTCAAGGGCGGCACGTCCAACCCCTGGACGCTGCGCAAGATCCTCCGCCTCAACGACGTCGCGCAGAAGAACCGACTCCCGGTCATCAGCCTCGTCGAGTCCGGCGGCGCCGACCTGCCCACGCAGAAAGAGGTGTTCGTCCCCGGTGGCGCCCTCTTCCGCGACCTCACACGACTGTCCAAGGCCGGCATCCCCACCATCGCCGTGGTCTACGGCAACTCCACCGCCGGCGGCGCGTACGTGCCGGGCATGAGCGACCACGTCGTGATGATCGAGGAGCGCTCCAAGGTCTTCCTCGCCGGCCCGCCGCTGGTCAAAGCCGCGACCGGTGAGATCGCCGACGAGGAGACCCTCGGTGGCGCCGAGATGCACGCCCGCGTCTCCGGTCTCGCGGACCACTTCGCCCACGACGAGGCCGACGCCGCCCGCATCACGCGGGGCATCGTGCGCCGGCTCAACTGGTCCAAGCAGGGACGCACCCCGCGCGCGGAGGTCATCGAGCCGCTCTACAGCGGCGAGGACCTGCTCGGGATCGTCCCCGAGGACCTCAAGATCCCGTTCGACCCGCGTGAGATCATCGCCCGGGTCGTGGACGGCAGTGACTTCGACGAGTTCAAGCCGATGTACGGCGCGAGTCTCGTGACCGGCTGGGCGGAGATCCACGGCTACCCGGTGGGCATCATCGCCAACGCCCGCGGCGTCCTGTTCAGCGAGGAGGCTCAGAAGGCCACCCAGTTCATCGAGCTGGCCAACCGCTACGACACCCCGCTGCTGTTCATGCACAACACCACCGGGTACATGGTCGGCTCCGAGTACGAGCGCGGCGGCATCATCAAGCACGGCGCGATGATGATCAACGCGGTCTCCAACTCCGAGGTGCCGCACCTGTCACTCATCACGGCCGCCTCGTACGGCGCCGGCCACTACGGCATGTGCGGCCGCGCGTTCGACCCGCGGTTCCTCTACACCTGGCCCAGCGCCAAGTCCGCGGTCATGGGCGGGCAGCAGCTCGCCGACGTGGTCACCTCCGTTGCCGCGGCCGCGTCCGCCGCCCGTGGTCAGGAGATGGACCAGGAGACCATCGACGGTCTCAAGACCGCGATCGCCGACCAGATCGAGAAGGAGTCTCTGCCGGCGTTCCTGTCCGGGATGCTCTACGACGACGGCGTCATCGACCCCCGCGACACCCGGACGGTGCTGGGCCTCAGCCTGTCCGCGATCCACTCCGGAGAAGTCGCCGGAACCGACCGCTTCGGCGTCTTCCGGATGTGAGGAACGAAACCATGCAGAATTCACCGACCCCGACTCCAATCACGTCAGTCCTGGTGGCCAACCGCGGCGAGATCGCCCGACGCGTCCACCGCACCGCCCGCGCACTCGGCATGACCACGGTCGCCGTGTTCTCCGACGCCGATGCCGAGGCGCCCCACACCCGTGAGGCCGACGCCGCAGTCCGCCTCCCCGGGAACACCCCGGCCGAGACCTACCTGCGCGGTGACCTCGTCATCGCCGCCGCCAAGGCGGCCGGCGCCGACGCGATCCACCCGGGATACGGCTTCCTGTCCGAGAACGCCGGGTTCGCCCGCGACGTGATCGACGCCGGCCTGATCTGGGTCGGCCCGCCGGTCGCCGCCATCGAGGCCATGGGTTCCAAGATCGAGGCCAAGAAGATGATGGGCGAGGCCGGCGTGCCGATGCTCAGCGACCTCGAGCCCGCCGACGTCACCGAGGACATGCTCCCGGTGCTGGTCAAGGCCTCCGCCGGTGGCGGCGGTCGCGGCATGCGGATCGTCCGCACCCTCGACTCCCTGCACGATGAGATCGCAGGCGCGCAGCGCGAGGCCAAGTCCGCGTTCGGCGACGACGCCGTGTTCTGCGAGCGCTACCTCGAGCGTGGCCGCCACATCGAGGTCCAGATCGTGGCCGACTCGAACGGCACCGTCTGGGCGGTGGGGGAGCGCGAGTGCTCCATCCAGCGCCGCCACCAGAAGGTCATCGAGGAGGCCCCCAGTCCCCTCGTCGAGCGGACCCCGGGGATGCGGGAGGCGCTCTACACCGCGGCCCGCGACGCCGCCTCCGCGATCGGGTACACCGGCGCCGGAACGGTCGAGTTCCTCGCCACCGACGACGGCGAGTTCTTCTTCCTCGAGATGAACACCCGCCTCCAGGTGGAGCACCCGGTCACCGAGGCCACCACCGGTCTCGACCTGGTCGCCCTGCAACTCGACGTGGCCGCCGGACTGCCGCTGCCGTCCGCCGAGCCGCCGGCCGCCCACGGTTGGTCGCTGGAGGCCCGCCTGTACGCCGAGGACCCGGCGAACGACTACACGCCGGGGTCGGGAACTCTCTGGGCGCTCGACGTCCCCGGGGTCTCCTCGAGCTTCGAAGGGCCCCACCGCCCGGGCATCCGGGTGGACAGCGGTGTCGAGCCGGGCCCCGACGGCGCCCTCATCGGCGTCCACTACGACCCGATGCTCGCCAAGGTCATCTCTTACGGCCGCACCCGCGCGGAGGCCTGCGCCTCCCTCGCCGGCGCCCTGGCCCGGGCACAGGTCCACGGGCTGACCACCAACCGGGCCCAGCTCGTCCGCGTGCTGCGGCACCCGGAGTTCATCGCCGGGAACCTGTCGACGGCGTTCCTCGACGACCACGGTGCCGAGTCGCTCGCCGCGCCGCTCGCGGACGACGAGGCCGTCGCCATCTCGGCGCTGGCCGCGGCAGTGGTCTCCGGCACCGCCGACCACCTCGCCGGACCGGTGGCACTGGCCCAGGCCGGGTTCCGCAACGTCGGACGCACCCTGCAGAAGCGGACGTTCCGTCACGGCGAGGACGAGCTCGAGGTGGCCTACATTCGCGAGCGCTCCGGCGCCCGCCCCGAAGGGGACCTGGCCGATGTCGTCACCGTCGAGGAGGTGGGCCCCGACTCCGCCGTGCTCGAGGTCAGGGGAGTGCGCCGCGTCTTCACCGTGGCCCGCTACGAGACCCCGGGCGCGGACACCGTGGTCGAGGTCGACTCGCCGCTCGGCCCCGTCTCGCTCATCGAGCCGCCCCGCTACACGGATCCCGCCGCAGAGGTCGCCGCCGGCTCGCTGCTCGCGCCCATGCCCGGTGCGGTCATCCGCGTCGCGGTCTCCGTCGGTGACACCGTCACCGCCGGCCAGCCGCTGCTGTGGATGGAGGCCATGAAGATGGAACACACCATCTCGGCCGCCGTCGACGGCATCGTCACCGAGCTCCCCGTGGAGGTCGGCACACAGGTCGAGTCGGGGACGATCCTCGCCGTCGTCTCCGATTCCGACACCGACACCGACAGCACCGACACCACCAGCGTCCAGGAGTGACCACGATGACCGACATCTCACAGATCCCCAACCCCGTCATCGACACGGAGGAGCAGACGGCGCTGCGCAAGGTCGCGTTCGACCTGGGCTCGCGCTACGGCATCGAGTACATGCGGTCCAAGTCCGACGCCGGGGAGACCACCGACGAGTTGTGGACCGAGGCCGGCAAGCTCGGCCTGCTCGGCGTGAACCTGCCCGAGGAGTACGGCGGCGGTGGAGCCGGGATGACCGAGCTCGCGATCGTGGAGGAGGAGCTCTCCGCCGCGGGCGCCGGCCTGCTCATGATGGTCGTCTCGCCGGCCATCAACGGCACGATCATCTCGCGATTCGGCACCGAGGAGCAGAAGAAGCGGTGGCTGCCGGGCATCGCCTCCGGTGAGACCATCACCTCCTTCGCGATCACCGAGCCCGACGCCGGGTCCAACTCGCACGCCATCACCACCACGGCCCGCCGCGACGGCTCCGACTTCCTGCTCAGTGGGCAGAAGACGTACATCTCCGGTGTCGACCAGGCCGACGCCATCCTCGTCGTCGCCCGCCTCGAGGGCGCCACCAGCGGCAAGCTCCAGCCGGCCCTGTTCATGGTCCCCACCGACGCCCCGGGCCTCGCCAAGACACACATCCCCACCGAGGTGCGGACCCCCGAGCGGCAGTTCCAGCTGTACTTCGACGACGTCCGGCTGCCCGCCGAGGCGCTCATCGGCGACGGCGACACGGCGCTGCTCATGCTGTTCGCCGGCCTCAACCCCGAGCGCATCATGGCCTCGGGCATGGCCGTGGGCACCGCCCGCTTCGCCATGGACCGGGCCACCAAGTACGCCAACGAGCGCACCGTGTGGAAGACCCCCATCGGCGCGCACCAGGGCGTGTCGCACCCGCTGGCGCAGTGCAAGATCGAGCTCGAGCTGGCGCGACTGATGATGCGCAAGGCCGCGGCCCTGGTGGACGCCGGCCGTGACGACCTCGCCGGCGAGGCCGCCAACATGGCGAAGTACGCCTCCGGTGAGGTCTCGGCCCGCACCGTGGACCAGGCCATCCAGACCCTCGGCGGCAACGGGCTGTCGGTCGAGTACGGACTGGCCGGAATGCTCGCCGCGTCGCGTCTGCCCCGCATCGCGCCGGTCAGCCGGGAGATGATCCTCAACTACGTGGCCCAGCACTCGCTCGGGCTGCCGAAGAGCTACTGAGGTGGCCGCGGTGAGTGATCAGACGGCTGGCGACCAGACCCTGGTGCACTACGAGGTCCGTGGAGGCGCAGCCCGCCTCACCCTGGACTCGCAGCACAACCGCAACGCCATCTCGACCGCCCTGGTCGAGCAGCTCCATGCGGCGCTCGACCGGGCCGCCGGGGACGACGCCGCCCGCGTCGTTGTCCTCGGGCACGCCGGAGGGACGTTCTGCGCCGGGGCGGATCTGTCGGAGGCCTCCGCCAGCCAGGGGAGCCCCGAGGAGCAGGCCGCCGAGCGGACCCGGATCTTCCTGGGCCTGCTCCGGGCGATCCTCTCCCACCCGAAGCCGGTGATCGCCGCGGTCGACGGCCATGTGCGCGCGGGCGGAATGGGACTGGTGTCGGCGTGCGATTTCGCGATCGCCGGCCCGGCCTCGTCCTTCGCGCTGACCGAGGTGCGCCTCGGGCTGGCGGCGGCGATGATCTCCGTGCCGCTGGCCGCGCGCGTGGGTTCGAGGGACCTCGCGCGAGCCCTGCTGAAGGGGGAGAAGTTCGACTCCGCGCACGCGCTGCGGATCGGGCTGCTCTCCGAGGCGGTCGAGGACGTCCGGGGCGCGGTCGACGAGCTCGTGGCCGCGTTCCGGCCCTGCTCACCCCAGGGACTCAGGGAGAACAAGGCGCTGCTCGCAGCGCCTGTGCTCGCCGAACTCGACGCGCGCGGAGAGGAGCTGGCGGGGGTCACCGCCCGCCTGTTCACCACCCCCGAGGTCGCCGAGGGGATGACCGCGTTCCTGGAACGCAGACAGCCCTCCTGGGCGACCGCCACCGAGTAGCGTGTGATGTGGCACTGGTCACGTGACCAGTGCCACATCACCCCCTTCGCACGAGGAGCAAACGCATGCGCACCAAGGCCGCCATCATCAGGGAGCCCAAGCAGGACGGCTGGGAGGTCGTCGAGGTCGATCTGGGCGATCCCCGGGTCGGTGAGGTCCAGGTCAAGCTGGCCGCGTCCGGCCTCTGCCACTCGGACGAGCACCTGCTCACCGGTGACCTGCAGTTCGAGACCTACCCCATCATCGGCGGGCACGAGGGTGCCGGTGTCGTCACCAAGGTCGGGGAGGGCGTCACCGGAATCGAGGAGGGTGACCACGTCGTCCTGGCGTTCATCCCCGCCTGCGGCACCTGCCCGCCCTGCGCGGAGGGGCTCCAGAACCTCTGTGACAATGGTGCCGGCCTGCTGACCGGCCGCGCGATCAGCGACGACACCTACCGGGTCCACACCGCCGCGGGTGAGCCGGTCGCCTCGATGTGTGTCCTCGGGACGTTCTCGCCGTACGTGACCGTCCACCAGTCCTCCGTCGTCAAGATCGAGAAGGACATCCCGCTCGACAAGGCGGCCCTGCTGGGCTGCGGCGTCGCCACGGGCTGGGGATCGGCGACCGAGATCGGCGGCGCCAAGGAGGGCGACGTCGTCGTCGTCGTGGGCATCGGCGGGATCGGTATCAACTCGGTCCAGGGCGCCGCAGCCGCAGGAGCGCGCGCGATCGTCGCCGTCGACCCGGTCGAGTTCAAGCGCGAGAAGGCCATGGAGTTCGGTGCCACCCACACCTGCGCCTCCATGGACGAGGCGATGGCACTGGTCGGGGAGATCAGCTGGGGTCGGATGGCCGATCTGGTCATCCTCACCATGGGCGTCGTCAACGGTAACGATCTCCTGCCCGGTCTCACCTTGACGGGCAAGGGGCGACGGTGTGTGGTCGTGGGGCTCGGGGACATGATGGCCGTCGACGCTCAGATCTCCATCCTCGACCTGGCGATGCAGCAGAAGACCCTCCAGGGCGCCATCTTCGGGGGGACCGGCCCGCGCAAGCAGATCCCGCACCTGCTCCACCAGTACCGCGCCGGGAACCTCAAGCTCGACGAGCTCGTCACCAAGACGTACCGCCTGGAGGAGATCAACCAGGGGTACCAGGACATGCGCGACGGCAACAACATCCGCGGAGTGATCATCTACGACGAGCAGGACTGGTAACAGGAGGACACATGACGGCACCCGAGCAGCGCGCCCCCAAGCAGGACAGAAGCCGTATCACGCGGGAGCGTCTGCTCGGTGCCTCGATCGACCTCCTCGCGACGCAGGGCTGGGCGGCGACCACCGTGGGTGCGGTGGCCGCCGCCGCCGGCGTCTCACGGGGCGCCGCCCAGCACCACTTCCCGACGCGCGAGGACCTCATCACCGCCGCGCTCGGGCACATGATCGAACAGCGACTCGAGGACGTCCGGAGCGTGGGTCTCGACCTGCCCGAGCCCGGACCCGAGCGGACGGTCGCCGTGGTCCGGCTCATAGTCGGGCACTACACTTCCGACCTGTTCAAGGCCGCGCTCCACGTCTGGACCGCGGCGGCCTCCGATCCCGCCCTCAGGGACCGCGTGCTCCCGCTCGAGAACCACATGTCGCGTGAGGTCCTGTCCATCGCCGCCGCCGCCCTGGGGCGCGACCCGGGTGACGTCCGGATCCGGCGCGCACTCCAGACCACCCTGGACCTCGCCCGGGGCCTGGGGCTCGCGGACGTCCTGTCCGACGACTCGGCGCGGCGTGACAAGATCGTGCGATTCTGGGCCCACACGGTGGACATGGTCCTCGACGAGGCCGGTGCGCCGCCCGCGCGCGACGCCGCGAACGGCCCATTTTGACCACTGCATCCCCCGGCGGTTAGGCTTGACCATCGTGCTCGCAGTACGCGAGCTGGAGGATCGTGCCCGGTAGGCCAGCGAGAGCGGCTGACGTGGTCGGCTGTGCGCGGCGACAGGCGCGCGAGAGTCCGGATACGAGCAACGTCCCAGTGACCGGTGGTCGCCCCCAGTGGAGGCCGCCAGCTAGAGAAAGTCGGTTCATGCCAACCATCAACCAGCTGGTCCGCAAGGGCCGCCAGGACAAGAAGTCGGCGACGTCGACGGCTGCCCTCAAGGGTTCGCCTCAGCGTCGCGGCGTGTGCACCCGCGTGTACACCACGACCCCCAAGAAGCCGAACTCCGCGCTCCGTAAGGTCGCCCGTGTGCGCCTGACCACCGGTATCGAGGTCTCCGCCTACATCCCCGGTGAGGGCCACAACCTGCAGGAGCACTCCATGGTGCTCGTGCGTGGCGGTCGTGTGAAGGACCTCCCGGGTGTGCGCTACAAGATCATCCGCGGCTCGCTCGACACCCAGGGTGTGAAGGACCGCAAGCAGGCCCGCTCTCGCTACGGCGCCAAGAAGGAGAAGTAATGCCTCGTAAGGGTCCCGCCCCCAAGCGCCAGCTGATCAACGACCCGGTCTACGGGTCGCCGCTGGTCACCCAGCTCGTGAACAAGATCCTCCTCGACGGCAAGAAGACGACCGCCGAGCGCATCGTCTACTCCGCGCTGGAGATCTGCCGCGAGAAGACCGGAACCGATCCGGTCATCACCCTCAAGAAGGCGCTCGACAACGTCAAGCCGGCTCTCGAGGTCCGCTCCCGTCGTGTCGGCGGCGCCACCTACCAGGTGCCCGTCGAGGTCCGCCCCGGTCGTTCGACGACCCTGGCGATGCGCTGGCTGGTGACGTTCTCCCGGCAGCGTCGTGAGAACACGATGGTCGAGCGTCTGGCCAACGAGATCCTGGACGCCTCCAACGGTCTGGGTGCCGCGGTCAAGCGCCGCGAGGACACCCACAAGATGGCCGAGGCAAACCGGGCGTTCGCTCACTACCGCTGGTGACGCGTCGGGACCCGGGCCGGGGCGTGGGTATCCACGTCCCCCCGGCCAGGGTCCCGTTGTCACCCGCCGGGTGGCATCATTGATCAAGGCCCGTACCTCACGCCCCGCGTGCAGGTACCGGCAGCACTACCGACCCGGTTCGGACGGTCGACAGCGACCGCACGGGCCACCGACGACTCACATTCGGGAGAATCCGTGGCACAGGACGTGCTGACCGACCTCAACAAGGTCCGCAACATCGGCATCATGGCGCACATCGACGCCGGTAAGACCACCGTCACCGAGCGCATCCTGTTCTACACGGGTGTCAACCGCAAGGCAGGCGAGACGCACGACGGTGCGTCGACCACCGACTGGATGGAGCAGGAGAAAGAGCGCGGCATCACGATCACGTCCGCCGCCGTCACCTGTTTCTGGTCCAACAACCAGATCAACATCATCGACACCCCGGGCCACGTCGACTTCACCGTCGAGGTGGAGCGGTCCCTGCGCGTCCTGGACGGCGCCGTCGCCGTCTTCGACGGCAAGGAGGGCGTCGAGCCCCAGTCCGAGCAGGTCTGGCGTCAGGCCGAGAAGTACGACGTGCCCCGCATCTGCTTCGTCAACAAGATGGACAAGATGGGCGCGGACTTCTTTTACACGGTCCAGACCATCGTCGACCGTCTCGGCGCGAAGCCGCTGGTCCTGCAGCTCCCGATCGGCGCCGAGGACGAGTTCGACGGTGTCGTCGACCTCGTCGAGATGAAGGCGCTCGTCTGGCCCGGCAAGACCGACATCGGCACCGAGGCGCAGGTGCAGGACATCCCGGCCGACCTGCAGGAGAAGGCCGAGGAGTACCGCGAGAAGCTCCTCGAGTCCGTCGCCGAGAGCGACGAGGCGCTGATGGAGAAGTACTTCGGTGGCGAGGAGCTGACGAAGGACGAGATCCAGGCAGCGATCCGCAAGATGGTCGTCAACGCCGAGATCTACCCGGTGCTGTGTGGTTCGGCGTACAAGAACAAGGGCATCCAGCCGCTGCTCGACGCCGTCATCGCCTACCTCCCCAACCCGCTGGACGTCGGCGAGGTCCACGGCCACAAGGTCGGGGACGAGGAGACGGAGATCCTCCGCAAGCCGTCCAAGGACGAGCCGTTCGCGGCGCTCGCGTTCAAGATCGCCGTGCACCCGTTCTTCGGTGAGCTGACCTTCGTCCGTGTCTACTCGGGCCGCATCGACCCGAGCACCCAGGTGCAGAACGCGACCAAGGGGAAGAAGGAGCGCGTCGGCAAGCTCTTCCAGATGCACGCCAACAAGGAGATGCCCGTGGAGGAGGCCGTCGCCGGCCACATCTACGCGTTCATCGGGCTGAAGGACACCACGACGGGTGACACACTGTGTGACCTGAACAACCAGGTCATCCTCGAGTCCATGACCTTCCCGGACCCGGTCATCGACGTCTCCATCGAGCCCAAGACCAAGGCCGACCAGGAGAAGCTCGGCACGGCCATCCAGAAGCTGGCCCGTGAGGATCCGACGTTCTCCGTGCGGCTGGACGAGGAGACCGGACAGACCGTCATCGGCGGAATGGGCGAGCTCCACCTGGACGTGCTCGTCGACCGGATGAAGCGCGAGTTCAAGGTCGAGGCCAACGTCGGCAAGCCGCAGGTCGCGTACCGCGAGACCATCAAGGGCTCGATCGACAAGTTCGACTACACCCACAAGAAGCAGACCGGTGGTTCCGGTCAGTTCGCGAAGGTGCAGATCGCGCTCGGCCCGCTGGACCAGGAGGCCGTCGAAGCCGGCGAGACCTACGAGTTCAGCGACAAGGTCACCGGTGGCCGCGTGCCCAAGGAGTACATCCCCTCCGTGGACGCCGGCATCAAGGACGCCATGCAGTACGGCATCCTCGCCGGCTACCCGATGGTCAACGTCAAGGCGACGCTCGTCGACGGCGCGTACCACGAGGTCGACTCGTCCGAGATGGCGTTCAAGGTCGCGGGCTCCATGGCCTTCAAGGAGGCCGCCCGTAAGTGCCAGCCCGTGATCCTGGAGCCGCTGATGGCCGTGGAGGTCGTCACGCCCGAGGACTACATGGGTGACGTCATCGGCGACATCAACTCCCGCCGCGGCCAGATCCAGGCGATGGAGGAGCGCTCCGGCGCCCGCGTCGTCAAGGCCCACGTGCCTCTGTCCGAGATGTTCGGCTACGTCGGCGACCTCCGGTCGAAGACGCAGGGCCGGGCCAACTACTCGATGGTCTTCTCCCACTACGCCGAGGTTCCGGCGGGCGTGGCCAAGGAGATCATCGCCAAGGCGACCGGCGAGTAACCGGTACTGGTCCCGCCCCGCCGTCAGGCGGGGTGGGGCCGATGCCGGCGGCGCACGGTCGAACCTCCGGGTGGCCGCCGGTTCGTGCTCAACACGGCACGATGAGTAAGATCAGATCCCACACAAAGCAGTGCCCACCTCCAGGTGGGGACAGACCAGTCCAGGAGGACACCAAGTGGCGAAGGCGAAGTTCGAGCGGACCAAACCGCACGTAAACATCGGCACCATCGGTCACGTCGACCACGGCAAGACCACCACCACCGCGGCCATCACCAAGGTTCTGGCGGACACCTACCCCGACCTCAACGACGCGTTCGCGTTCGACGAGATCGACAAGGCGCCGGAGGAGAAGGCTCGTGGTATCACGATCAACATCTCCCACGTCGAGTACCAGACCGAGAAGCGCCACTACGCGCACGTCGACGCCCCCGGTCACGCCGACTACATCAAGAACATGATCACCGGTGCCGCCCAGATGGACGGCGCGATCCTCGTCGTGGCGGCCACCGACGGCCCCATGCCGCAGACCCGTGAGCACGTGCTGCTCGCCCGTCAGGTCGGTGTGCCCTACATCCTCGTCGCCCTGAACAAGTGCGACATGGTCGACGACGAGGAGATCCTCGAGCTCGTCGAGATGGAGGTCCGCGAGCTGCTGGCGTCGCAGGACTTCGACGAGGACGCTCCGGTCGTCCACATCTCGGCGCTCAAGGCGCTCGAGGGTGACCCGAAGTGGGTCCAGGCCATCGTCGACCTCATGCAGGCCTGCGACGACTCCGTCCCGGATCCCGAGCGTGAGACCGACAAGCCGTTCCTCATGCCCGTCGAGGATGTCTTCACGATCACCGGTCGTGGCACCGTCGTCACCGGTCGTATCGAGCGTGGCCAGATCAACGTGAACGAGGATGTCGAGCTCATCGGCATCAAGGATAAGGCCACCAAGACCACCATCACGGGCATCGAGATGTTCCGTAAGCTGCTCGACTACGGCGAGGCCGGCGACAACGTCGGTCTGCTCGTCCGTGGTCTCAAGCGCGAGGACGTCGAGCGTGGCCAGGTCGTCATCAAGCCGGGCGCCTACACCCCGCACACCACGTTCGAGGGCCAGGCGTACATCCTGTCCAAGGACGAGGGCGGCCGTCACACGCCGTTCTTCAACAACTACCGCCCGCAGTTCTACTTCCGTACCACGGACGTGACCGGCGTCGTGACCCTCCCCGAGGGCACCGAGATGGTCATGCCGGGCGACAACACCGAGATGAGCGTCGAGCTCATCCAGCCGGTCGCCATGGATGAGGGCCTGCGCTTCGCGATCCGCGAGGGTGGCCGCACCGTCGGCGCCGGACAGGTCACCAAGATCATCAAGTGATCCACTGACCGCTCGGTCCGGGTGAATCCCCGGGTCGATCGAGGAAGGGCGCCCCACCGTCAGGTGGGGCGCCCTTCCCGCATTTCGCGGTGGTTCACGCGTGCCCGGGGGAGTAGACGACCGGTTTATCTGAGGCGACCGAGTTTCGTGCGACGAGCGAGCTACCTGCGGCGACCGAACTACCTGCGACGACCGAGGATGGTCATCGCGATCGACAACCCCACCGCGGCGACTCCGGCGAGCGCGGCCGCGGCGACGGCGGCGACCTGTTCGGCACTCGCGCCGTGCGCGTCGTACCCGGGACCGGATACCCCGTGCCGGCGGTCGACTTCCGCGAGTGCCCGGAAGAGTTCATCGGGATCGCCGCCCGCGTCCGGATGGTGGCGCAGGACCGCCTGCCGCCTGTCCCGTTTGTAGGCGGCGGGGTCCCGCGGCTCGCGTCTGCTGTTCACGATGTGGTCTCCTCCGAGTGTGGACTCTGGTCGTCCCGACGCTACCGAAGTACCCGGTCGTCGTGCCGGGGTCCGTGACGCACCCGAGGACGCCGGGACGTCCGGGATTTTGCCCTTCCGGCCGATGTACTGCATACTGGTCAAGTTGCCCGGACAAGGCGGCGATCCCGTATGGGCCCGATGGGCCCCGGGGAGAGTCGGGTTGGTCGGGCGAGCACGACCGGGGCGGGTGAGTGATCACCCGCCGGAAAAGCGGGAGGGCGACACGCCCGACCGCGTGGACGCGTCGTGACACGTCAACAGCGGCAGCGGATCGGTCCGCCGTCATCCTCGCCTCGCGCGAGCGATGTGGCACTCCGTCCTCTGGAGGTCTCGTAGTCGTGTCATGCCCGTGGGCGCGCGGCGGGGTCCTCCACGATGGAGCACCGATGCACGGGACCGGGTGGTAGACGGTCTGACGGTGTCACACATGACAAGCGAACACACAGTGTCCCCGCGCAGCGAGGGCGCTTACGACAGCCGCCCTCACGGGCGGGAGGAGAAGAGGACGAAGTGGCGGGACAAAAGATCCGCATCCGGCTCAAGGCCTACGACCATGAAGCTATCGACGCCTCGGCCCGCAAGATCGTCGAGACGGTGACCCGTACGGGTGCTCGTGTCGTCGGTCCCGTGCCGCTGCCCACCGAGAAGAACGTCTACTGCGTCATCCGCTCGCCGCACAAGTACAAGGATTCGCGTGAGCACTTCGAGATGCGTACCCACAAGCGGTTGATCGACATTCTCGACCCCACGCCGAAGACCGTGGACGCTCTCATGCGTATCGACCTGCCTGCCAGCGTCGACGTCAACATCCAGTGACCTCCGACCGCGTAGCGGTCAGCAAGCAACGTGCAGCGGAGACAGTGAACAGATGACTAACACCGAGATCAAGGGAATCCTGGGCGCCAAGCTCGGCATGACCCAGGTCTTCGACGAGAACAACCGGGTGGTTCCGGTTACCGTCGTCAAGGCCGGGCCGTGCGTCGTGACCGGGATCCGTACCCAAGAGACCGACGGCTACGACGCCGTCCAGATCGCGTTCGGCGCGATCGACCCCCGCAAGGTCACCAAGCCGGTGGCCGGCCAGTTCGATAAGGCCGGGGTCACCCCCCGTCGTCACCTCGCCGAGATCCGACTCGACAACGCCGAGCAGGCCGCCGGGTTCGAGATCGGCCAGGAGATCGGCGCCGACGTGTTCGAGGACGGCGCGTTCGTCGACGTCACCGGCACCTCCAAGGGCAAGGGCTTCGCCGGTACCATGAAGCGCCACGGCTTCGCCGGCCAGGGTGCCTCGCACGGTACGCAGGCCGTGCACCGCAAGCCGGGTTCTATCGGCGGGGCATCGACCCCGGGCCGCGTCTTCAAGGGCAAGTCGATGGCCGGCCGCATGGGCAACGATCGCGTGACCACCATGAACCTCAAGGTCCACAAGGTGGACGCCGAGGCCGGCGTCCTCCTCATCAAGGGAGCCATCCCGGGTCGTAACGGCGGCCTCGTGATGGTCCGTTCCGCAGTGAAGGGCGGTGCGCGCGCATGACCACCACGGAGAACACCGTGAACCTCAAGCTGGACGTCCGTACCCCGGCGGGCAAGACCGACGGTTCGGTCGAGCTCCCCGCCGAGATCTTCGGCGTCGAGCCCAACCTGCCCCTGATGCACCAGGTCGTGGTGGCTCAGCTCGCCGCGGCGCGTCAGGGCACGCACTCGACCAAGACCCGTGGCGAGGTCCGCGGCGGCGGCCGCAAGCCGTTCCGCCAGAAGGGCACCGGCCGCGCCCGTCAGGGTTCGACCCGCGCCCCCGCCTACACCGGCGGCGGCACCGTCCACGGCCCGAAGCCGCGTGACTACTCGCAGCGCACCCCCAAGAAGATGAAGGCCGCCGCGCTCCGCGGTGCCCTCTCCGACCGGGTCTCGGCCGATCGCCTCCACGTGGTGACCGAGTTCGTCGAGGGACAGAAGCCGTCGACGGCCGGTGTCCGCGACTTCCTGGGCACCCTGTCCGACCGCAAGAAGATCCTGATCGTCGTCGGTCGTGAGGACGTCGCCGCATGGCGTTCCGTGGCCAACCTCGATCACGTCCATCCGATCGCTCCGGATCAGCTCAACACCTACGACGTGCTCCACGCTGACGACGTCGTGTTCTCGGTCGAGGCTCTGGACGCGTTCGTCACGCAGGCGAGCCGTGCGTTCGCCGGCAAGGCAGCGAAGGAGGCCGACAAGTGAGCACCGTCGCCGATCCCCGGGACGTGATCCTCGCCCCGGTCGTCTCCGAGAAGGCCTACGGCCTGCTCGAGCAGGGCGTGTACACGTTCCAGGTCGCCCCGGGCGCCAACAAGACGCAGATCAAGATCGCCATCCAGGAGATCTTCGGCGTCACCGTTGAGTCCGTGAACACCGCCAACCGTCAGGGCAAGCGCAAGCGCACCCGCACCGGGTACGGACAGCGCAAGAGCACCAAGCGCGCCATCGTGACCCTCGCGGCCGACAGCAAGCCCATCGAGATCCCGGGTCTGACCGCCTGACGGCGGGAAGAGTTAAGGACGAGAGAACCTCATGGCTATCCGCAAGTACAAGCCCACGACCCCCGGTCGTCGCGGCTCGAGCGTCTCGGACTTCGCCGAGATCACCCGCTCGACGCCCGAGAAGTCGCTGCTGCGCCCGCTGAGCAAGACCGGCGGCCGCAACGGTCACGGCCGTATCACCAGCCGCCACAAGGGCGGTGGCCACAAGCGCCAGTACCGCGTCATCGACTTCCGTCGTAATGACAAGGACGGCGTGCTCGCCACCGTCGCGCACATCGAGTACGACCCGAACCGCACCGCCAACATCGCCCTCCTGCACTACGCGGACGGCGAGAAGCGGTACATCCTCGCCCCGCGCAACCTGAAGCAGGGCATGAAGGTCGAGTCGGGTGCAGGCGCCGACATCAAGACCGGCAACAACCTCCCGCTCCGGAACATCCCCGCAGGCACCGTGGTGCACGCGGTGGAGCTCCGTCCGGGCGGCGGCGCCAAGATGGCCCGCGCCGCCGGCGCCGGCATCCAGCTGCTCGGTAAGGAGGGGACCTACGCCTCCCTCCGCATGCCCTCCGGTGAGATCCGCCGGGTCGACGTGCGGTGCCGCGCCACGATCGGCGAGGTCGGCAACGCCGAGCAGGCCAACATCAACTGGGGTAAGGCCGGCCGCATGCGGTGGAAGGGCGTTCGCCCGACCGTCCGTGGCGTGGTCATGAACCCCGTCGACCACCCGCATGGTGGTGGCGAGGGTAAGACGTCCGGTGGACGTCACCCCGTCAGCCCGTGGGGCCAGCCCGAGGGCCGGACCCGCAAGCCCAACAAGGCGAGTGACAGCATGATCGTCCGTCGCCGTCGCACCGGTAAGAAGCGTTAAGGAGGGAAACTAGGATGCCTCGTAGTCTCAAGAAGGGTCCGTTCGTCGACGAACACCTCCTCGCGAAGGTGGACGTGCAGAACGACAAGGGCACGCATCAGGTCATCAAGACCTGGTCGCGGCGCTCGACGATCCTGCCCGATTTCATCGGCCACACGTTCGCCGTCCATGACGGCCGCAAGCATGTGCCCGTGTTCGTGTCCGACTCGATGGTGGGTCACAAGCTCGGCGAGTTCGCGCCGACGCGCACGTTCAAGGGGCACATCAAGGACGATCGGAAGAGTAAGCGTCGATGAGCACTGATACGAAGAAGACCGACGACGGCACGGCGACGGCCGAGCAGAAGCTCTCCGCGCGTGCCACCGCCAAGTTCGTCCGCGTCACGCCCATGAAGGCGCGTCGTGTGATCGACCTCATCCGCGGCAAGGACGCCGCCGACGCGCTGAACACGCTGCGGTTCGCCCCGCAGGCCGCCAGCGAGCCGGTCGCCAAGGTCCTCGCCTCCGCGATGGCCAACGCCGAGAACAACCTCGACCTGGACCCCCGGACCCTCGTGGTCACGGCGGCCTACGCCGACGAGGGGCCGACCCTCAAGCGTTTCCGCCCGCGTGCCCAGGGTCGTGCGTTCCGCGTGCGTAAGCGTACGAGCCACATCACCATCGAGGTGACCAGCGTGCCCGAGAAGACCGGCTCCGGTCGGGCACGTCGCAACCAGGGAGGTGCCCGCTAAATGGGACAGAAGATCCAGCCGCACGGCTTCCGTCTCGGCATCACCTCGGACTGGACGTCCAAGTGGTTCGCCGACAAGCAGTACGCCGACTACGTCGCCGAGGACATCAAGATCCGTCAGCTCCTGTCCAAGGGCATGGAGCGGGCCGGTATCTCCGGGGTCGACATCTCGCGGACCCGTGACCGGGTCCACGTGGACATCCACACGGCCCGCCCGGGCATCGTGATCGGCCGTCGGGGCGCCGAGGCGGACCGTCTTCGCGGGGAGCTCGAGAAGCTCACCGCGAAGCAGGTCCACCTCAACATCCTCGAGATCAAGAACACCGAGGCCGACGCCCAGCTCGTCGCCCAGGGGATCGCCGAGCAGCTCTCGAATCGTGTGGCGTTCCGTCGCGCGATGCGCAAGGGCATCCAGTCGGCCATGCGTCAGCCCCAGGTCAAGGGCATCAAGGTGGTCTGTTCGGGTCGTCTCGGCGGTGCCGAGATGTCCCGTTCGGAGCGCTACCACGAGGGGCGCGTCCCCCTGCACACCCTGCGTGCCGAGATCGACTACGGCACCTACGAGGCCAAGACGACCTTCGGTCGTATCGGTGTCAAGGTGTGGATCTACAAGGGTGACGTGGTCGGCGGCCGTCGCGAGTCCGACCAGTACGCCCAGTCCAGCAACCGTGGCGGTGCCGACCGCGGTCCCCGCCGCGAGCGTGGCGCCGGTCGTCCGCGTCGCTCCGGGGCCCAGGGCACCACTGCGACCAGCACCGAGACCGGCCGCGCCGGTTCCGGCTCGGCCGCCGAGGCTCCTGCCGAGGCACCGCAGAACCAGACCAGGGAGGCGTGACAGTGCTTATCCCCAAGCGCGTCAAGCACCGCAAGCAGCACCACCCCGGCCGTAAGGGCGGGGCAAAGGGTGGTACCAAGGTGACCTTCGGTGACTACGGCATCCAGGCTCTCGAGCCGGCCTACGTCACCAACCGTCAGATCGAGTCCGCACGTATCGCCATCAACCGCCACATCAAGCGTGGTGGCAAGGTGTGGATCAACATCTATCCGGATCGTCCCCTGACCAAGAAGCCCGCCGAGGTGCGGATGGGTTCCGGTAAGGGCTCGGTCGAGTGGTGGGTGGCCAATGTCAAGCCGGGCCGCATCCTGTTCGAGATGTCGTACCCGAACGAGGAGACCGCTCGCGAGGCCCTTCGCCGCGCGCAGCACAAGCTCCCGTGCAAGACCCGCATCGTGACCCGGGAGGAGCAGTTCTGATGGCTAGTGGAACCACCGCCCCCGAGCTGCGTGAGCTCGATGCGGATGCGCTGACCGCGCGTCTGCGTGAGGCCAAGGAAGAGCTGTTCAACCTGCGCTTCCAGATGGCCACCGGTCAGCTGACCAACAACCGTCGCCTGCGTGTCGTCCGCCACGACATCGCTCGCATCTACACCGTCATTCGCGAGCGCGAGCTCGGTCTGTCGGCGGCGCCGGGTGATGCCAAGTGAGTGACAAGGAAGCAGTTGTGACTGAGTCCAACGAGAACACCGAGCGCAACAGCCGCAAGGTGCGCATCGGGTACGTCGTGTCCGACAAGATGGAGAAGACCATCGTCGTCGAGCTCGAGGACCGCGTGAAGCACCCGCTGTACGGCAAGATCATGCGCCGTACCGAGCGGGTCAAGGCCCACGACGAGACCAACACCGCCGGAGTCGGCGACCGCGTGCGGATCATGGAGACCCGCCCGCTGTCCGCCTCCAAGCGGTATCGCCTCGTCGAGGTGCTCGAGCGGGCCAAGTAAGCCCCCACTCGACATATGCGAACGGCCCGGCCCCGGGACTCCGGGGCCGGGCCGTTTCTCGTTGCGGGGGCGCACGGGACGGCCGAATGTAACGGATCACCGTGGTGTAACGAATTTTGAGTAGTGTGTCAGCGTCCGACGCTGGCCGAGAGGACAGGATCGTCATATGGGGAACGAACCACATTTCGGCCGACGGGGGAGTGGGCGGGGCGATCGCCGTCGTGGTCTGAGTGCGCTCGCGATCGGCGCGGTCGTGATCACGACGACGGCCACGGGGCTTCCCGTCGCCGGCGCCCAGAGCACGGGCCCGGGGTCAGTCGATCCGGGATCCCTCGTTCCCAGCGTGGCGCCCGGAAGCCTGTTGGGCGCACCATCGCTCAGTATCGCCGCGTCGACCCAGCTCGGTGCCCCGATCCCGGTCACGTCCGTCCTCGGATCCGTCGGCGCCATCGGTTCCAGCGATTTCCCCCGTCCGGGAAGCTCCCAACCCCCGGCCGGGCCCCGCGCGACACGGGACGGGTCCATCGTGTCCTCCACCGTGCAGCGGATCGAGCCTCTCTTCCCGGCGTCGACGGAGGCGGTCGATCGTCGCGCCGAGGTGTGGACCGTGACGTCTGAATCCATGCAACGGACGGTCCGCGTCGAGGTCTACCGCGCCCCGGCGGGCGTCGACGCGCCCAACGTGTACTTCCTCGACGGCGTCGGTTCCGAGGTCCCGTCCGGGTGGAGCACGGGTATGGGCTGGGGCGATCCCGCGCTGCGCGACCGCGCGGTGAACGTGATCGTTCCGACGGGCGGCCCGGCGTCGATGTGGTCCGACTGGCAGACGGACGATCCCGTCCTGGGCCCCAACAACTGGGAGACGTTCCTCACCGAGGAGTTGCCGCCGCTGCTCGAGGCCGGTTTACCCGGGGCCGCGGGGCCGCTCGCCCACAACGGGAGCTGGGGGGTCATGGGCGTGTCGATGGGGGCGTCCGCGGCGCTTCATCTGGCCAACAGGAACGAGATGTTCGGAGGCGCCGCCGGTATCAGCGGCGCCTATTCGACCACCGACGAGCTCGGCTACCAGTACGCGCGACTCACCGTGGCCGCTCGCAACGGGGACGTCACCAACATGTGGGGGCCGCGCGGGTCCCGGGAGTGGGTGGAGCACGACACCGTGGCGGACCCCTCCGGGCTCGAGGGCAAGGCGGTCTACCTCAGCGCCGCGACCGGGCTGGTGGGTTCCAGCGAGCTCGGCCGCTTCGGCAGCAACGAACTCGTGCTCATCGACGGACATGTCCTCGAGAAGGGCTCCTACGAGAGCACCCGTGCACTCGAGGCCGCGCTCGCCTCGGTTCCCGGGGTCGACCTGAGGATGAACTACATGCCCTCCGGGATCCACAACTGGCCGGTCTTCGTCACCGAGATGCGGCCGGGGATGGATCACGTCCTCTCCGGACTGCCCGACGCCGCGCCCAACGGGCGGAGGACGACGGGGGGAGTGGCGGACTCCGGGGCGAGCGCTGCCGGCTCATCGGGATCGAGCGGCTCGACGGGTTCCCTGGGTGGATCCGGATCGGCCGGTTCGGGCGGTAGCTGACCGGGATTTGGGTCCCGGTGCATGCGCACCCTACACTGGACCAGTTGCCCGACCTGGCACGTCTCGACGTGTCGACGGGTGGCATGACCGCGTGTGTCGGGTCGGTATCCGGCACGCATTGAACAGACCTGGTCAGGAGAACCATGATCCAGCAGGAGTCGCGGCTGAAGGTCGCCGACAACACGGGTGCCAAGGAGATTCTCTGCATCCGCGTTCTCGGCGGTTCCAAGCGCCGCTACGCAGGCGTGGGCGACATCATCGTCGCCACCGTCAAGGACGCCATCCCCGGTGGCAACGTCAAGAAGGGTGAGGTCGTCAAGGCCGTCATCGTGCGCACCGCCAAGGAGCGCCGTCGCCCGGACGGCTCGTACATCAAGTTCGACGAGAACGCCGCCGTCATCATCAAGAACGACAACGATCCGCGCGGAACGCGCATCTTCGGGCCCGTCGGCCGCGAACTGCGCGACAAGAAGTTCATGCGGATCGTCTCGCTGGCTCCGGAGGTGCTCTGACATGAAGGTTCACAAGGGCGACACGGTGCTGGTCATCTCCGGTAAGGACAAGGGCGCCAAGGGCAAGGTCATCCAGGCTTTCCCGGCTCAGGAGAAGGTCCTCGTCGAGGGCGTCAACCGCATCAAGAAGCACACCTCCAACTCGGCTGCCGAGCGCGGCGCCTCCTCGGGCGGCATCGTCACCCAGGAGGCCCCGATCCACGTGTCCAACGTGATGGTCGTGGACGCCGACGGCACCCCGACCCGGGTCGGAATCCGCACCGACGAGAACGGCAAGCGCGTCCGTGTCTCGCGCAAGACCGGGAAGGACCTGTGACCATGACTGAGACCGCTCTTCCCTCCGGGTACACCCCTCGCCTCAAGGACAAGTACCGCAGCGAGATCCGGCCGGCACTCAACGAGACGTTCGAGTACGCCAACGTCATGCAGATCCCGGGCGTCGCGAAGGTCGTCGTCAACATGGGTGTCGGTGACGCCGCCCGCGACGCCAAGCTCATCAACGGCGCCATCAACGACCTCACGCTGATCACCGGCCAGAAGCCGGAGGTCCGTCGGGCCCGCAAGTCCATCGCACAGTTCAAGCTGCGCGAGGGCATGCCGATCGGCGCGCGCGTCACCCTGCGCGGCGATCGCATGTGGGAGTTCCTCGATCGCCTGACGACCGTCGCGCTCCCGCGTATCCGTGACTTCCGCGGGCTCTCGGGCAAGCAGTTCGACGGCCACGGCAACTACACGTTCGGCCTCAACGAGCAGACGATGTTCTACGAGATCGACGTCGACAAGGTCGACCGCCCCCGGGGCATGGACATCACGGTCGTCACGACCGCAACGAACGACGAAGAGGGCCGGGCACTGCTCAAGCAGCTCGGATTCCCCTTCAAGGAGGACTGACCTCCTCCACCGGCCGGACCGGCCGTCCCCGCCGGGGCACCGCATCGCGGTTCCCCGGCGGCGGGCAGACGGCCCAGTCGTCTGGTCGCGCCCCGGTGAGAAGAGCACCGGCCGCGGCGGGAACACCGGGATGCCCGGAGGGGCGCCGGATCCCATACAAGAGAACATTCGCACTCTTCGTGATAGGCCCACGACGTCACGTGGGCGGCCCACAGGTCGCCGTACGGGACGTGTTGCATGGGAACCGTTACGAGAAAGGAACATGGTCCATCCATGTCGATGACCGATCCCATCGCGGACATGCTGACGCGTGTGCGTAACGCCAATTCGGCGTACCACGACACCGTGTCGATGCCGCATTCGAAGCTCAAGGGCAACATCGCTGCCATCCTCCAGCAGGAGGGTTACATCGCGGGCTACAACGTCGAGGACGCAGAGGTGGGCAAGAAGCTCACCATCGACCTCAAGTACGGCCCCTCGCGCCAGCGCAGCATCCAGGGCATCAAGCGCATCTCGAAGCCGGGTCTGCGCGTGTACGCCAAGTCCACCGAACTGCCCAAGGTCCTCGGTGGCCTGGGCGTCGCGATCATCTCGACGTCCCAGGGTCTGCTCACGGACCGCCAGGCGAACAACAAGAAGGTGGGCGGGGAAGTCCTCGCCCACGTCTGGTAAGGGGGGCGAGAAATGTCACGTATCGGCAAGGCTCCGATCACCGTCCCGTCCGGTGTCGACATCAGGGTCGACGGCCAGACCGTCACCGTCAAGGGTCCCAAGGGCGAGCTCTCGCAGGTTCTGCCCGGGGCGATCTCGGTCTCGATCGAGGACGGCACCGTCACGGTGAACCGTCCCGACGACCACCGCGACAACCGGTCACTGCACGGCCTGTCCCGCTCGCTGGTCAACAACATGATCGTCGGCGTCACCGAGGGCTACAAGCAGGACATGGAGATCTTCGGCGTCGGTTACCGCGTCGTGGCCAAGGGCCAGGATCTCGAATTCGCCCTGGGCTACTCGCATCCGGTTCCGGTCACCGCTCCCGACGGCATCACGTTCGCCGTCGACGGTGCGACCAAGTTCTCGATCTCCGGGATCGACAAGCAGCAGGTGGGCCAGATCGCCGCCAACATCAAGCGACTGCGGAAGCACGACCCGTACAAGGGCAAGGGCATCCGCTACGCCGGCGAACAGGTCCGTCGCAAGGTCGGAAAGACGGGTAAGTGATCATGAGCAGCACCAAGAAGCGTTCACCGCTGGGCACCGATGTCTCCACCGCACGTCGCGAGGGTCGCGCCCGGCGCCATTACCGACTCCGCAAGAAGGTCTCCGGTACGCCGGAGCGTCCGCGGTTGGTCGTCAACCGGTCCTCGCGTCACATCCACGCCCAGATCATCGACGATCTGGCCGGCCACACGCTGGCCGCAGCCTCCACCATCGAGGCGGATGTGCGCTCCCTCGAGGGCGACAAGAAGGCCCGCAGCGCGAAGGTCGGCCAGCTCCTGGCCGAGCGCGCCAAGGCTGCCGGCATCGACGCCGTCGTGTTCGACCGTGGTGGCAACAAGTACCACGGCCGGATCGCGTCCCTCGCCGACGCCGCCCGCGAGGGTGGGCTGGAGTTCTGATGACCAACACCACTGCACTGTTCGCTAACGGAAGGACCGTCTGATGCCGGGACGTCAGCGTCGTGACGGCGGAAGCAACGGCCCCGCCGCAGACAACAAGACCACCACCGACAACGCCCAGGGCCGCGGCGGAGACCGCGGTCGTGGCCGGGGTCGCGACGATCGTCGCGGCCGCGACGAGGAGAAGTCGCAGTACATCGAGCGCGTCGTCACCATCAACCGTGTCTCCAAGGTCGTCAAGGGTGGTCGGCGCTTCAGCTTCACCGCCCTGGTGATCCTGGGTGACGGCAACGGCATGGTCGGCGTCGGGTACGGCAAGGCCAAGGAGGTGCCGGCGGCGATCCAGAAGGGATCGGAGGAGGCACGGAAGAACTTCTTCCGCGTTCCGCTCATCGCCTCCACCATCCCCCACCCGATCCAGGGTGAGGCCGCTGCCGGCGTCGTCATGCTCCGCCCCGCCTCGCCGGGTACCGGTGTCATCGCCGGTGGCGCCGCTCGCGCGGTGCTCGAGTGTGCCGGAGTCAACGACATCCTGTGCAAGTCTCTGGGGTCGGACAACGCCATCAACGTGGTCCACGCGACCGTGGCGGCGCTCAAGGGTCTGCATCGTCCCGAGGAGGTCGCGGCTCGTCGCGGCCTGCCGATCGAGGACGTCGCGCCCGCGGGCATGCTCCGTGCGCGTGCCGGACAGGGGGCCTGATCATGGCTAGCCTCAAGATCACCCAGGTCCGCGGGACCGTGGGGACCAAGAAGAACCAGCGGGACTCCCTGCGTACGCTCGGCCTCAAGGGCATCCGGAAGACGGTCGTGCGTGAGGACAACGCGCAGACCCGGGGTCTCATCAACGTCGTGAACCACCTCGTCGTGGTCGAAGAGACGGAGTGAGAATGACTATCAAGTTGCACCACCTGCGCCCGGCTCCCGGGTCGCACGCCGAGAAGATCCGTGTGGGTCGCGGCGAGGGCGGCAAGCGCGGCAAGACCGCCGGCCGCGGTACCAAGGGCACCAAGGCGCGTAAGAACGTCCCCGCGGCGTTCGAGGGCGGCCAGATGCCGATCCACATGCGGCTCCCGAAGCTCAAGGGCTTCAAGAACCGCAACAAGGTCGTCTTCCAGGTCGTCAACGTGTCCGACATCCAGCGGCTGTTCCCGCAGGGCGGCGAGGTCGGCGTGTCCGAGCTCGTGGCCGCGGGCGCGGTCCGGAAGAACCAGCCGGTCAAGGTGCTGGGCGACGGGGACATCTCCGTGGCCGTCACCGTGACCGCCGACAAGGTCTCCGCCTCGGCCAAGAGCAAGATCGAGGCCGCCGGCGGAAGCGTGTCGGAGGCCGGGGCCTGATACCCCGCCCGGCCCGTTCACGGGTCGATGACGGGTGCAGGGGTCGGGTCCGAGAGTCTCGGATCCGGCCCCTGCGCTCGTCTTGATAGAGTTTTCCCGTTGTGCGTTTCGGGGTCGGCGCCCGCCGGAAGGTCGGCCCGACTTCCCCCGGCGCATCTGCTTTCGACGACCGGCGGCCAACGGCCGACCACGACCAGGAGGACATGTGCTCTCCGCACTCGCGTCCGCGATCAAGGACCGGGACCTGAGGAAGAAGATCTTCTTCACCCTGGGGATCATCATCCTCTACCGGATCGGCGCGCAGATCCCGTCGCCCGGCGTCGACTACCCCAAGCTCCGGGGTCTGCTCGACACAGCGATGACCGGGGACAACGCACAGTTGTTCTCCCTGGTGAACCTCTTCTCCGGTGGCGCCCTGCTGCAGTTGTCGGTCTTCGCGATCGGCATCATGCCCTTCATCACCGCGAGCATCATCGTCCAGCTGCTCACGGTGGTGATCCCGTACTTCGAGCAGTTGAAGAAGGAGGGGCAGTCCGGCCAGGCGAAGATGACGCAGTACACGCGTTATCTCACCATCGCGCTCGCCGTCCTGCAGTCCGCCGGCATCGTCGCGCTGGCCGACCGGGGGCAGCTCCTCGGCAACGGCCAGTCCGTCCTGATGGACGACAACATCCTCACGCTGCTCACCATCGTCATCGTCATGACCGCGGGCGCCGCACTCGTCATGTGGTTCGGCGAACTGATCACCGACCGTGGCGTCGGTAACGGGATGTCGCTGCTCATCTTCGCCGGCATCGCGTCCCGCATCCCGGCCGAGGGCGTGAACATCTACCAGAACTCGTCGACCATGAAGTTCGCGGCCGTCATGTTCGCGGTCGTCCTCATCGTCGTCGCCGTCGTTTTCGTCGAGCAGGGTCAGCGCCGGATCCCCGTCCAGTACGCCAAGCGCATGGTCGGCCGTCGCCAGTACGGCGGCACCTCCACCTACCTGCCGCTCAAGGTCAACCAGGCCGGCGTCATCCCGGTGATCTTCGCGTCGTCGCTGATGTACGTGCCGATCCTCATCACCCAGCTGATCCAGGGGCCCGAACCGTCGAGCGACGGGTTCTGGCAGCGGTACGTCATGCAGTACCTGCAGAACCCCTCCAGCTGGGGCTACATCCTCCTGTACTTCGCCCTCATCATCTTCTTCGCGTACTTCTACGTGGCCATCCAGTTCGACCCGATGGAGCAGGCCGAGAACATGAAGAAGTACGGCGGGTTCATCCCGGGCATCCGCCCGGGCCGCCCGACGGCCGAATACCTGGGCTATGTCCTCAACCGGATCCTGCTGTTCGGTTCGCTGTACCTCGGTCTGATCGCGGTACTCCCCAACGTCTTCCTCGACATGGGCAGCGGGGGTGGAGATCTGCAGAACATGCCGTTCGGCGGCACCGCTGTGCTCATCATGGTCTCCGTGGGCCTCGACACCGTGAAGCAGGTCGAGGCGCAGCTGATGCAGCGCAACTACGAGGGCTTCCTCAAGTAGGCGCGGCCTCGTCCGAGCACACCAACTGTAGAAAGGCTGGTCCCCACCATGCGTCTCGTCCTCCTCGGCCCTCCCGGAGCCGGCAAGGGCACCCAGGCTGCTCTGCTCTCGGAGAAGCTCGGCGTCCCACACATCTCGACCGGTGATCTGTTCCGCGCCAACATCTCCCAGGGCACCGACCTCGGGAAGGAGGCCAAGAGCTACATCGACGCCGGCAACCTCGTCCCCGCCGAGGTGACGAACCGCATGGTCGCCGCGCGCATCGCCGAGCCCGACGCCACCGAGGGCTTCCTCCTGGACGGATACCCCCGCAGTGCAGCGCAGGCGGACGCGCTCAAGGAGATGCTCGGCGAGGCCGGCCACACCCTCGACGCGGTCCTGGAGTTCAAGGTCGACGACGACACCGTGGTCAAGCGCATGCTCGCCCGTGGGCGCGAGGACGACACCGAGGACGTCATCCGGAACCGCATGTCGGTGTACCGGTCGGAGACGGCCCCGCTGCTCGAGTACTACGCCGGTGAGGTCAAGAGCATCGACGCCGTCGGTGAGGTCGACGAGATCAACGCACGCGCGCTCGCCGCGCTGGGTCGCTGACGCCCGCCGTGTTCGGACGGTCCCGCAAGGGCGTGGTCACCGCGCGTACCCCGGGTGAGTTGGACGCCATGGAGGCGGCCGGTCGTATCGTCGGACGGGCGTTGATCGCCGCCCGCGAGGCCGCTGTCCCGGGTGCCACCACCGGTGACCTCGACGAGGTCGTCGAGCAACTGATCCGGGACGCCGGGGCCGTGCCGTCCTTCAAGGGGTACGAGGGGTTCCCGGGATCGATCTGCTCCTCGGTCAACGACGTCGTGGTGCACGGGATCCCCGGGCCCGGCACCGTCCTGGGGGACGGGGACCTCGTCTCCGTCGACTGCGGCGCCATCCTCGACGGGTGGCACGGGGACTCCGCGTGGTCGTTCGGGGTGGGGACTCTCGCCCCGGAGGTGGCGACCCTCAACGACGCCACGCGGGAGGTCCTCGAGGAGGGCATCCTGGCGATGCTGCCCGGGAACAAGCTCACCGACGTCTCGCACGCCCTCGAGGTGGCGACGCGGAGGGCGGAGGAGCGTCACGGCGTCAGCCTGGGCATCGTCGACGGTTTCGGGGGCCACGGGATCGGCCGCGAGATGCACGAATGGCCGTTCCTCGCCAACGAGGGCAAGCCCGGACGCGGCCCCCGGCTGCAGGAGGGTTCGGTCCTGGCGGTCGAGCCGATGCTCGTGCTGGGCGGTGAGACCGACACCCGGACCCTGTCCGATGACTGGACGGTCGTCACCGTCGACGGGTCGCCGGCGGCGCACTGGGAACACACGGTCGCCGTGACGGCGGACGGCCCCCGGATCCTCACGCCCCGCCCGCGCAGCTGAGGACGCACCGCGACCGGGGTCGCCACTCCGGGGGATCGGAGCGGGTCGACCGCTGACGGTCGCCCACACCGGGTTACAGTGTGTGCCGGTAGTGAACATATGCTTCGAAAGGTCCCGGCATGCTCGCTGAGCAGGAGTCCGTCGCGCGTCGATCAGTCGTGCGGGGAGCCGTCGCGCTGGTCCTGACGCTCGCTGTCGCCCTCGTCCACATCTCGGGCCCGGGCGTCGCCCCCTCCACCGCCCAGTCGGTGATGGAGGGGGGCGCGGGGTCGATCGAGGCGGATCCCCAGCCGGGGCCGTTCTACCACGCGGATCCGCAACACCTCGCGGACGCCCCTCTCGGTGAGGTGATCAACTCCCGGGACGTGACCATGCCGGCGTTCCTCGGATACCGGGTCACCGAGATCGCCTACCGGTCGACCGACTCCCGCGATCGGCCGCTACTGGCCACCGCGACGGTCGTCCGGCCGCACCACGCCCGCCCCGACGGTCCGGTGTTGAGCTACCAGCACTACCTCAATGCGCTCGGACAGCGATGCGCGCCCACCGAGACCCTCGTCCACCCGACGCTGGAGACCGTGCAGGACAACGCGATGGTGTTCCTGCGGACGCGTCTGGACCAGGGATGGACGGTCATCATCCCGGACCACCTCGGTCCGAAGGTCGCCTATCCCGGCGGTCAGTTGTCGGGTCGGATCGTGTTGGACGGGATGCGTGCGGTGCGGGACGACCCCCGCTTCGATTCCAGGCACAGCCGGTTCGGCGCCCTCGGCTACTCCGGGGGCGGCATCGCGAGCGCGTGGGTGTCGCTCCTGCACGACGACTACGCCCCGGACGTGAATCTGGTCGGGGTGGCGCAGGGCGGTGTCCCGACCGACATGACCACGATGGCGCGGATGGTCGGCAACTGGCCGCACCCGGCGTTCGGCCTGGCGTTCGCCGCGGCTGTCGGCATGGCGCGGGAGTACCCGGAGGCGATCCGGCTCGAGGAGAAGCTCACGCCGGACGGGTGGGCGCTCTACAGCCAGCTGAAGGGGCGCTGCACCGCGACCCTGTTGACGGTCGGGGCGTTCCGGTCCGTCCCGATGGTCCTCCGGGGAGGCGACCTCCTGGCAGAGGAGGGGCTGATGCGGGCGTTCGCGGAGAACAGCATCCGTCAGAGCCCGGACGTGCCCCGGGTCCCGGTGTTCATGTGGCATTCCGGGACCGACCCGCTCGTGCCGTTCTGGGACGCGGAGGAGACCGCCAAGCGGTACTGCCGAGAGGGCGCGCCGCTGACGTGGGAGCCGGGACTCGCGCCGGAGCACCTCATGGGCGCGGTGGAGAAACTGCCCGCGGCGATGAACTGGCTCCAGCAGCGCTTCGACGGGGTGCCCGCGGGGCGGGCCTGCTACGTCTGACCGTCGGTCACCGGGACCGCCGAGGGGACGCCGAGTGCGCGGCGAGGGCCCTGTCGATGCCCGATTGGCGCAGATCCATCACCTGACGTAGGCTTATACGTCGGTGTGCCCACCAGTGCACCGACAATCCGGTAGACGTCACCCGGGGAATCGTGGAGGACCGTAACCAGCATGGCAAAGAAAGACGGAGCCATCGAGGTCGAGGGCCGTGTCGTTGAGCCGTTGCCGAACGCAATGTTCCGCATCGAACTCGAGAACGGGCACAAGGTCCTCGCACACATCAGTGGGAAGATGCGGCAGCACTACATCCGCATCCTTCCCGAGGACCGCGTGGTCGTGGAGCTCTCGCCCTACGACCTGACCCGCGGCCGGATCGTCTACCGGTACAAGTAAGACGCTCAACTCCCCGCACCAGCCGCCGAGCCCCACAGGGGCCGGCGGGATCACACCCTCGGAAGCGGAGGCCGGGGCCCCGGACGGTTGCTCATCGTGAGATGACCATCCGACAACGGGGACGGTCGGGGAGCAGACCTACCGCACGACGAAAGAGAAACGCCACATGGCACGTCTAGCCGGCGTTGATCTCCCGCGCGACAAGCGCATGGAGATCGCGCTCACCTACATTTTCGGCATCGGTCGCACCCGGTCGCTGGAGATCCTGGGGCGTACGGGCATCAGCCCGGATCTGCGCACCAAGGACCTCACCGACGAGCAGTTGACCGTCCTTCGTGACGACATCGAGGGCAACTACAAGGTGGAGGGTGACCTCCGCCGCGAGGTCCAGGGCGACATCCGCCGGAAGATCGAGATCGGTAGCTACCAGGGCCTGCGCCACCGCCGTGGCCTGCCGGTCCGTGGACAGCGCACCAAGACCAACGCCCGTACCCGTAAGGGTCCGAAGAAGACCGTCGCCGGAAAGAAGAAGTAATGCCCCCCAAGTCACGCGCTGCGGGCCCCAAGAAGACGGGCCGTCGCAAGGAAAAGAAGAACGTGCCCCTGGGCCAGGCCCACATCAAGAGCACGTTCAACAACACGATCGTCTCGATCACCGACCCGTCCGGTGGCGTCCTCGCATGGGCGTCCTCCGGCCACGTCGGCTTCAAGGGCTCGCGCAAGTCGACGCCCTTCGCCGCCCAGCTCGCCGCCGAGAACGCGGCCCGCAAGGCGCAGGAGCACGGCGTCAAGAAGGTCGACGTGTTCGTCAAGGGCCCCGGCTCGGGACGTGAGACCGCGATCCGCTCGCTCCAGGCCGCCGGCCTCGAGGTGGGCACGATCTCCGATGTCACCCCCCAGCCCCACAACGGCTGTCGTCCGCCCAAGCGGCGTCGAGTCTGAGCCGGAAGGAACGCACTAGATCATGGCACGTTACACCGGCCCCGTCACCCGCAAGTCCCGCCGTCTGGGCGTGGACCTCGTGGGTGGAGACACCGCATTCGAGCGTCGGCCCTTCCCGCCCGGTCACCACGGCCGCGCGCGGATCAAGGAGTCCGAGTACCGCACCCAGCTGCAGGAGAAGCAGAAGGCCCGCTTCACCTACGGCGTGATGGAGAAGCAGTTCCGTCGTTACTACGAGGAGGCGAACCGCCGCGCCGGCAAGACCGGTGAGAACCTCCTGCAGATCCTCGAGTCGCGACTGGACAACGTCGTGTACCGCGCGGGTCTCGCGCGGACGCGTCGCCAGGCCCGTCAGCTCGTGGCCCACGGTCACTTCCTGGTCAACGACCAGAAGGTCACCATCCCGAGCTACCGGGTCTCGCAGTACGACATCGTCGACGTCCGTCCCAAGTCCACCAAGATGGACTGGTTCGAGATCGCCCAGGAGACCCTCGGCGAGCGTCCCGTCCCGGCGTGGCTGCAGGTCGTCCCGACGACCCTGCGGGTCCTCGTCCACCAGCTCCCCGAGCGCGCGCAGATCGATGTGCCGCTGCAGGAGCAGTTGATCGTCGAGCTCTACTCGAAGTGATCTGTCCCCCCTCGTCGCCGGGCGGGCCGCACACCGCGGCCCGCCCGGCGACGGTGGGTTCCCACGGCGTCAAATAGCGGGCGTCGAGAATCGAAAGAGGTAGCACATGCTCATCTCCCAGCGGCCCACCCTCACCGAGGAGGTCGTCTCCGAGAACCGCTCGCGGTTCGTGCTCGAGCCCCTCGAGCCCGGTTTCGGCTACACCATCGGCAACTCGCTGCGGCGCACGCTGCTGTCGTCCATCCCGGGCGCGGCCGTGACCAGCATCCGCATCGAGGGCGTCCTGCACGAGTTCACCACCGTGCCTGGCGTGAAGGAGGATGTCACCGACATCATCCTCAACCTCAAGGGCCTGGTCGTCTCGTCCGTCGAGGACGAGCCGGTCACCATGTACCTCAAGAAGCAGGGTCCGGGAGCCGTCACCGCCGGTGACATCGTCCCGCCCTCCGGCGTCGAGGTGCACAACCCGGACCTGCACATCGCCACCCTCAACGAGAAGGGTCGGCTGGAGATCGAGCTGGTCGTCGAGCGTGGCCGCGGCTACGTTCCCGCCGGGCTCAACAAGGACGCAGGCCACGAGATCGGCCGGATCCCGGTCGACTCGATCTACTCGCCCGTGCTCAAGGTGACCTACAAGGTCGAGGCCACCCGTGTGCACCAGCGCACCGACTTCGACCGTCTGGTCCTGGACGTCGAGACCAAGAACTCGATGACCGCCCGGGACGCCCTGGCGTCCGCCGGCAAGACCCTCGTCGAGCTCTTCGGCCTCGCCCGTGAGCTCAACGACGAGGCGGAGGGCATCGAGATCGGGCCGAGCCCGGCCGAGGCCGACCACATCGCCGCCTACGGTATGCCGATCGACGACCTGGACCTGTCGGTCCGGTCCTACAACTGCCTCAAGCGCGAGGGCGTCCACACCGTGGGCGAGCTCGTGGCCCGCAGTGAGTCGGACCTGCTCGACATCCGGAACTTCGGACAGAAGTCGATCGACGAGGTCAAGGTCAAGCTCGTGGAGCTCGGCCTGTCCCTCAAGGACGCGCCCCCCGGATTCGATCCCGCCTCGGTCGCCGGCTACGACGCCGAGACCGGCACGTGGACCGACGAGGGCGGCGAGGATTACGCCGAGACCGAGCAGCTCTGACGAGCGCCCGGAACACCATTCCTAGGAGAATCTGATGCCCAAGCCCAAGAAGGGCGCCCGCCTCGGCGGATCCGCCGCCCACCAGCGGCTCATCCTCTCGAACCTGGCCACCCAGCTGTTCGAGCACGACGCGATCCGCACCACGGAGACCAAGGCGAAGCTGCTGCGCCCCTACGCGGAGAAGCTCATCACCAAGGCGCGTCGTGGCACGCTGGCCGACCGTCGTGAGGCCGCCAAGGTCATCCGCGACAAGGACGTCCTGCACAAGCTGTTCGCCGAGATCGGCCCCCGGGTCGCGAACCGCGATGGTGGCTACACCCGGATCGTCAAGCTCGAGAACCGCAAGGGCGACAACGCGCCCATGGCGATGATCGCGCTCGTCACCGAGGAGCTCGCCTCCGCCGAGGCCTCGCGCGCCACCCGCGCCGCGGCGTCCAAGGCGGCCACCGCGCCGGCCGCGGCCCCCGCGGAGTCCACCGACGACGTCACGGCCGAGGCCGAGGCCAACAGCCCGATCGCCGATCAGGTCGAGGCCGCCGACGACGCACAGGTCGACGCCGCGGAAGAGACCGCCGAGGCCGTGTCCGAGGACACCACGCACGCCGAGGGCGAGGACGCCGACAAGGCCTGATCGCCAGCATCGGATCACGCCGTCAGGGCCCCGCCACCGCATCACGCGGTGGCGGGGCCCTCGTCGTCGATCCGGGGTGGCCGTGTGGGAGCGACGCGTGGGAGCGGGAGTGCAGGCGCGGTGGGGTCAGAGTTTGTCGGCCACCGCCGCGGCCATCGCGCGCTGGCCGGCCGCGGTCGGGTGCATCGGATGCGAGCCGGTCTCCGCACCGGTGAAGTCGGTGTACCGCTCGTCCGCCGGGGCGCAGGCGTGGCGTTCCCCGGCGTCGTCTGGGACGACGATCTCGGCGCCGGCCCGGACGGCCGCGTCGGTCACCGCGCTGTTGACCCGGTCGGTGACGTCCCGCGTCCAGGTGACATCGCCGGGGCTGACGCGTTCGGTGAAGTCGCAGCCGCCGTCCGGCGGCACGAGTGGCATGTACGCGGTCACCACGACGCGGGCCGCGGGGGACCGCTCCCGGATCCCGGCGTGGACCGCGTCGAGACGGGCCCCGAGCCCCTCGAGTGACGACGAGACCCCCGCGGACAACCGTTCGCGGCAGGGGGCCCCGTCTGCAGCCCTGGGCGTCTGCACCACGCACCCGGCGATCGCGCCGAACCCGATGTCGTTGCCGCCGATGGAGAGCGTCACCAGGTCGGTGTCCGCGGTGAGGGCGTCGAACTGCGGCGGTGTCTGCGCGATCTGGGGCGCCGTCATGTCCACGGTCCTCGCGCCGCCACACGTGACGTCCACGAACTCGGCGACGTCCAGCTGCCCGGCGAGCACCGACGGGTAGTTGAGCGACGATCGCAGGCACCCCGCCGGCTCGCTCGTGGGGGCTCCGGTCGGGCCCAGGGCGGCGAACGAGTCGCCCAGCGCCACGTATCGCCGGATCGCCGGCCCGGCCTCGCTGGCGGTGTCGGTGGAGGTGGTTCCGGTGGTGGTGGTGCCGGTGGCGGCGGCACCGGCCGCGGCGGGCGGGGCCTCGTCGTCGTCGCCGGGGGCACAGGAAGACAGGGCGAGGGCGACGGCCGCACCGACGGCGGTGAGCGCGGCGCGGTAAGGGGACGGGGACGTGGACATGGTCCCCATCGTGCCGGAACGGCCCGCGGCGGGCGGTGTGGCGGGCACGCGCGGCGGTGGTCTAGCGTCTGTAGGCCGTGAGCACCCGCCGGATCCGCCTGGACGTCGCCTACGACGGCACCGACTTCTCTGGCTGGGCGCGCCAGCCCGGACTGAGGACCGTGTGCGGGGTGCTCGAGGCCGAACTCGCGAAGATCCTGCGCAATCCCGTCGTCCTCACGGTCGCCGGTCGCACCGACGCCGGGGTGCACGCGCGAGCGCAGGTGTGCCATCTCGACGTGGACCCGCAGTGGTTGGACCAGCGCTCGCTGGAGGGACGCCCGGAGGCGCTCGTGCGCCGGCTCGCGCGGCTGCTACCGGCGGACATCGCGGTGATGGCCGCCCGGTGGGTCCCGGACGCGTTCGACGCCCGGTTCTCGGCGCTGCGCCGGCACTACGAGTACCGCCTCACCACGGCGCCGTGGGGACCCGAGCCGACCCGCGCCCGCGACACCGCCGCCTGGCAGCGGGGCGCCGACCTCGACGCGGTGCGCGACGCGTCCGAACGGCTGATGGGGCTCCACGACTTCGCTGCGTTCTGCCGTCGCCGGGAGGGCGCCACCACCATCCGTGAGCTGCAGCGCTTCGACTGGCGCGCCGAGCCGGACCCGCGCGGTGAGGACGCGCCGGGCGCCGCCGAGGTGTGGACGGCGTCGGTGAGCGCGGACGCGTTCTGCTGGTCGATGGTGCGCAGCCTCGTGGGCGCCGTGATGGCGGTGGGGGAGAGCCGGCGCAGCCCCGACTGGATCAGCGGGCTGCTCACCGAGACCGAGCGGTCGTCCGCGGTTCCGGTCGCGCCGGCGTGCGGACTGGCCCTGGTGGGGGTGGACTACCCGGCCGACTCCGACCTGGCGGCGCGCAATCTCGTCACCCGCGAGGTGCGGCCGGGGCCGGGCGGGGCGGCGAGCACCGATGACGGAGACGGGCCGGGCGCGGCGTCCGGGACGGGGTCCGGCGCGGGCTGCTGCGGGGACTAGACCGGCGCCGCGTCGAGGATCGGGCCCAGGGCGAACAGCATGACCATCGACCACGCCACGTGGGTGATCGCCGGGCCCAGCACTCCGCCGGTGGCCCGCCGCTGGACGGCGGTGACCAGTCCCAGGATGACGGCCGCGAGGACGAGGAGTGGGATCCCCGCGGTGGCCGTGACGGTCGCGTAGATCACCGTCGTCGTGAGGATCGGCCGCAGGTTGGCGACGGCCGAGTACACGGCGCCGCGGTGGAAGCACTCCTCGGCGACGCCGTTGACCGCGGTGAGGAGCGCCACCAGGACGAGGTTGCCCACGGTGGCGTGGTCGAGCAGGGCGTCGACGGGGTCGCGCAGCGGCTCGATCCTCGCCACCACGAGCCCGCCGAGGCAGAACACCGCGGCGAGCGCGGCCGCGGTGAGCACCGACGACAGGACGGGCCGGCGGGGCCGGTACGGTTCGCAGCCCACCCGGATCGGCCCGGAGGCGAACGCCCCGCCGAGCCACACCGCGGCCAGCAGTGCGGTGGCGGGGTAGAACATGGCGTCGCCGGCGGGGATCCGTAGCGCCCACGCGTTCACCGCCGCGCCGACGACGAGGGTGACGACGACGACGAGGACACGCCTCCGGCCCGGCCGCGAGGGCGCGGTGTCCATCTCGCCCGATCGCAGCGCCCGCAGGTACCGGTGGGTGGGCGAGGCGGGCGCCTCTCGCTGGTCGCTCATCGCCCGCCGCGCACACGCCCGATGGTGGGCGGGCGGGCCCCGGCCCAGTCGGCGTCCGAGGGCAGCAGGCGCGCGGGATCGTCCAGCGGGTCGGCCCCGTCCCACAGCGGCGGGCGAGCCGGGCCGTGGGGGACCCGCAGGGCCTCGCGCAGCGCGTCCCGGTAGCTGGTCCGGCCGCCGGGCGGGGGTCCGAGCACCTCGTCGGCGTCGTCGACCAGCACCACGGCCTCGCAGCGCAGCGACTCCACCAGGGGCTTGGCCAGGCCGGGCTCGAGCGGGGTGACCAGTCCCATCCACAGGGAGGACAGCTTGGGCGTGAGGACGGGGACCGGGACCATGAGGCGGCGACGCAGGCCGGCCTCCTCGGCGTAGATCTGCATCATCTGGCCGTACGTCAGCACGTCCGGGCCGCCCACGTCGATGGCCCGTCCGCGGGCGAGGTCGCCCTCGAGGGGCACCGTGGTGGCCGCGGCGAGGTAGTGCACCACGTCGCGCACGGCGATGGGTTGGATCCGGTTGCTCACCCACTTGGGCGTGACCATCCCCGGCAGACGGGTGGTGAGGTGGCGGATCATCTCGAACGAGGCGGAGCCCGACCCGATCACCACCCCGGCCTGGATCACGAGCGCGGGAACGGTGGACTCCAGCATGATCCGGGCGACGTCGGCTCGGGAGCGCAGGTGCGGGGAGAGGTCCGTCTCGTCCTCCGGGTGGAGGCCGGACAGGTGGACGATGCGCTCGATGCCCGCCTCCTCGGCGGCCCGGACGAACGCCTCGGTGGTCTCGCGCTCCTCCCGCTCGAAGTCCTTGGAGTCGCCCATCGAGTGCACGAGGTGACAGGCGACGTCGACGTCGCGCAGGGCGGAGCGCAGCGCGTCGGCGTCCCCGAGGCCGCCGGAGTGGATGGTCACCTCGTCGCGCCACGGCACGTCGTCGAGGCGCTTCGGCGTCCGGGCCAGCACGGACACCTCGGCGCCGTCGGCCAGTAGCCGGGGAACGAGACGCGACCCGATGTAGCCGGTCGCGCCGATCACGAGCACCCGCGGGCCGCTCCGGCCGTCGTGGCCGGGGCGGGGCTGCGGGCCGGGCCGCCGCGTCGGCTCCGTGCCCTCGGGCGTACCGGAGGAGAGCCGGGCCAGATCATGTGGGGAGGTCATACCCACGACACTGCCAGCGTGGGCGCGCAGGCGCACCCGCTTCGGGCCCCTCGAGTGCCCGCTCGGCACCCGGCGGGTGTGTCGGCGCGGGCACGATCGTCGGGTTATCCGGATACTGGGGTGGAGACATGTTCACGAGGACCGCGGTGACGGGAGGAGAACAGATGGCGATCCGTGCGGTGCGACCCCGGCAGCTCTCGCGATCGCTGGACTTCTCCGGCGTCCGCGTGGAGACGGCCCGACTGCGGTCGGACAGGGCCGTGACCACCTTCTGGCGATGGTGGGCGGAGGGCGGCAGGCGCCGCGCGACGGCAGCGCTCGACTCGGGCGACGCCCGCCGGGTGGTCCCGGAGATCACCTCGCTCATCGAGGCCATCGACCCCGGCCTGTCGTGGGAGTTCGTCCCGGCACGCGAGGGCGGACCGCACCGCCTCACCGTCACCGCCGCGGGGGTGCCCGAGCTGCGTGGTGCCGCGCGCCGGTGGCTGGCGGCGGCGCCGGACGCCGATGAGTCGTGGTCCTTCGCCGACCTGCGCGAGCCGGTCCGGGGCTGCGCGATGTACTTCCGGGACCGCCGGCTGGATTTCGACCAGGCGGAGGTGGTGGTGGACCTGGGCCTGTCCCGCGCCGACGTCACCGTTCACCACCCGGCGTTCACCGGGCTGTCCGGCGCGGACCTGGGGATCGCCGCATACCTGCTGCTGGACGCCCTGTGCGGTGAGGAGCAGGTGGAGACCTGGGTCGGCCTGATCCGGGCCAACGCCACCGCGCCCGGTATCGAGGCGGTCCCGCTCTGGGAACTGCCGGAGATCCTCTGCGAGCTCGCGGCGGACAACACCGATGAGCTGGGCGACCCGGCGTGGCAGATCCTCCACGGGGAGACGGGCCGCGGACCGCTCGTGGCCGTGGTCCGGGTCCCGCTGGTCGCGCTGTCGGCGCCGGAGTTCGACCGCCACGTCGCGGTCCACGTCCCGTATACGGATGTAGAGGACGGCGGGTTGCCCGGGTCCCTGTCCCTGCCGGGCCTACGGGACCTGGAGGACCACCTGGTGGAGCGCCTCGAGGGCAACGGGGAATGCGTGGGGGCGGAGAGCTGCGACGGGCGTCGCCTCCTGCACTTCTACGTGGACTCCACGACCCCCGCGCACGAGCAGCTTCGGGTGGCCGCGTCCGGGTGGGATCAGGGCGAGGTGACGGTCACCGTCACCGATGACCCGGGGTGGCGGAAGGTGCAGCACCTGAGGGTGTGAGACCGTCCGTCGCGAGACCGTCCGGTGACGCGAGCGGCCCGACGAACGGGTCCTCGCCCGGCCCAGCCACGACCGAGACGCGGCGGGGTTCGCCGGCCCGTGGTTCCACGGAGATCCACCCGTCGATCCGGCCGTCCAGGACGAGATCGGGTGTCGCGGCGGCCGAGGACAGGCGGCTGGTGCCGCGCAGCTCCCAGTCGGCGTCCACCCGGATGACGGTGGGCGGGGTGACATCCGGGCCGCCCGGCCCGGCGAGCGCGTCGATCCTGCCCTCCGTCAGCGGGCCGTCGACGTCCCACATCACGGCGTCGACAGGGGCACCCACGTCGGAGGAATCGGGGTCGACGATCCGGTAGCGGGACTCGTCGCCGATCGCCGTCAGGGGGCTCCACCGGTCGGGGACATCGGTCACCACGGCCACCCGGTACCCGGCCGCGACCGCGCGGAACGCGACCTGCCGGCAGACGGCGGGCCGGGCGGCGAGCAGGACCGACCGCAGGTGGGGGCCGGCGAGCTGGATGGCGGCTGCGGCGCCGGTGCGGGTCGCGCCGAGGATCTGGCCGCAGCCGTGGGCGGGCGGGGCGAGGTCGGCGAGGTCGTCGATCGCCCGCCGGGCGAGAGATCCGGCGATCGCGTCGGGCAGGGTCTCGCCGGGTACGGGCGACACCCGCCCCGACGGGAGCGGGTGGCAGGCGGCGGTGGTGGTCGGCGGGATCCCACCCGCCACCTCCCGCTCCGATACCCCGGCCAGGCCCACCGTGGTGATCATGTCCACCACGTCGTCGCGCCCCTCCACCCGCCGCAGCCGGACGACCTCGGTGAGGCGGGCCGCCCGGACGGCGGTGAGCCCGTCGATCACGGCCCGCGGGTCCGCCGACGGCCGGACCACCAGCCCCGTCCCGGGCCCCGGGTCGGCCTCGGCGTCGAGATAGACCTCGGCGAGCTCGGCGGCGTCGAGGACGCGGCACGGCACCCCGTGGTGGACCAGTGCGCGCCGCAGCCGCTCCGTGGCCACCGCGACCACCTGCTCCAGCGAGGCGCCCGCTCCCGCGGTCCACGAGGCAGAACCCGTCCCCGTCGCCAGCCGGGCCAGATCGAACCGCACCAGGAGGTGCACGCGCCGGTGCGAGATCAGAGCCAGCGGCCCGACCAGGGAGTCGTAGACCTCGCCGTCGTCGCCGGCCGCCGCACGGCGACCGTCGACCACCACGTCGATCCCCTCCAGGACCACCCCACCCTGGTCGAGTTGTCGCGCCACGACGGCCAGGGGCAGGCGGCCGCCGCGGTGGTCGGCCGGGTCGTCGTGCCCCACCTCGGTGGCCACGAGCGCGCCAGCCGAGATCTCGACGGCCGTGGTGACGACCCGGTCACCCTCGACGCACCCAACGGTCGATCGGTCGGGGGCGACGAGGTCCACCACGTCCACGGACCGCCGCCGCGGGGCCCGCTCGCGCGCCACCAGTGGCCGCCCAGCGCGCCGCGCGGTGATCACGGCGGCCACCAGCGCGGCCACGAGGAACTGCACCCATGGTTGCCAGGACGGCGGACACACCACGGTGAGCACGAGTGTCGTGAGGAGGACGGCCGACAGTCCCGCGAAGGTCGGAACCGCCGTCATATCCCCGCCCCTCCGCGACGCCCGCGACACCCCGGCCGCGCCCGGTCGGCGGCCTCGGAAGACCGGCCACGGGGGCCGGATCGTGGCGTACCCTACCCCCGGTGCCCCCGGTCGCGGTGGTGTCACATCAGGGGAGGGAGCCGGGGCCGTGCCGCTCAAGCCGACGACAAGGGCGCAGGTGGACGGGCATCGTTTCCTCACCCGCCGGGCCCGACACGCCGTGGTCGCCCGCGATGTCCGGATGCTGCACGACCCCCTCAAACGCCAGACCACCGGGCTGACGGTGGGTGTGGTCGGCGCCGTGATCGGGGTCGCCGGGGCCGCCGTTCTGGCGCTGCTCGACCCCGCCCCGGACGTCGACGCCACGACGATCATGGTGGGGCGGGACTCCGGGCAGATGTACGTCCGCGCCGGCGAGACCGTCCACCCCGTCCACAACCTCGCGTCGGCGCGGCTCGTTCTGGGTGAGCCCGCGGAGCCCCGTACCGTGCGCGACGCCGACGTCGCCAGAACGCAGCGGGGCGGACTGCTCGGCATCCCCGGGGCACCGTCCGCGTTGCCCACCCACCGCGACGCCGGTGCGGCGGCCGCCGTGTCGTGGACGGTGTGTGACGAGGTGGCCGACGCCGAGCGCGGTCGCCCGCGCGTCACGGCCACGAGCATCGTCGCCCGCGAGGATGCCGGGCCGGGCCGGGACACGGGTGCCGACGAGGTCGTGTTGGCCGTGCAGGACGGGACGGGGTGGCTGTTGCGCGACGGCACCCGCGCGCGGATCGATCTGGAGGACGGGGACCTGCTGTCGATCCTCGGCCTGGCCGGGGTCGACCCGCGCCCGGTCACTGCGGCGCTGGTGGATCCGCTGCCCGAGGTCGACCCGGTGCGTCGCCCGGTGATCGACATGGCCGGTGAGCCGGTGGACTATGGCCTGGACGGACTCCGGATCGGGCAGGTGTTCACCGTCGACACGGCCACCGGCACGCGCACCCACGTGGCACTGGCGGACGGGGTACAGGAGGTGGGGCCCGTGCTGGCGGACGTCATCCGGTCGACGTCGACGGTCGGGTCGGTCGTCCGGGTGCCGCCGGACCGGATGGGTGTGCCGAGGTCGGTCGCGCTGGACACCGAGGCGTTCCCGGGCCGGCGCCCGACGGTGTTGGACACCGCCGGCTCACCGGTGCTGTGCGTCCGCGACGGGGGTAGCAGGGACTCCGCCACGCGTCGCGTCACGCTCGTGGCGGGGGCGACCGCCCCGGGCCCGGGCGACGTGCGGGAGGTGGCCGGGGCCGACGGGGGCGGGCCCGCGGTGGACGCGGTGGGAATCCCGGGTGGAGGGCTACTGGTGGCGGCGACGGGCCGCGGCACGACCACACGCAGTGCCGTGACGACCATCGTCTCCGACACCGGCGTGAGGTTCGACGTCCCCGACGCCCCGACCGCCGCCATGCTGGGACTGGGCGGGACGCCGGTGCCGGTGGACGGGGGTGTCCTCGACCGGCTCCCGGCCGGGCCGCGCCTGGATCGCGGGGCGGCGCTGGTCGCTCGCGACGGTGTCGACGCGGAGGTCGTGGGACAGGCCACCGCGGCCGGGTGACCCGCGGGGTCAGGCCCGGGTGCCCCGGTCGTCGCGGGGCCGGAGGAGGACGACGACGACGAGGGCGATCGTTCCCAGAGCGAGAGAACCCGCCGCCACGGCCGCGCCGACGCCGGCACCCGGAGGGCCCGGCTCGGCCGGGGGTGCGGCGATCGCGGTGGTCGCGGGCGCGGGGCGTCCGATCCTGCGAACCCCCGTCACCGCCGCCACGGGGTCGACCACTCCGTGCCCCACCGCGAAGTCGTGCCCGCCGGCGGCGGGGATCGCGGTGTTCTCGATCCGCGCGATCACCTGGCGTGCCGTGAGCCCGGGGTGGGCCTGCCGGACCAACGCGGCGGTGCCGGCGACGAACGGCGCGGCGAAGCTGGTCCCGGTGACGGGCGTGCGCGACCCGTCCCCGGCCAGCACGACGTCGGACACCCCGGCCCCGTCCGCACCGACGGACCGCAGGCCCACCGCCGGCGCGGCGACGTCCACCCACGGGCCGCGCAGGGAGAAGTCGGCGGGGGCGCCGTCGGCGTCGACGCCGGCGACGGTGAGGACGTGCTCGTCGTACCAGGCGGGGGACGCGACGGTGACCACGTCGCCCCAGCCGTCGTCGCCCGGAACCGAGGGGTCGGCGGCACCGGGGTTCTGGTCCCCGCACGCGTCGCCGACGTTGCCGGCGGCGGCGACCAGCACCACGTCGTGGTCCACGGCGGCATAGCGGATCGCGCCGCCGAGGGTCGCGTCGGCGAGCACCGTGCCGGCCGGCACGCACGCCACCTCGGAGATGTTGATGACGTCCGCGCCCGCATCGACGGCGGCCCGGATCGCGCGGGCCAGGGAGGACAGCGTGCCGACCCCGGCACCGACGGTCGGGCCGTCCGGTCCGCGGCTTCGGTCACGGGCCTCGGGGCGCAGAACGCTGCTGGACTGGCGGATGGAGACGATCTCGACCCCGGGCGCGACCCCCGAGTGTCCGGTCTCGTCCTCGGTGGCGGCGAGCACTCCCGCCACCAGGGTGCCGTGTGCGTCGCAGTCTTCGGTGCCGTCGCGACCGGGGACCACGTCGCCGGCGCCCCGTACCCGGGGCAGGCGTGGACCGGGGTTGACGCCGGTGTCGATCACGGCCACGACCTGCCCCTCGCCGCGGCCGTGGATCCAGGCCCCGCCCAGCTCGGCCGCCGTGGCGGACGGGGGCGACACCCCGGGATCGAGGAAGGCCGCGGTGGTCCGGCAGGGGCCGTCCAGGCGCAGGGGGCCGGCGTCGAGCCCGGTGGCCGCCGGGACCGGTCCATCGATCGCCGGGGGCTCCAGTGCGGCCGCGACGGGCGCCCCGGAGAGCTGCCCGGCGAGGACGGCGACCAGCAGTACGGCGGCGGCCCCGGGCGCGGCTGCACTGTGCGCGGCGCGGGACCCGGGCCCGCCCCCGCTCGTGTGGGAGGTGCGTCGGATCCTCATCGCTGCCGGACGAGCGAGTAGACCTCCATCGCGCCCACGGCGAGGGGGACGACCACGCAGATCCCGATCGCCTCGATCACGCCCACGGCCCGCAGGGCGGCGGGCGAGAGGTCGACGTGGGGTACCACCGAGGCGGCCACCACGACCGCCGCCGCCACCGCGACGGCCGCCGGCACCACCACGCCCACCGGGGACGCGACGGTGATCCCCGCGCCCACCAGTACCCCGGCGGTGAGGACGAGCGCGGACGCGAGCAGCACGGCGGTGTGTACGCGGTCCGCGTAGCCGAGGCCGCGCAGCACCAGGACGACGATGAGGACCAATGCGAGCGGTGCCGCCCAGCGGGTCGCACCGGCGTTCCCGGTCAGGGACGTGAGCGACCCGATGGTGCAGACCGCCCCCGCCGCCGCCAGCAGGCCGGTGAGCCATGAGCGCGAGGTGTGGAACCGGTGCCGCAGCACGTCCGGGGTCGGCAGGGGCCCGCCGGCCCGGCCCCGCACGTCGTGGTCGAGCTCCTCGAGGTCCCCGGCCTCGACGTCCTCGCCGGGGGCGGGCACGGGCGGGATGGGGATCCGGGCGGCCCAGACCGCGATCCGCGGCGCGGCGGTGAGCAGCACGAGCGCGACGAGGACGGCCCCGGCTCCCGCCGCCGCGGCCGGGACGCGGGTCGTGGCGACCACCGTCGAGCCGACCGCCCCGGCCGCCAGTGAGACGGCCGCGGCCAGGTAACCGGCGCCCGTGGCGTACGTGTGCGGACCCGGGCGGAACACGGTCCACCGGAGGACGCCCGCGAGGACCGCCCCGGCGGTCAGCCCGCCCACGAGGTGGCCGGCCCCGCCGGGCGGGCCCCCGACGGTGGCGCCGGCCAGCACGGTGAACCCGACCGCGCACGCCCCCGCGACCGCGTGGGCCGCGCCGGGCGCCGGGGTGCGGCGCAGAGCCACCACGGCCGCCAGGCCGAGCAGGGCGGCCAGGAGCGCGACCAGGGGGACCGCGGGCCCGCCTCCGGTCGTCCACTGGCGCACCAACGCCACCGTGGCCGCAGCCGCCGCCACCGCCGCCGTCGCGGTCGCGGTGGTGACCGCGTCGCGCCGGTCCCAGGTGGGGGAGCGAGCCACGTCCGGTTCGGTGAGACCCTGCAGGACGTCGTCGAAGAGCGGCGCCGGCGTGGGGACGGGGCGGTGGTCGAGGACGAGGATCTCCCCGTCGTGCACCCGCTGCTGCGCGAGCGTCTCCGAGACCGCCAGGGGCCCGCCGGCGAGTCGGGAGAGCTGCCAGGACCCGCCGGTGTCACCGCCCATCCGGGCGTCGACATCGACGCCGGAGGCCGGACCGGCGACCGCGCGGATGTGCTCCCGGATCAGGTCCACGACCTCCGGGATCACCGCGACCAATGCGAGGTGGGCGGGCAGACTCAGGTCCACCCGGGTGGAACGGCACACGATCGACACCCGACGCTGGTCCAGGGGATCGACGCCCGCCGCGACCTCCCGGATCCCACTACGTTGCGACACTCCAGATCCTCCCGATCCCGCCCGGATGGTGTCCCCGCCAGGACGTGTACTGCCCTAACATCGCCTTCCGATACGCCGATATTGTCGGGTCGGACGGGCGCTCGTGGGGACGCCATCTCCCGGCGGCGGGGTCACACCCGGCGGGAGCGAAGGGATCGATCACTGGTGACGTGCACGGGTGACGTTCATGGGTGATGTGGTGTTCACCCGCGCGGAGAAGCTCGACGCGCCGCCGATGCCCGGTGGGGAGCTGGCGCTGCAGGCACCGCCCGCCCTGCCCCGGCCCACGCCCCGGCCCCTCGTCCAGATCATCCTGCCGATCGTGCTGGTGGTGGCCGTGGGCGGGATGGTCGTGGTGATGATGCGGACCGGCATGATGCGCAATCCCATGTTCATGCTCTTCCCGGTGATGATGGCGGTCTCCGCCGTCGGCATGCTCGCGGGGACTCTGAGCGGCGGTAACAAGACCGCCGAGACCGACGAACTGCGGAAGGACTACCTGCGCTATCTCGGCCAGACCCGCGACACCGTGCGCGCGACCGCATCCGCCCAGCGCGCCGCCGCCCTGTGGCGTCACCCGGATCCGGTGGAGCTGCCCGCGTTGGTGGGCACGCCCCGGATGTGGGAACGCGACGAGTCGGATCCCGAGGACCTCACCATCCGGGTGGGCCCGGGCCGTCAGGCACTGGCGACCCGGCTGGACGCGCCCGACACCGGCCCGGTCGACGACCTGGAGCCGGTCTCGGTGGTGAGCATGCGCCGCTTCGTCCGCGTGCACTCGGTGGTCGACGACCTGCCCGTGGCGCTGGAGCTGCGCGCGTTCGCCGCGCTGTCGCTCGACGGTGAGGTGGAGGTGGTGCGTTCCGCGGTACGCGCGATGATCGCCGGGCTCGTCGTGGCCCACGGGCCCGACAGGGTCCGGGTCGCGGTGGCCGCGAGCGAGGGCGACGCCCGTCAGGCCTGGGAGTGGCTCAAATGGCTCCCGCACCACGAACACCCCGACTACACCGACGGCGGTGGTCGGGTCCGGCTCACCGAGTTCTCTCTCGCCGGGGCGGAGTCGATGCTGGGAACGGGCATCTCCGACCGTTCGGCGTTCTCACCGAGTGCCCCGGTCGTGCCGGGACGGGCGCACCTCGTCGTCGTCGTCGACGGTGTGGGCGTCACCGGCGCGGAACGTCTCCTGGCGGAGGACGGACTGGACGGGGTCACGGTGCTCGAGGTCTCCGGCAGCCGCGCGGGGCAACTGCGCGACCTCGCGCTGCGCCGCGGCCTGTGCATCCGGGTCGACGACGACCGCGTGGCCCGCGTGCGCAGCGAGGCCGGGGACGAGGACATCGCCCGGGTCGACGCGATGAGCCCGCCGGAGGCCGAGCGGTTGGCCATGGCCCTGTCCCGGTACCGACCCGCCGACACGGTGACCCACGCCGACGGCTCCACCACGACCCGCCGCGCGCCCGGGCTTCCGGACCTGCTGGGCATCGGCGTGGCCACTCAGGTCGATCCCGCGGTGGCGTGGCGGCGGCGCGGCGAACGCGACCGGCTGCGCGTGCCGGTGGGGGTCAGCCCGGACGGTGCCCCCGTCGAGTTGGACCTCAAGGAGGCCGCGCACGGAGGCATGGGACCGCACGGTCTGTGCATCGGCGCGACGGGTTCGGGGAAGTCCGAGTTCCTGCGCACCCTCGTGCTGGGCCTGGTCGCCACCCACGACCCGGACTCGCTCAACCTCGTCCTGGTGGACTTCAAGGGCGGTGCCACGTTCCTCGGGCTGGAGTCGCTGGCGCACGTCGCCGCCGTCATCACCAACCTCCAGGCCGAGATCACCATGGTCGACCGGATGCGCGACGCGCTCGAGGGCGAGCTCACCCGCCGCCAGGAGGTGCTGCGTGCCGCGGGCAACTACGGAGGCGTCGGCCAGTACGAGGCCGCCCGTGCCAAAGGAGCCCCGCTCGAACCGCTCCCGGCGCTGGTGATCGTGGTCGACGAGTTCTCGGAACTCCTGTCGTCCAAACCCGAGTTCGCGGAACTGTTCCTCACCATCGGTCGCCTGGGCCGCAGCCTGCACATCCACCTGCTGCTCGCGTCGCAGCGGCTCGAGGAGGGGCGGCTGCGCGGGTTGGACAGCCACCTGTCCTACCGGATCGCGCTCAAGACGTTCTCCGCCACCGAGTCGCGCACGGTTCTCGGGGTCACCGATGCCTACCACCTCCCCGCCACCCCGGGCGCCGGGTACCTCAAAGTGGACGCCGGCGACCCGGTGCGCTTCGACGCCGCCTACGTCTCCGGGCCGTACCGGAAGGACCGTCGACTCGACGGGTCGTCGGTGGCCGCACCGGTCGCCCGCGCGGCGGTCCGCCCGTTCACGTCCTGGTACATGCCCGTGCCGGCCCCTACTCCGGCGGCGTCCGGGGTCGACGACGACGAGGCCCGCCCGTCCTCCGGCGCCGCGGACGAGGGGCCCGCCGACGGGTCCGCGAGCCTCCTCGAGGTCCTGGTGGGGCGACTCGCCGGGCACGGCAGGCCCGCGCACGAGGTGTGGCTGGCGCCGCTCGGGGAGGGGGCGCCGCTCGACGCCGCGGTGGGTACCGAACCGACGGACGAGCGCGCCGGGGCCGGACCCGAGGGCTCCGGAGCGACCCCGACGGCCGGTCGGCCGGCCCGCCTGAGGTTCCCGCTGGCCGAGGTGGACCTGCCGTTCGAACAGCGCCGCGCCATCTGGCACGCGGACCTCTCCGGGGCGGACGGCAACGTCGCCGTGGTGGGCGGGACGCGATCCGGCAAGTCGACCGCGCTGTGCACGCTCGTGCTGTCCGCGGCGGCCACGAACGACCCCGGCCGCCTGTCGGTGTACGTCGTGGACCTGGGTGGCGGGGCGCTGCAGTCGGTCGCGGACCTGCCCCACGTCGGCGGGGTCGCCCGTCGTGGTGAGGACGAGAAGATCCGCCGCACGATCGCCGAGGTGGACGCCGAGCGCCGTCGCCGCGAGACCGCGTTCCGCGAGGACGGCGTGGCCTCCGTCGACCAGGCGCGGCGCCGGGTGGTCGACCGGGACGGCCGCCCTGTGGCGGAGTACCCCGACGTGCTCCTGGTGATCGACGGCTGGCAGGCCCTGCGCACCGAGTTCGAGGATCTCGAGCAGACCGTGCTGGGGCTGGCCGCGGACGGGCTGTCCTACGGGATCCACGTGGTGCTGTCCGCGTCCAGGTGGGCGGACCTCCGACCGGCGTTGCGTGACGCCCTCGGCACCCGGGTCGAACTGCGACTGGGGGATCCCACCGACTCGATGATCGATCGGCGGGCCGCGATGACCGTGCCCGCCGCCCCGGGCCGCGGGCTCACGCCGGACCGTCACCACATGCTCGTCCACCAGCCCCGCCTCGACGGGCGGGTCGACGCGGACGGCATGGCCGACGCGACCGCCGAGGCGTCCCGCCATCTCGCGCGCAGGTGGCGGGCGCGGGTCGGCGACGTCGCCGCGGCGCCGGTCCGGATGCTGCCGGAGGTGCTCCCGTACTCGCAGCTGGCGAGTCTGTCGCGCCCCGGCCCGGACGGACGCCGCACCCGGGTCCCGCTCGGGGTGGACGAGGCCGACCTCACGGCGGTCTACGCCGACCTCGAGGGCGACCCGCTGATGCTGGTACTCGGTGACTCAGAATGCGGCAAGACCTCGCTGCTGCGCTCGCTGGCTCGCGGACTGGTAGCCGGAAACGGCCCCGAGCACGCCAGACTCATCGTGGTCGACTACCGACGCACCATGCTCGGCGAGATCAAGGGAGACCACCTCGCGGGGTACGCGCCCACCGAGACCGCCCTGGCCCCGATGGTCGAGCATCTCGTCCGCGTCCTCGACGAGCGCATGCCGGGCGCCGACGTCACCCCGGAGGAACTGCGGGCGCGGTCGTGGTGGAGCGGCCCGCGGATCCACCTGCTCGTCGACGACCTCGATCTGGTCATCACCGGCGGGGGCAACCCGCTGCAACCGCTCACCCGGTTCCTGCCCCACGCCCGCGACATCGGTCTGACGGTGGTCCTGGCACGGCGCAGCGCCGGGGCGTCGCGGGCGATGTTCGACCCGTTCGTCGCCCGCATCCGGGATCTCGGCGGGGCCGGGTTCCTCATGTCCGGCAGCCGGGAGGAGGGCCCACTGCTCGGCGGTATCCGGCCGGGGCCGCTGCCGGCGGGCCGGGGCCGACTCATCACGCGCGACGGCGGCGTCCGGCTGGTGCAGACCGCCCTGTCCGAGCCGGGACAGGGCGGCGAGGTGTGACCGACACGCGGGCGGCGACCCTGGCCGTCGACCTGTCCTGCTCGGGGCTGACGGTGGCGGCGGCGTCCGCCTCCGCGGTGCTGTCCCCGGTGGTCGCTCCGGCATCGGTGCTCGCCGGGTTGGACGGCTCGGCGCTCCCGCCGGGGGGCGATCGCCTCGAGTGCTCCGCCCGCGTGGAGGTCGCCGCCGGCCGCTTCCCGGACCGCTGCCTGGCCGATCCGGTCGCGCACGCCCACCGTGACCGCGTCGAGGTCGCGGGCCTGTCGGTCCCGGTCTCAGAACTCCTCGGTGCCCCCGTGACCCGGGCACTGCGGTGGGGAGGGGCCCGCGAGGGCGACGCCGTGGTGCTGGTCGTACCCACCGACTGGGGGACCAGCCGCACCACGCGGCTCGTCGGCGCCGCCCACGGCGCGGGGGTCACCGCCCACGTGGTCAGGTCCGCGCTGGTCACCGCCGAGGCCCTGCCGTCGTCCTCCGCACGGTGGGCGCTCTGTGTGGAGTCCTGCCACACGCGGACCACCGTGGGACTCGTCGAGCGGACCCGTGGCGGACTCGTACTCGTCGACCGGGCCGTGGTGCACCGGCGGGACCCCTGTCGCGACACCGCGGTCGACGATGAGGTGCCGCGGGTCCTCGACGCCGTCGCCGAGGTGCGCCGTCGCCGGCGTGAGGCGGGCACCGGGTCGACCGAGGTGCTGGTGCGCGGTCGCCTCGCCGAGCGCGTCGTGGACGCCTGCGACCGGGCCCGACTGCTGTCCTTCGTGGTCCCCGCGATCTCACCGGTCGAGGCGGCGTGGCGCCTGTACGCGACCGCGTGACCGGGTCGCGTGACCGGACCGCGCGGGCGGCTCGGACACGAGCGGGACGGACGCGATTTTCCCGATCCTGCGGAACCGAACCGCCCCGCGGGCGCGTCGAACACTGTGACGGACCCAGAAGGGGATTCCGCACCGACCACAGTGGAGGACGAGATGACCGGGTTCAACACCCACATCGGGACCATGGACACCGCGGCCAGGAGGGTCGACGACGTGAACCTGGAGATCGACCGCCTGCTCGGCACCGTGCGGGACTCGGTGTCCCAACTCGGCGGCTCGGTGTGGAGGGGCGCCGCGCAGGCCCGCTTCACCCAGATCATGACCGAATGGCAGCAGCAGAGCACCAAGCTCAACACCGCGCTGGCGGGGATCTCGGAGACGATGCGCACCAACAGCACATCGTTCGACGCAGCGGACCAGGATTCGGCCGCGCTCATCAACCGCGCCGGCGCCGCCGGGCCTCTCAACCTCTGACCGCCAGCACCGCCAGCACCGCCAGCACCGCCAGCACCGCCAGCACCGCCAGCACCGCCAGCACCGCCAGCACCGCCAGCACCGCCAGCACCGCCAGCACCGGAAGGGTACCCCCATGACCTCAGGACAGATCACCTACAACCACGGCCCGATCGAGGCACTCGTCGGCCAGGTCACGCAGGCCTCGGTCAACCTGCGCACCACTCTCGACGATCTCAAGGCCTACCTCGCACCGCTGGTCGCCGAGTGGGAGGGCGACGCCGCCGTCGCCTACCAGGCGCACCAGAACGACTGGGATCAGGCCGCGGCCGCGCTCCAGTCGATGCTCGCCGAGATCTCGCGCGCCGCGAGCCAGGGCAACCAGGGCATGGCCGACGCCGATCGTCGCGCTGCCCAGGGCTGGGGCTGAACCGGCTCGACGGGCACCCCGACCCCGCCGACGTCCCGCGACGACGGCGGGGTCGTGGCGTGTCGACCGGATGCGTCCGGCCCGCCGGCGTCCTACCGTCGCGGCACGAGCCGGAAAGGATCCCGGCGAGGCTCGAACAGAACGCAACGCGAAGGAGAACCGCATGTACGTCACGCACGATCCATCGACCGGCCGGACCGACCGCGAGTACGAGCAGACCGAGGACGTCGACGCCAGCCTGAGCACTGTCACCGAGGGGTTCGCCACGTGGCGCGCGACGGAGGTGTCCGAGCGGGCGCGGATCCTGCTGGCGATCGCCGACGCCTTCGAGGAGCACCAAGAGGAGCTCGGCAAGGCGATCACCACCGAGATGGGCAAGCTCCCCGCGCAGGCCCGCGGCGAGGTGGCCCTCGCGGCGTCGATCTACCGCTGGTACGGCGAGCACGGTCCCGCGCTGCTCGAGTCCGACACTCTCGATGTGCCGGACGCCCGCCTCAACCGGGTGACCTACGAGCCGGTCGGCCCGCTGGTCGGCATCATGCCGTGGAACTACCCCTACTACCAGGTGGCCCGGTTCGCGGCGCCCAATCTGCTGCTGGGCAACACCATCGTGCTCAAGCACGCGAGCATCTGCGCCCGCTCGTCGGCGGCGATCGAGAAGGTCCAGCGCGGAGCCGGCCTCCCCGAGGACGCCTACGTCAACGTGTACGCCTCCAGTGACACGGTGGCCGAGATGATCGCCGACCCCAGGATCAAGGGCGTCTCCCTGACCGGCAGCGAGGGCGCCGGCGCCGCGGTGGCCACCGTCGCCGCGAAGAACCTCAAGCCCAGCGTCCTGGAGCTCGGCGGCTCGGACCCGCTCGTCGTCCTGGACGCCGACGACCTCGACGAACTGGTCGAGACCGTGGGCCGGGCGCGGCTGTCGAACTGCGGGCAGGCGTGCAACTCGCCCAAGCGGATCTTCGTCCCCGCGCAGATGAAGGACGACTTCGTCGGGCGACTGAAGAACCTCTACGAGGAACTGGCCGTCGGGCCCGCCGCCGACGAGGGCACCGAGCTGGGCCCGCTGTCCTCCGAGGACGCGCGCGACGGCGTGGTCGAGCAGGTCCAGCGCGCCGCAGAGCAGGGCGCGACGCTCGTCACGGGCGGCGCGGCGATCGACCGGCCCGGCGCCTTCATGCAGCCCGCCGTCCTCACCGACATCACCCCAGAGATGGACGCCTACCGGGAGGAGATCTTCGGTCCCGTCGCCATGGTCTACGGCTACGACTCCGTCGACGAGGCCGTGCGGATCGCCAACGACACCCCGTTCGGCCTGTCCGGCTCCGTGTGGGGGACTGACGTCGACCGCGCCTCCGAGGTGGCCGAGCGGCTCGAGGTGGGGATGGCCTACGTCAACGAACACGGCACGACCATGCCCGGACTGCCGTTCGGCGGCGTCAAGCGTTCGGGCTACGGCCGCGAGCTCGGCCGCTGGGGACTGACCGAGTTCGCCAACGTCCGGCTCCAGCGCGTCCACTGAACAGATCTGTCTATCCTGGGAGGGGTACCCATCGAAAGGACGAGACATGACGACCCCCCTCACCGTGAGCCCCGAGTGGCTGCACGCGCACCTGGGTGACGCCGACCTCGTCGTCGTCGACGCCACCACCCACCTGACCACCGACACGGACGGCACCCCGCGCCCGGTCTCCGGCCTCGCGACGTACCAGCCCGAGCACATCCCCGGCGCCCTGTTCGCCGACCTGCTCGGCGACTTCGCCGACCCGGGCAGCGCCCTGCCCGCCACCGCGCCCGATCACGAGCGCTTCGCGGCCGCCGCCGGCGCCCTGGGCATCGGGGACGGTGCAACCGTGGTGGTCTACGACCAGCACGAGGGGTTCTGGGCCACCCGCCTGTGGTGGCACCTGCGCTTCGAGGGCTTCGACGACGTCACGGTCCTCGACGGCGGCCTGCCGGCATGGAAGGCCGCCGGCTACGAGGTCACCGACGAGATCGCCGTGCCGACGCCGCGCACCTTCACCGGCGTCCGCCGCCCGGAGCTGATCCGGTCCACCGACGACGTGGCCGCAGCCCTCGACGACGAGGGCACGGTCCTCGTCAACGTCCTCGACGAGGCCACCTACCGCGGGGACGTCGACTCGTACGGTCGGCCCGGCCACATCCCCGGCAGCATCAACCTGCCGGTGGCCGGCCTACGGGATCCGGACTCCGGTGCGCTCCGGCCGATCGAGGAGCTGCGCCGGGAGTTCGAGGCGGCCGGCCTGCTCGACGAGGACCGGAAGGTCGTCACCTACTGCGGTGGTGGCATCGCGGCCACCGGGGTCGCCCACGCGCTGGCGCTGGCCGGGCGCGAGGACGTGGCGGTGTACGACGGGTCCATGACCGCGTGGGCCGGTGATCCCGACCTGCCGTTGGTCACCGGCGACTCGCCACGCTGACGGAGCTGCGAACGAGGACCGGGCCCCGGCTGCACAACGCAGCCGGGGCCCGGTTCGTTTGGCCGGGGGGGGACGTCAGCGGCTGCTGGCGAAGGCCTGCGCGAGGCGCGCGATCTTCTGGGCCCGGGCCAACCGCGGCAGATCGGCGCCGTCCCGGGCACGTTCGCCGCCGGGACCGAGCTCGTCGATCACGGATTCGGCCCACGAGACGTCGGCCGCGGAGGGGGAGAGGACCTCGTTGATGTAGGGCGCCTGGTCCACGCGGAGGCACAGCTTGCCGGTCATGCCCATCTCGACGGCGTGCTCGGCGGCGTCCTTGAGGACCTGCGTGTCGTTGGAGATGGTCGGTCCGTCGATGGGCGGGGCCACGCGCGCGATCCGGCTGGCCACCACGAACTGCGAGCGCGTGTACGCCAGGGCGATCTGCGACGACCCGATGCCCGTGTCGCGACGGAAGTCGCCGACGCCGAAGGCCAGCCGCACCACCTGGTCGGACTTGGCGATCTCGGCGGCCTGGGCGAGGCCGTCGGCCGACTCCACCAGCGCGACGATCGGGGTGTTCTCGGCCAGGCGCGCGGCCGTGAGGGAGACGTGCTCGGCGTTCTCGGTCTTGGCCAGCATCACGCCGTCCAGTCCGGGGCAGTGCCCGAGCGCCATGAGGTCCTTCTCCCACTCGGGGGACCGGACGTCGTTGATGCGGATCCACGCGTGGTTCCCGGCCTCGAGCCACTGACGGACCTCGCGACGGGCCCGTTCCTTCTCGGACTGCCGACACCCGTCCTCCACGTCGAGGACCACCACGTCCATCTCCGAGTTGACGGCGGCGTCGAAGCGCTCGGACTTGTCCGCGGGCAGCAGCAGCCACGAACGGGCGATGGTCGGTGGGATGGTCGACATGGGGCTCATGGGTACCGGTCATCCTTTGGTCGTGAGGCGGCGACGATCGCGCTGGCAACCTCCCCACGATACGCCGGGCACCCCCGGCGGGACCATGCGGCAGCGACTCTCACATCTCGGGGGCGGTGACCAGCTGGATCAGGTTGCCGCAGGTGTCGTCGAGGACCAGTGCCCACACGGGGCCCATCTCGGTGGGGGGCTGCACGATCCGGGCGCCCCGCTCCTTCAGTTCGTCGTGCACCCGGTGGATGTCGTCCACCTCGAACTGCGCGGCCGGGATGCCGTCGGCGTGCAGGGCGGTGGCGTACGCGCGCGCCGCGGGGTGCTGGTCGGGCTCGAGCAGCAGCTGCGTGCCACCCGGGTCGCCCGGGTCCACCACCGTGAGCCAGCGGAAGTCCCCGGCCGGCAGATCGTGCTTGATCACGAAGCCCAGGACCTCGGTGTAGAAGGCCAGTGCGCGGGTCTGGTCGTCGACGTGGACCGAGGTCACTGTGATGCGCGGCATACTCTCCACGGTAGGTCGGTGGGCGTCCGTCGGCATCCGCTCCGGGGCCGCCGGAGCCCATTGCTGACAGGAACTGTCCGCAAAGCGAGCGGTGAGTGTTGACTGGGACGCGGGCGGGGGACACCCTTTCTAGGTGAGCACCCGATCCTCTTCCGCGCCGGCGATAGAAGCAGAGCACCTCGTGAAGCGCTTCGGTGATTTCACCGCCGTGGACGACATCTCGTTCGCGGTCCCCACCGGAACCGTCCTCGGGCTGCTCGGCCCCAACGGCTCCGGCAAGACGACCACCATCCGGATGATGACCACGCTGAGCCCGCCGACCTCCGGAACCGCCCGGGTCGCCGGGCACGATGTGCTGCGTGAGCCGGCACAGGTCCGCAAGGCCATGGGCCTGACGGCGCAGTCGGCCACGGTGGACGAGTTGCTCACCGGGCGCGAGAACCTCCGCCTCATCGGCGACCTCTACGGCCTGCCCAAGAGGGCGGTCAAGGCGCGCGCGGACGAACTGCTTGAGAAGTTCTCCCTGACCGATGCCGCCACCAGGGTCGCGAAGAGCTACTCCGGCGGAATGCGGCGTCGGCTCGACCTCGCGGCGAGCCTCGTCGCCGCCCCGCCCGTGTTGTTCCTCGACGAGCCGACCACGGGGCTCGACCCGCGGTCGCGCAATGAACTGTGGGACGTCCTGCGGGGTCTGGTGCGGGACGGCACGACGTTGCTGTTGACCACGCAGTACCTCGACGAGGCCGACCAGCTGGCCGACCGGGTGATCGTCATCGACCACGGCAGCGTCATCGCCGACGGGACGCCGTTGCAGCTCAAGGACCGTTCGGGCGCGGCGAGCCTGGTGGTCACGGTGTCCCGCCCGGACGACGTGGACCAGGCCGCCCGCGTCCTGGCGGGGCGCATCGGGGATCTGCACGTCGACCGGGACGCGCGCCGCCTCACCGCGCCGTCGGAGGGGGTCTCGGCCCTGGCCGCGATCGCGGCGGACTTCACCGAGGCGGGTATCGAGCTCGACGACATCGGTCTGCAACGACCGAGTCTCGACGACGTCTTCCTCTCCCTCACGGGACGCAAGGCGGAGGACCCGCAGACCGACACGACCGAGCAGGAGACCCGGGTATGAGCACCGTCGCCGACCCCGCCACCACGTCCCCCGAGCGGGATCGCCCGGCCACGCCGGTCCGGCCCGACGGGCCCTCGTTCGGACGGCAGATCTCCGCCCTCGTGCGTCGCAACCTCTTCCACATCCGCCGACAGCCGGAGAACCTCGCCGACGTCACCATCCAGCCGGTGATGTTCGTGTTGCTCTTCGCGTTCGTCTTCGGCGGTGCGATCGCCGTGGCGGGCGGGGTGAACTACCGCGAGTGGCTGCTGCCGGGGATCATGGCGCAGACCATGGCGTTCTCGTCGTTCGTCGTGGCCTCGGGCCTGTGCAACGACCTCAACAAGGGCATCATCGACCGTTTCCGGACGCTCCCCATCAGGCGGTCGTCGATCCTCATCGCGCGCAGCGCGTCGAGTCTCATCCACTCCTCGATCGGCGTCGTGGTGATGTCCCTGACGGGACTCATCGTGGGGTGGCGGATCCGCTCGAATCTCCTCGACGCCCTGCTGGGTTATGTGGTGCTGGTGGGCTTCGGGTTCGTCATGATCTGGATCGGCATCGTCGTCGGCTCGCGCCTCAAGACGATCGAGGCGGTCAACGGGGTCATGTTCACGACCACGTTCCCCATCACGTTCCTGGCCAACACGTTCGCGCCGCCGGAGTCGATGCCGGACTGGTTGCGCGTGTTCGCGGAGTGGAACCCCCTGTCGTCGGTGGTGCAGGCGATGCGGGAGTTGTGGGGCAACGCCCCGGCCGTGGGGCCGGAGGCCGCGCTGCCGCTGCAGTACCCGCTGGTGTCGTCGTTGCTCTGGATCGTCGGCCTGACCGTGCTCATCGCCCCGATCGCGATCAAGGCCTTCGACGCCCGCACCCGCGACTAGGCGGGCCGGGGCGTCTGCCCGGTCTCGTCCCCGCTGGCGCCCTCGGCCGCTGCCGCGAGGTCGCGCAGGGCCTCGAGGTGCCCGGCGAAGGCCCGCCGCCCCTGGCGGGTGAGCGCGAGCCAGGTCCGGGCTCGACCGGTGCCGCCGGCCGCCTTGGAGGTGCTCGCGAACCCCGCCTCCACCAGGACCTTGAACTGCTTGGACAGGACGGAATCGGCGATCCCGAGCTCGTCGCGGACCGCACCGAACTCCATGGAGTCGACCGGGGCCAGGAGCGCGCAGATCCGGAGCCTGTGCGGGGCGTGGATGACCTCGTCGAAACGCGGGGTCGGTCGGTGCCGGGTCATCGGCGGGTCCGGGGGAGGGCGGCGTCGCCGGAACGGATCTCCTCGCGCAGCACCGCGTCGATCCGGCGGCCGAGCACGACGGTGGCGACGAGGATGACCACCGTCAGCGCCACCGCGACCCACGCCGGGTAGGACACCGGCGTCACGGAGGCCACGAGGGCGGCCCCGATGGTCGAGGCCAGGATCGCCGCGTACAGGCCCCACCACCGCCGCGCGCGCGGCCCCGCGTTGCCCAGATCCACCCACAGTCCGGTGGTCCGGCGGTACGCCCCCACGAGGCCGCCCATGCCCGCCGCGCCCAGGATGGTCGCGCCGATCACCGCGAGGTGGGGCAGTTCCAGCGCGTTGACGGCCACGATGAGCGCTGCGATCGCGCCGAGGGCCGGGTGGTACCACCACGGGGTGATGAGTCGGTCCGCCACCGACCGGCGGGCCGCGTCGACGTCGGCGAGCGCGGCCGCGGGGTCGTACGGATCGCCGTCGGTGGGGTCGAGACGCGGGGCGGAGCCGTTGCTTTCCATGACGGAAACACTAGGACTTGTTTTCCGTTTCCGCAACGGAAAACCGGAAGTCCTCCCGGTCTCAGTTCCGCTTCGCGGGCGAGACGCGGATGGTGATCGAGCCGACCACGGGCTCGGCCCCGGCGTCGTCGACGAACCGCAACGGCACCTCGACGTCCTGACCGGTGGTCATCGCCGCGAAGTCCGGCATGTCCGCCCATTCGGCGGTGACGGTCATGCCGCCGGTCGACTTGGCGGGGTAGCGCACGTTCATCCCGACGGGGATCCATCGGTGGGTGGTGGGAACCGTGGCCTCGGCGAGCATGCCCATGGCCATCTCGGCGAGGTTGCACGCCGCGATCACGTGGAAGGTTCCGATGTGGTTGCGGTTGCCCCACCAGCCGGGTCCGCGGACGACGCAGCGGCCCGGTCGGAGTTCGACGACGTGCGGGTACGCCGTGCGGAAGTACGGGGCCTTGAGGCTCACCGCCGCGCTGAACAGGCGGGAGCCGAACGGGAGCCGGGTGGCGGTCTTCCACAGCCGGTAGGTGGAGGTGTCGGCGTGGTGGGTGGGGGAGGTGTCGGAGTCGGTCACGACGACGAGGTTACCCGCCGGTAAGTTCAGCGCGGTCGCCCACCGGGCTCGAACGCGTCCTCTCGGGCGAGGATCTGTGTCCCGTGACGCAGGAGCTCGTGGAGGCGATCCTGGTCGGCTCCGGGCTCGGCCACCCACAGGCGGTAGGCCGACAGCCCGATCCCCAGCGCGGCGTGCGCGGTCGCGGCGGGCACTAGATCGTCCACCGCCTGGCCGAGCCTGGCGGCCACGAACCCGGCCACGGCCCGGCGCCAGTCGGCGTACACGAGGGTCGAGTGCGCCTGCAGTTCGTCCACGCCGAGCAGGAGGCGCATCCGTAGTCGGTGCGCCTCCGTCTGCTCGCGGGGGAACGTGTTGAACGCGATGAGTGCGTCGGCGAGGGCGTCGCGCAGTGGCGTCTGCTCGGGCACGTCGGCGAGGTACTCCAGCATGAGGTCGATCTGCTCGTCGAACTCGCCCCAGGCGATGGCGGCCTTGCCGGGGAAATAGCGGAACAGCGTGCGGCGGGAGATGTGCGCGGCCTCGGCGATCTGGTCGACGCTGGTCGCGTCGTAGCCCTGCCGGGCGAACAGGTCGAGGGCCACGTCGACGATGGAGGCGCGCGTGGTCGACGGCCGACGTCCCGGGGGCTGTGTCCCGGTTCCGGGCAGTTCCCGCATTCCCATGACACGAGAGCCTAGATGAGTGACTCTTGCCACTGGCACTAAGTGCCAATATGATGCAGATCTCACCGGAAACCGGTGGGACAGCGCCCGCGCCGGACGAGAGGACACGTCATGGAGAACACGCAGAACACCGAGGTCGTGCTGGAGGAGGCCCTCATCGAGGAGGTCTCCATCGACGGCATGTGTGGGGTCTACTGAGATGACCTCCGCAGCAGCGCCGGCCGACGCCGAGCAGTCAGCCGCCCCGGCGGAATTCGACCTCGACGCCGGCTGGCGCCTGCACCCCGGCGTGGCGCTCCGGCCCGAGCCGTTCGGGGCACTGCTCTACCACTTTCACACCCGCAAGCTCAGCTTCCTCAAGTCGCCGACCATCGTCGAGGTGGTCCGCACCCTCGCCGACCACCCCACCGCGCGCGCCGCCTGTGCCGCCGCCGGGGTGTCGATCGATGATCCGGCGACAGCGCGGCTGTACCTGCACGCGCTCGGCCAGCTCGCCGCCTCGCGCATGATCGAGGAGACCTCATGACCAGCATGCTCGACCGTCCCGCAACGGCGTCCACCGCGACCACCACTGCTCCGGCGCCCGTCGGCCGCCTCGTCGACCAGTTCGAGCGCGGGCTCGACGCGCCGATCTGCCTGACCTGGGAACTCACCTACGCCTGCAACCTCGCCTGCGTGCACTGCCTGAGCTCCTCCGGTCGCCGTGACCCGCGCGAGCTCAGCACCGAGCAGTGCAAGGCGATCATCGACGAGCTGCAGAAGATGCAGGTCTTCTACGTCAACATCGGCGGTGGCGAGCCGACGGTCCGCTCCGATTTCTGGGAGTTGGTCGACTACGCCACCAGCCACCAGGTGGGCGTGAAGTTCTCCACCAACGGTGTCCGTATCGACGAGAAGGTCGCCAGGCGCCTGGCCGCGAGCGACTACGTGGACGTCCAGATCTCCATCGACGGTGCGACCGCGGAGGTCAACGACGCGGTCCGCGGCCCGGGGTCCTTCGACATGGCCTGCCGTGCGCTGCAGAACCTCAAGGACGCCGGCTTCACCGACGCCAAGATCTCGGTGGTGGTGACGCGCGAGAACGTCACCCAGCTGGACGAGTTCAAGGCGCTGGCCGACAAGTACGACGCGACCCTGCGCATCACCCGCCTGCGCCCGTCGGGCCGCGGCGCCGACGTGTGGGACGACCTGCACCCGCTGCCCGAGCAGCAGAGGGACCTGTACGACTGGCTGGTCGCGAACGGCTCCGACGTGCTCACGGGTGACAGCTTCTTCCACCTGTCGGCGTTCGGTGAAGGCCAGGGCTCGCTTCCCGGGCTCAACCTGTGCGGTGCCGGCCGTGTGGTGTGCCTGATCGACCCGATCGGCGACGTCTACGCCTGTCCGTTCGCCATCCACGAGGAGTTCCTCGCCGGCAACGTCGTCGCCGACGGCGGGTTCGAGACGGTGTGGCAGACCTCGGAGTTGTTCCGTGAGCTGCGCGAGCCGCAGTCGGCCGGGGCGTGTGCGTCCTGCGACTTCTACGACAGTTGCCGGGGTGGCTGCATGGCGGCCAAGTTCTTCACCGGGCTGCCGATGGACGGCCCGGACCCCGAGTGCGTCCAGGGGTACGGAGAGGGATTGCTCGCGGCTGAGCGCAGCATCCCCGACCCCTCGCAGGACCACACGCGGCCCATGGGGCTCGCGGCGCGTAAGCAGCCCACCGGCCCGGTGCCGCTGACCCTCGTCACGACACCGCCGCGCAGGCCCACCAGCCTGTGCGACGAGTCCCCGATCTGAGCCGGCCCGCCCGGACGAACCCCGCTGGCCCGGACCAACCCCGCTAGCCCGGACGAACCCCCTAGAAGGAGCAGCCACCACCGTGTCCCGCCTGTCGAAGATCGCCGAGGCCAACCCCTGGCGCCAGAACCCGTGGTTCGAGTCGGTCGCGGAGGCCCAGCGCCGCGCGAAGAAGAAGCTGCCCAAGAGCGTGTACATGGCGCTCGTCGGCGGAAGCGAAGCGGGGGTGACCATCCGCGACAACATGGACGCCTTCACCGAGCTCGAGCCCAAGCCCCACGTGATCGGCGCCAAGCAGGACCGCGAGATGGCCACCACGGTGATGGGCCAGCCCATCAGCCTGCCGGTGATGATCTCGCCGACCGGCGTCCAGGCCGTCACGCCGGACGGCGAGGTGGACGTGGCCCGCGCCGCGGCCGCCCGCGGCACGGCGATGGGACTGAGCTCGTTCGCGTCCAAGCCGATCGAGGAGGTCATCGCGGCCAACCCGCAGACCTTCTTCCAGGTGTACTGGCTCGGCGGCAAGGAGAAGGTGCTGGAGCGGCTGGAGCGCGCCAAGGCCGCCGGGGCGGCGGGCGTCATCCTCACCACCGACTGGTCGTTCTCGATGGGCCGTGACTGGGGCAGCCCGGCCATCCCGGAGAAGCTCGACGCCAGGGCCATGATCACCCTCGCCCCGCAGATCGCCGTGCGTCCCCGCTGGGCCGCCGAATGGGCCCGCGACGTGGTGGTCAACAAGCGGTTCCCCGATCTGACGACCCCCAACCTGGTGGGCAAGGGCGAGATGGGCCCGACGTTCTTCGGTGCCTACGGCGAGTGGATGGGCACCCCGCCGGCCACGTGGGAGGACATCGCCTGGGTCGTGGAGAACTACGACGGACCGGTCATGCTCAAGGGCATCACCCGGGTCGACGACGCCAAGCGCGCCGTCGACGCCGGTGTCACCGCGATCTCCGTCTCCAACCACGGCGGCAACAACCTCGACGCCACCCCGGCGTCCATCCGGTGCCTCGCGCCGATCGCCGACGAGGTGGGCGATCAGGTAGAGGTCCTGCTCGACGGCGGCATCCGTCGCGGTTCGGACGTGGCCAAGGCACTCGCGCTCGGTGCCCGGGCCGTGATGATCGGTCGCGCGTACCTGTGGGGGCTCGGGGCCAACGGCCAGGCGGGAGTGGAGAACGTCCTCGACATCATGCGTTCCGGACTCGACTCGAGCCTCATCGGGCTGAGCAAGTCCTCGATCTCCGAGCTGAACCGCGACGACTACGTCATCCCCGACGACTTCATGCGCCGTCTCGGCGTCTGACCCACCACCACGGAAGAGAAGGACCCCCCTGTAATGGGAGATTTCGACGGCAAGGTCGTCTACATCACCGGTGTGGCCCGCGGCCAGGGCCGCAAGCACGCGATCCGCTTCGCGCGCGAGGGCGCCAGGATCATCGGCCTGGACCTGTGTGACTCGCCGTCCGAGTACGTGAAGTACCGGGCCGCCACCGAGGACGACCTGGCCACCACCATCGAGCGCGTGGAGGCCGAGGGAGGGGAGATCCTCGCCGAGGTCGGTGACGTCCGCGACCTGGCGTTCCAGCAGGCCCTCGTGGCCCGCGGCGTGGAGCGCTTCGGTGGCCGCCTGGACGTGGTGATCGCCAACGCGGGCATCTGCAACTGGGGCAAGGTCTGGGAGCTCGACGAGCAGCAGTGGCAGGACACCCTCGACATCAACCTCACGGGGTACTGGAAGACGCTGCGTGCGGCGATCCCGCACATGCTCTCCGCCGGTAACGGCGGGTCGATCATCCTGGTGAGCTCGGTGGCCGGTCTCAAGGCCATGCCGGTGCAGTCGCCCTACTCGGCGTCCAAGTACGGCGTGGTGGGCCTGGCCCAGACCGCGGCGAAGGAGCTCGGCGAGCACGGTATCCGGGTCAACACGATCCACCCCTACGGTGTCCAGACGCCGATGGGCGCGGAGGACCCCGACGCGCTCGAGGTGTTCAACACCATGCCGCAGTTCCTGCCGCACTTCACGCCGATCCTGGGGATGGGCATGGCCACCACCGACGACATCTCGGACTCGGTGATGTTCCTCGCCTCGGACGCCTCGCGGACCATCACCGCCTCGACCTTCACCGTCGACATGGGCGCGATCAAGGTCTGACCCGACGTGACGGGCGCGATCGGCGCGACCGGCCGGGCCGGTGCGGGAGTGCTCGCGGTGCTGCCTCTCGGGGCGACCGAGCAACACGGCCCGCACCTGCCGCCGGAGACGGACACCCTCCTGGCCACCGCGACCGCCCGCGCCCTCGCCCCCGGTGACGTCCGTGTGCTCCCCGGCCTCGCCTACGGTGCGAGCGGGGAGCACCAGGCGTTTGACTGGACCGTGTCGATCGGCACCGAGGCCCTCGCCGGGACGATCATCGAGCTCGGCCGGTCGGTGAGCGCCTGGGCGGACCGGCTCGTCGTGGTCAACGGGCACGGAGGCAACATCGACGCACTGCGCCTCGCGGTACCCCGGCTTCGCTACGAGGGCCGCGACGCCGCCTGGCTGCCCTGCCGCACCAGCGAGGACCCCACGGACACCCACGCCGGTCACGCCGAGACCTCGCTCCTGCTGCATCTGCACCCCGACCTCGTCCGGGTCGACCTCGCCGCGCCCGGCTGTGTCGAACCGTTGCCGCGGATCCTGCCCGCCCTCCGCGAGGGTGGCGTCGCGGCGGTGAGCCCGAACGGGGTGCTGGGCGACCCCACCACCGCCTCCGCCGACGAGGGCCGGCGCCTGTGGGAGGCGCTGCTCGCCGACGCCCGCGGCCGCCTCGGACGCTGGCGGCCGGGGGAGGACGGGATGCTGCGATGAGCGAGGTCCCCCACGTTCTGCTCGATCGTCGCACCCGGGTGTTGCGCCGTGGCGACGTCGTGCGGGTGCTGGGTGGCGACCCGGTCACCCTGATCACGCCGTCGCCGGCCGTGTCGCCTCTCCTGGACGGCGGCGAGACGGTCGCCACCGACACCCCCGCGGGTGCGGCCCTCGCGCGCGCCCTCACCGACCGGGGGATGGCCCACCCCGCCGGCACCGCGACGGGCACCCGCCCGCTGGCGGCCGTCGCGGTGGTGGTCCCCGTCCGAGACGACGCCGCCGGGGTCGCCGCGCTCTCGAAGGCGCTCGCGCCGGAACTCGCCCGCGGACTGCACCTCGTCGTCGTCGACGACGGCTCCACGCCGCCCCTGACCACCTCCGACTCTCTGACCACCTCCGCCTCCCTGACCACCTCCGTCACCCCGGCCGCCACCACGGTCCTGCGCCACGATGAGTCGAGGGGGCCCGCCGCCGCCCGCAACGCGGGCACCGCCGCGGCCGTCGGGGCCGGGGCGCAGGTGGTGGTCTACCTCGACGCCGATGTGATCCCGCTGCCCGGGTGGCTCGACGTCCTGCTCGCCCGCCTCGACGACCCCCGGGTCGCCGCGGTCGCGCCCCGCATCGTGGCCGCCGAACCGGGGCGGTTCTGGGTACGCGGGTACGAGACGGCCCGCTCCGCGTTGGACATGGGGCCCGAGCCGGCGAGGGTCCGACCCCGCACACGGGTGGCGTACGTCCCCAGCGCGGCGCTCGCGGTGCGACCCGACCGGTTGCCGCCCCCTCCCGAGGGCGGGGGAATCGGCCCGTTCGACGAACGCATGCGCGTCGCCGAGGACGTGGACCTGTGCTGGCGCACCGATGCCGCGGGGAGCCATCTGCGCTACGAGCCAGCCGCCAGGGTGGCGCACCGGCATCGCACGTCGCTCGGCGCGGTGGTGGCGCGGCGCGCGTTCTACGGGCGTGGAGCGGCGCCGCTCGCCGACCGCCACGGGGCCGCCGTGGCGCCCGCGGTGGCCGCACCGTGGTCCCTCGCCGTGGCGATCGGGGTGTGGAGCGCCACGCCGGTGGGGTCGCTGGTCGCGGCCGGTGCGATCGGGAGAGCGTGGTGGCGGACCCGCGGCCTCGCTGGGGACGGTCGCGCGGCCGCCGGGTTGGTCGCCCGGGGCGCCGGGGCGTCGGTCCGTCAGCTCCCGCAGGCACTACTACGCCCGTATTGGCCGGTCACGGCGGCCGCGCTCGCCGCCACCGCCATGTCCCGTTCCCGGGGGGCACGCGGGCTGCGCCACCGTCTCCTCACCGCGGCGGTGGCCGAGGGCCTGTGGCACTGGTGGACCGCCAGGGAACCCGGACGGCTGCCGATCGACGAGCCCCTCGGGCACGTCCTGCTCCATCGCCTCGACGACCTGGCCTACGGTGTCGGCGTGTGGCGGTCGGCGTGGGCCGCGCGCTCGCTCGACGCACTGCGACCGGACGTCACGCGGTGAGCGGCGGCGCGCGGGCCGACGTGGTGGTGGTCGGTGCGGGCCCGGCCGGCTGCGTGATGGCCCGTCGCCTCGCCGAGGCCGGTGCCGACGTCCTCCTGCTTGAGTCCGGCACCGCGAGCGCCTCGCCGCGCGCGGGCCTGCTCGACGTGGGACCGGGGTCGCAGGTCGTCGCCCGCCATCGCGCCACTCTCGGCGAGGCGACTCTCGACCTGCCCCGCGGCCGCACCCTCGGCGGGTCCGGAGCGGTCAACGGGGGGTACTGCGCCCCGGCGCGACCGGCGGACCTCGCGGAGTGGGGTCCGGACTGGCCGCGGCGGTACGCGGTGGGACTGGCCCGCGCCGCCGAGCGCCTCCGACCCGGCCTGGCGCCGATGGGTCCGGTCGCGGCGCGGGTGGCCGCCGCGTTCCCCGGCCGCGTGTCCGCGATCGGCCAGGCGCGCCGGGGCCCTCGGCGCGTGACCGCGTTCGACGCCTGGGACCCGTCCGGCGCGGGGGCCCGGGTGCGCACCGGGGCGACCGTCCGCCGGCTCCGGTGGGAGGGCGGGCGCGTCGCCGGACGGTGTGACGGCGTGGTGCTCGACGACGACGAGGAGATCGGTGCCGGACAGGTGGTGCTGTGTGCGGGGGCGATCGGGACGGCCGCCCTGCTGATGGGGTCCGGGATCGGACCGTCCACTGGACACCCGGTGGGCCACGGGGTGCAGGAGCATCCGGAGCTGCTGTTGGACCTTCCCGCGGACGTCCTGTCGGGCCGGGACCCGTACCCGCGTCCCGGCCCGGACGCGCCCGGGGGGCTGCCACCCCTGCTCTCCCATGTCGTCCGGCTGCAGCTTGCCGCGGAGGCCGAGGTCGAGATCCGTCCCTACGCCGTCCCCCTGCACCACGTCATCCCGGGCCTCGAGCCGGCGCCGCACCGGATCGGGGTGGCACTGATGAACCCGGTCGGTCGTGGACGGATCGGCGACGACGGGACCGTGCACCTGTCCGAGGACCCGCACGACGCGGCCGTCCTCGCCGGGGCCGCCGCGATGGTGGCGGAGCGGATGGGCCTGGACGGGGACGTCACGGTCTCGACCTCGCAGCACCTGTCCGGCACCGCGCGGGTCGGGGAGGTGCTCGACGACTCCGGACGTGTCCTGGGGGTGCAGGGGCTGCGGGTGGCCGATGCGTCGGCGCTGCCCTCGCTGCCGCGGTGCGGCCCCTACTACACGGTCCTGGCGGTGGCCGAGGACCTCGCTACGCGGGTGATCGCCGAGCGGGCGTGGTAGAACGGCACGAGAACACGTTCCACCGATGGGGTGGGCGCCATCCCGGGAGGCCCGTACATGTCGAGTACCGAGACGATCTGCGAACCGCGGCAGTTCACGGTGGAACGCGACGGCGGTGTCACGCTGGTCGGCGAGGTGTGGGAACCGGTGGATCCGGCGGGCGACTCGCTCGACCCGGTCGAGGAGATCCTCATGCTGCACGGGGGTGCCCAGACCCGCCACGCGTGGAGCCGCGCCGCCCGCCGGCTGTCGGGGGAGGGGTACAGGGTCACCGCGATGGACGCCCGCGGTCACGGGGACAGCGACTGGGATCCGGAGGGTGACTACGACATCCACCGGCTGGCCGCGGACCTCGAGGCGATCGTCGCCGAGCGGTTCCCCTCCCGACGCCCCGTGATCGTCGGCGCGTCCCTCGGCGGGATGACCGCGATGCTCTCGCTGGGCACCGGCAAGGACGTCGCCCGTGCGCTCGTCCTGGTGGACGTCACCCCGAAGCTCGAGGCCAAGGGGGTCGAGCGGGTCGGGGAGTTCATGCGCTCCGGGTTCGACGGGTTCGCCAGTCTCGAGGAGGCCGCCGACGCGATCGCCGCCTACCAGCCGCAGCGCAAGCGACCGCCTAATCCCGAGGGCCTGCGCAAGAACCTCCGGCTGCGCGAGGACGGACGGTGGCACTGGCACTGGGACCCCCGCTTCGCCGGTGGCGCCTCGGCCGACAACGCGGAACTCGGCAACGCCTTTTTCGAGGAGCTCGTCCCGCACATCACGCAACCGACCCTGCTCATCCGGGGCTCGGCGTCGGACATCGTCAGTGACGAGTCGGTGCGGCACCTGCGGGGGCTGCTCCCGCACGCGTACACGATGGAGGTGCCCGACGCCGGGCACATGGTCGCGGGCGACGACAACGCGGTCTTCCTCGACCAGCTCGAGAAGTTCCTCGCCGAGGTCCTCGACTCGCCGCCCCGCCGGGAGACGTCCCGGGAGGCGTGAGGCCAGGGGGGAGCGGGGAATAACCTGCCTCCGGCGACGTTGTCACTGACTACGCGCGGCATCCATACCCCCAGAGGTATGGATTGTCGCGGAAGGTCGTCGCCGGCGCGGGCTGTCCGTAGGCTGGCGGCGTAACGAGACGGGACGAGAGCCGCCCCGTCCGCGCTAGGAGGGCATTCGTATGAGCACCGTCGACATCACGACCGCCGAGTTCGAGAAGACCGTCACCGAGAACGACATCGTCCTGGTGGACTTCTGGGCCGAGTGGTGTGGCCCGTGCAAGGCGTTCGGTCCGGTCTACGAGAAGGTCTCGGGCAAGAACCCCGAGCTGACCTTCGCCAAGGTGGATACCGACGCCGAGCAGCAGCTCGGAGCGATGCTGCAGATCCAGTCCATCCCGACGCTCATGGCGTTCCGCGAGGGCATCGCGGTGTTCCGCCACTCGGGTGCCATCCCGGAGCAGGCGCTGGACGACCTGGTCGAGCAGATCAAGGGGCTCGACATGGACGAGGTCCGCAAGGCCGTCGAGGACGCGCAGGCGCAGCAGGGCGACGCGCAGCCCTGATCGGCGGGCCGGCCCACTCTCCTGACGGGACGACGGCGGCGGCGAGGTCCCACCAGAACGCGTTCGGGTAACCACCCCACAGGTTTCACCCATGGGGCTAACGTTGCTAGAACACGTTCCAGTGGCGGGCTTCGCCCCGTCGCGCCCGGAGGGAGTTCAATGAAAACCAAGGCCGCGATCGCCCGAGAGCTCGGCAAGCCGTTCGAGATCGTCGAGGCCGAGCTCGACGGACCCAACTTCGGCGAGGTGCTCGTCAAGTGGAAGGTCGCCGGCCTCTGCCACTCGGACCTGCACATCACCAGCGGTGACCTGCCGGGTCGCCTGCCGATCGTCGGTGGCCACGAGGGTGCGGGCGTCGTCGAGGCGGTCGGTGACGGCGTCACCCACGTCCAGCCCGGCGACCACGTGGTGGGGTCGTTCATCCCCGCCTGTGGCAAGTGTTCGGCCTGCGCGCGCGGGATGACCAACCTCTGCGACGGCGGCCTCAACGGCACCATCGGTGAGATGGCCGACGGCCGCTACCCGTTCAAGCTGGGCAACGGCGAGACCGCCGGTGCCATGTGTACCCTGGGTACGTTCTCGCAGTACACCGTGGCCAACATGAACTCGGTGGTCAAGGTCCAGGACTGGATCCCCTTTGAGGTCGCGGCCCTGGTGGGCTGCGGAGTCACCACCGGCTGGGGTTCCGCCGTCTACTCCGCCGACGTCCGGGCCGGCGACACCGTCGTCGTCTTCGGCATCGGTGGCATCGGCATCAACGCCATCCAGGGCGCCAAGCACGCGGGCGCCCGGTTCATCCTCGCCATCGACACCGACGAGTCGAAGCTGGCCAAGGCCAAGGAGTTCGGCGCCACCCACGTCTACACGGACGTCGACGAGGCCAAGGCCGAGCTGCCGGGCCTGACCTGGGGCACGATGGCGGAGAAGGCCATCATCACCATCGGCGTGGCCGACGCGAAGGTCACCGCCGACGCGACCGACATGGTCGGCAAGCGCGGCGTCGTCGTGCTCACCTCGATGGGCGGCCTCGACAACCAGTCGATCTCCCTGCCCGGCCTGTTCGTCTCGCAGTACGAGAAGGTCATCAAGGGCTCGCTCTTCGGCTCCGCCAACGCCTTCCACGACATCCCCAACATCCTGCGTCTGTGGGACGAGAAGCAGCTCAAGCTGGACGAGCTCATCACGCACCGGTTCACCCTCGACCAGGTCAACGAGGGCTACGAGATCATGGAGCGCGGCGGCGAGGGCATGGTCCGCGGGATCATCGTCCACGACGACTGACCGTCAGCTGGGCCGGCAGGAACCGGCACTCGCGAAAATATACCCCCGCGGGTACGCTGGAGGGATCCGGTGGACCCACGGGGGTCTCGCGTCAGTCCGCCTTCACTATCCGAGACCATCAGTGACCAACGAGAGGGACGACGATGTCAGCAACCGAGCGGGCTGTGTCCGACAAAGCAGTGTCCGACAAAGCAGTGTCCGACAAAGCTGTGTCCGCAAAAGCCGTGTCCGAGCCCAGGCAGCAGGTCCTCAACAGGCTGCGCCGCGCGCGCGGCCAGCTCAACGCGGTGATCGACATGGTCGAGCAGGAACGCTCGTGCAAGGAGATCGTCACCCAACTCGCGGCGGTGTCCAAGGCGCTGGACCGTGCGGGGTTCAAGATCATCAGCGAGAACATCCAGGAGTGCATCACCCGCGACGGCGAACCCGGCGCGGACGAGGTCGACCTGCCCGAGCTCGAGAAGCTGTTCCTCTCGCTCGCCTGACCACCGTCCGGCCCCATGGGAGGCTGGGGGACGACACCGGAGACCAGCACCGACTAGACCAGAACCGACAACACCGGAGGTAGTCGACATGGACATCGGAATCGGCACGTTCACCGAGATGGAGTTCGACGAGGCGGTGGAGGCGACCCGTGCTGCGCTCGCCGACCGCGGGTTCGGGATCCTCCACGAGATCGACCTCACGGCCACCCTGAAGAACAAGATCGACAAGGACATCGAGCGTGTCCTCATCCTCGGCGCCTGCAATCCCGGGTTCGCGGGGAAGGCGTTCGACGTGAGCAAGGACGTCGCCCTGATGATCCCGTGCAATGTGGTGATCCGCGAGTCCGGCGGCGGCTGCGTGATCGAGGCCCAGAACCCGGATCTCCTCTCGCAGGTCATCTCCGGTGGCCTGCAGGACCTCGCCGACGAACTGACCACCGACATACGCTCGATGATGAAGGACCTCACGCGCTGAGTAACCTGGGGGGCATGAACCCGGAGCAGGACAACGACCCACGCACCCTGGCCCAGCGGCGACTCGAGGCGATGGTGGGGCGTGGGGAGCTGTCGCTCGCCGAGTTCTCGGACCGCGCGGCCAAGATCTGGGCCGCGACCTGCCCCGCCGAACTCGAGGTGGCGCTGAGCGGTCTCCCCGCCGACCGGCCCGGCCCGGCACAGCACGGCCGACCGGCGCCGGTCGGCCCGGTGCACTCCACGCCGCCGGCCACCCGTCCCGGCAGTGCGATCACCGTCGACGAGAGCCAGAAGAAGACCTCCGTCTTCGACACCCTCAAGCGCGAGGGCCGCTGGATGCTGCCGGACGACTACCGGCTGACGTCCTGGCTGGGCGAGATCTACCTCGACGCCCGCGAGGCCGTCGTCGACCGCCCGCGCACCCACCTCCAACTGGACCTGTGGGGCGCCAACGCCAAGATCCTCCTCCCGCCCGGGGTCTCGGTGTCGATCACCGGTAACAGGACCATGAGCGAACTGAAGATCGACGAGGGGCGCTACGACGTCCACGGCGGTCCCCACCTGGACATCGAGATCAACGGGTTCATGGCGGGCGCGAAGATCAAGATCCTCGCCGCGGGGGAGAAGATCCCCAAGACCTGGAAGTGGTTCTAGGAGGTGCGCCGGCGACGCCACACCGTGTGCCGGTGCCGCACCTCGTCGTCGTACCCCTCCACCCGACTCCGGGGATCGGTGATCCAGTCACCGACCTCGACCAGCTCCCAGGCATCGTCCAGTTCGGGCGCCAGCACGGTGCCCGGCGCGTCGGCGTCGATCTCGGTGACCAGGCACTCGTCGGCGGCGGACAGCGCCGCGGCGTAGATCTGGCCGCCGCCCATCACCGCGGCCTCCGGGCCCGCGAGCTCCAGGGCGCGCTCCACGGACCCGGCGCGTTCGGCGCCGTCGGCCGACCAGTCGGCGTCCCGCGTGCACACGACGTTGCGACGGCCGGGCAGGGGGCGGAACCGCTCCGGGATCGACTCCCACGTCGCGCGGCCCATCACCACGGGACGCCCGACGGTGGCCTGCTTGAAGAACGCGAGGTCCTCGGGGATGTGCCACGGCATGTCTCGGCCGTCACCGATCACCCCGCCGCGGGCCTGCGCCCACACCATCCGCACGGTCACCGCAGCCGTCCGCCGGATCAGACCGCGACCGGGGCCTTGATGCCCGGGTGGTGCTCGTAGCCGACGACCTCGAAATCCTCGAAGGTGTAGTCGAAGATCGACGGGGCGCGGTTCAGCCGCAGCTCGGGGTAGGGGTACGGCTCCCGCGAGAGCTGTGTGCGGACCTGCTCGACGTGGTTGTCGTAGATGTGACAGTCGCCGCCGGTCCAGATGAACTCACCCACTTCGAGACCCACCTGCTGCGCCATCATGTGGGTGAGCAGGGAATAGGAGGCGATGTTGAACGGCACGCCCAGGAAGAGGTCGGCGCTGCGCTGGTACAGCTGACAGCTGAGCTTGCCGTCGGCCACGTAGAACTGGAACAGCAGGTGGCAGGGCGGCAGGGCCATCTCCGACAACTCGCTGACGTTCCACGCGGAGACGATGTTGCGCCGCGAGTCCGGGTCGGCCCTCAGCAGCTCCACCGCCGCGACGATCTGGTCGATGTGGGCACCGTCGGGGGTCGGCCACGAGCGCCACTGCACCCCGTAGACGGGCCCCAGCTCACCGTCGGCGTCCGCCCACTCGTCCCAGATGGTCACACCGTTCTCGCGCAACCACCCGACGTTGGAGTCGCCACGCAGGAACCACAGCAGCTCGTACGCCACGGACTTGAAGTGCACGCGCTTGGTGGTGATCAGCGGAAACCCCTGCGCCAGGTCGTAGCGCAGCTGGTGGCCGAACAGGCTCCGCGTGCCCGTGCCGGTGCGGTCCGCCTTGGGGGCGCCCTGCTCCAGGACCAACCGCAGCAGGTCCTCGTACGGGGTGGGGACGGTCATGGCGCTCAAGTCTACTCAGGCGGTCCGGTCACGCGGTCCAGACCGGGTGCCCCGCCGTCACGGCGAGCACCTTCTCGGTGAGATCGGGGCGGCACACGAGGATGTCCGGGGAGTAGGTGTCGGACTTGTTGAACGCGAGAGGCGACCCGTCGATCCGGGAGGCGTGCAGCCCGGCGGCGAGCGCCACGCCGACGGGCGCCGCCTGGTCCCATTCGTTCTGTCCGCCGGCGTGAAGGTAGACGTCGGCGTCGCCGAGCAGGACGGAGAGCATCTTGGCGCCGGCCGACCCCATTGGCCGCACGTGCAGCCCGAGCTCGTCGGCGACCCCGTGGATCCCGGCGGGCGGGTTGTTGCGACTGATCACCATGGCCCCCGAACTCGGGCCGTCGACGTGATCGACCTGGTCCGACCGGAACACCCGGCCCGCGTCGGGGAGTCCGACGGCGGCGACGGTGGGCCGGCCGTCGACGACGAGCGCGACGTGGACCGACCAGTCCGACCGGCCGGTGGAGAACTCCTTGGTGCCGTCGATCACGTCGATGATCCACACCCGTGACTTGGCGAGGCGGCTGCGATCGTCGGCGACCCCCTCCGAGAGGATCCCGTCGTCCGGTCGGTGCACGGCGAGCACCTCGTCGGTCCAGTCCTCGGCGACGTCGTTGGCCACGCGCGCGAGCGAACGTCCGTGCAGCAGCCCACCCGCGCGGGTGCCGCGGACGATGTCCCCGATGCCGGTGGCGAGGTGGGATGCCAGGTCGTGGTCGTCGAGATCGCGCATGAGCACACTCTACGGAGCCCCGTGCGTGTCACGGCGCGTGTCGTAGCCGTACGACATCATGAGTTCATGTCCGTCGCCCTGGACCGGTTCCACCCGGCCACCGCCTCCTGGTTCCGTGGTGCGTTCGGCGCGCCCACCGCCGCGCAGTCCGGCGCGTGGGAGGCCCTCGCGGGCGGCGCCCACACCCTGGTCGTCGCACCGACGGGCTCGGGCAAGACGCTGTCGGCGTTCCTCGCCGCGCTCGACGGACTGCTCCTGGGGCCGGCCGAACCGGACCCGGGCAGTGCCGCCGGGAGTGTCCGCGCGTCCGGCCCCGGCACCCGTGTCCTCTACATCTCCCCGCTCAAGGCGCTGGCCGTGGACGTCGAGCGCAATCTCCGGGCGCCGCTGGCGGGGATCGCCCGGGAGGCCGCGGCGCTGGGCACGGAGACGCCGGACGTGACCGTGGGGATCCGGACCGGTGACACCCCACCGGACGAGCGGCGCCGCCAGCGGGCCAGGCCACCGCACATCCTGGTCACCACGCCCGAGTCATTGTTCCTGCTGCTGACCTCGGCCGCCCGCGAGACCCTGACGGACGTGGACACGGTCATCATCGACGAGATCCACGCGGTCGCCGGCAGCAAGCGCGGCGCGCACCTCGCGCTGAGCCTCGAGCGTCTGGACGAGCTGCTCGACGCGCCCGCGCAGCGGGTGGGGTTGTCGGCGACGGTCCGGCCGCACTCCGAGGTGGCCCGCTTCCTGGCGGGTGAGCGCCCGGTCACCGTGGTGGCACCGCGGTCGGACAAGAGCTTCGAGCTGTCCGTCCGGGTCCCGGTGGAGGACATGACCGACCTGTCCTCGGCCGCCCCGGATGTGTCCGCACCAGCGGGCACGCCGGGGCAGGGGTCGATCTGGCCGCACGTCGAGCGGCAGGTGGTGGACCTGGTCACCGCGCACCGCTCGACGATCGTCTTCGTCAACTCCCGTCGCCTGGCCGAACGGCTCACCGCCCGCCTCAACGAGATCTACGCCGAGGACACCGACCCCGGGTCCCTGCCCGAGCCCCCGGCCCGACCGCCAGCGCAGGTGATGGTGCCCTCGGAGGTCACGCGGGGCGCACCGCCGGAATTGGCGATGGCGCACCACGGGTCGGTGTCCAAGGAGCGCCGGGCGCTCATCGAGGACGCGTTGAAGTCGGGCCGGCTCCGGGCGGTGGTGGCCACCTCGTCCCTCGAGTTGGGCATCGACATGGGGTCGGTGGACCTGGTGGTGCAGGTCGAGTCACCGCCGTCGGTGGCGTCGGGGCTGCAGCGCGTCGGCCGTGCCGGTCACCAGGTCGGTGAGGTCTCCCGGGCGGTGGTGTTCCCCAAGCACCGTGCGGACCTGGTCCACAGCGCGGTGACCGTGGAGCGGATGCTCGCCGGTGCGATCGAGGAGTTGTCGGTTGTCGCCAACCCCCTCGACGTCCTGGCCCAGCAGACGGTGGCGGCGTGTGCGCTGGAGCCGATCGACGTGGAGGAGTGGTTCTCGGCCGTCCGGCGCACGGCCCCGTACCAGGGGCTGCCGCGGTCGGCGTTCGAGGCCACGCTCGACATGCTCGCCGGCAAGTACCCCTCGGCCGACTTCGCGGAACTGCGTCCGCGCCTGGTCTGGGACCGCGACGCGGGGACGCTCACCGGCCGCCCCGGCGCCCAGCGGCTGGCCGTCACCTCGGGCGGCACGATCCCGGACCGAGGACTGTTCGGCGTGTTCATGGTGGGGGAGAAGGCCACCCGCGTCGGGGAGCTGGACGAGGAGATGGTCTACGAGTCCCGCGTCGGTGACGTGTTCGCGCTCGGGGCCTCGAGCTGGCGCGTCGAGGAGATCACCCACGACCGGGTGCTGGTCACCCCCGCGCCCGGCGGCACCGGTCGGCTGCCGTTCTGGCTCGGTGACGACCAGGGTCGGCCCGCCGAGCTCGGCCGCGCGCTGGGCGGCTTCCTGCGGGAGGTCGCGGGCGGCACGGACGCGGAGGCCACCGCCCGGCTGGACGCCGCCGGCCTGGACGCCAACGCCGCCACCAATCTCCGGCGCTTCCTGACCGAACAGCGCGAGGCCACCGGTCATGTACCCAGTGACACCACGCTCGTCGTGGAGCGTTTCCGCGACGAGGTCGGCGACTGGCGGGTGGTTCTCCACTCGCCGTTCGGGGCGCGGGTGCACTGGCCGTGGGCGGAGGCCGTGCGCGCCCGGCTCGCCGCCGCGCACGGATTCGACGCGGTGCCGGTGGTGTCCGACGACGGCATCATCCTCCGGGTACCGGACATGGGCGACGACGGCGAGGTGAGCGCACGCCCGGGAGCCGAGACGTTCGCCATCGGGGCCGAGGAGGCGGTGGACCTGGTCACCCGGCACGTGGGCGGGTCCGCACTGTTCGCCTCCCGCTTCCGTGAGTGTTCCGCGCGCGCCCTGCTGTTCCCCCGGCTCGACCCCGGCCGACGGGCGCCGTTGTGGCAGCAGCGGCAGAAGTCGGCGCAGCTGCTCGACGTCGCGCGCCGCTACCCGGACTTCCCGATGATCCTCGAGGCGGTGCGCGAGTGTCTGCAGGACGTCTACGACGTCCCCGCGCTCGAGCGGATCCTGACCGAGATCGAGTCGCGGACCGTGCGGATCGTCGAGGTGGACACACCCAGTGCCTCGCCGTTCGCGCAGTCGCTGTTGTTCGACTACGTCGGGGCGTTCCTCTACGAGGGCGACTCGCCGTTGGCGGAGAAACGGGCGGCGGCGCTCGCGATCGACCCGTCGCTGCTCGGGCAGCTCCTCGGTCGCGTCGAGTTGCGCGAGCTGCTCGACATCGAGGTCCTGGACTCGATCGAACGGCGGCTGCAGCACCTCGAGCCCGATCGCGCGGCCCGCGACGCCGAGGCCGTGGTCGATCTCCTGCGGCTTCTCGGCCCGCTCACGGTGGAGGAGGTCGCGGCCCGGTCCGCCGACCCCGACGCCGCCCCCGCCTGGCTCGCCTCCCTGGCCGAGGCGTGGCGCGTGGTCACCGTCGAGCATTCCGGCCGGACGTGGTGGGCCGGCGTCGAAGACGTGTCCCGGCTCCGCGATGGACTGGGTGTCCCGCCGCCGCCCGGGGTGCCGTCGGCGTTCCTCGGCGATGTCACCGACCCGCTCGGTGAGCTCATCCGGCGCTATGCGCGTACCCACGGCCCGTTCACCGTCGACGAGGTCGCCGAGCGTTTCGGGCTCGGGGTGGCCGTCGCCCGCGGCGTTCTCGATCGACTCACGTCCTCCGGGGTGCTGTTGGCCGGTGAGTTCCGTCCGGGCGCGACGGGCCCCGAGTGGTGCGACGCCGAGGTCCTACGGCACATCCGTCGCCGCTCGCTGGCCGCACTGCGCTCGCAGATCGAGCCGGTCTCGCACTCCGCGCTGGGTCGCTTCCTGCCCGGCTGGCAGAGCTTCGGCAGCGGAGCAAGTGCGGGCACAGGGTCCGGCGCCGAGTCAGGCGGCGAGTCCGGCGTGGACGGGGTGCTCGCCGTGGTCGAGCAGCTCGACGGACTCGCGGTGCCCGCCTCCGCTCTCGAACCGCTGATCCTGGCGCCCCGGGTGCGGGACTACTCACCGACGATGCTCGACGAACTCCTGGCCGGGGGAGAGGTCATCTGGAGCGGGCGCGGTCGGGCGGGCTCACGCGACGGCTGGGTCTCCCTGCACCCGGCGGATTCGGCCGGTGCGACCCTGCCCCTCGATCGACCGCAGCCGGAGGGGCCGGTCCACCTCGCCGTCGTCGATTCCCTGCGCGGCGGCGCCCTGTTCTTCCGCGACATCGTCGCCAAGGTGAAAGACGCGGCCGACACCGTGCCCACCGACACCGCGCCTACAGACCCCGTGCCCACCGACCCCGTGCCACCCATCACCGAGGCCGCGGTCCGCGACGCACTGTGGGACCTCGTGTGGGACGGGGTGGTCACCAATGACACCCTCGCGCCGCTGCGCGCGGTGTTGGCCGGCGGTGGTTCGTCGGGGTCGGGGACCGCGCACCGTTCGTCCCGGACCTCCGCCCGGCCCCGCCGTGCCCGGCTGGGCAGGACGACCATGGCCCAACTGAACGGCGCCGTCGCCGCGGGGACGAGGACGCCCCCCGTGCTCGCCGGCCGCTGGTCGCTGGTGCCGGAGCCGGTCACCGACGCGACGCTGCGTGCTCACGCCTGGGCCGAGACATTGCTACTGCGTCATGGTGTGGTCACCCGGGGCGCGGTGGAGGCCGAGGAGATCCCCGGCGGGTTCGCGGCCGTGTACAAGGTACTGGCGCAGATGGAGGACTCGGGCCGCTGTCGGCGCGGGTACTTCGTCGACGGCCTCGGAGCCGCCCAGTTCGCCGCCGGCAACACCATCGACCGGCTGCGGACGTTCGACGACACCGCGGACGACGCCCACTGGCCATCCGGAGCGGACGACCCCACCGTTCGGGTCCTCGCCGCGACCGACCCCGCCAACCCCTACGGGGCGGCTCTGCCCTGGCCCTCCGCACGCACGACCGGTGACGGGGCCGCGTGTGGCGAGGGCACGGGGAACGGGTCCGGACACCGCCCCGGTCGCAAGGCGGGAGCTCTGGTGGTGCTGGTCGACGGCGTGTGTGTGCTGTTCGTCGAACGCGGCGGGCGAACCGTGCTGGTCCTCGACGACCGCGCCGGTGCCGTCCCGGCCGCTGCGACGGCGCTCGCCGGAACCGTGAAGTCCGGCGCGGTCGGCGCGCTCACCGTCACCACGCTCGGGGGCGAGCCCGTCCACACCTCGCCCCATGCCGCGGCGTTCGAAGCCGCCGGTTTCGGCATCACTCCCAAGGGGCTGCGGATCCGCCGCTGAACATCCACATCTTGAGTCGGCCGCGGCGAATAGTTAGAGTATGCGCATTAGTGCATGTGTTGGAAGGGGTGTTGTCGAATGGGTGCGGGCCATTCCCATGGTCGTCCCTCCGGCCACGCCGGTGGGCGATACCGGGCGCGCCTCGGGGGTGCGTTCGCCCTGACGGCGGCGTTCTTCGGGGTCGAACTGGTCGCCGGCCTGGTCTCCGGCTCCCTCGCCCTCCTCTCCGACGCCGGCCACATGGGCGCGGACGTGGTGGCACTTGGCGCGGCCCTCCTGGCCACGGTGGTCGCCACCAGGCCCGACGCATCAGGCCGCCGGACGTTCGGCCACTACCGCGTGGAGATCTTCGCCTCCGGCCTGGCGGTGCTCATCATGCTCGGCATGGGCGTGTACGTGCTGATCGAAGCTGTCGGTCGGCTCGGCTCCGACTCCTCCGTCGACGCCGGGACGATGCTCGTCGTCGGCGCGCTCGGGCTCGTGGTCAACGTCATCTCCCTGCTGTTGTTGCGCAGCGGGTCCGGCGAAAGCCTGGCACTGCGTGGCGCGTACCTCGAGGTGCTCGCCGATGCGGCAGGCTCCGTCGGGGTGATCGTGGCGGCGCTGCTCATGCGGGCGACCGGGTCGACGGTGTGGGATCTGGTGGTCGCGGTGGCGATCGCCGTGTTCATCGTGGTGCGGGCGGTGGCGCTCGGACGGCAGGTGGTCGCCGTCCTCGCCCAGCACGCGCCCGCCGGCGTCGATCCGGTGGAGGTGGAGGCCCAGCTCGGAGCCCTGCGTGACGTCGAGGAGGTCCATGACCTGCACCTGTGGACACTGACCTCGGGAATGGACGTGGGTACCGTGCACCTGGTGGTCGACCCGGTCGCAGATCACTCAGAGGTGCTCGGCGAGGCTCGGCGCGTCCTCCTGGAGGAGCACGGGATCGAGCACGTGACGGTGCAGATCGAGACCGCCGGGGTCGTCGGTTGCCGCGAACTGGGGTGGTGAACCGTGCCCGAGGGTGATTCGGTGCACCGGGCTGCGGCGCGGGTCCGCGAGGCCCTCGCCGGCCGCACCCTGGACAGGAGCGAGCTCCGTGTGCCGAGGTTCGCTGCCGTCGATCTCACGGGCAGGTCGGTGGTGACGGCCCGGTCCCGGGGGAAGCACCTCTTCGTCGTCGTCGGCCCCGACGATGAGGGCCGTGACCCCGTCACCCTCCACATCCACCTCAAGATGGAGGGCCGCATCCACGTCCTGCGTGCGGGGGACCGGTGGCGGTTCCCCGCACACACCGTCCGGCTTCTCCTGCGTGCCGGCGACGTCGAGGTGGTGGGCACGGAACTCGGACTGCTCCGCGCACTGACCCCCGCCGAGGCCGACCGCGCCGTCAGCCACCTCGGGCCCGATCTCCTCGGCGCGGACTGGGACCCGGTGACGAGCACTGACGAGGTCGTGCGGCGGATCGGCGAGCGGCCCGCCCGTACGATCGGCGAGGCGTTGCTCGACCAGCGCAATCTGGCCGGGATAGGGACCGTCTACCGGGCGGAACTGTGTTTCCTACGCGGGGTGGACCCGCGGGATCCCGTCGAGGTCGTGCCGGACCTTCGTGCGATGGTCACGCTGGCGCGGCGGATGCTGGTGGCCAACGCCGACCGCACCGTCCGGGTGACCACCGGCGACACCCGGCGCGGTCGCGAGCTGTGGGTGTACGGCCGCGACGGCAAGGCGTGCCGCCGGTGCGGGACCGAGGTGGAGACGTTCCGCCTCGGCGGGCGCGCGGACCCGGACGAGCCGAGCGACTCGCTGGATCGCATCGCCTACCGTTGCCCGTCCTGCCAGCCGCGTCGTGCCACACTGGGCGCATCGCCAACGGAGGAGAACTCGTGACCGACCGCAAGACGATTCTGATCACCGGTGCCAGCTCTGGCCTCGGGGAGGGAATGGCCCGCCGCTGGGCCGCGCAGGGGAAGAATCTCGCGCTGTGCGCGCGGCGCCTGGACCGCCTGGAGGAGCTCCGTGCCGAACTGCTGGCGGCGAATCCCTCGATCACGGTGGCGGTTCGCGAGCTCGACGTGGCTGACGGTGACGCGGTGGAGCGGGTGTTCGGCGAGCTGGACGCCGAGCTCGGCGGCATCGACCGGTTCGTACTCAACGCCGGGTTGGGCAAGGGCGCCTCGATCGGCACGGGGAAGGCACACGCCAACCGGGAGACCGCCATGGTGAACGTGGTGGGGACGCTGAACCAGGCCGAGGCGGCGATGGAGCGGCTCTTCACCCGGGGTGAGGGGCACCTGGTGTTCATCTCGTCCGTGAGTTCGTTGCGCGGCATGCCGAAGGCGCAGAACACCTACGGCGCGACCAAGGCGTTCGTCTCGGCCCTGGCGCAGGGCCTGTACGCCGAGCTGGACAGTGCGGGCAGCCGGATCAAGGTGACGGACATTCTCCCGGGGTATATCCGCACGGACATCAACCGGTCGGTGAAGACCGCGTTGATGACCGAGTTCGACGAGGGCGTCGACGCGCTGGTCAAGACGATCGACGCCGAGCCCACCCGCGCGCTGGTTCCCGCCAAGCCGTGGAAGGCGATCGGGCCGCTGCTCACGCTCCTGCCCGAGAAGATCAGCCGCCGCTTCGTCTGACCCACTGGTGGCCCCACCCGGGCCACGACGAGGGCCGCGCCGGTCATGCCCGGTGCGGCCCTCGTGGTGTCAGAAGGGTGGTGGGTCGATGAGTTCGTCGAGGCGTTCGTGGAGTAGGGCGCGGATGCTTTTTTCGATGTCGCTGTGGTGGGGTTTGTTGCGGGCCCACCAGCGGCTGGCGCTCTCGGGGGTGGCGCTGGCGGGGGTGGCTTTCTCGGGCGTGGTGTCGGTGGCCGCGCTGGTGGTGGCGCTGGCGGTAGCGCCGGCGGCGTCCGTGCCTGTGCCGTTCCCGGCGGCCGTGCCGGTCCCAGGAGCGGGCGGGGCGGGGTCGTAGGTGCGGGAGCGTTCGGCCTTGCGGCGTTCGGTGTTGCGGCGTTCGGTGCGGTGGCGGGAGGCGCGGCGGGACCAGAACGTCGGCTCCGCGTCGGCCTTCTCGTCGCCGGTGGGGTCGGGGCTGCGGCGTTGCTGCCGGGTCCACGCCTCGGTTTCGGCGCGGGCCTGTTCACGCCGGTACTCGGCCAGCGGGCCGGAGGGTCGGGTGAGCATGGTCGAGCCCTCCGGGGTGCGCACCAGCAGGGTGCCGTCGGGCTGCAGGTCGTAGATCCAGTCGGAGAAGGTCTTGAACCGGTGATGGCGCCGGCACATTGCGGCGAGGTTGGCCTCGATGGTGTGCCCGCCCCGCTGGGGGTCGGCGTGATCGAACGGCACCACATGGTCCAGATCACAGGCCTCGGCCGGGATCGCACAGCCGGGGTGGCGGCAGGTGCCGTCCCGCAGCCGGATCCGGCGGGCCAACTGGGCACTGGGCCGGTACTGCAGGGCGGCGCGGGAGTCGTCGGCGGCCCCGATCCGCGGATCGATGGGTTCGAAGGTGGCTCCGTCGCTGGTGGCGAGCATGTCCAGCAGGGCCTGCAGCGCGGCCTGGCCGGAGCGGGTGAACTCCACCCGGGCACCGCCAGCGTCGCGGGCGTGGTTGCCGGTGGCGATGACGGTGACCTTCGGCCGCAACGCCACCCCGGCACCAGGCGCGCCCGACCGGCCGGGGCGGGCCGCGGTGCCGGCCGGGGCGGCGTCGCCGCACACCAGAGACATCAGGGCGTCGGCGCGACGCTCGGCGATCGAGTAATCCTCGACCTCGCCAGCGCCATCACTGTCGGCCGCGCCGCCATCGCCGGCGTTGGCGGCGGCTTGGGCGTCGGCGTACTTGTGGTCTTTCACGCGTTGGTCGAGGGCCTCGGCCAGGACGGCCGCTTCCTCAGTGGCCAGGATCGCCGAGACGCTGGACATGCCGTCGACGCCCTTGTGGAACCGCACCCCGCGGGTGCGGGCCGCTTCCTGGCGGCGCAGGCGGATCCCGTTGGCGTCGTGGCGGGCGATGATCGCATCGACGTTGCCGCGGATGGCTTTCTCGCCCATGCGCACCCCGCCCTCGATCGCGGCGAGGTATTCCTCGACGACCTGCCGCTGCACCGCCTCGAGCACGTCGACGTGGACGGTGGCCATCTGCGAGGCGAGTATTTTCGCGGCCTGCAGATCCAGCCGCCCCTGCGTCATCGCGGACAGGATCGCCGGATACCGCAGGTGCAGATCGAGGGCGAAGGTGATCATCCGTTCGGCCCGGCCCGTCGAGATCGCCATCGCCGACACCACGTACCCGGCCGCGACATCGATCGGATCGAGCACCGCATGCCCGGGCCGACACTCACCCGCGCCCGCACCGGACTCCTCCCGGCGCTGGCATTCGACAAACAACTCGTAACAGGCCACGAACCGGCGCGCCGCCGCGCGATTCTCGCCCATCCACCCCTCCCGCGCCGCCGCCCGCAACCCCGACAACGAAGAGGGCGCCGCGGAACCGGCGCCGCCACCAGACGAGGAGGGGCCACCGGCCGCGGCGTCTTCGTTCCCGCCCATGTGCCCCACCCCCTGCCCGTCCGGCTACCTGGTCTCGAATCTGTGTTCTATGATACGCACATACATTCGAACAAGCAAGGGTTTTCCTCCGGCGCACCGGGGGAGCGCCGGAGGAGCACAGGAGACGCGCTGGGGGTCGAGCAGCTAGGCCGAATCGCGCGGTTCCGGGCCGACGACGTCGAAGAGCATGGCGGTGAACTGCCCGTCGGTGTCGAGTTGACGACGGTGGAGGCGGAGCCGACGGGGGAGCAGGGGGCGGCCGGAGCCGAGGACCACCGCGCACTGGTGGATCCACACCCGGTCGAGCAGGCCGAGATCGGCGAACTGGCCGGCGAGGTCGCCTCCACCGACCACCCAGACGTCCCGCCCCGCCGCGGCCTCGACGAGGCGGGGGTGCAGGTCGGCGACATCGCCGGCGAAGAACTCCACGCCGTCGACGGGGTCGAGGTCCCGGTGGGTGACGACCCAGGTGGGCTGGGAGTACGGCCAGACGAACGGTTGGCCGTCCTTGGTGAGATCCCGGCGGACCCACTCGAAGGTGTTCGCACCGCAGACGATCGAGCCGACGCCGGCGAAGAACCGGTCGAAGTGGAGCTCGGGCGCCGACTCGTCATCGGCCCCGGCAGTCGACCCCGGCGCGGCGCCTCCGGGAGTGGTGAACAGCCAGGTGAGGCTTTCGTCGTCGTCGGCGATGTACCCGTCGAGGCTCGTCGCGGTGCAGTAGATCGTGGCCATGCTCAAGAATCGCACGGTGGCGCGCGCCGCGCGAGGGGGAGAGGGCCCGTACTCAGCGCCGGCCGCGTGCCTCGCGGTAGATCTCGACCAGCGAGTCCGTGGAGGAATCGAAGGTGGGGTCCGGGTGGGTGTCGGCGGTGAGGGCGCCCAGCAGCTCGCCGGCCTGGGCCTTGCCCAGCTCGACTCCCCACTGGTCGAACGCGTTGATGCCGAGGACCGCGGCCTGGGTGAACACGATGTGCTCGTACAGGGCGATGAGCTGGCCGAGGACGCCCGGCGAGAGGGACGGCGCGAGGATCGTGGTGGACGGCCGGTTCCCGGGCATGACCTTGTGCGGCGCGAGGGTCGGGTCGACGCCGTCGGCGAGGACCTCCTCTTCGGTCTTGCCGAACGCCAGGACCCGCGACTGCGCGAACAGGTTGGCCATGAGCAGGTCGTGCATGGACACCGCGTCCGACCCGTCGGTGGGGTGGGCGTCCAGGTCCGTGCCCGGGCGGGCGATCCCGATGAAATCGACGGGAACCAGCTGGGTGCCCTGGTGGAGGAGCTGGAAGAACGCGTGCTGGCCGTTGGTGCCGGGCTCGCCCCAGTAGACCTCGCCGGTGGGGTAGGTGACATCGGAGCCGTCGAGCCGGACCGACTTGCCGAGCGACTCCATGGTCAGCTGCTGCAGGTAGGCCGGGAACCGTCGGAGGTCCTGGGCGTAGGGGATCACGGCCTTGGACTGCGACCCGAGGAAGCACGTGTACCAGATCCCCAGCAGCGCCATGAGGACCGGCGCGTTGTGCTCGGGCGACTCGGTGGCGAAGTGCTCATCCATCGTGTGGAAGCCCTCGAGCAGTTCGATGAACGCCGGTGGCCCCACCGTGATCATCACCGACAGCCCGATGGCCGAGGAGACCGAGTAGCGCCCACCGACCCAGTCCCAGAACTCGAACATGTTGGCCGCCGCGATACCGAAGTCGGCGACCTTCTCGGCGGCGGTGGAGACGGCGACGAAGTGCGAGGCGATCGCGTCGTCGGAGCCCAGGGCCTCCACGAAGTGGCGGCGCGCCGCGTGCGCGTTGGCCATGGTCTCCTGGGTGGTGAACGTCTTGGACGCCACCACCACCAGGGTCGTTGCCGGGTTGATCTCCGCGAGCGTGGCCGAGAGGTCGGCGGGGTCGACGTTGGAGACGTACCTGGCGCTGATGCCGGCCGTCCGGAACTGCCGCAGGGCGCTGTCGACCATCACCGGGCCAAGGTCGGAGCCCCCGATGCCGATGTTGAGCACCGTGTCGATCCGCTCGCCCGTGTGTCCGGTCCACTCGCCGGAGCGGACGCGGTCGGAGAAGTCGGCCATGCGTGTGAGTACCGCGTGGACGTCGGCCACCACGTTCCGGTCGTCGACGACGAGTTCGGCATCGGGCGGAAGACGCAGCGCAGTGTGGAGAACCGCGCGGTCCTCGGTCGTGTTGATGCGGTCGCCCCGGAACATCGCGGCCCGCTGCGCCGGCAGCCGGGCGGCGTGGGTGAGTTCGAGCAGGGCGGACAGGATCTCGTCGGTGACCAGATGTTTGGCCAGGTCCACGTGCAGATCGCCCGCGGTGACCGACATCCGGCGGCCGCGCTCCGGGTCGACGTCGAACAAGTCCCGCAGCGACACCTCGCCGATCGACGGAACCAGGTTCTCCACCGCTGCCCACTGCTTCGTCGTGCTGATGTCGGTCATGGCTTCGAGGCTAACCGGGAATAAGCGCGGGCCGCGGGCCGTTCCAGCGATGTGACCCCCGGAGTTCCGCCCGAAGCCCCCATCGCCCGCCAGGCCGAGCGACTCATCGAGCTCGGCGTGCCCGAGCTCGCCGGAATCACGGCCGACCAACTGCGGGCCCACGCCCGCGCCCTGCCTGCCGGACCCGGTGACAGCGAAGGCGGTGGCGGGTCCGTGCTGGCCGTCCACCCGTCCCTGGTGCCCACCGCGCGACTGGCCACCCTCATGCGCCGCCACGGTAAGGCGGGCTTCGTCGTCGTCGACATGACCGACCTGGCCGAGTTCGTGCCCACCGACGACATCCACGTCCCGGACGCCCCGTTATACCTGGTGGGGGACGTGACACGCGACGACGACATGCTGGACTGGACGCCCACCGACGCCCACACCGAGATGGGCGTCCGGGGTCGTACCCCGCTCACCGTTTCCGAGGGGATCAGCTGGCTGCTTCAGCGCCCCGACCTACTGGAGCCCGGAAAGTGCTTCATGTGCATCGGCTCACGCAAACCCAAGAAGGGCGGCGGGCTGGACTCGCGGACGCCCGCGCTGTGGATCAGTGGCGGGACGGGCCGCGACGGCAAGCAGAACAAGGGCGCGCCCAAGGTGGGGTGGTGCTGGGCGAACAATCACCACACCTGGCTGGGCTTCGCGTCCACGGCGGGCAGGGTCGGGCCGGAGGAGTAGCCGGGGCCCTGGTTGTCAGTACAGCTAGTAGCCCAGGCGGCCCCGGCCGAGACGCAGCAGCATGCCGGCGAGGGTCTGTCCTTCCTCGCCGAGCGAGGAGAACCGCTCGTACACCTTGAGCTCCCGGGTGTGGACGAGCTTCGTGCCGCCCGACTTCATGCGGGTGCGGCCGATGCGCTTGGAGATCTCACTGCGGCGGACGATCGCATCGAGGATCTCGGCGTCCAGGCGGTCGATCTCCAATCGCAGTTCCTGGATTTCGGACTCTGACAGCGGGTCGTCGGTGCCGGCGGGATCGATGCTCATGACCGAATTATCCCACTGCGCCCCGAACCGGACGAATGACCGTCTAATGTTTCCGCCCGTGGAAGATATCAACACGTTTCTCGCCGACATCGGATCGGTGATCTGGGGACCGTTCGTCCTCATCCCGCTGCTGCTGGGCACCGGCCTGTTCCTGACGATCCGGCTGCGGATGCTGCAGTTCCGCAAGTTGGTCCCCGCCCTGCGGCTGGGGCTGCTGAAACGGAAGGACGACGGCGGCGAGGGTGACATCTCGCAGTACCAGGCGTTGACCACCGCCCTGGCCGCGACCGTCGGCGTGGGCAACATCGTCGGTGTCGCCACGGCCATCGCGCTGGGCGGACCGGGTGCCCTCTTCTGGATGTGGATCACCGCGCTCGTCGGCATGGCGTCCAAGTACTCCGAGGCGTTCCTCGGTGTGCGCTTCCGCGTCACCGACGCCCGCGGCGAGCAGTCCGGCGGCCCGCAGTACTACCTGCACCGGGGGTTCGCGGAACTCTTCGGGCGCACCGGCGGCAGGATCGGCCTCGTCCTGTCCATCGTGTTCGCGGTGTTCGCCGTCCTGGCCAGCTTCGGCATCGGCAACATGACCCAGGGCAACGCGGTGGCCACCCAGCTGGACAACTCGTTCGGCGTCCCGCACGTCACCACCGGCATCGTGATGTTCGTCCTCACCGGCGCGGTCCTCCTCGGCGGAATCAAGGCGATCGGCCGCGTCACCGCCGGGTTCGTGCCGCTGATGATCGTGCTCTACCTCGTCGGCGGGACCGTCGTGCTCGTGGTCAACGCCGGCCAGATCCCGTCGGCGTTCGGTCAGATCTTCTCGGATGCCTTCACCGGCACCTCGGCGGTCGGCGGCTTCGTCGGCTCGGCGATCCTCTACGCCATCCAGATGGGTGTCGCCCGCGGCATCTTCTCCAACGAGTCCGGTATGGGATCCGCCGCCATCGCGGCGGCGGCGGCCAAGACCACCCACCCCACCCGGCAGGGCCTGGTGTCGATGACCCAGACGTTCATCGACACCATCATCGTCGTGACGTTCACCGGTCTGGTGCTGGTGACCACGGGTGTGTGGCAGGAGGGCAGCGACAGCGCCGGGACGATGACCGCAGACGCCTTCGGCTCCGCGATCCCCGAGGGCGACAAGCTGGTGGCGGTGTCCATCGCGTTCTTCGCCTTCTCCACCATCCTCGGTTGGTCGTACTACGGCGAGCGTTGCATGGAACGGCTCGTGGGCGCGCGCGGCGTCATCCCGTACCGCATGGTGTTCACCTGCGTGGTGTTCGTGGGGGCGGTCACCGAGCTCGAGGTGGTGTGGAATTTCGCCGACGTCATGAACGGCCTCATGGCCATCCCCAACCTCATCGGCCTCCTGGTCCTCTCCGGCCTCATCGTCCGCGAGACGCGCCACTACCTGGACAACGACCCGGGCCTGACCGCCACGGCGTCCCAGGTGAAGGAGTTCACGGGGGCCGGTCAGCGCTGATCCCGGGGTGTCGGACCGAGTGGGTAGATTGGACCCACGATGACCGACACCGCACACGCTTCCGCCCGACCGACCACGCCCCACTCGCCCCTTCTGGACGGGCTCAACCCACAGCAGGCCGCCGCGGTCACACACCGCGGCGGCCCGTTGTTGATCGTGGCCGGCGCGGGCTCGGGCAAGACCAGCGTGCTCACGCGGCGGATCGCGTACCTGCTGGCCGAGGGTGGCGCGCACCCGGGGCAGATCCTGGCCATCACGTTCACCAACAAGGCGGCCGCCGAGATGCGCGAGAGGGTCGCCACACTGGTCGGCCCGCACGCCGAGCGGATGTGGGTGGCGACGTTCCACTCGATCTGTGTGCGGATCCTCCGCGCCCAGTCCGCGCTGCTCGGGACGCGGAACTCGAACTTCACGATCTACGACTCGGACGACTCCCGGCGGCTGCTGGGGATGATCGCCAAGGAGCAGCAGCTCGAGGTCAAGAAGTTCACCCCCCGGATGCTGGCCACGGCCATCTCCAACCACAAGAACGAGTTGCGCGAGCCGTCCGAGGCGATGGACCGGGCGATGGAGGACTCCGACCGCACCGGGCAGACCGTCGCGGCCGTCTACACGGAGTACCAGTCGAGGTTGCAGGCGGCCAACGCCTTCGATTTCGACGATCTGATCGGGGAGACGGTCGCGCTGCTGCGTGCTCACCCCGAGGTCTCCGCGTACTACCGGCGGCGGTTCCGTCACGTCATGGTGGACGAGTACCAGGACACCAACCACGCCCAGTACGTCCTGGTGCGCACGCTCGTCGGCGGGGCGGCCGGGAACGACGACGAGGTGGGCGTCCCCCCGGCCGAACTCTGCGTGGTCGGTGACGCCGACCAGTCGATCTACGCGTTCCGCGGGGCCACGATCAGGAACATCGAGGACTTCGAGCACGACTACCCCGATGCACGTTCCATCCTGTTGGAGCAGAACTACCGTTCCACGCAGACCATCCTCACGGCCGCCAACGCCGTGATCTCGCGCAACCCGGGCCGCCGGGAGAAGAACCTGTGGACCTCCGAGGGTGCGGGTGAGCTGCTGGTCGGCTACGTGGCGGACAACGAGCACGACGAGGCGAGGTTCATCGCCGGGGAGATCGACAGGTTGGTCGACTCGGGTGAGGCCTCCTACTCCGACATGGCCGTGTTCTACCGGACCAACAACTCCTCCCGCGTGGTCGAGGACGTGTTCGTCCGACTGGGCCTGCCCTACAAGGTCGTGGGCGGCACCCGGTTCTACGAGCGCAAGGAGGTGCGCGACATCGTCGCCTACCTCAAGGTGCTGGGTAACCCGGACGACACCGTGGCGCTGCGCCGGATCCTCAACACCCCCCGACGAGGGATCGGGGATCGTGCCGAGGCGTGCGTGGTGGTCCACGCCGAGCAGCGGGGGATCGGGTTCGGCCGCGCGTTGCGGGACGCGGCTGAGGGAAAGGTGTCGCTGCTGCCGACGAGGTCGGTCAAGGCGATCGCCGGGTTCGTGCAGATGCTCGACGACCTGCGGGGGCGGCTGGACGGCAGCGGTCACGCCGCCGGGGAGGACTCGGCGCCCGATGTCGGGGCACTGGTGGAGGCCGTGCTGGAGAGCACCGGCTACCGCGCCGACCTGGAGGCGTCCAACGATCCGCAGGACGCCGCCCGCCTGGACAACCTCAACGAGCTCGTCGGCGTGGGCCGGGAGTTCTCCTCGGAGGCCGCACTGCAACGTTCCGCGCGGGAACAGGGCTTCGGGATCGAGGACGCCGGGGACGCCGCGGGTGCGGTGCCCGACCAGGCGGATGCCCAGTTGGACGAGGGTCTGGCGGAGCCCGGGTCGCTGGCGGCGTTCCTCGAGCGGGTCTCGTTGGTCGCCGACGCCGACCAGATCCCGGATGAGGATCAGGGACAGGTCACTCTCATGACCCTGCACACCGCCAAGGGGCTGGAGTTCCCGGTGGTGTTCCTCATCGGCATGGAGGACGGCCTGTTCCCTCACATGCGGGCGTTGGGCGACCCGGCGGAGCTGTCCGAGGAGCGCAGGCTCGCCTACGTGGGGATCACCCGCGCCCGTAAGCGCCTGTACCTGACCCGCGCGATGATGCGCTCGTCGTGGGGGCAGCCCATGACGAATCCCGGATCGCGGTTCCTCGAGGAGATCCCCACCGAGGCGATCGAGTGGCAGCGCGAGGAGCCGGCCGGTGGTGGCGGATTCGGGGATGACGACTCGTACGTCCCGCGCCGCCGCTTCGGAGGCGGCTCGGGCGGCTACGGTTCGGGCGGGTACGGCTCAGGTGGAGCCGGGTCCGCGAGTGGACGGTCGTCCGGGATCCCCCGCGCGAAGGCGTCCGCGCCCGCGCTCGAGCTGGCGCCGGGGGACCGGGTCACCCATGACAAGTACGGACTCGGCAAGGTGCTGTCCTGCGACGGCAGCGGGCCGCGGGCCACTGCGACGATCGACTTCGGTGCGTCGGGCAAGGTCCGGCTGATGCTCATCGGGGGCGTCCCCATGCAGAAGCTCTAGAGCAGAGGCGTCATGGCGCCGCCGGGGCCGGGCCTCTCGAACTATCGAGTGGGCCCGGCCGGAACAGGTCGAACTGTCAGCTACCGAAGGCGGAGGCGACGCTGCCCGCGAGCACGTCGAGACCGTGCTCGGCCAGCCAGATGACGGGATCGACGTGCTGCTGGCCGTCGTTGACGAGCACCTCGAAGTGCAGGTGGGTGCCGGTCGAGAAACCGAGGTTGCCCATACCGGCGATCTTCTGACCGGCGTAGACGCGCTGGCCCTTCTGGACGTCGACGGTCTCCATGTGGCCGTAGACCGTCATGGTGCCGTCGTCGGACATGATCCGAACCCAGTTGCCGTAGCCCTGGGCGGGGCCCGCGTCGACCACGACGCCGTCCGTGGCAGCCAGGATGGGCGTGCCGTTGACGTTGGCGATGTCGATGCCCGAGTGCATCACGCCCCACCGCATCGCATAGGGGGAGGTGAACGCGCCGATCGCGGGGATGACGACCTTCGGCCGTCGCGCCTGCTCCTCGGCGATCTCGCGCTGGGCGTTGATCTCGGTGCCCGCGTACAGCATCGTCGAGCTGATGTCATCGGTGGACGAGCCGTCGCCAGCGGCCGGCACGACGACCGGCGCCGGGGCCGAGGGCGTCGCCGGCGCCGAGGTCGACGGTGCACCGGGCGCGGAGGTGGCGGGGGCGGGCTCCCCGTTGGCGAGCAGGGCGATGTCCCCGGCCTCGGCCGAGTGGGTGCTCGTGTCGCTCATGGCGGAGCCGGCCGAAGCCGCGGTCACCGCGGCACCGGCCGCGACGGCCAGGACGGCTGCGCGACCGCGCAGAGCGTGCGGCGGCGCGGGCATCCGGTGACGGCCGACCCGGTGCGCACCGGCAGGGGGGATGACGACGGGAGTCGCGGCTTCCTCGAATTGCGACTTCTGCACCGTGTCGTTTCCCCTCTGCGTTCGCGCCGTGATCTTTTCGTGATGAACGTCGTCCAACGTAACGGATCGGCAACGGCGCCGCAAGGTTGTCGGCGGCGCGTGGGGGAGGGGTGCGTCACACCGGTGTGACTCGTGGTGCCCGAGGGGCTCCGGGGTGCCCATGGGTGGGGTGTGACGGTTCGGACTGCCGTCCGGTGTGATCCATTACACACAGCTACCCCCAGTGTGCGACGGGGGACACACCACGCGCCTAGGATGAGGCAGGACTCGGCTTTCAACAGGGCCGGGCGAATCTACCCACGTCAAGATGGTGAGCTGATGGATCTCTTTGAATACCAGGCAAAGGCTCTTTTCGCGAAGCATGACGTGCCCACCACCCCGGGGCGCGTCGCGGACACCGCGGAAGAGGCCGAGAAGGTTGCGGCCGAGATCGGCAAGCCTGTCGTCGTCAAGGCGCAGGTCAAGGTCGGAGGCCGTGGCAAGGCCGGCGGCGTGAAGCTGGCGGAGGATGCCAAGGAGGCCCGCGCCCGGGCCGAGGACATCCTGGGCCTGGACATCAAGGGCCACATCGTCAAGAACCTGCTGGTCGCCGAGGCCAGCGACATCGCGGAGGAGTACTACATCTCCTTCCTGGTCGATCGGTCGAACCGCAACTACCTGGCCATGTGCTCGGTCGAGGGCGGCGTCGAGATCGAGCAGGTCGCCGAGGAGTCCCCGGACCGCCTCGCCCGGATCAACATCGACCCCACGGTCGGTGTCGACGAGGCCAAGGCCCGCGAGATCGCGAAGGCCGGCCACCTGCCGGAGGAGGTGCTGGACGCCGCTGCGGTGACCATCGCCAAGCTGTACGACGTCTTCATCAAGGAGGACGCCACGCTGGTCGAGGTGAACCCGCTCGTCCGTACGCCGAATGACGAGATCCTCGCCCTCGACGGCAAGGTCACCCTGGACGAGAACGCCGAGTTCCGTCACAAGGAGACCTTCGCCGACTTCGCCGACGCGGGCACCACGGATCCGCTCGAGCAGAAGGCCGCGGAGAACGACCTCAACTACGTCAAGTTGGACGGACAGGTCGGCATCATCGGCAACGGCGCCGGTCTGGTCATGTCGACCCTCGACGTCGTCGCCTACGCGGGCGAGAACCACGGCGGCGTCAAGCCCGCCAACTTCCTCGACATCGGCGGCGGTGCCTCTGCAGAGGTCATGGCCAACGGTCTCGACGTCATCCTCAATGACGAGCAGGTCAAGAGCGTGTTCGTCAACGTCTTCGGCGGCATCACCGCGTGTGACGCGGTCGCGAACGGCATCGTCAAGGCCCTGGAGATTCTGGGCGACGAGGCCAACAAGCCCCTCGTGGTCCGGCTCGACGGCAACAACGTCGAGGAGGGTCGCAAGATCCTCGCCGAGGCGAACCACCCGCTCGTGACCCTGGCCGACAACATGGACTCCGGCGCCGACAAGGCCGCCGAGCTGGCCGCCAAGTAAGAAGCTAAAGGACCTTACACACATGTCGATTTTCCTCAACAAGGACAACAAGGTCATCGTCCAGGGCATCACCGGCGGCGAGGGCAGCAAGCACACCGCCCGCATGCTCGCGGCCGGTACCCAGATCGTCGGCGGCGTCAACGCCCGCAAGGCCGGCACGACGGTGTCCCACAAGGACGCCGACGGTAACGACGTCGAGCTGCCCGTGTTCGGTTCCGTGAAGGAGGCCATGGAGGCCACCGGCGCCGACACGACGATTTTGTTCGTCCCGCCGCCGTTCACCAAGGACGCGATCATCGAGGCCGTGGACGCGGAGATCGGGCTCGCCGTGGTCATCACCGAGGGCGCCCCGGTGCTGGACACCGCCACCGCGTGGAACTACAACGTCGCCAAGGGCGGCAAGACCCGCATCATCGGCCCCAACTGCCCGGGCATCATCACGCCGGGCGAGTCGCTGGTCGGTATCACCCCGGCCAACATCGCGGGCAAGGGGCCGGTCGGTCTGGTGTCCAAGTCGGGCACCCTGACCTACCAGATGATGTACGAGCTGGCCGACTACGGTTTCTCGACCGCCATCGGCATCGGTGGCGACCCGATCGTCGGCACCACGCACATCGACTGCATCGAGGCCTTCGAGAACGACCCGGAGACCAAGGTCATCGTCATGATCGGCGAGATCGGCGGCGACGCCGAGGAGCGTGCGGCCGATTACATCAAGGCCAACGTCACCAAGCCGGTCGTCGGCTACGTGGCCGGCTTCACCGCCCCCGAGGGCAAGACGATGGGCCATGCCGGCGCCATCGTCTCCGGCTCCGCGGGTACCGCGCAGGCCAAGAAGGAGGCCCTCGAGGCCGCGGGCGTCAAGGTCGGCAAGACGCCGTCAGAGACCGCGCAGCTGGCCAAGGATCTTCTCGACGCCATGTGATCCACCCGCGGTGGCCCTCCCGGCGACCGCGAGTGAGCAGTCCCAGCGACCCCCGTCATCCCCGGATGGCGGGGGTCGCGGCGTGCCGGGGGTGCCCCGCGCCGGCGGGTATCTACGGTTGTCAGAGTGAGTCCCCCACGCGTCATCCGGCCCGCTGCGAGACGGTCGCCCGCGGGTGCCCGCTCGTTGTTGTGGACGGCGGCCGCCGCGGCGCTGCCCGTCATCGTCTCCGTACTGGTGCTGGCGGCGCTCACCCTGGCGGTGCTGCTGTTCGCCGCCGACGGGTTCGACTCGCTGTTCGCGGTGGTCGCGGTGGAGTGGCTGGTGGTCAACCGGGTGCCGCTGACCGTGGACCGGGTCGAGCTGGGGTTCCTGCCGTTGTTGCCCGCGCTGATCTATGTGGCGGTCCTGGCCCGGCAGACCCGTGCGGTGCTGGCGGACGTCGAGCAACCGGGCCCGCGCGAGGCGGGTGCGGCAGTGGCCGGTGTGACGCTGGCGGGGCTGCTGTTGACCGGTCTGGCGACGCTGCTGGTCGGGTCGGCCGCCTCGGATTTCGCGGTACGCGAGTCGGCACTGTCGACGGCGTTGCTGTGGACCGCAGGTGTGGGGATCGTGGGTTCGGGGCTGGGGGTGTGGCTGTACTTCCGCCGCGACCTGCGCGAGATCCTGCCGCTGTGGGTGCGCGGGGGGATCCACCTGGGCACCGCGTTCGTCGCCGCGACGTGGGCCATCGCGACACTGCTGGTGTTGGTCGGCCTGGTCATGGCATGGGAGCCGGTCGGGTCGGTCCTGGAGATCGGCAAGGGCGTCGTGGGCACGGCCGCACTCACGGGCATCTCGGTGGCGTACCTGCCCAACGTGGTGATGACCGGGGCCGCGCTCATGGTGGGAGGGGAGGCGCACCTGGGCGAGGCCTCCTACAGCGTGTTCGCGGTGTCCCGAGGGCCGATGCCGGAGGTGCCGTTGGCGGCCGTACTGCCCACCACCAACCCGCACTGGGTCGTGCAGGGCCTGTTGCTCGTGACGGTGTTCGTGGCGGCCGGGCTCGCGAGGTCGGTCGCGCACTGGTTCCGCACGACGGGCGACGCCGTCAAGGCGACGTGGCTGGCCGCGGGGATCGTGGCCCTGGTGATCGCGGTGAGCCCGGTCATCGCGGGCGGTCGGCTGGGGATGCTGGGCATGGTCGGGACGGGCTCACTCATCGCGGCGTCGATGGCCCTGGTGCTGTTCGGCACCATCGGGTCGGCGACGATCGCCTTGTCGTTGGCGGGCCTGACTCGGCGCCGCGAGCGGGCCGAGAGCGAACTCGAGCGGCGTCGTCGCCGCGCCGGGACCGCCCCGGTGGTCGAGAACCCGGTCGAGGACCCGGCGGAGTATCCGGTCGAGGACCCGACCGGGAGCGGGGTGGGCGAGGTCGGCGAGGCCAGCACGTCAGGTGTCGAGGACGCTGGTGTCGAGGACGCCGGGGTCGACGACGAGGTCGCCGCTTCCGACACCGCCGCGGAAGCCGAGGTGGACGCGCAGCCAGACCTCGACCCGGCCGCCGACGAGGACGCCACGGTTGCCGGGGGTCCGCCATCACCGGCGGTGGTCGAGGACCCACGGCCGGCGGAGGAGCAGCCCGCGGAGGGTCAGCCCGCCGAGGATCAGTCCGAGGAGGTCCGGCCCGACGAGGTCGAGTCCGAGGACACCCGGCGTGGGGACGCGGTGGCCGACGATGCCGAACCCGGCGATGCACAGTCCGACTCCGACGATCCGACCGGTCTGCCTGCCGAGGGCAGAGGGGCGGCCGACTAGACTTCCAGCCGTGGCCCGCGCTCCCGGTGGGTCTGAGGATCGACGGGTAGGAGAGCCGGACGTGGTCGGTAGCGAGACCCCCAGCGCCTCTCCACCCAGCGCCTCTCCACCCAGCGCCGGCTCCCCTGATGCCGACCCTGCCGGTGCCCGCCGCGTCGTGGTGATGGCGTCCGGTTCCGGGACCCTCGCGCAGAGCGTGCTCGACGCCGCCGACGCCCCCGGCTGCCCGTACCGCATCGTCGCGCTGGTCTCCGACCGCGACTGCGAGGCCGTCGCCAGGGCCGGCCGCGCCGACCTCCCGACGGCCGTCGTCCGGCCCGGCGACCACGCCGACCGCGCCGACTGGGACCGCGCCCTCGCCGACGTGGTGAGCGGGTTCGATCCCGACTGGGTGGTCTCGGCGGGCTTCATGCGCATCCTCGGCGCCGCGTTCCTCGGACGGTTCGACGGTCGCGTGCTCAACACCCACCCGGCGTTGCTGCCGTCGTTCCCCGGCGCCCATGCGGTGCGCGACGCGCTCGCCTACGGGGTGACCGTCACCGGCAGCACCGTCCACCTGGTCGACGCCGGCGTCGACACCGGACCCGTGATCGCCCAGCGTGCCGTCGACGTCCACCCGGACGACACCGAGGCCACCCTCCATGAACGCATCAAAGTCGTCGAGCGCGAGATGCTCGTCGACGTCCTCGCGGCCGCCGCCCGTGGCCGACTCCACATCGAAGGTCGAAAGGTGCACCTAACGTGACCGATTCCCGCAGGCCCGTCCGCCGCGCACTCATCAGCGTCTACGACAAGACCGGGCTCACCGAGCTCGCCCGGGGGCTCGCCGACGCCGGGGTCGAGATCGTCTCCACCGGCTCGACCGCGCAGCGTATCGCCGACGCCGGGGTCGCCGTGACGCCCGTCGACGCGCTGACCGGGTTCCCGGAATGCCTCGAAGGCCGCGTCAAGACCCTGCACCCGCGGGTCCACGCCGGCATCCTCGCGGACACCCGCAAGCCCGAGCACCTCGAGCAGATCGCCGACCTCGGTGTGCAGCCGTTCGAGCTCGTCGTCGTCAACCTCTATCCCTTCACCGACACCGTCGCCTCCGGCGCCGATTACGACGCCTGCGTCGAGCAGATCGACATCGGCGGACCGTCGATGGTCCGCGCGGCCGCGAAGAACCACCCGTCGGTGGCTGTGCTCGTCGACCCCGCCGGATACGGCGAGGCGCTCGAGGCCGTCGCGGCCGGTGGCTTCAGCCTCGAGAAGCGCCGCAGCTTGGCCGCCGCCGCGTTCCGCCACACCGGGGCCTACGACGTCGCCGTGGCCACGTGGATGACCGCACAGACCGCGGACGGCGCGGGCGACGGGGCAGCGGGCGGCTCCGGCGAGTTCCCGGTCTGGCAGGGGCAGAGCCTCGACCTCGCCGCCACCCTGCGCTACGGCGAGAACCCGCACCAGAGCGCCGCTCTCTACACCGACGCGGCCGCCGCGCCCGGCCTCGCCCAGGCCACCCAGGTGCACGGCAAGGAGATGAGCTACAACAACTACGTCGACGGCGACGCCGCGTGGCGCTCCGCCTTCGATCACGCCGAGCCGTGCGTGGCGATCATCAAGCACGCCAACCCGTGCGGCATCGCGATCGACGCCGACATCGCGGCCGCCCACCGCGCCGCGCACGAGTGCGACCCCGTCAGCGCGTTCGGTGGTGTGATCGCGGCCAACCGTGAGGTCACCGTGGAGATGGCGGAGCAGGTCGCCGAGATCTTCACCGAGGTGATCATCGCCCCGTCCTACGCGGACGGTGCCGTGGAGATCCTGCAGCGGAAGAAGAACATCCGCATCCTCTCGGCGCAGGCGCCCGCCGAGGGCGAGGTCGAGCGCAAGCAGATCTCCGGCGGCGTGCTGGTCCAACAGCGTGACTCGCTCGACGCCGACGGTGACGTGGTCGCCGGCTGGACCAAGGCGTGCGGCGACGACGCCGACGATCAGACCCTGCGCGACCTGCTGTTCGCGTGGCGCGCGTGCCGCGCGGTCAAGTCCAACGCCATCCTGCTCGCGCAGTCCGGGGCCACCGTGGGCGTGGGCATGGGCCAGGTCAACCGCGTCGACTCCGCCCGGCTCGCCGTGCAGCGCGCGGGGGAGCGGGTCACCGGGTCGGTCGCCGCGTCGGACGCGTTCTTCCCCTTCGCGGACGGTCTCGAGGTGCTCGCCGAGGCCGGCGTGCGCGCCGTGGTCCAGCCCGGCGGGTCCGTGCGGGACGCCGAGGTGATCGAGGCCGCGGAGAAGGCGGGGATCACCATGTACTTCACCGGCGCCCGGCACTTCTTCCACTGAGACGGCACGTCCGAGATGGCACTGAGATGACGGAGACCGGGGCCGGGGGCAGCGGCGTGGGCGAGCGGCAGGACGCCGCGGCCCCGCTGACCCCGCGCGCCCGGGCCAAGGCCCGGCGCCGCGACGAGATCCTCGTGGCCGCCGCCCGCCTCATGGCCCGGCGCGGATTCCACGCCGTGCGGCTGGACGACATCGGTGCCGAGGTCGGGATCTCCGGGCCGGGAATGTACCGGTACTTCACCTCCAAGGAGGACGTACTGGCCGAGATGCTGCTCGACATCTCCCGGCGCCTGCGAGACGGCGGGCGGGCGGCGGTCGAGCGGGCCGGCGAGCCAGCGGACGTGCTCGATGCCCTGCTCGGGGTGCACGTGGACTTCGTCGCCACGGAGCCCGATCTCATCAGCGTGCAGTTCCGTGACCTCGGTTCCCTGCCGGCCGCTCCCCGGCACGAGGTGCGCACCCTGCAGCGGGAGTACGCGCAGTTGTGGGTGGACGCCCTCGTGCGGGTGCGTCCGGAGCTCTCGTCGATCGAGGCGCGGGCCCACGTCCACGCGGTGTTCGGGCTCCTCAACTCGAGCCCCCGGCTGCCGGCCATGGCCGAGGCCGACCTTCGGCGCGTGCTCACGGCGATGGCCTCGGCGGCGCTGCGGTCCTGAGCGCCTGCCCGGGTGTGTGCCGATCAGGTCAGGGCGGACCGGAGGCGGGCCATCTCCTCCCGGTAGCGCTCGACGTTCGCGAGCTTGACGTGCTCGTAGCCGCGGACCATGTCCGGCAGCTCCGCGAGCGCCACCGCGGTCGCCCGCCAGGTGGCGTCCTTGCCCACCGGGCCCGCGCGCCGCAACTCCGAGGCCAGGTCCGCGACGAGATCCCGGTACCCGGCCAGCAGCTCACGCTCGACGCGGCGGACCTCCGCGTAGCCGAAGAGGTCCATCCGCGTGCCGCGCAGTCGCTTCATCCGAGCCAACGCCTTCATCGCCGGCATGGCCCGCGGGCCGATCGAGATCTTCTTCTTCATTCCCATCGCGCGCAGCACCGGGGGATGCAACTTCAGTCTGGCCACCGCCCCTTCGCCCCAGTCCTCGTCGAGCTGCGCCGCGAACTGTGGATCCACGGCCAGGCGGGCGACCTCGTACTCGTCCTTGTAGGCCATCACCTTGAACAGGTTGCGGGCCACGGCGAGGCTGAGCTGCTCGGAGGTCGGCCCAGCCGGGTCGCCGTCCTCGAGGGACCCGGCGGCGCGGACCTCCTCCACGCGCCGGACGTAGTCGACCGCGTACGCCTCGTCCTGGTAGCCGATCAGTTCGTCGACCCGGAGCGCGACCACGTCGCGGAGCTCGTCGGAGGCGTCGGCGTCGAGGTGGGTCAGCAATCGCTCCGCCGCGGGGGAGGGCACGTGCCGGCCCGCCGTGGCCGTTCCGGCCGGGCGGTGCAACCCGGCCGCCAACGCCGCCAGGGCGTTCGGCTCGGCGACCGCCTGCCGGCCGCGACGGAAGGCCTGCAGGTTCGCGTCGACGGCCACCCCGTTGAGCTCGATCGCCCGCTCGATCGACTGCGCCGAGATCGGCAGGGCCCCACTCTGGTACGCCGCCCCGACCATGAGCATGTTGGCGGTCTGGGTGGACCCGAAGAGCTGCTCGGTGAGCGCCCCCGGGTCGAGGTACAGCCCGCGCGAGGTGGTCGGGTCGATGATCGCCTGGATGTCCGAGGTGGTCGGGTAGTGCTCGGAGGTGTCGATCACCATCTTCCCGGTGGGTATCTGAGTGGTGGACACCACCGCCGTGGTGCGATCGGGAGCGGCCACCTTCAGGTGGGTGCTGTCCGCGCCGACCAGGCCGTCACAGCACAGGTAGAGGTCGCAGTCGCCGGCCCCGATCTTCGGGGGCTGTTCGGTCGGCGTGCGGGTCACGCGGACGTCGGAGACCACCGCGCCGCCCTTCTGGGCGAGCCCGGTCATGTCCAGGGTGCGCGCCGAGTGGCCGTCGAGGACGGCCGCGGTGGCGAGGATCGCCGAGACGGTGACGATGCCGGTCCCACCGATCCCGGTCAGCCGCAGGGAGAAACCGCGGTCGGGCGCGACCCCGGCGCGGGCCGGCTCCGGGATCGCGTCGGCCGCCAGGGCAGGCGCGGACGTCACCCGCCGGGACTTCTCACCGGGGACGACGGTGACGAACGCGGGGCAGTCACCCTCCAGGCACGAGAAGTCGAAGTTACAGGTGGACTGGTCGATCTGCGTCTTCCGGCCGAACTCGGTCTCCACCGGATGGACCGACAGGCAGTTGGACTTCCGGCCGCAGTCCCCGCATCCCTCGCAGATGCGCTCGTTGATCACCACGCGCTCGTCCGGCGTGGGATAGGTGCCACGCTTGCGGTGGCGGCGCTTCTCGGCCGCGCAGTACTGGTCGTGCACGAGAACCGTGACCCCCGGTACGGCCGCGAGTTCCCGCTGCACCTCGAGGGTGTCCACCCGGTCGCGGACCTCCACTCCCCTCGGCAGGCCCCGGGACCGGGTCGCCCTGACGTCGTCGGTGGTGACGACGATCCTCGCGACCTTCTCGGCCTGCAGGAGCTGGAGGATCTCGGGCAGGGTCATCTCGCCGACCGGGTCCTGCCCGCCGGTCATCGCCACCGTCCCGTTGTAGAGGAGCTTGTAGGTGATGTTGTCGCCGGAGGCCACGGCGGCCCGGAGTGCCAGGGAGGCCGAGTGCATGAAGGTGCCGTCGCCGACGTTCTGCACCATGTGCCGCTCGGTGAGGAACGGCGCCATCCCGGTCCACTGGATCCCCTCGCCGCCCATCTGGGTGACTCCGGTGACGTGGCCGACCTGTTCCTCGTCCATCATGAGCACCATCGCGTGACAGCCGATGCCCCCGCCGACGAGCGTGCCGTCGGCGACCTTGGTCGAGCTGTTGTGGGGGCACCCCGAGCAGAAGTACGGGGTGCGGCTCGTGGCGAGCGGCAGCGCGATCCGGGAGCGTCCGCGTCCCGGGCCGTCGAGCCAGGCCCGAGCCGATTCGATTCCGTGGACCGGGCCGAGACGCTGCGCCAGGCCGCGGGTGACGGAATCGACGTCGAGCTCGCCGAACCGGCTGAACAGGGTGGACCCGTCCTCGTGCGCCTTGCCGACCACGTTCGCCACCCCGGGCTTGCGGAACTGGATGTCCCGGATCATGGTCTCGATGAAGTCGCGCTTCTCCTCCACCACGATCACCTCGTCGAGACCGGACATGAACTCGTCGAGGATCGTGCGCTCCAGGGGGTAGATCATGCCCAGTTTAAGGATGCGGATCCCGCGGCGGCCCAGCTCGTCGTCGCCGATCCCGAGGCGGCGCAGTGACTCGCGGACGTCCAGGTAGGTCTTCCCGGCCGCGACGACGCCGATCCGGTCGTCGGGGGTCGACTGCACGATCCGGTTGAGACGGTTGAGGCGGGCGTACTCCAGCGCACGGGGGAGGCGGATGGTGAGCTGGTTCTGCTCGAGCTCCATGAGGCTGGCCCCCAGGAGCCGACCGGACGGCACGTGCGGGCTCGTCCCGAGGTCGCCGTACACGGGCAGGATCCGGTCGGGATCGACGAGGGCGGTCGCCGAGGCGTCCGCGACGTGCGCCGAGATCTTCATCGCGGACCACAGACCGGAGACCCGGGACAGGATCGCCGCGTGGACGCCGAAGTCCAGGACGTCCTGCGGGTCCGCGGGGTAGAGCGTCGGCATGTACAGGTCCGCGAGCGCCAACTCGGACGCGCACGGCACGGTGGAGGACTTGGCGCCGGGATCGTCGCCGACCAGCACCACCGCGCCGCCGGTGGGATCGGTACCGATCAGGTTGGCGTGCCGCAACGCGTCGGTGGCACGGTCCAGGCCGGGCGCCTTGCCGTACCAGTACCCCACGACCCCCTGGAGGGCGGCGCCGCCGGTGTTGGCGGTGGAGCGCAGGGTGCCCGTGCGCCGGGCGAGCTGGGACCCCATCACCGCCGTGGCGCCCGCCTCCTCGTTGAGGGCGGGGCGGTGCACGATGTCGAACGGTTCGAGGAACTCTCGACGCCTGGCCAGTTCGAGGTCGTAGCCCGCGAGCGGCGATCCCTCGTAGCCGCTGACCAGGCTCGCGGTGAGCAGATTCTGCCTGCGGTCGAGCCGTGCCCGGTCGCGGACCGTCCGGACCAGTGCCTGGATCCCGGAGAGGAAGACCGTGCCGCTCTCGCGCGTGTAGCGATCGGAGAGGGAGAACGATCCGGCGTCCGCTTGCCCGGTCCGCGGCAGGTCGTCATGCGTGCCGTCCGTGGAGTGGAGGAGAGAGGTCATGATCAACACCTGGCCTTCGCGAGACGAACGATGTCCCCCCAGGCTAGGACGAACTGTGAGGCGCGTCACGCGGCCATTCGAAGACCGGTCACTCTGTACATTCGGAGGGTCCAGAACGGGCGCCGGCTGGACCAGCTGTCCACCTCGTCGTCGTATACCGTGGACACATGGACCCATCACCCAACCTGGACGACACCGACCGGCGGCTCCTTGACATCGTCCTGTCCGACCCACGCGTCGGGGTCCGCGAGTTCTCGCGACGACTCGGGGTGGCCAGGGGCACGGCCCAGGCCCGGCTCGACAAGCTGGAGGCGCGCGGCGTCCTCGCCTCCTGGGCGCCGAGCCTCGATCCCGCCGCTCTCGGGTATCCGCTGGGCGCGCTCGTCCACATCCAGGTGGCGCAGGCCAGGCTCGACGAGACGTGTGCGGGGCTGGCGCAGGTGCGCGAGGTGCTCGAGGTGGTGAGCATCGCCGGCGAGTTCGACGTCGTCTGCCGGGTCGTCGCGCGGGACCACGCCCACCTCGAGGAGGTGTTCAGCGCCATCATCTCCACGCCCGGCGTCCTGCGCACCCGCACCGAGGTGATCCTGCGTCAGCGGGTCGGGCCGCGCGTCACCCAGCTGCTGGGGGAGTGAGCCTCACTCCCAGATCCGGGCGAACGGATGGGCGGCCTCGTACTCCGAGGCCAGCTCGAGCAGGAGTCGGTCCTGCCCCCTGCGGGCGGAGAAGTGCACGCCGACGGGCATCCCGTCCGGCGCGTGTCCGGTGGGCAGCGAGACGGCCGGGGACCCCGCGATGTTCTGTAGCGGGGTGAAGGTGACCCAGTTGGAGACCCGCTCGAGGTGGGTCTCGAACGGCAGGTCCGCGTCCAGGTACCCGACCTCCGGGGTCTCGTGGGCGACCACCGGGTTGATGTACACGTCGATGTCGCCGAACCGGGCGTCGAACTGCCGCCGGGTCCTCGCCAACCGCAGTAGGTGCAGGGGAAGCGAGGCGATGTTCCGTCGGGCCATCCGAGCGAGCCCGACCGTGAAGGGGTCGAGCTCGGCGGGGTCGAAATCGGGGTCGAAGAGCCTGCGCCCGGACGATGACGTGCTCAGCGCGAGCAGCCCCCAGTAGGCGATGAAATCGTCCCGGAACCCCGTCGGGACGGGCGCCTCGGTCGGCACCACCTCGTGGCCCAGTCCGGCCAGCCGCACGGCGGTCTCGCGGAGGACCGCCAGGGTCGCGGCATCGGTCGCACCGCCCGCCGGGCTCTGCTCCACGAGTCCGATGCGCAGGCGCCGTGCCGGGGCGGGGGCGACGGGGCCCACCGGGGGGACGCCGACCGGGAGGTGGCTCGCCTCGAACGCGGTGAGGAACGTGGCGGTGTCCCGGACGGACCGGGAGACCACCGACTGCGACACGATGGGGATCGGCATGCCCCGGGAGAACTTCTCGTCGGTGTGCCTACCCCGGCTCGGCTTGAACCCGACCAGCCCGGTGACCGCCGCGGGTATCCGGATCGACCCCCCGCCGTCGTTGGCGTGCGCGATCGGCAACGCCCCCGCGGCCACGAGGGCCGCGGAACCACCCGAGGAGCCGCCACTGGTGCGGCCGGTGTTCCACGGGTTGCGGGTCACCAGGCCGCCCTGCCGTTCGGTTGCGGCGGTCCAGCCGAACGGGGGCATGGCGGTGATGCCCAACGGGATCAGGCCGGTGGCGCGGAACGCACGTGCGTAGTCGCCGTCGTGGAGGGCGGGGGAGTCGGGAACGGCGGGGGAGCCGAGCCGCATCGGGGCGCCCTCGACCTGCACCGCGTCCTTGAAAGCCGACGGCACGCCGGCGAACGGCGAGGACAGGCGCGAGTCCGCGGTCCGGCGTGCGTGCTCGCGGGCCCTGTCGAAGGCGGTGAAGACCAGGGCGCCGAGCGCCGGATCCACCTGCTGGCATCGTTCGATGGCGGCCTCGACGAGCTCGGTCGGTGACACCTCGCCGCCGCGGACCCGCTCGGCGAGGGCGGTGGCGTCGTCGTACCCGAGTGCGTCGTCACGGAAGGCGTGGACCCGCGCGGTGTCGGGGTGGGGCCGGGCAGGGGCGGTGTCATCGGTAGTGGCATCGGTTGTGGCGTCGGTCACCCCCCCACTGTAGGGCGAGGGGGCGCGAAAATCGGTGGCCCTCTTGACAGGTTCCGCATCGTCGGGCACTTTAGGAATACCTAAGTAAGGCGAGGGTCACCTAACGCATCGGCGGGCGGGGCCGGTCTCTGGAGGCAATCGATGGCAGCGCACCCGGTCGTGTCGGATCCGATCACCACCGGCGCGCGCCGTCTGCTCGACGGAGCCGGCATCGCGACGGTCGCCGTACGCGGGACCAAGAACCGGTCGGATGTCATGGTCTCCGCCGGCCATCGCTGGGTCGGGGAGGGGGCGATCATCGTCACCGGGACCCCGGCCCCCTGGTCCGCACTGATGGTCGCGCCGGGAGAGTCGGTCGAGGTGGTCGTCATGATCGACGAGTTCGCCCCGATCGTCGAGGCCAAGGTCCACGTCGCGAGCCTGTACGGCTTCGGCGTGGCGCGTGCGGCACGGCAGGGTGAGGGCTGGGTGGTCGAGATCGAGATCGAACTCGGCGACCTCGACATCCGCCGGCTGGGGCACGAGGGCACCGTCCACGCGGGCTGCCTGGACGCGGTGCCGTCGGATCCCCTGGCATGCGAGGCGCCCGGCCTCGCGGACGAGATCCGGGCGCGCTTCGGCTCGGACCTGGCCATGCTGGCCGGGTCCGCAGACCCGGCGCAGCCGCCGTATGTCCTGGGCGTCGATCCCGACGGCCTGCATCTGCTGACGGCGCTCGGTGCCCACGCCGATGTCATCCACCTGCCGTTCCTGACCCGCGCGGAGTGCGTCAACGACGTCGTCCGCGAGATGGGTCAGTACGTGGCCCGCGCCAGCTAGCCTCCCGCGGTAGCGCGGACCGGGCCGATCAGGCCGGGCTGTAGGTGAGGCAGTCGGCGGTATCGGCGCCGGAACCGATCTCGACGGAATCCGCCGAGCAGAGCAGGTCCTTGTTGTGGGTGCACTCCACCCGTTGGCAGGCGCCCACGTGTGCGCTGGCGGTGGGCAGGCCGCCGCGGACGTCCAGCGAGATGAAGGTGCCGCACTCGGCGTGATCCGGGGTTCCGGCGACGGTGATGGCGCCCGCGTTGCAGCTCTGCTCGCTGTTGAACGAGCACGCCGTGACGGTGCAGGCGCTGATTCCGGTGAGTGTGGCCATGATGATCGCTCCTCGTATGACGGTGGCGTGGTGTGCCCCAGAGTCAACACCGGATCCCCCCCGGCTTGCAAGCAAGTTGAGGCTGTGCTAAGTCAGGCCAGCCTAAGCTGTCTACCTGCGCGGATGGCGGGAATGTCGGCGTCCCCGTGCGCCTCGTCGGGTCCGCGGAGTGGGTGAGCGCGGGTCCGGGTCCCCGGTGGGTGATCCCGAATCCGGTCTGGACATTTGTGAGGCGCAGCACTATCGTCGATTTCAGTTAATCCGACTTAACTGAAAGGGAGCGGCACCGATGACTTCCGCGACCACCAATCGCCAGGCCCACGAGGAACTTCTCGCCGACCTCCGCGAGCGCCTCGAGCGGGCCGCGCTGGGCGGCGGTGAGAAGGCCCGTGCGCGCCACCTCGAGCGCGGCAAGCTGCTCGCCCGCCAGCGCGTGGACGTGCTGCTCGACCCGGGCAGCCCGTTCCTCGAGCTCTCGCCGCTCGCCGCGGAGGAGATGTACGGGGGAAAGGCCCCCGCCGCCGGCGTCGTCGCCGGGATCGGCCGGGTGTCGGGCCGCGAGTGCCTGATCATCGCCAACGACGCGACCGTCTCCGGCGGCACCTACTACCCGATGACGGTGAAGAAGCACCTGCGCGGTCAGGAGGTGGCGCTGGCCAACCACCTGCCGTGCATCTACCTCGTGGACTCCGGCGGCGCGATGCTGCTGCAGCAGGACGAGGTCTTCCCGGACCGCGACCACTTCGGGCGGATCTTCTACAACCAGGCGAACATGTCCGCCAAGGGCATCCCGCAGATCGCCGCGGTCATGGGGTCCTGCACCGCCGGTGGCGCGTACGTTCCCGCGATGAGCGACGAGGCCGTGATCGTCCGGAACCAGGGCACGATCTTCCTCGCCGGCCCGCCGCTGGTGAAGGCCGCGACGGGCGAGGAGGTCACCGCCGAGGAGCTCGGTGGCGGCGACCTGCACGCCAAGACCTCCGGTGTGGTGGACCACCTGGCGGACGACGACTACGACGCCCTCATGAAGGTCCGCCGGATCGTGGCGACCTGCCCGCCGGCGCCCGAGCCGGACTGGGAGGTGCTCGAGCCCCGCGAGCCCGTCCGCGCGCAGTCCGACCTGTACGACCTGGTGCCGGTCGATTCGCGCCAGCCCTACGACGTGCGCGACATCATCGGCACGATCGTCGACGGCGGCGAGTACACCGAGTTCAAGGAGAACTACGGCACCTCCATGGTGACCGCGTTCGCCCACATCCACGGGCATCCGGTCGGCATCATCGGCAACAACGGCGTCATCTTCTCCGAGTCCGCGCTTAAGGGCGCCCACTTCATCGAGCTGTGTGACCGCCGCAAGATCCCGTTGGTCTTCCTGCAGAACATCACCGGCTTCATGGTGGGCCGGCAGTACGAGGCGGGCGGCATCGCCAAGAACGGCGCCAAGATGGTCACCGCCGTGGCGTGCGCCCGGGTCCCCAAGTTCACCATCGTCGTGGGCGGGTCCTTCGGTGCCGGCAACTACTCCATGTGTGGCCGTGCGTACTCCCCGCGGTTCCTGTGGATGTGGCCCAATGCCAAGATCGCCGTGATGGGCGGGCCCCAGGCAGCCGACACCCTCGCGTCGGTCCGTGCCGCGCAGGTCACCAAGTCGGGCGGGGAGTGGACCGACGAGCAGCAGTCCGAGTTCACCGCGCCGATCCGTGAGCAGTTCGAGGAGCAGTCCACCGCGTACTACTCCACTGCCCGCCTGTGGGACGACGGGATCATCGACCCCGCAGACACCCGCACTGTCCTCGGTCTGGCCCTGGCGGCCGCGGCCAACGCCCCCCTCGAGCCGGTCAACAACGGCGTCTTCAGGATGTGAGCAGCTCCATGTCAGAACAACTGTCACAGAAACTCCACACCGTCCTGGTGGCCAACCGCGGGGAGATCGCGTGCCGCGTGATCCGTTCGCTGCGGGCAGCGGGTATCCGCTCGGTCGCCGTCTACTCGGACGCGGATGCCGACGCGCTGCACGTGCGCATGGCCGACGCCGCCGTCCGTCTCGGCCCGGCCCAGGCCTCGCAGTCGTACCTCGACATCGACAAGGTGATCGATGCTTGCCGCCAGACCGGGGCGCAGGCCGTGCACCCGGGTTACGGTTTCCTGTCCGAGAACTCGCGGTTCGCGCGGGCACTCGACGAGGCCGGCCTGATCTTCGTCGGACCGCCAGCCTCGGCGATCGAGACCATGGGCGACAAGATCACCGCCAAGGCGGCGGTGTCCGCACGTGACGTCCCCACCGTGCCCGGGATCTCGCGTCCGGGACTGACCGACGACGAACTGATCGCCGGCGCCGCCGAGGTCGGCTACCCGGTCCTCGTCAAGCCCTCCGCCGGTGGTGGCGGTAAGGGCATGCGCCGCGTCACCGATCCCGCCGATCTGCCGGCGGCACTGGAGTCCTCGCGACGGGAGTCGGCAGGCGCCTTCGGCGACGACACCCTGTTCCTCGAGCGGTTCGTCGACACCCCGCGCCACATCGAGGTGCAGGTCCTGGCCGACACCCACGGCAACGTCATCCACCTGGGTGAGCGGGAGTGCTCGCTGCAGCGCCGCCACCAGAAGGTCATCGAGGAGGCGCCCAGCGCACTGCTCGACGAGGTCACCCGCCAGCGCATCGGTCAGGCGGCCTGCGACGCGGCCCGCTCGGTGGGCTATGTGGGCGCCGGAACGGTGGAGTTCATCGTCTCCGCGCACGCGCCGGACGAGTTCTTCTTCATGGAGATGAACACGCGCCTGCAGGTGGAGCACCCGGTCACCGAGATGGTCACCGGCGTGGACCTGGTCGACTGGCAGGTCCGCATCGCCGCGGGCCAGGTGCTCACCCTGCGCCAGGAGGACATCACCCTCACCGGCCACGCGATCGAGGCCCGCGTCTATGCCGAGGACCCGGCCAAGGGCTTCCTGCCCACCGGCGGCACCGTGGTCGGGCTCGAGGAGCCCTCCGGCGACGGCATCCGCGTGGACTCCGGCCTCCGTGTGGGCACGGTCGTCGGCAGCGACTACGACCCGATGCTCGGCAAGGTCATCGCGCACGGCGCCGACCGCGCCGAGGCACTGGCCCGGCTCGACGCCGCGCTCGCCGGCACCCACGTGCTGGGTCTGCGCACGAACGTCGACTTCTGCCGGTTCCTGCTCTCGCGGCCGGAGGTCGTCTCCGGCGAGCTGGACACGGGCCTGCTCGACCGGTCCGTCGACGACTACACCGCGACGCCCGCCCCCGAGGGCGGACTGATCGCCGTGGCCATGCACCGCACCGAGGAGCGCTGGGCCCGGGTGCCCGCGCAACGCCGCGGCCCGTGGGACGTTCCCAACGGGTGGCGGATCGGCGGGCGCGCCGAGGTGTGGACCCGCCTGGACGCCGGCGCCGGGTCCGACGCGGTCACCGTGGGACTGCGGGGGACCCCCGACGACGCCGAGGTGACCATCACCGACGCCACGATCGGATCCACCGAGGCGCCCGAGGTCTCCTCCCGACATCGTGCGCGGGTCGCCCGGGACGGCGCCTCCCTCCGGCTGACCGTCGACGGCACCCAGCAGCGCTGGACCGTCGTGCGCTCGGCGGACCCCAAGGCCGCCGACACCTTCTGGGTGGCCGGCGACGGCGGGACCTGGGACCTGCGGATGCTCCCGCTCATCGACTCCCGGATCCACGACGCCGGGATGTCGGACGGCCAGATCGTCAGCCCCATGCCCGGTTCGGTGATCGCGTGCTTCGTCGCCGACGGCGACGAGGTCACCGCCGGACAGAACATCCTGGCCGTCGAGGCCATGAAGATGGAACACGCACTGCCCGCGCCGATCGACGGTGTGGTCCGCGTGCACGTCACCACCGGCGAGCAGGTGCCCGCCGACCACCTGCTCGCGACCGTCGAGCCCCACCCCTCCACCGAGGAATCCGAAGGAGAAGGCAATGCCTGAGTTGGAAGAGCACTACGCCGACCTCAAGTCGACGGTCGCGGACTTCGCCGACAAGGTGGTCGCCCCGGCCTCGGCCGAGCACGATCGCAACCACACCTTCCCCTACGAGGTCGTCGCCCAGATGGGCGACATGGGCCTGTTCGGTCTGCCGTTCCCCGAGGAGTTCGGCGGGATGGGCGGCGACTACTTCGCGCTGTCGCTCGCCCTGGAGGAGCTCGGCCGCGTCGACCAGTCGACCGCCATGACCCTCGAGGCCGGCGTGGGCCTGGGCGCCATGCCCATCTACCACTTCGGCAACGACGAGCAGCGCGCCACGTGGCTCCCGGACCTGGCCGCCGGCCGCACGCTCGCCGGCTTCGGCCTGACCGAGCCCGGTGCGGGCTCGGACGCCGGCGCCACCAAGACCACCGCCAAGCGTGACGGCGACGAGTGGGTGGTCAACGGCAACAAGCAGTTCATCACCAACTCCGGCACCGACATCACCTCGCTGGTCACCGTGACCGCGGTGACCGGTGTCCGTGAGAACGGCAAGAAGGCCATCTCGACGATCATTGTCCCGGCCGACACCCCCGGATTCACCGCGGAGCCCGCGTACGACAAGGTCGGGTGGAACTCCTCCGACACGCACCCGCTGACCTTCGCCGACGCCCGGGTGCCGGCGGAGAACCTCCTCGGCGAGGAGGGGCGCGGGTACGCGAACTTCCTGTCGATCCTCGACGAGGGACGCATCGCGATCGCCGCCGTGGCCACCGGTGCCGCGCAGGGATGCGTCGACGAGTCCGTGAAGTACGCCCGTGAGCGCGAGTCCATGGGCCGCAAGATCGGCGAGTTCCAGGCCATCGCGTTCAAGATCGCCCGCATGGAGGCCCGCGCCCACACGGCGCGTTGCGCCTACTACGAGGCCGCGCGCCTCATGCTGGCCGGCAAGGAGTTCAAGAAGGAGGCCGCCATCGCCAAGATGATCGCCTCCGAGGCGGCCATGGACAACGCCCGCGACGCCACCCAGATCCACGGTGGCTACGGCTTCATGAACGAGTACCCGGTGGCGCGGCACTACCGCGACTCCAAGATCCTCGAGATCGGCGAGGGCACCACCGAGGTGCAGCTCATGCTCATCGCGCGCGGTCTGGGGCTGTAGGCGATGACAGACCAGCGCAGAGAGGTCGTCCAGCGTGGCCTGTGGTTCGAGGAGTACGAGGTGGGGACCGCCTACCTCCACCGCCCCGGGCGCACGATGACCGAGACGGACAACGTCCTGTTCACCACGCTGACGATGAACACGCAGGCCCTGCACCTGGACGCGGCGTGGTCGGCCGAGCAGCCGGGCTTCGGCGGCGAGCGACTCATGAACTCGATGCACACGCTCTCGACGCTCGTGGGACTGTCGGTCGCCCAGCTCACCCAGGGCACGATCGTGGCGAACCTCGGCTTCTCCGAGGTCAGCTTCCCCAAGCCGGTCCTGCACGGTGACACGCTGTACGCGGAGACCGTGTGCACCGACAAGCGCGAGTCGAAGTCGCGGCCGGGCGAGGGCATCGTGACCCTCGAGCACGTCGGCCGCAACCAGCACGGCGACATCGTGGCCAAGGCGGTCCGCAAGACGCTCGTCCGCAAGCGGCCGACGGAGTCGGGCCCGGGCGGGGAGGCCACGGCATGACCCCCGCACCCGCCTGGATCCCGCCCGGCCCGGCACTGCTGTTCTGCCCGGCCGACCGGCCGGAGCGCTACGGCAAGGCGGCGGACCGCGCGGACGTCGTGATCGTCGACCTCGAGGACGCCGTCGCACCGGCGGACCGCCCCGCGGCCCGTGACGCGCTGCGGGCCTCGACACTCGATCCGGACCGGACGATAGTGCGGGTCAACCCGACCGGCACCGACGACCACGCGGCCGACCTCGAGGCCCTGGCCGACACGGACTACCGCTGCGTGATGCTGGCCAAGACCGAGTCCGCCGCGCAGGTCACGGATCTGCACTCGACGACCGGCGCCGCGGTGCTGGCGTTGGTCGAAACCCCGCTCGGCGTCGTCCGCGCGGAGGAGATCGCCGCCGCGCCCGGGTGCGCCGGGATGATGTGGGGCGCCGAGGACCTCCTGGCCGCGATGGGCGGATCGACCAGCCGGTTCTCCTCCGCCGAGGCCGGCGGCCCCCGCGTGGCGGGGGAGTACCGCGACGTGCCCCGTCACGCCCGGGCGCGGGTCGCGCTCGCCGCGGCCGCGTTCGGTCGGTGGGCGGTCGACTCCGTGCACCTGGACATCGCCGACTCCTCCGGTCAACGCGCCGAGGCGCTCGACGCCGTCGCGCTGGGGTTCGTGGCCACCGCGTGTATCCACCCGTCCCAGGTGGCGGTGGTCCGCGAGGCCTACGCCCCCGACGACGACGAGGTGACCTGGGCCCGGAAGGTCCTCGCCGCCGCGGAACACAACCAGGGCGTGTTCCGGCTGGACGGTCGCATGGTCGACGGTCCCGTCTTCCGTCAGGCCGAGGCGACGATGCGTCGCGCCGCGGCCGTCGCCACCTGATACCGCAATCCCCGTGTCGCGCCCCCTGTCGCGGGCCGTCCGGCCCCACCCCCAAGGAGTACCGAGATGACCACCACCGATCTCGATTCCACACCCCTCGACCCCGCCGGGTCCCACACGCGCGGGGAGACCGACGTCCCCCTGCTCACCCAGACGATCCCCGAGAACCTCGCGGCGACCGTCGAGAGGTTCGGCGACCGCGACGCGCTCGTCGACGTGCAGGCCGACCGGCGGTGGACCTACGCCGAGTTCCTCGCCGACGTCCGCCGCCTCGCCTCCGGACTGCACCGCCTCGGCATCCGTGCGGGCGACCGGGTGGGGATCTGGTCGCCCAACCGGTGGGAGTGGGTGATGGTCCAGTACGCCACCGCCGAGATCGGCGCGGTGCTGGTCAACATCAACCCGTCCTACCGGGTCCACGAGCTGGAGTACGTGCTCAAGCAGGCGGGGATCAAGGCCGTCGTCGCCGCCCCCCAGTTCAAGGATTCCGACTACACCGGGATGCTCGCGCAGGTCCAGCCGAACTGCCCCGACCTCGAACTGGTCGTGCTCTTCGGCGACGAGGAGTGGGAGTCGCTGGTCTCGGGCCCCACCCACGCCGAGGAACTGGCGTCGATCCGCGCCGCACTGCAGCCGGGCGACCCGATCAACATCCAGTACACCTCCGGCACCACGGGCTTCCCCAAGGGCGCCACGCTCTCGCACTCGAACATCCTCAACAACGGGTACTTCGTCGGCGAGCTCGTCAACTACACGGAGGTCGACCGGGTGTGCATCCCGGTGCCCTTCTACCACTGCTTCGGCATGGTGATGGGCAACCTCGCGTGCACCAGCCACGGATCGGCCATGGTCATCCCCGCGCCCGCGTTCGACCCCGCGGCCTCGCTGCGCGCGGTGGAGCAGGAGAAGTGCACGAGTCTCTATGGCGTGCCCACGATGTTCATCGCCGAGCTCGCGCTGGAGGATTTCGACTCCTACGACCTGTCCACGCTGCGCACCGGGATCATGGCCGGCTCGCCGTGCCCCGAATCCACCATGCGTCAGGTGATCGACAGGATGAACATGGAGGAGGTCTCCATCTGCTACGGCATGACGGAGACCTCGCCGGTGTCCACCCAGACCCGTCGGGACGATTCGCTGGACCGGCGCGTGTCCACGGTCGGCCGGGTCGGGCCGCACCTCGAGATCAAGATCGTCGACCCGTCGACCGGTGCCACCCTGCCGCGCGGCGAGGCCGGCGAGTTCTGCACGAAGGGCTACAGCGTCATGCTGGGCTACTGGGACCAGCCGGACAAGACCGCCGAGGCGATCGACCCCGAGGGCTGGATGCACACCGGCGACATCGGGGAGATGGACGACGCCGGTTACGTCCGCATCACCGGCCGCATCAAGGACATGGTCATCCGCGGTGGCGAGAACATCTACCCGCGGGAGGTCGAGGAGTTCCTCTACACCCACCCGGACATCCTCGACGCCCAGGTGATCGGCGTGCCCGACCCCAAGTACGGCGAGGAGCTCATGGCCTGGGTCCGGCTCAAGCCGGGACGCGACGATCTCACGGCCGAGGAGGTCCGCGAGTTCGCCACCGGCAAGCTCGCCCGCCACAAGATCCCGAAGTACGTCCACGTGGTCGACGAGTTCCCCATGACCGTCACCGGCAAGGTCCGCAAGGTCGACATGCGCAAGCGCGCGATCGAGATCCTCGGCATCGCCTGACCGCCCCCACACCCAAGGAGTGCGTGTATGTCCAGCAAGATCATGACCGCGGCGGAGGCCGTCGCGGACATCCCCGACGGGGCGTCCATCGCCGCCGGCGGGTTCGGCCTGAGCGGGATCCCGCAGATCGTCATCGAGGCCCTCGCCGCCCGCGACGTCGGGGACTTCGAGGTGTTCTCCAACAACGCCGGCGTCGACGGCAAGGGCCTCGGCATCCTGCTGGAGAGCGGCAAGCTCCGGCGCATCGTCTCCTCCTACGTCGGGGAGAACAAGGAGTTCGCCCGCCAGTACCTGTCCGGTGAGCTCGAGGTGGAGCTCACCCCGCAGGGCACGCTCGCCGAGCGGATGCGTGCGGGTGGGTCCGGCATCGGGGCGTTCTTCACCCGCACCGGCGTCGGTACGTTCGTCGCCGACGGCGGCATGCCGTGGAAGTACGACTCGGCCGGCGGGATCGCGGTGGCCTCCCCGCCCAAGGAGACCCGCGAGATCCGCGGCGAGACCTACGTGCTCGAGCAGGCCATCGAGGCCGACTACTCGCTGGTGCGGGCCGCGGTGGCCGACCGCAACGGCAATCTCCGGTTCAACCTCACGGCCCGCAACTTCTCACCGCTCGCGGCGATGGCCGGCCGGGTGTGCATCGTCGAGGCCGAGAAGATCGTCGAGGTCGGAGAGCTCGCGCCCGACGACATCCACCTCCCGGGCATTTTCGTCCACCGTCTGGTGGAACTGACCCCGGAGCAGGTCGCCCAGACCAAGTGGATCGAGAAGACCACCACCAACCCGCCCTCGGAAGGACAGCGCTGATGAGCAGGATCGGACGCGACCGCAAGGCCATGGCCGCCCGCGCGGCCCTGGAACTGGAGGACGGCCAGTACGTCAACCTCGGGATCGGCCTGCCGACCCTGGTCCCCAACTACGTCCCCGAGGGCGTCAACGTGACCCTGCAGTCCGAGAACGGGCTGCTGGGCATCGGGCCGTACCCGCACCCCGACGACGTCGACCCGGACCTCATCAACGCCGGCAAGGAGACCGTCACGACCCTGCCGGGGTCGGCGATCTTCGACTCGGCGATGAGCTTCGGCATGATCCGCTCGGGCAAGATCGACGTGGCGATCCTTGGCGCGATGGAGGTCAACCCGGCCGGTGACATCGCCAACTGGATGGTCCCCGGCGCGATGGTCAAGGGCATGGGCGGCGCGATGGACCTCGTGGTGGGTGCCCGCCGGATCGTCGTGGTCATGGACCAGGTCGCCAAGGACGGTTCCTCCAAGATCGTCTCCGAGATCTCCCTGCCGCTCACCGGCCTGGGCTGCGTCAACCGGATCATCACCGAGCTGGGCGTGTTCGACCGGGACGCCGACGGGCTGACCCTCATCGAGATCGTCGACGGGGTGACCCTCGATCAGATCGAGGCGGCCACCGACGCGCCGTTCCGGGTGGCCGAGCACCTCAGGTGACCCCGCCGCCGCCGGCGCCGCCCGGCCTCTGGACCACACCGGTCCGGGGCCGGGCGGCGCTGTCGGCGTTGGCGTGGGTCCTCGTGTACGGGGCCGCCCTCGTCGTCGTCGTCCTCCTCGGCCTGGTCACCGCACGGTCCCTCGGGGCCGGCCGCCCCGACACCGCGCTCCTCGCCCTGGTCGTCCTCGCCGGCACCGCCGCGGCCGCGCTGCTCGCGGTGCGGATCCACCTCCTGCGCCGACGCGGTCTCGGGTGGGCGGACGTCGGGATCCGGCCACCCGACCGCTCACCCTGGCACCTGGCGTGGCAGATCCCCGCGGTGATGGCCGCCGGCGTCACCGCCTCGATGATCGTGCTCATCCCCCTGGGGGCGGGCGCCGAGTCGACGGGGGATGAGGCCGATGCGGCGATCGCGGACCTGGCGGCCGGCGGGCCGGTGTTCGCCGTACTCGGGCTGCTGACCGTCGCCGTGCTCATCCCGGTGGCGGAGGAGGTCGTGTTCCGCGGCATCGTGCTGCCGGCCCTGCGGGCGCGGTTGCGGGCCGTCGCGGGGATCACGCTCGCCGGGGCGATCTTCGCGGCCGTGCACCTGGTGCCCCCGGCGTTGCCGTACCTGCTGGTGGTGGGGATCTCGCTGTGCGCGATGGCCGAGTGGTACCGGTCGATCGTGCCCGGCATCGTGCTCCACGGCGTCAACAACGCGGTCGTGTTCGTCGGCGTGATCGCCGCCGGGTCAGGCCAGTAGTGCGGAGACCAGCAGGAGGACGGGCAGCGCGCCGAGGGTGGTGAGGACGGCGGAGTCCCGGGCCAGCAGAGTCCCGTGTCCGTATCGGGTCGCGACCACGAGGACGTTCTGCGCGGTGGGCAACGCGGCGGCGACCACCACTGTGAGGAGCTCGTGGCCCCGCATCCCCATCAGCCCGGCGCCGATGGCGTACGCGAGCACGGGGTGGGCGACGAGCTTGAGTGCGCTCGCGAGGAAGATCTCCCGGCGGGGCGAGGCGCCGGCCTCGAGCACCTTGACTCCGTAGAGCGACATGCCGAACACCAGCAGGGCGCCGGGGACGGAGATCTGGCCGACCAGGTGCACGGGCTCCAGGAGAGTCTCGGGCGGCGTCCAGGGCAGGGCGGCGACGACGACGCCCGCGAGCGCAGCGAGGACGATCGGGGTGCGGACCGACTGCAGTAGCGCACCGAGCGCGCCCCCGTCCCCGCCGCCGTCCGACCCCTCGGCGCGCGCGGCCCGCTCCAGCACGGCGATGGCGACCGGCTGGAGGACCACCACCTGGAAGAGCAGCAGCGGCATGACGAACCCGAGGTCCCCGAGGACGTACAGCGCGATGGGGATGCCGAGGTTGGCGGAGTTGACGTAGCCGGCGGACAGGGCACCCACCACGAGGTCCGCCGCCGGGCGCTTGAGCCACAGCCGGGCGATCGCCACGTACAGGACCGCGACGATGATCGCCGACACCGCGGACACCACGAACACGCCGGTGAAGACCTGGTCGAGGGTGGTGCGGGCGAGGGAGTCGAACAGCAGTGCCGGGGTGGCGACGTAGAAGACGAGCCGGTTGAGCACCAGGTGCGCGTCCGTGCCGAGGACCAGGGTGCGGGCGAGTATCCAGCCCAGCGCGACCAGCGCGACGATGACGGCGAAGCCGTTGAGGACGCCGGCCACGGGTGGACTCCTGGTGTCGGGGAGGGGAGGGGGAGAGGTAGACGCGGTAACGCCGATCGGGGTCGCGCACTCCTGCGTGAGGAGGCACGACCCCGATCGGGTTGCTGTTGCCTGAGTCGGCGGCTAGAGGCCGCAGGCGGGACGGGCGGTCCGGTTCACCCGCGCCGAGTGGTGACTCAGCGGCTGGTGAACGGCAGCAGGGCCATCTCGCGGGCGTTCTTGACCGCGACGGCGACCTGACGCTGCTGCTGCGGCGTGAGGCCGGTGACCCGACGCGAACGGATCTTGCCGCGATCGGAGATGAACGTACGGAGGGTGTTGACGTCCTTGTAGTCGACCGTCTCGATACCCGCCACCTTCAACGGGTTCTTCTTGGGTCGACGGCCCTCCTGGGCGCGAATCTTCTTGGACGGGGTGCTACGTGCTTTAGCCATGGTTACCTACTCACCAACTCGACTTCGTGACACCGGGCAGCTCGCCACGGTGGGCCATCTCGCGCATGCGGACGCGGGAGAGGCCGAACTTGCGGAGGTAGCCGCGGGGGCGACCGTCGGCGACGTCGCGGTTACGCACCCGCACGGGCGAGGCGTCACGCGGCATCTTGTTGAGCGCGGTCTGGGCATCCATACGTGCCTCGTCCGTGCTCTCGGGGTTCTTGATGATTGCCTTGAGCTCGGCGCGACGCTCGGCGAACCGGGCGACCTTGGCCTTGCGCTGCTCGTTGCGCGCGATCTTGGACTTCTTGGCCACGAGTCAGCGCTCCTCTCGGAATTCGACGTGCTTACGGACGACCGGGTCGAACTTCTTGAGGACGATGCGGTCCGGATTGTTGCGACGGTTCTTGCGGGTCACGTACGTGAACCCGGTACCGGCCGTGGACTTCAGCTTGATGATGGGGCGGATGTCGTTACGGGCCATCTCAGATCTTCTCCCCACGGGCGCGGATGCGGGCCACGACGGCCTCGATGCCATCGCGGTCGATGGTCTTGATGCCCTTGGTCGAGACCGTCAGCGTGACGCGACGACCCTCGGAGGGCAGGAAGTAGCTACGGCGCTGGATGTTCGGGTTCCAGCGACGGTTGGTCCTGCGGTGTGAGTGCGAGACGGACTTGCCGAAACCCGGCTTCCGTCCCGTTACCTGGCAATGCGCCGACATGGCGTGGTTCTCCTTCCGCCCCGTCCTGCGGTGGCGCGCGGCGGAGGGGGCACCCTCGGTCGGCCTGGGCCGTACGGGGGGCTTACCGCCACGTCGCGAGCACCGTGAGAGGCGATAGCAAACGTGCAGACAACAGCGATGGTCTAGTTTACGGCCCGACTGCGTGAAACGGTAATCGGCACGTCAGTGGGCATAAAGGCGGCCGGACCGGCTCAGGCGGCCGGAGGTCCGCGCCGCACGAATTGGGTGCCCGGCCATCCTACGGGTACGATCTACCGATGCGTGTGCTGACACCGGGATCCCCGGTTCGGCCACTGGCAATTGCGCGCTCTTGCAGGAGCGAGCGCCAGACCCACAGACTTCTACCGAGCTAGAGGGATCCAGTATGAAGAACGACATTCACCCCGACTACCACCCGGTGGTCTTCCAGGACTCGGGCACGGGCACCAAGTTCCTCACCCGTTCCACAGCGACCAGCAGCCGCACGGTCGAGTGGGAGGACGGTCAGACGTACCCGCTCATCGTCGTGGACGTGACCAGCGAGTCGCACCCGTTCTGGACCGGCGCGCAGCGCGTCATGGACACCGCCGGCCGCGTCGAGAAGTTCCAGCGTCGCTACGGCAACCGCACCCGCCGCAAGTGAGCAGCGGGGCGTCCGCGCCCCGACCACCCTCCTAGACCCCGAGGACGATAATCATGGCAGTTCCGAAGCGCCGCCTCTCGCGTGCCAACACCCACTCCCGCCGGTCCCAGTGGAAGGCCGACAACGTCGCCCTCCAGGAGACCAAGATCGACGGCCGCCCCGTGGCGCTGCCGCGTCGTCTGGTCAAGGCCGCTCAGCTCGGCCTGGTCAACCTCGACCGCTGAGCCGCGTCGGCTGCCGCCCCCGGGGCGCAGCTGAGCACGGCGGCGCCGCGGGCGCCGCACGCACACGCCCGGTCACGAGCCCGGCGGGTCCACACGGACCCGTCGGGCTCGTCGGCGTCTGTGGCGCGCGTGGCGGCGGCCCTCCGGGGCGGATCCTCAGCCGCGCTTCAGTCGGGTGGGCGAGAATCCCGTCATGAAGATTCTCGTTGTCGACGACGACCAGGCCGTGCGCGAATCGCTCCGGCGCTCCCTGACTTTCAACGGCTACGACGTGGAGCTCGCCGGCGATGGCATCGAGGCGATCGAGAGGGTCGACACCAACCGGCCCGACGCGGTCATCCTCGACGTGATGATGCCCCGTCGGGACGGGCTCGAGGTGTGCCGGATCCTGCGCAGCAGGGGGGACGACCTGCCGGTGCTCATGCTCACCGCGAGGGACGCCGTCTCCGAGCGGGTCGCTGGTCTGGACGCGGGGGCCGACGACTACCTGCCCAAACCCTTCGCGTTGGAGGAACTCCTCGCCCGCCTGCGGGCTCTGCTGCGTCGTCGCGGCACGGACGCCGAGGAGGTCGACGAGGTGCTGGAGTTCGAGGACCTGCGGATGGATATCGCGACCCGCGAGGTCACCCGCGGCGAGCGCCGGATCCAGCTGACCCGCACCGAGTTCTCCCTGCTCGAGCTCCTCATGCACCACCCACGCCGGGTCCTCACCCGGAGCCACATCCTCGAGGAGGTGTGGGGCTACGACTTCCCGACCTCGGGTAACGCTCTCGAGGTCTACATCGGCTACCTACGGCGTAAGACGGAAGGGGAGGGTGAGAGCCGGTTGATCCACACCGTGCGCGGTGTGGGTTACGTGCTGCGCGAGACGCCGTAGTGCCCGCCCGCACGATGCGGACGGGGTCCGCACCGATCTCCCTGCACCAGCGGGTGACGCTGCTGGCGGCGAGCTCGGTGGGTGTCGCGGTGGCCCTCATGGCCGTCGCGGCGTACTTCGTCGTGTCGGGGTCGATGTACAGCGATGTCAACAACCGCCTGCAGCAGCAGGCCGACCAGCTGGTCAACAGCCAACTCGCCTCCGAGTTCGCCCTGCAGTCGCGCAGCACGCTGATCGCACTGCGGGCGTTCAACCCGAACCTGGACGCGCAGATCGTCGCTCCCTCCGGGGTGCGCACCGCGACCGGGGAGCCCTTCCAGATCGGTGGCCCGGAGATCGCGGTCGTGCGCGGCGAGGCCGAGTCGAGCCTGCGTACCTCCGGGGGCAAGCAGATCTACGCGGTCGGGGTCCGAGACGGCTCGACCCTCATCCTGGCCCAGGACCTCAGCCCCACCCGTGCTGCGTTGAACCGTCTGGCGATCGTGCTCACGCTCGTCGGGGCAGCGGGCATCGCCCTGGCCGCGGTGGCCGGGACGGCCGTCGGCCGCACCGGGTTGGCGCCGGTGGCCCGGCTGACCAGAGCCGTGGAACGCATCGCCCGCACCGATGATCTGCGGCCGATCCCCGTGGCCGGTGACGACGAGATCGCCCGCCTGACGAGCAGTTTCAACCAGATGCTCGTCGCGCTGGGGGAGAGCCGGGAGAGACAGGCGCGGCTCGTCGCGGACGCCGGGCACGAACTCAAGACGCCACTGACGAGTCTGCGGACGAACGTCGAGTTGCTCATCGCGGCCAGTCGCCCCGGCGCGCGGACGATCCCCGACGCCGACCGGAACGAACTCGAGGCAGACGTCGTGGGCCAGATCTCGGAACTCAGTCAGCTCGTCGGGGATCTGGTCGAGCTCGCCCGCGAGGACTCCGGGGAGGTCGAGCTGGAGCCGGTGGCCGTCTCCGACGCGGTCGAACGGGCCCTCGAGCGGGTCCGGCGTCGCCGGCACGACGTGGACTTCGACGTCGAGTTGATGCCCTGGTACTCCTTCGGCGACTCGGCCGGGATCGAGCGCGCGGTGCTGAACGTGTGCGACAACGCGGCCAAGTGGAGTCCCACCGGCGGGACGGTGACGGTGCGGATGCGGCCCATCTCCGACGCGGTGATGGAACTGACTGTCGCCGACCAGGGGCCCGGCATCCCCGAACAGGACCGCGAGCTGGTATTCGAACGCTTCCACCGCTCGCACGAGGCGCGCGCGATGCCGGGGTCGGGTCTGGGGCTGGCCATCGTCCGACAGGTCACGACCCGACACGGCGGAACCGTCGAGATCAGCGACGCCGAGGGCGGCGGCGCACTGGTGCGGGTGACCATCCCCGGAAGCGAGCAGCCGCCCGGGTGAGTCCCGGGGTGGCGCGCACCGTCTCAGCGGGCACACAGCGCCATCGGGAACCATGGGACTCATGGAGAACGAGAACGAGAACGGCCGGGGCAGGGGCGAACCCGGGTCCCCGGACGAGTGGGCCGGCAGATCGGGTGCAGGTCTCGAAGGACCCGCACACGGACCCTCCGGCCAGAACCCCTACGCCGCCGAGAATCCCTACGGCATGGCCCAGGGGTGGGGTGGAACCGATCGGCCCACCACGGCCTTCCCCGCTCAGCACCCCGCACAGCACCCCGCACAGGCGCAGGCGCAGGGGCAGGCCGGACCGTGGCGACCCACGGACGCCATACCCCCCTCCGACGCCATGCCCCCCTCGGGCCCGCCGCTCCACCCCGGTGTCGGACCGGGTGTGGAGCCCGGGACGCCGCAGGGCCAACGGAAGTCGGGCCGGGGCCTGCTCGCGGCCGGCATCGTGGCCGCCATGCTCGTCTCCGGTGGGTTCGGTGGGTGGATCGGTGCGACGGTCGCCGGTGGGTCCGCGGCGGGGTTGTCCTCGCCCATCAGCGCGACCCAACCCGAGGGGACGGCGCCCGACGGCACCGTCGAGGCGGTGGCGGACAAGGTGCTGCCGAGCGTCGTGTCGATCGACGTGCGTTCCCAGACGGGCCGCGGCGAGGGGTCCGGGGTGGTGTTGACCGCCGACGGCCTCATCATCACCAACAACCACGTCATCGGCGCGGCTCAGGCCGGGGGCCAGATCCAGGTGCGCTTCGACGACGGCTCCAAGGCTCCCGCGAGCGTCGTCGGCACGGACCCGGCCACCGACATCGCGGTCATCAAGGCGGAGACCTCCCGCCCGCTCACCCCCATCGCCCTGGGCACCTCGGCGACGTTGACCGAGGGACAGGCCGTGGCCGCGGTGGGGTCGCCACTGGGGTTGTCGGGCACCGTCACGACCGGCATCGTCTCCGCGCTGAACCGCCCGGTGCGGGCCGGCGGCGCCCAGTCGGACCAGAGCACGGTGATCGACGCCATCCAGACCGACGCCGCCGTGAACCCGGGCAACTCGGGCGGCGCGCTGGTCAACATGAACGGCGAACTGGTCGGGATCAACTCGGCCATCGCGTCGTTGGGATCGGGCAATTCGGGATCGATCGGCCTGGGCTTCGCCATCCCGGTGGACCAGGCCAGGCGGATCGCCGACCAGCTGATCAAGCAGCAGTACGCGACCCGCGCGGTGCTCGGGGTCTCGGTCAGCGACTCGCCGGAGGGCGACGGCGCGCTGGTGCGTGCCGTCGAGCCGGGGGGACCCGCCGAGCGCGCGGGGATCGAGCAGGGCGCGGTCATCACCGGGGTGGGGGAACGGCTCATCGAGGGCGGCGACGCGCTCGTCGCGGCCATCCGGTCCCAGGCGCCGGGGGATACCGTGACCGTCACCTATGCTTCTCGTGAGGGCGATTCGCCGAACACCGTAGACGTGATGCTGGGAGAGGCCAGATGAGCACCAGATTTGACCCGCGGGCTCTGCCCGGGGGCCGCAAGCTCCCCACCGGTATGGACTTCGACCCCGCGGCCGTCGAGCCGGTCGAGCCGCAGATCGCCGGACGCGCCATGGTCGTGGTGGTGACCGACCGCCTCAACGAGCGGGAGGACTCCATCGGTCCGCTGGTCACGGAGCTCCTCGAGGAGGAGGGGTTCCTCGTCGGTGGTGTCGTGGGCGTGGCGTCGGACGAGGCGGAGGTGCGCAAGGCCCTCGAGACGGCGGTGGTCGGTGGATTCGACTTCGTCGTGACCGTGGGGGGCACCGGGGTCGGTCCCCGGGACATCACGCCCGAGGTCACCGAGGAGATCCTCGACCAGCGCCTGCCCGGCATCGCCGAGGCCATCCGGTCGTCGGGTCTCACGGCCGGCGCGGTCGACTCGATCGTCTCGCGCGGCCTGGTGGGGGTGTCCGGAAGCACGGTGGTCGCCAACCTCGCGCCGAGCCGCGCGGCCATCCGCGACGGGATGGCGACCCTGTGCCCGCTCGTCTCGTACGTGGTGGCGCAGTTGTCCGCCTTCGACGAACTGTGACGGATCCGCGGCCGGTGGACCGGGCGCGACTCGACGAGGTGTTCGGGGAGATCCTGCCCGAGACGACCTCGGACGAGGCGCGCACCGCGGACAGTCGGATCGACGACGACTGGTGGCGCGATCAGCGCCCGCCGCATCACGGCTGACTCCACGGCGACGCAGCGCCACCTCCGGCAGACGCCGACGCCCCGCCGGCCATGACGACGCCGACGGGGCGGGGGACGTAGACCTTGGAACGCGGACCGGAGTCGATCAGGCGTTGCTCGACGGGCTGTCCGGCTCGGACGGGTGCGTGAGCGGGCGGCCGGCGAGCAGGTCGCGGATCTCCACGAGGAGGTCGTTGTCCGAGGCGGGGGCCTCGATGCCCTTGCGCTTGGCGGCGGCCTCCTTCATCTTGTTCATCGGCCCGACCAGGACGAAGTAGATGATTGCCGCGATCAGCAGGAAGTTGATGATCGCGGTGATGAGCATCCCGAAGTCCATGACGGTCTCGGGATTGCCCTCCAGGAGCTGGACGGCGAACCCGATCTCGCGGTCGCCGCCGAGCAGCGCGATCAGTGGGTTGATAATCGCGCTGGTGAAGGCGTCGACGATGGAGGCGAACGCGGTGCCGATCACGACGGCTACCGCCAGATCGATCACGTTGCCCTGCATGATGAATTCCTTGAAACCCTTGAGCATTCGTGCGCCCCTTCCCAAAACGGTCGTCTCAACGGATCCGGCGATAATACCAGCCGGCCGTGCCGCTTCCGCGCAACTCAACCGTGGACCACGACGGCCAGCGGGGTCCCGGCGGCCGTCGCGGCGAGGCGGGCGGCGTCGGTCTCGGGGACCTCGACGAGGATCGAGCGGGCGCCCGACCGTCCCACGGGGGCGTCCCGTACCCGGGCGGCGTGGGCGATGAGCGCGGGCGACTGCCCCGGGGCGAGTTCGGCGGTCCCGACGAGGTCGACCAGGTCGCCGGGGCGGAGCAGATCGGCCACGGTCGGGTCGGCGAGCGGGACGGGCACCACCCGGACCGGTCCGCGCGCGGGATCGTCGCCGGGCCCCGCGTCTGCGGCGGTCGGGGCGGTGGGGTCCGCCGGGTCCGGGGCACCGGATCGGTCCACGAACGGGGCGGCCACGACGAGCGCGGCCGCGAGCCCGATCCGAACTGCGCGGCGCCGCCGCCACCGCCCGGGTGTGGTCACCGAGGCGATGGTGCGGCGCATGGGGTCCCCCGTCGGTCGGTGCGCTCGACTCGAGCGCCGGATCGGTGGGCGCCGGGCGGGCCGGTGCCGTGTCGATCAGACCGTAGCGGCGCGGTGGGTCGGCCATGCCGCCCCGGGCGCGCGGAGGTGCGGCGCTTGTGGAGACGGCCGGGGGTGTGGATAACCGCGCGGGGAAAGCCGGCGGGCGGTACCCCGGCCGGGGGCGGCGGTGACGCGGCCGGTGACGACGACGGTGCCGGTGCCGGTGACGGTGCCGCTTACGACGGTGCCGGTTACGACGACGAGGTCGACGACCCCGAGGAGGAGCCCGAACCGGTGGATGCGCCGGAGCCGGAGGCCGAGCCGGATCCCGAAGAGCCGGATCCCGAGGAGCCGGACATCGAGGAGCCGCTGTCCGACGAGCCGGATCCCGAGGAGCTGCTGCCGGACGAACTGCCGCCCGATCCCTTGCCGGCTGAGCCGCTGTCGCCGGAGGCCCGGCTGTCGGTGCGGTAGAAGCCGGAGCCCTTGAAGACGACGCCGACCGTGTTGAAGAGCTTGCGCAGGGTGCCGTCGCACCGGGGGCAGACCGTCAGCGAGTCCTCGTCGAAGGACTGCTGGATGTCGAAGGCGACGTCGCAGTCGCGGCACCGGTAGGAGTAGGTGGGCATCTGGCCTCCCGAGGAGTATCGGACAACGATTTGGCACTCTACTCTGGCGAGTGCCAAGTTCCGAAGTCGAGAACCGCCTCCGGGGTGATGACGCCGTCGACCGGCCGGTCGTGAGGCTCTGCGGGGACGTGGTCGACGACGTTCTCGGCGTCCAGCAGCGCGAGCATCCTCGTGTGCGGGCCGGTCAACGCGAGGGACCGGTCGTAGTAGCCACCGCCCCGGCCGAGCCGGTTCCCGGACCGGTCCACGGCGACGGCGGGGACGAGGACGAGATCGGCACCCGAGATGAACTCCGGCCCGGCGGGCGGTGCCGACGGGACGGGGATACCGAAACGTCCCGGCACCAGGTCCGCCGGCCCCGCGTACGCCGCCCATTCCAACGGGCCGACCACCGGCGAGACCGGCAGGAACACCCGCGCACCGCACCGGGTGAGTTCCTCGGCCAGACCCCGTCCGCCGGCCTCGTCGTCGTCGGGGACGTACGCGCAGACCACCATCCCGGCGGTGACGACGCCCCCCAGGCGCCCGAGGATCCTCCGGTCGCGCTCGGCGCGCACCGGCGCCGGTACCGCGGCCCGACGATCGAGGACCTCGCGGCGCAACCGCGTCTTGGCGACCGGGAGCGCGACGGTCTCGTCGGTGCGATCGGGCCGGTCGGACTGCATGACCCCAGTCTGCCGCGCGTGGCGCCACCCCGAGCGGGCGGGTGCGAGGTCTAAGGTGGTCGCCATGACGTCCAGTACCTCTGTCGACCCGCAGTTCCGGACCGCCGTCGTGCCGGCGGCCGGCCTGGGGACCAGGTTCCTGCCCGCCACCAAGACGGTGCCCAAGGAACTGCTTCCGGTCGTGGACACCCCGGGCATCGAGCTCATCGCCGAGGAGGCGACCGAGGCCGGCGCCGGGCGGCTCGCGATCGTCACCTCCGAGCGCAAGGTCGGCGTGATGGCGCACTTCTCCGAGGACCAGGTCCTCGAGGACACGCTGTCCGACCGCGGCAAGGACGTCCTGCTGCACAAGGTCCAGCGCGCCCCCGGGCTCATCGAGGTCGTGGACGTGCGCCAGGACGAGCCGCTGGGGCTCGGTCACGCGGTCGCACAGGTGGAGTCGGTGCTCGGCGACGAGGAGAAGGCGGTGGCCGTGCTGCTGCCGGACGACCTCGTCCTGCCGTTCGGGATCCTCGGCCGGATGTCGGCGGTCCGCGCGGCCCGCGGCGGCAGCGTGCTGTGCGCGTTCGAGGTGGATCCGCAGGACGTGTCGTCCTACGGCGTGTTCCGGGTCGAGGACACCGATGACCCGTCGGTGAAGAAGGTGCTCGGCATGGTCGAGAAGCCCGCCGCCGAGGACGCTCCGTCCAACCTCGCCGCGGCCGGGCGGTACGTGCTCGACCGGGCGATCTTCGACGCGCTGCGCCGGATCGAGCCGGGTGCCGGAGGCGAGCTCCAGCTCACCGACGCGATCGACCTGCTCATCGGCGAGGGACACCCCGTGCACGTGGTGGTCCACGACGGTACGCGGCACGACCTGGGCAACCCGGGCGGCTACATCAAGGCCTGCGTGGACTTCGCGCTGGACAACCCGGCGTACGCGGACGATCTCCGCGAGTGGCTCTCGGACCGACTGGGTTCCTGACGAGCACCGTAGGTGAGGCGGGCCCGCTCGGCGGGCGGTGACTGGTACGGGAAGGGGACACTGGGTGCGCTCCGTCGAGGAACAGCTGGCGCTGGTGACGGCGGCCGCGGTCGCCCCGCGCCCGGTCCGTGTGGCGATCTCCGAGGCGCAAGGCTTGTTGTGCGCCGAGGAGGTCGTGGCGGAGCGGCCGCTGCCGGCGTTCGACCAGGCCGCCATCGACGGGTACGCGGTGCGCAGCGTCGACGTGCGCGCGGGCGGACCCACCTCCCAGGGCGGGGACGACCCGGCCGGACCGGCGACACTGCCCGTGGTCGGTCAGATCACCGCGGGATCCCGCCAGCCGACCCGCCTCCAACCCGGCCAGACCGTCCGGGTGGACACGGGCGCACCGCTGCCCACGCTCGCGGACGCGGTCCTGCCGATCGGATGGGCCACCGCCGACGGGCGCCACATCACCCCCTCCCGCGCCGTCCGCACCGGGGATTACGTCCGACGGGTCGGCGACGACGTGCAGCCCGGGGACGTGGCGGTGCGCGCGGGCAGCATCATCGGACCGGCGCAGGTCGGCCTGCTCGCCTCGGTCGGGCGCGCGAAGGTATTGGTGCACCCCAAGCCGCGGATGGCGGTCATCTCCGTCGGCGACGAACTCGTCGACGTCGACGGCCGGCCCGGCACCGGACAGGTCTACGACGTCAACTCCTACGCCCTCACCGCGGCCGGCCGGGACGCCGGCGCCGACGTCCACCGCGTGGGCATCGCCAGTACCGAACCGTCCCGCCTGCGCGAGGTCCTCGAGGGTCAACTCGTGCGCAGCGAGCTCGTCGTGGTCTCGGGCGCCGCCGGCGGTGAGGCGACCACCCGCATCCGCCAGGTCATGGCCGAGCTCGGCCAGATCGAGGTCAACCGGGTGGCGATGCATCCCGGGTCGGTCCAGGGGTTCGGGCGGCTCGGACGCGACGAGGTCCCCACCTTCCTCCTGCCGTCCAACCCGGTGAGCGCCCTGGTGGTCTTCGAGATCATGGTCCGCCCACTCATCCGGATCGCCCTCGGCAAGCGCCAGCCCATGCGCCGCACCGTCCGCGCACGGACCGTCGCGCCGATCTCGTCGGTCGAGGGTCGGCGCGGCTACCTGCGCGGACAACTGATGCGCGACACCGACACCGGGGAGTACCTGGTCCGCGCCCTCGGCGGCGCCCAGGGGTCGTCCACCCACCTGCTGGCCTCGCTGGCGGAGGCGAACTGCCTCGTCGTGATCGACCCCGGCGTCACCGCGGTGCGTACGGGTGACGAGGTCGACGTGATGTTCCTCGCCCAGCGCGGGTGACCGGGCCGGCGACGTGAGCGGACCGTGGAGCGCGTTCGCCGCCGACACGGTGACCCGCCCCGGGTGGCCGATCGAGGCCGGGCCGGTGCGGGTGCGCGCAGGGGTCGTGACCTTGCGCCCGGTCCGCCGCCGCGACGCCCGGGACTGGGCGGCGCTGCGGTTGTTCGAGCGGGACCGCCTCGAACCGTGGGAGCCCACCGTCGAGGGGCGCTGGCACGAGAACAACTCCGCGCGCGCCTGGCCCCCCATCCACGCCCAGCTCAAGCGTTACGCCCGCGCCGGCGCGAGCCTGCCCGCCGCCATCGAGTTGGACGGCCGCTTCTGCGGGCAGCTCACCGTGGGCGGGATCGTCCGCGGCGCGCTGCACTCCGGCTGGATCGGCTACTGGGTGGGGCGACCCTTTCTCGGTGGCGGGGTGGCCACCGCCGCCCTGGCGCTGGGTGTCGACCACGCGTTGGGTCCGGGAGCACTGCACCGGGTCGACGCCACCGTCCGGCCGGAGAACACCGCCAGCCGCGTGGTGCTGGACCGGTGCGGTTTCCGCGAGGAGGGGCTGCTGCGGCGCTACCTCCACGTCGACGGGGCGTGGCGCGATCATCTCCTGGTGGCACGGACCCGCGAGGAGCACGGCCGGGGCGCCGTCGCGGCTCTGGTGCTGGCGGGTCTGGCGCGACGCGCGTGACCGCGCGTCTGAGTATGTCCTGAGCATCGTGACCTGCGGCGCGCCGTCACTGGACGGAGCTCGGGCCCCGATACGGTTGGGACCTCACCACGACGTCCCGTGTCGGGGTAGACGCTCGAGGAGGCCTGATCGATGTCGAGCTCGCTGCTGATCATCCTGCTGGTGGTGGTCTGGCTGTTCGTCCTCGCGCCGATGCTCATCCGGTCGCGGAATCCCATCCGCCGCACCGGTGACGCACTGGCCCAGACGCGCACGCTCTACTCCGGCGGTTCCGGCCGACTGGTACCCAGTCGTGGCCGTGCCGCCGCCGACCCGGTCCAGGCCGAGGACGAGGACTCCCTTTTCGGTCTGCCCTCCGGGGCGGGCGCGACGGACGCCGAGTTGCTCGACACCGAGACGTGGGAGCACCTGCTCGAGCAGACCCTGCGCCGTGAGGCCGCCGGCCGTCGGGGCGAGGCCGTCCGCCGGGCGATGGAGGAGCGGCGCGCCGCGGTGGCCGGGGACCCGGCCGCCGAGGAGGTCACCTCCGAGATCCCGGCTGTCCCCGTTGTCGACGAGCACGACCCGGCCAGGGCGGTCGCAGGGGTGGACGAGCGGTCCGCCTCGGCCGTGGGCGCCCGGGTCGGCGACCTCCGCTCGAACGGCGTGGGCGCGGCGGCCGCGGACTCGGACGTGTCGGGCGCGGAGGCGGACGACGAGACCCGGCGACCGGTGGTCGTCGACGGCGAGCTCGTCGAGGGCACGGCGGGGGAGCGGACCGCGGCTCGGACCGATCACGCCGAGGACGCCGCGGGCATCGACGAGGAGGCCGTGCTCACCCATCGTGGGCGCCGACGCCCGGCCGAGCCCGAGGTCGAGCTCACCGACGCCGATCTGAGCTTCGCCGAGCGACGTCGCGGGCGCGGGGCCTACGACCCGATGGCGGACCGCGAGGCCGCCGAGCAGCGGGCCCACGCGCGCCAGCGCACCGCGCTCATCCTCGTGGCGTTGTCCGTCGTCACCGTGATCGCCGCGCTGCTCACCGTGCCCGCCGTCTGGTGGTTCGCCGGAGGCTCCGTCCTGCTGCTCGCCGCCTACCTGACCTACCTGCGCCGCCAGGTCAAGCTCGAGGAGAGCCTGCGCCGGCGCCGCGTCGAGAGGATGCGTCGCGCCCGGCTCGGTGTGGAGTCCCGCGAGGACGACGAGCTGTCCGTCGTGCCGCCCCGCCTGCGGCGTCCCGGTGCGGTCGTGCTGGAGATCGACGACGAGGACCCGGCGTTCGACGTCCTCGATACGTTCGACGATCACCTGGACTCCGACCCCGGGCACCACGATCACCGGCGCCGGCAGCACGCACCGCTGCGGCGCGCGGTGGGGTGATCGACGGCCCGGTTTGGTCGGGGGGCCGACCATCCTGGTAAGGTGTTCCACGCTGCTCGAGAGGGCGGCACCGTCACCCGCGAGGGGGACATCGTCGCCCGCGAGGGCGGCGAGGGGCTATAGCGCAGTTGGTAGCGCGTCTCGTTCGCATCGAGAAGGTCAGGGGTTCGATTCCCCTTAGCTCCACCCAAGGACTACGAGTTCTCAAGGCCGTTTCCGCGCAAGCGGGGACGGCCTTTCCGCTTTGTGGTGAGCTGGCTTTGTGGTGAGTTGGCGCTGTGGTGAGTTGGGGCTGTGGTGAGCTGGGGCAGTGGCCGTTCACTCCTTCACGATCGTCGAGCGCTTCTCGGCCGAGCCCGGTGACGTGCTCTCCCTCGCCTCCGACGCCGCGCGGTGGCAGGAGTGGGCGCCTGCGCTGTTGCGCGGGCTCGGCCGACGTCACCCCGGCGCCGTCACCGTGCGCGCCCTGCCCGGCGGTGGTGGCGAGCTCGAGTGGGAGTGCTCCATCCGGACGTCCGATCGGGTCGTCGGCACGGTGGTCGCCCGTGTCATCGCGGCACTCGTCGCCCTGCTGGCGCGTCGTCTGGTGACCGAGGCCGACCGTCGGATCACGCGCACCCGCCGGCCGAGCCTCCCGGCACGCCTCCAACGCCTCGGCCTGCAGCTGGTCATCCGCCCCGTGCTGACCGTCGCACCGTTCGACCGGAGGTGGATCCGGGCGATGCGCGCGGTGGCCACGGGCGCGTCGCGGGCCACGGGATCCCGCCGGGTGGCCCGACCGGCCGACGGTGCTCCCGTCCCCGGGCTCTGGATCGACGGGCCGGCGGATGCCCCGGGGCTGCTCGTGTTGCACGGTGGTGGCTATGTCGCCGGCTCAGCGGACACGCACGCCACCATGGCGACCACGCTCGCCCGGCTGTCCGGATCGACCGCCTACGTCCCCGACTACCGACTCGCGCCCGAGCACCGGTACCCGGCCGCCCTCGACGACGCCGAGGTGGCGTTCCGTCATCTCGCCGAGCGTGTCGGTGGCGCAGCGCGCGTCGCCGTCGCCGGGGACTCCGCGGGCGGCGCCCTCGCCCTCGGGCTGCTCGACCGCCTCCGCCGCAGTGGGGAGCGTCCGGCCGCCCTGGCGTTGGTCAGCCCCTGGGTCGACCTGGCCGGGCGCACCGGCCCGGGGCGGCAGGCCGGCGCGGCCCGGTGGAGTGGCGCCTTCGACCCGCGCACGCCGCCGAGGCTGGCCCGCGCCTGTCGCGACGCCTATGCCGGGAACGTCCCGGTCGACGACCCGGGGGTCTCACCCGCCCGGCGCCCCCTCGACGCGTCGGCGCCACCGACCGCGATCGTGTGCGGCGGCGACGACTTCGTGGTCGACGACGTCCGCCGCTTCGTCGAGGCCAGTCGCTCGCGTGGCGCGACGATCGACCTGAGGGTCTGGCCCGGGATGATCCATTGCTTCCCGGTCGTGGCGGGCACCCCGGAGGGCGCCTCAGCGCTGGCCGTGCTCGCGGTCCACATCGGGAGCGCGGTCGGCGGTGCCTCGGATCCCCGACGGGAGGACTGATGGGATCGGGGATCGTGACGACCGCCTGCGGCGTATCGCTCGTGGAGATCGGTGCGGGCGTCTGAAGCGGGTAAGGCCAACCTATGGTCTGCAGGTGGCGGGCGGTAGCGCCGCCCGGCGTAGGGTGCCTGCGGCGAATCACGACAAATGCGCTGGCCAGACAGGGGACGGGGCGGGTGGAACAGGTTATAGTTCTGCCTATGAGTCTCGCGCCCGGAACACCCGCACCCGATGTCTTCAGCCCCGGCAAGATCGGCAACGTGACGCTGCGCAACCGCATCGTCAAGGCCGCGACCTTCGAGGGGCGCTGTCCCAAGGGGCGCATCACCGACGAGCTCATCGAGTTCCACGCCGAGTACGCGCGCGGCGGCGTGGGCATGACGACCGTGGCCTACCTCGCGACCTCCCCCGAGGGCCGCACCGACAAGCACCAATACCACTGGGGAATGGACGACGGTGGCATGCTGCGCAAGCTCACCGACGCCGTGCACGCCGAGGGCGCCGCGATCTCCGCCCAGGTCGGTCACGCCGGGGCCGTCGCCAACGGGTCGTCCAACGGGCTGCCCCCGCTTGGGCCGTCCCGGATCCCGGCGCCCACCGGCCTGGCGATCACCAAGGCGTGCACGGAGGCGGACATCGACCGGATCGTGTCCGACCACGTCCGCGCCGCCCGCGGTGCGTATGAGGCCGGTTTCGACGCCATCGAGGTGCACTTCGGTCACAACTACCTCGTCAGCGAGTTCCTCAGCCCCAAGCTCAACCGGCGCAAGGATTCCTACGGCGGATCGCTGGAGAACCGCGCCCGCTTCGCCCGCCGCATCGGCCGCGCCATCCGCGACGCCATGGGCGACAAGATCGCGGTGACGATCAAACTCAACATGGACGACGGCGTGCCCGGTGGGTTCTGGATCGACGAGGCCCGCCAGGTCGCCCAGTGGCTCGAGCAGGACGGCTCCGCCGACGCGCTGGTGATGACAGTCGGCAGCTCCCTGCTCAACCCCATCTACCTGTTCAAGGGCGCCGCGCCCCTGGAGGAGTTCGCCGCCACCCAGCCCGCGGTGATCAAGATGGGCATGAAGGTCGTGGGTCCGAAGATGTTCAAGGAGTACCCGTACACCGACGCGTACATGTTCGACGACGCCCGGCAGATCCGCGAGGCCGTGGGCCTGCCGATGATGCTGCTCGGCGGGATCGTCGACCGGCCGTCCATCGACAAGGCGATGGGGGCCGGTTTCGAGTTCGTCGCCATGGGCCGAGGCCTGCTGCGTGAGCCCGACCTGCCCAACAAGCTCAAGGAGGACGACCGGCGTCGGTCGCTGTGCGTGCACTGCAACCGCTGTATGGCCACCATCTACAGCGGCAGCCGCTGCGTGCTGCGCGAGTACGTCCCGCCGATCCCCGCCCGCGGCGGCCACGACACCCTCCAGGCGACGAGCCCCACGCCACCCGTGTAGAGCGGACGCGCCCGCCCGTCCCCGCCTCACGTGCCCCGTCGGGCCGCTACGGTGATCACATCGGGTGGCCCGCCGCTTTTCGATCCGGGCCCGGACGTGGGGGAGTAGATGTCGAGGCGACGGATCAAGAACTACCGGGGCAGGGTCTGCGTGGTGACCGGCGCGGCCAGCGGGATCGGTCGCGCGGCGGCCCTCCGGCTCGCGGATGAGGGCGCCCGCTTGGTGCTCACCGACCTCAACGCCGAGGGGCTGGCCTCCGCCGAGCAGGCCTGCCGGGACGCCGGTGCGCCCGTGCTCGTGGCCGAGGCGCTCGATCTCACCGACCACGAGGCCGTGATGGCGTTCGGGGCGCGCGTCGTGGCCGACAGCGGTGCGCCCGACGCGATCTTCCACGTGGCCGGCAACTCGGCCTGGGGCCGCCCGGATCTGCTCGAGCACCGGATCTGGCGGTCGATGGTCGAGGTCAATCTCATGGGCACCATCCACGTGGTGGAGGCGTTCGTGCCCGCGATGATGACCGCCCGCAAGCCCGCCTCGCTCGTCCTGGTCTCGTCCGCCGCCGGTCTGCTCGGCCTGCCGTGGCACGCCGCCTACAGTGCCGCCAAGTTCGGGATCCGCGGCGTCGCCGAGGTCCTGCGCTTCGACCTGGCGCCGTACGACATCGGCGTGCACCTCGTCTGCCCCGGCGGCGTCGACACCCCGCTCGTGGAGACCGTCGAGATCGCGGGCGTCGACAGGTCCGATCCCGAGGTGGCCAGGACCGTCGACCAGTTCCGGCGCCACGCGGTCACCCCGGACCAGGCCGCCGAGAAGATGCTTGAGGGCGTGCGCAAGGGGCGCTACCTCGTCTACACCTCCCCGGACGTCCGCATCGGCTTCGCCGCGCAGAAGTTCGCCCCGCCGCTCTACCGGGTCGCGATGATGGCCCTCCACCGCCGACTCGCCAAGGCCGGCCGGGGCATCCTCCCGTGAGGGGGATGGAGACCCTCCGGGACGCCGCGATCCTCCTGGCCCGTGTCGGGCTCGGGGTGGTGTTCGCGGCCCACGGGTGGCAGAAGTTCTTCACCCTCGGCCTGAGCCGGGTGGCCGAGCAGTTCTCGAGCTACGGCATCCCGCAGCCGGCCGTCACCGCCGCGATCGTCGCCGGGGTGGAGTTGGTGGCGGGGGCCGCCCTCATCGCCGGGCTCCTCACCCCGCTCGCGGGCATCCTGCTCGGCGTGGACATGGCCGGCGCGTTCTACTTCGTCCACGCCACCAACGGCCCGTTCATCACGCAGAACGGCTGGGAGCTCGTGGTGGCGCTCGGGGTGGGGGCGCTGCTCGTGGCGGCGGTCGGCGCCGGCCGGTTCAGCATCGACAGGGTGCTGGGCGGCTAGCGCCGACCGGGCGGGAACGGCTGTCGACGCCCGGGCCTCACCCCGAGGCCATCGCGCGCATCGCGGACACCGGGAGGCCGTCCGGGTACGGGGCGTCGATGCCGGCCTCGTCGAAGGCGTTGCGGATGCGGCGCCGCAGCTCCCGCTCGGTGGCCCACTGGGTGTTGGCCTGCGTCACCGCGGTCATCCGCAGGGACCAGAAGTCCGCGTCCAGCGCGTTCACGCCCTGGAGCTCCGGGCCCGAGATGAGGTTCGACGCGATCGGCTCCTCGGCCGCCGCCTGCCTGGCGGTCTCGATGGCCACGGTGCACGCCCGGTCGACGTCGGCGGTGTAGGACACGGGGATCTCGAGGAACGCGACGCCGAAGTCCTGGCTGTAGTTCCCGACCCGGGCGATGTCGCCGTTGCGGCAGTACCAGAGCGTCCCGTGCAGGTCCCGCAGTGAGGTGACGCGCAGTCCCACGTGCTCGACCGTGCCCTCGGCCTCGCCCAGGTCGACCCAGTCACCGACGCCGTACTGGTCCTCGAAGAGCATGAACAGTCCGGAGAGGAAGTCCCGGACGAGGGCCTGGGCGCCGAAGCCCAGGGCGACGCCGACGATCCCGGCGGACGCGATGAAGGGCGCCACGTTGACGCCGACGATGGCCAGGGTCTGCAGCACCACCCACACGAGCACGGCGAACGAGACGATCGACTTGAGCACCGACCCGATGGTGGCCATCCGCTGTGCCCGCCGTTCCGCGCGTCGATGCTCGGTCCGCACGTGCTCCGCGGAGCGTCGTCGACTGTTCTTCTTCAGACTCGCGGCGGTGAGACCGCCACTCTCGTCGGCGGTGACCTCACCGCGGTCGCCGTCGGGGTCGAGTTCGACCGTGTGCGCGCCGGCGCGCTGGTCGGCCCGTTCCTGTCGGCGGCGCCGCCACGAGGACGGGGACGCGTTCTTCGACGGGGCGGTGATCCGGTCGATGCCCCGGTGGAGCACCCACCGCACCAGCAGCGCCAGCACGAGGTACAGGGCGATCATGACCGGCTTCTCGACCAGCCACTGTTGGGTCACGTTGCTCATCGGGAGATCGGCGTAGGGAAGGGATAGCTCGTTCACTGCCGCGACGGTACTGACCGCACACCGTCGGCGACACCTCGTCCCCGGCCGCGGGGCGCGGGGATCAGGCGGCGCCGAGCCGGTGATCAGCACATGCTCAGGGGGCGGGATCCACGTGCGGGTGGGGACCTCGCGGGGGCGACTGCGCTAGCGCCAGGAAGGTAGCCAGAGCTGGTGACTCCACTCGGTCTGGGTGATGGGCATCCCCGAGAGGATGGGCAGCGCATAGATGAAGTTCACCGCGACGAGGGCGAGGTACAGGCTGACGATCGCACGACCGATGAGTTGCCGCCGGGGGGAGTCGGTGGCCCTGCCGGCGATCTCGCCCAACACCAGCGCGATCATCATGACGAAGAACGGCGCCATGACCGAGGCGTAGAAGAAATACATCTGGCGGTCGTGCTGGAAGAACCACGGCAGATAGCCGGCCATGTAGCCCACCAGTGGGAACGCGTAGCGGCCGTCACGGCAGATGACTGCGCGCCAGAACGCCCACGCCAGGACGGGGATGGCCAGCCACCAGATGGCGGGGGTCCCCAGGAGCATGATCGCGCGCACGCACGAGGTCTCCCCGCAGCCGGCGATGCCCTCGCCCTGCTCGACGTAGTAGAGCATCGGCCGCAGGCTCATGGGCCAGGTCCACGGCTTGGACTCCCAGGGGTGTCGGTTCCCGGCGGAGGTGGTCAGCGTGGAGTGGAAGTCCAGGACCGATGACTGGTAGTACAGCCACGACTGCAGAGCGTCGGGCATCCAGTTGTCCTCGACCTCGTCGCCCACGACGTGCCGGTACACGGAGTTCTCGTTCGCGAACCAGGGCAGCCACGTGAACATGTGCAGGATCGCCGGCCAGAGGACGAGGGTGAGGAAGGCCGGCACCGCGTCGCGCAGCAGTGCGCCCGCGAGGGGGCGCTGGACCCCGTAACGGCTGCGCAGAGCCCAGTCCCACGCCACGGTCATCACACCGAAGAAGGCGATGAAGTACAGGCCGGACCACTTGACCCCGAGGGCGAGGCCCAGCATGACGCCGGCTGTGAAGCGCCACCAGCGGAATCCCAGTCGCGGTCCCAGGCTCGACAGGTGGAGCCTGCCCTCGAGGGCGGTCCGGTGCATGCGGGCGCGCATCTGGTCGCGGTCCACCAAGAGGGCGCCGGCGGCCGCGACGACGAAGAGCACCTGGTAGATGTCCAGCATGCCGATGCGGGAGGTCACGAAGCTGACGCCGTCGAGGCACAGCAGCAGCCCGGCGACGAGGCCGAGCTGGGTGGACCGGGTCAGGCGCCGGGTGATGCGCATGACCATGAGCACCACGAGCACCCCGGCCAGGGCCGCGGTGAACCGCCAGCCCAGGGGGGAGTAGTCGAAGAGCATGCTGCCGATGGACTGGATCTGCTTGGCGACGGGCGGGTGGACGACCAGGCCGTAGGCGGGATTCTCCTCGATGCCGAGCTGGGCGACGTTGTACGACTGCGGTGCGTAGTGCTTCTCGTCGAAGACCGGGGTGCCCTTGTCCGTGGCCGAGGTCAGGCCCCAGAAGCGGGAGAGGAACGCCAGGACCAGGATGACGCCGGTGGAGATCAGGTCGCGGGTCGTGTCGACCGGACCGGTGTCGGGGGCGGGCAGCGGGCGTCCTGGTGAGCGCACGCCGATGGTCGAGGTCACAGGCAGAGCATAGTGGGGACCGTGCGCCGGGCGGGGATGCGCCCGGCCACCGATAGGGTGGTCGTCATGACGTCCGGACGTGTCGTGTTGGCGGCCACCCCCATCGGGAACCCGGCTGACGCCTCGGATCGGCTGCGGCAGGTCCTGGCGACCGCCGACATCGTGGCCGCGGAGGACACCCGCCGGCTGCGTTCCCTCTCGACGGCCCTCGGGGTGACCATCGGGGGGCGGGTGATGAGTTTCTTCGAGCACAACGAGGCCGGTCGCGTGCCCCAGTTGATCGAGCGGGTCCGCGCCGGGGACGTGGTGGCGGTGGTGACCGACGCCGGGATGCCGGCGGTGTCGGACCCGGGGTACTCGCTGGTCGTGGCGTGCATCGAGGCCGGGCTCCCGGTGACGTGTCTCCCGGGTCCGTCGGCGGTCACCACGGCGTTGGTGCTCAGCGGGCTGCCGGTCGACCGCTTCTGCTTCGACGGGTTCCCGCCGCGGCGCCCGGGCCGACGCCGGACGTGGCTGGCCCGGCTGGCGGCGGAGGAGCGCACGTGTGTGTTCTTCGAGTCCCCGCACCGCCTGGCCGACACGCTCGCCGAGGCGGCGCAGGTCCTGGGCGCTGACCGCCGGGCAGCGGTGTGCCGGGAGTTGACCAAGACCTACGAGGAGGTCCTGCGCGGGACCCTGGGTGAGCTGGCCGAGCGGACGGCGGGCGGCGTGTTGGGTGAGATCGTCGTGGTGGTCGAGGGTGCCGACGCCGCCGGGTCGACCGCCACCCTCGAGGACCTCGTGGAGGTCGTCGAGGAGCGGGTCGAGGCGGGGGAGCGGCTCAAGGACGCCTGCGCCGCCGTGGCCGAGGGGTCGGCGGTGACCAAGCGGGACCTCTACCAGGCCGTGCTCGACTCACGCGCCTGAGGGGCGGAGCGGCTCAGAGCCAGGGCGCGGGCCCGCCGCCCCAGGTGAACGCCGCCTTGTGCACGCATTCGTCCCATTCGGCGTCCGGGTCGGAGTCGATGGTGATCCCGCCGCCCACCCCGAGTTCGCAGCGGCCGTCCGGCGCCACCTCGAGGGTGCGGATGGCCACCGCCAGGTCGAGGGTGTCGGCGGTCGCGAACCCGTAGGTGCCGCAGTGCAGGCCGCGGGACCGCGGCTCCCACCCGGCGATGAGTTCCCGGGCACGCTGCTTGGGGGTCCCGGTGACCGACGCGGGCGGGAAGGTGGCGGCCACGAGGGCGTCGTGGTCCACCGAGGTCCGCGCCGTGACGGTGGAGACCAGGTGGTGGACGCCGGGCGCGGGACGGACGGCGAGCAGGTCGGACACCCTCACCGAACCCACGTCCGCCACACGTCCGAGGTCGTTGCGTGCGAGGTCGACGATCATGATGTTCTCCGCGACGTCCTTGGCGGAGGCGAGGAGCTCGGCGGGGTCGCGATCGGCGGGCACCGTGCCCTTGATGGGGCTGGCGCGGACGTCGTCGCCGGTGCGCACGAGGAACTCCTCGGGGGAGAAGGCCAGCACCGCGCCCCACTCGCCCTCGAGGTACGCCGACCGCGCGGCGGGGGCGCGGCGGGCCAGGGAGAGGAACGTCTCGAGCGGGTCCGCGCGGAGCCTGCCGTCGAGGCGGGTGCTCAGGCAGGTCTGGTAGACCTCGCCGGCGCGGATCGCCTCGAGGCAGTCCACCACGGCACGTCTGTGCGCGCGTCGGTCGGGGGCGGCCCAGGTGAGGGGGATGCCGACCTCGTCGTCGTCGCCACCGTCGTCGCCAACGCCCTCGTCGTCACCGGTGCCCCCGGATGACGGCGGCCCGTACCGTCGGATCACCTCGTGCGGGTCGGGGGCGGTGCCGTCGCCCCGCCACCGGCCGTCCGGGTCGAGCGTGAGCATGCCCGTGGCCGTGCCGCGGACCGCCGCGGGCAGGAGGGGGGCGTCGCCCGCCACGTGGTCGGGGAAGGAGCGGAACCCGACGACGACGAGGTCGCCGGCCACCGAGAAGACCTGCTCGGGCCGGGTCGGCCGCAGGTCCACGGAGGGGATGATCACCGCCGGGGAGTCGCGCCAGTCGCCGAGGAACGCCGCCGGGGGACCGATCCCGAGGGCCCGCGCCCGCACGTGGAGAGCGCGCAGGAGCGCCGACACGGCGGGGGTGGAATCGGGCACCGTCCGATCGTGCCACCCCGGGCCGTCGAAGCCACGCCAGGGTCCGATAAGCTCTTTATTATCTTGCGCTCACGTGGGATTGTTGACAGGGTTCGACGTATGCCTAAGTCACGAGAGAAAGCTTTCGACGCGTCGAATGACGGCCCTGAGGACCCTCTGAGCGGGCCCCGTCCGCGCGTCGACTTCACGGTCCTCGTGCCCACCACGATCATCGCGCTCATCGTGGTGATCTGGGGCTCGTTCTACACGAATTCGTTCGAGAACGCCGCCGGTGAGGCGTTCTCGTTGGTGGTGGACACGGTGGGATGGCTGTTCATCCTCGTCTCGACCACGGTCGTGGTCTACGCGATCTACCTGGCGCTCTCCCGGTTCGGCGGCATCCGCCTGGGCGGTGACGACGAGAAGCCGGAATTCTCCACGCGGTCGTGGATCGCCATGATGTTCGCCGCGGGTATGGGCATCGGGCTGATGTTCTACGGCGTGTCCGAGCCGCTCACCCACTTCCAGGAGCCGCCGCCGGGACAGGAGCAGCAGTACGACGTGGCCATGGCCACGACGACGTTCCACTGGACCCTGCACCCGTGGTCGATGTACGCGATCGTCGGGCTCGCGCTCGCGCTGGCCGCCTACCGCTTCAAGCGCGGCCACCTCATCTCCCAGGCCTTCGTCCCGCTCATCGGCGAGAAGCGGGCCGCGGGGTGGATGGGGAGAGTCCTCGACATCGCGACCATCCTCGCGACGATCTTCGGCACCGCCGCCTCGCTCGGCCTGGGCGCCCTGCAGATCCGCGCCGGGCTCAACGAGACCGGCGCGGTCAGCGGTGGCGGCATCGCCCTGGTCGTGGGCGTCATCGTGGTCCTGGGCCTGGTGTTCCTCGCCTCGGCTGCCTCCGGAATCAGCCGCGGCATCCAGCTGCTGTCGAACATCAACCTCATCCTGGCGGTGTCGCTCGCGCTGTTCGTGGCGATCTTCTCCGGCGCCCTGTTCTTCATGCTCGACCTCATCCCCACCACGATCGGCACCTACTTCTCGAACTTCTTCGACATGGCCTCGCGCACCGCGGTGAGCGAGAACGGTGAGGCCGCCGAATGGCTCTCCGGGTGGACGGTCTTCTACTGGGCGTGGTGGATCTCCTGGTCGCCGTTCGTGGGCATGTTCCTGGCACGTATCAGCCGTGGGCGCACCGTGCGCGAGTTCATCATCGGCGTGGTCCTGATCCCCAGCACCCTGTCGGTGATCTGGTTCTCCATCTTCGGAGGCTTCGCGCTTTATCTCGAGGAGGCCGGACGCAGCGTCTTCGGCGACGGGTCACTCGAGCCGCAGCTGTTCAACCTGCTCCGCGAGCTGCCGCTCGCGCCCGTGCTCATGGTGGTGGCGATGGTCCTCATCGCCGTCTTCTTCATCACCTCCGCGGACTCCGCGTCGATCGTCATGGGCGGAATGGCCCAGCGCGGCGTGGAGGAGCCGACCCGCTGGCTCGTCATGCTCATGGGGTCGTTCACCGCCGCCGTGGCGATCATCATGCTCGTGGCCGGTGACGGTGGCGGCGACGCCCTGTCGAGCCTGCAGAACATGACGATCATCGCCGCCTCGCCGTTCGTGCTGGTGTTGATCGCGTTGTGCGTGTCCATCCACAAATCGCTCTCGCGGGATCCCGCGGCCGAGGAGGCCTGACGCGACCCCGGGGTGGCGCCGGGCGTGCGGGTGTACGCCCGGCACGGCCGCCGCGGACGTGACCACTAGTCTGTAGCCCATGGCGAAGACAGTCCTGACCGCGGTCGCATGGCCGTACGCGAACGGCCCCCGGCACATCGGACACGTCTCGGGGTTCGGGGTGCCGTCTGACGTCTTCTCGCGCTACCAGCGGATGGCCGGCAACGACGTGCTCATGGTCTCGGGCACCGACGAGCACGGCACGCCACTCCTCGTGCAGGCCGAGAAGGAGGGCGTGCCGGTCCAGGAGGTCGCGGACCGCTACAACCGCGTCATCGTGGACGACCTCGCCGGCCTGGGGCTGAGCTACGACCTGTTCACCCGCACCACCACGCGGAACCACTACGCGGTGGTGCAGGAACTGTTCCGGGGCCTGCACGCCAACGGCTACATGGTCGCCAAGACCACCACCGGTGCGGTGAGCCCGTCCACCGGGCGGACCCTGCCGGACCGCTACATCGAGGGCACCTGCCCCATCTGCGGTGACGACGGTGCCCGCGGCGACCAGTGCGACAACTGCGGCAACCAGCTCGACCCGGCGGACCTGAAGAACCCGGTCTCCAAGATCAACGGCGAGACCCCGAAGTTCATCGAGACCGAGCACTGGTTCCTCGACCTGCCCGCGCTCGCGAACTCGCTGGGGGACTGGCTGGGGGGCCGGAAGGACTGGCGACCCAACGTCCTCAAGTTCTCGCTCAACCTGCTCGAGGACCTGCGCCCGCGCGCGATGAGCCGGGACATCGACTGGGGGATCCCCATCCCGGTGGAGGGGTGGCAGGATCGCGGCGACAAGAAGCTCTACGTGTGGTTCGACGCCGTGGTCGGCTACCTGTCCGCCTCCATCGAGTGGGCGTGGCGCTCCGGGGAGCCCGAGGCGTGGCGGCGCTGGTGGACCGACCCCGAAGCCGTGTCCCACTACTTCATGGGCAAGGACAACATCACCTTCCACTCGCAGATCTGGCCGGCCGAGCTCATCGGCTACGACGGCCGGGGCGCCCACGGCGGCGAACCCGGGGCACTGGGCGCACTGAACCTGCCCACCGAGGTGGTCTCGTCCGAGTTCCTCACCATGTCGGGGTCCAAGTTCTCGTCCTCGCGCGGCGTGGTGATCTACGTGCGCGACTTCCTGGCCGAGTTCGGCCCCGACGCGCTGCGCTACTTCATCTCGGTCGCGGGGCCGGAGAACCACGACACCGACTTCACCTGGGACGAGTACGTGCGCCGCACCAACTCCGAGCTGGTCGGCGGCTGGGGCAACCTCGTCAACCGCACCGTGTCGATGGCTCACAAGAACTTCGGCGAGATCCCGCGGCCCGGCACCTTGACGGACCTGGACGCCGAGCTGCTGCGCGAGGCGGAGTCGGCGTTCGCCACCGTCGGCGCGTACCTGGAGCGTTCCCGGTTCAAGGCCGGCGCCACCGAGGCCATGCGCATCGTCGGCGCCGCCAACCGCTACATCGCCGCCACCGAGCCGTGGAAGCTGGCCAAGGAGCCCGACCAGCGCGAGCGTCTGGGCACCGTCCTGCACACCGCGCTGCAGGTCGTCTCCGACGCCAACACGCTGCTCACCCCGTACCTGCCGTCCGCCGCGCAGCAGATCCACGGCGCGATCGGCGGGCAGGGCGTGTGGGCCGCCGCCCCGCAGGTGCACGAGGTCACCGACGACATGCCGGTCGAGCTCGTCGGAGAGGGGCTGCCCGACGCGGGCCGCAGTTACCCGGTGATCATGGGTGACTACGCCGCCGAGCAGGCGCGGTGGGCGCGCACCGAGATCACCCCGGGCACCCCGCTGGCCAAGCCCAGCCCGCTGTTCGCCAAGGTCGACCCCGAGTTGGCCGAGACCGGGCCGAGCTGGGCGCCCATCCAGCAGGAGGACTGAGGCGACCGTATGGGTAAGCGCAAGCCCCGCCCCACTCCCGTCCTGCCCGAGTCGCTACCCGGGCTCGTCGACGCACACACGCACCTCTACTCCTGCGGACACCGCACCGCCGACGAGGTGCGCGCCGCCGCAGACCGCGCCGCGCTCGCCGGGGTCGCGGCCCTGGTCACTGTGGGCGATGACCTGGCCGAGTCCGAGGCCGTCGTGGCCGCCGCCGAAGCCGACGAGCGGGTGTACGCCGCCGTGGCCGTGCACCCCACCCGAGCCGCCGAGATCACCGACCCCGAGCGCGGCGAGCAGGTGCGGGCGCGACTGCGCGAACTCGCCGCCCATCCGCGGGTCGTCGCGGTCGGGGAGACCGGCCTCGACCACTACTGGGTGGGAAAGATGGACGGCTGCGCCGACCCGGCCGAGCAGGAGGAGTCGCTGCGCTGGCACGCCGGGCTCGCCGCCGAGCTGGGCAAATGCCTGATGATCCACAATCGCGAGGCCGATGACGACCTGCTGCGTGTGCTCGCGGAGGTCGCCGGCCCGGGCTCGGGCATCCCGCACGTGATGCTCCACTGCTTCTCCTCGCCGCTGGAGGTGGCGCGGGAGGCGCTGGACCGCGGGTACGCGCTGTCGTTCACCGGCAACGTCACGTTCAAGGCCAACGACCACCTGCGCGAGGCGGCCCGCCTGGCCCCGGCCGGGCAGCTGCTCGTGGAGACCGACGCCCCGTACATGGCTCCCGAGCCGTTCCGGGGCGCCCGCAACGAGCCCGGCCTGGTGGGTTACACCGCCCGGGCGATCGCGGAGGTCCGGGGGCAGACGCCGGAGGACTTCGTGTCGGAGGTCGCCGACACCGCCCGCGCCGTGTTCGGCCTGACCGTCTGACGGGCGGGCCCGCCCGGGCCGACGACCGGTGTGGCGCGTGGTACTCGTGAGGGCTGAGTGGCGAATGTAACGAAACGTGACCTGAATACCTCGTCGTCGTCGACTCGTTCCCGCATGTCACGAGGGTCACGTTGCCCCGGCGCTGTCCGCTCGTTACGCTATCGTGATGAAACGCGAACGGCTGTACGGCAGTTCGCGGAGCTACCCGAGGAGAGAACCGACAAGTGGTTGACGACGCACGGACCGACACCCCCACGGGCGCCCGACCCACCGCGACCCGGGGCATGCTCGCCCCCGTCAAGCGACTCCACGAGTCCCGCTCCACCATGCTGCGGCTGTCCGTCGCCGGGATGCTCACCACCCTCGTGGTGGGCGGGGTGGCGGCGCTCGACCAGCGCACGCAGTACACCCTCGAGGTCGACGGCGAGCAGGTCGAATTGGTCACCTTCAGCTCCGACGTCCACGCCGCGCTCGCCGACGCCGGCTACAGCGTCGACGACCGGGACGTGGTGATCGCGCCCGGCGACAGCATCGACGACGGCGACACCGTCACCCTGCTGCGCGCCCGGCCCGTCACCGTCGAGGTCGACGGTCGCAGCGAGCAGGTCTGGACCACCGCCACCACCGTCGCCGACCTCGTGGCCGAGCGCGACGACGTCCCGCCCCGCAGCTACGTCAGCCCACGCATCGACGCGGACGTCCCGCTCGACGGCACCACCGTCTCCGTGGTGACCCCGCGCGAGGCGCTGCTGTCCGACCACGGCGGCCCCGCCACCCCGATGGCCTCACCCGGTGAGACGGTCGGGCAGTTCCTCGAGCGCGCCGGCATCACCCTCGGCCCGCTGGACACTGTCACCCCGGCCCCGGACGCCCCCGTCGAGCCCGGCACCGAGGTCACCATCACCCGCGTGGCCGTGGCCGAGGAGACCGCGGTCGAGCAGTTCGAGGCCCCCGAACAGACCACCGAGGACCCCGAGGCCACCGAGGGCGAGCGCACGGTCGTCGATCCCGGTGCCCCCGGCGAGCGCGAGGTCGTTTACACAATCACCCGCGTCAACGGTGTCGAGACCGAGCGCGCCCGCGGCGCGGAGAAGGTCCTCACCGAGGCCCGCCCCGCCGTCGTCCGCGTGGGCACCAAGCCCAAGCCCGCCGCGCCGGCCGTCTCGAACGGCGGCGTGTGGGACTCGATCGCCCAGTGCGAGTCGGGCGGGAACTGGAGCATCAACACCGGCAACGGGTACTCCGGCGGGCTGCAGTTCGCCGCCGGCACCTGGACCGGCCACGGCGGCGGCCAGTACGCGCCCAGCGCGCACCTCGCCACACGTGAGCAGCAGATCGCGATCGCCGAGAAGGTCCGGGCCTCGCAGGGCTGGGGCGCCTGGCCCGCCTGCACCTCCAAGCTGGGCCTGCGCTGACCGGCCCGGACGCGACCTTCCGCGGGCAGGCCGACCCTCTCGGCCCGCAGGAGGTGCGCGCGCTCGCGGAGGAACTGGGCATCAAGCCCACCAAGACCCTCGGACAGAACTTCGTCCACGACGCCAATACGGTCCGCAAGATCGTCACCGCCTCCGGCGTGGGCCGAGACGACACGGTGATCGAGGTCGGGCCGGGCCTCGGGTCGCTGACCCTGCCGCTGCTCGACGCCGCCGGCCACGTGGTGGCCGTGGAGATCGACCCCGTTCTGGCCACGCGCCTGCCCCGGACCGTGGCCGAGCGGGCCCCGCAGCTCGCCGACGCACTGACCGTCGTGGGCGCCGACGCGCTCGCGGTCTCCGGCGCCGACCTGGGCGGCCCGGGGGTCCCGCCGCCGACCGCGCTGGTGGCCAACCTGCCCTACAACGTCTCCGTGCCCGTGCTGCTGCACATGCTCGCCGAGGTGCCGACCCTGCGCACCGCGCTGGTGATGGTGCAGCTCGAGGTGGCCGATCGCCTCGCCGCCGCCCCCGGTTCCCGCGTCTACGGGGTGCCCAGCGTCAAGGCCGGGTTCTTCGGCACCGTCCGCCGCACCGGCACCGTCGGCCGCAACGTCTTCTGGCCCGTCCCCAACGTCGAGTCGGGCCTGGTGCGGATCGACGCCTACCCCGAGGCCCCGTGGGACCTGGGCGTGGCACACCGGAAACGGGTGTTCGCGGTGGCCGACGCCGCGTTCGCCCAGCGTCGCAAGACCCTGCGCGCCGCCCTGTCCGGGTGGGCGGGCTCCAGCGCGAACGCCGAACTCGCGCTGACCGAGGCCGACGTCGACCCCAAGGCCCGCGGTGAACAACTCACCACCGCCGACTTCGTCCGGATCGCCGAGGCGGCGGTGCGGCTCGGGATCGGACCGGCGCACCGGGAGCCGTAGGCTGGTGGTCATGCCCCGCGACGCCTCCACCCCCGCCGGCGTGCGCGCCGTGACGGCCGTCGCCCCCGCCAAGATCAACCTCCACCTCGGCGTCGGTGACGTCCGCGGCGACGGTTACCACGACCTGCTCACCGTGTACCGGGCCGTGGACCTGTGGGAGCGGGTCACCGTGTCGCTGGACGACGCCGACGACGACAGCGAGGTCGTCGTCACCGGGCCCGGGGCCCCGCAGGTGCCGACCGATCGGACCAATCTCGCCGCCCGGGCCGTCGACCTGCTCCGCGAGGAGGCGGGATCGGACGCCCGGATCGCCATCCGGATCCACAAGGGCGTCCCCGTGGCCGGCGGGATGGCCGGCGGCAGCGCGGACGCCGCCGCCGCGCTCGTGGCCACGGACCGGCTGCTCGGTCTGGGACTCGGCCGGGCGGCGCTGGAGGAGCGGGCCGCGAGGCTGGGCAGCGACGTGCCCTTCTGCATCCGCGGCGGCACGGCGCTGGGTACCGGGCGCGGCGAGAAGCTCGCGACGCTGCTGCACGCCCGTGCCGAGCAGCACATCGTGGTGGCCCTGGCCGACGGGGGACTGTCCACCCCGACGGTGTTCGCCGAGCTCGACCGGCTGCGCGCCGAGCGCGACCCGGCTGATCCCGAGCGGGGCCTGCCGCGCGTGGGCGGGGTCGACCCGCTCGTGGCGGCCCTCGCCGGCGACGATCCCGCCGCCGTGGCCGGGCTGCTCGCCAACGACATGGAGGCCGCCGCACTCTCGCTCATGCCCGCCCTCCGCCGGACCCTGCGCGTCGGCCGGGAGGCCGGGGCCCTGCACGGCATGGTCTCCGGCTCCGGCCCCACCTGCCTGTTCTTCTGCACCGACCGTGACCACGCGATCGCCGTCGCCGCCGAGATCAGCGAGCACGGCGTCGCCCGCGAGGTCCGCGTGACCCGCGGCCCGGTCGGCGGTGCGCACATCGTCGACGACCCCACAGGAAAGTAGAGATGGCCCCCACCAACCTCATCAACCTCGAGCAGTGCTCGGTCTCCTTCGGGATCCGGCAGGTGCTCGACAACGTCTCACTGGGCGTCAACGCCGGCGACCGCATCGGCGTCGTCGGCCTCAACGGGGGCGGCAAGACCACCCTGCTGGAGATCCTCACCGGCGTGGCCGAGCCCGACTCCGGGCGCGTCTCGCAGGTCAGCGGTCTGCGGATCGCCGTGGTCACGCAGCGCACGGAGCTCGCCGCCGACACCGTGGGCCAGGCCGTGGTCGGCGGGCTCGGCCTCGCGGTCCACGAGTGGGCCGGTGACGCCCGCGTCCGCGCGGTGCTCGACGGCATCGGGATCCACGACCTGGGACTGGACACGCCCGTCGCGGATCTGTCCGGCGGTGAGCGGCGCCGGGTGTCGCTCGCCGCGGCCCTCGTGCAGGATTTGGACCTGCTCGTGTTGGACGAGCCGACCAACCATCTCGACGTCGAGGGGGTCCAGTGGTTGGCGGACCACCTCGTCGCGCGATCGAGTGCGCTCGTCGTCGTCACCCACGACCGGTGGTTCCTCGACACGATCGCCACCCACACCTGGGAGGTGGTCGACGGCCACGTCGAGCAGTACGAGGGTGGCTACAACGACTGGGTGTTCGCGCGCGCCGAGCGCGACCGCCAGGCCGCGGCCACCGAGTCGCGTCGTCAGAACCTCATGCGCAAAGAACTCGCGTGGCTGCGCCGCGGCGCCCCGGCGCGGACGTCCAAGCCGCGCTATCGCATCGAGGCGGCCGAGGCGCTCATCAAGGACGTGCCGCCGCCCCGCGACTCGCTACAGCTGTCGAGCTTCGCCGCGCGGCGCCTCGGTAAGGTCGTGATCGAGCTGGAGGACGCGCGCCTCGATGCCCCCGACGGCCGCACCCTCGTCGACGACCTCACCTGGCGACTGGCCCCCGGCGAGCGTGTGGGTCTGGTCGGCGTCAACGGTTCCGGCAAGACCACGCTCCTGCGCGCGCTCGCCGGTGAGGCCCCCCTCGCCGCGGGCAGCCGCAAGGAGGGCAAGACCATCCGGATCGGGTGGCTGCGTCAGGAACTCGATGACCTGCCGCTGGACCAGCGGGTGCTCGAGGCGATCGAGGACGTCGCCGCCCGGGTGGCGTTCGGCAAGGACGAGCTCACCGCCTCCCAGTTGGCCGAGCGGCTGGGCTTCTCGCCGGCCCGTCAGCGCACGCCCGTCGGCGACCTGTCCGGCGGCGAGCGGCGGCGCCTGCAGCTGACGCGCGTGCTCATGGCCGAGCCCAACGTCCTGCTGCTCGACGAGCCCACCAACGACCTCGACATAGACACGCTGCGCCAACTCGAGGACCTGCTCGACGGCTGGCCCGGCACGATGGTCGTCATCTCGCACGACCGCTACCTCGTCGAGCGCATCTGTGACTCGGTGTGGGCGCTGTTCGGCGACGGCCAGCTCACCAACCTCCCGCGCGGCATCGACGAATACCTCGAGCGCCGTCGCGTCGCCGGGGCGGCGGGCGACTCGGGCAAGGTGTCGCGCTCCACGCCGGGCGCCGCGTCTGCTTCGGCTGGCGGCTCTGGGGCCGGTGCCGCGGGTGGTAGTGCCACGGCTCCCGCCCTCTCCGCCGCCGAGGAGCGGGCACTCACCAAGGAGATGTCGAAGATCGAGCGGCAGATGGGCAAGCTCGACAAGCGCGAGGCCGAGCTCCACAAGGCCATGGCCGATGTCTCGGCAGGGGCGATGGACACCGAGAAGCTGGCCGCCCTGGACCGCGAGCTCAAGGACGTCTCCGCGGAGAAGGACACGCTCGAGGAGCGCTGGATGGAACTGGGCGAGCAAATCGAGGGTTGAGTCGCCCGCCCGGCCGACCTAGGCAGCCGACTGCGACCCCGGTTCGCGCTCTGCAGCGTGGAGTCGCTGTTCCGCCTGAGCGCGCAGGTACCTCCGTTCGGAGGTGCGACGGTGCCGGGTGTGCGGTTGGCGCTGCGATCCGGGTATGCCGTCTCCGGTTCTGCCGGCTTCGGCGGCCTCCTTCTGTAGCCGGGAGCGTTCGGGGTGTCGCGGTGCGCCGAACTCCGCCAATGGGCCGGTGGGGGTGGTGATGACGCGTGTCCCGGGGTCCTTGTCGGGATGGTTCGGACCATGTATCCACACGTAGTCCCCGTCAGTGCTCCGGTAGTAGGCCCAGATGCCATCGGTCTTGAGGCGATGGTGGGTGCGGCAGATGCTGCCGAGGTCGTCGCTGGTGGTGTATCCGCCGCGTTGGGGATCGTCGTGGTCGAAGGGGATGATGTGGTCGAGGTCCGTCTTGTCCGCCGGGGTCTGGCAGCCGGGGAAAACGCAGGTGCCGTCGCGACCCCGACAGAAGCGGGCCAGTGCCTCCGAGGGGCTGTACCGGCGGGAGGCCTCACTGTCCGGGTCCGCGAGCGTGTCGATCGCGTCGAGTCTGCGCCTGGCGAATCGCTGCAGTTCATCGGACGTGAAGCGACTGACGGGGCCGTAACCTGCCACGAACAGGCCCCGGAAGTCCGCGTCCCCGTCGTCGTAGGCGTGGATCACGACCCGGCGGGCCGCGGCCATCGCGTCCGGGTCCGTGAGGTGGTCTCCGTCGGGTGCGGGCAGACAGGTCCAGCCGCGGCTCAGGGCGAGGAGGCCGGCGGCCCTGAGTTGCCCGATCGACCGGGGGTCGTCTGTTGCGGCGGTGCGGACCAGGGCTTCGATCCGCTCGGTGATCTCCAGGCCGTCGACGGCTGAGAGGGTCGCGGTGAGCAGCGCGAGATCGCCGGTGACCGGCGTCATCTTCACGTTCTGCTCTCGCCGAGCCTGTTGTGCGCGGGCGTCCGCTCCCACGGGGTCGCAGCTCGCGACGTGCTTGCTGAGCATCTTGCGCAGTGGCCCGATCCTGGGAGGGTGGGTTCGGCGCCTCGTCGGTGCGAGTCCCTCGCTGATGCGGCGGTCGAGTTCCGGCATGAGACGGTCCTCCACCAGGGCGGTCTCCTCGGCGATGGCGTGGGCCGCGTCGACTCCGATCCACCCAGTCGTCAGCAGTGTCGCGGTGAGAGGCAGCCGCTCGGTCAGTTCTATGGCGGTGGCCACCAGCCGAAATGCCCCGCGGCGGGACAAAGCCATCGAGGCGCTCACCATGGTCGCCGCCGTGTCCAGGGGATCGCGTCGTTGGTCGCTCCGGGTGGACCTGGATACGCAGTCGTACGCATAGGCGACGGTGCGGCCTTCGGCAGCGTTGATCGCCCGCTGCGCGAGATAACCGCGTCGCTGCCCGGGGTCCCATTGGTTGAAGGCCTCAGGGACGACGACGTCGGTGGCGGGGGTCGGGACCGTCGTGAATCCCGGAGGGGCCACGAACGGCGAGTGGGCGGTGTCTGTTGCGCTCATGGTTCGACTGTATGTTCGAGGTACGACATGGTTGGGAGAAGTGACTGGCGCGGTCGTGACCTGCGGTGCCCTGGATGCCCCGTTCAGGGCGGCGCAGGTCAGACGGCACTGCGGTTCAGACGGCACTGCGGTTCAGACGGGACTGCGGTGCAGTCGGAGGGGTTGACGGCAGGCAGCAGCGCGGCGGCGTAGGTGAGGCATGGCGGTACGGCGCCACCGCGCCCGGGTGCTCGATGGACACCGGCAGCCCGCGGGCCGGGCGGCGTCTGCAGCCTCGTGACCTGCGGTGCCCTGGATGCCCCGTCCAGGGCACCGCAGGTCAGACGGCACCGCAGGTCAGATGGCACCGCGGCTCAGACGGAGGCGTGGACGGCAGCCAGTAGCGCGTCGGGGTCCGTGAGGTCCGGCAGGACGGTGTGGGCGCCGGCGGCGCGGAGGTCGTCGGCGGATACCCTGCCGGTGGCGACAGCCACGCAGACGGCACCCGCGGCGCGCGCCCCGCGGACATCGTGCACGTGATCGCCCACGACCACCGACCGCCCGGGGGTCACGTCCACACCGCGGGCCCGGGCGGCGGCGAGGGCGTCGCGGACGAGGTGGGCGCGGTCCGCGTGGTGATCACCGAACGCGCCGAGTCCCGGGTCGGGCAGCCCGTCGAAGCCACAGAGCCGCAGCTTGAGCAGCGCCGTCCGCCGCATGTTGCCCGTGACGATCCCCTGGTGCAGTCGCGGGTCCGCGGCCAGGGCGGCGACAGCCTCGTGGGCGCCGGGCAGGGGACCGCCACCACCGGCCAGGAGATCGTCCCCGAACGTTTCGCAGCGCCGGGCCACGGCGTCCATGAGGGAGAGGACCACCTCGTCGTCGTCGACACCTATCCCGTTGATCTCGAGCAGATCGGTGAGGATCGCGCGGTCGGTCCGTCCGGCGAAGGACGCGCCCATGACGGGGTCGCGGCCGAGGAGGTCGGCGAGCGCCGGGGTGATCATGCGGGTCCCGAAGCCGGCGGGGTCGAGGAGGGTGAGGTCGAGGTCCCACAGGACGAGTACGTCGCTCACGTCCCGAACGTCTCCAGCAGCGGCGCCAGCCAGGTGGTGAGGAAGGTGCGGAGGTCGTCGTCGGAGCGGGCCTCGGGCGAGTCCAGGCACAGCACCGACCAGCCCACGTGCACGCCCACCTCCGCGACCAGGTCCAGGCGGCCGGCCAGTTGCGGGAACCGCTCGGCGGCGGGGACGAGGAGCTCGACCGCGTACTGGCGGGCCCGTTCGGCGGAGCCGGGGTCGAAGATGGGGTTCGAGCCGCCGCCGAGCGTGAGCGCGCGCAGCAGGGGATCGTCGAGGATGCAGTGGCGGCCCACGACCACGATCTCCACGATCAGCTCGAGGGGCGTCGTCGCGGCGTCGAGCACATCGGTGAACGCGCCGGTGAGCATGGTGAGTCGCTCGGAGACGGCCTGCGAGACCAGGTCCTCGCGGCTGCCGAAGATGGAGTAGACGGTCTGGCGGCTGACCTCGGCCTGCTTGGCGACCGCGGCGATCGTGACGCCCCCGAAACCGGCGCGCCCGATGACGGCTCGGGTGGCGTCGAGGATGGAGTCGCGGGAGCGCACCCCGCCAGTATCCCGGACCCCGCCGGACGCCGTGCCAAAAAGATGACGCCCTCAGAAGACGGCGCCCACGTCCTGCCGCACGATCCTGTCCAGCGCGCGCTCGGCGATCGCGGCGATGGTCAGTGACGGGTTGCACGCGGCGGTCGTGCCGGGGATGAGTGCGCCGTCGACGACGTACAGCCCGCGCTGGCCCGGGACGCGGCCGTCGAGGTCGCAGACCTGTCCCATGACGGCGCCGCCGAGCGGGTGCCAGGTGGAGTTGAGCATGCGGTTGGTGTCCGTGAGGTGGCCGGTCGGGCCGGCGATGACGCGTGCGGTGCGGTCGACGTGGGTGAGTATGCGCCGTAGCCGACCATCACCGTGAACCACAGGGCGCGCTCGTCGGGGGAGGTGGCGCTGGGGAAGGTGGTGGAGTCCGGTCCGGTGGGCCAGCGGCGGCCTCGTTCGACGACGACGACGTCGACGCCCGCCTCAGCGAGACGAAGCGCCGAGATGCCGCCGCCGAATCCGCTCCCGACCACGATGCACCGGTGGTCCTGCACCTCGTGGGGGATCCGTCCGGGTGCGGGGGAGTCGGTCGCGGCGCCGGCGGAGTCGCTCGGCCGGGCGGCAGCCGCGGGGTCGGTGGCCAGGGCGGCGATCCCGGCGGCGGCGACGGTGCCGAGTAAGCCCCGGCGGGAGAGGTGCGGCATGGGCCTGAAACTAGACAGTGTTGACGAAAACTGTCAATATCGTCGTCCCGGTCGAGGAGGCCGGGTCGGGTCCGTAGGCTCGGGCCATGAGCAGCAAGAAGGACTCCGGTAAGAGCGGCAGCAAGAGCGCGTCCAAAAGCGGCGCCAAGAGCGGTGCGAAGAAGAAGGACCTCCTGCCCAGCGGTCTGGAGAAGCTGCCGAAGAAGGCCTACGAGGCCGAGCTCGAGCGGCTGCAGGCGGAGCTGGTCGAGATGCAGGCCTGGCTCCGGGAGACCGGCAACCGGATGGTGGTGGTTTTCGAGGGGCGCGACGCCGCGGGCAAGGGCTCGGCCATCAAGCGGATCACGCAGTACCTCAACCCGAGGCACGCCCGGATCGTGGCATTGCCCGCCCCGACGGAGGTGCACAAGACGCAGTGGTACTTCCAGCGCTACATCGAGCACTTGCCGGCGGCCGGGGAGATCGTGATCTTCGACCGGTCCTGGTACAACCGGGCCGGGGTGGAGCGGGTGATGGGTTTCTGCACACCCGACGAGTACCGGCGGTTCCTGCACCAAGCTCCGATCTTCGAGCGGCTGCTGGTGGAGGACGGGATCATGCTCCGCAAGTACTGGTTCTCCGTGTCCGACGAGGAGCAGGAGCGCCGGTTCCGGTCGCGCCATGACGACCCGATGCGCCGCTGGAAGCTCTCGCCGATGGATCTGGAGTCCATCACCCGGTGGGAGGACTACAGCCGGGCCAAGGACGAGATGTTCGTCCACACCGACATCCCCGAGGCGCCGTGGTTCACGGTCGAGTCCGAGGACAAGAAGCGCTCGCGGATCAACGTCATCTCGCACCTGCTGTCGACCGTGCCGTGGGAGAAGCTCGACCCGCCGGCGCTGGAGATCCCCGAGCGGCCGAAGGGCGCGGACTCGAACTACGACCGCCCGCCGCGCGAGGAGTTCAGGTACGTGCCGGACGTGGCCTCGCAGTTGTTGGAGGGTTGAGGCGGCGGGCCCGCATCGGGGGCAGCGAAGTAGGAATTCCTAGTATCCGTGCGACGGTCTCCGGGCGGCCTGACACTATGGGGTCATGAGCGAATTCGTCAGCAGCCGGCGTGATGGCCGGATACAGCACATCGTCCTGGACCGCCCCAAGGCCCTGAACTCGCTGGACCTGTCCATGTGCCGGGCCCTGCACACGGCGCTGGACGAGGCGTCCAAGGACGAGGACGTCGAGGCCGTCATCACCACCAGCACCTCGGAGAAGGCGTTCTGTGCGGGTGGCGACATCCGCGCGCTGCGCGACGCCGCGGCGGCCGGTGAGCACGAGAGGAACCACGAGTTCTTCTCCGAGGAGTACGCGATGGATCTGGCGTACCACACGCATCGCGTCCCCACGGTCGCCGTGATCCACGGGGTGGCCATGGGCGGAGGCCTGGGAGTCTCGATCAACGGCTCGCACCGCGTGGTGACCAAGAAGGTCATGATGGCCATGCCGGAGACGGCGATCGGCTTCATCCCAGACGTCGGCGCCAGCCACTTCCTGCCGCGCCTGTGCGGCGGGGGCGCGCGCGGCCTGGCCGTGGCGATCTACCTGGGCACGACGGGCGTGCGGATGAACTCCGCCGACGCCCTCTTCACCGGCCTGGCCACCCACCTGATCGACGACGACGAGCGCAACGCCTTCGTCGACGCGGTCGCCGCCATCGGCTTGGCCGACGCACTGAAGAGGTTCGGTCTCGAGCGCTCCGAGGCGGGGGAGTCCGCCATCGAGGCCCGTATCGAGCGCATCGAGGACGTCTTCTCCCGCGACACCGCGCAGGAGATGATCGCGGCGCTCGAGTCCGGTGAGCAGGACGAGTGGGCCACCACCACGCTCGAGATGCTGCGGTCGCACTGCCCCACGTCGATCGTCGCCACCATCGAACTGCTGCGTGCCGGCGCGAAGGCGGGGGACCTGCGGGAGTGCCTGGACAACGAGCTGGCCCTGGGCGCCTGGATCACCGCCCGCCCGGACTTCGTCGAGGGTGTGCGGGCCGTGGTGATCGACAAGGACCGCAACCCCACCTGGGACCCGGCGGACCTCGACGCCGTGGACGTCGACGCCATCCGTTCGGCGCTCGCCGGGAACTGAGCGGTTTCTCCGCGAGCTGATCGGGATACGCTGAGCGGCGTCCGGCGCACGAGGCGCCGCACGTGAGGAGCGTCATGACTAGCAGCGGAGACAACGCGGGTCCGCGGGCGGCGCCGACGCCGGCGGACCCGACGCCGGAGGCGCTGGCTCCGCACGAGGAACCCAAGGGCTGGGGCATCGCCGGCGTCACGGCGGTGTCCCTCGCGGCCCTGTTCGTGGTGGTGTGGGGACTGTCCGAGCACGCCAGCCTGCTGATGCCGGCGTTCCTGGCGCTGAACCTGGTCATCGCCGCCCAGCCCCTGCAGCGGCTGCTGCAGCGGGCAGGGTTGCCCCGCTGGGGGGCGATGATCATCGTCCTGCTGGTGCTCTACCTGCTGCTTGCCGCGCTGGTCGGGATGCTGGTGTGGGCGTTGTGGGTCGCGGCCGAAGAGATCCCGCAATACCAGGACAAGTTCATCGAACTGTACGAGCAGACGATCGCGTTCCTCGGCACTTTCGGCGTGAGCGAGGATCAGGTCACCTCGAGCCTCCAGGGAGTGGACCCCACCACGATCGTCGGCACCCTGCAGAACGTCGCGGGCCAGTTGTCCTCGGCCGGCGGTCAGCTCACCGTCCTGGTGATCGCGCTGACGTTCCTCGTGTTCGACGTCCCCGGCATCACGAGGCGTCGCGCGGTGATCGCCCGGCAGCGGCCCCGGCTCACCGACGCCCTCGGGTCGTTCACCGACGGCGTGAAGTCGTACTGGATCGTCTCCACGGTCTTCGGCCTCATCGTGGCCGTGATCGACACGGTGGCCCTGATGATCCTCGGCGTGCCGCTGGCGCTGGTGTGGGGCGTGCTCGCGTTCGTCACCAACTACATCCCCAACATCGGCTTCGTGCTGGGGCTGGTGCCGCCGGCACTGTTCGCGCTGCTCACCGGGGGGCCGGTCGAGGCCATCTGGGTGGTGGTGATCTACAGCGTCGTCAACCTGGTCATGCAGAGCTTCATCCAGCCCAAGTTCACGGGCGATGCCGTGGGGCTGACCCCCACCGTCACGTTCCTGTCGTTGGTGTTCTGGTCGGCGATCGCCGGTGCGCTGGGCGCGATCCTCGCCGTCCCGCTGACGCTGGCGGTCAAGGCGTTCCTCGTGGACGCCGACCCCCGGATGGCCTGGCTCTCCACGTTCCTCACGACCCCGGACGCGGACGCCAAGAGGGACCGGCGGCGCGCGGCGCGGCTGGAGGCGGCCCGGTCGACGTAGTTCCGGCCGGACGGTCAGGCGGCGGGCTCGGTGGGCTCTGCGGGCTCGGCGGGTTCGTCCCCGACGCGGGTGAAGGTGCCCAGGCCGTTGCCGTCGAGGAGATCGACGGTCACCGTGTCGCCGTCGACGGTGACGCTGCCGCGGGAGCCGGGCGGCCAATTCTCACCGACCGGGCTCACGGCGAAGGTGTCGCCGTTCCAGTGTTCGAGCGGCCAGACCTGCGGGCCCGGGCCCACGTCCAGCGCGAGTGAGGGGCCGGCGTCCGGCGGATCGTCCGGATCCCCGTCCGACCGGGCGGCGACGCGGCGGATCTCGATCTCGCCGAAGTAGTCGTTGCGGTAGACGCCCACCAGCTCGTCCGCCGGTCGCGGCGGTGCGGGGGCGGAGGGTTGCCGAGTGGAGACCAGGTCGCCGACGGGGGCCAGCAGTGGGCCGAACGCCTCGCCGTACAGCTCCCGCCACTTCAGGGTGGGGTCGCCGAACTGCGCGTAGTCCGCGAAGCGCGAATTGATGGTCTCCGCCACCCCGACGGGCGAGGCGTTGGTCAGGGTGATGATGCCGAGGTCCAGCGACGGCATCATGAGCATCGCCGTTCCGGCGCCGAGCGCGAACGCACCGGAGTGGCTCCACTCGACGCGGCCGGAGGAGCTGGTGGAGATATTGAACCCGTAGCCGTAGGTCCCGGTCCGGTCCGCCGCGGACTGCGGGGGTGAGGACACGGCCTGCGGGGTCAGAGCCTGTCGGAGTGCGTCGGAGGGGATGACCTGCGAGCCGCCGGGCCCGGCGCCGTCGGCGAGCACCATCGACATCCACCGCGCCATGTCCGTGACCGACGAGCTCAGGCCCCCCGCGGGGGCCTGGGCGTCCGGGTTACGCGCGGGATCGGCCGGGACCCAGTCGCCGGACGACTCGCCCGACTCGTCGGCGGCGGCGCGGACGTGGCCGACGACGCGGTTGTCGCGGTCGAGCAGGTCCTCGTAGGAGTAGGAGGTGTCGTCCATGTCGAGGGGGTCGAAGAGCCGCTCGCGGGCCAGCTCGGGCCAGGGGGTGCCAGCCGCGACGGCCACGGCTTCGGCTCCGGCGGTGAGCCCGAAGTTGGTGTACGCGTACGAGGCGCGGAACGGCTCCAGCGGCAGGTGGCGCAGGCCGTGCAGGATCGCCGGGCGGTCGTATCCGAGGTCCTCCAGGTCGTCGCCCGCGTGCTCGGGCAACCCGGAGCGGTGCGCGAACAGGTCGCCCACCGTCACGTCGGCGGTCACGCCCGGATCGGACAGGGCGAACCACGGGAGGTGCTCGCGCACGGGCGTCGACCAGTCGACCTCACCCGCAGCGGTCTCCGCGGCCACGACGGTGGCGCTGACCGGCTTGGACACCGACGCCATGGGGAACACCGTCCGCGCGTCGACCTCCTCGCCGGTCTCGGTGCTGCGCACGCCGAACCCCTCGGCCAACGCCACCTCGCCACCGTGCACCACCGCCACTGCGACGCCCGGGATGCCCGAGGCCTCGAGCTCCTCCTCGACGATGTCGGTCACCTTGCCGATCGCGTACTCGACCCGGTCCTCCGAGACCTCCAGTCCGGAGTAGGCCGCGGGACTCTGGCCGGGCTCCGGGTCGGGGACCGGGGTGCCGCACGCCGAGGCGGACAGGGCCACGGTGAGCCCGAGCGCCGCTGCTCCGGCGATCCGCGGGCGCCGCGAGCGACGGGGAGGGGACGGGTCCGGGGTCATTGCCTCAGATTAGTCGTCCGGCGCCGCGAATCGCCGCAACAGCGCAGGACGAGCCGGTGGTCAGCGCGCCCGTTCCCAGTTGGCGGTCCACGCCTCGGCGCCGCCCATGAGCTGACGCTCCAGCTCGGCCCGGTCGGGCCCGGCGCGGTGCAGCACGTCGGCGGCCCAATCGGCGTAGAGGCCGTACTGGGCGACCCCGTCGGTGTTGAGGTCGTACACGCGGTCGCCGAACCGCCACCGGTCCATCACCTCGCCGCTGGGCGCGGTGAACGGGTACACGAGCGGGTCGCTCGCCGCGCTCGGCCGGGGCTCCGCGAGGGCGGCCAGGCCGTTGACGTCGGAGCCGAAGCCGTAGCCGGTGAACGGCCGGGCGGCGCCGGCGGTGTTCGTGCGCCACTGCTCGAGGAAGCCGGTCTCGAAGTTCTCGGTGGCCTCGGCGGGCCAGGCGAACGCGGCCACGAACCCGCCCTGCTCGTGGACCCGGCGAGTGTTGCCCTGCGTGGCCCAGGCGTGGTCCACGACCAGGCCTGTGTACCCCGCCTCAGCGGCGATGTCGAGGGTGCGGTGGGCGGTCTTGACGCCCATGTGGTCGATGTTGATCACCATGCCGCGGGCCATCATCCCGCGGATCGCGTGCTCGCCCAGCGGCGTCAGCCCGCGCACGTTGCACAGCGGGGCCTCGGGGTAGACGGGCAGTGCCGCGCCCGCCGGGGCGTCCGAGGAGGCCACCGTCAGGCCGTCGGCGACGGGCGTGGAGGCCAGGGGTTGGGCGTGGTCGGCGTCGGGACCGGTGCACGGCTCGGTCTCCCAGAACCGCTGGGTGCCCAGTTTGTTGCCGATGTTGACCGCGAGGCCGGCCAGTTCCTCGTCCATGCGGGCGCCACCGAGGGCGTTGTCGAACTTGTGTACCGGGAACACGGTCGACACGCCCCACGAGGCGAACTCGTCGAGCCCCCGGTCGATGTCCTCGGTCGTGCACATCGGCACGTCGTCGACCACCCGGCAGCCGAACGGTTCGGACGCCTCGACGCCCAGCGTGACAGCGAGTTTCCCGTCCGCCGCGATCGCGCGGACGTCCTCCGGCGAGCGGGCGATCCGGAACCAGCCGCGCCCGGGGCCACCGTGCTCGGCGTCGATGTGGGCCTCCATCCGCTCGAGGTAGTCCACCTGCCGGCGCAGCTGCGCCATCTCGTCGCACGGGGAGCGCGGGGGCACCCCGATCCCGGCGAGCGCCTCGCAGAGGACCCGGTTGGCCACCAGATGGTTGGTGAGCACCCGCAGTCCCCCGCGCCACGCCCGCTCTATACCGGTGTAGTAGGCCTGTTCGTGCAGTTGGGAGTCGTGCGACGGCCACTGCGCGAAGGTGGGGAAGCCCTGGGTCCCGCCGGGCAGGGCGGTGCCCCCGAGCACCGATTCGAGCAGCGCGAAGTGCCCGGTTCCCGAGTGGCTGGGGCAGTCCGCGAGCGCCTCGCCGAGGCCGCCGGGGGAGAACGGCTCGCCGCAGCGCAGTGCCCCGCCGAACGCCTGCGACGCCGCGAGGTGCGCGTGGGCGTCGACCATTCCTCTGATGGGGGAGCCGCCTGTCGGGGTCGCCGCCCGGGTCGGTGCTGCGTTCAGGGGGGCGAGTAGGGCGACGACGACGAGGAGTGCCGTCGCGGCCCACGCACGGCATCCGGGATGTGCTGCCCTCGTCGTCGTCGTGCCCTGTGCCACCATGGCGTGACACTAATCCCACTCCTCGGGCAGGGGAGGGGGTTTCGCCCGGCCGGCGGGGCGACCGGCCGGCCAGGCGGGGCTCGCGTCAGAGCTGGCGCGCCACCTCGGAGGCGACCAGGTCGAGGTGGTCCAGGTCGGACATGTCGAGCACCTGCAGGTAGATGCGCCGGGCACCGATCGCCGCGTACCGGCCGATCGTGTCGACGACCTCATCCGGGGTCCCGGCGGCGCCGTTCGCCCGCAGTTCATCGACCTCGCGGCCGATGGCGTCCGCACGCCGGGCGACCTGCGCCTCGTCGCGCCCGCAGCACAGGACGAGCGCGGCCGAGCGGATGATCTCCTCGGGAGCCCGGCCGCGCTCGGCGCATGCCTCGTCGACGCGGCGGTACTGCGTCGCCACGGTGTCGAGGTCCGCGAACGGCACGTTGAACTCGTCGGCGAACCGGGCGGCCAGCGCCGGGGTCCGCTTCTTGCCGTGGCCACCGACGATCACCGGCGGGCGCTGCTGCACGGGCTTGGGCAGGCCCGGGGATTCCAGCATCTCCACACGCTTCCCGCGGACGGAGACCGTCTCGCCGGCGGGCGTGGACCAGAAGGTCTCCAGCGCCCCGAGGGTGTCCTCCAGCAGGTCGAACCGCTCGCCCAGCGGCGGGAAGGGGATGCCGTAGGCGGTGTGCTCGTCGGCGTACCAGCCGGCGCCGAGTCCCACGTCGAGGCGGCCACCGGACATCTCGTCGACCTGGGCCATCGAGATCGCCAGCGGGCCCGGGTGGCGGAACGTCACCGAGGTGAGCAGCGTGCCGAGCCGGATGGTCGAGGTCTCGCGGGCCAGGGCGGCGAGGGTCAGCCACGCGTCGGTGGGGCCGGGCAGTCCGCTGATGTCGCCCATCTTGAGGTAGTGGTCCGACCGGAAGAAGGCCTCGTAGCCGAGGTCTTCCGCCGCGCGGGCGACGGTGAGCTGGTCGGCATACGTCGCGCCCTGCTGTGGCTCGACGAAGACGCGGAGGCTGACCGGAGAATCACTGGGCATGCCCTCCAGCATGCCGCCGGGTGACCCGCCCGCGCCAACCGCCGGCCCGCGTCAGGGCTAGTTGGTGTCGGCGACCAGCGGCTCGATGGTGAGGTGTTCCATCTCCTTGGTGATGTACTGCAGCCGCCACTTGTCACCGAACAGGGCCAACAGTTCGCCGTCGGTGCGCTGGAAAACCTCGACTCCGCGCTGGCGGCCGAGTTCGCCGGCCGACTCGGCGTCGGTGCGGCGGGCGATCGTGTACGGCAGGTTGTCCACCACGACCTCGACGTTGAACTCGGCCTTCATCCGGGCCGTGACCACCTCGAACTGCATGGGGCCGACCGCGGCCATGACCGGGTTGGCGTCGCCGCGGGTGTCGTTGCGCAGGATCTGCACCACGCCCTCGGCGGCCAGCTGGTCGATGGCCTTGCGGAACTGCTTGTACTTGCCCAGCGACTGGGCGCGGACCACCGCGAAGTGCTCGGGGGCGAACTGTGGGATCGGCGGGAACTGCACCTTCCTACCGCTGTAGAGGGTGTCGCCGGGGGCGAGGGCCGTGGCGTTGACCAGGCCCACCACGTCGCCGGGGTAGGCGGTCTCCACGGTGGTGCGGTCGCGGCCGAACACCGTCAGCGCGTACTTGGTGGTGAACGGCTTGCCCGTCTGGGCGTGCTGGACCACCATGCCGCGCTCGAACTCGCCGGAGACCACGCGCATGAACGCCAGGCGGTCGCGGTGCGCGGCGTCCATGCCGGCCTGCACCTTGAACACCATGGCGGAGAACGGCTCCGAGGTCTTGCGGGGCTCGCCCGAGACGGTCGGCCACTCGCGCGGCGGCGGGGCCAACTCGACGAGCGCGTCGAGGATCTGGTGGACACCGAAGTTGAGCATCGCCGAGGCGAAGATCACCGGGCTGGTCTCACCGGCCAGGTATAGCTCCTGGTCGTGGTCCTGGCCCATCGCCGAGAGCAGCTCGGACTCCTCGACCGCGGTCTCCCACACGTCGCCCTCACGCTCGGCGGCGGTGTCCGGGTCGTAGTGCTCCTCGGGGGCGATCGTCGACCCGCCGGCGGTGCGGGTGAAGTGCACGTACTCCTCCGGGGCGCCGTCGTCGCCGCGCCGCAGCAGGCCGCGGTAGTCGCCGGCGATGCCCACGGGCATGAACAGGGGGGTGGGCACGAGGCCGATCTGCTCGGTGATCTCGTCGAGCAGTTCGAGCGGCGCCCGGCCGGGCCGGTCCCACTTGTTGATCACCGTGATGATCGGCAGACCGTTGTGCTTGCACACCTGGAAGAGCTTGAGGGTCTGCGGCTCGAGACCCTTGGCGGCGTCGATGAGCATGACCGCCGCGTCGACCGCGGTGAGGACGCGGTAGGTGTCTTCGGAGAAGTCGGCGTGGCCGGGGGTGTCGACCAGGTTGATGACGTACGGGTCGTCGCCCGGGTTCGAGCCCTCCGGTGCGTAGGTGAACTGCAGCGCGGTGGAGCTGACGGAGATGCCGCGGGCCTTCTCCATCTCCATCCAGTCCGACACGGTGGACCGGCGGCCCGACTTGCCGTGGACGGCGCCGGCCTCGGTGATCACCCGCGCGTGCAGCGCGAGCGCCTCCGTGAGCGTGGACTTGCCGGCGTCCGGGTGGGCGATCACGGCGAACGTCCTGCGGCGCGCGACTTCGGACGTGACGTCCCCGGCGGCGTCCGCACCCGTGGCGTGCCCGCCCGTTCCGGTGTCCTCGGCGGTCTCGGTCACGCGCACTCCTTCTGGCAGTCGACGGCCCTCGTCGTCGTCACCCAGCGTACGTCCGCCCACGGGTGAGCACACAATCCGGCGGTGCGACCCACGAGGTCGGTGTGGCGCGTGAAACGCGAGGTCAGGCGCGGCGCCTGCGCGGATCGAGCGCGCCAGTCGATAGCTTTCGTAACGAGCGCGCGTGCCCCGACCGATGAACCGTGAACGACGCTACGCGCGGCCGGGTGTCGTACCCGGTCGCTACGGTGCGCACGAGCCGCGTCGGACGACGCGCAGAGGCGGGGACTGGAATGGGCGAGGGCAGTGACCGGCACGAGCTGGAGGAGCGCAGGGCCGCGCTCCGGCGGCTGCTGCCCGTGGTCGAGCGGTTGCGGGGGCTCGACGGCGTGACGTGGGCGGGCGGGCAGCGACACCGCAACGGCGCGTACCTGGTGCGCTACCCGACCTACGACGAGGACACCCTGGCCGTGATGGAGGCGTTCGGCGGGGGCGTGCTCACCCGGCACGGGTACCTCGACGAGTTGGAGCGGCGCGGGTTGTCGGACGGCTCGCTCACCGACCTCACCGGGCTGGCCGAGCGGTCGGACGAGGACCTGACCCGCGCGCTGCTCACCTGGGTGGTCCGGTCCGAGCGGTTCTACGACGGCGCGGTCGCGGAGGCGCTGCGGGAGGGGTCGTTGGTGGCGCTGCTCGACCGGCTGCGGGAGCTCTATGAACTGTGACGTTGCTGAACCGTGATGTCCACGCCGGGCGCCGCGGGTCAGGGCCGGTCGCGCAGGGCGGCGAGGTAGCGGCGGGTGATCCGCTCCTGTTCGAGTCGGGCGATGGGTGCACCCAGCCGGGCGAGCAGGGTGGCGTGCGCGGATTCACCGGTGAGGGTGAGCGCGACGGCGCCGGTGACGGAATCGTGCCGGACGAGGAACGTCTCCCATCCGCGCTCGGGGTGGCCGGGTAGGGCGCGGTAGGTGAACCCCCGCGCGTCGGGGCGGTCAACGACCTCCGTGACCTCGCAGGGCGCGGCCAGTCGCAGCCACGCCCCGGGGCCTGATCGCGGCCGGAGGATGACGGTGCGGCCGGGGGTGGCGGGCCCGGTGGCGACGACGACGAGGCCCGCCCGCCGGTGCAGGTCCCAGCTGACGAGTGCTGCACTCGCGCGGCGGAAGAGATCGGCACCGGAGCCCAGGTGGGCCTCGCGCTCGAACCGCCGGGAGCGCGTCACGCGGAGTGGACCTGGTTCTGGGCCGTCTCCAGCCCGTGCTTGAGGAGGAGTTCCACGGCGTCGGCGGCGTCCTGGATGAGGAACGGCACATCGGGTTGCTCGAGCTTGGAGAAGCGCTTGAGTACGAAGTCAGCCACCGCCATGCGGCCCGGCGGACGGCCGACCCCGGCGCGGACGCGGATGTAGTCGCGGGTGCCGAGGGAGCCGGACAGCGAGCGCAGGCCGTTGTGGCCGCCCTCGCCGCCGCCGCGCTTGAGGCGGACCTGTCCGAAGTCGATGTCGATCTCGTCGTGGATCACGATGATGTCGGTGGGCGTGACCGAGAAGTACTTGGCGACCGCGGCGACAGGCCCGCCCGAGAGGTTCATGTAGCTGCGGGGGCGGGCCAGCACCACGGGCTCGTCGGCGAGCCGGGTCTGGGCGATCTCGCAGTTGGTCCGCTTGTGGGTGGAGAAGCTCGCCGGCATCGGCAGGGCGCGGGACGCCAACTCCTGCAGGACGTCCCAGCCGATGTTGTGGCGGGTGCCCTCGTAGTCGGGTCCGGGGTTGGCCAGACCCACTATGAGCGTGGGGCCGGGCGTGGGGCCGGGCGTGGAAGCGGTAGTCACGGGCCCATGATCCCAGACGGGGCCGGCCCGCTCGGGCGCACCTGTCCGATCAGTTCCGCAGCTCGGTGCGGGCGGTGTCGAGGACGGCGGCGGTGAGGGCGTCGAGGTCGGGTGACTGCAGTTTCCAGTGCTGCCAGAACAGGGGGACGTCGAGGAAGTGGTCGGGGGAGACGTCCACGATCTCGCCGGAGACCAGCCACGGGGTGGCGAGGTGCTCGGGGATCAGGCCCCAGCCCAGCCCGGCGACGATCGCCCGGACGTGATCGTGCGAGCTGGGGATGAAGTGCCGCGGCCCGGTGGGTTCCCGGCGGGCCAGGCGGCGATAGTGGTTGTTCTGGTGGCCGTCGCTGCGGTCGAAGTCGACGATGGGCGCCCGGCCGAGCGCGGCGGTGGTCGAGCCGTCACGCAGGTGCCGGGCGACGAACCCGGGGCTCGCGCAGGCCAGGTACCGCATGGATCCCAGGGGCTGCGAGCGGCAACCCTGGACCGGCCGGGACTGGCTGGTCACCGCGGCCATCACCTCGCCGCGCCGCAGCAACTCGCTGGACAGGGACTCGTCCTCGCGGCGGATGTCGAAGACCACCCGGCCGGCCGCGTGGACCTCGGTCATGGCATCGAGGAACCAGGTCGCCAGCGAGTCGGAGTTGCACGCCACGGCCAAGATCACGTGTTCCTGGGCCGACGCCGGATCGTCGAGTTCGCCGGCGAGGGATTCCTCGAGGTGGAGCATCTGCCGCGCAGTGCGCAGCACGATCTCGCCGGAGGCGGTGGCGGAGCTCGGCCGCTCGCGGCGGACGAGGATCCGTCCCGCGGACTCCTCGAGTGCGCGGACCCGCTGGGACACCGCCGACTGGGTGATGTGCAGGTGGGCGGCGGCGGCCTCGAACGAGCCGAGGTCCACGACGGCGGCGAGGGTGCGGAGGTGGTCCAGCTGCAGGGTGTTCATAAGCATGGCTAATGCTAGTGCAGAAAGTGTAGTGGCACTACTGATGAAACCGGGCCTACGGTGACGTCGTGACCGCTACTTCCACACTTCTCATGGGCGTCGGCATGGGCCTCGGGCTCATCGCCGCCGTCGGCGCGCAGAACGCCTACGTCCTCCAGCGTTCGATCCGTGGCGATGTGGCGATGGTTCCCATCGTCGCCTTCTGCGTGGTGTCCGAGGCCGCGCTCATCCTGCTCGGGGTGGCGGGCGTGGGGGTGCTCATCGAATCGGCGCCGGCGGCGATCACGGTCATGAAGTGGATCGGGGTCGTGTTCCTGCTGGCCTACGGGGCGTTCGCCGCGTCCCGCGCGATCCGGCCCGGCGACGGGTTGCAGGTCCACGGCGGTGCGCGGGTCCCGTCGACGCTCGGGGCGGTGGCAGCGTGCGCGGCGTTCACCTGGCTCAACCCGCACGCCTACCTCGACTGCGTGGTGTTCCTCGGCACGCTCGCCAACCAACAGGGGACCGACCTGCGCTGGGTGTTCGCGGCCGGGGCCTTCATCGCGGGCGTGCTGTGGTTCTCGCTCATCGGGTTCGGTGGCAAGGCGTTGCGGGGGCTGTTCGCCAGGCCCGGGGCGTGGCGGGTGCTCGACGCCGGCATCGCCGTGATGATGCTGGTCCTGGCGATCGGCCTCGTCCGCGGCTGACCCGGGTCCCCGGCGTGGAGGGGCCGGGCTGGCGAAATGCGGGACGGGCCCGGTACGACGCTGTGGTCGTTCCGGGCCCGTGGCCGGGTGCCGCCGTTCAGGCGACGTCCGCCTGGATCAGGCGGGGGAGGATCACTCCTCCTCGGCAGCCTTCGCGGCGTCCTCGGCGGCCTCGCCCTCCGGGGCCTCCTCCTCCTCGGACTCGAGGTCGGACTCGGACGGGGCCTCGATGACGTTCACCAGGAGGGTTTCCGGGTCGGAGACCAGGGTGGCGCCCGAGGGCAGCGTGATGTCGGCGGCGGTGAACTGGGTGCCGGCCTCGGCGTCCTCGACGGAGACCTCGAACTCCTCAGGGATGTCGGTGGCCGCGACCTCGATCTCGATGTAGTCGACGTCCGTGGTGACGAGGGTGCCGGGGGCCGCCTCGCCGGTGACCAAAACGGCGATCTCGACGACGACCTTCTCGCCCTTGCGGACCACGAGGAGGTCGGTGTGCTCGATGACGCGGGTCAGCGGATGCACGTCGATCTGCTTGGGCAGGGCGAGCTGCTCCTCGCCCTCGATGTCGAGGGTGAGCAGCGCGTTGGTGCCGTGGGCGCGGAGCACGGCGGCGAACTCGAGCGCGCCGAGGAGCAGGTGGCGGGGCTCGGTGTTGTGGCCGTAGAGCACCGCGGGGACCTTAAAGTCCCGGCGGGCCCGGCGCGAGGCGCCCTTGCCGAACTCGGTGCGGACGGTGGCGACGAGCTTGTTGGCGTCAGACATGCGATGACCTCTGGGTAGTCGTTTCCGGCGGCCCGGCGCGAAGCGTGCACCACGGGTCGCCCAGAGGTGATCGCGTCGATAACGGAGTGGCCCGGGTTGATGCGGGTCCTCCCTCGCCGAGATGACCCGACCAGCCTAGCGCCGAGGGGTGCGGGGCCCAAATCGACGGGCCCCGCCGCTCGCGGATGAGAGCGCAGCGGGCTCGACGCAGGCGAGGCGCCGTCAGCGATGGGACGTCAGAGGATCTCCTCGACCGCCGCCGTGGGACGCGCGAGGCGGGTGCCCTTGTCGGTGACGACGAAGGGCCGCTCGATGAGCCGGGGGTGGGCGACCATCGCGGCGAGCAGGTCGTCATCCGAGGCGTCGATGAGGCCGAGCTCGGTGAACTCGGCTTCCTTGACGCGCACCGCCTCCCGCACCGTCAGACCGGCGTCGGAGATGAGGGTGCGCAGCTGCTCGACGTCCGGGGGAGTGTCGAGATACTTGATGACGGTCGGCTCCACACCCCGCTCGCGGAGCAGCTCCAGCGCCTGCCGGGACTTGGAGCAGCGGGGGTTGTGGTAGATCGTGGCGCGCCCCGCCGGGTCCGCGGTCATGTCAGGCGTTCCCGTTGAAGAGGCTGGTCACCGACCCGTTCTCGAAGACCTCGTGGATGGTCCGGGCCAGCAGTGGCGCGATGGACAGCACGGTGAGGTTCTCGAACCGCTTCTCCGGCGGGATCGGCAGCGTGTCGGTGGTGATGACCTCCTTGGCCCCGCAGTTGGCGAGACGCTCGGCGGCCGGATCGGAGAAGATGCCGTGGGTGGTGGCGATGATGACGTCCCCGGCACCGGCGTCCTTGAGGACCTTGACGGCGCCGGCGATGGTGCCACCGGTGTCGATCATGTCGTCCATCAGGACGCAGGTCTTGCCCTCCACGTCACCGACCACGCGGTTGGACTTCACCTGGTTGGGCACGTTGGGATCGCGGGTCTTGTGGACGAACGCGAGCGGCGCGCCGTCGAGGGCATCGGCCCACTTCTCGCCCACCTTGACGCGGCCGGCGTCGGGGGAGACCACGACGATGTTGTCCGTCCCGTAGTGCTGCCGGACGTAGTCCGAGAGCTGGCCCTGGGCGTGCATGTGGTCCACGGGACCGTCGAAGAAGCCCTGGATCTGGTCGGTGTGCAGGTCGACTGTGATGATGCGGTCCGCGCCGGCGGCCTTGAGCAGGTCCGCGATGAGACGGGCCGAGATCGGCTCGCGGCCGCGGTGCTTCTTGTCCTGCCGCGCGTACGGGTAGAACGGCAGGACGGCGGTGATCCGCTTGGCGCTTCCCCGCTTGAGCGCGTCGATCATGATGAGCTGCTCCATGATCCACTTGTTCAGCGGCGCCGGGGCACTCTGCAGCACGAACGCGTCACAGCCGCGGACGGAGTCCTCGAAGCGGACGAAGATCTCGCCGTTGGCGAAGTCCCTGGCGGTCTGGGGGGTGACCTCGACGCCCAGTTCGGCGGCGACCTGGTCGGAGAGTTCGGGGTGCGCGCGCCCCGCGAAAAACATCAGGTTCTTCTGGTTGTCGATCCACTCGCTCACTGCGTGAGTCCGTCCTTCTGGGAGTCGTTCCGGGCACGACGGGCGGCCTCTGCAGAACCGGAATCGGGCCGGTTCTCGATCACCCAGTCGTCGATGTTCCTCTGCCGTCCGCCCGAGACCGCGAGGGCTCCGGGTGGGACGTCGTCCTTGATCACGGTACCCGCGCCCGAATAGGCCCCGTCTCCGACGGTCACAGGTGCGACGAACATGGTGTCCGAACCGGTGCGGCAGTGATCGCCGATCACTGTACGGTTCTTGTTCACCCCGTCGTAATTGACGAACACGCTCGACGCCCCGATGTTGGTGTGCTCGCCGATCGTCGCGTCGCCCACGTAGGTCAGGTGCGGCACCTTGGTGTTCGCCCCGATCGTCGACTTCTTGACCTCGACGAACGTGCCGATCTTGCTCCGTTCGCCCAGGTCCGCCTCGGGCCGCAGGTAGGCGAACGGGCCCACCTCCGCGCCAGCCCCGATTGTGGCGCGCACCGCATGTGAACGCACGACCGTGGCACCCTCGCCGACCACCGTGTCCTGCAGCGTGGTGTCCGGTCCGACGGTCGCACCGTCGCCGATCTCGGTGGCGCCCGTCAGATGGGTGCCCGGCAGGATCGTCACGTCGCGGCCCGTGGCCACGCCCACGTCGAGCCACGTGCTGGACGGGTCGACGATCGTCGCGCCGCCCCGCATCGCCGACTCGCACAGGCGACGGTTCATCTCGCCGGCCAGGGCCGCGAGCTGCACGCGATCATTGACGCCGGCGACAAGATCGGGGTCCTCGACACGGTGCCCGCGGATGAGGCCGTTGTCGCGTCGCGCGAGCTGGATGACGTCGGTGAGGTACAGCTCGCCCTGCGAATTGTCCGTGCTCAGCTGCCCGAGCTTGTCCCGCAGGACGAGGGCGTCGAAGGCGTAGATGCCGGAGTTGACCTCGTCGATCGCCCGCTCGTCCTCCGAGGCGTCCTTGTGCTCGACGATCCGCAGCACCTCGCCGTCGTCGTTCCTCACGATGCGGCCGTACCCCGTGGGGTCGGGCGCCGTCGACGTCAGGACGGTGACCGCGGCGCGCGGTCGCAGGTCGTGGCGCGTCACGACCTCGCGCAGGGTGTCGGCGTCGAGCAGGGGGATGTCCGAGGTGGTGACGAGGACGGTGCCCGAGAAGTCGGCAGGCAGTCCCGACATGCCGGCCGCCACGGCGTCGCCCGTCCCGTTCTGCTCCTCCTGCACCGCGGTGGAGACCGGAACGCCGAGCTCGGCCGACAACTCGTCGACCGCCGCCGAGACCTGGTCGCGCTGATGGCCGACGACCACGACGATCGCGTCCGGTTCGAGCCCCGCCGCGGCGTGCAGTGCGTGGCCGAGCATCGTCCGCCCGCACACCCGGTGCAGCATCTTGGGCGTGGCGCTCTTCATGCGGGTGCCGGAGCCGGCGGCCAGGACGATGACCGCGGTCTGCGTGTGTTCGGGCGCTGAACGGTCGGTCTCGGGTGTGGTCATCAAGTCTCCTCGGCGCGCGGCGCGCACGGTGGTGGTGATGGATGGGTCCGGGTACGTCCGGCGAGCGGACAGGGTCCCAAGGCGGACAGAGCCCCAAGGATAGAGGGTGACTCCGACGATTCGAACCGTCTTGAGGCGGAGTAGCCTGCCCGGCGTGTCAGTCCTGAGGCGCCAGTTGGCGGATACGCGGCCACTGCGGCAGCCGGACTTCCGCAGGCTGTGGCTCGCCAACATCGTCACGGTCATCGGGGCGCAGTTGTCGATCGTCGCGGTGCCCCAGCAGGTCTTCGAGATCACCCGCAGCTCTGCGTATGTGGGGCTCACCGGCGTGTTCGCGCTGGTGCCGCTCGTGGTGTTCGGCCTGTGGGGCGGCGCGCTGGCCGACGCCCTCGACCGGCGTCGCCTGCTCATGGTCACCACCACCGGGCTGATCGTGACCTCACTGCTGTTCTGGGCGCAGGCCGCGGCGGGCAACCGGAACGTCTGGGTGGTGATGGTGCTGCTGTCGGTGCAGCAGGCGTTCTTCGCGATCAACCAGCCCACCCGCTCGGCGATCATCCCCCGGATCGTCCCCTCCGACCAGTTGGCCTCCGCCTCGGCCCTGAACATGACCGTGATGCAGTTCGGGGCGATCGTCGGGCCCCTGTCCGCGGGCATCCTCATCCCGGTCCTGGGACTGTCCACGATGTACCTGTTCACCGCCGTCGCACTGCTGGCCACGCTGTACGCGGTGTTCCGGCTCCCGCCGCAGCCGGTGGCGGGGGAGCGGGGGTCGGTGGGGCTGCGGTCGGTGATCGACGGGTTCGCCTACCTGGCCACCCGCCGCATCCTCCTGGCCTCGTTCCTCGTGGACATCATCGCGATGGTCTTCGGCATGCCGCGGGCACTGTTCCCGCAGATCGCCACCGAGTCCTTCGGCGACCCCGCGACGGGCGGCACCGCCCTCGGTCTGTTGTTCGCCGCGATGAGCGTGGGTGCCGTCGCCGGCGGGGTGTTCTCCGGGTGGATCCCACGCGTGCGGCGGCAGGGTCTGGCGGTGCTGGTGTGCGTGGCGCTGTGGGGCGCGGCGATGGTCGCGTTCGGGGTGTTCGTGGGCGCGGCCTCGCCCGGCGGCTCCGCGTGTTGGCTGTGGCTGGCGCTCGCCGCGCTGGCGTTCGGCGGAGCCGTCGACATGATCTCGGCCGCGTTCCGCCAGGCGATCCTGCTGGATTCGGCCACCGACGAGATGCGCGGCCGTCTGCAGGGCGTGTTCATCGTGGTCGTGGCCGGTGGCCCGAGGATCGGCGACGTCGCGCACGGCGTGGCGGCGGCCTCGGTCGGCACGGCGGTCGCCGCGTCGGGTGGTGGCGTGCTGGTGGTGATCGGCGTGGTGATCTGCGCGATCGCTTTCCCGGCGTTCCTGCGCTACACCGTCCGCAGCGCGGTCGAGCGGAGCACCAAGGGTTAGACCGCCGGGTACTGCTCGCGGCGCAGGAACCGCGCCAGGTGCACCGCGTTGGACGACAGCGTGGTGATGGTCGAGGCCACGGCCGACGGCGTGGAGTCGAGGTCCTTGTAGTCCACCGGGTTCATGGCCTCGTTGTTCCAGTAGGTGCAGCCCTGCGCCGGGATCGTGAACCCGATGTCGTTCAGGCCCTGGAACATGTCGGCGACGATCTTGTGCGCGCCGTCCTCGTTGCCCACCACCGCGACCACGGCGACCTTGCCGAACATCGCGGGACGGCCGTCGTCGTCGGTGGCCGACAGCTGCGCGTCGAGACGCTCCAGCACCCGCTGCGCGATGCTGGACGGATTGCCGAGCCACGTCGGCGTGGACAACACGAGGACGTCGGCGGTTCGGACCTTCTCGAGGATGGCGGGCCACTCGTCGCCGCCGCCCATGTCGTCGTCGACCCCCGGACGGACGTCGAAGTCCGCGACCCGGACGGTCTCCCCGGTCACGCCGTGACCGGCGAGTTCGTCGAGGACCTGCCGGGCGATGAGGTCGCTGCTCGACTCGGCGGGCGAGGCCTTGAGCGAGCACACCAGGGCGAGTGCCTTGAGATCGGTGTCCATGCCCGGACGATAGGGCCACCCCACCCGTCGGACAACCGGTTCCGCGGGCCCGCGCCACCATGACCGGTGGAGGGCCGCGGGTGCGCCCCCTACGGTGGGGCCACTACGGCTGACGAGCGGAAGGGGCACGCGTATGACCACGGACAGGACGGTGGCCGACCTCGTCGTCGAACGACTGGTGGCCTGGGACGTCGAACGGATCTACGGCTACGCCGGGGACGGCAACAACCCGCTGCTCGGCGCGTTGCAGCGCGCCGAGATCGCCCCGACGTTCGGGCGGGCCCGCCACGAGGAGTCGGCGGCGTTCATGGCGGTGGCCGACGCCAAGTACTCGGGCGCGGTCGGGGTGATGACCTCCACGCAGGGCCCCGGCGCGATACACCTGCTCAACGGCCTGTACGACGCCAAACTCGACAGCGTCCCCGTGGTGGCGCTCGTCGCGCAGCAGCACACCAGCGTGCTCGGGTCGGGCTACCAGCAGGAGATCAACCTCGGCAACGTCTTCGCGGACGTGGCCGGGCCGTACCTGCAGACGGTGTCGTCGGCCGAGCAGGCGCCCATGGTGATCGACCGGGCGTTCCGCTCCGCGCTGACGCACCGGACCCCCGTCGTCGTCATCCTTCCCCACGACGTGCAGAACGCCGAGGCCCCGGAGGTGGGCGAGGACCTCGACCAGGAGCACGGGGTGGTGGTCACCGCCCCCGAATGGACCCACGGGGTCACCACCCCCCGCGACGACGACGTGGCGCGCGCCGTGGAGGTGCTCGACGCGGGGGAGCGGATCGCGATCCTGGCCGGGCGCGGCGTCGCCGGTGCGCAGGCCGAGCTGATGGAACTCGCCGAGCGCCTGGACGCCGGCGTGACGATGAGCCTGTTGGGTAAGCCCTACGTGGACGAGTCCTCGCCGTTGGTGGGCGGGACCATGGGCCATCTGGGGACGACGGCGAGCGCGCGCATCCTCCAGAACTGCGACACCCTCCTCATCGTCGGATCGAACGACCCCTGGACCGAGTTCTACCCGGAGCCCGGGCGGGCGCGGGCCGTGCAGATCGACCTGGACCCGGTGCACCTGGCCAACCGGTATCCGATCGAGGTCGGCATGGTGGGCGACGCCGCTGCCGCACTGCGAGAACTCACCGGACGCGTGGCCGACCGCGACCGCTCCGCCTGGCGCGGCGACGTGGAGAAGTGGGTGGGGCAGTGGTGGGAGATCTCCCGCATGCGCTCCGAGGTGCCGGCGCGCGGGCTGAACCCGGAGCTGGTCGCGCGACGACTGGGCGAGCGCCTGCCGCACGACGCACGTCTCGCCGTGGACGTGGGTAGCAGCGTCTACCACTACGTCCGACAGATCAGCCTGCCGACGACCGTCCCTGCGCACCTGTCGAGCACGCTCGCGTCGATGGGCTGCGGGATCCCGTACGCGATCGCCGCCAAGGCCACCGCGCCCGCCAAGCCCGTCGCGGTCCTGGCCGGCGACGGGGCCATACAGATGCTCGGGATCAACGAACTCATCACCGTCTCCGAGGCATGGCCGAGCTGGGAGGACCCGACGATGGTGATCGTGGTGCTCAATAACCGGGACCTGGCGGAGGTGAGCTGGGAGCAGCGCGAGAGCGAGGCCCAGCCGCGGTTCGCCCGGTCGCAGGACGTGCCGCCGTTCGACGTGGCCGGGTACGCCGAGCTGCTCGGGCTGCGCGGGGTGCGCGTGGACGACCCCGACCAGCTCGTGTCCGCCCTGGAGGAGGCGTTCCTCGCGGACCGGCCGACCGTGATCGACGCGATCACCGACCCGGACATGCCGTTGCTGCCGCCGTTCCCGCACGGTAGGGAGATGGCGGAGTCGATGCGTACGGGCCTGCGCGCGGAGGGTGCTGCCGGAGAGCACGCCCTCGAGCTGCTGGAGTCCTACGCCCGGATGGAAGAGGAGCGATTCACGTGACCGGAATGAACGCACCCGGGCAGCCCGGGCAGGACCCGGCCTTCCAGCCCGATGCCGAGGTGGAGAAGAAGCCGCGGCGCGCACGGCAACCGGCGTTGGCGGTGTTCGCGATCATCGCGATACTGCTGCTGGTGCTGGCCGTGGGGATCTTCGGCGGGATCTTCTGAGCTCCCCCGCCAGGACTCGAACCTGAAATGCCTGAACCAAAATCAGGAGTGTTGCCGATTACACCACGGGGGAACGGCCCGCGAACGGGCCATCACCAGTCTGGCACATGAGATCGGACCCACCGGTGCGCACCTGCGCACCGGTGGGCCTGACCCGACGTGAACAGCAGTGTTGCCGCCGGTCGGGGGGAGCGGAATTCGCGCGTGGCTATCCTCGGGGTATCAGAAAAAAGGGGTGGGGCATGACGGGCGCGGGCGTACCGACACCGAGGACCAGGATGTCCGCCGCCAAGCGGCGGCAGCAGCTGGTGGAGGTCGGCCGACGGATCTTCGCCGAGAACGGCTACGACGCCGCGACGGTGGAGGACATCGCCGCCGCGGCGGGCGTGTCCAAGCCGGTGGTCTACGAGCACTTCGGAGGCAAGGAGGGGCTCTACGCGGTCGTGTGCGACCGCGAGCTCGCCTACCTCGGCGCGGAGATCACCGAGGCGCTGCAGGGCGAGGGGTCGCGGCGGCGCATCGAGCGCGCGGCGATGGCGCTGCTGCGCTACGTCGAGGAGCGCACGGACGGCTTCCGTATTCTCGTGCGCGAATCGTCCCCCGTGGGTGGGGGCTCGTATTCGACCCTGCTCAACGACGCCACCGCCAGCGTGACCTACATCCTCGAGGAGGAGTTCGTCGCCCGCGGGTTCGACCCCATCACCACCAGTGTGTACGCGCAGGCCCTGGTCGGGATGGTCTCCGGGACCGCCCAGTGGTGGCTCGACGCCCGCACGCCGCCCAAGGAAGAGGTCGCCGCGCACATCGTCAACCTCTGTTTCAACGGCCTCTCGCATCTCGATCCCTCGCCGACGCTCGAGGTCGACGTCCTCGAGAAGTACAGCGGGCCGAGTCACCCCGGTGGCACACCGCAGGGCCGCGACATGCGCCCGGGGCCCGGAAGCCCGTAGGTGGTCGCTCCCCGTCGCGCGAGGCCGGGCACGGCACGGTCGCACGACGGACTCGGTCACCTGGCGGGGCACGGTCACGGTGCAGGAGGGCCGGGCGTCGCACTCGCGACGCCCGGCCCTTGCCGGGGGATGAGGGTGGCGCGGTTCAGGCTGCGACGGCCACCCGGCGCTCGAGCCGGTCGGAGTCGGCGCGGAGTCGGAACGCCACGGCGGCCATGACCGCGCCGACGGCGAGACCGAACCAGCCGGCGAAGGTGACGAACGTGTCTACCGCTGCGGGGCCCACGACGCCCAGCCCGAGTCCCACCACCGCCAGGACCACGCCGAGCGTCACCATGACCCACGAGTCGGGGATCTCGGAGCGCAGGGTCTGGGCTCCGTAGGCGACGAGGGCGCCGGAGGCCACCAGCCAGGCGGCGAACAGCAGGATCAACGCGGTGGTCGAGATGCCGGGCCAGAACAGGACGACCAGCCCGAGAATCATGAATCCGGCGCCGGCGAGGATGAGGCCACCGCGGCCGGGGGTCCGTTCCGGAAGTGCCACTCCGGTCGTCATGGTCATGGCGCCGTCACCGATGGCGAAGGCCGCCACGAGGAACACCGCGAGCGTCATGCCCGTGGTGGGGGAGGCCAGTGCGGTCGCGCCCAGGGCGATCGCCAGTGCTCCGCGGATGAGTTGGACCCACCAGTTCCGGGTCAGTGATTCGATCATTTCTCCACCTTTCCTGCGCTGGCGTCTGCCGTCGCGCGGTACTGTAGTGATCACTACAGTAAGTCTGATCCGGGGCGATTCGCAATGAGTCGCCGGACACAGGGAGCGGGGGAGCGGATGGCGGGGAAGCCAACGGGGTCCACTGGCAGGCGCACCCGTGCCAAGGGCCGGGAGTCCCGGCGCCGGATCATCGAGGCGGCCGCCGAGGTGGCCGGTGAACGCGGGTATGAGGGGACCTCGATCGCGCAGGTCAGTAAGGCGAGCGGGCTCCCGGCGAGCTCGATCTACTGGCATTTCGCGGACAAGGACGCACTGCTGGCGGCTGTTGTCGAGGAGAGCGTCGAGTTGTGGCTGGGCCAGGTCACCCGCGGGGAGGGCGAAGCCCTGCGGGAGCGCGTGACCGCCTTCTGTCTGGGCGTGGCCCGGACGTTCCGCGAATCCCCGGACTTCCTCCGGCTGGGCCTGATGCTGGCGCTGGAGCAGCGTCCCGTGGAGCCGGCCGCCCGGGGAATCTATCTGCGTCTGCGCGGGGACGCCCTGGAGCGCATCGCGGCGGAGTTCCGGCGGGTCCGTCCGCGGCTACCCGAGGCGGATGCCCGGGTGCTCGCCACCTATGCCCTCGCAGGAGGCGACGGGATTTTCCTCGCGTCCCTGTCCGGGGACGCCGACGTCACGGAGTTGTTCCGGCTACACACCGAGGCGATCGTGCACCTCGTCTCTCGAGCCGAGGCGGAGGCGGAGGCGTCGGCGTCCGAGTCGGCTTCGAAACCGCAGCCGGAGTCGACGCCGGAGACGCAGGCGGACTAGTTGCAGCCGGCCATCAGGTGCGACGGAAGACCTCGAGGACGAAACCCTCCTCGCGGTGGTGGACGAGCCGCGTGAGGTCGACGCGGCGTGCGAGTGCGGCGTGGACGTCCTCGCCGTGGCAGGCGTGGTCGCCCGACCGCCCCAGCCAGTGGCAGGCCGCGACGGTCCCGCCGGGTTCGGCCAGCCGCAGCAGCGCCGTGAGTAGGTCGTCGAGCCCGTCGACCGGCGTGTAGTAGAGGAACTCCGAGAGCACCAACAGGTCGCAGGACCGCCCGGGCCACGGGTCCAACGCGTCGGCGGTGCGCACGTGCACGTGGTCCAACCCCGCGCGGTCGATGCGCGCACGAGCCTGCCCGGCGGCGGTGTCGACGACGTCCACCGCGTGCACCTCGTCGCACCGCCCGGCGAGCATCTCGGTGAGCACCCCCACCGAGCAGGCGGGCTCGAAGCACACGCGGTACCGCTGTTCGGGGAGAGAGGCGACGAGGAGCCCGTAGCGCCGCAGTTCGTACCACGAGCCGGCGAAGTCCCAGGGGTCTGCCGACCCGGAGTACATCTCCTCGAAGTAGTGGCCCGGGGTGCTCACCAGAACACCGTCTCGGAGCGCGTGACCAGGCGGTCGAGGATCCAGTCGGGCAGGATCGCCTCGTCCCCCGGCCGATCGGACAGCGGAGCGACCTGGGTGACGAACTCCGCGACGGCAGCGTGCTTGGCGGCGAGTTCGGCGTCGGTGAGCACGACGCGGCGCCGCCGGTTCCAGGGCACGCGCCGATCGCCGGGCTCGGCCCAGTGCCAGGTCCACACCGGGTACTCCGCCAGGCGCGCTCCGGTGGCGGCGCAGGCCCGGGCGGCCGCGCGTCCGGAGGCCTCGTGATCGGGGTGGCCGTCTCCGCGCCACGTGCTGAGCACCACGCAGTCCTCGCCGGGGACGTCACCGATCGCCTCGGCGATCGCGTCGGCCAGACGCGTCTCGTGCCCGCGGACCCCGCCGTCTGGCAGTCCGGCCCGCACCGGCTCGGGAAGGCCCAGGGCCGCGCAGGCGCGTCGGCTCTCGGAGATCCGCAGCGCGGCGAGCCGCGCGGGCGTCACCGTGGGGGAGTCGGGGTGCGAGGCGTCGCCGTCGGTGACGGCCACGATCACCACCTCCACCCCGGCTGCGGCGAACCGGGCGGCGGTGACGCCCACGCCGAGGATCTCGTCGTCGGGATGCGGCGCGACCACGACCACCCGCCGGACCCCGGACGGTACGGTCAGCTCCGGGTCGGCGGCACGCCCGCCGAACCAGGCGTCCCAGGCGGCGTGGGGAGTGCCGCGGTCGTCGAGCCCGATGCCGGTCCAGTGGGTGGAACCGCCCTCGGCGGGATCGGTGGTCATCGCGCCCACCCGCCGTGGGTGCGGGCGGTGGCGCCCAGCCCGGCGAGGTCACGCTCGGCGTGGAACTGCCGGATGTACACCTCGGCGTCGAGGACGTTCTGCCCGTGGCGCGGGTCCATCGCGAGCGGTCCCGGGCCGAGCGCCCGGCCGACGCGTCGGATGGTCTCGTCCACCGCGGCCTCGACCATCGCCCGCACGCGCACGGCCCGGTGGCGCGCGACGGTGAGGTCGGCGCCGGGTCCGTCGCGATCGACTTCCGCGGCGGCGGCGTCCAGCGCCCACGACGCCCCTCCCAGGGCCACGTCCACGGCGCCGAGGTGGGCCAGCGCGTGGGGGTCGACGTCGGGCCGGGTCGCCCGCGCGATCAGGGGCCGGGCCACGGCGATCCCGGCGCCCAGCCAGCAGGCGGCAACCCCGATCCCACCGTGCCAGAACCCGGCCCGCTCGAGGTAGGAGCGGTGGTCCCCGACGGAGCGGGCCGGCACGTCGGTGAATTCGACGGAGGTGGTGCGGCTGCCCGCCATCCCCGGGTGCGCCCAGCCGTCCGCCCGGGGCGCGACACCGGGCTGGCGCAGGTCGACGGCGAAGAGGCGCGGCTCGTCGTCGTCGAACGCGGTGACCAGGGCGTGCGTGCACACGTCGCCGCCGGAGCACCAGGCCTTGACCCCGTCGAGTACCCACCGGCTGCCCGAGCCCCCGCCCGAGCCCCCGCCCACGCGCCGGGCGCGGAGCACGGGCATCGGCGGTTCGGCAGCCCACACGCCCCACAGTTCGTCGCGCCCCACGCGGGTGCCGGAGATCTCGGCGAGGATCGCGTCGGCGTCGGCGTGGGCCTCGACCAGGCGGCCGGCGGAGACGTCCCGGGTGCACATCGCGGTGAGCTCGGACCATCTCGTGCGGGTGTCGCCGCGGGCGGGCAGGGGCAGGTCGGCGCGGCCGGCGCGGACCCATTCGCGGGCCAGGTCGGCGGACGAAGCGGCGTCCGAGGAGTCGCCGGGGGGCACGTCAGTGTTGCTCACGGGGCCTCCTTGCTCGCGGACACGCGGTCATGACGCGGTGGTCCCTGCGCTGGCGGCGCGTTCGGTGGCGGCGCGTTCGGTGGCGGCGCATTCCGTGGCGGCGAGGTGACCGGCGAAGCCACCGGGAGCGCGCGCGGTCCGGCGGGCCGAGGTCATCACCGGCGCGGCGGTGGACCACGTGACCATCAGCCCGGCCGCCTGCGCGCGCCGGACCAGCTGGACGTCCTCGTGCACGGGGAGCGGGTCGAAGCCGCCGAGCTGCCGGTAGGCGCGGGCGGAGATGCCGATGTTGGCGCCGTGGATGTGCCGGTGGCCGGGACCCGGGTGGTAGCCCTCGAGGTAGCTCAGCCGGGTGGCGGGGGTCCAGTCCGACCAGTCGTCGACCGCGATCAGGCCCGCCACCACGTCGGCGCCGGAGCGGGCGACCGCCAGCTGGTCGGTGAGCCACGTGCGGGGCACGCGGGAGTCGGCGTCGGTGGTCGCGTACCAGCGCCGCGAGGGGGACGGCACGGAGCCGGGCGACGACGATGAGGGCCGCCGCAGCGAGTCGAAACCGCGCGCGCGGGCGATGCCGACGTTGCGGGCGCTCGTCCGCACGAGGCGGGCCCGCCCCCGCGCGATCTCCTCGGTGGCATCGCGGCAGGAGTCCAGCACGACCGTCACGGTCACCGGGACCGGGGTGGCGGCGATGCAGTCCTCGAGCGCGTCGAGGCAGCCCGCCAGCAGGTCCTGCTCATCGTGGGCGGGGATCACGACATCGACCCCGGTGTACTCCACGGCCGGTCAGAGGTTGGCGAAGAAGTCGGCCCAGTAGAAGTCCCAGAACGCCCACAGGATGACCCCGGCCACCGCGAGGTACCAGACCACCACGGGCACCAGGTGCCACCGCTGCAGTGCGCGCACCCACCGCGCCCGGGTGAGCTTGGCCAGCACGTGCAGCAGCGTGTACCAGAACATGGGGATGGTGGCCGCCCACACGACCATGCACCACGGGCACAGGACCTGGATCTGGAAGATCGACTGGTAGGCCAACCAGTGGACGAATCCGGCGGCGAACGTCAGCCCGAGCAGCGCGCCCACCCAGTACCAGCGCGGGAACCGCACCCCCGTGGCGGCGGCGACGCCGATCGCGATCACGATGCCGAAACCGATCAGCCCGATGAACGGGTTGGGGAACCCGAACGCCGCCCCCTGCTCGGAGTTGATGACGCTCTTGCAGCTCATGAGTATGGAGAAGTTGCACGCCGGCGTGTAGTCCGGGTTCTCCAGCAGCCGGATCTTGTCCAGGCTGAGCTGGAACGACGCGACCAGCGCGAGGGCCGAGCCGAGGGTGAGGAGCACGCCGATCCACCGGTCGGTGAACACGCGCGCGCCGATCGTGTCGTGGGCGGCGTCGTCGGCGGTGGCCGGGGCGGGGGAGATCGTCACCGGGCCGGCGGGGGCGCCCTGGGTGTCGCCGTGCCCGGGGTCGACGGGCCGGGGGTCGACGTGCTCGGCGTCTGTGGTCTCGCGCATACGCACAGGCTACCGGGGCGGGTGCGCGGTTAGAGTGGTGGATCTGCGGCCCTTCAGGTGTGCGTCCCACCACCCGTGCGACCCGCACACCCCCGCTCGACGAACCCCCTACCCGGAGGATCCACACGCGTGACCACCACCGCCACCGCCACCACTCCCACGGCCGCCGCACTGTCCGGTCTGGCGGGTGCGGTCCTGGCCAACCCGGCGCTGGCCGACCTGCGCGACGGTCTGGACCGCGACGCGGCGGTGGTCCGCGCGCCCGAGGCGCTGCGGCCGTTCCTCGTCGCCGCCGTGGCGCAGCGCGCCCCCTTGTTGGTGGTGACGGCCACGGAGCGCGAGTGTGAGGAACTGGCCGACGAGCTGTCGGGGCTGTACGACGACGAGGTCGCGCAGTTCCCGAGCTGGGAGACGTTGCCGCACGAGCGTCTCTCGCCGGCGGCGGACACGATCGGTCGCCGGCTCGAGGTGCTGAACTCGGTGTTGTCGGGGCGGCCCCCGGGGATCGTCGTGGCGGCGGCGCGGTCGGTGGTGCAGCCGATCTCACCCGGCGCGGCCCGCCGGGAGCCGGTGCGCCTGGTCAAGGGCGCCGAGCTGGACCCCACCGACCTCATGGTTCGGCTGGCCGAGTTCGCGTACCTGCGTGAGGACATGGTCGCTCGGCGCGGGGACGTGGCGGTGCGCGGCGGCATCGTGGACGTCTTCCCGACCACCGCGGACCACCCGCTGCGCATCGAGTTCGACGGCGACACGATCGCCGAGATCCGTGAGTTCTCCGTGGCCGACCAGCGCTCCCTGCCCGACGGCGAGGTGGAGTCCGCGGTGCTGTTCCCGTGCCGCGAGCTCCTGCTCGACGACGCCGTGCGGGCCAGAGCGGGGGAGCTGGCCGCCGAGCACCGCGCCAACCCGACGCTCGCCGAGCTGCTGGACTCGCTGGCCGAGGGCATCCCGCGAGACGGCATGGAGGCCCTGACCTCGGTGCTCGTGCCGGAGGACATGACGACCCTGCCGATGCTCATGCCCGCCGACACACGGGTGGTGGTGTGCGATCCGGACAAGGTCCGCCGCCGCGCCGCCGACCTCGCCTCCGCCGGTCGGGAGTTCCTCGAGGCCTCGTGGACCGCGGCCACCATGGGCGGCGACGCCCCCGTGGACAGCGAGACGCTGGACCTGTCCGGGTCGGGCTACCGCACCTTCTCCGCCGTCCGCTCCGAGGCCACCGAGGCGGGCCGCGCGTGGTGGCAGCTCGTCCCGCCCGGGTTCCTCACCGATCCCGAGGACGGCGCGGTCATCACCGTCCCCGCCGGCGACCCGCCCGCCCCGCGCGGCAAGGACTCCGAGATGGAGGCCATGTTCGTCCGGCTCCGCGCGCTCGTCGGCGGCGGCGGCCGGGCCGCGATGGTCGTGCCCGGTCACGGCACCGTCGCCCGCATCCTGGAACGCCTGTCCGAGGCCGAGGTCCCCGCCACGGCCGCGACGGCGGGATCCGAGCCCGCCTCCGGACTCGTGTCGGTCTACGAGGCTGTGCTGCACGGCGGGTTCTCGCTCACCACCGGCGCTGGCGCCGCCGGGGTGGCCGATGACCTCGTCGTCGTCTCCGAAACGGACCTCACCGGCAACCGCCTCGGCTCCACCACCCGCCCCAAGGCCCGCCACTCCAAGCGCCGCAACCAGGTCGACCCGCTGGCACTGAAGGCCGGCGACTGGGTGGTGCACGACCAGCACGGCATCGGCAAGTTCGTGGAGATGGTCGAGCGGCAGGTGCGCGGTGGCGACGGCTCCTCACGGCGCGAATACCTGGTCATCGAGTACGCGCCCGGCAAGCGCGGCGCGGCCGGTGACCGCCTCTACGTGCCGATGGAGTCGCTCGGGCAGCTCAGCCGCTACGTCGGCGGCGAGGCCCCGACGCTGTCCAAGATGGGCGGCGCCGACTGGCAGAACACCAAGCGCAAGGCCCGCAAGGCCGTCCGCGAGATCGCGACCGAGCTGGTCCAGCTGTACGCCAAGCGGCAGTCCGCGCCCGGGCGCGCCTTCGGCCCCGACACCCCGTGGCAGCGCGAGATGGAGGACGCGTTCCCCTTCACCGAGACCGTCGACCAGCTCACGGCGATCGAGGACGTCAAGGGCGACATGGAGAAGACCGCGCCCATGGACCGCGTGGTGGTGGGCGACGTCGGGTACGGCAAGACCGAGGTCGCCGTGCGCGCCGCGTTCAAGGCCGTGCAGGACGGCACCCAGGTCGCGGTGCTCGTGCCGACCACCCTGCTCGCGCAGCAGCACCTGGCCACCTTCGCCGAGCGTATGACCGGCTTCCCCGTCACCATCAGGGGGCTCAGCCGCTTCACCTCCGACGCCGAGGCCAAGAAGATCCTCGCCGGGTTGGCGGACGGGACAGTGGACGTGGTGATCGGGACGCACCGGCTGCTCGCCACGGGCGTGCGGTGGAAGAACCTCGGCCTGGTGATCGTGGACGAGGAGCAGCGCTTCGGCGTGGAGCACAAGGAGCACATCACCTCCCTGCGCACCCACGTCGACGTGCTCACCATGTCCGCCACGCCCATCCCTCGCACGCTCGAGATGTCGCTGGCGGGCATCCGCGAGATGAGCCAGATCCTCACCCCGCCCGAAGAGCGGCTGCCCGTGCTGACGTATGTGGGCGCGTACTCGGACAAGCACGTCGCCGCCGCCATCCGGCGCGAACTGTTGCGCGAGGGGCAGATCTTCTACGTCCACAACCGCGTGCGGACCATCGACTCCACCGCCGCGAAGATCCGCGACCTGGTGCCCGAGGCGCGCGTCGTGGTGGCGCACGGGCAGATGGGGGAGGAGCAGCTCGAGCAGACGGTCGGCGGGTTCTGGAACCGCGACTACGACGTGCTGGTGTGTACGACCATCGTCGAGACCGGCCTGGACATCTCCAACGCCAACACGCTCATCGTGGACCGTTCCGACCAGCTGGGCCTGTCGCAGATGCACCAGCTGCGAGGCCGCGTGGGCCGGTCACGTGAGCGTGGGTACGCCTACTTCCTGTACGACCCGGAGAAGCCGCTCACCGAGACCGCGTACGACCGGCTCGCGACGATCGCGCAGAACAACGACCTCGGCGCCGGCATGGCCGTGGCGATGAAGGACCTCGAGCTGCGCGGCGCCGGCAACGTTCTGGGCGCGGAGCAGTCGGGTCACATCGCGGGCGTCGGGTTCGACCTCTACATCCGTCTCGTGGGCGAGGCGGTGGAGGCCTACCGCGCGATCGCCGACGGGGAGAAGGTCGAGGTCGAGGAGGAGGTCGGCGAGATCCGCATCGAGCTGCCCGTCGACGCGTACATCCCCGTGGAGTACGTCGACGGCGACCGGCTCCGGCTCGAGGCGTACCGCAAGCTGTCGCAGGCGCGGGAGGCCGCCGATATCGACGCGGTGGTCGAGGAGCTGCTCGACCGCTACGGGCCGCTTCCCGCCGAGGCCCGCCGCGTGGTCTCGGTTTCGCGGCTGCGACTGGTCGCGCAGAAGTACCGGGTCCGCGAGATCGTCCTGGCCGGATCGCGCCTGCGCGTGGGCCCGCTCGACCTGCTGGACTCGCAGCAGATGCGGCTCAAGCGCATGTACCCGGCCGCGCAGTACCGGGCCACGCAGAAGACCGTGCTGCTCCCGCTGCCCAAGGCCGCAGGCGCGCGTGCGGGTGCCGGCGGCGAGAAGGCGCGCGACGACGAGATGCTGCAGTACGCCGCCGACTTCCTCACCGCGATGGCCGGGGATCCGGAGGGGTCGAACCCGGTGATCCAGCCGGAGACGGCGCCCGCGCGATGAGCCCGGACGGCGGGCGGCCCGCCTCCGACGCGGACCCCGGCGGCGGGGGCGGGCACGGAAGCCCCGGCGGCGCCCGCGGCCCCAGTGGCCCCAGCGGCCCCGGCGGCGCCCGCGATCCCCGCCGAGAAGAGGATTTCGCACGAGTCCACTCGACCGATACGAGCGAAACCCTCTTCTCGACGGGCGCCGGGGACCGGCTGGCCGAAGCCGTCGAGGTGATGGCCCGCATCCGCCGCGACGGCGAGTGGGAGTCCGCCCAGACCCACGCCTCCCTCCTGCCGTATCTGCTCGAGGAGTCGTGGGAGCTGGTCGACGCAGTGGCGGACGGCGACCGCGACGAGCTGGTCTCGGAGCTCGGCGACCTGCTGCTCCAGGTGCTGTTCCATGCCGCGATCGGGGCCGAGCGGGACGAGTCGCCGTTCGACGTGCAGGACGTGGCCGGGGCGTTGCTCGACAAGCTCCGACGCCGGGCGCCGTACTGGTTCACCGACGGGCCCGGTCGCGGGCCTGGGGCCCTCGATGCCGCCGAGCAGGACCGACTGTGGCAGGAGGCCAAAGCCGCCGAGCGCGCCGGTCGCCCACCGCGCGGTGTGGTCGAGGGAATCTCCTGGGACATGCCCGCACTGGCACTGGGGCAGAAGGTTCTCGAGCGCGCCCGGTCGGCCGGGATCCCCGACGATCTCGTGCCCGATCGGATGCGGGTCGTCCACGTCGGTGCCGGGGGGTTGTTCCACGCCGCCGCCCACGACACCGACGAGGCCTCCGACGCCGACGGCTCCGGCTCAGCGGAGGTCGAGTACCGACGGGTGGTCCGCGAGTTCGCCGAGACCGTCAGGGCCGCGGAGTCGCGGCTGCCCGTGCCCGCGGCCGAGGCCGGCGCGGATGAGTGGCGTGCCGCGTGGCACCGCCGCACCGACCGGCACTGATTCACACCTCGGGAACACCCGCCTCCCGCACGCCGCCGACCAGCCCGCCGCCGACCCGCCCACGGGTGCGCCCGGCCGAGGGGTGGTCCTCGCAGTCACCTGCTGAGGGATGTGAGCCCACTCTTAAATCGACGGCGCTCGGTTCGCGGAGCGCCCACTCGCCGGGGTCGACCGCTGCCGCTTGATCTTGGGCCGTTGGCGCAGGCAGGACCCGCAATGTTTGCATCCGTCCGCAACTTTCTGGGGTCGGTGATCTGGCAACGTTCATCCACAACATTCCCTGAGCATCGGCCTCGGCACCGAGGTCCGTTTGGGGTTTTCCTCCATCCCGTGACCGGGTCGCAGGCCGTCGAACGGTGGGGAGCGGGCTCCATTTTGGACCTCTCGACAACGCCTCTCACCTTGGCGATTCTCAGTTTCCCGTCAGGGTTCTCTATGCTGGGCCCGTTGTTCTGACAATAAAAGAGAGAAAGGCAGATATGGATTTGCTCGGCTCTCCCGCGCTGAGTGCGACTGCGCTTGTATTGCTACTGCTGCTGTTCTACGGCGGCACCATGGTCATGTCCATGCGGATCGCGCGCAAGGACGAGAACGCTGACAACTACATGACGGCCGGTCACCGGATCGGATTCGGCATCTCGGCGGCGTCGATGACGGCCACCTGGATCTGGGCCTCGTCGATGTACGCCTCGGTCAACTCCGGCTACCTCTACGGTGTGTCGGGACCGATCCACTACGGGCTCTGGGGTGCCCTGATGATCCTGTTCATCTACCCCTTCGGTCGACGCATCCGTAAGGTCGCGCCCCAGGCTCACACCCTGGCCGAGGTCATGTTCGCGCGCCACGGGCGCTCCTCCCAGCTGATGCTGGCCGGCTCCAACATCCTGGGCTCGGTCATCTCGCTGACGTCGAACTTCATCGCCGGTGGCGCCCTGATCGCCATGCTCAGCCCGTTCAGCTTCATGCAGGGCATCATCGTGATCGCCGCCGGTGTGCTGCTCTACACACTGTGGTCCGGCTTCCGCGCCTCGGTGCTCACGGACTTCGCCCAGGTGCTGGCCATGCTCGGCGCGGTCATCATCATCGTGCCGTCGATGTTCTTCTTCCTCGGCGGTGTCGAGGTGTTCTCGAGCGGTGCGGCCAACCTGACCCCGCAGCAGAGCAACTTCTTCTCCTCGGACGCGTTCCTCAACCAGGGCGCGCCCTACATCGCGGCCGTGCTGGCTTACGCGATCGGCAACCAGACCATCGCCCAGCGCCTGTTCGCGGTGCGCGAGGACCTGATCAAGCCGACCTTCATCACGGCGACGATCGGCTACGGCGCCACGATCATCGGCATCGGCATGGTGGGCGTGCTCGCCCTGTACGCGGGTATCGATCCCGTGGACGGCGACCCCAACAACATCCTGCCGCAGGTGGCCGCTGAGTACCTGCCGGGCGTCCTGGTCGCGGTGTTCTTCATCATGATCATCGGGTCGCTCTCGTCGACCGCGGACTCCGACCTGTCGGCCATGTCGTCGATCGCCATGACCGACGTCTACGGACAGAGCCTGCGCAGCAAGGGCAAGGTCCCCAATCCGCGCACGATGCTCATCGTGGGCCGGCTCACGATGGTCCTCGCCACCGCTGCGGCCCTGGTGTTCGCCAACATCCGGTTCAACATTTTGGACCTGCTGGTCTTCGTGGGTGCTCTGTGGGGTGCCCTGGTGTTCCCGGTGATCGCGAGCTTCTACTGGAAGAAGGTCACCAACATGGCCTTCACCGTGTCCGTGCTCGCGGCGCTCGCGGTGTTCCTGCCGACTCGTTTCGGTGCCATCCCGGACAGCGGCGTGCTCGCGTACGGCATCGAGGCGCTGGCGGTGGTCGGCGTGGGCGTGGTGCTCGGGCTGATGGTCTTCGGGTTCTTCGGCCTGCGCCCGGCGCTGGTCGTCGGCGCGATAGCAGCCCTGGGCAGTGCGCCGTTCATCTTCGGCTTCCTGCGTGACTACGACACCCTGACCGCCTCGCTCGTGGCGTACGCGGTGAGCACGATCGTCTGTGCCGCGATGTCCTTCCGTAGCTCGATGGACTTCGACTTCGCCAAGATCGCCGCCCGCACCGCCGACTACGACACGGCGGAGTCGGCGGAGGCCCTTGAGGCGCAGTCCGACGACGACGGCCGCGACCAGAACGTCCGAACCGATGACGACGACGACGACCTCGTCCGCGTCTAGGAAGGAAGGCAGCTGACAATGACACCGATCCTTCTCACGATCTACGTCCTGATCTGGCCCGTCATCGTGGCCGGCGTTCTCGCCGTCCTCGTTCGTGGCTTCGTCAAGGAGGCCGCCGAGGCCAGGCGCGAAGGCGACCCGATCATCTAGGTCGGCACAGAGCTGGCACGTTGCAGAGCTGGCCAGCCACAGAGCTGGCCCGTTGCAGAGCAGAGCCCCCGGTTGGCAGTCGCCTACCGGGGTCTCTTCTCATGCTTGAACCCGGACCACGCCGAGAGCGAGCCTTGGACCGGGCGCGAGTCTCAGGCCAGGAGCGCGGCGTCGACCTCGTCCCACGAGCTGGCGCCGCTCAGCGACATGGTGAGGTCGATCTCGGCGAGCAGGTTGTCGAGCACCTCGCCGACGCCGTGTTCGCCGGCGATGGCCAGGCCGTAGACGTGGGGCCGGCCGATCGTCACCGCGTTCGCGCCGCACGCCATGGCCTTGACGACGTCGGTGCCGTTGCGGATGCCGGAGTCGAGCAGCAGTGTCGGCTCCGGGCCGACCGCCTCGCGGATCGCCACGAGGGCGTCGAGGGTGCCGATCGACCCGTCGACCTGGCGACCGCCGTGGTTGGACACCATGACCGCGTCGACACCGGCATCGAACGCCTGCCGGGCGTCGTCGGGGTGCAGGACGCCCTTGAGGACGATCGGCAGCCTCGTCCGGTCCCGCAGGGTCGCCAGGTGGTCCCAGCTCAGTGCCGGGTTGGAGAACGTGTCGAGGAACGTCTGCACGGCGGCGCGGGTCTCGGGGGCGCGCAGGTTCTCCCGCGTCGAGCCCGGGTGGTTGCGCGCCATCTCGAGCAGCGTCAGCGCCGCCTGCGGGGTGACCTTGACGGCAGCGGCATCGGCATCGGCGTCCGCGTCCGCACCCGCCGCGGCCTCGCGGTCGACCCGCTCGGCGACCAACTGCCGGAAGCGCGGGTCCGAGGTGTACTGCGCTATCCCGACGCCGCGGGTGAACGGCAGCGAACCGAGGTCGAGGTCCCACGGCCGCCAGCCCAGCGTGGTGGTGTCGAGGGTGACGACCAGGGCGCCGGCGTCGATCGCCTCGGCGCGGGCGATGAAGCTGTCGACCAGCTGCTCGTCGCTGCTCCAGTACAGCTGGAACCAGCGGGGGCTGTCCTGCATCGCGGCGGCCGTCGCCTCCATGGGCGAGGAGCCCTGCGAGGAGAAGATGTACGGCAGTCCGCGCCGGGCGGCGGCCCGGCCGACCATGACGTCGGCGTCGCGACGAATGAGTCCGGCGGCGCCGATCGGGGCCACCAGGACGGGCGCGGGGAGCGTCTGCCCGAGCACCGTGGTGGAGATGTCGCGCCGGGAGGTGTTGCGGAGCATGCGCGGCACCAGTCGCCGGCGGTCGAAGGCCTCGCGGTTGGCGGCCATCGTCTGCCCCGAGCCGGCGCCTCCGTAGACGTAGGCCCAGGCCTTTTTGCCGCCGGGCCGCCGCAGGAGCGCGCGGCGGGCGGCGGTTTCGAGCTTCTCGGCGCCGGTCGGTACCGCGGGGGTGATCCCGGAGACGCCGGAGCGGTAGATGATGTTCTGGCGCGCGCGGCCGAGGGTGTCTGTGATGGGGGTCACGAAGTCTGCCGTCATAGCCGTGAGCGTACTGAGGCGTTCGTCGCGTGCGCGGAGGAGGTGCCGCCCGGCGGGTCTACTCCGCGCCTCCGTCGGGCCGGCCGGACCGGTCCGCGCTGTCGACGGGCCGACGGACCATGGCGGTCGAGGACTGACCGGGAAGCGTCGGCACGGAGCCCACCGCCTCGAACCCGAACCGCTCGTAGAGGCGACGGCTCGCCGGGGTGGTGGATTCGAGGAACGCCAGCGGGTTCGCGGAGTGGTCGACGACCCTCAGGCGGTGCTCCAGCAGTGCCGATCCGACGCCCTTGCCGCGGGCCTGGGGACCGGTGCCGATGTCGCGGATGTACCAGTGCGGTTCGGTGGGCCGATAGGCCTCGATCTGGAGAGTGTGCCGTGCGCCGCGGCCCAGGGGGAGCCGGCCCAGCGTCCACAGGGCCGCACCGGAGATCGCTCGCCGGGCGGTGCCCAGAGCGCCGGGCGCGGCAGGGGGCTGCCACAGGACGGCGCCGACGACGCGGCCGTCGTCCATCGCGACGTCGACCCACTGGGGGTGTCGCCGCACCCGGCGGAGGTAGTACGAGGTGAGTTTGGTGTGCCGGGTCTCGTCCTCGGGCAGCGTGACCGACCATGCGGGGTCGTCGCGGAACGCGTCGCTGAGGATGCGGGCGATCGCGGGCGCGTCGGCACGCGTGGCGGTTCGGACGGTGACCATGGGCGGGCTCCTGGCGGGTGCGGGTCGGGTGCGGCGTCGGGCTCTTACGTCAGGTGCGCCGTGGTCAGACAGGTGAGGTCGTCGTCGCCGGTGGCGATCGGCACTGTCGAGGACTTTCCGTCGTGCTCGACGGTGAGGGTGCCGGTGAGGTCGCGGGGGAGCCACAGGCCGACGAACCCGTTGTCGTAGGCCGTGCGGGTCTCGTCGACGACCGTCCGCCCCGTCTCGTCGGTCACGGTGATGTCGACGGGCTCGCCGGCCATCTCGCCGAGGCAGGTCGTCAGACTGTGGAAGAGACAGTCATGGGTCTGGTCCTCGTAGGGCGCGACGGACAGGTAGAACTGCTCGTCCGGCATCGGCAGGGTCGCGATGGAGCCGGCGGCGGTGTCGGTGAGGACGAGCTCGGTCGGCTGGACCGAGGCGAGGAGGGTGTCGGGGCGCTCGGCGACGGGCATGGTGTCGAGCCGCTCGATCACCCCGCGGGCGTCCATGTCGGTCAGGCCGTACCGGTCGAGGACCTCGGTCGCCGCGGCCTGGCTCGACTCGCTCTGGTTCTGCCCGCTGTGGTTCTGCCCGCTCTGGTTTTGCCCGCTGAGGCTCTGGTCCGCCTGGCCGGGTGGGGTGGCGCCGCAGGCGGTGAGGGTGAGCCAGCTCGCGGTGAGGGCCGCGGCCAGGGCCCGGCGACGGAGTCGAGGGGTGGTGGTCATTACTGGGCGGGCTCCTTGTCGGGTGTCACGCTGTCGGGCATCACGCTGCCGGGTGCCACGTGGCCTGTCAGGCCTCACATCGCGGCGAGCATCTCACGCATGGTTGCTATCTCCTGCTGCTGGGTGTCGATGATGGACCGGGCCAGGTCGATGGTCGGCTGATAGGTACCGTCCGATACCTCCCCCTGCGCCATGTCGATGGCGCCCTCGTGGTGGGCGATCATCTGCTCCAGGTACAAACGCGCGGCGTCGGTGCCCTCGGCGTCGAACAACTGCTGGAGCTCGTCGGCGGAGAGCATGCCGTCCATCATCGACATGTCGTTGCCCATCACGGGCATGCCGCCGCCACCGTGACCTCGGTGGCCGTCGCGCGGGCCGGGCGGTTGTCCCCACTGGTCGAGCCAGGCCGTCATCTGATCGATCTCGGGAGCCTGTTCGGCCTTGATCTTCTCGGCGAGGGCGGTGATGTCGGCGGGGATGTCGGATTTGGCCAGGATGATGTCGCTCATCTCGATCGCCTGCTCGTGGTGCGGGATCATCATCCGCACGAACATGACGTCGGCGGCCGAGCGCTCACCTTCATCGGCGGGAGCGTCGGCGCCGGGTTCGGGCGGGGCGTTCGTGCCGGGCTCCGCGCTGGCGTCGGCGGAGGTGCCGGCCGGGTCAGTCGCGGTCGCGGTGTCGTCTCCGCCTCCGGCGCAGGCGGTCAGGGCCAGCGCGGACGCGGTCACGGCAGCGGAGACCAAGAGCGTCGTGCGGGTCATGGCGGGTGTCCTCTCCTCGGGGATCGGGACCGTGCTCAGCCCAGGGTATGCAGAATCGCGAGTCCGAGCGCCCCGCACGCCGCGGCGACGAGAAGTGAGGCGAGCGTGCCGATGATGAACCGCTCGCTCACCGCGGGGTTCTCGCGGATCTCGGGGTATCGGCCGAGGGCCTTGATGGCCACGACCACCGCGGCGAGCTCGAAGCGGCCGGCGAGGATGGCCGCGGTGAGTCCGACGCGTTCGAGGATCCCGATCCACATCCCCCCGCGCAGGACCTCGCGGACAGCCGGGGCGGGGTCGTCGCGGCGGCGCATCACCGGGGTCCGCGTGTCGCCGCTGACCTCGACGGTCGGGGGTTCTGGCACCCGCGCCGAGCGCAGGACGAGCGACGCGATGGGCGAGCCGAGCGCGGCGGAGGCGATCAGGCTCAGCGCCACGACGATCGCGACGAGGATCCAGTCGGGCCAGCTGCTCATCGGTCGGCCTTCCCGCGCCCGCCGTCCGCGGCCTTCCCGCGCTGGCCGCTCGCCGGGCTGCCGGCCCCGCCCACGGCCGCGTCGTGCGCGCCGGCGAGTAGCCGGTCGAGCACCGGGTACGCGGCGCGCTCCTCGCGGATCTGCGACAGCCGCAGCGCTCCGGTGACCGAGGCGGGCGTGATGCCCAGCTCCTCGGCGGCGGCGACCTGGGTGGGGGAGCGGTCGACGGCGTCCACCACCCGCCACTGCGCGTCGGTGCGTCCGAGCACGAGTGGCGCCACCAATGCCCATACCGCCTCGCAGTCGGCGGCCCACGCCGTCGCCGAGCCGCGGTCGTCCCGCGATCCGGGGTCGCCCGACACCCGTATGGCCACCGAGCCGGGGAGGCCCTTCGCGGCGTCGACGGCGTCGCGAGCGGCGAGATAGGCGGCCCCGCGACCGGCTCTGGTCCCGGAGGAGTAGGACTCGTCGTCGACCTCCCCCGCCCCGACACCGCAGTGCCAGTCACCTTCGCGCAGGGCGACGAGCAGCGCCGACCGCACCGCGGCAGGGCCGTCGAGCAGGCCCTGGACCTCGTCTCCGGCCGTGCGCTCGAACGCGGCCGCGGTCGGGATGTCCGCCAGTGCGTCGATCAGGGCGGGTACCCGGTCGGCGCTCCTGCGGCTGTGGCGTTGGTCGATGGTCACCACGTACATGAGGCGATCGTGCCACACGCCGCCGACATAAGGTGAAAACACCTAAAATCTGCAAATTAGCCGTTATCGGCTCATTTGACGATCTGAGGCGTTCGGGCCTCACGCACGGGCGCCGTAACCGCAGGTATCGATGGCGTCCGCGCCGCCCGCAGCCCGTTGAGGATCACGATGACCTCGGCGATCTCGTGGACCAGGACCACCGCGGCGAGCCCGAGAACCCCGGTGATCGCCAGTGGGACCAGGGTCGTGATGAGGATCAGCGAGAGGACGATGTTCTGGTTGATGATCCGGCTGCCCCGGCGGGCATGCGCGAGGGCCCGGGGGAGGAGGCGCAGGTCGGTGCCGGTGAAGGCCACGTCCGCGGACTCGATGGCGGCGTCGGATCCGGTCGCGCCCATCGCGATGCCGACGTCCGCGGTGGCCAGTGCCGGGGCGTCGTTGATGCCGTCGCCGATCATCGCTGTGGGCCGGGTGCGGGCGAGCTCGGCGATCGCGTCGGCCTTGTCGGCGGGCGAGAGGTCGGCGCGGATGTCACCGATGCCGGCTTGCGCGCCGAGAGCGGCCGCGGTGCGTGGGTTGTCGCCGGTCAGCATGCTCACGCCGATGTGGTGGTCGGCCAGGGTGGCGACGACGACGAGGACCTCCGGCCGCAGTTCGTCGCGGATGCCGATGGCGCCGATCGGGCGGCCGTCGCGGTGGACCACCACCACGGTCATGCCCTCGTGCTCCAGGGTCGTGATCTGCCCGGTGAGCTCCCCGGCGGCGAGCCGGCGTGGTGAGCCCACGGTGACGAGGTGTCCGTCGACGGTGCCGCAGATCCCGTGCCCGGCGGCCTCCTCGACGTGCTCGGCGTCTGCGATTCCCGGCCCGGAGACCCGCGGGACTGCCGGGTCCTGCGGCGGGGCAGCGGAACTGGCAGCAGCGGTGATCGCCGCGGCCAGCGGGTGGGTGCTGTGGCGCTCGACGGCGGCGGCCAGGGACAACACCTCGGACTCGCTGGTGCCCGGGGTGGTGAGGACGCGGACGACCGACGGCTCGTTGCGGGTGAGGGTCCCGGTCTTGTCCATCGCGAGGTGACGGATGGTGCCGAGCCGTTCGAACGCCGCCCCGGACTTCACGACGACACCGAACCGGCTGGCCGCGCCGATCGCGGAGACCACGGTGACGGGCACCGAGATCGCCAGGGCGCAGGGCGAGGCGGCGACCAGGACGATAAGCGCGCGGGTGATCCACAGCTCCGGGTCGCCGAGCAGCGAGCCGAGGCCCGCGACGAGTAGGGCCAGCACGAGCACCCCGGGGATCAGCGGGCGGGCGATCCGGTCGGCGAGGCGGGCCCGGTCGCCCTTCTCGGTCTGGGCGCGCTCGACGAGGCCGACGATCGTGGTGAGCGTGTTGTCGGTGCCCGGGGCGGTGGTGGTGAGGTCGAGCAGGCCCGAGGTGTTGATCGAACCGGCGAGGACGCGGTCGCCCGGTGCGACCTCGACGGGGATCGACTCGCCCGTGACCGCGGAGGCGTCGACGCTGCTGTGGCCGCGGGCCACGATCCCGTCGGTGGCGACGCGCTCGCCCGGGGCCACGACGAGCGTCTCGTCGACACGGAGCTCGGCGGTGGGGATCTCGGTGGTGCGCGCCCCCTGGCGGACGGTGGCGGTGTCCGGGACCAGCGTCAGCAGGGAACGCAGGCCGGAGCGGGCGCGGTCCATCGCCTTGTCCTCGAGCGCCTCGGCGATCGAGTAGAGGAAGGCCAGGGCTGCGGCCTCCTCGACGTAGCCGAGGATCACGGCGCCCACGGCGCTGATGGTCATGAGCAACCCGATGCCGAGCCGGCCGCTGGTGAGCAGCCCGCGGATCGCTGCCGGGGCGAACGTCGACCCGCCGAGCAGCAGGCCGATCCAGAACAGGGCCTGGCCGGCCGGTCCGGCTCCCGACCACTCTGCCCCCGACGACTCTGCCCCCCACCACTCTGCGGCCAGGCCTGCGACGAACGCGACGCCGGACGCGGCCGGGATGAGGACCGCCGGGTCCCGCCACCACGGCCGGTCCCGGTCCTCGGGCTCGCCGGGCGTCGGTGCCTCGCAGCCGCACGCGGAGGTCATGACGCGCTCCGCGCCGCGGGCGCACCGCCGCAGGTGGGGCAGTCGGAGACGACGCACCCGGCGTCGCGGTCCACGGCGAGTGTGATGTCGAGCAGCGCGGTGAGTGCGGCCTCGAGGTGCGGGTCGGCGATCTCGTAGCGCATCTGCCGCCCCTCGGGCGCGGCCACGGCGATCCCGCAGTCCCGCAGGCACCCGAGGTGGTTGGAGACGTTGGGCCGGGTCAGTTCGAGTTCGCGGGCGAGGTCGGCCGGGTACCGGGGCCCCTCGAGCAGGCACAGCAGGATCCGGGACCGGGTGGGGTCGGCCATCGCCCGGCCGAGCCGATGCATCACGTCGAGGCGGGTGGCACGCGTCAGCATACGCTGAACTGTACAACGCACGCTGAACTGACGTTGAGCCACCAGGCGGCTGTCTGGCCTCCTCGCCGCCATAGCCCGCCGACAAGAGGAATTCGTGCACCCGTCTCTCGGGCGATACGCGCGAAATCCTCTGCTCGGCAGGCGGGAGGGCGGGCTGGGGCGCAGGCTGGGGCGCGGCCTGGAGCGGCAGGGATCGGCTGGGGCGGGCCCCTCGAGGGGAGTCCGGCGTCAGGTGGTGGCGGGGCGGCCGATGTCGGGCCGGGAGTCGCCGAAGGTCTCCTTGCGCTCGCGGGCCCGGACCTTCTCGCCCCACGACTCGAGCCGGGCCCGGCCCCACGGCGTGCGGTAGCGCAGGGTGTTGAGCGGGACCAGGTAGGCGTGAGCCCACGGCGGGCGCACCGGCAGGCCGAACTCCCGCATCGATTCAGGGCCGAGCAGCACGGTGAGCATGCTCAGCAGCCGCTCGTGCCCTACCCGGGCGCGCAGTCGGGGCAGCGGTCCGCTGCGGTGGCGGCGTCGTTGGGACTCCACCAGTGCCTGCGTGAGCTTCGGCCCGGCCTCGGAGATGCCGGCCTGGGACAGCAGGATGTGGTAGTTGACGCGGTGGCGTTCGCGCTCACCCTCGACCAGGTAGTGGTCGGCCACGCCCATGAGCCAGCCGACGTAGCGCCACATGTGCATCACCGCGTCCGAGTCCTTGCGGCTCACCGGCACGCCCAGGGTGCGCACGCCGAGCAGGACCACGGCGTCGAAGAGGCCGAGGGTCGAGGCCAGGTCGCTCTGGTTGATGGGCAGGCCCCAGCGCTGGCTGTCCCAGCGCGGCTCCATGGCGTTGTTGACCACCGCGTGCATGGCCCGCACGTGACCGGTCAGTCGCCACGCTTCACCACCCGGCCGCAGCCCGTCCGGGATGGACAGCGACATGGTCCAGTGGCTGGTCTCGGCCAGGCGACGCAGCGTCGTCTCGCCGGTCAGGCCGCCGGTCGCCACCAGCAGGTCGGTGGGGCCGCCGAACCGGTAGCCGCCGATGAGGGACAGCTGTAACAGGATGTCGGCGGCGTTCTGGCCGAACCGCAGGTAGGCCTTCTGTCCCCGCTCGATCTTCTCCCAGTCGACCCAGTCCGGGGTGTCGGAGAGATGCGCGATGTAGTCCCGCAGGATCTGAGGCGCGTCGTCGGGCAGGCCGGCCGAGCCGGAGTGCAGCGCCTCATCGAGCTGGCGGCGGGTCACCGCGCCGGGCTCGCCGGACCGCAGCCGCATGGCGCGGGCGAGCTGATCGCCCAGATCGTCGCGCTCGAAGTAGTCGCGACCGATCCGGTCCATGAGCTTCTCGTCGAGGTGGCCCACGCCGGCGATGGACTTGAGGGCGCGTCCGAGGCGACGGCCACGCTCCTCGCCCTCGCGGAAGCGCTGGGGGTACGGCATCACGGGTGCTGTCTTTTCGGGCGTCACGGTCATGACATGACTATGACGCGAGTAATTACTCGCATACAATTCGCGTCTATGAGAAAGGTGCCCAAGCAGGCGAGATCCCGCGCGATGGTGGAGCGGATCGTGGAGGCTGCTCGCGTTGTGCTCGTGCGCGACGGCTACGAGTCGTTCACCACCAACCGCGTCGCCGGCGAGGCGGAGGTCAGCCCCGGCTCGCTGTACCAGTACTTCCCGGACAAATCCGCGCTGGTCGCGGTGGTCATGGACCGGTGGTCGGCGGAGATCTCCGACCGGGTCGCGGCATCGCTCTCGGCCACGGGCCCGGTCGACGTGAAAAGCCCGGCGACGGCCCGGTCGATCGCCGACGCCCTGCTCACCGCGCTCGAGGCCGACGCCGGACTGCTGCGCATCATGTGGGAGGAACTGCCCGCGGTACGACACCGGGCGGCGCAGCACGCCCTGGAGCAGCGGGTCCGCGAACTCCTGGCGGTCTACCTCGCGGCCGCCGGCGTCACGAGCGGGGACCCGGCGGCCCGGGCGTGGGTGATCGTCATGGCGGTGGAGAACATCGCCGTGCGGTGGGTGCTGGACCGTCCCGCCATTAGCCGGGACGCGCTGCTCGACGAGCTCACCACGCTGGCCGGAGGCTTCGGCGCCCGCGGCTGACCGCGGCGGGCCCGCCGCTTACCTCGGCGCCCGCGGCTGCCCGGACGCGCGAGGCGCCGGCCCGCCGGGAATCGGGGGATACCCCGACGCGCTGCCGGGCCCCGCTCGGGCAGACTAGAGCGCAATGCCCACCCTGACCCCCCGCGCCACCGCGAGTCTCGCGGGCCTGGTCGCCGTTGCCGTGTTGTCGTCGTCGTGTTCCTACGGGCCCACCCGCGAGGCGCCGACGCCCATCCCCCCGGGCATCCCGCCCGCCGCCGGGGCCCCGGTGCCGAGCGTCGACATCAACGCGCCCGGCCGCACCTCCGACCAGCTGCGCGAGTGGGCGGCGGGCCTCAACGAGCCGATGAATATCCCTGTCGCCGCACTCGCTGCCTACGGCAACGCCGCCGAGACCATGCGGCAGACCCGTCCCGAGTGCAACCTCGCCTGGACGACGCTCGCCGGGATCGGGCACGTGGAGACGCGGCACGGCCGGTACCGCGGGGCGTCATTGAGTGACGACGGCTACGCGCTCCCGCCGATCATCGGCATCAAACTCGACGGCTCGCCCGGCTTCGCCGACATCCCCGACACCGACGGCGGCGAGCTGGACGGCGACACCGAGAACGACCGGGCCGTCGGGCCGATGCAGTTCATCCCCGAATCGTGGCGCAAGTACGGCGTCGACGCCAACGGAGACGGGCGCGCCGATCCGAACCAGATCGACGACGCCGCCGTGTCCGCCGCGCGCCTGCTGTGCACGAACGGGGGAGACCTCTCTCAGGCCGAGAACTGGCAGCGGGCCGTGCTGTCCTATAACGCGTCGCGCGAATACGTCATGGACGTGCGCGACGCGGCCGCCGCCTACTCGGTGGGGACAACCGCGCCGTGAGGGGGCGCAGTAGGGGACGCCACGCTGCGTGCTGCCTCACCCATCGGGATGCGCCTGACCTACGGGGCCCCGCAGGTGAGGCGCAATCCGACAGGTGAGGTGTGGGCGCCGCTGTGGGCGCGCCGCGAACTACGCTGCTGAGTCGGCCGAGTTTGCAGGCGAGATCACCAACGGCGGGAGTCCCACACCCATGTCAGCACCGACGTCGACGCGCCGGCAGTCCGCGGGCGCCCCGACCACGGCGGATGCGCCGACCACCGCCAACGGGCTCCTGCTCCGCGCGGTCCGGCGCCGCCGGCACCTGGTGGTCCCCGGCCTGGTGCTCATGACCCTGTGGCAGCTGTGTGAGGCCCTGGTGCCCATCGCGATCGGTGTGATCGTCGACGTCGCGATCATCCCGCTCGACCGGTGGGCCCTGCTGTGGTCGGTCGTCGGGCTCATCGCGTTGTTCACCGTGCTCAGCCTCGGCTACCGGTTCGGCGCCCGGATGAGCAACCGGGCGCTGCAGGAGGAGGCGCACGATCTGCGGGTCGAGGTGACGCGGGTGCCGCTGACCCGGCGGCGCGCGATGGACGGTGCGAGCTCCGGTGACGTGCTCTCGGTGTGCTCGGCCGACGCCGACGTGGCGGCGTTGGTCTTCCGGCAGATCGCACTGGGCGGGTCGGCGGTGATCAGCATCGTGGGGATCTCGGTCTACCTGTTGTGGACCGACTGGCTGGTCGGGCTCATCGTGCTCATCGGCGTCCCGCTCAGCCTGGTGCTGGTCGCCCTGCCCAGCCGCGCGATCTCCCGGCACAGCACCGCCCAGCAGGCCGCGATCGGGCGGGCGAGCAGCCGCGCGACCGACATCATGGCGGGCCTGCGCGTGCTCAAGGCCGGCGGCGGGGAGCGCTGGGCCGCTGAGCAGTACCGCACAGCGTCCGAGGAGGCGGCCGCGGCGGGGATCGTCACCGCCGAGCGGACGGGGCGCGTGCAGGGCATCGGCTCGCTCGGCATGGCCGTGGTCCTGGCGCTGGTCCTGTTGGCCGCCGGGTACCGCGTCCTGGCCGGGGAGATGGAGATCGGCACGCTCGTCTCCGTGGTGGGCGTGGCCGTCTTCTTTGAGGAGCCGGTGCGGATGATCACCCAGATGGTGTCGATCTCCGCCCGGTCCCACGGCGCGGCGCAGCGGCTCGTCGACCTGCTGGGGTCGGCGCCGGTCGACGACTCCGGCGACGAGGTCCCCGCGGGGGTGCGGTTGGAGGTGCGCGGGCTGGCGCTGCCCGACGGCCGCCCGCTCGACCTGGAGGTGGCCGAAGGGGAGGTCGTCGCGCTCGTGGCCGATCAGCCCGCCGCCGCGAACGCCGTCACGCTGGCGATCGCCGGGCACGGCGACGGGGCCGACGCCGTCCTGGTGGGCGGGCACCGACGCAGTCACCTGGCACCCGCCATCGCCGAGCATCTCGTCGCCGCGCCGCACCGCGTGGACCTGTTCGTCGGCACCATCCGTTCCAACATCGCGATGCGGCACGGTGGCTCGGGGGACGACGACGAGCTCGGTGGCCCGGGGGTCGTCGGTTTGGGACATGGCGGCCCGGGGGACGACGACGAGCTCGGTGAGTCCGGTGCCGGTGGCGAGGCCGCCACCCCGATTACCCGTGAGGTCCTGCGCGCCTCGGCCGTCGCGGAGATCGTCGAGCACCTACCCGACGGGCTCGACCACGTGGTGCAGGAGGGCGGCCGGAACCTCTCCGGCGGTCAGCGGCAGCGGATCGCGCTCGCCCGCGCCCTTCACGCGGACCCGGACGTGCTGGTGCTCCACGAACCGACCAGTGCTGTCGACGCCGTCACCGAGTGGGAGATCGCCCAGGCCGTCCGCCGACTGCGGACGAGTCGGCCGCGGCAGGCCACGCTGATCGTCACGACGTCGCCGCCGTTCCTCGCGACCGCCGATCGGGTGGTCCACCTGCCCCGCAGCGGCGAGGCGCGCTCGGGCACCCACCTCGAGCTGCGCGAGGCGTCGGCCTCCTACCGGACGGCGGTCGACCGATGAGCACCACCGAGACGGGGGCGACCCGCGGGATGACGAACACCACCACCGCCACCGCCGCGGACGGCCCGGACGGCTCGGGCGCGGCGGGGTCCTCCGGCGCGCTGCCGCTGGCGACGGGCCGCGAGTCCCTGGCCGTCCTGTGGCCGCTGCTCCGGCAGCGGCGCGGATACCTGGCGCTGGTGTGCCTGGCCGGGCTGATCGGATCCGTGGCGGGCCTCGTCGCGCCATGGGTGATCGGCCGGCTCGTCGACGACCTGCCCGGCAGCGAGGACTACACCGCCGTGTGGATCGGCGCGGGCGCGATCGCCATGGCCGGCATCGTGGGCGCCGGCTGCACCTGGGCCGGCCAGGCCTGGCTCGCCCGGCTCACCGAACCGACCGTCGCCCGTCTGCGCGAGATGGTGATGGACCGCTCCCTGCGCCTGGGCGCGGCGCAGATGGAGACGACCGAGACCGGTGACCTCGTCTCCCGCGTCGCCGAAGACGCCCGCGAGATCAGCCAGGCCGCGACCGCCGTGATCCCGCTCGTCCTGCAGTCGGCGTTCACGGTGATCGTCTCCGGGGTCGGGCTCGCGACGGTCGACTGGCGGCTCGGGCTGGTGGGGCTGCTCGCCCTGCCCATGTACTGGACGACCCTGCGCTGGTACCTGCCCCGGTCCGGCCCCATCTATGCCGCCGAGCGCGCCGCGTTCGGCACCCGGGCGAGCCGTCTCCTCGGCGGGATCTCCGGGTCCCGGACCCTGCACGCCTACGACGCCCAGGACTCCGAGCTGGAGCGGATCACCGCCGCGTCCGCCCGCGCCCGGGACCTGTCCATCCAGGTGTTCCACTTCGTCACCCGCGCCTTCAGCCGCAACAACCGCGCCGAGGTCACCGTCCTCGGGCTGCTGCTGGTCGTGGGGTTCTTCCTCGTGGACTCCGGCGCCATCACCGCCGGTGCCGTGACGACCGCCGCGTTGCTGTTCCATCGGCTGTTCAACCCGATCGGTGCACTGGTCGGCATGGTCGATCAGGTCCAGTCCGCCGGAGCCTCGCTGGTGCGGATGGTCGGAGTCATCACCATGCCCGTGCCCGAGCGCACCGCCGCGCTGCACTCCACCGCCGCCGGGGCCGGCCCGCTCGAGCTCACCGGCATCACGCACACCTATGGAGAGGGCGCTCCCGCTCTGATCGACGTGGACCTCACGGTCGCGCCGGGCGAGGTGGTCGCGGTGGTCGGATCCACGGGCGCCGGCAAGAGCACGCTCGCGCTGGTCGCCGCCGGCTCGGTGGTTCCGACGCGGGGGAGTGCGCGACTGGGTGGGGTCCCGCTGACCGACGTCGACCCGGTGGAGCTGCGGCAGCACGTCACGATGGTCTCGCAAGAGGTGCACACCTTCGCGACCACCGTGGTCGAGAACGTCCGCGCGCCCCGGCCCGAGGCCGGCCTCGCCGAGGTGCGCGCCGCGCTGGAGACCGTCGGCGCGGACTGGGTCGACGACCTGCCCGACGGTATCGACACCCTCATCGGTGAAGGCGGACATGCGCTCGACCCCATGCAGAGCCAGATGATCGCGCTGGCCCGCGTCGAGTTGGCCGACCCGGACGTGGTGATCCTCGACGAGGCCACGGCCGAGGCCGGGTCCGCCGGCGCCCGCCGCCTCGACGCGGCCGCCGCAGCGGTGCTCCGCGACCGGGCCGGTCTGGTGGTGGCGCACCGGCTGAGCCAGGCGGCGGCCGCCGACAGGATCCTGGTGATGGACCACGGCCGGGTCGTCGAATCCGGCACGCACGACGAGCTGCTCCGGGCGGACGGGCGGTACGCCGAGCTCAGCCGGGCGTGGTTCGGGGCGTGAGGTCGGTAGGTGGCGGACTGCGAAGCCGGTTGTGGTGCGCGCGCCGCGAAGGGTGACGACATCCACGGCCGCAGCGGCCTGCCGGTGAGGAGTACGGACTCTGCGGCTCGAACAGAGCCGTGCTCACGTGGCTTACGGTTCGCAGGAGCAGCGCCCGGCTGTCAGCGCGCCTAACCGAGCTCGTCCGCCACTCGGACGGCGGGGATCCAGTCGATACCGAATACCCGGGCCACCTCGGAGAAGGTCGAGGAGTCCGCGTCGGTGCTGGTCGCGGAGGCGATGAGACGGGACAACATCACCGTCCCCGCTCGTTCTTCGATCGTGCCCGCCGCCGCCAGCAGCGACCAGGTGCAGATCTGATGGTTCCGGTGTGCGCGGCCCATCGTCTGCTCGGCCAGAAGCCCCGAGTAGCGGGCCTGGTGAAAGAAGCCCCTGCGCGGGGTGTCGGTCGCGAACGAGCCGTCGGCGAACTGCTCGCCCGCTTGCAGGTTGATCGCAGTGGGGGTGTTGAACACCACCACCGGCGTCTCGCCCCGCTGGAACCGCATCCGCTCGGACTCGGCCTGCGGGTTCGAGCCGTAGATCCGTGCGACCGGGATCCCGTCGGCCTCGAGCATCTCGGCCACCGGGTGCGCGGCCGTGGACACCATCTCGGTGGCGATCAGCACTTGGTAGCCGCGCTCGAGTTCGGCCTTGGCCGCCGCGACCGTGTGCTCGACCCGGATCATCGACGCCTTCTGACGCAGCCTCACCAGTGCGGCCAGCCCGCGGGCGACGTTGTTGCCCGTCCGGGCCAGCTGCATCTCGCGTTGGAAGTCGCCCCACTCCAGCTCGTAGGCACGCCACTGGTCCGGGGTCAGCTCCACCAGGTCCACGTCGAAGGGCGGCGGCCCCCACGGCGCAGACCGGGTGAGCATCAGCGGCGGATCGTGCCGCAGCAGCATGTCGCGTACGTCGCTGATGGCGGCCTGCTGGGTCTGCAGCGACTCCTTGGCCTCCGCGGTCCACGTCCACTTGCCGTACGAGGTCTCCAGGGGCACGCCCCGCTCGGCCAGGGCCCCACCGAAGTCAGCCCACCGGGCTGGTGGATCGCCGTGCACCTGCGCGTACAGCGACGACAGGTAGCCCCACTCGCCCGGGTGATGCCCCGGGGTGGCGGTGATCGTCAGCACGAACGGGGCCTTCTCGGGCGGGCCGTCCATGCGGGTCAGTCGACGCATGTAGCTGGTCCGCTTGCTGGCGTGCCGGAACTGGTGGGCCTCGTCGATCACCGCGACGTCGACCTTGAGCCGCGGCCGCCCGTTCCGGGCCATGAGTTTGCCGAGGCTGTCGGAGGACATGATGATCCACCGCAGATCGTCGTCGCCCAGTGCCGCGACGGTGCGCCGCCACGACGGGATGGTGATGCGCGCCGGCCGGTCCACCGTCACCAGGATCGTGCGGGCACCGCGCGTTGCGGCGATGGCCTTCGCCGCGGCCACCGCCACCAGCGTCTTGCCGGTGCCCACATCGTTGGCCAGGTGGACCTGCCGGAACTGTCGCTCGGCGGCGGCGACTATCGCGTCCACGTCCGCGCGTTGCTCCGGCCGAAGCGACATCGACGCGGCGGTCGCGCCCGGGCCTTCGCTGCCGTTGAGTTCGTCCTCGAGCCACCGCAGGTAGGAGTACGGCTTGCTGGCGTAGGCCTCAAGTGCGCTCGGCAGGGTGGTGCCGACGAAGGCGTGCGCGGTGAGCGACTTGTAGTAGGTCACCCCAGCCGGCATCCCGCCGCCGAGCCCTCCCCACGGGAGCTCCAGCAGCCACACCCGCTGACCGGCCGGGATCGACGGAACCGCCGGCGCCGCGCTGGGCCTCTTGGCCGGCTTCGCCCGGGGGGAGGTGGGCTTGCTCCTGGTCGTGGCCTTGCGCGAGCTCGTCTTGCGCTTGGTGGTTGCCTTGCGCGCGGACCGGGCCGCCATCAGATGCCGCCCCGGTTGCGGGCGGTGATGAGGGCGGGTGAGTCCACTGAGTCCTCCTGGGTGGTCCTGGCGGGGTCGGGCTCACTCTAGGGGCCGGGTACGTCACCGACGGCGTCCGATGGTGGGCATCCCGCCGGGCCGCCGGGCCGCCGGGCCGCCGGGCCGCCGGACCGCCGGACCGCCGAGCCGCCGGGGCGAGCGTGGGGAGCCGGCGTGAGTCCGCGTGGCGTGGACGGCGCTTGGGTCCGATGACGACGACGACAACCCGCCGCGGCCGGAACTCTGGCCGGGGCCCGTTGGTATCCGGGCACAACCAGCACCCCAACAACTAGTCGATCAAGTCGAGATAGGTTCGGCGCGCTTTCATTGCGCGGATCGACGAATGGTCATGAGGCGGCGGCCCACTCTGCGAGGGCGCTTCGAATCGCCTCTGATCGATTGAGGTGCTCCCGATCCGCTCGGGCCATCACCGCCTTGAGTTCGGCTTCTGTCAATCGGACCGGAACTACTTGGGCCGCGTGTTCTGCTCGGGCCGGGCGACCCTTCCGCTTCTTCAGCCAGGCGGGGTCGTACCCCTCCTCGGCCTCGGCAACCCAGGCGTCGAGCTGTTCCTCCGAGACGGGCTTGCCCTGAATCTTCCGCTCCATAGGCAGTATCGTAATACGAATCAACCGGTGCTGGAAGGCGGCAGTTCGCGGTCCGGCCGCGGGTCGGGCGGGCGCTGCTGCGACCTGAGTGCAGGTACGCGCGGAATGGACCAGACCGGGCGCACCTCCGGGCCGGCGGCGTACATAGGGGACTCACCACCCGGGAGGGGCGAAGGCCGGCCAGGCGGGGGCTGGGTGAGCGCCCCCGGCCCAGCCTCATCCCGCCCTCTGGACCGACGTGGAACAATGGCCAGCGGACTGCGCCCGCCTAGCGGCGCCGGCCACGCACACGAACCCACGAACTTCCCCCAAGGAGCACAGATGGCGCTTATCGAGCAGGTCGGAGCCCGGGAGATCCTCGATTCGCGAGGCAACCCCACCGTCGAGGTGGAGGTGCTTCTGGACGACGGCTCGTTCGGCCGCGCCGCCGTGCCGTCCGGCGCGTCGACGGGCGCCCACGAGGCCGTGGAGCTGCGCGATGAGGACGAGCGCTACATGGGCAAGGGCGTCACCAAGGCCGTCGAGGCCGTGCTGGATGTCCTCGCCCCCGCCGTCATCGGCATCCCCGCCGAGGATCAGCGCGTCGTGGACGAGGCCCTCCTCGACGCCGACGGCACCCCCAACAAGTCGACCGTCGGCGCCAACGCTGTCCTCGGCGTCTCGCTGGCCGTCGCCCGCGCCGCCGCCGAGTCGTCCGGCCTCGAGCTGTACCGCTTCATCGGCGGTGCCAACGCCCACGTACTGCCCGTGCCGATGATGAACATCCTCAACGGTGGCGCCCATGCCGACTCGGGCGTCGACGTGCAGGAGTTCATGATCGCCCCCATCGGCGCGCCCACGTTCCGTGAGGCCCTGCGTATGGGCACCGAGGTGTACCACCACCTCAAGACCGTCATCAAGGACCGCGGCCTGTCGACCGGCCTGGGCGACGAGGGCGGGTTCGCCCCCTCCGTCGAGTCCACCACCGCCGCGCTCGACCTCATCGCCGAGGCCATCGAGAAGGCCGGCTACTCGCTCGGCACCGACGTGGCCCTCGCGCTCGACGTGGCGGCCACCGAGTTCTACTCCGGCGGCAAGTACCACTTCGAGGGCAAGCAGCTCTCCGCCGCCGAGATGGCCGACGTCTACGCCGAGCTCGTGAACAAGTACGCGCTGGTCTCCATCGAGGACCCGCTCGACGAGGACGACTGGGACGGCTGGAAGACGCTGACCGACATGATCGGCGACAAGGTGCAGCTGGTCGGCGACGACCTCTTTGTCACCAACCCGCAGCGCCTGGCTGAGGGCATCGAGAAGGGCCTGGCCAACGCCCTGCTGGTCAAGGTCAACCAGATCGGCACCCTCACCGAGACGCTGGACGCCGTGGACCTGGCCCACCGCAACCGCTACGCCTCGATGATGTCGCACCGCTCCGGCGAGACCGAGGACACGACCATCGCCGACCTCGCCGTGGCCTGCAATTGTGGCCAGATCAAGACCGGCGCCCCGGCCCGCTCCGAGCGCGTGGCCAAGTACAACCAGCTGCTGCGCATCGAGGAGATGCTCGGCGACGCTGCCCGGTACGCCGGCACCGAGGCGTTCCCGCGCTTCAACGCCTGACGGCACCAACACCGCCCGTCGGCAGTTCGCTGCTGACGGGCACGTAGTCGGAAAGGAAGGCGCATGGCTCGCCCGCCCCGCCCCTCGGACCGCCGGGGAGACGCACGCGATCGTGCGGCGTCCCGGCGGCCCGGGGAGGCGTCGGGCGCCATCCGTCGCCGTGCGAACGGGACGGGCCGGGGGACCGCGGCGGACCGGGGGAGTAGCACCGGCCGCGGCCCGGGTGCTACCGGCCGCGACGGGGTCGACGGGCAGGCCGGGGCCGATCAGCCCGCCGACCCCACCCGCCGGGAGACGCCCCGCCGGCGGACGCCGAGCCGCGAACGGGACCGGCCCGTCCCGGCCTCTGCCCGCTCCGGCCGGGTCGGCACCACCGCGCATCCGGAGGCCCACCGCCTCACCACGCGCACGGACCTGTCCGACACCCTGCTGGGCCCGCGGAACTACACCCCGCGGCGGATCGGACTCCTCGCCGTCGTCGCCATCATCTTGCTCGTCACAGTGTCGTTCCCGCTGCGCAACCACTATCAGTTCCTGCGCGACGAGAAGACCGTGGCGCAGGAGCGGGCCGCGCTCGAGGCGACGATCGCCGAGCTCGAGGCCGAGGAGCAGATGCTCTCGGACCCGGCGTACATCGAGCAGCAGGCCCGCATCCGCTTTGGCGCCGTGAAGCCGGGGGAGACCCCGTACCGCGTGTCCATGGTCGACCCGATCGAGCAGGCCGTGGCCGAGCAGAAGGCCGCCGAGCTGGCGGCGCAGCCGTGGCAGACGCGCGTGTGGAACTCCATCGCCGAGCCCGCCGACCCGATCATGCCGGAGGACTCGGCGGTGCTCGAAGGCACGTCCATCCCCGGCGGCCCCGACACCCCGCCGGTGCCGGTCGTGCCCGGCGTGCCTGGTGCCGACGACCCCGCCGCCCCCATCCCGGGCGGCGTCCAAGAACAAACACAGGAGGACCCCCCAGCGTGAGCGCCGAGCAGAGCGTGTCCACGGAAGATCTCGAGGCGATCGAGGCCCAGCTGGGCCGGCCGCCGCGGGGCGTGCTGGAGGTGGCCTACCGCAGCCCTGACGGCCGGCCCGGGGTGGTCAAGACCGCGCCGCGGCTGGAGGACGGCACCCCGTTCCCCACGCTGTATTACCTGACCGATCCGCGGCTCACCGCCGAGGCGAGCCGCCAGGAGTCGGCGGGGATCATGAGGGGTATGACGACGAGGTTGTCCACCGACCCCGAGATGTCGGCCAATTATCGCCAGGCGCACGAGCGATACCTGGCGCAGCGCAACGCGATCGAGGACCTGGGCACCGACTTCTCCGGGGGCGGCATGCCCGAGCGCGTCAAGTGCCTGCACGTGCTGATGGCGTACGCGCTGGCCGAGGGGCCGGGCGTGGTGTGGCTGGGCGACGAGTCGGTGGCGCTGGCCTGCGAGGCCGGGTTGCGCGGCGACGCCCTGCCCGCCGACTGGCCCACGCCCGAGGAGCTGGGGATCCCGGACTACGTGGCGATGGACCAGCAGTGAGTTCGGCTTCCGGGGCCCAGGTGTCCGAGTCGGGCGCCGGCAGCTTCGTCGGAGGGGGCGGCGACGCCCGTCCCGGCGCGGTCCGGGTGGGCGCGATCGACTGCGGCACCAACTCCATCCGGCTGCTGGTCGCCGAGGGCGTCCCCGGCGAGGTCGGGTTGGTGGACGTAACCCGCGAGATGCGGATCATCCGACTCGGCGAGGGCGTGGACGCGACTGGGCGGCTCTCGGACGGCGCGCTCTCTCGCTGCCGCACCGCGCTCGCGGACTACGCCGCCACGATGGCTGAGCTCGGTGTGCAGTCGGTGCGGATGGTCGCCACCTCCGCCACCCGCGACGCCCGCAACAAGGACGAGTTCTTCGGTATGACCGCCGAGGTACTCGGTCGGCACTTCCCGGGCGCGCAGGCCGAGGTGATCTCCGGGCAGACCGAGGCCGAGCTGACCTTTGCCGGCGGGGTGTCCGACCTGTCGGCGTCCGACGGCCCGTTCGTTGTGACCGATCTCGGCGGCGGGTCCACGGAGATCGTGGTGGGCGAGCTCGTCCGCGGCGAGGTGCAGCTTCTGGGGGCCCGCAGCCTCGACGTGGGCTGCGTGCGCATCACCGAGCGGGTACTCCACTCGGACCCGCCCACGGCCGGCGAGATCGCCGAGGCCCGCGCGGTGGTCGCCGACGCACTGACCGAGGCCGGCGACGTCCCGGTGGGACGGGCCGCCCGCTGGGTGGGCGTGGCCGGCACCTTCACCACTCTGTCCGCGTTAGCGCAGGGGTTGGGGGAGTACGACCCACAGCGGATCCACGGCAGCGTCATCACGTTGGACCGGATGCGGGAGGTGTGCGACCGCCTGGTCGCCTCGTCGGTGACCGAGCGCCGCAGCATGGGGCCGATGCATCCGGGTCGTGCGGACGTGATCGGTGGGGGCTCCATCGTGGTCCAGGCGCTGTGTGATGAGATGGCAGAGCGCGCGGGGTTGTCCGAGCTCACGGTGAGTGAGAAGGACATCCTGGACGGCATTGGGATGTCGGTGCTGACCCGGCTGGCCACTTAAGCCTGGCCCGACGGCCCGCGCGCCACCCGGCCCCGCTGTGGCGAGGTCGGCAAGCCCCCATAGCCCAATTGGCAGAGGCAGACGGCTTAAAACCGTCAAAGTGTCGGTTCGAGTCCGACTGGGGGCACCGCTTGAGCGTACTGGCGAGCCCCCGCACGGACCCTGAGGAGCTTCTTCCGCACGCACGACCGGAAGTGCACCGCCGCGGTTCCGCCGTCTCGGAAGTAGTGCTTCATGCGCTAGGTCACGACGCCGTCGGCCGCGTCGTCGTCCGTGGACTTCACAGTGGTGTGGACCCATGTGTACTTGACATCGCGAGTTCTACGTCGCAGTTGTGCTCCCTCCACCCGAACTCGGCGACCGCGCGCAGGTCTCGTGCCGCGCGTCCCACTGGTCCGTGAGCTGCTTCGAGTAGAAGTGGTAGCCCGAGTCCGCCACAGCCCCGTCGCCATCTGTCCACCGGCGGTCGAGGCCGCAGTGGCATGCATCAGCTTTTTTTTGGGGGGGGTCGACCACATCTGATACCAGACGCAATCCGCGGGCCGGGCAAAATGGTCGACATGTTCATCATCGGGTCCGGGCCAAGTGAGCTTCATGCTCATATGGCTCTCGACCGCCGCCTTCACCAGCTTTACCCCCAGAACAACGCGCAGACCTCGGTTGTGGCGACCTCCGTCCACGACGGAAACTGGTCCGTTCTGGTCACCGTTCACCAAGGCATTTCAGGGAAGGAGTCCCGTTGACCCCAGAGGAAGCCCGCTCGCTCGGCCGCGCCATCCGCGCCGCACGTATGGAGGCCGGACTCACCCAGCTCAAACTGGCAGTGGCCATCGGCGTGAAATCCCCATGGATCAGCGCATGGGAACGCGGCCAGTCACAACCGACCGCCTATAGACAGGCCACGCCACCCGCCGTCATCAGTCGCGATCAGCTCACAGCAATCGCTGGTGCGCTCGACTGCTCGATCAGATCCATCGCCAATCGAGCCGCGCTATCAGCCGCCACCCGAATCCTCTACGGACTCGAACCACTCGGCCCCGCCCGCACCATCGTCGGAGGCCAATACTTCGACCTCACCGACGCCGAAGCCGACCGCGTCACCGACTTCATCACCGGGCTCATCGCCGCCCGAGACCTCCACTAGGTGGATTAATTTGAGTAGACGTCCGATAAATCTGCGGCCCGGTCTCCGTATGACTACCGGGCCGCAGTTCAGCCGTGGTCCACGCCTCAGGGTTCGGACCTCATGTGTTCGGCCGGCCCGCTCAGGGCTCGATGAAGGTTCGAAGATGGTCGAGAATTTCCGCCGCCTTTGCGTCGTCCTGGCTCAACACCTCAAGCAGGCAGGCGATAGCGATAACGACAACCACTGTCGAGATCATCGATTCACCGCCCGACTGGTGTCAGCGACAACCTGGCCGATGCCGCTAGTGGTCATCGACTTGATGAAGTCCAGGTCCCCGGATGCAGCCGAGGCCGCAAGTGCGAGTTCCTGCTGGATCTGCGCCAACAGCGCAACTTGCTGGATCGCGTACGCGCCAGCGCGGGCCACGGCATCGACTTGGGTTTGGTGAACTTCGCCGGCCGCTGCGACACGGGCCCTCATGATCTCTGTGGAGTGATCGATCGTCGCCAAGCCGCGGGCGGTCTGACGGGAGAGGCGGCCTCCTGTAGCCGTTGGATACGAAGCGGGTGTGCTCGTTGGAATGCGCTGAAGTCCGGACACTGTAGTCTCCAATCAATTGGCTGTGCGGGTCACCCGCAAACAGCGGATCTGACGGAAAACACGCTAACTTCGCAGGTAGACAACGTAGAAGTACAAGCGTGATAGCACTAAGCCGGATAGAGTCGTGGCATGCGAGAGGGCGGTGATGAATCGGAACCGGAGCGGTTGTCTTACTGCCCGGACTACTTGCTGCCGATCATTAGGGAGCTCGAGGCCCGGTACGAGCGCTTCGATGAGCTCCGTAAGCAGGTGCTATTGCCGTACGGCTACAACACCGCGAGGGCATACTGGGGCGACTTGGACGACGTGTTCATGTGGGCTGAGGAACGTGACAAGGACGTACTCGCGCTGACCGTGCAGGACCTTCGCCAGTACGTGGCTCTTCTTCGCAGGAGAAAGTATAGCGAGAGCACCATCCGTCGGCGAATAACCGCGATGCGGAAGCTCTACGACGTCATCGGGCTGGAGCCAAATCCAGCGGACGCCGTCGTGATCAGGCGCGGCGACAAGCGTTGAGAGAGCACAGTGCGGCTCGCGGCCAGAATGCCCGGACTTGTGGTAGTCCTCTGGCAACCTGAGGGGGTCTGACAGTACAGCGCAACCGCGCTCGCACAAGTGTTCGATGAAATGCTAAAATACAAACATCAAATATAGAGGCAGTTAATCGAAGCCCAGGAGAGATTGAAATGTCACCGAAGACAAAAGAAGCGCAGCGAGCCGAGCTACACAAGACGATTTGGCGCATTGCCAATGACCTACGGGGTAGCGTCGACGGCTGGGACTTTAAGAGCTACGTGCTCGGCGTGCTGTTCTATCGATTCATCTCCGAGAATCTCACCGCTTATCTAAATAATCTTGAACATGAAGCCGGTGACACGAACTTCGATTACGCAAAGCTGGACGACGAGAATGCCGAGTTCGGTCGAAAAGATACGGTTGACGAAAAAGGATTCTACATTCTGCCATCTGAGCTCTTTCTTAATGTTCGTGAGCGTGCTGCGCGGGACGTCAATCTGAATGAGACGCTTGAGCGAGTTTTCAAGAACATCGAAGGTTCGGCTGTCGGCTCTGACAGCGAGGACGACCTCAAGGGACTGTTCGACGACCTCGACGTCAACAGCTCCAAGCTTGGGAACACTGTCGCTAGGCGCAACGAGAGGCTAGTCAAGCTGCTCGACGCCATCGGGGACCTCCCGCTCGGCAACTTCGAGGATAATTCGATCGACCTGTTCGGAGATGCCTACGAGTATCTCATGCAGATGTACGCATCTCAGGCCGGCAAATCAGGCGGTGAATACTACACTCCCCAGGAAGTCTCTGAAGTGCTCGCGAAGATCACTGTGGCGGGCAAGAAGAGGGTCAACCGAGTCTACGACCCGGCAGCCGGTTCAGGATCCCTACTGCTCAAGTTTGCCAAGGTGCTGGGCAAGGATAACGTCGGCGGGTTCTATGGCCAGGAAATCAACCTGACCACCTACAACCTTGCCCGTATTAACATGTTCCTACACGACGTGAACTACGAGAAGTTCGACATCGCACACGGTGACACACTCACTGATCCCGCGCACTGGGATGACGAGCCGTTCGAAGCGATCGTTTCCAATCCGCCCTACTCAATTAAGTGGGAGGGCGACGCCAACCCACTGCTGATCAACGACGAACGATTCGCCCCTGCGGGCGTACTTGCTCCGAAGTCTAAGGCTGACTTGGCCTTCACCATGCACATCCTGTCGTGGCTGGCAGTGAATGGAACCGCGGCGATTGTTGAGTTCCCGGGTGTGCTCTATCGTGGTGGTGCAGAGGCGAAGATCAGAAAGTATCTGATCGACAACAACTACGTCGATGCGGTGATACAGCTGCCGCCAGATCTGTTCTTCGGTACCACGATCGCCACCTGCATAATCGTGCTTAAGAAGTCCAAGTCGGACAATAGCGTGCTCTTCGTCGATGCCTCGGCAGAATTCAAGCGCCTTGGCAACAAGAACAAGCTGCTTCCGGAGAACCAGGATCGCATCCTCGACACCCTTGCGGCTCGCGTAGATGCCGACCATGTCGCGAAACTTGTGGCAAACGAAGAGATCGCGGCCAACGACTACAACATCGCAGTATCAAGCTTTGTTGAACAGGAAGATCTCAACGAGATCGTCGATATCGCCGAACTGAATGGAGAAATCGGCCGCATTGTGACTCGTCAACAACAACTCCGCACGTCTATAGATGACATCGTGGCAGAGCTGGAGGGCTCTAAGTGAGCCGTATAGACAATCTAATAGCCGAGTTGTGTCCGGATGGTGTGCGCCACGTGCCACTATCGGAGGTGGCTGACTACTCGCGAACGCGCGTTGTCGCTGCCGATCTTGACGGGACAAGCTTCGTTGGCGTCGATAATTTGGTAGGTGACAGGGGTGGTCGGGTTGACGCAACTTACCTACCGAACACCTCGCGTCTGACTGGGTATGAGCCCGGCGACATTTTAATGGGTAACATCCGGCCTTATCTCAAAAAGGTATGGCGCGCTACGAGTTCGGGTGGCTGCAGCGGTGATGTGCTTGCAATTAGAATTCGCGAAGGCTCGAACAGAGTTCTTTTGGCGGAATTTCTTTACTATCTCCTATCTTCAGATGCATTTTTTGCTTACAGCATGAGGTATGCGAAGGGTGCGAAAATGCCACGGGGTAATAAGGCTGCGATCATGAAGTACGGTATACCAATGCCTCCGCTCGAAGTCCAACGTGAGATTGTCAGAGTGTTGGACGATTACACTCAACTCGAGTTTGAGCTCAGATCAGAGCTGGAATCAGAAACGGAAGCACGTTGCCGTCAGCTTGATCACTTTCGCGGCGAACTTCTGTCGTTCGACTCTAGTATCGAGTGGACAAATCTGAGTGATGTTGCGGAATACGCGAACGGCAAGGCTCATGAGAAGTTGGCTGACCCCGAAGGTGATATACCGATCGTGACTGCTCGGTTTATTTCCCGTAACGGTGAAGCGAATCGATTTGTGCGATTGGGTGACATTCGGACGCCAGCGAGCGAAGGCGATACTGCGCTTGTGTTGAGTGACCTCCCGAATGGTCGTGCTCTGGCGAGAACCTTTTACATAGATCGAGACAATGCATATGCAATTAATCAACGGGTGGCGAGGATTCGTGTGAAGGACCGGGGCCGCGTCCATCCTAGGTTTCTCTATTACTTCCTTGATCGAAATCCTAACCTGCTGTCGCATGACAACGGGATGGATCAGACCCACCTGAGTAAATCGCAAGTTACCGGACTTCGTTTTCCGGTTCCTTCCATTGCTGAGCAGCAAAGGATAGTCGAAAGTCTGGATGCGCTCGAAACTGCAGTGAGTAGCCTTATCCTGGAGCTTTCTGCTGAATTGGCGGCTCGGCGCGATCAGTACGAGTACTACCGCGATAAACTGCTGACCTTCGAGGAGGCCGCCTCATGAGCCAAGCGAAGCCACGCAAGTACGACCCGATCGCAGTCTCAGCGGAGAGCACCGTCGTCGCTGAATATGTGCCTGATGAAGCGTCAGAGGTCGCGTATCAGTCCGAGGCTGCGCTTGAACGGGAGCTAATCAAGCTGCTGGAATCGCAAGCGTACGAGTATCTGGCGATCACCTCTGAAGCGCAGCTGGTGGCTAACCTCCGGACGCAACTGGAGGCGCTAAATCACATCACGTTCTCGGATGCAGAATGGGTTGACTTCTTCGAGAACAAGATCTCCGGAAAGAATGACGGCATCGCTGAGAAGACCGTGCGCGTCCAGGAAGATCATGTGCAGATCCTCAAACGTGATGATGGTTCAACGAAGAACATTACGTTGCTGGACAAGCAGAACATCCACAACAACCGGCTGCAGGTCATCAACCAGTACGAGGTGGACCGCGCCGATCCTTCTGAGGTGGAGAGTGCTGGCGGGCGCTACGCCAACCGCTACGACGTGACGGTCCTAGTAAACGGGCTGCCGATGGTGCACATCGAACTCAAGCGGCGTGGTGTCGACATCCGTGAAGCGTTCAACCAGATCAATCGCTACCAGCGCGATAGCTTCTGGGCGGGCTCTGGGCTGTTCGAGTACGTGCAGTTGTTCGTCATCAGCAACGGCACGCTGACGAAGTACTACTCAAACACGACTCGCAGTCAGCACCTCAAAGAGGGTCAGAAGACGGGCAACGGTCGCAAGACCTCAAATTCGTTCGAGTTCACGTCGTGGTGGGCTGATGCACAGAACAAGCCAGTCCAAGACCTGACGTCGTTTGCCAAGACCTTCTTCGCCAAGCACACGCTACTTAACATCCTGACCCGCTACTGCGTGCTGACCGCCGATCGGTTGCTGCTGGTAATGCGCCCGTACCAGATCGTCGCGACGGAGCGAATCTTGCAGCGCATCGACATTGCCACGAACTACAAGCAACTCGGCACAATCGCGGCCGGCGGCTACGTTTGGCACACCACGGGGTCGGGCAAGACGCTGACATCGTTCAAGACCGCACAACTGGCCTCGAAACTGCCGAGCGTGGAGAAGGTGTTATTCGTCGTTGACCGAAAGGACCTCGACTACCAGACGATGCGCGAGTACGACCGCTTCCAAAAGGGTGCGGCGAACTCCAACACCTCAACGGCGGTGTTGAAGAAGCAGCTCGAAGACCCGACTGCTCGGATCATAATCACGACGATCCAGAAGCTCTCGACCTTCATCAAGGCCAATAAGAATCACGGCATTACCAATGAGCACGTCGTGATCATCTTCGACGAGTGCCATCGTTCGCAGTTTGGTGATATGCACACCGACATCACCAAGGCGTTCAAGCGCTACAATCTGTTCGGTTTCACCGGCACGCCGATTTTCGCCGAGAACAGCGGCAGTGGCGGTAACCCGCAGTTCAAGACCACTGAGCAAGCTTTCGGTGAGAAGCTGCACACCTACACGATCGTTGACGCGATCACCGACAAGAATGTGTTGCCATTCCGGATCGATTACATCAATACGATCAAGGTCGGCAATCCTGACGACAAGCAGGTCTCGGCGATCGACCGAGAGAAGGCGCTACTGGATGAGCGCCGCATCGGCGAGATCGTCAGGTACACCCTGGAGCACTTCGACCAGAAGACGAAGCGTTCATCCAGCTACGAGCACTCAGTGGTGACCAATGTGTCTCAGGCGACGCGGACCCGTCGTCAAGCCGAAGCCGTACGCGAACGGAAGCGCGTGCGCGGCTTCAACGCCATCTTCGCTACTGCCTCGATTGAGGCAGCACGGATCTACTACAACGTGCTGAAGCGGGAGCAGGAAAAGCTGCCGACTGACAAGCGCCTCAAGATCGGGATGATCTACTCGTATGGCGCCAATGAAGCTGTCGAAGACGGGATCATCGATGACGAGGGCTTCGAGACCGACGATCTCCCGACCGATGCCCGCTCTGCCCTCGAAGATGCGATCGTCGACTACAACGAGATGTTCGGCACTAGCTACGACACCAGCGCCGACAAATTCCAGAACTACTACAAGGACCTGTCGCAGCGGCTGAAGAACCGCGAACTGGACCTGGTGATCGTGGTCAACATGTTCCTCACCGGGTTCGACGCAACCACGTTGAACACCCTGTTTGTGGACAAGAACCTGCGCGCGCACGGCCTGATCCAGGCATACTCCCGCACTAACCGCATCCTGAACTCGGTGAAGACCTACGGCAACATAGTGGCTTTTCGCGACCTCGAGGACGCCACCAACAAGGCGCTGGAGCTATTTGGGAATAAGGACGCCCGCGGAGTGGTGATCCTCAAGCCATACGGGGAGTACTACGGCGAGTACGCCGCGAAGGTGAACGAGATGCTGTCGGCGTTCCCGCTCGGACAACCGATCGTCGGTGAGGCTGCCCAGAAGGAATTCATCGTACTGTTCGGTCAGGTTCTTCGGCTGGAGAACATCCTCACCTCGTTTGACGACTTCGCCGGCAACGAGATCCTCAGCGAGCGCCAGGGGCAGGACTACCGCAGTGTCTACCTCGACCTCTATGCCGAGTTCCGTAAAGACAGGGACAGCGACAAGGAACTAATTAACGACGACGTGGTCTTCGAAGTCGAGCTGATCAAGCAGGTTGAAATCAACGTCGACTACATTCTAATGCTTGTCGCCAAGTTTCGCGAGGAGCATGGTGGCGATGGCGCGGACAAGAAGATTCGTGCTGAAATCTCCCGTGCGGTCGACGCGAGCCCAACCTTGCGAAACAAGAAGGACCTCATTGAAGACTTCGTCGACTCGGTATCCGTCGACGGTGCCATTGACGATGAGTGGCAGGCGTTCATTGCCGCTAGGCGCGAAGCTGAATTAGCTAAGATCATCGAAGAAGAGAATCTTCGTGCCGACAATGCGCGGGACTTCGTCGAGGCGTCGTTCCGCGCCGGTTCTCTGCGTACCACTGGTACCGCAATCACCAAGGTGCTACCGCCGGTATCTCGATTCGCGAGCGCTGGCGGCCATGGTGAGCGGAAGCAGCGCGTGATCCAGAAGTTGGGTGCATTCTACGAGCGATTCTTCGGGCTAAGTAGCGGGAGTGGCGAATAGTGACGGAACTTACAGAGCGGGACGCTCTTCGCCTTGTAAACCGCTACATTGGTGTAGACGGCGGCTATCTCGGGGACTTCAACTATCGGACACACACGGATTTCTATCCTGAGTATTGCGGCATCTACGACATCTTCCCGGACGAGTTCGAAGGCACTACCCGGCAACGGTTTATCACGATCTTGACCGGACAGACACCAGACCGGCAAGCAAAGATTTTGCGAGGGGTGCTGGAGCGGTTTCCTTCAGACTCTGAGGTTCGTCGACATTTCAAGCCTACTGTCGACGGATGGATTCGGCAGCTGGAGGGGGCGCCGGTCGTAGCGAGCCCCAAGCCGATTGAGTCGATGAGTGCAGTTGTTCGGCAGGCTTTGGTCGATGCAGAAAACCTTATTCGCACTAGCGGCCCGGCCAGTGCAGTGGATCGCGTACATACGGCGCTTCACGGACACATGAACGCACTCTGTGCAGAGGTTGACATTGCCCTGCCCAAGCGACCCACCCTACAATACGCGGTGAAGAGGCTTCGTGAGAATCATCCGCGACTCACCCCGACTGGGCAGCGCGCGGAGGAAGTCAGTCGGGTGCTCTATTCGATGGCAGCAACTCTTGATGCGCTGACGACGCTTCGGAATAATGCGACTCCTGCGCATCCCAATGATGCGCTGCTGGGCGAAGGGGAGGCGCTATTGGCGATAAACGCCGCACGCACTATTTTTGCTTACATCGATTTTAAAGTTCGGGGATAATGCCCGAAGATGCTCTTTGCGCTTACGGTTATACCATAAATATTGGACTAGTCAATAAAGGCTGATTTCCTTACACTAAGTTTATAGTGTTTAGTGAGGTAAAATGACGGACGATCGATTTGACTATGAAGTTCCAACTAGCGCCGAGATGCTCGCGGCGCAGAATGCGACCGAGTCGCTACGGTTGCTCGTCGCGCAACGCGCTTTGTACTCGAAATCAAAGCGCTGGATGGGGTTGCGCTGGATTGGAATGGCGGCGATTGCGATCCTTGGCCCCATTCTTTCGGTCTTTTTTCCAGGGACTGCCGTTGTCGCGGGCGCCGTCGCGGGCCTCTGGATATTCCTTGGTCGAACTACCCTTTCGCTTTGCGAGCGGCGCCAGGTGGATCAGGCGGCATCCCTTCAGGAGCTGTTTGACTTTCGGGTATTCGGAATGCCTAACACTGGGGCTCGCTCCACCACTCCACCGATTGAGGAAATCAACCTGCTGTCGGGTGACGATACAGAACTACAACAGCGAGTTAATAGCCAGAAGTTACGTAATTGGTACCCGATGGACGAAGAGCAAGATGGCCTTGTGTCCGTCGCGATCGCTCAGCGCGCTAATGCTTCGTATGCGGACCGATTGCTCCGAACTACTGCGCGCGTGTGGACCTGGATCGTAGTTGTTTGGGCTGCGGTAATAGTCAGTGCAGGGTTAGTTGTTGAAGTTGCCCTTAGTGACTTCATTCTCGCGATGGTGTTGCCACTTCTTCCCGCTTTTCTAGACATCTGGGAGTATCGGCGGCTCATCGCGCGGGCGGCTGACGACCGCCGCGATTTGGCAGCGGCTATCGAGCAGAAGCTTGCTGACGGTGCAGATAACTTGCAGTCGCAGGACCTCTTAGTTTGGCAAGCGAGACTATTTGACTTGCGGAGAGACGCACCACAAGTTCCAGATTTTATTTATTGGCTGAAGAGGAAGCAGAACGAAAGAGCTATGAAGAGTGCGGCGCACCAGATATCTAGTAATGTGAGGAAGAGTTGATGGCTCCGACAATAGCGAGTGCGTTTGATGAGTTCTATGTCTCCATTGCTGAAGACAACGACACGCGGGCCAAGGTGTCGCAAAGAAAAACTGCCGTAGTAAATTCGCTCATGACTGCTTTCCCCTCTTCTTCTACAATGCAGTACCAGTCTACAAAGGTGATTGGTTCTCTCGGACGTCACACGGCGAGCAGGCCGTTTGACGACATTGACTTATTAGTTCATCTGCATGTCGACCCGGACTTGTGGTCTTCCAGTTACCAGACGAACTCTTCAAGCTTCCTGTATAGAGTAAGGCAGTCACTGAATGACGCGTCTACCGTGAGGAAAATAGGAACCCGTGGACAGGCGGTGCGACTTTTTTACGCAGATGGTCTATCGGTTGATGTGGCAGCTGTAGTGAAGTACTCGGGTGGGGGATACGGTATACCCGACGGTTCGGGCGGGTGGCTGAACACAAATCCTCTGGAGCACGAGTCTTACATGAACCGCCGGAATAGCGAGCTTGGTGGCAACCTTAAGCGGTTCGTAGTCATTGCAAAACAATGGAATAGAGCTCACAGTTCTCGACTTTCTTCGTTCCATCTTGAAATGCTAGCTGCCCGGTCCTTCAGCTCTCTTGGTGCCAATAGAAGAACTGCGCTACGCATGTTTTTCGATCATAACCAATACAATCTTTCAGTCTTGGATCCCGCTGGATTTGGTGGAGACATTTCAAACTACTTGACTGATTCGGCAAGATCATTAGTCAATCAGTCGTTAGGTTCTGCGCGTGCCAGGGCCGACTTGGCGATTGCTGCTGAGGATCGAGGTGACCACGAGGAAGCTATTCGTCAATGGGGAATTATATTGGGGGACCGTTTTCCGGCTTACGGATAGTTTTGTCGTCATCTTGGTAGTTCGGCGCTATGGTTTGCTGAAATGAGATGAGCTTCTTGGGTTTCGGTTGTGGGTGAAGATTGCCTTTTCGTCTTTCAGGTGAATGGCAGTCTAGTTTAGGCCTAATGAACCCCCTGGGGTCGAATCATGACACCCTCTTGCTTCAGTACTTTTAGGACGGTTGTCCTCCCAATCTGTAACTCTTCGGCGACCGCTCGGCTAGTTTGTCCGGCCTCGTAGAGACTCACCACTTCGCGCCGCATTTGCTCGGAGAGGTCGATGCACGGAAGTCTCCTGCTCACCATCCTGATCGGCGGGCCTTGGGGTGTTGGTCTTAGCGCCAGCAAGGACTACCAATGCCCTCAAGCCCGGTTTCCTCTCGAGGACGCCGGGCTTGAGTTCATCTCGGGAGTCTGCCGGCTGGGGGCAGCCCGTGAGTACTTGAGGGTTCGGGATCCACTGGATATTGAGGTTGGGAGCCACCGTTATTGGCTATGAGAGCCGGTGACCGATGGGGTGGGAGCCACCGGCTCTCGTGCGTGGCCGGCTGGGGCCGCAACCCCTTCGACAACTTCACCGACGGCCCCCTCCCGGACACGATCGGCGCGTACGTGGACAACGCCGCGGCAATTAAGAAGACCGTCTCGATCCCCGTCATCGCCGTGGGCCGCGTTTTCCCAGGGTGACGGGCCGTCTGCCATAGCCGTGGCTGATGACCTAGCTCCCGCCCATCGCCCCGCCGCGACCTCCTCGCCCCCCGCTCCTAGACTGTCCCCTCGGCGCCCGAGCCGCCGTCACCGACAGTCCACCCACCCCGAGGAGCCCCACGTGGAGTACGCGCAGATCGAGGCGCTGCGCGAGCGGCACCCCGCCTGGCGGATGCTGCGCGCCACGCACGCGCCGCTGCTGCTCACGGTGCTGGGCCGGTTCTTCGTGGAGGAGGGCCGCGGAGCCAGCTCCGAGGGCGAACTGGTGGCGGCGCTGGACGACCAGCTCTACGCCATCAACGCTCAGGATCCACAGAACCCACGCTTCCTGCGCACGGCCGCCGAGTATCTGGCGGACTGGGCGGGCCCGGAGGCGGGCTTCCTGCGCCGCTTCTATCCGCTGGGCGCGGACGAGATCCACTACGACGCCACCCCGGCCCTGGAAAAGGCCTACGCCTGGGTGCAGGGGCTGGCCGAGACCTCCTTCGTCGGCACCGAGTCGCGCCTGCAGACCGCGGTGGACCTGCTGCGCCAGATCGCCCAGGGCACCGAGTCCGACCCGGCCAAGCGCCTGGACCAGCTCGAGCGCCGCAAAAAGGACATCGAGCGGGAGATCGACCAGCTCCGCCAGGACCCGCAGTCCGGCCTGCTGGACCGAACCGCAGTCCGCGAGCGCTACCAACAGTTCGCCACCACCGCCCGCGAGCTGCTGGCCGACTTCCGCCAGGTGGAGGAGAACTTCCGCGCCCTGGACCGCTCGGCGCGCGAACGCATCGCCACGTGGCAGGGCAGCAAGGGCGAGCTGCTGGCCGAGCTCGTCCACGGCCGCAGCATGATCGACTCCTCCGACCAGGGCCGCAGCTTCCAGGCCTTCTACGACCTGCTGCTGTCCACCTCGGGCCAGGAGGAGCTGTCCATGCTGCTCGAGCGCCTGACCGGCATCGACGAGCTCGGCGCGGACCGGCGCCTGCGCACCGTGCACCACGGCTGGGCGGAGGCCGCGGAGCGCACCCAGCAGACGGTCCGCAACATCTCCGAGCAGCTGCGCCGCTTCACCGACGACCGGGTGTGGCTGGAGAACCGCCGGGTGCTGGACCTGGTGCGCCAGATCGAGACCTCGGCGCTGCAGGTCCGCGAGGGCGAGCTGCCCGACCTCGGGCTGGAGCTGGAGGAGACTGCCGTCGACGTCGCGCTGCCCACCGATCGTCCGCTGTTCACCGCCCGGCCCGCCGCGGAGGTCAACAGCCTGCTCGATCCTGTGGACACCGAGGAGGTCGACACCTCGGTGCTGACCGACCAGGTCGTCGTCGACCCCACCCGCCTGGCCTCCCGCATCCGGGCGCTGATCCCGGTCCGCGGCACCGCCCGACTGGAGGACATCGTCACCATGTACCCCCTGCAGCACGGGGCGGCCGAGATCGTCGGCTACCTGGCGCTCAAGGACGACGACCTCGAGGTGACCACCCACGAGCACGAGGAGACCGTGATCGAGTACCACGAGTTCGGCAGACACATGCGCGCGACGATGCCGCGGGTGGAGGTCCGGCGCCGATGAGCGATCCGGACCGTTCCGCACCCGACCGCGCCGCCCCCGAACGAGCCGTGGCCGTCAGCGCCATCCGCCTCATGCAGGGCGTGGTCTACCAGGAGACCGACGCCTGGGACGACCTCGTGCGCCACCAGGGCGCCGTCCGCGACCACTTCGCGGTGGTCGGCCTGGAGGTGGTGATCGACGACGACGAGGGCTACGCCTACCTGCGCACCGCCGACACCCCGGAGGGCGAGGACGCCCTGCCCCGGGTGATCCGCCGCCGCAGCCTGACCTACGCCGACAGCCTGCTGCTGGTGCTGCTGCGCAAGAGACTCGCCGAGTTCGAGTCCGCCGGTGACCCCGGCCAGCTGGTGCTGACCCACGACGAGATCGTGGAGATGATCCAGCTCTTCCTGGCCCGCAGCACCGACGAGGCCCGCGAGGCCCACCAGGTGGACGCCTCCATCAACCGGCTGGTCGGGATGGGGTTCCTGCGCCAACTCAAGGACCGAAGGGGCACGTGGGAGGTCCGCCGGATCCTCAAGGCGTACGTCGACGCCGAGACCCTGTCCGATTTCTCGGCCAAGCTCGCCGAGTACGCCGAAGCGGGGGCACAGAATGACTAGCGGCCTGACGAGCGGCACGGCCAGCGGCCTGTTCTCCCCGGTCGAGCTGGGCGTCAAGGGCCGGCCCGGGTTCCGCCTGGCCCGTCTGGAGGTCCTCAACTGGGGCACCTTCGACTCCCGGGTGTGGCACCTGGAGCCGGCGGGGGAGACGCTCCTGCTCACCGGCGACATCGGCAGCGGCAAGTCCACCCTCGTGGACGCGGTGAGCACGCTGATGCTGCCCTCGCACAGGATCGACTACAACAAGGCCGCCGGCGCCGCCCGCAAGGAACGCACCCTGCGGTCCTACGTCGAGGGCCACCACAAGACCGAGCGCAACGAGGCCACCGGCACCGTCCGGCCCGTGGGGCTGCGGGACGCGCGCTCGTACTCGGTGATCTTGGGCGTGTTCCGTAACGAGGGCTACGGCGACGAGGTCACCCTCGCCCAGGTCTTCCAGCAGCAGGACGCCACCGGCCAGCCGTGGCGACGTTTCGTCACCGCCGACCGGTCGCTGTCGATCGAGGGCGACTTCACCGACTTCGGCACCGACCTGTCCACGCTGCTCACCCGGCTCAAGGACTCCGGCGCCGCGGTGGAGAAGGACTTCCCGACCTACGGCCGCGCCATGCGACGGCTGCTGGGGATCCGGTCCGAGCAGGCCATGGAGCTGTTCCACCAGACCATCTCCATGAAGTCGGTCGGCGACCTCAACGAGTTCGTCCGCACCCACATGCTCGAACCCGCCGACGCCTCGGCGCGGATCGAGGGGATCCTGCGGCACTTCGAGGACCTCACCCGCGCCCACGACGCCGTCAAGCGCGCCCGGACCCAGCTCGACGCGCTGGAGCCGCTGGTCGAGTCCATCGAGACCTTCGACGCCGCCCTGCGGCGCCGCGAGCGGCTGCGCGACGAGCGGATGGCGATCCGGCCCTACTTCGCCGAACTGCGGCTGGCCCTGCGCCAGTCCGAGATCGACACTCTGGGCCACGAGGTCGCCACCGCCACCGCCGAGCTGGCCCGCATGCGCGAGCGGACGCAGGAGCTGGCCACCGAGCGCGATGGCCTGGTCACCGTGCGGGCCGAATCCGGCGGCAATCGCGTGGGTGACCTCGAGCGCGATGCCACCGCAGCGCGGGAGCAGTTCGAGGAGCGTCGTCGTCGTCGGGACAGGTTCACCGACGCCCTCCACCGCGCCGGGCTGGATCCGGTGACCGACGAGGCGGGGTTCACCCGCCTGGCCGAGCAGGTCGCCGCCCGCCAGGCTGAGCTCGACGCCCTGGCTGCCGACCTCAAGACCCGGCACGACGCCCTGGTCATGGACCACGGCGAGCGTCGGCGGCTGCTGCGCGAGGTGACCCAGGAACTGGAGAGCGTGTCCGGGCGCTCGAGCAACATTCCCGCTGAGCAGCTGCAGGTCCGCGACCAGCTGTGCGCCGAGCTCGGGGGGGACGCCGCCGACCTGCCCTTCGCGGGCGAGCTGATGGACGTGGCCCAGGAGCACGCGCAGTGGCGCGGCGCGGCCGAGCGGGTGCTGCGCGGGTTCGCCCTGTCCCTGCTGGTGCCGGAGAGCCTGTACGCGGGCGTGTCCGAGTGGGTGAACTCGCGCCGGCTCACCGCCCGCCGCTCCGACGGGCGCGAGGTGGGCGTCCGGCTGGTCTACGAGCGGGTGCCCGAGCGGCACGTGCCGCTGCAGCGGCCGCAGGCGGCGGGGTTGCTGCTGGCCGACACCATCGAGATCGCCGACTCCCCGCTGCGGGGCTACCTGGCCAAGGAGCTCTACGCCCGCGCCGACCACCGGTGCGCGGACACCATGGAGGAGTTCCGCGCCGCCGATCGCGCCGTGACCATCCAGGGGCAGATCCGGTCCCGAGGCTGGCACGTCAAGGACGACCGGCAGTCCGCCACCGACGCCCGCGGCTGGGTGCTGGGCTGGCGGACCGAGGACAAGGTGACCGCGCTGCGGGCCCGCCGCGCCCAGCTCGAGCGCGAGGTCGCCGAGCGGGCCACCCGGCTCGAGGCCGCGGTGCGCGAGCAGGCCACGGCGGGGGAGGCCCGCACGGCGCTGATCCGCCTGGCGGAGCACACCACGTGGCGGGACCTGGACTGGGCCGAGGCCAAGGAGCGCGCCGAGTCCGCCGAGGCGGAGCGGCGCCGGTTGGTCGAGGGCAGCAGCGAGATGGCCGAGATCGATCGGCGGCTGGCCGACCTCGACAGCCGTAGGGCCGCGCTGGCGGAGGACGAGCGGGAACTGGCCGACCACCGCAGCCGCTGGCAGAGCAGCATCGACCACGAGACCCGGCAGATGGCGCGTGACCAGCGCGCCCTAGCCGAGCTGGACGACGAGCTGCTCTACGCCGCCCGGGAGGTGTACCCGCAGCTGCGCGAGCGCCTGGGCTACACCGAGGACAAGGGCGCCGAGTACGCACAGACGGCGGACGAGGCACACACCGCCGAGCAGGCGCTGGCCGACGCCGTGGACGCCGACGTGGAGCGGGCCCAGCGGGAGCTCAACGCCCTGACCACCCGCATCCAGCAGGCCATGGCCGAGATCTGCCGGCGGTGGCCGGACCAGACCAAGGAGATGGACGCCTCGATCGCCGCGCGGGACGAGTTCGTGCGGTTCCACGCCCGCCTGGCCGACGACGACCTCCCGCGGTTCGTGGGCGAGTTCGAGGAGCAGCTGCGCAAGAACACGATCCGGGAGCTGGCCGGCTTCCACAACTGGCTGCTGCGCCAGGCCGATGACATCGGTCAGAAGATTGAGAAGACCAACGAGGCGCTGGGGGCGATCGACTTCAACCCCGGGCGGTACGTGCGCCTGGACCGGGAGAACACGGTCAACCAGGAGGTCCGCCAGTTCCGCGCAGACCTACGGGGGGTCACCGACCAGGCGTTCGGCGGCGAGGGGCAGTACTCCGAGGAGCGGTACGAGCAGGTCCGCGCCATCCTCGAGCGGCTGCGGGGCCGCGAGGGCCACAGCGACGGCGACCGCGCCTGGCGCGCCCGGGTCACCGACGTGCGCAACTGGTACACCTTCTCCGCCTCCGAGCGGGACCGCGAGACCGATCAGGAATGGGAGCACTACCGGGATTCCGACGGCAAGTCCGGCGGACAGAAGGAGAAGCTGGCCTACACCATCCTGGCCGCGTCGCTGGCGTACCAGTTCGGGCTGGAATGGGGGGCCGACAAGGCCCGCGACTTCCGCTTCGCCGTGATCGACGAGGCCTTTGGCCGCGGCTCCGACTCCTCGACCCGCTACGCGCTGGAGCTGTTCGCCAAACTCGGAATCCAGCTGCTGATCGTGACCCCGCTGCAGAAGGTGCAGGTGATCGCGCCCTACGTGCGATCGATCGGCTACGTGGACAACGTGGACGGCCGCTGTTCGCGGCTCGTGCAGATGACCACGGAGGGGTACCACGAGCTGCGCGGGGGTCAGTGACCAGTGCACCACTCGCACCTTGAACGAACTACGACCCACGATCTCCCTGGATTCGTGTCCCAGTTGCGGGGAAGACCACCCTGCAGCGATGCCCGACTCGAACTACGTCGGAGCGGCCTGGTAGGCGTTCAAAAAGTCTGCTCAAAGCACAAATGCCGGCGGCTTTGGGTCGTCCCGACTTCGGCAGCGCGGCACCACCCGGAAGATTGTCGTCGGGCGGGTTTCGGGTGCTGGATCGCCAGACCAAAGGCACCCACTCGCCACCACTTCTAGACGAAGAGGGAATCTGTGCCACGGCGCGTTGGTGGCTCCAACGTCAGCCTTAGTGGACTCCAGATATACTAATCTTGCGTTATGGTGGAGACACCTTCTCCCGGCTGATCGACGCATTCAATTCCCGTTCAGCGGGCTTGGGCGGGAGGATGGTAATAGTTCTCACCTATGGATGACTACCTTAAGTCTGTTGCCCCCCTGCCTACTGTGGTCGAACACTTTAATGAAAAGCGAGGTCATCTAGAATGGCTGAAAATGTAAAACTCGCCCCAAAGCGTGTTGTGCGAGTGGTGGTCCTTAAAATGCTCGGAATTTTCGATCACGACATAGAATTCCCGGCTGACGACGAGTTTGTGTGTATCCATGGGCCCAATGGTGTGGGAAAGACAAAACTTTTAGAGCTACTAGATGCGACCCTGCATGCGAACGTATCGAAACTGTTCGATATTCAGTTCGCGACATTCCGAATCGAATTTCACGACGGCACTTGGATACATATTGATCAAAAGAATAGCAGCGAGGGAATCAAGAGGTTAGATCTGCAAGCCTATCTCCCCGAGATGGGGAGACTTGAGTTCCCGGAAGTTTCGTCAGATGTAGCGAAGAAGGCTCTCAGCTGGCTTAACATGGAAGGGTTTATTCGGCGTCGCCGCATGGGCTCGGGCTACGTCAATGTCGATTCAGCAACGGATCAAGCTATATCGGACGATGACGCCATCGAGACGTACATGAGCGAACTGCCGGAAGAGGTGGCACCTGTACCACAAGTTTGGGCGGAGCTGTCGGCGGCCGCTCCAGCGCGCTTAATTGAGATAGGACGCCTCAGGGAGACCTCGGTTCAAACGCCAATTCGGCCGCGATTGGGGGAAACCTCTGAAGTGATTACGGCGATTGAGCGTTGCGCTCAAGATTTGGCGAGCCGAAACAAGAGTGCCCGTGCAGCCTACTCCGTTAAGGCGCAATCGAGTGATAGATCATATGCGATCAGGTTGATCGAAGCAGACGCACCTCAAAGTATGAGGAAAGAGAGTGACCTTCGAGCGAGGTATGATTCGGTGATAAATCGCCAGAACGATTTGTCCCGGCTGTCTCTGCTGGGTTCGCAGGATTCCTCGATTCGACTTCCTGCCGGCCAGATTGAACCATGGCAGAAGCTTGCAATAAGTCTGCATCTATCAGATCTCGAAGAAAAGCTTGCGACGTTCGACGAGATGTCCAGAAGAATGCAGGCCTTCCAGAGGATTGTTAACGGAAAGTTGTCTGGTAAGCGGCTGGAATTCGATAGCGACCGTGGATTTCTAATTGTGGTGGATCGCAAAGCTCTTCCACGTGACGAAATATCAATTAACGATCTTTCTTCAGGGGAGAGTCATCTTATTGTGATCGTCTATCGTCTGCTCTTCGAGACTAAGCCGGGCGAGTTGGTGCTTATTGATGAGCCAGAGATCTCGTGGCACATCGCTTGGCAGCGCCAGTTTCTGGATGATTTGATCGAGCTGTCAATGCTCAATGGACTCCGCTTTGTAGTCGCAACGCATTCTCCACAGATTGTTGGCCGTTGGACTAATCGTATGCAACTGCTTGAGGTGGCAGGGTGATTCGCAATCCGTTTTCAGTAACCCCTAATGAGGTTGCGTCTGCTGCGGTCATGCTGAAGCAGGGGGCCAGTCTCGTGCTCGTAGTAGAAGGGGAGTCCGATGAGATGCTAATTAGTCGTCATACTGATCGATCTAAACTGGGTTTCGTAATTGCGTCCGGAAAGAACAACGCGATAGCGGTAGCGCGTATTTTAGATCGCGGTGCAGCTTCGGATGAAATCAAAGTCTTGGTGGACCGTGATCTCGATGGGGCGAGGGGTGTGGGTAGCCGTGTGATTACGACCGCGTATTGGGATTTGGACTCTGAGGTGCTCGGATCGACCGATATACTGCACCAGCTCTATTTGGCATTCAAGCGCGAGAGGTATCCGCATTCTCTGGATAGGCTCGTGCGTGAAACCGCGAGAATTTCTTCTCCTCTGTCCTCTTTGTTCGTGGTGTCGCACCGCCGTGGGCTCGGCTTGGCGGTGGCCCGGCTATCTATGTCCGCGATTGATGATGAATCGACATTGGAATCGCAAGTTCGATCACTTCTAACGCAGGCGTTGGCCAAGACGAATAACGCAGGAAGTAAGGACCTTGTACAAGTTGATTCGCTTGTTAAAGAGGTGGTTGACCATGCAGAGTCGATAAGCTCTTCTTTGGAGGGGCACCAAGGGCATATCCTTCACATCGCGCTGGCGCGAATGCTCGGAAAAGGCGTGAAGCCGGACTTGGTCCAAAGCTTTGTTTGGGCGTCGTTATCGCTGGACCAATTCCGTGCAACGCCTGTTGCGTCAAAATTGGAGGATTGGTGTCAGCAATCCGGTGAATCAATTTGGATTGGTGCCGCTGCGGATGTGGCAGCTTAGGGACATCAGTATTGGCGGGCTAGCATCCCGCGATTAACCCCTCCCGCACCGCCTTGGTCAGCCGCACGTACTCACCCGTGTCGGGATCGCGGATCCAGGTACGCGGGCCGGCCTTCGGCAACCCCCGGGCTGCGAGCGTCCTGGGATCCGGCCGGTACCAGTTGGTCACCCGGATGTCTTTGACGACGTGGACGATGTCCGGTTGTCCGGCGGGCGGGACCGAGGCCAGCGCGCCACCGATGTCGGCCGCGGTAATGGGATCTGAACCCCATAGGGTCACCGCGGCGACGGCGACCGGGCCCATTGCGCCATCGACCTCGTACAGCACGGCTAGGTCTACCTCGGGCAGATCGCCGAGTGCGTCGGCGACCTGGATCGGGTAGACGGGACCATGCTCGGTGTGGACGACCGAGCTCGCTGAGCCGAGCAGCCAGAATTCGCCGTCCCTGTCACGCTCGAAGATGTCATTGGTCGACACCCACGTGTCGCCGGGGCGGAACACCCCACGGAGTTGGCGCACGGAAGCGTCCAATCCGAGCCTGGGCCGGGCGAGAAGTACGCCGGGTGCGTCGACCTCACTGGGTATGGCGAAGCCGTCGGGGCCGGCGAGGATCGTGCCGGTGTCGGGATCTGCCTCGACGAGACGCACGTCGGCGGTGCCGGGCAGTGGACGTCCGCGAGCGCCCGGCTTGGAGGTGGTGAGGTTGGCCAGGACCACATCGGACTCGGTGCCGGCATAGAACTCAAGGACCCGCGTGCCCGGGAAGCTTTCCAGGACCCGCCGCCACAGCCCACGGGGCATGCCTGACCCCATGAAGAGTGAGAGTGTCGGGAGCGTCTCGCGCGGATGCACTGGCTCACGCACCAATTCGCGCATCATCGCCCAGGTGTAGGACACCACCGTCACGCCGTAGCGGCGGATCTCCTCGTCGAAGGTCGCCGGATCGAAACCGCGGGACAGCGCGATCCGGGCTCCTCCCGCCACGGCGCCGCCGACGGTGGTGAGCAGCCCCGATGGATGGTGGAGGGGGCTGAGGCAGTAGACGGTGGACTCGGTGGTGAGACGCGCGGCGCTGGCGGTGCCGAACGCGGACGCCGCCCACCGGTGGTTGGTGACGAGCTTGGTCTGCCACGTGCCTGTGGAGCGGGTGAAGAACACAAAGGCGAGGTCGCCCCCTCGGCCGGGATTCGGCCGGTACCAGCGGGGCAACTCCACCGCCTCGGGGTCGATGCGCTCGAGGTCGACGACGTCCTCGCCGAGGGCCGCGGGCAGGTCGCGCTCACCGCCACCACCGCCGAGCACGAGCGCCCGAGCTCCGGCTTCGGTGGCCTTGGACGCGTGCTCGGGGTCGGCGACCACGTCGGTCACGGAACTCAGTTGGAGAAGTTCGGGCAGTGACTGGGACGGGGGCAGCAGCACGGCCACGGCACCGAGACGCGACAGCGCGGCGATCGCGACCAGCGCCGAGGGCCGCGTCTCCATCACCACGCCGACGTGGTCGCCCTGGCGCACGCCGACCGTGATGAGGCCCTTGACCACGTTCGTGATCCGGGTGTCGACGGCCGAGTACGTGTGGACGCGGTCGGAGAACAGGAAGCACGCGTCATTCGGCTGATTCCGGGCGCGTTCGCCGATGATCTTGGCGAACGAGATGCGGGTCGCGGGCTGGATCTGCCCCAGCCGGATGAGACGCGGCGCCGCGCGCACCGCCTCGTATCCGACGGCTCGCGTCGTCCGCAGGGCGCCCAACGCGAGCTGCCCCGCACCGCGCACCACGCCGACCCCGAGTCCGGCGGCCTGGAACGCCCCGTCTGCCGCGAGCATGATCGCTTTGGTGGGGGAGGAGTCGATGACGGTGTCGGGGTCGACCTCGGTGATGCCGTCCGGGCGAGCCCCCCGGTCTTCGATCCAGTCGATCCACTTGGCGACGGTGGGCCACGTCTGCGAGGCGGCGGTCGAGCCCACGACGAGGCCGAAGTGCCCGGCGCGGACCGAAAAGTCGTAGACATCGGCCGAGGGAGCGACGGACGCGATTTTGCGGACGCCGGCCGGGACGCCGATCTCGTCGACCTCGCCGAAGACGGCGAGGACGGGGCAGGTGATGTCGGCGAGTGAGACGACGTGGTCGCCGACGACGAATCCGCCGACCATCATCCGGTTCTGGACGATCACCTGCTGCATCATGTCGACGATCGCGGGCCCGGACCAGGCCACGAACCCCTCGCCCCCGATGAAGCGGCGCTGCCGTTCGTGGCCGAGTAGTGCTTCGCGGTTGTGGAGCTGGCGCAGGAAGTCCACCTGCGAACGGGCGGTCTTGATCGGATCGAGCAGACGGAACGCCGTCGAGGCCAACCACCCGGGCAGTGGGCGTTCGTTGAAGACGTAGTCGGCGACGAGGCGAGCGATGGTGACGACCACCTGCTCGGGAATGCCGAGCGGGGCGTTGCCGCGCCAGTCGACGGGCGAACCGAACGTCACGATGCTCTCGAGGTCGCGTGAGCGCCGGTAGGCCGCAGCCTGGTAGCAGAACATGCCGCCCTGGCTGTACCCACCGAGATGCACCGAGCGGCCGGTGGCCGCGGTGACGAGGTCGACGGCGTCGCTCACGGCCACCACGTGGTCGGTGAGGGTGCGCTCGAGACCGCCGGCCTCGAGGTCCGGGGCACCGAAGTCGATCACCCACGGGTCCATGCCTGCCTCGTGCAGCGCGGCCGCGGCGCTGGTCGAGGGGGACACGTCCCAGACCTCCGCGGAGATCATCATCGGCGGTACGAGCACGATGGGCGGCCGCGGCGGCTCGTCCTCATCGATGTGGACCCCACTGTGGCCAGCGTCCCCCGCCGCCGGCGGGTAGTAGCGGCGCAACCGGAACATCGGGCGCCGTGCGACGATCTCGAACGGAGATTGCTCTTCGTCTGTCTGAAGGCCGCCGAAACGCAAGACCTCGACCGCGTTCAGGACGAACGACGTCGCTGTCTTGAGCGCGGCCGAGACGATGTCAGGGGTGGGAGGCATGGTGGCTCTGAGACTAGAGGGTGCTCTGCGGGGCTTCGGGACCTTCCCGGGAATCACTCGGGGAGAAGAGCCTGCATGCCGGGCGAACGTCATCGTCGCTCGTATCCCGCTACGAAGCCGGGATACTTCGGCACGGTTGGCCCAATCAGACGCTGCTCACGAACGAGTGTCTTAGTGAGAAGCTACTCTCCGCTCATGGCTACTCTCAGCAATTCACTTATCCCAGACTGGGTGCCCGATCCCTCTGTCGCCGCGTGGGCAGACCAACAGGGATTCGGGCCGGCGACCCCGATGTCCGACAAGTCGCTTAGAGCTCTAGCGAAGACGCGGAGCGGTAAGCCGGCGGGTCTGTACCTGTGGGAGGGGGAGGCCCACGAGATGTACGTGGGAATCTCGAGCACGTCAGTGGTGTCGAGACTGCGGCAGCACGTCAAGAACTATGACGAGGCGAATATACAGTCGTTTCGATACATGCCGGAGACTGCGAATACGGAAACCCTCAGGGCCGCAGAGCGCGAATTGATCTACGACCTCTCTCGCAACGGGTTCACCTGTTTCAACCGCGAGCACAGCGCAGTCATATACGGGACGTCCGTCCTGGATGAGCTCGTCTCGGTGGAGGAACAGAAGGCGTGGTTCAACAGCCCTGCAGAAGCCAATCTGGCTGATCTTCGGGCTGGCGCCGAACAGGCGATCCTCGGTGGGAAGTCGGCGGAGGTGCGCTCGCGGGCCAGGTTCGAAAAGCTCTCTTCGCACCCTGAGTTCGAATCGATTCTGGAAGCGATTGCGACGTACTTGCGCGGGTGCGTGCTCTTTCCGAGGCGCACGCAGGGCCAGTTTTGGTCTCTCTCGTGTCTCCCGAGCCTGAGAATGGGAGGCGGAGTCAAGCGTCTGGTAACCCTCAATATCGGGATGCTCGAGGTCTTCTTCGTAAACGAGTTGCCGGGCGGGAGGCTGGAAGTAGGTGTCGCGACGGACACCACCGTTCTTCCGGCCCGCATGACGTGGTTGGCACTGAAGCATCGCGGTGCGTCGATGGCTGGTCCTTTGCACAAGTCCTCGGCACCCAATGCGGAATACCTCTTCTTTAAGTCCCCAACTGCGTTCGTGAAGGCGATGAGGAAGTCGGACAAGATCCGATCTGCAGCGGCGAGGTACTCCTTGGACAGAACTCGTAGAGGCCGGGTTTCTGGGCGGTACGCCGATGCGCACAACGGGTTGTTGGCTGGGGCGGCGATCGACCGGGCGGCTGGAACTAGCTTGCCGACTGTGGGCCTGCGCGATGCCCTTCGTGCCGATGACGAGTAGTTGCTTGTAGCCGACTGAACCGGCAAGGCGGCAACTGATAGGGGTTCGGAGGATGCTGGCGTCGGCATCGTCGTCGTCCCTTCCACCCCGGCGACCACCACCCACCGCCCCCCAAACGAGAACCTGTTCTAGACACCCGTCAGTTACGGCGTATCCTCATCACCGTGACCCGCCGCGCCTCGTTCCCTCGCCTCATGTCCCCCGGCCGGATCGGCCTGATGGAGACCCCCAACCGCATCGTGCTGCCCGCCATGGACATGAACGTGTCCGAGGACGGGGAGATCGAGCAGCGGGAGATCGACCACTACGTGGCCCGCGCGAAGGGCGGCGCCGGCCTGATCATCACGGGCGCGTGCGCGATCGCGTTCCCGGTGGGCGCGGCGTCCATGAAGGAGCCGGGCCTGTCGGATGACAAGTACATCCCGGGCCTCAAGGCGCTGGCCGACGCCGTGCACGCGGCGGGGTCCAAGCTGTGCGTGCAGTCCACGCACCACGGCAAGGTCGCGCGCGTGGACGTGGCCAACGACCGCCCCGTGATCGCACCCAACAAGCCGGACTACGACTACGACTACTCCGCCCTGGCCGACAGCACCGGCGAGGAACTGGGCCGGATGGGCGCCGCCACCGGCGGCAAGAAAACGGTCTTCAAGGAGATGGACCACGCCGACATCGCGTGGCTCATCGAGACCTGGGCCGAGGCGGCCGACCGCATCGCCCGCGCCGGCGCGGACGCCACCGAGATCCACGTGGCGCACGGCTACATCCTGGGCGTGTTCCTCAACCGTCGGGACAACCAGCGCACCGACGAGTACGGCGGCGCGCTGATCAACCGCGCGCGGCTGGCGTGCGAGGTGATCGAGGCCGTGAAGAAGCGCGTGGGGGACCGGCTCGCGGTGATCGTGCGCGTGGCCGGGCAGGAGTACGGCCAGGAGGGCGGGCTCGAGCTGGACGAGGCGGTCCTCGCCGCCCAGCTGTTCGAGCGCGCCGGCGCCGACGCCATCCACGTCACCGGCTGGGGCCGCAACCCGTTCGACAACTTCACCGACGGCCCCCTGCCCGACACCATCGGCGCGTACGTGGACAACGCCGCGGCCATCAAGAAGGCCGTGTCGATCCCCGTGATCGGCGTGGGCCGCATGTTGCCGGAGGTGGCGGAGAAGTCCATCGACGACGACAAAGTGGACTTCGCCGCGATGGGCCGGCAGTTGCTCGCCGATCCGAACCTGCCCAACAAGTTGGCCGCCGGGACGCCGGAGCGCGTGCGCCCGTGCATCAACTGCTACCTCTGCGTGGCGGAGAACTTCTTCGACGACACCCCGTTCTGCGCCGTGAACCCGGCGCTGGGTAACGAGACGATCCTGCCGTTGACTCCGGCGCCGAAACGCGAGCACGTCGTGGTGGTGGGCGCCGGGCCCGCCGGCCTGGAGTCGGCCGTGGTGCTGGCCGAGCGCGGGAACCGGGTGACCGTGCTGGACAAGGCCGACCGCATGGGCGGCACCATGTGGTTCTCCACCCTCACCACGCCGGACAACGAGCCGCTCATCCGCTTCTTCGAGGCCGAGGTGAAGCGGCTCGGGATCGACGTGCGGTTGAACACCGAGGCCACGGTGGAGTCGATCCGCGCGCTCGGGGCCGACCGGGTGATCGTGGCGACCGGCGCCAAGCGGCCCGCCCCGGCCATCCCGGGCGGCGACCTGCCGCACGTGCACACCGGTGACTCGCTGCGGGCCACCATGCTCGGTACCGCCACCACCGACGAGGCCGGGACCTTCCTCCGCACGGTCGGCAAGCTGGGTCGGCTGTCGACCATCACCAAGCGGCCCGCGTGGATCCGCAGGCTCACCAAGATCGCGTTGCCGATGGGCAAGAACGTCGTGGTGATCGGCGGCTCCCTGGTGGGTCTGGAGCTGGCGGAGTTCCTCGCCGAGCGTGGCCGCAAGGTCACCCTCCTGCATGAGTCCCAGCAGCTCGGTCTGCCGTTGGCCATGCCGCGCCGCTGGACCGCCGTCCGTCACGCCCGCGAGCACGGCGTCGACATCCAGCGCCGGGTGAAGGTCAGCCATATCACCGAGTCGACGGTCGCCTGGACCGATGCCAAGGGTCGCGCCCAGTCCGCCCCTGCCGACATGGTCATCTACGCCGACGGCACGACCGCTGCCGCCCCGCTGGCCGACGAGCTCCGCGCCGCCGGCATCGACAGCGAGGTCATCGGCGACGCCGGCGAGGTGGGCTACATCCACGGCGCCATCCACTCGGCGTGGAAGGTTGCGGCGGTGGGCTGACGCTCCCTGAAAAGGCGGAGGTGCCGCCCGGAATCATCGGGCGGCCCTGCCTACAACATCATCCGCCTGCGCGTCCCGAAATTACGAGGTCTCGCAGTGGCACCAAACCCGTGGGCGATTCGAGGGCCCAGAAACTCAGCCCGCTCATGTTGGTCACTTCGAGAGAATGGGCTGCCTCGTCTAGAGACTCATATTGGTGAGTGCCATCAATCACAAGGACGCCGTCCGAATTGATGACAGCATCGACTTCCCAGCTGGGGTCAATGGGATCGAGGAGATCACCTGACTGGAGGAAGCCAAGCTCGATAAGCGTCGCCAGGCTGGGTTCCTCAACTGGCTCGCGGAGGTCCTGACCCACCTCCGCGGGCGGCGCATTTGTCGGGCCAGACAACTGCTCGTAGGCGTCCCTGGTTACCTCCGCCATCAGGGTGCGCCTTGCGCTGAGAAAGTCGTCGTAGCTCATGTTCTCCCACCCGTCGGGGAGTGCGTGCCAGTACATCTGCTTTGCCAGCCACTCCGGAGAGCTTGAGCGCTTTTCGACCAGTTGCGGCCAGTATTCTGATGGCGGCTTATTAGAGATTGCGATGTTTGTGCTCCAGTCTGTCGGCGCGAAGTTCGCTGCCTGATTGATGCGTTTGATATCGGTGATGCCGAGGGTCTTCTCCTGGTAGGAGCGGGGGAACAGGTGATGACCTTCTGTGCCTTTCGCCGCTGGTTGGTAGGGATCCATCCAATCGACCACGCGTGCATCGAGCATGAACATCTTGGCGTCGAGAATGTTCAGGGCCGCGAGATAGCACTGGTAGTACGGCGACAGAGCTGGGCCGGATGTCATGAGGTTCTGAGGCATGTTGTACTCCCAGAAATCTGGCGTGAGCTGCGATTGGATGATGGAGTCGAGCAGGTTGACGAAGCCTTGGGAGTCTCTCGCATCGACTGTGGCGATCCGGTCGAGGTCCTTTTGAATCTGCGATTCTGACGAGCCCGTGTACCGGGCGGTCAGTTGCGACATGAATAACCATCGAGCCACCAAGGTGCGCAGAGTGGCGAGCTCAACGCCGTACTCGTTTCGACCGAGCAGGAAGATTACATATGAGTAAATGATGTTCATGTTGGACGTGAGATTTGCCGATGAACGGAAGCCGGCTGTTCTGATTGATCGGATGTACTCGGTCCAGCTGACCTCGTTAGTAACGACAGGCAGGGCGGCCCGTAGCTTGTCGAGTTCAAGATCTTGCCGCTTCGAGTCGACCTGACCGGTGCTCTTATCCTTTGCCTGCAGTGCGGCGTAGGCATCCTGGAGTCGTCCCCGGCCCTGGCCCACCGCAACCATCGCACGAATTACGTGTCCAGTCTCGACGGCGATGTAGGGGTTCAAGGCCGTCCACGACACAGGGGTGCCAGCGATCTCGGAAGCGCGCTGAGGGCTCACTCTCGAATTTCGAGCGAACTCTTCGATCTTTTCTCTGCCCTCGGGCCAAAAAACACTGAGCCAAGTCAGAATGTAGTCGTAGGACTTGAGCCTGACCCCTTCTGAATTAATACGCACGAATACATCCGCAACAAGCTTCTTTTCCACTTCCTTCTGGATGTGGACGACGTCAAACTGATAGTTCTTGAGCTCGATGAGCCGGGCGAATACCCTCTCAATCTGCTCCTCTTCTTCTTCGCTTAGAGAGTGCCCGACCGCCTCGAGGCGTTTAATAAACGCCTTGCGGGCCGAGATGGGGGAAGAAAAACATGCCGCGATATCCTCCACCCAATAGACCGACTTCGCGAGGGCGGGCGTGCGAACCTCGAACTTTTCGCTGAACGGGTTGAACGAAATGGTGATGGTTCGAAGTCGATAAGCCTCGTCACGAACAGGTTGTCCCTGGATTGCGGCGTATAGACTTGTGAGGCGCTGCTGACCGTCGATGATCTGGTGGCTCGCACCCAGCTGGCCGTGCGCGTTAATCGCCCGCGTCTCGCCATCGGCCGACACGTCCCAAAACATCAGCGCGCCAACCGGGTATCCCCGGTACATCGAGTCGAATAGATCTCGAACCTTGGTGGTGGGCCACACGAAAGGACGTTGAAGGTCCGGCAGCTGAATTTGCCCGGTACTAACGCCGTTGACGAGTTGATCTACCTGCCACGAAACGGTCTTGAAGATGGCAGCCATGTAGCCGTACCTCCTACTGTCGGTCTCCGACGAAAGTGGCTGATGTAGCAAGTCAGCAGGACTCGGGATGATGCTACTTCGTTAATTGGTCTCTTACGGGCAAAGGGCCATAGCCTCGTTCGAACCGTTCGTGATGAACGGGGAAAGGGAGCGGAACTCATGTCTTACGGTGAGCAGACAAGCCCGAGTCCTGACCTGAAGGTTCGTCGGATACTCGCACAGCCGCGCTCGACCGGGCCGGACGCATCGACCTGCCTACACAGGCATCGGACCGTGTAGTGATCGAAGAGTGAGGCGACTCGAGAGACCATCAAAGCGGAGGTTCTCCCAGCTTCGCAGGAATTTATGCTCCGATCGACGTTCACTGCCACTTTCGTCGTCAGCCACATCACCCAGTCGAGGGGCAACTGGACGATGTAAAGGGCAGCGCCCAATCCGTCATGCCGCCATTGTCCTCTATGCCGAGGGCACCACCCGCCGCCGCCTCGCTAGACGACGAGCTCCGCGCCGCCGGCATCGACTGCGAGGTCAGCGGCGCCGGCGAGGTGGGCTACATCCACTCAGCATAGAATGCCGCGGCTGTCGGGTAGGCGATCGTTGGTTGTTCGGTCTCGGCGCAACCGTCCGTAGGAGGCGCGCTGGGGCCAGTGCCGTCTCGCTCCGCAATCACCACTTGCCCTCATCCTCCCCGGCACGGATCCGTTCTTCGGCTTCCTTGCAGTACCGCTTCCACGCCGCGTACCCCTCACCCAGGGTCTGGCACGGTTCGCGCTTGAAGATGCGAAGCCACTTACCGCTGTAGACCGCACCTTCCAATCCGCACTTTGAGCAGGTCAGGGTGCCTTCGATCTCAAGTGGCTCCCACCCCTTGACGGGATTAATTACGGTGTCGATGGCGTCAGAGCATTCTTGCTTGGTCACGACGTCCGCGTGGTGCCAAGCCAGAGTGCCGTCGTCCTCGACGACGACGCAAATCGGCTCGCCGGCCTTGACCTGAATGGTGGTCATGGGTCCTCCTCAAGGACAGGTGGCTCAGAAGCCATATCGAACGCGGCGCCCGGAACGTCACCAACTCAGGTTCATAGGGCTGCACATTTCATGATCGGCACAGGCTGAGACCGAATCGGCCCTGGGCCTCCGGAGCTGGATTTTGGGGGTGGCTCATCCGCTGGGGTCGTACGATTTGGAGCTTCGGACGGTCGCACGTACTGTCGGTGAGGCAATCGACGCGGGGTGGAGCAGCTCGGTAGCTCGCTGGGCTCATAACCCAGAGGTCGCAGGTTCAAATCCTGTCCCCGCTACCACTTACCAGGCCCGGTTCCCGAGAGGGAGCCGGGCCTGAGTGCATTGCGCGACCAGGATCCCGATCGACCAACGGGTAGAGACGGGCGGTGGGAGCAATGAGAGACGACGGCGGCGCGCCCGCTCGTGCGGGAGTCCGAAGGCGGACTGTGACCTGGGGTGCCCTGCACGGGGCGTTCAGGGCACCCCAGGTCAGCGGCCTGACGCTATACCGGCGACGGCGGCAACGGCGGTAGAGCGCATGGGTCTTCCGTCCCTTCGTGTAGCCGATATCCCGAGGCCCTGACGAGCATTGCCCCGACTCCCGACTAGTTCGCCTTGTCGGCGTTGTGACGCCGCGAACGGCAAGAAGGTCTACTAGCTGAGAACGACCAACTGTTGCGTTGCCCGCGTCATCGCCACGTAGCTGTCGACTGCACCGGTGACGCCCGAGCCTAACGAATCTGGGTCGACAACGACCACAAGATCGAACTCGAGCCCCTTGACCCGGGCTGGGGGCAGCACGCGGACACGGTCGGAACCGTCGAAGTCGGGGACAGAAGTGCTGGGCGCGCAGATGATGCCGACCATGCCCTCGAGGTGGGTGGCGAGCCACTCATCGACCACGCTTTGGAGGTCCTCGACGTGGCCGTGCTGGACGGGGATCCCGCTGCGGCGGACCGATTCGGGCACGTTGGCGTCGGGCCGCACTGACCGGATCACTGGGGCGGCGGCCTCCATGATCTCGGCGGGCGTGCGGTAGTTGATGCTCAGATGCACGGAAGTGAGGCGGGCAAGGGAGAGGCCGATGCGTTCCAGCCGCTCGGTCCAGGACTCCTCGAAATCGCGGCGGGACTGCGCGCGGTCGCCCACCACCGTGAGACTGCCCGACGGGCAGCGGCGCAAGATCATCCGCCACTCGGCGTCGGTGAGTTCCTGGGCCTCGTCGACGATGATGTGTCCGAACTGGCCCGCCAGTCGAGCATCGCCGGCGGCCGGGTCCTCGTCGGGTGACGTATCGAGTAGCGCCTCCTGGAGGTCGCCGTGGCGGAGCATGGGGGAGACGCCTTCGGGGTCGTCGTCGGCAGCGATGAGGTCGTCGATCACCCGCTGGCGCCTCGCGAGTTCCGCGGATCGCTCGGCCCGACGGCGCTGAGCTCTGCGCGCCCGGTCGGCGTCGCCCAGCCGGTGGTGGGCCGCGTCCAGGAGCGGCAGGTCCACGGTCGTCCACGCGCCGGCCGCGGGTCGCTGAAGGAGCTGGAGCTGCTCGGTGGTCAGCCACGGTGCGCACAGGCGCAGGTACGCCGGGACGGTCCACAGGTCCCCGACAAGATCGGTGGCGCTGATCATCGGCCATACCCGGTACAGGGCGCGGTGCAGGTCCGGGTGCGCTGCGAGCTCAGCGCGGAGGACCTCCTCGGGCACGCCTCCGGTGCTGCTATGGAGGGCCCGGTCAACGAGGATCTCGGCGACCGTCTCGCGGATCTGCGGGTGAGCCTCGTTGTGGGGAGTGCCGTCCTCGACCGAGCCGAACGCCTCGGCCCAGTCGGCCGGCGTCAGACGCAGGTCCACCCACTCGGTCTGCACCAGCATCGACTGCTCGGGCGGCTGCTCGTAGAAGCGCACCGCGGCCACGATCGCCTCGACCATGCGCAGCTCGGACTTCAATCGAAAGACCTCCGGATCGGGCTCGTCGGGCAGTCCGCCGGGCGGTGTCGCGATCACCCCGCCGAGCGCGGCGAGGCCCAGGTCGGCGGCCGTCGCGGTCTGCACGCTGTGTTCACCGAGCGACGGGAGCACATCGGCCACGTAGTCCAGATACGGCCGGTGCGGCCCGAGGAGGAGCAGGTTGCCGCGGCGTAGCCCCCCGCGGGACTGGGCGTGCAGCAGGTAGGCCGCCCGGTGCAGGGCCACCACCGTCTTTCCGGTGCCCGGTCCGCCGTCCACGATGAGGGTGCCCCGGGAGTCCGCGCGGATGATGGCGTCCTGATCGGCCTGGATCGTGGTGAGCACATCGCGCATTCGGCCGGTCCGCGCCTCGGACAAGCTCGAGACGAATGCCGAGAGGTCGTCGGGGCTGACGTGAGCGGACACCTCGTCGTCGTCGCCAAAGACCTCATCCCAGTAGTCCACGATGCGCCGGCCCGACCACCGGTACCGACGGCGATACCTCACGCCCCTCGGATCGGCGAGCGTCGCGGCGAAGAACGGCTCGGCGGCCGGGGTGCGCCAATCCACGAGGAGGGGAGTGCCGGCCGCATCGGTGAGGCCGATGCGGCCCACGTACACCGGCGCGGACCCGGTCTGGTGGTGGTCGGGGTGGTGCGAGTCGGGGGCGGCGGGGTCCGAAATAGCCACGGCGTAGTGGCCGATGCACACGTCCAGCCCGAACCGGCGCAGCGTGGCGAGCTCGGCGACCAGGCGCCGGATGTCGGCGTCGCGCTCGATGGTCTGCGCGCCGCGGCCGGCCGGGTCGCGGCGGCGGGCGTCCAGACGGGCGGACAGGGAGGCGACCTTCTGGTCGAGGGCGTGGGAGATGGCGGCGAGGTGGCGTTCGTCGGCGGCGATGTGCGCCGGGTCAGCCTTGTGGGCGAGGTGATCGGGGAGGGCGAAGATGCCGGGTGCCTCGGGGGACATGGCGACAGTGTGCGCCCCCACCGGGGTCTTGCCGCAAGGCCCCCTACCAGCTATAACTTGAGAAGGGGAGGGGTTTCCGGCAGGAATCTAGTTGCCTGGAGGCTGCCAGATCGACGCTGCGCCTCGCAGTGGCTCGCCCCCACGCTTGTCGTCAATGACGCTCTCGACATCGACCGGCCGGATGGTCACGGTCTCAGGGTGGTCGCTGGGTCTATACTCGTATAGCGGCGGAAGGGGTGTCATGACGGCCAAACAGCTGAACACCAAGTTGGACGACGAGACCATCGCCCGTCTGGACCATCTGGCTCGAGTCACCGGCAGGTCCAAGTCGTTCTACGCGAGCGAGTTCATCCGCAGCGGACTCGACGAGATGGAGGACTGGTACTTGGCCCGGCACCGTCTGGAGGAATTCAGGCAGTCAGACGATTCCGCGATCCCGTTGGACCAGGTGGACTGGTCCTGAGGTGGCGTATCTGGTCGAGGTCACGCCGCACGTCCAGAAGGTCATCACCAAACTCGGTCGACAGGATAGGACTGCGCAGCAGAGAATCCGGGCATTCCTCGAGGAGCGAATACACGGGTGCGAAGACCCCAGGTATCTCGGGAAAGCACTTCGCGGCGACCAGCACCTCTGGCGGTACCGCGTGGGCGACTACCGGATCATCTGCTTGATCGAGGATCAACGGGTGACCGTCCTCGTTGTCGATATTGCCCATCGGCGCGAGGTCTATCGATAGCGGCCCTTGGTGCTTCTGCCCTGTTACGCCCCGGGGGCACGGGCTTCTACGACCCAGGTTCCGGCGCCCAGACGGACCTCGCCGTCGGTGACATGTTCACCCAGCGCGGCCGCGGCCGCGGCGACAGCGGAGTCGCGGGCATCGGGGTTGGCGGCCATCGCCATCATGGCCTGGGGGTTCTGTTCCAGCGCCTGCCGGGCGAGTTGTTCGAGGCGGTCGGCGGGGCCGAGGGTGACCTCGTCGGGGCCGGGGTTCACCTCGACGGACTGGAAGCCGGCGGTCTCCAACACGCTGCGCACGCGGTCCGGGTCAGCGAACGAGAACGGTCCCGGCGCGCCCGGCGGAGGCACAGGGGCACCACCGAGCCGGGCCAACGCGGCGCCGGTGGGGACCGTGATAAACGGGTTCGCGGCGGGCGCGGCAAAGCAGACGAACGCGAGCCGGCCGCCCGGTCGGAGGGCCGCCCGGACGGCGGAGAACGCCACCTCGGGTCGGTCGAAGAACATCACGCCCATCCGCGAGAACGCGGCGTCGAACGGGCCGGGCAGCGGCTGGCTCTCCACGTCGAGGGTGAGGAACTCGACGTTCTCCGCGTCGGCCTCATCCACCAGGCGAGCCTGCGCGCACTCGACCATCGGTCGCGACACGTCCACGCCGACCGCCGACCCGTCCGGGCGCACCCGGCGTCCGATCTCCAACGTCGTTGTCGCGGTCCCGCACCCGATGTCCAGCACCCGCTGCGGTGGGCCGAGGTCCAGGCGGTCGAGGGCCGCGCGACCGAGCGGCTCGAGAATCGTGTCGTACGCGAGCGCATTGCGCACCCACGACTGCCCCACGGGACCACTCCAGAGGTCGGCCTGCGATGCACTCATGATGAGCTCCAATGCCTCGACTCCCATCGTAGAACCGGGGAGAGGCGACCGGAACCCTCACGGCAGCGGCACCACACTCACAGGGCACGCGACTCTCCACAGGCTGCGGTGCCGGGGACCGTGACGCGGGCGAGGAAGCCGTCGAGAGGTGTGACGCTGTCGGCCATGCACATCGCCACACCCATCTCTGGCACTCGCTACGACACCGTGCTCCGCCAGGCCCTCGCCTACGTTCGCGCCGGGGACTACCGTGCTCGCCGAATCACCTTGAGGGGAGCGCCCGGGGTCTTCGCCGACAGGACCGCGATCGTCACTCCCCATCGCGACAGCTCCGGCGCGTTCGATGCCGATGATCTGGCGGCCCAGCTCTACGCGCTCGCCCACGGCATCCCGTCCGACACGGCCACCTACACCGACGGCTACTTCATCAGCGGGGGACGAATGTACTCGGCCCGGGCCGAGGCGTATGAGATCGACTGGCCGTGACCGGTCGGCGGCGGAACTGAGACACTGGGTGCGGCCCGGTTCACGGGCAACTGGCCCCCGCGCGTCATTCCTCCCCACGGTCGAGTGCGCGCCCGTCCGAAGGACTCTCGTGTCTGCTCCTGCCGCCCCCGGGTCGCCTGTGACCACCGTCAGCTGGCGAGAGAAGGGCGAGGACCGCACTGCCGGGTGGCGTTCCGAGAACGGCGCGCCGCCGCCGCGGGACATCGTGGTGATCCACGACGACATCGCCGCGGACAAGGCGCTTCGGATGATCCGGCGGGGCACCGGCCTGCTGTGGCGGGGCGACTTCCACAACGCCCGCCAGCTCATGCGCGCCCTCGACCGGCGTCTGCAGAAGCGGGCGTCCCGGGCGCCGCAGAGCTCCGACGCCAGCGATGTGTTCCTCGCCAACCGGAAGGCACGCGCAGAGCGGGCGGAGACGCTGGGAAAGATCCTCATCCCCCTGGAGCAGGACAACTCGGTTCGGCTGCGCCGAGCGCCCGATGTGCGGGCCGCCTGCACCCATGCCTACGGGCCGCCGAGCGACAACGGCAACGACCCCGCCGGTCGGGAGACGCTGGTCTCGCTGCCCGAGCTCCTCGGCGTCATCAGCGCCTACGAGTGGCACCTGGGCGGCATCGAGGTGGCCGCGTTGGGGGCCCGGATCCATCCCGCCTACGGCGTGTTCGCCCCCACCCGTGACGAGTACATCGACCTGGTCGCTGACGCCCCCTGGCCGCAGGGTGTCGAGAATCCGATCGTGTGGGACATCGGCACCGGAACCGGCGTGCTCGCGGCCGTCCTGGCACGGCGTGGGGCCCGGAAGGTGGTGGCGTCCGACATCAACCCGCGCGCGGTGCAGTGCGCGCGGAACAACATCAGCCGGCTGGGGTTGGCGGACCGAGTGGACGTGGTGGAGGCCGACCTGTGGCCTTATGACGACGACGACGAGGTGGGCGACTCCCGGCGGGCCGACGTGGCGGTGTGCAACCCGCCGTGGATTCCCGGTCGTCCGACGTCCGCGCTGGAGCAGGGGATTTACGACCCGGGCTCGGACGTGCTGGGCCGCTTCCTGGACGGGCTCGCGCAGCACCTCACGCCGCGGGGCGAAGGGTGGCTGATCCTGTCCGACCTCGCCGAGCATCTCGGCCTACGCACTCGCGACGAACTCCTGCATCGCATCGCCGCCGCCGGCTTGACCGTGATCGGCACCCACGAGACGACGCCTCGCCACCCGCGCGCGGCCGACGGTGCCGATCCGCTCCACGCTGCTCGGTCGCGCGAGCGGACCATCCTGTGGCGACTGGCCGCGCGGGCCTCGTGAGGATTGCGGTACACGGCCGCTGAGGGCGCCCGCCTGTCCCGCCAGTCGCGACTGGCCGACCAGACCGGTTTCCAGAGCAGACCAGCTACCGGGGCAGCCTGACATCACCGGCGGAGCGGCGTCATCTCCCACCACGTCGCACTGCGCCACAGCCACTCGGCGAGACCGAAGCGGAACCGGGCCAGCCACACGCGGCTCGCCACGATCTGAGCCACGATGATCCCGACCACCAGCGCGACGATGGCAGGCCAGTCGTCCAGCCCGTCGATCGCCAGAATCGGGGAGAGCACGAGGATGAACGCCGTCGCCAGCAGGTAGTTGGTCAGCGCCATCCGGCCCATCGGGGCCAACGCCCATCGGAGCACGCTGCCCGCCGGTGTCCGCAAGGCGAGCACCACCAGACAGACGTAGAACAGGCCGGTCACCACCCCCGCGAGCTGGGACGGCAGGGACGTCGCTCCCAACGACAACCGCGGGAGGTGGATTCCGACGGCAACCGAGGTCCAGTACGCGATCGTCACCGCGCCGGATATCGCGGCGGCGAGCACCCATCGGCGAGTCTGGCGGCCGAGCGCGTCAGCGCAACCGAGACCTGCCAGCGCATAACCGACCACGAGCAGCCCGGGCATCACTCCGTATCCGGCGACCGTCTGCGCTCCGAGCAGCAACAGGACCAGACCCGCGGCGAGCGCCCACCGCGGCCGGAGGAAGGAGGCGGGTAGGAGGATGACAAGCCCGAAGACGGCGTACGGCAGCAACGCCTCGCCGGGGTGGACCAGCTGATGGAGGACGCCGAACCCCGCCAGCACGGCCAGGCGGCGGGCGAGGACGACTCGAGGGTGATCGATCCGGTTCCCGGCGGAGGCCAGGAAGATCGCGAACCCCACGCCGAACAGCAGCGTGAAAATCGGTAGGAAGCGTTCGTAGAAGCCGTATCGGACGATCGCCGGCATCACGGTCACCCCGAGGCCGGGCTGGTCGCCGAACAGCTCGGAGAACACCACCTGCTGGTAGACGTTGACCACGTGGATGCCGCAGAGCGCGAACCCGCGGATGACGTCCAGTTCCTCGATCCGCCGACGCCCTGTCGTCGTGGTGTCGAAGGTCAGCCTTTCGTCCGTGTCGCCTGCCACGAGGCGGACCGTAACACCGTCGGCGGGCCGGGAGAAGGGATGCAAACCGCCCGCCGGTTCTCCGGTCGGCCGCAGCGTCGTGACCTACCGTGGCGCCATGGACATCGCCGAATTGCTAGAGCTTGAGCATCGAGGCTGGTTATCGCTGTGCGACGGCACAGGGGCGGACTTCTATGGACGTCGTATGACCGCAGACGCCGTGATGGTTCTCACCCACGGTCTGGCCCTGGACCGCGAGGCGGTGATCGCCTCCCTCAACGAGGCACCGCCGTGGCAGTCCTACGACATCAGCGACGAACGCCTCATCGAGGTCGACGAGAACACCGCTGCGCTGGTGTACACCGGGCGAGCCTCGCGCGGCGAGGAGGACCACTTCCATGCACTGATGTCGACCGTCTACACGCGCCGCGAGGGACAGTGGCGGATCGCCCTCTACCAGCAGTCGCCCGTCCCGCCGGCCGTGCAGTAGCGCTGGGACACGGAGAGGTTGCTGGTCAGGCGGGGGTCGTCGGATTCAGGTGGGTCGGACATGTGGTCCGGTGCGGGGTCCTGGCCGGATGGCCCGCGGATGGCCCGGATGAGGAAGTCGGCCGCCAGCATCGGCGCGATGACGACCAGCGCGCCCCACCCGGTGGCCGCGACCGGCACCCAGTTGTCCCACCACAAGCTCGCGTCGCCGAGGTAGTTCCGGCGCCGAGGGGAGTGCGAAGCCGTGTGCATGTCCGGGATTCGGCGCCACTTGCGCATCGGATGGGGCGGTCAGTTGATGCCGGTTCGGCCGGGCGGGCAGGCGCGGGCCCCGACCTGGAGGCGACTGCCCTCGTCGTCGTCACCCCTCGATCCGTGCGGTGACCCTATGCGGACGGCGCCGGTGACGCGGCGGCGTCCCGGGGCGCGGCCTCCTGGGTCTTTGACTTTTGCCACGGCCACCGGCCCGAGATCTCCAGTTCCAGCGACCAGCTCAGGAACGTCCTGATCACGACGATCGCCGCCAGCACCGCCACGCTCTCCAGCGTCGGGGTGATCGCAACGGTTTTGATGATGTCCGCCGCCACCAGGATCTCCAGCCCCAACAGGATCGACCGGCCGAGGAAGCGGCGGAACCGGTGGTAGACGTCCGGCTGCCGGCTGAGCAGGCGCCACGCCGCGATGACCGTGGCGGCCACGATGCCGATGACGATCGCCGCCACCCCGAGCGCATCGATCACCTCGCCGACGGCCTCGATGGTGGATTGAAGGTGCATCGTCGATCTCCTCGCAGTCGGTTCCCGCTGGGGCCGTCGACCACCCCGTGACACCCGACCCTAGGTAGCCGCCGGCCGCGCGCCCGGGCGTTCGCCGATCCCGTAACCAGTTGCACTGAGACGGGTCTTGGGTACGTTTGTGGCCCACCGCCCTGGATTGATCGGCCCACGCAGATCGAACCCGCGCCTACTCGAGGAGGCACCGCACTTGCAGACGCCTACCGCAGAATCGACCACCGGAGCCACGGACCTTCGTCCGAACCCGACCCACGACCCCAACGAGCACCTGCGCGATCCCGACAAGGGCTACGTCGCACTGCTGGGCTGGGTGCCCAACGCCATCGACGCGCTCGACAAGTTCGACCGCCGCTACGTCGTGGTGGCACCGCCCTGGGCCGAGGAATACTGCAGTCAGCACCAGATCCCGTACGTCCCGTGGGACTTCGAGCGGCTCAACGACCGGTCCATGGAGATCGCCGAGACGCTGCGGGACATGGGCGTCGACGTGGCGATCCCGCTGTTCGAGGAGACCGTCGAGTGGGCGGGCGCCATCAACTCGATGCTGCTCGACAACCCCACCCTGTACGGGCAGTCTCTGCTGCTGCGGGACAAGGCGCTGATGAAGCGGCGCGCGCAGCTCGGCGGGATCCGCGTGGGCATCTTCGAGGAGGCGCACGAGCGGGACGACGTGATCCGCTTCCTCAAGCGCGTCAACCAGACCCTGCTCAAGCTCGACGGCGACCCCAACGACCCGATCCACCTCAAGGCCTTCGACAAGGCCGGGTGCCTCGGCCACCGCGTCATCCGTACTCCGGACGAGGTCGACACGATCCCCGACGAGGAGTTCCCCGTCCTCATGGAGTCCCACCTCGACGGCTGGGAGTTCGCCGTGGAGGCCTGGGTGCACAACGGCAAGATCGTGTTCCTCAACATCTCCGAGTACGTCACGCTCGGCTACTCGGTGTTCGTGCCGGCCTCGCCAGAGCTGGAGAAGTACCGTCCGGAGATCACCCGGCAGATCGAGAAGCTCATCAAGACCTTCGACATCAAGTTCGGGTTCGTCCACCCCGAGTACTTCGTCACCAGCGACGGCGAGATGTACTTCGGCGAGGTCGCCTACCGGCCGCCGGGGTTCAAGGTCTTCGAACTGCTCGAGCGTACGTACGGGTTCAACGCCTACCAGGGCCTGGTGCTGGCGTTCGACCCCAAGACCACCGAGGAGGAGATCGCCGCGTTCTTCCCGCGCGAGGTGGTCGACGCGAAGGGGCACGCCGGGTGCTTCGGCGTCTACCCGCGGCGCCGTGTCGTGTCCACGCTCGAGATCCCGGAGGCGACCGAGGACCACGAGTACTTCGAGTCCCACGAGCTCACCGCCCCGCTCGAGGAGACGGTCACCAAGCGCACCGCCTTCGGCACCCACTGGGGCCTGGTCTACTTCTTCGGCGACGACGCCTACGAGATGCGATCGGTCCTGCGCGCCCAGGAGGACCTCGACTTCTACGTGTGACGGCTCTGCCGGTACCGGCCCGCGGGTACGGTACGGGCTGGTGGGCGTGGACTGACGCGGGACGGACCTGCGCGGTCTGGAACGAGGCGCGGTGGGAGACGGAGAGTGGACTGAAGTGGGAAACGACGAACCCGCTACGACGCGGGTACTGGACAAGCGCGTCGCCTCCCTGACCGACGCGACCCGGGCGCTCGCCGAGGCGGGTGACGTGACCAAGGCGTCCCGTCTGCGGCGCGTCCTGGACGGGGCGCGGCTGGTGCTGCTGCAGGACGGCGGTCCCGCCGCCGTGCAGGAGATGGCCGCCGACCTCGAGGCCGCGGGGATCTTCGAGGGCACCGACTGGGACTCGCCCGCGGCCCTCATCCCGGCCCTGAGCGCCGGTACCCTTCGCAGCTCCGATGCGGACAAGGTGGTCACCGAGATCGTCAGCGACCTGCGGCTGGTCGCCGTGGCGCAGGGGCAGTACACCCACCCCGAGGTGACGGCCGAGCAGGCGCGGCAGCATCTCACCGAGGTGCTCGCCAACAACACGTCCCTGCTGTTCGGCGTGGCCACCGAGGCCGAGCGCACGCAACAGGGCCGGATGGCGACCGTCACCCGCACGGCCCTGGCGCACATCGCCTCGGAGATCGGCCTCGACGGCGTGCTCGACCAGCTGGTCGAGGAGATCTGGCGGATCCTGCGCCAACGCCCCATCCAGGTGGACCAGATCAAGCAGACCATCACCCAGATCTCGATCGCCCGCCAGGACCCGCAGCTGGGCTCCAGCGGCGGCGGCGTGGGCATCGACCGGCTCATCAGCAGCATCTACGGCACCACCGAGGCGAGCCGCGAGGACCCCGGGGTGGACGTCTACCTCTCCCGACTCGAGTCCATGGACGAGGGGACCCTCCAGTACGAGGCGGCCGGGTTCGCGCGGTCGATGCACGACACCGGCCTGGTGTCGCCGTACCACCCGGTGCTCGTGCGGTTCCTGCGGGAGAAGGGCAGCTTCCTGCTCAGCGAGGCGCTCGGGCTGTCCAGCACGGGCCGGGAGAGCCTGCTGTGCTTCCACGGTCTGGTCGACGCCCTGATCGACGCGGCCGTGCACCCCGAGACCGCGCAGTCCGTCTACGGGCTGGCGCTGCTGCTCGAGCGGGGGATCCTCTTCCAGCCGCCCGCCGCCCCCGCGCTGTGGCGGCTGCTGGCACTGCCGCTGTCCGGCTACGCGGCCGAGCGGCTCGCCCTCTCGTGCGGCCCCGCCCACGAGGGGCGCGTCTGGCTGCTGGCCGGCACCCTGTCGATGCTAGGGCAGCCGCTGGGCGTGGGGCAGGGTGACAACCCCACCTGCCAGTCCGCCCGAGCGCTGTCGATGTGGGCGTACAACGATCCCGACTACCTGCTGCAGATCATCGCGTGGGCGGCCCGCGACAACGAGGTCGTCATGCACTTCGAGGGCCGGCCGATCTCCTCCCGAGAACTCGACGCGGGCCTGGCCACCACCCTGCCCGTGGACCTCGACCCCGTGTCGCTGCTGGTGGTGCCACACCTGGACCGGATCTACGCTGAGATGGGCCGCCTGTGCTCGGACCGCCCGGGCGACCCCCACCGGTGGGTCAACCCCGAGTTCCACGGCTGGTGGTCGGCGCGCGGCTTCAGCATCAACGTAGACGTCGAGTCCGGCAGGCTGACCGGGCTCGAGGACTTCCTGCGGCACTTCTACGGCAGCTACCACCCGTTCCACAACGGCAACCAGCCGCTCATCCACCCGCAGCCCGCCGGCGTCGCCGTCACCGATTCCTCCGCGCGGTTCGTCGGGTGGCACGCCATCACCATCCTGCGGGTCGCGCTGGACCCGGACGAGACCATGCGCGTCTACTTCTTCAACCCCAACAACGACAGCGGGCAGGACTGGGGCAACGGCGTGGTGGTGAGCACCGCCGGCAACGGCGAGCGTTTCGGTGAGTCGTCGCTGCCGTTCGAGGAGTTCGCCTCGCGGCTGTACATCTTCCACTTCGACGCCCTCGAGCCCGGCGAGACCGAGACCGTCTCCGCGGAGGAGATCGCCCGGGTGACCGGGCTGATCCACGGCAGTTGGGGCGCCGACCGGCTACCGGAGCTCTAAGGGCTGCCGCGGCCCGGCCCGGCTCGGCTCGGCTGATCCGGCTTACGCGCCGAGAGCGGCGTAAGGCGTCCCGACGCCGGGGTGCCGAGTGGATGCGCTGCGGGAATGGTCCAATCCGCGCGCACAACTGCCGACAAGGTGTGCAAAGAGGACGCACAAGCCTGAGAGGGATGGGCGTGAGGGGGAGCATGCGCGCGAGCGTGGAGTGGATGGAGCGGCACCAGGTGTCGCTCTACCTGGCGGGTCTCGTCCTGGGCGGGGTCGTCGGGGTGCTCGCGCCGGCGGTGGCCGGCCCGGCGGAGCTCGCGATCCAGCCCGTGCTCGCGCTGCTGTTGTACGCGACGTTCCTCGGCATCCCGTTCGCGCGCATCGGCGGGGCGTTCCGTGACTGGCGTTTCCTCGGCACGATCCTCGCGGTCAACTTTCTGCTGGTGCCGCCGATCGTCTGGCTGCTGACGCGGATCGTCGCCCACGACCGGGTGCTCCTGGTGGGCATGCTGTTCGTGCTGCTGACCCCGTGCATCGACTACGTCCTCGTCTTTGCCGGCCTCGCCGGCGCTGACGTCCACCGACTCCTGGCCGCGACCCCGCTGCTCATGCTCGCCCAGGTGGCGCTGCTGCCGCTGTACCTGTGGCTGTTCGTCGGATCCGAATTCGTCGCGGCGGTGGAGCTCGAGCCATTCGTCGAGGCGTTCGTGCTGCTCATCGCGCTGCCTCTCGCGGCCGCGGCGCTGACGCAGTGCGTCGCCGGCCGCGGTGAGCCCACCCGGGCTGCCCGGGCCGGCCGCGTCAGCGGAGTCGGCCGGGCGGTGGAGCAGGGCGCGGCCGCGGCGATGGTCCCGCTCATGGTCGCCACGCTCGCGCTCGTGGTCGCCTCCCAGATCAGCGCGGTCAGCGAGCGGCTCGGCGCGCTGGTGCAGGTGGTCCCGGTGTACGTGGCGTTCGTCATGGTCATGGTGCCGGTGGGCATCGCGGCCGGGCGGCTGGCGGGCCTCGATGTGCCGGGCAGGCGGGCGATCGCGTTCAGTGGCGCGACCCGAAATTCCCTGGTCGTCCTCCCGCTGGTCCTGGCGCTGCCCGCGGCGTTCGATCTGGCAGCCCTCGTCGTCGTCACCCAGACCCTCGTCGAGCTCGTCGCCATGGTCGTCCTCGTTCGGCTCGTCCCCCGTCTCATCCCCGAGGTAACGCCGGTCACTTGACGGGCGTCGGGCGCGTGGTTCCGGTAGCTTCAGAGGGTTCCCGTGCGCGGCTCCGCCGGCGCCGGATTCTGCTCTCTGCTCACACCGCAATCCCAGAGGACGACCGTGACGTCTGAAGTCTCCGCCACCCCCCATTCCGCAGAAGCGGCCCGGGCCCCGCAGGCCTCCCCGCCGATGCCCGCCGCCACCGTGCGTCTGATCGCCCTGCTCGTCGGCGCCGCGTTCGTGGTGATCCTCAACGAGACCATCATGTCCGTGGCACTGCCCGAGCTCATGGGCGAGTTCGCGGTGACCGCCGCCACCGCGCAGTGGCTGACCACCGCGTTCATGCTCACGATGGCCGTGGTCATCCCGTTCACCGGCTGGCTGCTCGTGCGCCTGCCGCTGCGGTCCGTGTTCGTCATCGCGATGAGCACGTTCACCGCCGGCACCCTGCTGGCGTCGCTGGCCATGGTGTTCCCCATGCTCGTCGCCGGCCGGGTCGTCCAGGCGGTCGGCACCGCCATCATGATCCCGCTGCTCATGACCACCGTGCTCAACGTGGTTCCCGCCGACCGTCGCGGCCGCACCATGGGCGTCATCTCCATCGTGATCGCCGTCGCCCCGGCCATCGGCCCCACCGTGGGTGGCCTGGTGCTCGACGTGCTCAGCTGGCGCTGGATGTTCTGGTCCGTGCTGCCCATCGGTGTGCTGGCACTCGTGGCCGGAGCGGTGCTGATCCGCAACGTCACCGAGCCCCGGCGCATCCCGCTCGACATCCTCTCCGGCGTCCTCTCGGCGATCGGCTTCGCCGGCCTCATCTTCGGTCTCAGCTCGATCGGCGAGGCCGCCAGCGACAACGCCCTCATCTCGCCGTGGATCCCCGTGGCGATCGGCGTGGTCGCCCTGGCCGTGTTCGTCTGGCGCCAGCTCTCGCTCAAGGACTACGCGCTGCTCGACGTGCGGGCGTTCGCGTTCCCGACCTTCACCGTGAGCCTGGCCCTCATGCTCATCTCGATGATGTCGCTGTTCGGCACCCTCATCCTGCTGCCGCTCTACATGCAGCAGGTCGTGGGCACCAGCACCCTGAACTCCGGGCTGGCACTGCTGCCCGGCGGCCTGATCATGGGCGTGCTCGGCTGGTTCGTCGGCCGCGCGTTCGACCGGATCGGCCCCCGGCCGCTCATCATCCCCGGCTCTATCCTCGCGTCCGCCGGCCTGTGGGGGATGTACACGTTCTTCTCCGCGGACAGTTCGCTGGTCACGGTCGTCCTCTGGCACATCGTGCTCAGCGTGGGCCTGGCGTTTCTCTTCTCGCCGCTCATGACCTCCGCGCTCGGCTCCCTGCCGCCGCACCTGTACTCGCACGGCTCGGCGTTGCTCAACACCCTGCAGCAGGTCGCCGCCGCCGCGGGCACGGCGCTGTTCATCACCGTCATGACGCTGGGCATCGTCTCCGGCGCCGAGTCAGGCCTGGGCGACGTCGCCGCGCAGATGACCGGCGTCCACAACGCGTTGCTGCTGGGCGCGTGCATCTCGCTCATCACCGTCGTCGGCGTGTGGTTCGTCCGCAACAGTGCGCAGACCGAGGGGCCCGCCTCGGCGCCGACGGCCGAGGGGTCCGAGAACGCCACGGCGCAGGAGACCGCCTCGTCGGAGGAGATCGCCTCGGCGTAGCCGACAGTTCGGGTGTAGCCGGTAGCCCGAGCGTGGCCGGCCGAACGCCCGCCGGAGTGACCCACGCCATACCCTGGATGGCGTGAAGGTTGATCTGACGGTCCTGGCCATCCCGGCGTTCGTCGGGGCGATGGCGGCCGAATACGCGTGGCAGAAGCGCAACCCGGCCGTCGGGGAGCGGGCGGGGGACTACGAGTTCGCCGACACCATGGCGAGCCTCTCGATGGGCGTGGGGAGTCTGCTCGCCCCCTACATCTCCGCCACGGTGCTCTCGCCGCTCACCCCGCGGACAGGCAGATGCGCGAAAGCCGTGATGGGCCTGTCCCTCGGGGCGGCGGCCGTCGCCACCGCCGGGGACGTCCTACGCCGCCATCGCGGGTCGGGTCTGTCCGAGGCGGGGTCGTTGTCGTCGTCGTCATCCGGCCCGGGTCCCGACGTCGGCGGTGACACCGGCGTGGCGGTCCCTCCCGCCCTCCGTCGGATCACTGGCGGTTCTGCGGTGACCGCCGTGGCCTCGACCGTGGTGATGGTTTCCACGCTGTGGAGCGCGCAGACCGCGAGCTCCCGGCTCTTCCGGTCGTCCCCGTTGGACCTGGGGTCCGGGCCGCTGGCGTACGCGGTAGGGATCCTCGGCTGGGACCTCATCTACTACTGCAATCACCGCCTCGCCCACGAGTCGCGCTGGCTGTGGGCCATGCACGTCGTGCACCACTCGAGCGAGCGGTACAACTTGTCGACCGCGCTGCGCCAGCCCGTCGCCGAGGCGCTGACGATCTACGTGCCGTACGGGTTGCTCTCGCTGCTCGGGGTGCGGCCGGCGATCGTCATGGACGCCCGCGCGATCAACCTCATCTACCAGTTCTGGGTCCACACCGAGGCGGTGCGATCGATCGGGCCGCTGGAGAAGGTGCTCAACTCGCCCTCGCACCACCGCGTGCACCACGGCAGCAACCGGCGGTACCTCGACCGCAACCACGGCAGCATCCTCATCATCTGGGACCGGCTGTTCGGTACCTACGAACCCGAGCGCGAGGACGTGGTCTACGGGCTGACCACCAACATCGACACGTTCAGCCCGCTACGGATCGCCACGCATGAATGGGTCGCGATCGGGCGCGACATCTTCCGCGCGCAGACCTGGCGCGACCGCGCGGGGTACCTGGTGCGCGGGCCGGGGTGGGCCGGGGCGCGGAGGGCGTAGGGCCGCGGCGCGGGCGGACTCAGACGAGTCGGCGACCGACCATCCCGGCGGCATCGTCGAGCACCGCCCGGAACAGGGCGTCGTCGCGCAGTTCGAACCAACCCAGCGCCGCCCCGAACATCAGCGTCATCGCCTGCTCGGCCACCAGCAGTACGTCGGCGTCCCACCGCAGGCCCGCACGCTCGGCCAGGCTGCTGAGCAGGGTCACGATGATCCGTCGGTACTCCTGGTGGGACTGCGCGGCGAGAGCCCGCAGCTGCTCGTCGCGGGCCGCCATCAGAGACAACTCGAAGTAGGCGATCTCCGTCTTCGGATCGGCGAGGACGGAATCCGCGTAGGCCGCGAAGAGCTCGGCCACGGCGGCGGTCACGTCGTCGGGTCCGTGTACCGGCCGGTCCTGCTGCGTCTGCACCAGGTCCGACAGGTGCGTCAGGTCCAGACGCAGCACCGAACGCATCAGCTCGTCCTTGGAGGAGAACGCGTAGTGGACGGACCCGTGGGGCACCCCGGCCTCCTTCGCCAGGGCCCGAGTCGTGAGCGCCCACGCCCCGTCCCGCGCCATCACCGTCACCGCGGTCTCGGTGAGTTCCCGGCGGCGCTGTTCGATCGGCACCTGTGCGCGGCGAGCGTCAGCCACGGTTCACCTCCGACGCAGCGGAGTCCGCCCGTGCGGCTGGTGGCACGTATGGAAGGTTCGCCTCCGGCTCTCGCGCGGACGTGGCTGCTGCGGCGTCGTGCGCCTCTACCGGCGCCACCCCGGCCACCCCGGCCGCCCCGACCGCTCCGGCCGCTCCGGCCGCTCGCGACTCCGAGCGCAGGCCACGCCAGGCCAGCACCAAGGTGATCGCCGCCGTCCCGATGCCGATCGCGGCCACGAGATCCATACCCGCCAGGAAGGCGGAATCGGCGATCTCCAGGAGACGAGCGCCGCCGCCGGGCAACGTTTCCGCGATCTCGTGGGCGCCAGCCAGGGTCTGGGAGGCGGCGTTCGCGGAGTCGGCATCCATGCCGGGCAGGGTAGCGGTCTCGACCACGCGGCTCGAGTACACGGCCATCCCCGCGGTGCCGAGCACGGCGGTGCCCATCGCGCCGCCGAACTCGTAGCCGGTCTCGGAGATCGCCGCGGCGGCGCCGGCGCGGTCACTCGGGGCGGCAGTGAGGATGACGTCGTTCGTGAGGGTCTCGGCCAGGCCCACGCCGATGCCGAATAGGGCCGACAGGAGCGTGAAGAGGAGCATCGTCTCGGCGGTGTCCAACCGGGTGCCGATGACGAACCCGACGATCACGAGGGACAGACCCGTCATGATCACGGTGCGCACCGAGACCGTCCGCGCCAGAACCGGGGCCAGCAGGGTTCCGACGACGGCGGCCACCGCGAGCGGCAGCATCCACAGACCGGCCTCGGCCGAGCCCATGCCGCGCACGAGCATGAGGTACTGCGGGAGGAAGAACATCAGTCCCATGAACGCGAACACCGAGATCACGTTGATCGACACCGCCGAGGAGAACGCGAAGTTCCCGAACAGGGACACGTCGAGCATGGGGTTCTCGCGGCGGCGCTGACGGGTCACGAACCAGACCAGCGCGGCAGCACCGAGAACGAAGGCGACGAGCACCGCCCCGTCGATTCCCTTCACGCCGGTCTTGAGGGCGTAGACCAGCGAGATCATGCCGGCAATCGAGAGGATGACGGAGGTCGGGTCGAACGGGCCCGGGTTGGGGTCCTTCGCCTCGGGGAGCAGGAACGGGGCGGTGAGGAGGAACAGCGCGATGACCGGGACGTTCAGGAGGAAGACCGAGCCCCACCAGAAGTTCTCCAGCAGCAGCCCGCCGACCACGGGGCCCAGTGCGGCGCCGCCGGAGAACGCGGTGGCCCACACGGCGATGGCGGTGCGTCGCTCGGTGCGGTCCGGGAAGATCGCGCGGATCAGGCCGAGCGTGGAGGGCATGAGGGTCGCGCCGCCGATGCCGAGCAGCGCACGGCCGACGATCAGCATTTCAGGACTGGTGGAGAACGCGGCCACGAGGGAGGCGACGCCGAACAGGGGTGCGCCGATCATGAGGATCCGTTTGCGGCCGATCCGGTCTCCGAGCGAACCCGTGAAGATCAGCAGGCCCGCGAGCAGGAACGAGTAGAGGTCGATGATCCAGAGCAGTTGGTTCGACGACGGTTGCAGGTCTGCGGACAGCGCGGGCACGGCGATACCGAGCACGGACATGTCGATCGAGATCAGCAGAACGGGAAGGACGAGGACGAGCAGGGCCGTCCAGCGGCGTGCGGGGGACACGGGTGCCTCTCCAAGGCGGTCGGACTGCGGGCGGTGTGCACGCAGCGATGCCGGGGAGATCCGCACCCAGCGTAGACCATCCTGACACGAGGTTGGCCACCTGGCCAACCTTTCTTGGCCAGATGGCCAGAAGTGTGAAGAATGCCACCGTCGGGAGCGCTCGCGGTTCGCGCACTTGGGTCATTCCGCTGCCGTCCGCGAGGGTGCTTCCTAGGGTTCACCCATGAGCGGACGCGCGCGAGGGGCAGGACATCCGACGATCATCCGGAGGGCGCTTCTACTGCTGCTGGCGCTCGTCCTCGCCGTGGCGGTGGCCCCGCAGTTGCAGCCGAGCGCAGCGGCCCAGCCTGGTGGGCGCCCGGCCGCACCGGGCTCCGGCTTCCACTGGGGCGTCGCCACGTCGGGCTTCCAGGTGGAGGGCTCGAACCCGGACTCCAACTGGAAGCGGTATGTCGACGCGACCGCGCCGACGGGTCAGGCCGACCCGGTGGGTGAGGCGGTGGACTTCTGGAACCGCTATGAGGAGGACATTGCCAACGCCGCGGCGATGGGCGTGAACACCTTCCGGCTGAGCGTGGAGTGGGCGCGGATCGAGCCCGCGCCGGGGGAGTACGACGACGAGGCCCTCAGGCACTACGACCGGATCATCGACACGGTCCGCCGACATGGCATGACCCCCATGATCACGATGGTGCACTTCGTCTACCCCGGGTGGCTGGCCGACCGGGGCGGGATGCTCGCGGACAACGCAGTGGAGTCATTCGGCCGATTCGCCGACCTCATCACCGGCCGGTGGGCCGGCGACGGCACCATGTGGGTGACGTTCAACGAACCCCTGGTGTTCTTCAAGCACGAGATGACCATCGGCCGGGTGCAGGTCACGGACTTCTCCCGCTTCCTCGACACCATCGAGGCCGCCCACCGGCTCGGCTACGCGGCCGCCCACCGGGCGGACCCAGACGCGATGGTCACCATGAACGAGGCCTACCTGCCGCTGGCCACCGAGTTCACCGACACGCTGATCGGGGACCGGGTGGCCGACGTCGTGGACTACGTGGGCATCGACTACTACTACGGTGTCGCGCTGAACAACCTCACCGCCATCAACGCGGCGTGGGACGACTTCGCGGCCGTGCGGCCACAGCCGGAGGGGATTTACGAGGCGATCACGCATTACGCCCACGCCTACCCGGGAAAACCGATCTACATCGTCGAGAACGGGATGCCGACTCTCAACGGTGGGCGCGCAGACGGGATCGAGCGGGGCGACTTCCTGCGCGACACGGTCTTCTGGCTGCAGCGGGCCGTGGCGGACGGCTACCCCGTGATCGGCTACAACCACTGGTCACTGGTCGACAACTACGAATGGGGCGACTACTCGGCGCGGTTCGGGCTGTACAGGGTGGACGTGCTCACCGACCCGACGCTGACACGCCAACCCACGTCGGGCGTCGACGCCTACCGCGAGATCATCGCGGGCGGGGGAGTGCCCGACGGATACCGTCCGGTGCTGCCGTCTGCGTGGTGTTCGCTGGCCACGATCCCGGACAGCTGCATCGGGCCGGTGTCGGCAGAAGGGCCCTTGACGACGCTGGCAGGGCGATAACAGGATCGACCTCACACGCGATTTCCCTAGTGGACCCGCCCGCCCGCGACGAGAGGACCGATGAGATGTTTCCCGCCGGCTCGATCGAGAATCCGCTGCGTTTTCTGTTCGGCCCCGGGCCGGATGAGCCCGCGTGCCTCGCTCTCACACCGGAGTGCATGGGCCTGATCCCGTACCTGGCCTCCCGGTTCGGAATCGCGAGCTAGGGCTCACCCACGCACGAACCATCACCGATCGGGGCGAGAGATCTCGGCAGCCGCCCGCTGCCCCGACTCCACGGCGACGGATCGGGGCACCTGCGCCCTGGCACGACGAAACCCACCTGTCGGATTGCGCCTGACCTACGGGGTCCCCCTAGGTGAGTCGCAATCCGACAGGTGAGTTGGGTGGGCGGCCGGGATTACCTGCTGAACATCTTGGCGAAGAAGCCGTCCTTGACGGCGGGGACGTCCGACTCGTGGCCCGGGCAGCGGTCGGCCCTGGGCACGCCGGCCATCACCTGATCGACGTGCATTCCGCATCCGGCCCAGGTGGTCTTGCCGCACTTCTTGCAGGTGGCGGGACGGCACATGATGAGACTCCTCACGGGGTGGGGTTGTCGTCGGCGTGAATCGCGCCGACCGCCGGCCGATGATCCGACTGGCTGACGCCCCGAGGTTACATACCCCTAGGGGTACCGGTCAACCCTGCCGGTTCGGCACGCCCTGCACCTGCGGCGTGGGCGGGGTGGTCGACCTCGTCGTCGTCGTTCCCGTCGGGGCTCACCCCTGCCGACGCCCGGCCCGGCTCACCAGTCGCCGCGGGTCAGGCCGTCTCCCCATTCCCTCGCGCGTTCCAGTTCGCCGGGCAGGAGCGGGCCCTCGTAGCCGTCCACGTAGAAGGTCTCGGGATCCGTCACCGGGTGGCAGCCGAGCTTGCGTAGCTTCTTTGCGGCCTTTTTGCCTGCATGGCCGGGGAGGTCGGGGTGGCGGACGTGGGTGTCGAAGGTGGCCACCGCGAGGGAGGCGGGCCCGGCGGCGTCGAGCCACTCGCGCACTCCCGACGGGATCAGCTCGCCGCCGCGGGCGTGGGCGTCCTCGCGGGTGCCGTCGCGGGGTAGCCCGAACGCGTGGGTCGGCGCGCCCACCACGAGCAGGTCCACCGTGAGTTCGGCGAGCGGCGGCGCTTCGTGGGCGGCCACCACCTCGGCGGTCAGGTGAGGGGACAGGCCGTCGCTGATCGCCTCGGCGACGAGCCTGGTGTTCCCCCACGCGGATTCGTACACGACGAGTCGTTCATGGCCGGCCCTTTCCGCAGTTCCTGCCCTCAGTCTGCGCCTCCGGACCGCCCCGCACAGCGGCTCGTCAGGATTCGCTCATTGACAAGTGTCCCGCCTGATGTCACTGTATTAAGCACCTAATACAGCAACACGGAAGCGGGGCGGCGATGCAGTTCGACAACTCGTCCCCGATCTGGGTGCAGCTCGTCGGGGAGTTCTCGCGGCGCATCGTGACCGGTGAGTGGGCGGCCGGGGAGAAGATGCCCGGCGTCCGGGAGTTGGCGGCCGATCTCGGCGTCAACCCCAACACCGCCCAGCGGGCCCTCGCGGAACTGGAACGGCTCGAACTGTGCCGGTCCGAGCGGGCCACCGGGCGGTTCGTCACGCAGGACGAAGAACGGATAGACGAGGTCCGCGCCGACCTCGCCACCGACGCCGCCGACGCCTTCATCCGGCGCGTCCGCGGCCTGGGAATGGCGCACGACAAAGCCCGAACGCTGCTCGACCACAGATGGGACACCCATGAACACACCACTACCGATGAGCACGACGGAGGTGCCTGATATGAGCGCCACCGATCATTCCTCCACCGCGAGCCCCGCCACTACACTCGTTGAGGCCACCGGGCTCCGCATGACGTACGGCGCCACCACCGCCCTCGACGGCCTGGACATGGCCCTGGCCCCGGGGCAGATCGTGGGCCTGCTGGGCGAGAACGGCTGCGGCAAGACCACGCTGCTCAAGATCCTCGCCGGCGTCCTGGCCGGGTACTCCGGCGACGTGCGGATCGCCGGTCACGTCCCCGGTCCGGAGTCCAAGGCCCTGGTGTCCTACCTGCCCGACACCAGCTTCCTGCCCGACGCCGCGCGGGTGAGCTACTGCCTCGAGCTGTACACCGACTTCTTCGCCGACTTCCAGCCCGAGAAGGCGCGCGACCTCATCGGCTTCTTCGGCCTGAGCGAGTCCGCGCGGCTCAAGCAGATGTCCAAGGGCATGCGTGAGAAGGTCCAGATCGCACTGGCCATGTCCCGCGACGCGCGCGTGTTCCTCCTCGACGAGCCCATCTCGGGCGTCGACCCGGCCGCGCGTCAGGTGATCCTCGACGGGATCGTACGCAACCTCTCCGAGGACTCGCTCCTGCTCATCACCACCCACCTCGTCCACGACCTCGAGCCGATCCTCGACGCCGCCGTCATGATGCGCCACGGCCGCGTCCTGCTCTCCGGCGACGCCGACGACCTCCGCGGCAGCCGCGGCGCCAGCCTCGACCAGATCTTCAGGGAGACCTACCGATGACCGCGACGACGACAACACTCCTCAAGCACGAGTGGCTGCGCACGCGCGGTCCGCTCACGACCCTCTTCGGGTTGATCGCGCTGGTCGGCGTGCTGGGCAGCCTGCTCGGTGCCTCGGGATGGCCGCTCCTGTCCGAGCTCGGGCTGGCCGCGGGCATGCTCGCCGCGGTCGTGGCGGTCCCGGCCGTCCAGTTGGCCCTCGCCGCCGACTACTGGCGCTCCGGTTACGGCCGGACGGGCTACTTCACGCACTCGATCCCGGTCCGCGGAGCCCGCATCTTCCGGGCCAAGCTGGCGTGGGCGATGCTCGCCTCGCTTGCGGCGATCGTCCTGACCGTTGTGCTCGCGCTGCTCGCGTGGTGGGCGAACTCGCAGCGGTCCGGGGGCACCGCGCCGTCATGGTCGACGCTGACCGAGGCGTGGTCCACGGTCACCGCCGTGACCCCGGGGTGGATGATCGCCGCCGGGTTGGCACTGGTGCTGGCCTGGTTCCTCGTCTGGCCGGTGTACTACTACTTCGCCGTCTCGGTGGGGCACGAGCGGCGACTGGCCGGACTCGGTGCCGGCGGGCCCGTGGTGGTGTTCGTCGCGGTCTACATCGCCAGCCAGGTCCTTGCCCTGCTCGGCATGCTCGTGATCCCGTTCGGGGTGGGGGAGGCAGAGGGCGAGACCCTGGGCCTCGTCCGGTTCGACCTTGTCGGCGAGCTCGCCGCGGGGCACACGACCAGCGAGGTCATGCCGGTCGGGTTCGTGGTCTCCCTGGTCGCGGTGGCGGCGTTCTGCCTCTGGCGCACCGCGCGATCGTGGAACCACAAGGTGGCGCTGGGGTAGTGGACCCTGCGCGGGGCCGACCCCGGTCTGGGTAAGGATTTCTTTGGCAGGCGGCGCGCGGTGGAGTAGTGTTCACATCCTCACCGCGCGTCGTCCGTTGGCCGCCGCGGGCCCCTCACCTCCCTCGAAAGACCGCGAGCATGCCGATCGTCCTGCCCTCCATGGCCCGTCCGACCCTGACCGAGCCCACCTACCTCACGCCTCCCGTCTGGAAGCCGGTCCTCGCCTGGGCCGGCCTGGTCATGGGTGGACTCATGGTGGTGGGGGCGCTCGGAACGCTCGGCAGCGGCGTTCTCGAGTCGGTGGCGATGGCGCTCATCGGTCTGGCCATAGCCGTGGCCGGCGGGTGGTGGGTCTTCTGCGAGCGTGAGGACCGCACCCACGCCGAGGAGGACTTCCAACTCGACCGGCAGGCCGCTCTCGCCGCGCAGTCGATGTCCGGCTTCGTCGCCCCGGACGCGCTGAGCCCGCTGGCCTGGAACACCCCGTTGAGCCCGTTCACCCGTCGCTGGCCGGTGGTCGGCTCCGTCTCGGTGGCCATGTTCATCGTCGGGGCGGCACTGATGCCCACCCCCGCGCCCACGCCGACCCCGGCCTCGAGCCCGGTGGCCGCGACCAGCACCGTCACGACCACGGCCCGGGCCGCGGCGCCGACGACCACCGTCACGCAAGCCCCCACGAGTTCATCGGCCTCGGCGCCCCCGGTCACGCCCGTCGCCGTCGAGTCGGAGTCCGCGCCCCGGCAGCCCGTGGCCCCCGAGCCCACGTATGCGCCCGCCCCGGTCCAGACGTACGCCCCGCCGCAGACCTACGCGCCCGCCCCGGTCGCCGAGCCGGTTCCGCAGGCGGCGTACTACCCCAACTGTTCGGCGGCCCGGGCCGCCGGCGTCGCGCCGCTGTACCGCGGGCAGCCGGGGTACGCCTCGACACTGGACCGCGACGACGACGGTGTCGCCTGCGAATGATCCGCGCCGCCAGCGACCGCAGGATCGCTCGGCGCTGAAATCCTCGTCGTCGTCGTCGTTCCCGTGAGTCGTTCCGGGCCGGGCGAACGGATCGGGCAAGATGTGTATCGGCGCCGGGAACACACAGGTGAGCCCGCGCGTTGCACATGTACGAGTGATTCGTCGGTGACCCGGCGGGGACTCTCGACCAACGACCTTCCCCGACAATTCCGAAGGGACCTCGATGCGCACCAGCAGCAACCCGGTCTTCAGTTCACTGTCCACGGACAGTGCCCGCGGCGCCACCCACCTCGGTGGTGCCGGCCGTGGCGCCTTCCAGCAGGGCCAGTACGGCCAGCAGGGCTTCGGTGCCCAGGCCGGTTACGGTGCCCCGCAGGCGCACCCGCAGTTCGCCGCCGACACGCGGCCCATGACGATCGATGACGTCGTCGCGAAGACCGGCACGACGCTCGGTCTGCTCGCCATCGTCGGCACGATCTCCTTCTACCTGATCACGATGAACCCGGGGCTGCTGTTCCCGTTCATCCTGGTCGGCGGCATCGGCGGCCTGATCACCGTTCTGATCGCCACCTTCGCGCGCAAGATGGACTCCGCGCCCGTCACCCTGACCTACGGCGCCCTCGAGGGGCTGTTCGTCGGCGCGGCGACGTACCTGTTCACCATCGACCTGCAGGGGACCGGCGGCGTCCTCGGCGCGGTGGGTGCCGCGATCCTCGGCACCATCGGCGTCTTCGTGGGCATGCTGTTCGTCTACAAGACCGGCGCTGTGCGCGTGACGCCCAAGTTCACCCGCTTCATGTCCGCCGCGATCGTCGGCGTGCTGTTCGCGGCCCTGGGCAGCATCGTGCTGAGCCTGTTCACCGGCACCAACCCGCTGTACGACGGTGGCCCGATCGCGATCGGTTTCTGCCTCCTGTGCATCGGCCTGGCCGCGTTCAGCTTCCTGATGGACTTCGACAACGCCGACCGCCTCGTGCGCGCCGGTGCCCCGTCCAAGATGGCGTGGGGCGTCGCGCTCGGCCTCACGGTCACCCTGGTGTGGCTGTACGTCGAGATCCTCCGCCTCATGAGCTACTTCCGCGACTGACCGGCGCGAGCTGTAGCGCTGCCTGACTGATCAGGTCAGGTTCCGGCGAATCCCACGGCCCCGGCCCCCGCGAGGGGAGCCGGGGTCGTCGGCATTTCGGGTGTGGCGGCGATGGGGTTCCGGCAGCGGCCGGCGTGCCCGGCCCGCCTCGTACACCCCGCGGGCGCCGCCGGGGTAGCCGGCTGCAGGACCAACGACGAGAGCGCCCCGGGCACACTTCCTCGAGAGAAGCGTGCCCGGGGCGCTCGCAGTGCCGCGGGGTGGCGCGGGCTCAGGCCGCGCCGGGTGGGATCAGCTGAGGCGCTCGAGCACCATCGCCATGCCCTGGCCGCCGCCGACGCACATGGTCTCGACGCCGAACTGCTTGTCCTCGGCCTGCAGGTTGTTGAGCAGCGACGCGGTGATGCGGGCGCCCGTCATACCGAAGGGGTGGCCGAGCGCGATGGCACCGCCGTTGATGTTGAGCTTGTCCTCCTCGATGCCGAGCTCGCGGGCCGAGCCGAGCACCTGCACGGCGAACGCCTCGTTGATCTCGAACAGGTCGATGTCGGAGATCGACTTGCCGGCGATCCGCAGGGCGTTCTTGACGGCCTCGATCGGCCCCAGGCCCATGATCTCGGGCGACAGGCCGGACACGCCGGTGGAGACGACGCGCGCGAGCGGGGTCAGGCCCAGCTCCTTGGCCTTGGTGTCGGACATGATCACCAGGGCGGCGGCACCGTCGTTGAGCGGGCAGCAGTTGCCGGCGGTGATGGTGCCATCGGGGCGGAAGACCGGGTTGAGCTGCGAGACCTTCTCGTAGGTCGTGCCGGCGCGCGGGCCGTCGTCGGTGGAGACGACGGTGCCGTCGGGCATGGTGACCGGGGCGATCTCGTTGGCGAAGTGGCCACGCTCGATCGCGTCGAGGGCGCGGGAGTGCGAGCGCACGCCCCAGTGGTCCTGGTCCTCGCGGGTGATGCCGGTCATCTGGGCGACGTTCTCGGCGGTCTGGCCCATGGGGATGTAGACGTCGGGGAGCTGGCCGTTCACCCGCGGGTCGGTCCAGGTCTCGGCGCCGCCCTCAGCGCGCGTGGCGGTGCGGGCCTCGGCGTCGGCGAAGATCGGGTTGTGTGTGTCCGGCCAGTGGTCGGCGGTGCCCTTGGAGAAGTTGGAGACGGTCTCCACACCGGCGGAGATGAACACGTCACCCTCGCCGGCCTTGATCGCGTGCAGCGCCATACGGGTGGTCTGCAGCGAGGAGGAGCAGTAGCGGTTCACGGTGGTGCCCGGGACGGTGTCCAGGCCGGCGAGCACGGAGACGACACGGCCCATGTTGAAGCCCTGCTCGCCGCCCGGCAGGCCGCAGCCCAGCATGAGGTCGTCGATCTCGGTGGGGTCGAGCGCGGGGATCTTGTCCAGCGCGGCCTTGACCATCTGGGCGGTGAGGTCGTCGGAGCGGATGCCCACGAGGGAACCCTTGTTGGCGCGCCCGATGGGGGAACGGGCGTACGAGACGATCACGGCTTCCGGCATGGAAAGCTCCTTCGTTGCGGGTGAGTGCTGGTGTGGTCGGGTCAGTCCTGGGGATCCGGGTCGTCCCGCGTCGAGCGGGCCGGTGTCAGGATCCGGCTACGGCGTCGGAGGGTGTCCGCGGCCTCACGGGCCTCGCCCGTGCTCTCGGGGTCACCGTCCACGTCCCCATTATGCAGGAACGTGTTTCGGTCACCGTCGTCCGCATCCTCGTGATTGCGGACGAAGTCGGTCAGGCGCTTGGTCAGCCGGGCCACCACGGACTCGCGGTGCTCGGCGGGCGCGCCGGTGTCGGCAGTGTCGGCGGGCGCGCCGGTGTCGGCAGTGTCGCGGGAGTCGGCGAGGTCGGCGGCGCTCTCGGCGGCCTCCAGCGAGGCGGCGGCCCCCTCGGCGTCGTGCGGCAGCTGCTCCTCGGGCATGTCCTCCCACACGCCCAGCGCCACGCACACGGCGGGCAGCAGCAGGCCGGCGGCGAGTTCGTATCCGGCCGAGTTGGGATGGAACCGGTCGGGCGAGAACAGGCTCTCGCCGCGACGGTGGAACTCGGGCGCGAGCGTCTCCGCCAGGGAGACGGGGATGCCGCCGGCCTTGCGGACCTGCACGGCTTGCGCGCCGGCCAGGCGTCGGCTCAGGCCGGACATGACCGATCGCAACGGCTGGGGGACCGGCTTGATGATGCTCAGGTCGGGGCAGGTGCCCACGACGACGTGCGAACCGTTCTCCCGGAGCGCCCGCACCGCGTCGCCCACTCGCCGCGCCGAGGGACCGATCGCGTTGCGGGAGGTGATGTCGTTGCCGCCGACGAGGATCACCGAGATGTCGGGGTCGCCGTGCGCGATCTGCATCGCCTCGATCTGCCCGGGCAGTCCCTTGGACGTGGCGCCGACGATCGCCTTGATGCTCAGCCGTACATCCCAGCCGGACTCTTCGGCCAGGCCGCGCGCCAGCAGCACGCCGGGCAGCTCGTCGGGGGAGTCGGCGCCGAGGCCGGCGGCGAGCGAGTCGCCGAAGATCATCATGTGTACGTCGCACGTCATTCCGGGTCGCCACGGCTCGGGTGACCGGGCCCCGGGCCGGTAGAGCCCGTCGCCGGAGTAGGGCCGCGACGTCGGCTTGGGGATCACCCGGCGGGCGATCCGGGCCTGCTGCGTGAGCACCTCCTGGGCGCCGCGGTACGCCCCCACCGTGCCCACGGCTGCCAGCCCGAGGCTCATCCAGAGGCGTCGGGAGGCGTCGTCGGCGTCGGTCATCGGGCGTGTCGTCTCCCCTCTGGGTTGTGGTCGGACTCTGGGTTGTGGTCGAACTCTGCGTTGTGGTGGGACCCGGCGCTGTGGTGGGACCCGGCGTCGTGGCGTGAGCCCGTCCGGTGGCGTGCGGCGGACGGAGCGGCCAGCTCACGGGCGTGCTGGGCCAACTCGACGATAGCCCTCCTGCTCTCGGCCGGCCCGCGGGAGAGGTCGATCGGGTACTCCACGATCGAGATGTCGGTGTGGACGATCCGTCGGGGCTGGGGGGAATCGTCGCGCCGCTGGGCCGGGTAGACCAGGTACGCGCGGTCCACCCCGAGCGCGGTGCAGGCGGCCAACAGTCGGTAGTGCTCGGCGGCGCGGGCCCGGCGGTCCGTGGGATAGGTCGGGACGAACGTGGTGACGGGCGCGCCGTCGACCTCGTACACCAACCCCGTGCGCACGGAGATGTGGTCACCGTCGTCGGACGGCGCGCTGTGACGACCCGACGGCGCGTCGTCCGCCTCGGCACCGGAATCCAGGTTGACGACGGGGTTCTGCAGCAGCCGACCACCCCGGCCGTCGAGGGCGGCGGTCAGCTCGGCTTCCACGAAGCGTTCGAACAGTGCCGGCATCTCGGTGACGAAGGCCGCCGACGCTGCGTGGCCGTCCTCGACCTCCACCGAGATCCGCCGCACGATGCGGTCCGCCAACGCGAGCGCGTCCTGGTAGCGGGCGTTGAGCCTGCTGCGAGTCCACGCCGGCACGGGCGCGCCCTGGCCGATGAGCGTCGCGTCCGACAACCGGGCGTCGACCATGGCCAGCCGGCGGCGGGTGGCGTCGGGCAGTTCGGGCAGGAACTGCAGGCGGTGGGCGGCCGTGCGCAGGATGCGGTTCTCGGGGATGTCCGGGGTGAACTCGGAGTAGGTGACCTCGAGTGGGATGGTCATGCCCGGGTGGCGGCGGATCTGGTCACCCAGTCGGATCCGGCCGCGCACGGTGGTCAGTGACTCATCGACCCTGCGGTACCCGCGCAGCAGTCCGGCGGACAGGGCCCGGTGCGCCAACCGGGCCATGGACTCGGCGACGGAGGTCCACAGCTCGTCGTCGTCCCTGGCCTGCACCGATGAGGACAGGAAGGGGTCGTCGGCCGCGTGGTCGAGCAGGAAGAACAACTGCGTCAGGCCGAGGCTGGCGGCGGGCATGACCCGCACCGACAGGCCTTCGACGCGGACCGAGCCGACCGCGCCGCAGGGGATGAGCCGCCACGTGTCACGGCCGGCGGGCAGCACCTCCACGAGTCCGGTCTGCGACAGGTGTTGCGCACCCTCCCAGCTCAGGTTGACCAGTCGGCCACGTCGGTCGAACTCGTCGAACTCGAGCGCCACCGGCGACGCCGGCGACTGTGCCGACGCCGGCGCGCCAGCGCGCGACGGAGGTGCGGTCACGCCCGCCCGATCTTGCGGCGCAGCGCCGCGAGGCCGAACCGCTCGTGCACCTCGGCGCGGGTGAGCCGCCCGTAGTAGTGCTCCTCGAGCAGTGGGAGGAGGTCGAAGCGCCAGATGGCCTCGAGGCCGCCCGGCTCGGTGGCCTGGTCCTTCATGAAGTACGACGGCCCGATGCGCAGGTCGCGGTCGGAGTCGTCGATCTCGGAGTTGAGCGCCTCGAGCAGCTCCGCGGGCTCGGTCGTCACGCCGCGCGCCTCGAGGTGGCGTCGCAGCACGCCGGCCACGGGCGGGGTGTCGGGGTGCAGTTCCATGAACGCGAAGCGTCGGCGGATGGCGGCGTCGACCATGGCGATCGACCGGTCGGCGGTGTTCATGGTCCCGATGATGAACAGGTTGCGCGGCAGCCGGAAGGAGGTGTCGGGGGAGTACTGCGGCAGCACGGTCCGGTCCCGGTACTCGAGCAGGAAGTACATCTCGCCGAACACGCGGGCCAGGTCGGCGCGGTTCATCTCGTCGATGATGAGGAAACTGGGGTGCTCGCGACCGGACTCCGAGGTCGCCCGCGCGGCCTGGCGCCGCAGCGGCCCGGCCTGGAGTGCGAAGCCCGGCTGCCCCGACTCGGTGAGCGTGGGCCGGTAGCCCTCGAAGAAGTCCTCGTAGGCGTAGCTGGGGTGGAACTGCACCAGCTGGACCCGGCTGGGGTCGTCGGGGCCGGCGAGGAAGCGGGCCAGCTCCTGGGCGAGGAAGGTCTTGCCGGTGCCGGGCGGGCCGTAGAACACGATCTGCTGACGCTGTTGCAGGGTGTCGACGATCTCCTGCAACTCCTCGCGGGGCATGTGCAGGCCGTCCGCCAGTTCGTCGGTGACCTCGGGCAGGGTCGGCACCGCCCCGGCGGCGGGGGCCTCGGCGACCTGCGACTCCGCGGAGTGGCGCCCGGGGTGCATCGCCGACAGCATCGCGTCCAGGCCGTCGGTGAGGTCGACCACTGTGCCGGGCTCGCCGATCAGCTCGGACAGAGGACTGGGCAGGGTCTCCAGGTCGAGGGTGACGGTGCTCCACAGCACCGAGCGCTCGAGTTGCTGTCCGCCGTCGTCGACGTAGCCGAGGTCGTCGGTGAGGGTGCCCAGATGCAGTTTGGCGTCGGCGACCGTGGCCACCACGTCCTGCGGGTTCATCCGGGACAGGAAGGTGTGCAGCTCGGCGGTGAGCTGGAACCGGGCCTGGTAGTCCAGGTGCGGATAACCCTGCTCGACGGCCTGGGACACCTCGAGCCGGCTGGCGTGCGCGGGGATCCGCGGCAGGTGCGAGGCGGGCAGCGCGATGCGGTTCTGGGCGACCCACTGGCCGGCCTGGCCGACGCCGCCGCGGCCGGGCCGCACGAGCCAGGCACGCCGGGAGTGGTCGTCGCGGTGGCGCTGCCACTGGTTGGCCACGGAGCCGCGGTACCAGTCGACGGGCTGGCCGAGCTGCGCGGAGAGCACCTCGGAGATGCGGTGCAGGTCCTGGTCGATGTCCAGCTCGTCGATGCCGGACGGGCCGCCGATGAGGTCGGCGAACGCGTCGCGGATGCGGGTCTTGTGCTCGTGCTTGACGATCGGCTGGAAGTAGCCGGGCCACACGAGGTACTGGAGGCTGTAGCGGATGGCCCGCCAGTCGCCGGGGGTGGAGCGGGCCGCGCGCTGGAATTCCCACGGATCCGACAGCGCGGCGTCCCGGACGGACGCGTCGAGCTCGGCCCAGTGGATGACGAACGAGCACAGCCAGCGCAGGTGCTCGCGCATCTGCACGTTGAAACCCAGGCCGCCGGTGAGCGGGCCCTTCTCGCTGAGGACCTCGTCGAGATCGGTGGGGATCCCGGGCGCGTCCTCGATCCAGGAGAGCACGTCGCGGACGCGGCCGCGCTTGAGGCGGGCCGTGACCGTGGACAGGGGGAGCTGTTGGATGAAGAGCAGCTCGGCGGCGAGCAGGACCACGGGCCGTGGTGCGCCCTCGAGCTGGTCGTGCAGCGCCTGCATCACGGGGGAGCGTGTCGACCCGGGCGCCGCGCCGGCGGCCCCTTCCTCGGGGTCGGAGTCCAGACGGCGGGCCAGTTCCTCGGCCACCTCGGGCGTCCACGTGTAGAGGTCGTCCTCGAAGGGGGACTGACCGGTCCGCAGTGCCGGTCCCAGGACCCGCCCGGCCGCCGCTTCGATAGTCGGGGCCGGGCCGTGGGGCCTGTCCTGGGAACCGTCTGACACGTGGAACTCCTGCTACGCCGGGGCGGATTCGGGCCCGCCTGGAGGCGACCCCACATTCGTGAAGAACCTACCACCGGCCCCGGTCTTCAGCCGGTCAGCTGTGGTACGGCTCCGCGGTCACGATGGTGACGGCGACCTTCTTGCCGTTGGGGGCGGTGTACTCGCGGCTCTCCCCGTTCTTGGCGCCGAGGACGGCCTTGCCGAGCGGGGACTCGGGGGAGTAGATCTCGAGGTCGTCCTTGCCGGAGCCCTCGCCGCGGGTACCGATGAGGAAGGTCTCCTTGGTGTCCTCGTTGCCGTTGTAGTAGGCGCGGACGACGGAGCCGATGAGCGCGACACCGGACTCGGTGGGCGTCTCGCCGACCTGGGCGTTGGCCAGCAGGTCGTCGATGGTCCGGATGCGGGCCTCCTCCTGGCCCTGCTGCTCACGCGCGGCGTGGTAGCCGGCGTTCTCCTTGAGGTCGCCCTCCTCGCGCCGCTCGTTGATCTCGGCGGCGATGACCGGACGGTTGGCGATCAGCGCCTCCTTCTCGGCCATGAGGCGGTCGTACGATTCCTGGGTCAACCAGTGGACCTGGGTGTCGTTCGCCATGAGCGCACTCCAATCTGTTCGCGTGCGTGATGTAAGAAAAACACGGCCCCGCGAAAAAGGGAGCCGTGCTGAAGCGCCGATTCTAACACAGGCGCCGTGGCCCGTCGGCCGATACGCGCGGCCCTGACGGCCGCGCCGTCTGCGGCTCTACCTGCGCAGGTAGTCGGGGACGTCGTCACCACAGCCGTAGACGTCCGCGGCGAACGCGCGGGCGGTGGTGAAGATGGACGCGTCGATCTGGATCGTGGTGTTCTCCGACGGTGGGACGTAGACCTCGCGCCGGCCGAGTTCGCCCTTGGACTCCTCCTGGGCCCGGATGATGCAGTAGGCGGGCGTGCCCGGCTCCTCGCGCGTCACGGTGAACGTCAGGTCGACCCGCGACTCGTCGACGACCTCCACCCCGATCGCCTCGCCCGTGATGTCCGGCGTCTGGTTGAGACGCCACATCGTGTAGACGCCGGCGATCACCAGGCCGCCCACGAGCAGCGCCAGGATGACGGCGACGACCTTGCCGGTCAGGTTCGAGCCGCGGTCGGCGGTCGCGTACCGGTCCGCGGGCGGGCCCACGGGGGGCTGCGACGGGGCGTCCGACCTCGGCTCACTCATGGGAGCCAGGGTATCGGGGCACGCTGGCGGGGACGGCCGGGGGTCGCCGGCGGGCCCCGCCGGGGGCGGCGCCTGGGCCGACGCCCATAGAATGGTGCGGTCATCCACTCACGTGAGAAGAACGGCAGGTGCTCCCGATGGCCGGTCTGCGGCTGATGGCGGTCCACGCCCACCCCGACGATGAGTCGTCAAAGGGGTCGGCAACCATGGCCAGGTACGTCGCCGAGGGCGTCCACGTGCTGGTGGAGACGTGCACCGGGGGCGAGCGGGGCGACATCCTCAACCCCGCGATGGACCGCCCCGACATCGTCGCGGACCTGACGGGCGTCCGGGTGCGTGAGATGGCGCGCGCGGCCGACATCCTGGGGGTCGACCACCACTGGCTGGGATATGTGGACTCGGGGTTGCCGGAGGGTGACCCCACGCCACCCCTGCCGGAGGGATGTTTCGCCCTGGCCGACGACGACGAGGTCACCGAGTCCCTGGTCCGCAGGATCCGGGAGTTCCGTCCCCACGTGATGATCACCTACGACGAGAACGGTGGGTATCCCCACCCGGATCACCTGAAGGTGCACTCGGCGTCGATGGCCGCGTACGAGGCCGCCGCCGACCCCGCCCGTTATCCGGACGCCGGTGAGCCGTGGGCGATTGCCAAGGTCTACTACACCCACGGATTCCCGAAGAGTCGCCTCCAGTTGCTGGACGACGAGTTGTTCGCCCGCGACGGTGTGCGCCACTTCGAGGAGTTCCTGTCGCGCTGGGGGGACCGCCCCGACATCATGGAGCGGGTCACCACGCGGGTCGAGTGCGCTGACTACTTCGAGCAGCGCAACTCGGCACTGCTGGCCCACGCCACCCAGATCGACCCCAACGGCTGGTTCTTCGCCGCACCCGTGGAGATGCAGCAGCGGGTGTGGCCCACCGAGGAGTTCGAGCTCGCCGCCAGCCGGGTGGGCTTTCCCGAGCTCGGTGAGGGAGAATACGAGACAGACCTGTTCGAGGGAGTCGACCCGTACGTCGCTCTCCCCGTCGGCCCGAGCACGAGTGAGGACCCACGATGATCACCCTGGGACCGGACGTCCAGATCCTGGCGTACCAGTCGGCGATGGTCCTCGCGCAGAACCAGTCGCCCGGTACGCCCGGGTACAACGACAACCCGGTGGGGCCGGAGTTCGGCAAGGCATCGCCGATCGGTATCCCGGTGATCCTGCTGCTGCTCATCGCCACCGTGCTGCTCATCCGCAACATGAACAAGCACATCAAGAACCTGCCGGATAGCTTCGACACCGAGCATCCCGAGCCGGATCAGCTCGCCGACGAGGGCACCGACCGCGGGGCGGTCCCGCCCCTGGAGCCGACCGACGGTCAGCCCGACCCCCGCTGACGGTCTGCGTCGGGGCCGGGCCGCACACCCCGCCGGGGGCAGGACCTGCCCGCCGGTTCAGCGGCCCAAGAGGTCGCCCATCGGGACGAAGTCGCTGAACTCGTCGTCGTCGGTCTTCCGTCCCCGACCGGAGTCCGCGCGCGTCGGTGCCACCGCGCCGGCGGTGACCCCGGCGAACCGCAGCATGTAGTCCGACAGTTCGGTACCCACCCGCGCGGTACGGGCGCGCAGCGAGTCCTCGTCGCCGTCGGTGGTGGCGGCGCCGAAGTCCTCGGCCGCCGCGAACACGGTCGTGGGCACGATGTCGGCCTTGAGGTAGGCGAACATCGGCCGCAGTGCGTAGTCGACCGCCAGCGAGTGACGCGCGGTTCCGCCGGTCGCGCCCAACGCCACCGGCACGCCGGCGATCGTGCCGGGTTCGATGACGTCGAACAGCGACTTGAACAGGCCCGAGAACGACTGGTTGTAGATGGGCGTCACCGCGATCAGCCCGTCCGCCCGGCCGATCTCGTCGATCGCCGCGGCCAATTTCTCGCCGGGGAACCGGGTGAAGGTGGCGTCGACGACCTCGTGTGCCAGGTCGCGGGCCTCGAGGACCGTCACGTCGACCCTCTGGCCGTGACGCGCGAGCGCGTCGCGGGTCGCGGCGGTGAGCTGGTCGGCGAGCATCCGGGTGCTGGAGGGCACCGAGGTTCCGGCGGCGACGACGACGAGGTTGAGCGGCCGCCCGGCGGAGTGGCTGTTGTGGGGGTCGGTCACTTGGAGTCCTTCCCGGCCGGCGCCTCGGCGAGGCGGGCCTGGTTGCGGCGGGCGCGGGCCAGCGACTGCTCCTGGGCGCGCTGACCGCCCTCGGCGGTGAGGCCCGTCCAGTTGTCGCCGGTGCCGAAGCGGTAGGCGTCGGAGTAGGTGGGGTCGCCGGCGGCGGCCAGGTCGGCGTCGCGGGCGGCGACCCGCCCGGCGTGGGTGGGGCCGTCCGGGACGTGGGCCGGGCGCAGTGCGTCGAGTTCGCGGCGCAGGGTCGGCACGATCTCGGTGCCCAGGATCTCGATCTGCTCGAGGACGGTCTTGCGGGGCAGGCCGGCGTGGTCGATGAGGAACAGCTGACGCTGGTAGTCGCCCACGTGCTCGCGCATGGTCATGTATCGGTCGATGATCTGCTGCGGCGAGCCGACGGTCAGCGGGGTCTGGGCCGTGAAGTCCTCCAGCGACGGGCCGTGGCCGTAGACCGGCGCGTTGTCGAAGTAGGGGCGGAACTCGTCGACCGCGTCCTGACTGTTGGTGCGGGCGAAGAACTGCCCGCCCAGGCCGACGATCGCCTGGTCCGCCGAGCCGTGGCCGTAGTGCTCGTAGCGGCGGCGGTACAGCTCGACCATCTGCTTGGTGTGGTGGATCGGCCAGAAGATGTTGTTGTGGAAGAAGCCGTCTCCGTAGAACGCGGCCTGCTCGGCGATCTGCGGCGAGCGGATCGAGCCGTGCCACACGAAGGGCGCGACGCCGTCCAGCGGGCGCGGGGTCGAGGTGAACTGCTGCAGGGCCGTGCGGAACTTGCCCTCCCAGTCCACGACGTCCTCGTGCCACAGGCGGTGGAGCAGTTCGTAGTTCTCGATCGCGATCGGCAGGCCCTGCCGGATGTCCTGCCCGAACCACGGGTAGACCGGGCCGGTGTTGCCACGGCCCATCGTCAGGTCCACCCGGCCGCCTGCCAGGTGCTGCAGCATGGCGTAATCCTCGGCGATCTTCACCGGGTCGTTGGTGGTGATCAGGGTGGTGGCCGTCGACAGGATGATCTCGGAGGTCCTGCCCGCGATGTAGCCCAGCGTCGTGGTGGGGGAGGACGTCACGAACGGCGGGTTGTGGTGTTCACCCAGCGCGAAGACGTCGAGGCCCACCTGCTCGGCCAGAGTGGCGTACTCGACGACCGCCTCCAGTCGCTCGTGCTCGGTGGGTATCCGCCCGGTGGTGGGGTCCGGGGTGATGTCGGCGATGCTGAAGATTCCGAACTGCATGATGGTGGCCTCTCGTCTGGTGGTGTCCCCATCTTAACTAGCTGACATATCAAACAAAAGAACGTGGGGCGGTATTCCCCCTCACATGGCGGGTGCCGTCCGGCCTGCTCCGGTGTGGACGGTTCCGCAGCCGCCCCTCGCGACGGCGTCTGGCCTGCGCAGCGGTGCACGCCAGACGCCATGGCGGGACGCGGCCGCGTCCTGGTCGAGCAGGCGCGGGAGCGACACGCCAGCCTCGCGGGCGACACGCCAGGCGCGGGAGCGGCTGTCGGGGTAGGGCTGCGAGGCGATTCCGGCCGGCCCGGGTCCGTCTGCTATCGTGACCGGCATGTCGAACGCTCGCGCTTATTGGCGCTTTATGTGGGCTCCGGGTGGAGCCCGCGCCGCGAGCGCACGCGTCCGCTAGACGGACGTCTCGACACCCGGAGCCCAGAGGCGGTGACCACCATGGTCGCCGCCTTCCGCCTTTCCAGACGGCGGATCCGGGTGCGCGAGACACAGGGCACCGAAGAGATCACGGCACCCGGCCCGCCACGACCACATCGCCAGGAGTGCACAGCCGTGACCGTCACCGCCGAGAACCCCACCCAGACCGCCGACAGGCGAGTCCTGTCCTACTCCCCGCTGCCGACGCCGACCGAGATCCTCGGCGAGCTTCCTCTGGGCGAGGATCGCGAGTCGCTGGTCGAACGCAGCCGCGCCGAGGTCGCCGACGTGCTCGCCGGGCGCGACGACCGCCTGCTCGTGGTCGTCGGCCCGTGCTCCGTCCATGACACCGAAGCGGCCCTCGACTACGCGGCGCGACTCGCCGCGCTCGCCGACGAGACGGCCGAGGACCTGCTGATCGTCATGCGTGTGTACTTCGAGAAGCCCCGGACCACCGTCGGGTGGAAGGGCCTCATCAACGACCCCGCGCTCGACGGGAGCTACGACATCCCGCGCGGCCTGCGCACCGCCCGCACCCTGCTGCTCGACGTGCTCGATTTAGGGCTGCCCGTGGGGACCGAGTTCCTCGAGCCGACCAGCCCGCAGTACATCGCGGACGCCGTCTCGTGGGGCGCGATCGGCGCGCGCACCACCGAGAGCCAGGTGCATCGTCAGCTGGTGTCGGGACTGTCGATGCCGGTGGGCTTCAAGAACGGGACCGACGGCGAGGTCCAGGTCGCGGTCGACGGCTGCCGGTCGTCGGCGGCGCGGCACGTGTTCTTCGGCACCGACGCCGAGGGCCGGGCCTCCGTCGTGGAGACCGCCGGTAATGCCGACTGCCACGTCATCCTCCGTGGCGGGACCGGCGGACCCAACCACGACACCGAGTCCGTCGCGTCGGCCGTCGCGGCGGTCGGCAAGGTCGGCCTGCCCGGTCTGGTGATGGTGGACGCGAGCCACGCCAACTCGGGCAAGTCGCACGAGCGTCAGGCCGAGGTCGTGGCCGAGCTGGCCGAGCGGATCGGCGCGGGGGAGCGGGGCATCTCCGGACTGATGATCGAGAGCTTCCTCGAGCCCGGCGCCCAGTCCGTCGAGGCCGACGAGCTGGTGTACGGCCGGTCCGTGACGGACGCGTGCATCGGCTGGGACACCACCGCCGACAGCCTGCGCGCGCTCGCCGCGGCCGTTCGTCAGGGTCGACGGGGCTGACCGCCGCCGCCCCGCCGCCGCCCCGCCGCCGCCCCGCCGCCCACGCCGCCGCCCACGCCGCCGCCCCCGTCGCCGGTGCGGTCGGCCCGGGGTCGGCGGCCCGAGGGGCACCACTGGGCGGGCGACGCCGCGCGGTACCCTTTCCGCGTGGCCGTCTCCTTCCCCCTGTACTCGCTGTACGAAGCGCGCCTTCGCGCCTCGTTGGACGAGTCGAGGCTGCCGAGGCACATCGCCGTGATGGCGGACGGGAACCGCCGGTGGGCACGCGAGGCGGGGTTCACCGACGTCGCGCACGGTCACCGGGCGGGCGCGGTCAAGATCGCTGAGATGCTGGGGTGGTGTGACGACCTCGGTGTGGACGTGGCCACCATCTACCTGCTCAGCACGGAGAACCTCGGTCGCGATGCCGAGGAACTCGATGAACTGCTGCAGATCATCGCGGACGTGGTGGACGAGATCACCGGCCCGGGGAAGAACTGGGAGGTCCGGATCGTCGGACGTCTCGAGGTACTGCCGGACTGGCTCGCCGAGCGACTGCGCCACGCCGAGCAGGTGAGCAGGGGCCGGCCGGGCGTCAAGGTCAACGTCGCGGTCGGCTACGGCGGGCGGCAGGAGATCGCCGACGCCGCCCGCGAGCTGGTCCAGGAGCTGATCGACAAGGGCTGCAGCGGACAGGAGCTGGTCGACGCGATCACCGTCGACGGCATCGGCGAGCACCTCTACACCTCGGGCCAGCCCGACCCGGACCTCGTGATCCGCACCTCCGGCGAGCAGCGGCTCTCGGGCTTCCTGCTGTGGCAGAGCGCGTATTCGGAGATCTGGTTCACCGAGGCGTACTGGCCGGCGTTCCGGCGGGTTGACTTCCTCCGGGCGATGCGCGAGTACGGAGCCCGCAACCGTCGGTTCGGTCAGTGATGGTCGGCGCGGAGGCGGAGCGCGGGCCGATCACCGTGGGCGAGGTGTTCACCGTCCGCGCCGTGTGCGTGGTGGACCAACTGCTCGAGGTGCCCGGCCGGGTCGGCGTCACCGCGATCGACAAGCGGCCCGTCGACGGGCCCGTCCAAGTGCGCGAGTACGGCCTCCACGGCGACGTCCAGGCAGATCGCCAGCACCACGGCGGGGTGTGGAAGGCTGTCTACCTGCTCTCGGACTCCGACGTCGAGCAGTGGGAGCCCGAGTTCGGCGGCCCGATCCCGCCCGGGTACTTCGGCGAGAACCTGCGCGTGACCGGCGTCGACACCTCGCAACTGCAGATCGGCACCGTGCTGGAGGTGGGCCGCCTGCGCATGGAGGTCACGACACCGCGGATCCCGTGTCAGACCTTCGGCCACCACGTGGGCAAGCCGCGCTGGGTGCGGCGCTTCACCGAGGGCGGTCGCCCGGGCGCGTACGCGCGGGTCCTCGCCGCGGGCCCCGTCGAGGCCGGGGATGAGATCCGGGTGGTCGCCGTGCCCACGCACGGGGTCACGATCGGGCGGGTCTTCGCCGGGGTCGACGACGACGAGGCCCGGCGGCTCCTCGACGAGTACGCGCTGTCCGACCTGGCGCCCAGTCTGGTCCGGAAGCTGGATCCGGCGACCGACGACAGGCCCGTGGACGCCGACTGACCGGGCTCGCGCCCGTGCGGGGTGGCTCGGCCGCGGAGTCGCTCGGCCGCGGAGTTGCCCAGCCGCGGAGTCGCTCAGTCGCGGGGCTCGGCCAGGTGGTCCCACACGTCGCCGGCGGTCGACCACACCTCGTGCGCCTCGGCCTCGGCGACGTCCGGCAGTCGGAACGCACCGCCGCCGCCGGCCGAGGTCGCCACCAGCGTCACCAGCCCGGCCCGGCGCTGGAACGGGGTGCGCCGCACGTTCCAGCCGAGGATCCCGTCGCGGTACAGGACATCGGTCCGTCTCAGGAGCGAACCCTTACGGACCGTGACCACCGTGCCGCCCACCGCGTGGCCGAGTCCGCGGTAGTTGTCGACCACAGCCCACGCGGCGACCGTCCCACCGACCGCGGCCACGGTGACGGGAACCCACCACAGCCACGGCCACACGAGCGCGGGTACGAGGGCGATCCCGGCGAGGGCGAGGGTGGCGGCCACCGCGCGGACGGCTCGTCGTCGTCGCGCCACAGGCGGATGGGAGCGCAGCGCGTCCGGCCCCGGTGTGCCCGCCGCCGTACCCGGCACCGGTGTCCCCAGCATCTCCGCCGCCACGCCGGCGGCCACGTCGCGCGGGGAGGCGGGGACCAGCGCGGGGCTCTGTTTGGGCTTGCCGTTCTCGTCGTTGCCGATACCCACTCCGGTGGCGATCACGTCCAGCCGGGCGGCCCCGAGCGCGCGGAACCCCGGCGGCTCGTGCAGCGTCACGCCACGGACGCGTCGGCCGTCGAACGTCGCGTGCCGGCCCACGACCAGGCCTCGGCGAAGTTCGAGAGAACCGTCGCGGTGACGCTCGAGGCGCATGCCCCACCAGTTCTCCACGAACAGCACTGTGGCGGCGACGGTGCCGATGGCCAGGGTCAGGGCCACCACGCCGATGGCGAGGACCGGCAGCGGCAGCCCGCCGACGCGGTCCCAGACCCACTCCAGCACCGCCGGCACCGCGTTGAACCAGTCGGCCACCTGGAGCACGATGCCGAAGCCCACCAGGCCGAACACCGGCGTCATGAGGCTGGCCGGGGCGTAGCGGACCCACCGGGGATCGAGGCGGGCGAGTTCGTGCGTGTCCGCGCCGGCTCGGTCGGCCAGTAGTCGGCGGCGCAGGTCCTCGGCCTCGGAGCGGTCGAGCGCGGCCAGCGTCATCCTCGACCCGTCTGTCTCACCGCTGGCCAGCTTGAGGGTGGCGATACCGAGGCGACGCTGGACGACGTCGGCGGTGATCTCCACGTTGCGGACCCGGTGCGTCGACAGTGACGACGTGGTGCTCGACAGGAAGCGGACCCGGCGCTCGATTCGGTGGGTGTCCACGCGGTAGCGGGTCACCGTCAGGCGGGCGGACTCGGCGATCGCGGTGGCGACGGTTCCGACTACCACCCCGCCCACCGTCCAGAGGAGTACCCAGCCGATGGCCAGGCCGCCCACCAGCATGCCGATCGCCGTCGGCACCGCCGCGGCGACGAGTGCCGCGGCGACCACCACGGTCGTGGAGGTGATCGTCCGACGGTCCAGCGGCAGCCAGTCGTCATGGTCCGCGCCGGCCGGGCCGGTCATGTGGCGTCCCGCTGATCGTCCTCGGCGAGGAGGGTGAGGCGGTCGGCCATCTCCTCGGCCTGCGTGGCGTCGAGGGCGCTGATGCGCACCGCACCCTTGGACGAGGCGGTGGTGACCACGACGGTGGCGAGGCCGAACTGTCGCTGGAGCGGGCCGCGGGTCTTGTCGACGGTCTGGACGCGCGACAGGGGAGCCGCCCGCCACTCCTCCCAGAACAGTCCACTACGGCTGTAGACAGCGGTGTCGGTGGCCTCCCAGCGGTGGATCGCCCACCGCACCCGGGGCACCACTACCAGCGCCGCTGCTGTCAGCAACGCCCACCCGGCGGTGGCGAGGAGCATCCACGGGCCCACGATCAGCGTCGATGCCGCCAGCACGAGCAGTGGCCCGACCATCCGCAGGGCGACCTGCGCCGTCCACCATCGTCGGCACCGGGGATCGACCCGTTCCCTGGGCGGACGGAGGCCGAGTTGAGTCGCATTCACGGCTTCACCCTAAGCCGATTATGGGACGCTGAACCCCATGGGACTCCTCCGGCGATACCGGGCGACCGGCGCAGACCTGCCCTTCGGCGATCCGCTCCGCGCACACGACGTGGCCATGGAGGGGTACTTCCTCCGCGTCACCGACCGCGAGCGCGGGCGCGTCGTGATCGCCCTCATCGGGGTCAACCGGGGACCCGACGGGCACTGGGCGACGCTCGGGCTCGCCTCCGACGAGGCGCCCATCCCGATCGAGGCCGGTGGATCGCGCCGGGACGGAGACGGGAACTCCTCGTCGTCGTCGTTCTCGTCGTCGCAGGGGAGTTCGGGCTCCTCCACCCTGCGCCTCATGGCCGCGCCCGACGGCTGGGCCGACCCGGACCGGATCGGCGCGCGCTCCGGCGAACTGTTCGAGTACCGACCCGACGGGGTCCGCGTGGACATGGGGGAGGGCGCTCGCCTGCACGTGAACATCACCGACCCGTTGCGGTGGCCGCACCACGCCGTCGGCGGCTCGAGCATCTTCCAGGCCGTCCCCGCCCTCAACCAGTACTGGCACCCCTGGCTGCTCGGCGGCCGCGCTTCTGGGTGGGCCGAACTCGACGGTGAGCACTGGGAGTTCGACGGCGCCGAGGTGTACGGCGAGAAGAACTGGGGCGCCGAGGGCTTCCCCGACTCGTGGTGGTGGGGCCAGGCGCAGGCGTTCTCCGAGCCGAACACGTGCGTGGCGTTCGCCGGCGGGCAGATCCACTCCGGGCCGCTGCGCACCGAGGTGACTGCAGTTGTCGTGCGACTGCCCGGCGGGAAGGTCATCCGGCTGGGCAACCCTGTCGTCTCGCCGGTCCGCGCCGAGGTGACCGACGAGCGGTGGGAGTTCCAGGGCCGCGGTTACGGCTGGCAGGTCCGCATCAGCGGGCGTTCGCCCCTGGACCGCGCGCACGTGCTGCCGGTCCCGCTGCCGTCGGAGAAGCGGAACTCCGCCGGGTCGATCGAACACCTCGCGGGCGAGCTCGAGGTGGAGGTGCGTCGGCACGGACGGCTGGTGTGGTCGGACCGGAGCGCCCTGGCCGCGCTCGAACACGGCGGGCTCGACCGCGCCGAGGCCGAGTTGCGGCGGCGCGGTGTTCCGGAGGGGGAGACGGGCGCGCCGCCGCTCTAGATCTTGCGCAGGCGCAGCCGCTGGATGGAGTGGTCCGAGTTCTTACGGAGCACCAGCGTCGCGCGCGGCCGGGTCGGCAGGATGTTCTCCACCAGGTTCGGCCGGTTGATCGACGTCCAGATCTCGCGGGCGGCGAGCCGGGCCGCCTTGTCGGACAGGTCGGCGTAGTGCGCGAAGTGCGAGTTGGGGTTGGAGAACGACGTGCTCCGCAGTTCGAGGAAGCGCTCGACGTACCACTGTTCGATGTCCTCGATCCGCGCGTCGACGTAGAGCGAGAAGTCGAACAGGTCCGAGACCATGAGGCGCGGACCCGTCTGCAGGACGTTGAGGCCCTCCACGATGAGGATGTCGGGTCGGCGGACCTCGATGAACTCGCCGGGCACGATGTCGTACTTGGTGTGCGAGTACACCGGCGCGCGCACGACCGGGGCGCCGGATTTGACCTCCGTGACGAACCGCAGCAGCGCGCGCCGGTCGTACGACTCCGGGTAGCCCTTGCGGTGCATCAGTCCGCGTCGCTGGAGTTCGCGGTTGGGGTGGAGGAAGCCGTCGGTGGTGATGAGGTCCACCCGGGGGTGGGAGTCCCAGCGGGTCAGCAGCGCACGCAGGACTCGGGCCGAGGTGGACTTGCCGACCGCCACCGATCCGGCGACGCCGATCACGAACGGCATGGGGGCGTCCACGGTCTCGCCGAGGAACAGATTGGTCGACTGGAACAACCGCTGTCTGGCGGATACCTGCAGGTGGATGAGCCGGCTCAGCGGCAGGTAGATCTCCGCGATCTCGTCGAGGTCGAGGTGTTCGCCCAGGCCTCGGAGGCCCTCGAGGTCTTGTTCGGTGAGCACCATGGGCATCGCACGCCGCAGGCGCCGCCAGCTTCGACGGTCGAACTCGACGTACGGCGTGTAGTCGCCGGCTTGTCTGCTCACGGTTCCCGATTGTGGCAGGTGGCCACGGGGGAGGGGGTGTCAGGGTGGCGTGGCACTAGACTGACGACGACGACGAGACGAGCCGTGGCCCCACACGATTCGTACGAAGTGCAAAGCCCACGTGCGAGGAGCAACGATGACCGACCCGAACACCGACGTGTTCACCGCCTCCCTGACCGAGCTCGATCCGGAGGTCGCCGAGGCGATGGCCGGCGAGCTCGCCCGACAGCGAGACACGCTCGAGATGATCGCGTCGGAGAACTTCGTGCCGCGTTCGGTCCTGCAGGCGCAGGGCTCCGTGCTCACGAACAAGTACGCCGAGGGGTACCCGGGTCGCCGTTACTACGGCGGCTGCGAGCACGTGGACGTGGTGGAGAACCTGGCTCGTGACCGCGCGAAGGAGGTCTTCGGCGCCAAGTACGCGAACGTCCAGCCGCACGCCGGCGCCCAGGCCAATGCCGCGGTGCTCATGGCGCTCGCGAAGCCGGGGTCCAAGATCATGGGCCTGTCGCTCGCCCACGGCGGGCATCTCACGCACGGCATGAAGCTCAACTTCTCCGGCCAGCTCTACGAGGTCGCCGCCTACGAGGTGGATCCGGAGACCATGCAGGTCAACATGGACACCGTTCGGGAGATGGCGCTGGCGGAGAAGCCGGATGTCATCATCGCCGGCTGGTCGGCCTACCCGCGGACCCTGGATTTCGCGAAGTTCCGCGAGATCGCCGACGAGGTCGGCGCCAAGCTGTGGGTGGACATGGCCCACTTTGCCGGCCTGGTCGCCGCCGGCCTGCACCCGAGCCCCGTCCCGCACGCCGACGTCGTCTCCACGACCGTCCACAAGACGCTCGGCGGGCCGCGCTCCGGCATGATCCTCACCAACGACCTCGAGCTGTTCAAGAAGCTCAACTCGTCGGTGTTCCCGGGCCAGCAGGGCGGCCCGCTCATGCACGCGATCGCCGCCAAGGCCACCGCCATGAAGATCGCCGGGACGGAGCAGTTCCGCGAGCGTCAGCAGCGCACGATCGAGGGTGCCCACATCCTCGCCGAGCGGCTCACCGCCCAGGATTGCCGGGACGCCGGCGTCTCCGTCCTCACCGGCGGCACGGACGTGCACCTCGTCCTGGTGGACCTGCGTGACTCCGAGCTCGACGGCCAGCAGGCGGAGGACCTCCTCCACGAGGTCGGGATCACGGTGAACCGCAACGCGGTGCCGTTCGACCCGCGTCCGCCGATGGTGACCTCCGGCCTGCGCATCGGCACGCCCGCCCTGGCCACCCGTGGTTTCGGGGCCGAGGACTTCCGCGAGGTCGCGGACATCATCGGCACCGCGCTGGCCGCGGGGACGGGCGCCGACGTCACCGCCCTGCGTGAACGCGTGTCTGCGCTGGCCGCGTCGAAGCCGCTGTACGAGGGTCTCGAGGACTGGAAGATCCTGGGCTGAGGCGGGTCGAGAAAACGACAGGCGGGGGCCGATGACCGACGAGAACACGGGCAACGGCCCCCGTCTACGGGTTGGCTACGTCCCCGGTGTCCAGCCGGACAAGTGGCTCGCGCGGTGGCGCGAGCGCAATCCACGCGTGCCGATCTCGGCCCGACGCACCGGTGACCCGTGGGCGGAGCTCGCGGGCTCCGCCGGCGACGACGGCTTCGACGTGGTCTTCCTCCGCGAGCCCGACGATGCACCGCGCTCGGCGCCGGCCGGCCTGCTCCGGGTCCCGCTGTACACCGAGACGATGGCCGTTCTCGCCGAGAAGGACCACGAACTCGCCGCCTTCGACTCGCTGGGGATCGCCGACCTCGAGGGGGAGCGGTGGCTCGAGCCGGTGGACACGATCACGGCATCGCCCGAGGAGGTGTCCGCCGCGGTGGACCTCGTCGCCGCCGGCGTGGGGTTGCTCGTCCTGCCGGCGCCGTACGCGAGGGCGCTGAGTCGGCGGGATGTGGTCGCGCGGCCCGTCGACGGGGTCCCCGCGACCCGGATGGGCATCGCCTGGTCGCCCGCGAGGGAGACCGATGAGTTGATCGACGAGTTCGTGGGGATCGTGCGGGGTCGCAGGGCGGGCACCTCGCGCGGAGCGGGCGAGCCCCCGCGCGAGAAGCGGACCGCGAAGGAGAAGGCCGCCGCCAAGGCGAAGGCCCGCGCCGAACGTGCGCCGAAGCCGGTGGGTCGGGGGCAGCGCAGACGCTGACCGGGTGGGTTTCAGCCGCGTGCGGCGCGGTCGATCTCAGCCGCGTGCGGCGCGGTCGATCTCAGCGGCGTGCCGCGCCGACCATCCCGCGGGCGAACTCGAGGTGGCGGGCGACGACGTCGTCGGCCGACAGCGGCCCGTCGGGCCGGTACCAGGACGCGATCGACACACACAGTGAGGCGATGGCGCGGGCCGCGTCCTCGGGGTGGGCGCAGGAGAACTCCCCGGAGTCGACACCGGCGCGGATGGCGTCCTCGAGCATCTTCTGCTGTGCATCGCGCTGCGCGATGTGGCGTGCGCGCACGTCCGGGTCCATGCTGCGCATCTCGGTGGACGCCACGAACGCGTGGTCGCGCCGCGCCATGTGGAAGCGGGCGAGGCACTCCACGATGTTCTCGAACCTGGTGACGGTGCGGTCGCCGGCGTCGTCGGCCGCGGCCTGCGTGTGCGTGAGCATCTCCGCCATGGCCTGGTCGACGACCGCTGCGAGGATGGCCTGCTTCGATCGGTAGTGATGGTAGAGGCCCGGGACGGACAGTCCGGCGGCCTCGGCGATCGACCGGATCGAGGCGCCGTGATACCCGTGCCTTGCGAAGACCACCAGGGCCGCGCGGAGCGGAGGGGAGAGTTCGTCGGTGCCGAACTCGCGCCACTGCGCCAACGTCGCGGTCTCACTCATCGTCACAACACTAGCCACCCTTCGCTTGACACCGGTTGTGGTGTGGGTAACACTATGGCATACCGAGCGATCGATCGGTCGGTGAACCGCACAACAATCGTGAACGAGAGGAGCGAGGATGAGCCAGGAAGACCCGCGGCCGTGGCGCACGCTGTACCGACCGGGGCTCGACGAGAGTCTCGTGACGCGGCGGTCGACGCTCGTGGACGCCTGGCGTGAGCGTGTCGACTCCTCGCCGGACAGGGCCGCCGTCGCGTACTTCGACACCACGCTGTCGGCCCGCGAGGTCGACGCCATGGCGGATGCGCTCGCCACCGCCCTGCAGGTCCGCGGGGTGGCGCCCGGTGACCGCGTCGGCATCCACCTGCAGAACATCCCGCAGTACGCGCTGGCGATGCTGGCGCTGTGGAAGATCGGCGCCGCCGCAGTGGTCCTCAACCCGATGTACTTCGGCCGCGAACTCCGGTTGCCCGTCGAGGACTCCGGTGCGGTGGGGATCATCGCCACGGATCGGGACGCCTCCGCGATCCGCGACGCCGTGAGCGGTACCGACGTCGCATGGGTCCTCAGTACGAGCGAGCGGGACCTGCAGGCCCGGAACGACCCCCGCGCGTTCGGCGACGACCAGCAGGTCGAGCCCTCGCCGGACGGCGATCTGGTCTCCCTGATCCGCGAGTTCGAGGGACGCACGCCGGAGCCGGCGGAGGTCACCCCCGACGACCTCGCGCTTCTCACCTACACCTCGGGAACCACCGGGCCGCCCAAGGGGGCGATGAACTCGCATGCCAACGTCATCGCGGTCGCGCGGAGCTTCGCCGACTTCGTGGATCTCGTCCCGGGCGACGTGGTGCTGGCGATCGCCCCGCTGTTCCACATCACCGGCGCCGTCATCAACGCCACCGTCGCGCTGGTCACCGACTCCACCCTCGTCTTCGCCGGACGTTTCCGGCCCGGTGTCATGCTGGACGCGTTCCGCGAACACGGGGTCACCTTCACCATCGGTTCCATCACCGCGTACAACGCGCTCATGCGCCTGGACGAGGCGGGACCGGGGCACTTCGCGTCGGTCAAGACCCTGTACAGCGGGGGCGCGCCCATCCCGCCCTCGACGGTCGAGCGCTTCGCGGAGCGGTTCGGCCACTACATCCACAATGGATACGGCATGACCGAGACGACCTCCGGGGTCATCGCGGTGCCGCCCGGGCTGCGGGCGCCGGTCGACGAGACCAGCGGCACCCTGTCCATCGGAGTGCCGCTGCCGGGGATCGGCGCCGAGGTCATCGGCGTCGACGACCAGCCGGTCGCCCCGGGCGAGCAGGGCGAGCTCGTCCTGTCGGGACCGCAGATCGTGTCCGGCTACTGGCGCAACGAGGCCGCCACGGCCTCGACCATGCCCGGCGGCCGGCTGCACACCGGCGATGTCGCCGTCATGGACGCCGACGGCTGGGTGTACCTCGTGGACCGCCTCAAGGACCAGATCAACGCCTCCGGCTACAAGGTCTGGCCGCGGGAGGTCGAGGACGCCCTGTACGAGCACGACGCGGTGTTCGAGGCCGCCGTCGTGGGACTGCCGGACGAGTACCGCGGAGAGAAGGTCGTCGCGTTCGTCTCGCTCAAGGCCGGGCAGACTGCGACCGAGGACGAGCTGATCGCGTTCGCCTCGGAGCGGCTCGCCGCCTACAAGCGGCCGGGCGAGGTCCACGTCGTCGGCGAGCTCCCCAAGACCCAGACCGGAAAGATCCGCCGTCGCGAACTCCGCGACGAACACACCCCCTCCCACTCCTCGACTCCCACCGAAGGGAACTGACATGGCCGAGGCCACCATCGACCCCGACGACCGCGGGCGGGCCGGCGCCACCGCCGCCACCGCCGCCACTGCCGACACCGCAGCCCCACACCAGTCCGCCAAGGCGAGCCGCGGCAGCGTCCGCTCGTTGGCCGCCAGTACCACCGGGCAGCTGTTCGAATGGTACGAGTGGACCGCTTACGCGGTCTTCGCCCCGTACATCGCCGCGGTGATGTTCAACAACGAGAACCCGGTCTCGGCGCTGCTGGCCACGTTCGCCGTCTTCGCGGTCGGGTTCCTCATGCGCCCGCTGGGCGGGATCGTCTTCGGCCGGATCGCGGACGTACGCGGACGCAAGTTCGTCCTCATCACCACCATGCTCATGATGGCCGGCGCCAGCCTGCTCATCGGCCTGCTCCCGAGCTACGAGACGCTCGGGATCTTCGCCTCGGCGCTGCTGCTCCTGTGCCGCATGATCCAGGGCTTCGCCCACGGTGGCGAGTCGGCCACCGCCTACAGCTACGTCGCCGAGATCGCACCGCCGCACCGTCGCGGTATGTGGGGCAGCCTCGTGTTCGTCGCCATCATGGGCGGCACCGTGATCGCCTACGGCATCGGCGGCGGCATCACCGCCGTGCTCTCCGAGTCCGCCGTCGGCGAGTGGGGCTGGCGCGTGCCGTTCCTGCTCGGCGCCGTGTTCGCCCTGTTCGTGCTGTACCTGCGGTCCGGCATGGAGGAGTCCGACGTCTTCGACAAGGCCGCCGCGGCCGCCGCCGCCGACCCGACCTCGCCGGTCGCCACGTTCTCGCGACGCAAGCTCGCCGGCGCCATCGCGCTGGTCGTGGCCATGGTCTCCGGCATCACCGTCGCGCACTACACCTGGAGCTCGTACGCCTCGACGTTCGCCATCACGCAGCGTGACATGGACTCGGAGGCCGCGTTCTGGGCGATCTTCGGCAGCCAGCTCATCGCCCTGTGCACCCTCCCGCTGTGGGGTCTGCTCTCGGACCACATCGGCCGTCGCCCGGTCATCTTCATCTTCGCCATCGGCACGATCATCACCACGCCGATGCTCATGGGGATGATCGACGACCGCCCGTGGACGCTGTTCCTCTCCTCGCTCGTCGCCATGACCCTGGTCGCGGCCGCCGGTTCGATCCTGTCCTCGTTCATGTCGGAGGCGTTCCCCACCAAGATGCGTACCGCGGGCATCGGGTTCGCGTACTCCCTGTCGGTGGCGGTGTTCGGCGGCAGCGCGCCGTACCTCAACGCCCAGTTCATCCAATGGGATCTGTACTGGATGATCAGCGCCTACATCATCGCCCTGTGCGTGGCGACGATGGTCGCGACCGCCTTCATGAAGGAGACCCGGGGTAACGACCTGCACCGTGTCGGCCACAAATGAGCGTCGGCCACATCTGATCCACCCGAACCGCCCGCCCGGTCGCCCATCAACCGCGAGGATCCACGCCATGACCACTTCATCGTCCGAGTCCACGGGACTGTCCGTCGACCAGTTGCTCCGCCCCGACGTCGTGGGGCCGAAGATCGCCGAGGCCACCGGTGACCGGGCCTGGGCGGACTTCGACGCCGACCTCATCGCCGGCGGCAAGTCCAACCTCACGTTCACGCTCCGCTCCGACGCGGGGGAGTTGATCCTGCGGCGGCCGCCGACGGGCGAGCTCCTGCCCAGCGCGCACGACATGGGCCGCGAGGCGCGGATCCAGCTCGGGTTGGCGGACACGGACGTGCCGGTCGCGAAGGTGGTGCTCAACGAGACCACCGGTGAGGACCTGGGCGTGCCGTACTACGTGATGGAGAAGGTGGTCGGCCACGTCATCCGTGACGCGCTGCCGGCGGGCTTCGCCGAGTCCGACGACGACAAGGCGGCCATGGCGGACGCCCAGATCGACGCGATGGTCGCGCTCCACGCCGTGGACCAGAACGCGGTGGGCCTGGGGGATCTCGGTCGCCCGGACGGCTATCTGGAGCGGCAGCTGCGACGCTGGCTGGGCCAGTCGGAGAAATCCAGTGCCTCCGTCCGGGCGGACCGTCTGCCCGAGCTGGCCGCGCGTCTCGGCGAGAGCATGCCCACCTCGCCGTCGTCGCGGATCATCCACGGTGACTACCGCCTGGACAACTACGTCGTCGACCCCGACGACCCGGGGCGCATCAAAGCGATCCTCGACTGGGAGCTGTCCACCCTCGGTGATCCGGTCGCCGACCTCGCGCAGACGGTTCTGTACTGGGGCGACCCGAACGGGCCGACCGTGCCGCTCATCCCCAGCATCACCACCGAGCCGGGCTGGCCCGGACCGCAGCGGTTGCTCGACCGGTACTGCGCGGCCACCGGCACCGATCCGTCCCACATGCCGTGGTACCTGGCGTTCGCCACGTTCAAGTTCGCGGCGATCGCCCAGGGCGTGGCGACGCGCTCCGAGGCCGGTGACATGGCCGGTCAGGACTTCGGTGACATCGGCCCGCAGATCCGCGAGCTGGTCGACCACGGCCACTCGATCCTCGACTCCAGGAAGGTGACCAACTGATGGCTGAGCCCTCATCCGCAGCACCCACCCCGGTCGATCCCCGGACGGGTCCGCAGGCCGCGCTGCCCGTGCTCGACCGCTTCCGGCTGGACGGCCGCGTCGTGGTGATCACGGGCTCGTCGTCGGGGCTCGGGGCCGGCTTCGCGCGGGCCCTGTCCTCGGCAGGCGCCACGGTCGTGCTGGCCGCCCGACGCCGCGAGCGGCTCGACGCCCTCGCCGAGGAACTGCGTGCCGCCGGCGGCACCGCCTCGACCGTGGCGTGCGACGTCGCGGACCCCGAGGCGTGTGCGGCGATGGTCCGCGACACGATGGACACCCACGGACGCATCGACGTGCTGGTCAACAACGCCGGCATCGGGACCGCCGTGCCCGCGCTCAAGGAGACCCCCGAGCAGTTCCGCGGGGTGGTGGACGTCAACCTGAATGGCGCCTACTGGGCCGCCAAGGAGTGCGCGGCCGTCATGGAGCCGGGCGCGAGCATCGTCAACGTCGCGAGCGTCCTGGGCCTGACCGCCGGCTTCGCACCGCAGGCCGCCTACTCGGCGACCAAGGCGGCCGTGCTCGGACTGACCCGCGACCTCGCCGCGCAGTGGGGCAGCCGCCGCGGTATCCGCGTCAACGCGCTGGCCCCCGGGTACTTCGCCTCCGAGATGACCGACGAGATCCCGGAGAAGATGCTCGCGGACATCACCGGCAGCACGATCTTCGGCCGACTGGGGCTCCAGCCCGAGCTCGACTCCGCGCTGCTTTTCCTCGCCTCCGACGCATCGTCGTTCATCACCGGGACCACGCTCGTGGTCGACGGTGGGATGACTATGCATTGAACCGACTCTGCATTGAACCGACTCAGCACTGAACCAACTCAGCACTGACGCAGGCACCACTTCACTCATCCCGCCCGCGACGGGCCGCCGCGGCACGCTTCTACAGGAGTAATGACATGGAATTCGCTCACAGTCAGCGCAGCATCGAGCTGCAGGAGAACATGTGGGAGTTCATGCGGGAGCACGTCTTCCCCGCCGAGCCCGTCTGGGCCGAGTACCTGCGTGAGAACGGGGACAACGCCTACCCGCCGGTCATGGAGGACCTCAAGGCCGAGGCCCGGCGCCGTGGGCTGTGGAACCTCTTCCTGCCCGAGTGGTCCGGGATCTCCAACCTCGAGTTCGCCGCCGTCTCGGAGATCACGGGGTGGTCGCCCGTCATCGCCCCGGAGGCGATCAACTCTCAGGCCCCGGACACCGGGAACATGGAGACCTTCCACCTGTTCGGCACCGACGAGCAGAAGGCGAAGTACCTCGAGCCGCTCAAGGAGGGCAGGATCCGCTCGGCGTACGCCATGACCGAGCCCGATGTCGCGTCCTCCGACGCCACGAACATCCAGACCGTGATCCGTCGCGAGGGCGACGAGTACGTGATCAACGGTCGCAAGTGGTGGATCACCGGCATCGCCGACACCCGCTGCGAGATCCTCATCGTCATGGGCAAGACCGACGAGTCGGCCGAGACCCACCGGCAGCAGTCGATGGTCCTCGTGCCCCGCGACACCCCGGGCCTGACCATCGAGCGCAACCTGCCGCTGTTCGGATACCAGGACCAGCACGGTCACTGTGAGATCGTGTTCTCCGACGTGCGGGTGCCCGCGTCGAATCTCCTCGGCGAGGAGGGCGCCGGGTTCGCGATCGCCCAGGCCCGTCTCGGGCCGGGCCGCATCCACCACGCGATGCGCGCCATCGGCATGGCCGAGCGGGCGCTGGCCCTGATGGTCGACCGCGCCAAGTCCCGGCACGCGTTCGGTGGGTCGCTGGCGAGCCAGGGCGTGGTGCAGGAGCACATCGCCAACTCGCGCATCGAGATCGACCAGGCGCGGCTGCAGGTGCAGCACTGCGCCTGGATGATCGACACCGTCGGCGCCAAGGAGGCGCGGTTCGAGATCTCCGCCATCAAGGTGATCGCCCCGCAGGTCGCCTGTGCCGTGATCGACCGGGCCATCGAGATCTTCGGCGGCGCCGGCGTCTCCGGCGACACCCCGCTGGCGTACTTCTACGCCTGGGCGCGCGCGCTGCGGATCGTCGACGGACCGGACGCCGTCCACCGTCGCACCATCGCGCGCGGAGAGCTGAAGAAGACCCCGCCGTACGTCGGATAAAACTAGGATGTCCCAGTAACGGTCGGTGCCGCCCGGCGCCGGAACCGCAGAGACAAGGAAGTGCAGAACATGGGTGCAGTAGTCGTGGAGGCCGTGCGCAGCGCGGTGGGCAAGCGCAAGGGTGGACTGGCCGGGGTGCATCCCGCCGATCTGTCAGGGACCGTTCTCACGGCGCTGGCCGAGCGCGCCGGGATCGACGGATCGATCGTCGAGGACGTCATCTGGGGTTGTGTCACCCAGGCCGGGGAGCAGGCCGGGGACATCGCCCGGACCGCCGCCCTGTCGGCGGGATGGCCGGAGACGGTCAACGGCGTGACGATCGACCGGCAGTGTGGCTCGTCGCAGCAGGCGCTGAGTTTCGCGGTGGCCGTGGTGGAGGCAGGCTTCCACGACGTGGTGGTGGCCGGCGGCGTCGAGTCGATGACGCGGGTGCCGATGGGCTCGCACGTCTCCTCCGAGTCGTTCCCCTACGGTCAGGCGTTCCTCGACCGCTACGACGGCACGGCCCCCAACCAGGGCGTCGGTGCCGAGATGATCGCCGAGCGGTGGGGCTTTGACCGCACCCAGCTCGACGAGTTCGCCGTGGCGTCGCACGAGAAGGCCGCCGCCGCGCAGGACGCCGGGTTCTTCGCCGGGCACATCGTGCCGGTGACCACCCCGGACGGCGTCTTCGACACCGACCAGGGCATCCGCCGCGGCAGCACCGTCGAGGGGCTGGCCGGGCTCACGACCCCGTTCAAGGAAGACGGTGTGATCCACGCCGGCAACGCCTCGCAGATCTCGGACGGCGCCGCGGCGATCCTCGTGATGAGCGAGGAGGCGGCCGCCAAGTACGGGTGCACCCCGATCGCGCGGGTGCACACCGCCACGCTCGCCGGTGACGATCCGGTCATCATGCTCACCGCGCCGATCCCCGCCACCGCCAAGGCGCTGGCCAAGTCCGGACTGTCCATCGACGACATCGGTGTGTACGAGGTCAACGAGGCGTTCGCGTCCGTGCCGATGGCGTGGCTGGCCGAGACCGGGGCGGACCCGGCGAAGCTCAACCCGAACGGCGGCGCCATCGCCCTCGGGCACCCGCTCGGTGGCTCCGGCGCCCGGATCTTCGCCGACCTCGTCCATCACATGAAGAACGAGGGCATCAAGTACGGCCTGCAGACGATGTGTGAGGGCGGCGGCCAGGCCAACGCCACCATCATCGAACTGCTCTGATCCGAGCCCCCACCGGGCAGCCGCGCGAGCGGCTGCCATTGGAGACACAGCCGCTCCCGACGATGGCGTCTGGCGTGCGCAGATGCGCAGGCCGGCGTTCAGCGTCGGGGGCGGCTGTGTTGTGGGCGTACAGGCGCTCGTGCGGCTGCGGGCAGGGGCGCGCGCGGATGCCGCCGGGTGCGCGGGCGGCTCAGTCGCCGGGTGCGCGGGCGGCTCAGTCGCCGGTGAGGACGACCGCCCGGCCGAGCACCTCGCCACGGTCGAGGGCCTCGTAGGTCTCCGGTGCCTCGGTCAGCGGCACCCGGCGGGAGATCATCCCGCCCAGGTCGAGTTTTCCGGCGGCCAGCAGTCGGATGAGCGCCGGCACGTCCTGCCGGGCGCGCGCGCCGTAGGAGCCCTTGATCTGGATCTTGCGACGCACGATGCGGGCCAGGTCCACGTCGAGCGCGGTGCCCGCGGGAGGAATGCCCACGACCACGACCCGCCCGCCCTCGCGGGCGATGTCGGTCGCCTGCCGGGTGGTGGCCGCCGACCCCAGCGCCTCGAAGGCGACGTCCACCCCGCGGCCGCCGGTGATCGCCATGACCGCCTCGGTCGCGTCCACCTCACGCGAATTGACGGTGTGTGTGGCACCCATGCGGCGGGCGAGGGCGAGCTTGTCGTCGTCCACATCGATCGCGATGACCGACTCCGCGCCACTGACCGCCGACAGCTGGACGATGTTCTGGCCGACCCCACCGACCGCCACCACCGCGACGGATTCCCCGGTCCGGACGTCGCCCACGTTGCGGACCGCGCCGTAGGCGGTGAACATCGAGCAGCCGAGGATGGCGGAATCGGTGAGGTCGAGCTGCTCGGGGAGGGCGAACACCGCGGTGGCGGGCGTGACGCTGTATTCGGCCAGTCCGCCCATCGAGTACATGGACAACGGTTCGCCGGAGGCCCGGTGCAGGCGCGTCTCGCCGTCGTACAGGGTGCCGCGCAGGCGGTTGTACTCGAAGAACGTGGAGCAGATGTCCTCCATGCCACGGGCGCAGTTCTCGCACGACCCGCACGGCATGATGAAGGAGCCGACCACCCGGTCGCCGGGCCGGACGTGGGTGACCTCGGCGCCGACCTCGGCGACGAGACCGGAGATCTCGTGGCCCAGGACCCCTGGCAGCGGGAAGCCGACCTCGCCCTTCATCACGTGCAGGTCCGTGTGACACACCCCGCAGGCGTGGTTGTGGACCAGGACTTCGCCGGCGCGCGGTTCCGGGATCGGGATGTCCTCGATCACCAGCGGGGACCCGGTCTCAACGCACACCGCAGCTCTCATGGGGCCGACTGTACGCAGCGTTCAGCGGCCGAGGAGCTCGTCCGAGATGATCCGCATCTGGATTTCGCTGGTGCCCTCGAAGATGCGGGTCAGCCGCGCATCGCGCCAGTGCCGCTCCACCTGGAAGTCCGTGGTGTAGCCGGCCCCGCCGTGGATCTGGACGCCCTGGGAGGTGACGCGCTCGGCCATCTCGGTCGCGACGAGTTTGCACATGGCGGCCTCGAGCGAGCAGCGGCGACCGGAATCGATGTCGGTGGCGACCGAGTACATGAGTTGTCGTGCGGCCTCGATGTCGGCCGCCATCTTGGCGATCTCGAACCGCAGGTACTGGAAGTCGGCGATCGGACGACCGAATTGCTCGCGTGCGTGCATGTACGCGATCGAGTCCTCGAGCGCGGCCCGGGCGAGGCCGATGGCGCGGGCGGCGGTGTGGGCCCGGCCCACCTCGAGGCCCGAGACGGCCATGTAGAAGCCCTTGCCCTCCTCGCCGAGCAGCGCGTCGGCGGGTAGACGGAACCCGTCGAAGGACAGTTCCCAGGTCTGCCATCCGAAGTAGCCGATCTTGCGAACGGGATTGCCGGTGATGCCGGGCGGGAACCCGCCCCGCTCCTTCTCGACGAGGAAGGTCGAGATGCCGCGGTGCGGCTTGGCGGGGTCGCGGGTCGGTTCGGTACGGGCGAACAGCACGAGGTAGTCCGCCTGGTCGGCGTACGTGCACCACATCTTGGTGCCGGTGACGACCCACTCGTCGCCGTCGCGGACCGCGCGGCACGAGATGTTGGCGACGTCCGAGCCCGCCTCGGCCTCCGAGAGCGCGTAGGCGCCGAGCCATTCGCCGCGGGCGACGCGGGGGAGTAGGCGCTTCTCCTGCTCCGGGGTGAACCCGCCGCCCATGCCGTTGCCGCGGGCGAGCAGCCCGGAGACGGAGAGCCACGCGCGGGAGAGTTCCTCGGCCACGAGGCAGTATTCGAACACTCCGAGGCCGAGACCTCCGTGCTCCTCGGGGATCATGATCCCGAAGAAACCCATGTCCGCCATCTTCTGCCGCAGGCCGTCGGGAATGTCGCCTTTCTCCGGGTCGAGTGCGTTGGCGACGGGCAGCACCTCCTTCATCGCGAACTCGCGGGCGAGGTCACGGATCGCGAGCCGCTCCTCGGTGAGGTAGGTGGGGGTGCCGGGACGGGCGACGGGCTTGTGGGTCATGGGTCCTCCCGGGTCGGGGCGTGAGAGTCCGGGTGTCGGGTGGGTCGGTTCACTCCCAGGTCAGGCGTTCGGTGTCCGCGCCGAGCTGCGGCGCCGGCCCGGTGGCCAGATGGTGGCCGTCGAACGTGGCGGGGTGAGCGGCGGCGAGATACTCGCCGACACCCGGTTGGACCAGGGGTGAGAAGAGCGGATTGGCGTCGAGGTCGCCCTCGGAGACCACCTCGTCGAACCTGCGGTAGCGCTCGTGGAGGACGACGGAGTCGGCGAGTGCCGCCGAGACCTGCTCGGTGGTGTGCGCGGCGAACCACCGGGCGAACAGCGCCGCGAGCACCTCCCGGTACTCGTAGCGGTCCCTGTCGGTGGAGAAGTCGGCACCGGTCGCGTTCTCGAGGGCCGCGACCGCCTCCTCGGTGCCGGTGAGGCGCGCAAGATCGCGGAAGTGCCGGGGGGTCAGCGCAACGAGCATGAACCGTCCCCCGTCCGAGGCCACCACGTCCGTACCGAAGGTGCCGTAGACGTAGTTGCCGACGGCGGGGCGGCTCGAGCCGTCGATCTGGGGTTCGGTGAGGTAGCCGAGGGTGCCGGCGGTGGCGAGCGCGACGTCGTCCAGCGGCAAGACGATGTGGCACCCCTCACCCGTCCGTTCCCGTCGGCGGACCGCCGCGACCACTGCGAGCGCGGCGTGCAACCCGGCCGCCACGTCCCAGGCGGGAAGCGCGTGGTTCACCACGGTGTCGGTCCCGGCGGGGCCGGTGATGGACGGGAAGCCCAGGGCGGCGTTGACCGTGTAGTCCACCCCGGGCCGACCGTCCCGCCGGCCGAGCAGTTCGAGGGTGATGACGTCCGGGCGGACCGCGGCCAGGATGTCGTGGGACAGCCACGAGCGCCCGGCCGAGTTGGTGACGAGGATGCCGCCGCCGTCCCCGTAGTCGGTCACCAGGTCGCGCAGGGCCCGCTGACCGTCCTCGGACCGTAGGTCGAGGGTGACCGACGCCTTGCCACGGTTGAGGCCCGTCCAATAGATCGAGGTCCCGTCGGAGGACGTAGGGAGGCGGTGGACGTCCGCGGCACCGCCGACGGGGTCGACGCGGATCACCTCTGCGCCGAGCTGGGCGAGGGTGAGCCCGCACAGGGGAGAGGCGACGAAGCTGGACAACTCGACGACCCGGAGGCCGGCCAGGGGACGGGAGGCGGTGGGCTCGGGCATCGGGACCTCCGAGGGTCGGCGGTGGCAGTCGGCCGCCGCGGGCGGGGACTGTTGTCACCGGAACTAATTGCTGATAATAATTGGAAGCATACAACGCGGGCCGACGGTCCGCATCCCGCATGCCGGAGGAAGGGCGACCCGATGAGCCAGCAGACGACAACGTCCACGTCCGAGGTGGATGCCGAGGACTTCGCGGACATCCTCGCCACCACGCGGGACTACGTCCGCACGGTCGTGGTGCCGCGCGAGCAGGAGATCGCCGATGCCGACGCGATCCCGGACGACATCCGGGCGGGGCTGGCCGAAATGGGACTGTTCGGCTACGCGATCCCGCAACAGTGGGGTGGGCTCGGCCTGAACCTGACCCAAGACGTGGAGCTGGCCATGGAGTTCGGCTACACCACGCTAGCCATGCGATCGCTGTTCGGTACCAACAACGGCATCGCCGGCCAGGTGCTCGTGGGCTTCGGCACCGACGAGCAGAAGGCCGAATGGCTGGAGCGGATCGCCTCCGGGGAGGTCATCGCCTCCTTCGCGCTCACCGAGGACGGCGCAGGCTCGAACCCGGCCGGACTGGCCACCAGGGCCGTCCGCGACGGCGACGACTGGGTGATCGACGGCAACAAGCGATTCATCACCAACGCCCCGATCGCGGGGTTGTTCGTGGTGTTCGCCCGCACCCGCCCGGCCGACGCGAACGGCACCGGGATCGCCGTGTTCCTCGTCCCCGCGGACGCGCCCGGTGTCGCGGTGGGACCCCGGGACAAGAAGATGGGCCAGGCGGGGGCCTGGACCGCCGAGGTGAGTTTCCAGGGCGTGCGGGTCCCGGCGTCGGCGCTCGTCGGGGGCGACGAGGACACGGGCTACCGGGCGGCCATGACGTCATTGGCCCGCGGCCGGGTCCACATCGCCGCGCTCGCGGTGGGGACGGCGCAGCGGGCGCTCGACGAGTCGGTGGCCTACGCCGCCGCCACCACCCAGGGGGGCCAGCCCATCGGGGGATTCCAACTGGTCCAGGCCATGCTCGCCGACCAACAGACCGGTGTCATGGCCGGTCGGGCACTCGTCCGCGAGGCCGCAGCCAAGTACGTCTCCGGTGAGGACCGCCGCCTCGCCCCGTCGGCCGCGAAGCTCTACTGCACCGAGATGGCCGGCAGGGTGGCTGACCTGGCGGTCCAGATCCACGGCGGGACCGGGTACATGCGCGGTGTCGCGGTCGAGCGCATCTACCGCGACATCCGGCTGCTGCGTCTCTACGAGGGCACCAGTGAGATCCAGCGACTCATCATCGGCGGCGGGTTGATGAAGGCGGCCGGCGCCGGAGTAGGGGCGCGATGACCGAGCCGGACGATCTGCCGCTGGCGGGCATCACCGTGGTGGCCGTCGAGCAGGCCGTCGCCGCGCCCCTGGCCACCCGGCACCTGGCAGACCTCGGCGCCCGGGTGATCAAGATCGAACGCCCGGGGGAGGGGGACTTCGCCCGGGCCTACGACGCCACCGTCCACGGCCAGGCGTCCCACTTCATCTGGCTCAACCGGGGCAAGGAGTCGATCGAACTCGACCTGGGCTCGGACCGGGGCCGGGAGGTCGCGCTCGCTCTGGCCGAGCGGGCGGACGTCGTGATCAGCAACCTGGCCCCCGGGGCGATGGACAGACTGGGCCTGGGGGCTACCGCACTCCGCGCGCGGAAGCACGACCTCGTCGTCGTCACCATCTCCGGGTACGGCGACGCCGGACCCTACACCCACCGCAAGGCCTACGACATGCTCGTCCAGGCCGAATCCGGGCTGTGCTCGGTCACCGGTACGCCGGAGACCGCCACCAAGACAGGGGTACCCGTCTCGGACATCGCGACTGGCATGTACGCGCTGTCGTCGATCGAGGCCGCCCTGTTCCGTCGCGAGCGGACCGGGCGCGGCGCGACCATCGAGGTGTCGATGTTCGAGGCCACGGCCGAGTGGATGGGCCACCCCATGTACATCCGGATGTACGCCGACCGGCAGGTAGGGCGGATGGGCTTGTCCCACGCCTCGATATGCCCCTACGACGCGTTCCCGACGCGTGACGGGCAGGTACTGATCGGCGTCCAGAACGACCGGGGGTGGGCCGCCTTGGTACGCGACGTGTTGGGCCGCCCGGATCTCGTCGACGACGAGAGGTACGCCACGAACATCGACCGCGTCGCCCGGAGAGCCGAAGTGGACGCGCTGATCGGGTCCCTGACCAGGGGGTTCGACTCGGTGGAGCTGGCCGATCTACTCGATGGGGCCGGCGTCCCGGCGGCCCGGCTTAACGACGTCGCCGAGTTGGTCGACCACCCGCAGCTCGATGCGCGCGACCGGTGGCGGGACGTGCAGACCCCCGGGGGCCCGGTCTGGGGACTGCTCCCGCCGATGACCTTTACCGATGTAGAGCTCCCGATGGGCGCGGTCCCCGCGCTCGGGGAGCACACCGACACGATCCTGGCGGAACTGGGCCTGCGCGGCCCGACACCGGACGGGACGAACGACAGCACACGAGAGGACACACATCATGGGATTGCTTGAGGGGAAGACCGCCGTGGTCACCGGGGCCGCACGCGGCATCGGACTGGAGATCGCGCGCACGTTCATCGAGAACGGCGCGCGGGTGGTGATCGGCGACATCGACGACGAGACCGGCGCCGCCGCCGTCGCCGAGCTCGGGGGCGAGGACAAGGCACGCTACGTCCGTTGTGACGTCCGCCACTCCGCTGCCGTCGAGGCGATGATCGACGTGGCCGAGGAGGCATTCGGTCCGATCGGGGTGTTCGTCAACAACGCGGGCGTCACCCGCGACGCCACCATGCGCAAGATGACCGAGGAGCAGTTCGACGACATCATCGCCATCCACCTCAAGGGCACCTGGAACGGAACGCGGGCGGCGGCCGGTCGGATGCGCGAGCACGGCGGCGGGGCGATCGTCAACGTCTCGTCGATCTCCGGGAAGGTCGGGCTCATGGGCCAGACCAACTATTCGGCGGCCAAGGCCGGCATCGTGGGCCTGACCAAGGCCGCCGCGAAGGAGGTCGCGTTCAAGGGGGTCCGCGTCAACGCCATCCAGCCGGGGCTCATCCGGACCGCCATGACGCTCGCCATGCCACAGCAGGTGTGGGACGAGAAGATGGCCGAGATCCCGATGGGGCGCGCCGCCGAGCCGAGCGAGGTCGCCCAGGTCGTGCTCTTCCTCGCCAGCGACATGTCGAGTTACATGACCGGCACCGTCCTGGAGATCACGGGCGGCAGGCATATCTGAGCCGCCGGCGACCTCGCGCGACGAGGGCCCCACCGCTTGGGTGGGGCCCTCTTCGCGTGTGGCGCACGTTCAGCCGTCGAGGTTCCAGCGGATGGGCCGCGAGAGCGCCGAGTGGTGTCGCTTCTCCAGGTAGGTGGCGTGCTCGCTGATGTGTGACGCCATGAGGTCCCGTGCGGCGTCGGGATCCCGGTCCGCGATGGCCCGGTAGATCTCGTCGTGCGCCGTGCAGGTGTGCTCGCGCTGGCGCCGCGGGTACTCCACGCCGAGGATCGACCCCGTGATGAGGCCGTTCATCGCGTCGAAGAGGTACCCGAACATGGGATTTCCCGAGCCCCAGGCGATGAGGTCGTGGAAGTGCTCGGAGGCGGCGTTGAAAGCGTCCGTGTCCGCGAGGTCGGTCCGGGTCGACTCGAGGTTCTCCCGCAGCCGCTCGAGCCTCTCGTCGTCGATCCGTTCGGCGGCGAGCGCCGCCATCGTCGGTTCGAGCGCGGTGCGGACCTCCATTATCGTGGAGAACGGCGCATCCTCGAACTGCAGGAGCAGGCTCAGGGTGGCGGCGAGGATCCCGCCGTCGGGCCGCTGCACGATCGGGCCACCGCCCGGACCGGGCTTGAGCATGATCACGCCCTGCAATTCCAGGTAACGCAGGCTCTCGCGGAGGGTGCCGCGGCCCACGCCGTACTCCTCGAGCATGAGGTGCTCGGGCGGTAGGCGGTCGCCGACCGTGTTGCCCCGGCGGGAGATGTCCTCCACGATCTGCTGGGCGACGAGCAGCGCCGTCTTCTTGGGTCGGCCGATGCCCGCGCGCGAACCGGCGGCACCGTTCGGTGAACTCATGACAACCATTATCCCGGACTCCGATCTCAGGGCATGAGGACGGTGTACGCCCAGTCGAGGACGGGGGAGTCGCCGTCCTCCCGGTGCGCGGTGACGAGTGAGCGCAGGTCGAGCGCGGTGCCGCCGCCCTGTAGCGCGGTCGCGGCGCCCACCACGACGTCGCTGCTCAGCGTGTCCCCCTCGCGGACCGGGCCGACGTGATCACACGCGTGCCACCCCAGAACCGTGAGCATCGCGGGGAGCGCCCGGGTCGCCTGTGCCAGGGCGAGGCCGATGGTGTGGCCGCCGTAGACGAGCCGACCGGAGCCCGAGATCCGGGCGTCGTGGTGGGTCTCGGCGATGTTCAGTGTGAGTCTGGCGAGCTCCGGCGCGCTCGTCACCACGTCCGCGCCGGTGCGCAGCACGGTCCCCTCGGCTGGGAGGGGGTCCCGGGCACCGGGGAGGGCGGAATGGTAGGCGTCGAGGTCCCAGCCCTCCGGCGCGGTCCACGGTCGCTCGCCCCCGGTGCCGATGGTGGAGAGATCGTCGGTGTGCGCGCAGGAGTCCGGGTCGACCCCCTCGGCGACGGGGAGCATGGCGCAGCGGTGGAAGTCGAGGACGGTGCGGCCGTCCTGGTCCGTGGTGGTCATGCGCAGGGCCGCGAGACCGGTCGCGGCGCGCCCCGGCTTGGGGCGGTTCGACTTCAGCCCCACCACCTCGGTGCGGGTGGTGAGCGTGTCGCCGATACGGGGTGCGGACAGCAGTCGCAGGCCGCGGTAGAAGAGGTTCGCCTTGACGTGATGGGTCACCACGGTCGACTGGCCGATCGCCACGTCGGTCACGAGTCCCGGGTGGGCGACCGTGCCGCCGGTGACGGCGTGCGCGAGGCGTCGGTCGAGCGGCAGGCGCAGACGGTCGCCGAGGATGGCCTGGTGGGTCGCCGCCAGTCCCTCGGTGAGGGTCACCGAGGGGGCGTCGTCGAAGACGCAACCGACCTCGAGCTCGTCGAAATAGGGGCCGCCCACCATGGTCGTCGGACCCGGGCGTGTGGTGTTCTCTGGCATGTCAGGCTCCTCCAGCCCTCGCGAGTGTCCGGCGCGCGGCGACCGCCACGGCTTCGTCGAGCATCATCCCGTCCAGACCCACCGCGCCGTGGCCGGAGTTCTCCGCCGCGGAAAGGGCGTCGAGCACCTCCCGGGCGCGGGCGAGCTCCTCGTCGGTGGGCGTGTACGCCTCGGTGACGGACGCGATCTGGCCGGGGTGGATGACCCATTTGCCGTCGAAGCCGAGCGCGGCGGTCCGGCCCGCGTCGGACCGCAGACGGTCGTCCGCGGATGTGTAGAGCGCGGGGCCGTCGATGGCCTGGATCCCCGCCGCGCGGGCCGCCACGAGCACCCGGTCCTGGACCGCGAGCCAGAGCTCGGGTGCGGCGCCCGGCGACCTTCCGAGCTCGGCCCCGAGGTCCGCGTACCCGAGGATCAGCCCCACCAGGCGACCGCCGGCGTCGGCCACCGCGTCCACGTCGCGCAGTCCCCGGGCCGTCTCCACGAGGGCCTGGATGACGAGCCCGTGAGCGCTCGCGATGTCGAGGATCCGCTCGACCTCCTCGAGATCGGAGGGCGAGTCGACCTTGGGGATGACGACGGAGGCCACCGTCGCGCCGAGTGCGGCCACGGCACGGAGGTCGTCGGCGAACCAGGGGGTCCCGGGGGCGTTGACGCGGACGGCGAGTGTGCCGGTCGGGCGGGGTGACAGGTCGCCGAGCGCCCGGCGGGCCTCGTCCTTGCGTGCGGGCGCGACCGCGTCCTCGAGGTCCACGACGACTTCGTCCGCGGGTGACGCCAGCGCCTTGGTGATTTTCTCCGGTGCGGAGCCGGGACAGACCAGGGTTGCGCGGCGGGGGGTGGGGGCGTGGTCGATCGGGTCCATGGGCTCACCCTACACAATTCCTGCGCATCATTATTGACTATTGCGTCGTCGGTGTGGAAGATGACAGGCGTGACCGTCGCCACCGCGACGGGCCGAGACGATGACGACGACGAGGTGTTCCCCGTGCCGGATCTGAACGATGAAGAGTCCTACCTGATCGCCACGGTGCGACAGTTCATCGACCGTGAGGTCAAGCCCTCGGTGCTCGAGACCGAACACGCGAACACCTACCCCGAGCGCTGGATCGAGCAGATGAAGCAGATCGGCATCTACGGACTGGCGGTTCCGGAGGAGTACGGCGGCATGCCCGTGTCGATGCCGTGCTACGTCCGGGTCACCGAGGAGCTGGCCCGCGGCTGGATGTCGTTGGCTGGTGCCATGGGCGGGCACACGGTGGTGGCCAAGCTGCTCACCGAGTTCGGGACCGAAGAGCAGAAGCACACCTACCTCCCCCGCCTGGCCACGGGCGAGATGCGAGCGACCATGGCGCTGACCGAGCCCGGCGGCGGTTCGGACCTCCAGAACATGGGCACGGTCGCTACCGCCGACGGTGACGATCTCGTCATCAACGGTGCCAAGACGTGGATCTCCAACGCCCGCCGGTCCGGTCTCATCGCCCTGCTGTGCAAGACCGATCCGTCGGCTACCCCGAAGCACAAGGGCATCTCGATCGTGCTGGTCGAACACGGCCCCGGACTGACCGTGTCCAAGGATCTGTCCAAGCTCGGGTACAAGGGCGTCGAGACCTGCGAGCTGTCCTTCGACGGCTACCGCACGCCGGCCACCCAGATCCTCGGGGGCATACCCGGCCGCGGTTTCGCGCAGATGATGAAGGGTCTGGAGACCGGTCGGATCCAGGTGGCCAGCCGCGCGCTCGGGGTGGCCGCCGCCGCGCTCGAGGACTCCCTCGCCTACGCCCAACAACGGGAGTCCTTCGGTCAGCCCATCTGGAAGCACCAGGCGATCGGCCACCACCTGGCCAACATGGCCACCAAGCTCACCGCCGCCCGGCAGCTCACCCTGTTCGCGGCGGAGAAGTTCGACGCCGGCCAGCGTTGCGACATGGAGGCGGGAATGGCCAAGCTCTACGCCTCCGAGGTGGGCATGGAGATCGCGCTCGATGCGGTGCGGATCCACGGCGGCTACGGCTACTCGACGGAGTACGACATCGAGCGGTACTTCCGCGACGCACCGCTCATGATCGTGGGCGAAGGGACCAACGAGATCCAGCGCAACGTGATCGCGTCGCAGCTGGTGCAGCGAGGAGGATTGGCATGAGGGTGTTCGAGGGACTCGACCAGGTCGAGGCCGCCGTCGGCGAGCACGTCGGATACAGCGAGTGGATGGAGATCACGCAGGAGCGGATCGACGCCTTCGCGGATGCGACCGGCGACCACCAGTGGATCCACGTCGACCCGGAGCGGGCCGCGCAAGGACCGTACGGCGCGACCATCGCTCACGGGTACCTCACCCTCTCGCTGATCCCGGTGCTCGGCAACGAGGTCGTGGAGATCACGGGCTTCCGGATGATGATCAACTACGGCACGGACAAGGTCCGCTTCCCGGCACCGGTGCCAGTCGGTTCGCGCATCCGCGCCGGCGTCGAGCTCGTCTCGCTCGAGCGCAAGGCCTCGGGCGTGCAGCTCATCAGTCGCGTGACTGTCGAGGTCGAGGGCGGCGACCGCCCGGCGGTCGTGGCCGACACGATCCGGATGATGGTGGAGTGACCCGATGACGCAGCTACGCAGGGCCGCGCTCGTCGCGCCCGTCCGCACCCCCGTCGGCCGCTTCGGCGGCGCCTTCAAGAGCCTCACCGCGGCCGACCTCGCCACCCCGGTCGTCAAGGAGGTGCTCTCCCGGTCCGGGGTGGATCCCGAGCGGGTCGACGAGGTGGTCCTGGGGCAGTCGTACGCCAACTCCGAGACCCCGTGCATCGGACGCTGGGTGGCGCTCGACGCAGACCTCCCGCTGTCGGTGTCCGGAATCCAGACCGACCGCCGCTGCGGCACCGGCCTGCAAGCCGTGGCCACCGCCTCGATGATGGTGCAGACCGGCGCCGCAGACGTCGTGGTGGCGGGCGGCGTGGAGTCGATGAGCTCCATCGAGCACTACTCCACCGGGGTCAGGTGGGGAACGCGCGCCGGTGGCGTGACCCTCTACGACCGTCTGGATCGCGGCCGTGAGCGGTCGCAGCCCGAATGGCGGTTCGGCCACATCAGCGGGATGATCGAGACCGCCGAGAACGTCGCCCGGGAGTGCGGGATCAGTCGTGAGGACGCCGACGGCCTCGCCGCCGAGAGTCACCGTCGCGCCCACGCCGCGTGGGAAGAAGGACGGTTCGACGACGAAGTGCTGTCCGTCGAGGTCCCCGGGCGCAAGGGTGAGGTCACCACTATCCACCGCGACGAGGGGATCCGCCCCGACTCGACACCTGAGTCCCTGGCGCGACTGCGTGCGGTCATGCCGGACGGGGTGACCACGGCGGGCAACGCCAGTCAGCAGAACGACGCCGCGTCCGCCATGCTCGTCGTCGCGGAGTACAAGCTCGACGAGCTCGGCCTGGAACCGATGGGCTACCTCACCGGGTGGGCCGCCGCCGGCTGCGCTCCGGCCACCATGGGCCTGGGTCCCGTGGCAGCGGTCGAGAAGCTCTTCGCCCGGACCGGACTCGGGTTCGACGATCTCGACCTGGTCGAGCTCAACGAGGCATTCGCCTGCCAGGTTCTGGGCGTGCTCTCGCAGTGGGGCTGGGACGATCAGGACAAGCTCAACGTCAACGGGTCGGGCATCTCGCTCGGCCACCCGATCGGCGCGACCGGGGCCCGGATGACCACGTCGGCCCTGCACGAGCTGCGCCGCCGAGGTGGGGGCAAGGCCCTCGTGACGATGTGCATCGGCGGTGGCCAAGGTATGGCCGCCGTCATCGAGAGCGCCTGACAGGACAAGAGGACCGAGATGAGTAACACCAGTTTCCGAGGTGCGCAGGCGCTCGCCGAGGTCGTGATCTGCGAACCCGTCCGAACGCCGGTCGGCCGACGACACGGGGTGCTCGCCGGGCTCCAGGCCGCGGACCTCGCGGCCGCGGCGATCCGTGGTCTCGTCGACCGGACCGGACTCGGCTCCGACGATGTGGACGACGTGATCCTGGGTCAGTGCTACCCCAACGGTGAGGCGCCGGCGATCGGCCGGGTCGCCGCGCTGGACGCCGGCCTCGACATCACCACGCCCGGCATCCAGATCGACCGCCGCTGCGGATCGGGTCTACAGGCCGTGCTCAACGCGGCGATGCAGGTCGCCGTCGGCGCGAGCGACGTGGTGATCGCCGGTGGCGCCGAGTCGATGTCGAACAGTGAGTTCTACTCCCTGGGTCTGCGCGGCGGGGTCCGCGGCGACCGGGTCGAGTTCATCGACCGCATCGCCCGCGGCCGGGTGACCTCCGGCGGCCGCGACCACCCGGTGGCGGGCGGCATGCTCGAGACCGCCGAGAACCTCCGCGCGGAGTACTCGATCTCCCGGACGGAGCAGGATGAACTGGCGGCCGAGAGCCAGCGGCGCGCGGCCGCCGCGCAGGACTCGGGGGTGTTCGACGAGGAGATCGTGCCGGTGCAGGTCCCTCAGCGGAAGGGAGAGCTCGTCGTCGTCGACACCGACGAACACCCCCGGCGAGGCGTCACGGCCGACTCCCTCGCCGCACTGCGCCCCGTCCGCCTCCGCGTCGACCCCGACGCGACGGTGACGGCCGGCAACGCGTCGGGAGAGAACGACGGCGCGGCGGTGTGCGTGGTGACCACCCGCAGTCGCGCGGAGGAGCTGGGGCTGCGCGCCTACGTCCGTCCGCTCGGCTGGGCGGTGACCGGCGTCCACCCCGCGCGGATGGGCATCGGCCCCGTCCCCGCGACGGCCCGGTTACTCCGGCAACTCGACCTGCGGCTGGCGGACTTCGACCTCATCGAACTCAACGAGGCGTTCGCCGCGCAGGTGCTCGCGTGCCTGCGGGAATGGGAGTCGGACCACGGGTTCACCGCCGCCGATCGCGAGCGGCTCAACGTCCACGGTTCCGGGATCTCGCTCGGGCATCCCGTCGGGGCCACCGGTACACGCATCCTCACCACCATGGCGCGCGAACTGGCGCGCCGGGAGGGCCGGCTCGCCCTGGAGACGATGTGCCTCGGCGGTGGGCAGGGGCTGGCCGCGGCGTTCGAGCGGGTGGCGTAACGGGTCACCTGATAGTTCACCCAGACTTAACTACAGGGATGTGATTCGGGCGTAGCGTCATCGGCAACGGTCGGTGGGGAAGCCGACCGTCGGGAGGTCCCAGCCGATGATCGTCTGTCTCGATCGGGAGGGGGCCGGCACCCGGCCCCGTCACCACCAGGTGACCTGGGCCGGCCGGTCCAACCCAACACGCTCGCGGGTGCCGCGGGCGAGGAGCGCGCCGTGACCGACACCGTACGTACCTACGTCCTCGACACCTCGGTTCTGCTGTCCGATCCGTGGGCCGTCACCCGCTTCGCCGAGCACCGCGTGGTGCTCCCCATCGCGGTCATCAGCGAGCTGGAGGGCAAACGCAATCATCCCGAGCTGGGCTACTTCGCGCGGGAGGCCCTCCGGTTGCTCGAGGACCTGCGGCTGCGGCACGGGCGCCTCGACGGCGACATCACCGTCACCGACGTCGGCGGCACCCTGCGGGTCGAGCTCAACCACACCGACCAGGCGGTGCTGCCGTCCGGATTCCGTGACACCGGCAACGACTCCCGGATCCTGGCGTGTGCGCTCAATCTGCGGGCCGAGGGCGCCGACACCGTGCTCGTGTCCAAGGACGTCCCCCTGCGGGTCAAGGCGGGTTCGGTGGGTCTGCCGGCCGACGAGTACCACGCCCAGGACGTCGTGCTGACCGGGTACAGCGGGGTCGCCGACCTGCCGGCCACCCAGGACCTCGTCGACACCCTGTTCTCGGAGGGCCGCGCCTCGGGCCTCGCAGCCCGGGCCGCGGGACTGGAGAGCGGGACCCCGGTGCACTGCGGCGTCCGCGTCCAGACCGAGTCGTCGTCGGCTCTGGCCCGCGTCGCCGACGACGGCGGGCTCCGGCTGGTCCGTGGAGACGTCGAGGTCTTCGGCCTGCGCGGCCGCTCGGCCGAGCAGCGCATCGCGATCGACTGCCTGCTGGACGAGTCGATCGGGATCGTCTCCCTCGGCGGCCGGGCGGGCACCGGCAAATCGGCGCTGGCGCTGTGCGCGGGCCTCGAGTCGGTCCTGGAGCGGCGTCGTCACCGCAAGATCGTCGTGTTCCGCCCGCTGTACGCCGTGGGCGGGCAGGAACTGGGGTACCTGCCCGGCAGCGAGTCGGAGAAGATGTCGCCGTGGTCCCAGGCCGTGTTCGACACCCTCGAGGGACTGGTCAGCGAGAACGTCATCGACGAGGTCATGGACCGGGACATCCTCGAGGTGCTACCGCTGACCCACATCCGCGGCAGGAGCCTGCACGACTCGTTCGTGATAGTCGACGAGGCGCAGTCGCTCGAGCGGAACGTGCTGCTCACCGTGCTCTCGCGGCTGGGGACCGGGTCGCGGGTCGTCCTCACCCACGACGTGGCCCAGCGGGACAACCTCCGTGTCGGTCGGCACGACGGCATCCAGGCGGTCGTGGAGAAGCTCAAGGGGCACCCATTGTTCGCCCACGTCACCCTCAACCGCTCGGAGCGTTCCGCCATCGCCGAACTCGTCACCACGATGCTGGAGGAATTCCACCCCGAGGGAGCTTCCGGGGAGCTGCGACGCATCCACGCCGCCTGACTGCAGGCTCCGGCGACCGTGGGATGATGCGGGTCCGGGCGAGCGAGCCCGGGCCCGCATCGTGCATGCCGTATCGGAGGTCTCCCATGTCCCGACGCTCGTCGCCGGCGTCCGCGCTCTGGCTGCTCACCGCCTGCGTCCTGGGGTTGGCCGCGTGTGGCGAGCAGATCCCGGGTGGCATGCCGGCCGAGGCGCAGTCCCAGACCGCCACGGACCAGGGCGCTGCGGACCAGGTCGGTACGGGCCAGGTCGGTGCGGGCCAGACCGGCGCGGACCCGGGCGCGGCCGCTCCCGCCGCGGGGTCCGATGCGGACGACCCGATCGTGGTGAAGATCGGCGAGGAGGAGTTCCTCACGAACATGGCCATCTATCGCCGGTACGACGACGCGAAGGAGACCGTGCTCGCGCTCGGGGCGCCGGTGGCCCCGGCAGAGGTGCTCGAGGGTGGCAAGAAGCAGGACTTCGCCAACGGGGCCATCTTCTGGTCACCGCAGACCGGTGCGCAGATCGTCCGCGGGCAGATCCTCGCCACCTATCGCGACAACGGCGGACCCGCCGGTCGGTTGGGGTGGCCGGTGAGCGACGAGATCGCCGACGGCGAGGTCATCTACTCGGACTTCCAACGCGGACAGATCCGCCTCGAGGATCAGGCCATCCGGGTGGTCGAGCACTCCGGCTGACCCCCGAACACGACGCGCCGCGGGCCGGGCGCGCCGAGCCCGGGCCGCGGCGCACATCGCGGTACGCACTCATGGGAGGCGGCGTCAGCGCTCGCGGTCGAGACCCGTCATCCCCAGGACGTCGAGGCGCCGGTCGAGCTCGGACTCGGACAGTGGATCGGGGACGAAGCCGAGCGCGATGACGGCCTCGCGGATGGTGATCCCCTCGGCGAGGGCGTGCTTGGCGACCCGGGCGGCCTCCTCGTAGCCGATCGCCGAGTTCAGCGGCGTGACGATCGAGGGGGAGGACTCGGCGAGCCGTCGCATGCGATCGGTGTCCGGCTCGATCCCGTCGATGCAGCGCTCGGCGAACAGCGTGGACGAGTTCGCGAGGATCCGGACCGACTCGAGCACGTTGCGCGCCATCACCGGGATCGCGGTGTTGAGCTCGAAGGCGCCGCTCGCACCGGCCCACGCCACGGCCGCGTCGTTCCCCACGACCTGGGCGGCGACCTGCGCGACCGTCTCACACAGCACCGGGTTGACCTTGCCGGGCATGATCGACGACCCCGGCTGCAGGTCCGGAAGGTGGATCTCCGACAGCCCGGTCATGGGTCCCGACCCCATCCACCGGATGTCGTTCGCGATCTTGGTGAGCGAGACGGCGACGGAACGCAGGGCCCCGGACAGCTCGACAAGGCCGTCGCGGGCGGCCTGGGCCTCGAACGGATCTGCCGCCAGACGGAGCTCCTCCAGACCGGTGAGGGAGCGCAGCTCCTCGACCACAGCGGAGCCGAAGCCGTCGGGGGCGTTGAGGCCCGTGCCGGCGGCGGTTCCACCGATCGGCAACTCGCCGACACGGGGCAACGTCCCGCAGACGCGCTCGACCCCGGCGCGGATCTGCCGGGCGTATCCGGCGAACTCCTGTCCGAGCGTCACCGGCACGGCGTCCATCAGGTGGGTGCGCCCGGGCTTGACCACCTCGCGCCACTGACCGGCCTTGGTCTCGAAGGACTCGGCGAGGGTGTTCAGCGCGGGCACGAGATCGGCGATCACGACCTCCGTGGCCGCGACGTGGGTCGCCGTCGGGAAGGTGTCATTGGACGACTGTGACATGTTCACGTCGTCGTTGGGGTGCACGGTGACGCCCTCTGCCGCGCAGAGCGAGGCGATGACCTCGTTGGTGTTCATGTTGGAACTCGTGCCCGAGCCGGTCTGGAACACGTCGACGGGGAAGTGCTCGTCCAGTTCACCCTCGGCGATGCGGCCGGCTGCGGCGACGATCGCGTCGACCTTGTCCCGGTCGAGCAGTCCCAGCCGACCGTTGACCGTCGCACAGGCGGACTTGAGCAGACCGAGCGCGCGGATCTGCGCTCGTTCGAGCCCGCTGCCCGAGACGGGGAAGTTCTCGACGGCACGCTGGGTCTGTGCCCGCCAGAGAGCGTCGACGGGGACCCGGACCTCGCCCATCGTGTCGTGTTCGATACGGAATTCAGTTTGATCGGCCATACCGGTCAGACTAGGCGCGCCCGCCGCACCGTGCAGGAGGACGGAAGCGGCGGGCGCGGGGTGCCTGGAGGGATCAGTTGCCGCCGGCGGCCTGGCCGTAGTCGACGGCGGAGAACTCGCGGAGCTTCTCCATCTTGTGGCGCCCCTCGACGTGGCGGACGGTGCCCGACTTGGACCGCATCACCAGCGAGCGGGTGACGGCGCCGTTGGCGCGGTAGCTCACACCGCGGACCATGTCGCCGTTGGTGATGCCGGTGGCGGCGAAGAAGCAGTTGTCGCCCTTGACCAGGTCATCCGTGCCGAGGATCGCGTCGACGTCGAGTCCGGCGTCGACCGCCTTCTGGCGCTCCGCCTCGTCCTGCGGCCACAGCTGGCCCTGGATCTCGCCGCCCATGCACTTCAGCGCGCACGCGGTGATGATCCCCTCCGGGGTACCGCCGATGCCCATGAGCATGTCCACCGAGCTGTCGTCGGAGGCCGCCGCCACACCGCCGGCGACGTCGCCGTCCATGATGAGCCGGACCTTGGCGCCCGCGGCCCGGATCTCGGCGATGAGCTCGGCGTGACGCGGCCGGTCGAGCACGCACACCGTCATGTCCCCGACATCGATGTTCTTGGCCTCCGCGACCGAGCGGATGTTCCACTCGGTGGACTTGGCGAGGTCGATCCTGCCCACGGCGTCCGGGCCGACGGCGATCTTGCGCATGTAGAACACGGCGGACGGATCGAACATCGACCCGCGCTCGGCGACCGCGATCACCGCGATCGAGTTGGGCCGGCCCTCCGCCATGAGCCGCGTGCCGTCGATGGGGTCCACGGCCACGTCGACGGCCGGCCCCTCGCCGGTGCCGACCTTCTCACCGTTGTAGAGCATGGGCGCCTCGTCCTTCTCGCCCTCACCGATCACCACGACGCCATCCATGTCGACGGTGGAGATGAGCTCGCGCATCGCGTCCACCGCGGCGCCGTCGCCACCGTTCTTGTCGCCACGCCCGACCCACCGCCCGGCGGCCAGGGCGGCGGCCTCGGTCACACGGACCAGCTCCATTGCGAGGTTTCGATCGGGACGCTTGGTGGGTGACATAGGTGGTCTGGCTCCTAGTGAACGGTGGAACGGGCGCGACGGTGGCGCGCACGGCCGCGGTGGGGTGTCGGCGCCCATTGTTCCACCTCGGCCACCCCGCCGGGGGCCACGCGCCGGACTCGCCCCGGCCGGGTGGGATACTCGCAGGCGTGGCCGAGGCGAAACCGAGAATCCTGCAGGGCAACCGCGACATGTTCTGGTCGGTGGTGGTGCTCATGGTGATCTGTGGCGTCTTCGCCGGAGTGGCCGGACTGTGCACCTTCAGCCCGTCCGGCCCGCAGCAGGGACAGATCCCCGACTTCGACGCGCGGGCCTCGCTGGAGCAGGACGCCCGGAGCCTGGACTTCCCGATCCGCTCGCCCGAGGTCCCGGAGGGGTGGACCCCCAACTCCGGCCGTGTCCAGGGCTTCGCCGGGACCACGTCCAGCCACGTCGGCTGGGTGACGGGCGAGCGCAGCTACATCGAGCTCGTCCAGTCCGACGCTCCCGAGGACGCGTTCCGGTCACTGGGTGGCGGGCCGAGGCCCAGTCGCACCGTGGTGCCCATCTCCGGGCGCGAGTGGGCCGTCCTCACCGGGGACGACGTCCGGCCGGTGTGGGTGCTCGACCTCGACGGCGTCCGCGTGGCCGTCACCGGCTCCGCGCCGACGTCCGACTTCGAGTCACTCGCCGGCGCCGTACAGGACGTCGAGCCGCTGCCCGCGCCGTAGACGCCCGGCGTGCCGTGCACGCGGTGATCGCATCGGGGCGGCGGTAGGTGTTCGCGCCCGGCTGGGCGACGGGATCACCCCCGGCCGGAGTCGCCCTCGTCGTCGTCACCAAGGACGGCGTCGATACGCGCACGCGCGCCGTCGAGGTGTTCGGTGCACCGCTCGGCGAGTTCCTCGCCCCGCTCCCACAACGCCAGTGAGGCGTCCAGGTCCTGACCGCCGGCCTCGAGGATGCGGACCACCTCGATCAACTCGTCGCGGGCCTGCTCGTATCCCAGCTCGGAGACGGGGGTCTGCTCGTCGGACATCAGGACTGCTCCTCGGTCGGTTCGGTGGAAGGGGTGGGTCGGCCGGCGGCGGGTGTCGACCCGAGTGCGGCCGCGGAGATGGAGCCGTCGGAGACGCGGATCCGCAGCTGCGATCCGGGTGGGGCGTCGGCGATCGACGAGACCACCCGGCCGTCGTGGCTCCCGGCGACGGACTGCACCACGGCATAGCCACGGGCCAGGGTGGCGGCGGGACCGAGCGTGGTGAGACGCGCCGACAGGTGGCCCAGCGACGTGGACTCCGAGTCGATGATCCGGGTGATGTCGCGTCGGGCCGCGCGCAGTGCCTCGGCGACGATCTCCGCCCGCGACTCGACGATCCCGTACGGGTTCGCCATGCACGGCCGCGACCGCACGGCCGCCAGCTGGTTGCGCTCCCGGTCCACCCAACCGCGCAGCGCCCGGGCGGTACGGGACCGGGCCTCGGCGATACGACGACGCTCCTCGATCACGTCGGGCACGACCCGTTTGGCCGCATCGGTCGGGGTGGCCGCCCGCAGGTCGGCGACGAGATCCGACAACGGCGAGTCGGGCTCGTGGCCGATCGCGGAGACCACCGGGGTGCGGCACCGCGAGATCGCGCGGATGAGAGCCTCATCGGAGAAGGGGAGCAGGTCCTCGACCGACCCGCCGCCGCGGGCGAGGATGATGACGTCGACGACGGGGTCGGCGTCGAGCTCGGCCAGCGCGTCCAGGATCTGGGGCACGGCCGACACCCCCTGCACCGGGGTGTTGCGCACGGCGAAACGCACGTCCGGCCAGCGGCCGCGGGCCACCTCGACGACGTCGCGTTCGGCGGCGCTCGCCCGGCCGGTGATCAGACCGACGCACGTGGGCAGGAACGGCAGGGGCCGCTTGAGTCGGGGGTCGAACAACCCCTCCGCCGACAGCGCCTGCTTGAGCCGCTCGATGCGGGCGAGGAGCTCGCCCACGCCGACGGGCCGGATCTCCGACACCTGGAGGGAGAACGACCCGCGGCCCGTATAGAAGCGGGGCGTCCCCCGCACGACCACCCGGCTGCCCTCGGTGACCGGCACCGGCGACTCCGAGATGAGCCTGGGTGGACACGTGAGCGTCAGCGAGTTGTCGACGGAGGGGTCACGCAGGGTGAGGAACGCGGTGCGGGTGCCGGGGCGCAGGCTCAGCTGGGTGATCTGACCCTCGACCCACACCGCCCCGAGTCGGTGGATCCACGCGGCGATCTGGTCCGAGACCACCCGGACCGGCCACGGCTGCTCGGCGCTGCTCGGCGTGCGCGGGGACGAGGCCGTCACGCGTCGCGGGGGGCGACGCGGCCGGTCGGCACGTCGGGGTCGTCGTCCCGGTCGCGGGCGGCTCTCGAGGACGACCCGTAGACCCGGTAGGACACGTCCAGGACCTCGTCGGGGTCGGCCTCGTCCTCGTCGAACGTCGCCCACTCCGGCTGGTCGGACCGCGCCGGGAACACCGAGGCGAGCACCTTGTCGCCCTTGACGGCCAGGTCCGTGAGGGTCTGACCGGCGTGGAGATAGGACTGGACCAGGCCGCCGGCGACCCGCACGGGGATCGCGGGCAGCGTGGTGACCGCCTCGACCGCACGGCCGGGCAGGGCCACGACACGCTCCGCCGCGGTGGCGGCGAGACCGATCGATGCACGGGTCAGGAACAGGGGTCGGAGCATGCGGACCTCTCTGCCGGGGGGGCGTGAAGGGAGGCGTAATGGTCGAAATCCAGTATGAACCGTACCCTGGGGACATGACCGAGCAGACCGACATGATCGCCGAACCGGCAACCAAGCGGGTACTTCTCGCGGAACCGCGCGGCTACTGTGCCGGCGTCGACCGAGCCGTCGAGACGGTCGAGAAAGCCCTGGCCAAGCATGGGGCGCCGCTGTACGTCCGTAAGGAGATCGTCCACAACAAGCACGTGGTCGAGTCCTTCACCGACCAGGGCGTGATCTTCGTCGACGAGACCGACGAGGTCCCGCACGGCGCGAACCTGGTGTTCTCCGCGCACGGCGTCTCGCCCGCCGTCCGCGAGAGCGCTCTCCAGCTCGAACTCAAGACGTTCGACGCCACCTGCCCCCTGGTGACCAAGGTCCACACCGAGGTCAAGCGCTTCGCGCGCGAGGGCTACCTCATCCTGCTGGTGGGCCACGAGGGCCACGAGGAGGTCGAGGGGACCGCCGGTGAGGCGCCCGACGTGGTGACGCTGGTCGACGGTCCCGAGTCCGTGGACGCGCTGGACATTCCCGTGGACACCGAGAAGCTGATCTGGCTCTCGCAGACCACGCTCAGCGTGGACGAGACCATGGAGACGGTGCGCCGTCTCAAGCAGAAGTACCCCACGCTCATCGACCCGCCGTCCGACGACATCTGCTACGCCACGCAGAACCGTCAGGTCGCGGTCAAGACCATGGCCCCGCAGTGCGACCTGGTGATCGTGGTGGGGTCACAGAACTCGTCCAACTCCGTGCGACTGGTGGAGGTCGCGCTGCAGGCGGGAGCCCGCGACGCGCACCTGGTGGACTACGCCAAGGAGATCGACACGTCCTGGTTCGAGGGCGTCACCACCGTCGGCGTGACCTCGGGCGCGTCCGTGCCGGAGATCCTCGTCCGCGGGGTGGTGGACCTGCTCGCCGACCACGGCTTCGGCGACGTCTCCACCGTCCGGACGGCGCAGGAGACCATCACGTTCTCGCTGCCCCGCGAACTGCGGGTCCCCAAGAAGGTCTGATACGCGCCCCCCGCCCGCCGGTAGGTGGCGGGGGAGGACGCGGTAGCCGTCAGCGCCCCGGCGCACCCCGCCTCAACGGCGGGCGTGTGCCGGGGCGCTGCGCTGGACGGGCGGCGCCGCGGGGCGGGCGACCCGCGGCCGCGGCTCCAGCACCAGGGCACGGATCAGGGCGATCGCCACCACCACGACGGTCGTGGTGATCATCAGCGGGAAGCGGGTCGCCAGCGGCAGGATGATCGCCACGAGCTGGGACCGCGAGAAGACGTCCGCGCCCGAACCGACCCCGGAGACGACGTAGACCAGCGGGACCAGCAGGGCCATGATGATCGGTGGCTGCACCCCCGCGACGAACACCGAGCGCCGCGCGACCGCGAGCACGGACACCACGCAGCCGAGGAAGAACGCCACGGTGAAGCCCGCGCCGAGGTCCCCGGAGACCGAGTCGATGGCCACGCCGGTCAGCGAGATCGCCACCGCCAGGAGGACCGCGGTCCAGGCCGGCAGCCCCCGCGTCGAGGACAGCACGGACCGCTCGTCCGCGGGTACCCGTCCACTCCTGCGTCTAGTCACGGGAGAAGACTCTAACCTCCCAGTCGGCGGGCGAGGAAACGGCCGAACCGCCGTAGCGGGTTGGGCTTCTCCGCCTCCTGCTCCTGCGGGGACGGGCGGTAGCCGTCGACCGCCTTCGGATCGACGGGGCCCGCCGCCGGCGGGGGTTCATCCGACAACCCCGGCGCGGCGGTGGTGGAGCCGCCGCCCACCTCGTCGTCGTCGGCCTCCACGGTGACCCCTGCACCAGCACGGGTGGGGACCGGGCGCCGGTGCCCGGCGATGTCGGGGCGCTCGTCGATCATCCCGGCCATGATCGCGGTGCTGCTCTTGCGCAGAGGTGCGAAGCGCGAGCTCGACAGCTCGGCGAGCCACGCTGTCAGACGTCCCTCGTCTGTCGCTGACGCCAGATCCGACGCGGTCACATCACCGGTACGCAGATCGATCTGCTCGTTGATGTAGCGCAGCGCGACCGCCAGTACCGCGAGGAGCGGGACGGCCAGGAACGCGCCGATGATGCCGAACAGCGTGCTCCCCGCGGCCACGCCGAGCAGGATGACCCCCGGGTGCAGGTTCATCGCGCGCGACTGGACGATCGGCTGGAGAACGTTGCCCTCGAGTTGCTGCACCAGAATGATCACGACGAGGACGATGATCGCGGTCGTGAAGCCGTTGGCGACCAGGGCGATGAGGACCGCGAGCGCACCCGCGGTGAAGGCGCCGACGATGGGGATGAACCCGGCGATGAACGTGATGACGGCCAACGCCCACGCCAGCGGTACGCCCAGGATCACCAGAGCCAGACCGATGAGCACCGCGTCGACGAACGACACGATGGCCTGGGCGCGGATGTAGCCGCCGAGGGTGTTCCAGGCGCGGGTCAGGACCTCGGTCAGGTGACGGCCGGCGGTGCGCCCGGAGATGCGGCGGACGAACGGGAGGAACCTCGGCCCGTCCTTGATGAAGAAGAACGTCAGGACCAGAACCAGTACGAGGGTGATCACGAAGGACCCCACCGCGCTGACACCGCTGAACACACCCGAGGCGATCTGGTCACCGCGGTCCTGCAGGGTGGAGCTGAGCTGCTCGAGGACCCCGTCGAGCTGCTCGTCCCGGATGTTCAGCGGCGGTCCGCGCAACCAGTCCTGGACCTGGGTGATCGCCTCCGAGGTCTGGTCGGCGAGCTGCACGCTCTGCTCGACGATCGACGGGGCGATGAGGGCGACCACGCCCGAGACGAGGCCGAGTGACGCGATGATGGACAACAGCGAGGCCAGCGTCTTGGGGACCCTGTGCCGCACCATCCACCCCGTCGGCGGCCACAGCACCGTGGAGACGATGAGCGCCAACAGGATCGGGAGGATGCCGACCCACAGGGCGCCACCGATCCTCGATACCAACCAGCCCGCGACGAGAAGGATGGCCAGTCGCAGGGCCCAGTCGGTGACCCAGCGCCCGCCCAGTCCGATGAGGACGGAACGGTCGACGTGCTGCTCCTGGTCCTCGACGGGGGGACGCGGTTTCGGCTCGTCGGTCATGGGTCACATGATGTCAGAGGTCACGGTGGTGTGCTCCCTGACGAGGCGCCCGACGGCCGCGGGGGAGGAGCCGGGGTGCTGTCCGTAGACTGTGCCCTCGTGAGCCTCACCCTCGGAATCGTCGGACTGCCCAACGTCGGTAAGTCGACCCTGTTCAACGCCCTGACGAACAACGACGTCCTCGCGGCGAACTACCCGTTCGCCACCATCGAGCCCAACGTCGGCGTGGTCGATCTGCCGGACCCACGCCTGAACCGACTCGCGGAGATCTTCGGCTCCGAGCGGATCCTGCCCGCCGTCGTGTCGTTCGTCGACATCGCGGGCATCGTCAAGGGCGCCAGCACCGGTGAAGGGATGGGCAACAAGTTCCTCGCCAACATCCGTGAGGCCGACGCGATCTGCCAGGTCGTCCGCGTCTTCGACGACCCGGACGTCATCCACGTCGACGGCAAGGTCGACCCGATGACCGACATCGAGGTGATCGCCACCGAGCTGATCCTGGCCGACCTGGAGACCATCGAGAAGGCCATCCCGCGGCTCGAGAAGGACTCGCGCAAGGACAAGTCCCTCGTGGCGTTGTTGGACGAGGTCCGCAAGGCGCAGGCCGTGCTCGAGGACGGGCGGACCCTGTTCAGGGCGCAGGACGAGGTGGACCGCACCCTGCTGCGTGACCTGCACCTGATGACCGCCAAGCCGTTCCTCTACGTGTTCAACGCCGACGAGTCCGTGTTGACCAGCGAGGAGCGTCAGGCCGAACTCCGCGCCGCGGTCGCCCCCGCCGACGCGGTCTTCCTCGATGCGAAGGTCGAGGCCGAGCTCCTCGAGCTGGAGGAGGACGACGCCATGGAGCTGCTGGAGTCGATCGGCCAGCACGAGCCGGGCCTCAACTCGCTCGCCCGCGCCGGGTTCCACACCCTGGGCCTGCAGACCTACCTCACCGCCGGCCCCAAGGAGTCGCGCGCCTGGACCATCCGTAAGGGCGACACCGCCCCCAAGGCCGCCGGCGTGATCCACACGGACTTCGAGAAGGGTTTCATCAAGGCCGAGATCGTCTCCTTTGACGACCTCGACGCCGCCGGGTCGATGGCCGCAGCCAAGGCCGCCGGCAAGGTGCGCATGGAGGGCAAGGACTACGTGATGGCCGACGGCGACGTGGTGGAGTTCCGCTTCAACGTGTGAGTCGGCCGGTCACCGAGCATGCATGCCGACGTTGACCACATTGCCTGATGCGTCGCGGTAGAAGAACCGGACGACGCCCCACTTCTCTGATCTAAGTCGGTGCACGATCTGGAGACCTGCCGCCACGGTGCGGTCGCACGCGGTCTGAACGTCGTCCACGAAGATTGAGACGTCTGGGTTCTCCGGGGCTTGTGTCATCGGCGGTGATCAGACTCAGACCGTCAGATCGGGAACGATGCGTTCGATGTTCATGACAGCGCCATCGCCCTCCGCGATTCGCCGCACAAGAGAACGGTGTGTGCCGGGGCTCGGTGGGATGCGGGTTTACCATGCGGTAACCGGGACATCGCACACCTCGGTCCGGATCCGATCACGCGGAACCGCCGCGCCCCAGGAGGGCTTCCATGACCCGCTACCGCTACTTCACAGCCTCGACCCTCGATGGGTTCCTGGCCGACGATGAGCACTCCCTGGCCTGGCTTTTCAAGCACGATATCGACGAGAACGGGCCGGGCAGCACCGCGGCGTTCCTCGTCGATGTGGGAGCCCAGGTCATGGGCTCGTCCACGTATATGTGGGTGCTCGAGCACGACCGTGAGTGGCTGCCGGAGATCCCCACCTTCGTGTTCACCCACCGCAGTCTGGAGGCGGCGAACGAACATGTCTCCTTCGTCGCCGGGGACCCTGTGGATCATCGCGGAGCTCTTGAATCCGCGGCCGGCGGCCGCGATGTGTGGGTGATGGGGGGTGGTGGCATCGCGGCAGAATTCGCGGGGGCCGGGATGCTCGACGAGGAGGTGGTCTCGATCGCGCCCGTGACCCTCGGTTCAGGGAAGCCGCTGTTCGGCGGTGCCTTCGATCCCCAACTCACGGGGTGCGAGCGGAACCGTGACTTCGTGGTGGTCCGGTACGACGTCCAGGGGCCACTGACAAGCCCTTGAAATTGCGCGCGGTTCAGCCCAGCTGACGTGATGAACGCGCGAGCTGTGCCACGGGGTCGCCCGGGATCCGGATGACTGAACCCTGGCTACCTCACTGCCTCGGTGAGGGGCGCGGCAGAAATCTCCTCGCGAACGATGCGTGCGCCCGCGCTGAGCGCGCTCAACTTCGCGAGCGCGATGTCCCGTGGGAAGGGCGCCATCCCGCAGTTCGTACTCGGCAGGAGTTTGTCCGCGTCGACGAACCCGAGTGCCCGCCGGAGAGTGGCGGCGACCTCGTGCGGGGTCTCGACGCGCTCGTCTGCGACGTCGATCGCCCCGAGCATGACCCTCTTGCCCCGGACTAGCTCGACGAGGTCAATCGGGACACGAGAGTTGTGGCACTCCAGCGAGATGATGTCGATGCTGGACTGCTGCAGTAGTGGAAACGACTCCTCGTACTGTCGCCATTCCGACCCGAGGGAGGCCTTCCAGTCGGTGTTGGCCTTGATCCCGTAGCCGTAGCAGATGTGTACCGCGGTCTCCGCGCGGAGTCCCTCGGCTGCTCGTTCCAGTGCCGCCACGCCCCAGTCCTTCATCTCGTCGAAGTAGACGTTGAACGCGGGCTCGTCGAACTGGATGATGTCGATCCCCGCGGCCTCGAGATCTCGGGCCTCCTGGTTGAGGATCGTCGCGAACTCCCACGCCAACTTCTCACGGCTCTTGTAGTGGCCGTCGTAGAGCGTGTCGATCATCGTCATGGGGCCGGGGAGCGCCCACTTGATCGGCTGATCGGTCTGCTGCCGGAGGAACCTCGCGTCGTCGACGAACACGGGCTTTGAGCGGCTCACGTCGCCGATTACTGTGGGCACGCTCGCGTCGTAGCGGTTGCGGATCCGGACGGTCTCGCGCCGATCGAAGTCGACGCCGTCGAGATGCTCGATGAAGGTCGTGACGAAGTGCTGACGGGTCTGCTCGCCGTCGCTGACGATGTCGATGCCGCGGTTGCTCTGTTCGTGGGCTGCGATACGCAGCGCGTCCTGTTTGCCCTCGCTCAGCTCGTCGCCCTGCAACCGCCAGGGCGACCAGAGGACTTCAGGCTGGGCGAGCCACGAGGGCTTGGGCAGGCTGCCGACGGTGGACGTGGGCAGGATCCGGTTCATGGTCGACTTTCCTCCGGTGGTCATCCGACGAGAACGGCGTGGCGGGCGGCCCACTGCTCGAGGAGTTCTCGGTGCGGCTTGATGAAGTGTTCTTCCGTGTACGCGCCCTGCTTCTTCGCGAGCTGACTGCGCTCGTCACGGTCGTAGACAATCGGGGTGCGCGAGTAGTCCTGTTGATCCAAGGACGGCCGGTAGACGTCAGTTGCGGCCGAGTGCGCGTTGTAGATCTCCGGCCGATAGATCTTCTGGAACGTCTCCATGACGCTGATCGTGCCGATGAGCTGCAGGTCCGAGTAGTCGTTGAGCAGTTCGCCGCGGAAATAGAACGCGAGCGGGGCGACCCCGCCGGGTGGCATGAAGTACCTGACCTGGAGCCCCATCTTGTGAAAGTACTCGTCGGTCAACGAGTAGTCGTTCTGCTGGTACTCGGCGCCGAGGACCGGGTGCTGGTAACCGGTCCGGTGGTAGGTCCTGCTCGTCGACACGCTGATGCAGATCACGGGATCCACCTCGAATCGTTCCCCGTACGCCGCGGAGTCGAGAAAGTGCTGAAACAGCTTTCCGTGCAGGACACCGAAGTCGCTGGGCACGGTGAACTCGGAGCTTCCTTCATTGACCGACGGCAGCCGAACGCTGAAGTCGTAGTCGCGGACGTAGGACGAGAAATTGTTGCCCACGATGCCCGGCAGGCGGTGCCCGGTCTGGTGATCGACGATCTGGATATCCAGCACCTCGATCAGGGGGAACCCGTGATCGGCATCGTCCGTATAGAACTGCAGGTCCGCGGAGACGATCTCGAGTTCGACCGAATAGCGGTCCCCGGTCGGGTTATCCCGGCGTGCGAGGTCGTTGAATCGGTGGTTGATCATCGACAGGGTTCGGCGGAGATTCTGCTGCCGGTGCTCGCCGCGAGCCAGGTTCGCGAAGTTCGTGGTGGTCCGAGAGCTCTCCGACGGAGAGTAGTTCTCGTCGAAGCGGGTGGTGGTGATGCTGAACGTGAGTTCGTTCGACATGTACGTCCAATTCAGGGCTTGGTCGGCCGGGCTCGGCGCTGCGGAAATTCTGTATCCCCATCCTGCAGTCCCAGTTCAGGTATCGGGTAACTAACGTTTGCTATGGATCTCTATAGGCTGTAGCTATGCGCAGGGAATCCAGAGGTATCACACTCCAGCAGCTGCACTACTTCATCGAGGTCGCCGCGGAGGGCTCGATCACCGGCGCTGCGGAGTTGCTCTACGTCGCCCAGCCGACCATGTCCGCCGCGATGAAGGACCTCGAATCCAGGGTGGGGCGCACCCTGCTTGCCCGGTCCGCCCGGGGAGTGACGCTGACCGACGAGGGCGCGGAATTCCTCGGCTACGCCCGACAGGTCGTCGAACAGATGTCGCTGCTGGAGCAGCGCTACCTCGGCCAGCCACCCTCACGGCGGTTGCTCGGGGTATCCGCACAGCACTACTCGTTCGTCGTGGAGGCGTTCATCCGGATGGTCAGGTCCGGCGACGCGGAGCAGTACGAGTTCTCGCTCCGGGAGACCCGCACGTGGGACATCATCGAGGACGTCCGGACACTCCGCAGTGAGGTGGGAGTCCTCTACCGGAATGACTTCAACCGCAAGGTCATCGACAAGCTGTTGCGGGACTCCGGGCTGGTGTTCCACCCGCTGTTCACGGCGACCCCGCACGTGTTCATCTCCCGGCAGAACCCCCTGGCCACCACGGACCACGTCACGCTCGAGGATCTCGCAGACCTTCCGCGGCTGACGTTCGACCAGGGCGCGAACAACTCGTTCTACTTCGCCGAGGAGATCCTCTCCACACTCTCCAGTGCCCGGGAGATCCGGGTGTCCGACCGTGCGACCATCTTCAACCTCATGATCGGGCTGGACGGCTACACGATCTCGACCGGCATCATCAGTGACGACCTGGATCCCGAGATCGTCGCCATCCCCCTCGAAGTGGACCAGAGCATCGAGATCGGATGGATCAGCCACTCCGGAATCCCGCTCACCGAACAGGCGCAGCGCTACCTGGCCGAGATGCGGGCCGTCGTGGCCGACTACGGAATCGACCTGCTCGACGCCCGTGAACGCCCGGGCGGGCCTAGTCGGAGTCGGGACGTCGGCGGTTCTCCTTGATGGCACCGCGCCGGCTCTTGGCTTCCAGTCGGCGGCGCTGCGAACCCCGGGTCGGGCGCGTCGGTCGACGGGGAACCGCCGGGGCAACGGCCTCACGAAGAAGCCCGGCGAGACGGACGCGGGCCGCGGCCCGGTTCCGCCGCTGGGAACGCTCCTCGGAGGCCGCGATCGTCAGTACCGTGCCGTCGAGCTGAGAGGCGAAATTGCGCAGCACCCGGGCCCGCTGCGTCTCTTCGAGTGCAGTGGTGGTGGCGAGATCGAGGCTGAGCTGGACCCGCGAATCTGTGGTGTTGACGCCCTGGCCGCCGGGGCCGGAGGAGCGGGAGAACTGCTCGACGAGCTCGACCGCCGGGATCCGGAGGCCGTGTGGTGCCCCGGGCCCCGGCGCGATGAGCAGATCGTCCATGGTGTCATTGTCCCCGCTCGTCCTCAGGCGCCTTTCGCCGCAGAGTCAGTCGACCTCCAGCTCGTACGCGCCAGAGGTGTCAGTGAACAGTGCGGTGTCACCGGGGCGGGCAACGGCAAGGAAATCGGCGCTCCACCGGAACCGGTCGGTGAACGAGCACACGTCCCAGATCTCGTGGTTGGCCGCGTCGTCCATGTACTCCTCGGATTCCAGTCCGGTCACCGATTCGATGCTGTCCCCGACGAACGTCACCCACCGCGGCGGGTGCTGGGCGTGCAGCTTCGACAGGAACACGGGCAATCCGCTCGCTCCACCGGATGCCACGGTGCTCTCCCGGGTCACGTCGAGGAGGGCATCGACGGATCCGGCGGTGTCGACCAGCGCATCCCAGCCGTTGGTCGCCGCGAACCCGGCTTCGGCATCGGTGAGCAGGCGAAGGGTGCGCATGTGTCCGACGACTGTGCCGCCCTCGGTACGGACCTCGTCAAATGTCGAGCCCCCGCGCGATCCCGTCGCCGTGATCGCGGAGATCCCGGTGCCGTTGAGAAACGGGCCGTCGCTGCGCCACGGCGCCTCGACGGGTGGAACGCGCCGGTGGGCGGCGTTGTCGTCACAGACGATCTACAGGGCGACCTGCGCCGCCCCCTGCTGACGCCGCCCCCTGCTGACCGTCGAGAACCTCGACGGCGAGTTCGACCCGCTCACCCGAGTCGGTCGGGAGTCTGGACACGCCGGCGGTCATCACGGTGATCGGTCCGTTCGCAGGACGCTTCTCGATGACCCGGACAGCGCCCCCGATCAGCTCGGGATACATGGAGGGATCCACCCCGAACGCATCGAAGACGTGCATCGGGAAAGCCTCGTCGGCGGTCATGGGCACAGTCTGGCAAGCGACCTGAAGTCCTGGTGTCGAGACCGGTGCGCCGAGCCGGGACGCGTGAAAAGGGGTGCCGGCAGCTGCAGCCGTTCGGGTCGACGTGGCCGCCGGTGATGTCGTCGTCGTCAAAAAACATCGCGGCCACGGATTCCGGGTCCGGCGACAGCTACCCCTGATGCTCGAGACGGGACCTGCGTCGAAGGGACTTGGGGGTCCTGCGGAGCAACACCGCGTCGGACTCATCGAAGGTCTCGGCCGTCCGCGGATCCGCCAGCGCCCATCCCAGGTACAGGTGCGGCATGATCGACGGGTTTCGCCACACCCACACGTCGCGCATCGGCTCACCGAAGATCTCCACGCCACTGATCACATCGCGCTCGGCGAAGCTGTCGCCGAGGCGGAAGGCCCTGTCGCGCTGCGAGGCCTCCAGAACCTCGTCGATCCACGCCGTCACCGCGGCGCGCTGGCGGCGCAACACCTCGGTCGGCACGCGCATATCGAAGACGAACACCATGTCGTCCGGCGTGGTGTCACCGGATGCCTTGTCGCCCAGGCGGATCCGATTGACGAACAGTCCCCAGACCGGAACCCGGAGGGCGGTGAGCACCCCGTGGATGTGCTCCGTCACCACGTCACGGGCCCGGAACCAACGGACCTCGGTGGCCACCCACAAGGTGGTCGCCCAGACCAGGAAGCCGAGCGCCAACACCAGCGCCGCGATCGCCGCCGCCCGCCGGACAGGCCCGTCCTCACCGGGGACGAACTCGGTCAAGGCCACGATCGTCATGAACAGCGCCACATACACAAGCACCGGCCGCAGCGACCACGCCGGAAGGGGAGAGTAGTTCGTGCGGACCTCGGCTGCGGTCCCTGACGGAGGGAGATCGGTCAGCGATGGCACCCACAGATCGGCCAGATCGGGCCGGCGGCCGAGACGGTCGAATATGCCTCGCGGATCGCACGGCCAGGAAGACTTTACAGCCGTCGAAACCGCCTCTCCGCAAGGTGAGAAGCATTAGGGCCTTCGAAGCGGTTCGGCCCGGCGGCTCAGTGGGATTCGTCGTAGAGGGCCCGGGCTTCGAGGACGCTGGGGAGCTCAGACTCGATGATCGCCGTCAGTTGCTGGAGCGGATCGGCGACCCGGAGGCCGAGCGGGGCGAGTGCATAGGTTACGTGCGGCGGGATAGTGCTGTGCACCGTGCGGACGACCATGCCATCCCGTTCGAGGTCGCCCAGAGTCCGGGAGAGCATCCGGTCGCTGATGCCGTCGACGCGGCGCCGGACCTCACTGAAGCGCATGGGCTCGTCGGCCAGCCGTAGCGCCACGATCGTGAGCGCGCCCCACCGGCCGGTGAGGTGCTGCAGGGCTCCCCGAGATGAGCAGCCCCGGGCGAACACGTCGGCCGGGAGGGGCTCGTGGGGCGCGTGGTCAGGGGAGGTCATACCCGCCATCATGGCATACGTAATTGCTAACAAATGAGTTGCGCTAATAGAAAGTTAGTGGCAAAGTGGGTGACGAATCACCAACCAAGTAACCTAAGGAGTTCTTCCCATGCGTATCGCAGTCACCGGAGCAACCGGCCATCTCGGCGGTCTGGTCATCGACTCTCTGCTCGCCCGCGGCGTCGAAGCGTCCGACATCGTCGCCGTGGTCCGTGACGAAGCAAAGGCGGAACCCCTCGCCGCGAAGGGCCTGAAGCTCGGCGTCGCCTCCTATGAGGACGAGGCGGCACTTACCGAGGCGCTCGAGGGCGTCGATCGACTCGTCCTGGTATCGGGTAGTGAGGTGGGCCAGCGCCTCGCGCAGCACACCAACATCATCAATGCCGCCAAGGCCGCCGGGGTCTCGCTGATCGCCTACACCAGCCTGCTCAACCTCGACACCTCCGAGCTGGGCCTGGCCCCCGAGCATCGTGGCACCGAGAAGCTGCTCGCCGACAGTGGAATCGACCACGTCCTGCTCCGCAACGGCTGGTACTGGGAGAACTACGCGTCCGCGCTCGACTCGGGACGAGCGGTCGGAAAATTCTTCGGAGCTGCCGGCGATGCGAAGGTCTCAGGCGCGGCCCGTCGCGACTACGCGGAGGCCGCTGCGGTGGTGGTGACCACCGACGGGCACGTCGGCAAGGTGTATGAGCTCGCCGGAGCGCCGGCTGTGACCTACCCGGAGATCGCTGCCGCGGTGGGCACCGTGATCGGAGCCGATGTCCAGTACGTCAACCAGGCGGTCGGGGAGTACGGGGAGACCCTCAAGGGCTTCGGTCTGCCCGCCGAGGTCGCGGAGATGTTCGCCGGGATGGACCCGGTGATCGCCGGTGGCGCCCTCTACTCGGACAGCACCGACCTGCAGGACCTCATCGGGCGCCCGTCGACCTCCGTGGAGGAGGCTCTCTCGCAGGGATGACGTCCTCGACGTAGTGCCGCGATGGGTCCGTGGCCCGCGTGGTTCCCCGCTCCACTGATGCTGACGAACGATGACGGCCCCGCTTCCTCCATGGGAAGCGGGGCTGTTCTGCTGGTAGTTGCCGCACGCGAGGTGGCGTGCGGGGAAGTCGCGCGGCCCACCGTGCAGCGCAATCGTCCTCTGTAACGCGCTGGGGGAGCAGCAGTCGGTTCGCGGCAACACCGGCGTGACAGAGATCGGCGGAAGCAGATGGCGTCCCAGCATCAGTGGAGTTCAGCGTTCGAATGGAACCCGCCGGCGACCCCCGCTGAGATCGCGCTGGCGGAAGACGAGCACGGAAGGCCACTACCCGCGGCCTACGTCGCACTGGTGACAGTGCACAACGGTGGATTCACCCCGAGCAGCCTGAGCATCCTCGAGGTGGAGGAGATCGTCCAGCGAAACGCGGACTATGAAGTGTCGGAGTACATGCCCGGATACCTCATGATCGGCGACGACGGAGGCGGTACGGCAATCCTTCTCAACGAGGGGGACGGGCGCATCTACGAAGTCGACATGGGGGTCATGGACGAGAGTGAGGCGACGCTGAGTGCGCACTCGCTCGACGAACTCCTGGAGTTCGGCACGGGTCTTGCCGATCGGGGTCCCCGGGCCAGCTGACCTGCCGGGATTCGGCTGGGTGCGGGTCAACGACTAGCGTCCAGGGAAGGTGGCGTCCAGAGCTGGTGACGAGAACCGGCGCCACCGCACACAGGAGGACTGAGTCATGAGTTTTTCCGTCTACCTCGCCGGTGAGATCCACACCGACTGGCGCGAGGAGATCCGGCGCGGTGCCGAAACCGCCGGTCTGGATGTGGTGTTCACCTCCCCCGTCACCGACCATCCGGCCAGCGACGCCGCCGGGGACCATCTGGGGGAGACCGGGAACCAGTTCTGGCGCGACCACCAGTCGGCCAAGGTGAACTCCATCCGCACACGAACCCTGATCGAGCAGGCGGACATGGTGGTGGTCCGTTTCGGGGACAAGTACAAGCAGTGGAACGCCGCCTTTGACGCGGGCTACTGCGCGGCGCTCGGCAAGCCCTACGTGACTCTCCACGATGCCGACATCATCCACCCGCTCAAGGAGGTCGACGCCGAGGCACAGGCGTGGTGTACGACCACCGATCAGGTGGTGGAGACGCTGCAGTACATCCTCAAGCCCTGACCGGGCGGTGCTCCCCGTGCAGCCCGGCCGCGAAGACGGTGCAGCCGTGACGGGTCCTCCGGCGCCTGCCGGGAGCCCGCGACGTCCTTCCCCTATGGGCGGCGCTCGCCCGCGGCGCGAGGATCTGGCCCGGTTCGCCACCGATGACCCGGACGCGATGGACGATGTGCTGCCCGTCGCGCCGGCGCGTCTCCGACTGCTCATCGTGGGAATCAACCCCGGATTGTGGACCGCTGCGGTCAACGCGCCGTTCGCCCGCCCGGGGAACCGCTTCTGGCCCTCACTCCACCGTGCAGGTCTGACCGATGAGCTCGTGGACGCCTCCGCAGGACTCTCGGCCCCGGACGAACGTCAGCTCACCTCGCGAGGGATCGGGGTGACCAACCTCGTCGGTCGTGCCACCGCCAGGGCCGATGAACTCTCTCGCGATGAGCTCCGCGCCGGAGGGGAACGATTGATCTCGCGGGTCCGCGACCTGAGGCCCGCTCTCGTGGCGATCGTGGGGATCACCGCCTACCGGGCGGCCTTCGTGCAGCCGCGGGCGACCACCGGCCCACAGGATGCGTCTGCGATTCGAGGCTGGCCGGCCGGTGTGGCGCTCTGGGTGGTGCCCCAGCCGAGCGGATTGAACGCGCACGAGACCGTCGATTCGCTGGCCGGGTACTGGCGAGAGGTCTGGCGTGTCGTTGAGGGCACGGGTGGTGATCACGGCACCGATGCCCGAGGCATGACGCTGTGAGTCGAGGGTGGCCGGATATCTGTTCACCGGCCGTAAGCACCAGATCCGCGTGCATCTCCAGCACGCCGGGCACCCGATCGCCGGTGACGACCGATACGGGGATCCCCGCTTCAACACTGTTGTGGCCTCTCGCGGCGCACGCGGCCTCCATCTGCACGCCGCGACGATGCTGATCCTGCTGCCGGACGGGACGGACCTGATCGTGTCTGCTCCGATGCCGGGTACCTGGGATCGGCTGCTCACCCGCGGTCTCTAACGTTCGGGGGTTCGGGGAGGTCCCGAGGATCAGCAGGGGTCGATGTGTTCCGCCGTGGTGGTGAGCAGCCGCGCATTTCCTCCGCGGGCCGCCTTGTCGCGGCACAGGGCCACGGTGTCGTGTCCGTGGTCGGTGAAGATGGGATAGACACGGGCGCCGTCCAGGCTGCCGCGCAGCGAGGGGCACCGGCCCGGCATGGCGAACTCGGCACCCGGGTGACGGTCCAGGAGCGCGGCGATGCCCTGCTGGGGACCGGATGACTCCACGTACGACTCGAGGATGAGGATCCCCCTGCCGTCACACGGCGGAACGGAGGCGGTGACCAGAGCGCCCGAGGCCGTGCGGACCCCGCTGACCAGACCGCTGGCACCCATGTAGCCCGATGGCTGCCCGCTGGCGGCGGTCGTGGGGGACGACGATGTGGTGCCGGATCCGGAATCGGGATGATTGGAGTAGTCCCGCTCCGCGAGCACCGTGCCCGCCGTGGTGATGGCCCGGCCCGGGCCGCTGATGGTGAACGAGTTGCCGCCGGAACTGCACTCCAGGGTGGCGGCGTCCGGCTTGGCGCACCGCAGGTCGCCGAACTCCACGGACTGACCGGTCTCGAGCCGGGCGGACACCGGCGGCACTCCCTCGACAAACGTATAGCGCAGTCCTGCCGGGCCGAGTTCCACAGCGCCGGGACGGCCCGGGAAATACTCGGTGAGATCCGGAACCTCCGCCCCCGGCACACCGGTGCAGGTCACCGCCCCGCCCCCGGACACGCACACGCCCACGTACTGACCGCCGGTGGAGTAGTTCCACACATACGTTCCCGCATGGTGCTGCGAGGCGAGAGAGGAGGGATCGATACTGGTCAGCGCGTCGGGGACGGCGGCGGGGGAGGACGCCGTGACCGTGACGGTCTCCGTGGCGGAGGAGGATGACCCCTCGGCCTGTTCCGACGCGTCCTGTCCGACCTGCCCGGACGAACACCCCGCCACCAGCAGGAGCGCGCCCGACACCACCGAGGCTCTCGCCATTCCGACACACCTTTCACACAGCTGACCGTGGAGCCGCTTCGAACCTCGGGAGGCAGGACCGAACTGCACTATCGCACAGCCCTGCGACGCTCCGGACCGGCTCCCGACCCTCCCGCCGATAAGGCCAGCGACTGCTCGCCTGACCAGGCATTTTCTGACCGTCGAGGAGGGCAACCGTGGATTTGAGTATGGACAAGGGCAACCAGTTCGTCGAGGAGACACAGTCGCCCGAGGGCGCCGCCGCGTGGAAGCAACAGTTGGACGAGTTCGCCCCGGGCGCCTCCGATTGGGTGGTGGGCGCGGTGTTCGGCGGCGCCTACCAGCGGCCGGGGATCGAGTTGCGCGACCGTCAGATGCTCACCATGGCGGCCCTCGCGGCGATGGGCGGCACCGAGCCCCAGTTGACCGGGCACATCCGGACCGCGGTCGAGGTGGCCGGCATGACCAAGGAAGAGGTCGCCGAGTGTTTCGTGCACCTCATGCCGTACATCGGCGTGCCCAAGACCCTGGCTGCGATGCGGTGTCTGAGCTCGGCGTTCGGCGAGTGACATGAGCGGAGTCGTCGTCGTAGTCCTCGTCCCACGACACACCGCGCCCCCGTCGGATCACTCCGGCGGGGGCGCGGTGGGGTGGTGCGGGTTCAGCGGGAGATCAGGCGAAGGCGCTGTCGAGGTGGTCGTTGAGCGTCTTGCTCGGACGCATCGCAGCCTTCAGCTTCTCGGTGTCAAGCTGGTAGTAGCCGCCGAGATCGACCGAGTGGCCCTGGACAACCGTCAGCTCCTCGAGGATCCTGTCCTTGTCGGCGTCCAGCTTCTCGGCGAGCGGGGCGAACCGCGCTGCGAGCTCGGCGTCCTCGGTCTGCGCCGCCAGCTCCTGCGCCCAGTACAACGCCAGCCAGAACTGGCTGCCCCGGTTGTCGAGCTCGCCGGTCACGCGCGAGGGCGACTTGCCGTTCTCCAGCAGCTTGCCGGTCGCGGTGTCCAGCGCTTGGGCGAGGATGGTGGCCTTCGGGTTGTCGTACTTGCGACCGAGGTCGTCGAGGCTCGCACCGATCGCGAGGAACTCCCCGAGCGAATCCCAGCGCAAGTGGTTCTCCTCCACCAGCTGCTGGACGTGCTTCGGCGCGGAACCGCCGGCACCCGTCTCGTAGAGCCCACCGCCGGCCATGAGCGGCACGATCGAGAGCATCTTGGCACTGGTGCCCAGCTCGAGGATCGGGAACAGGTCCGTGAGGTAGTCGCGCAGGATATTGCCGGTCACCGAGATGGTGTCCAGGCCGCGCCACGCGCGCTCGAGGGTGTAGCGCATGGCGCGCACCTGCGACATGATCTGGATGTCCAGGCCCTCGGTGTCGTGATCCTGGAGGTACTTGTTGACCAGCGTGATCAGGTTGTTCTCGTGCGGCCGGTACGGGTCGAGCCAGAAGACGGCGGGCATGCCGGAGGCGCGGGCACGGTCCACGGCGAGCTTGACCCAGTCACGGATCGGCGCGTCGTTGACAGTGCACATGCGCCAGATGTCGCCGGCCTCGACCTCCTGAGAGACCAGGACCTCACCAGTCGCGGCGTCGACGATGTTGGCCACGCCGCCGGTCTCGACCTCGAAGGTCTTGTCGTGGCTGCCGTACTCCTCGGCCTTCTGCGCCATGAGTCCGACGTTCGGCACGGTGCCCATGGTGGTGGGGTCGAACGCGCCGTTGGTCTTGCAGAAGTTGATGATCTCCTGGTAGATCCGCGCGAAGGTGGATTCCGGGATGACCGCCTTGGTGTCCTTCTTGCGGCCGTCGGCGCCGTACATCTTGCCGCCGATGCGGATCATCGCGGGCATGGAAGCGTCGACGATCACATCCGAGGGGGAGTGGAAGTTGGAGATGCCGCGGGCCGAGTCGACCATCGCGAGCTCCGGCCGCTGCTCGTGGCAGCGGTGCAGCTCCTCGATGATCTCTTCCTTCTTGGCCGAGGGCAGGGTGTCGATCTTTGCGTACAGATCGCCCATGCCGTTGTTGACGTTGATGCCGAGCTCATCAAACAGCTCGCCGTACTTTTCGAAGGCGTCCTTGTAGAACACGCGGACGGCGTGCCCGAACACGATCGGGTGGCTCACCTTCATCATGGTGGCCTTGACGTGCAGCGAGAACATGACGCCGGTCTCCTTGGCGTCATTGAGTTGTTCCTCGTAGAACTCCAGCAGAGCCTTCTTGCTCATGAACATGGAGTCCACGACGGTGCCCTTCTGCAGCGGCACGGTCTTGAGGACCTCGGTCTTCCCGTCGGGCGTCACGACCTCCATGCGGGCATCGCAGTCACGGTCGAGGATGATCGACTTCTCGCCGGCGTAGAAGTCGCCGTGGGTCATGTGCGCGACGTGGGTCTGCGAGGCCATGGACCACTTGCCCATGGAGTGCGGGTTGGCCTTGGCGTACTCCTTGACGGCCTTCGGGGCACGACGGTCGGAGTTGCCCTGGCGTAGGACCGGGTTGACTGCACTTCCGAGGATGCCGGAGTACCGCTTGGCGGTCTCCTTCTCCTCGTCGGTCTGAGGGTCCCACGGGAAGTCGGGAATGTCGTAACCCTGCGACTGCAGCTCTGCGATCGCCTTGGTGAGCTGCGGGACGGAGGCGCTGATGTTGGGCAGCTTGATGATGTTGGTGTCCGGGTGCTGGGTCAGACGACCGAGCTCGGCAAGGTTGTCCTGCACCTTCTGCTCGTCGGTGAGTCGCTCGGGGAACGCACCGAGGATGCGCGCGGCCACCGAGATGTCACTGGTCTCGACGGCGATACCGGCGGGCTCGGCAAAAGTGCGGAGGACCGGGAGGAACGCCTCGGTCGCGAGTCGCGGGGCCTCATCGGTGAGGGTGTAAATGATCTTCTGGGGACCTTGGGTCATGGATGTCGACTCTTCTCGTTTCGGGCTGATCGTGTTCTTGTGGAACTGCGCCATCTGGCCGCCCACCATCATCCCCCAGGTCGGACCGACGGTGTCGGAGCCCGGGCGGGCCGATGGGCGCCCCGTTCCGCGCGTACGGACCGGGAGTCGGGGACGGCCTCCCTGCAGTGTGGTCCAACTCGCGCTCGCTCGCCGGGTTTCCCGACGTCGCTCACCCCGGTCGGGCCCGTTCTAGGCCGGGCCCGGGGTGCTGTCCACGGCCGTCGCCCGCCGGCCGGCGGACCATGCGGCCCACAGTCGGTGGTAGATCCCGCCGTGAGCGACCAGGTCGTCGTGGGTGCCGCGCTCGACGATCCGTCCGGAGTCCATCACGAGGATGATGTCCGCGCGAGAGGCCTGTTCGAGCCGGTGGGCGATCACGAGGGAGGACCTGTCGCGGATGACCTCGTCGGCCGCGCGCTCCAACGCCTCCGCGCCCGCCGAGCCGGCCTCGGCCGTGGCCTCGTCCATGACGATGACGGCCGGATCGAGCAGGAGGACGCGGGCCAGGGCCAGCTGCTGCGCGGCGACCGGATCCAGCTGGAGCCCGCGCGCCCCGACGATCGTGTCGAGCCCCTCCGGCAGGCGCTCGAACCACGCGGAGGCGTTGGCCCGGCGCAGCGCGTCGAGCAGCTCGTCGTCGGTGGCCTTGGGCCGGGCCAGGGTGAGGTCGTGGCGCAGGGTCCCCGAGAACACGTGGACCTCCTGGCTGACGGTGGCCAGACGAGCGATGCGCTCCCGATCGGACAGCGATGACACCGGGTAACCGTCGACGAGCACCTCGCCGGCATCCGGCACCAGGAGGCCCGCCAGCAGAGCGGCGACCGTAGTCTTGCCAGCGCCCGACGCACCGACGATCGCGACGGTCCGACCCGGTTCGATGGAGAAGCTGATGTCGCGCACCGCCCACGAGTCGCCGTAGCTGAAGCTCACATCGCGCAGGTCGACCCGGCCCTGCGGCGGCTCGACACCGCTGTCGGGCACCGGTACGGGCGGGTCCACGACCACGCCGACGATCCGGGACAGCGACGCGTAGCCCGACTGGACCACGTCCAGGATGCGCATGAAGGTCATGAGCGGACCCCGCAGGCGGATGATCATGAGCACCGCCCCGGTCACCGCGCCCACGGTAAGGGAGCCGGTGGCGACGAGGTGGTAGCCCACCGTGAGAGCGATCGCGAGCATGAGGAACTCGCCCACCAGCATCCAGACGTTGAGCACGAGCATCGTCGTGCGCGCTCGGATGCCCTTGCGCACCACGTCCCAGGAGGCGTAGCCGATCCGGGTGTGCATCCGGTCTTCGAGCGAGAAGGCGCGTACGGTCGCCCGGCCACGGATGGCCTCGAGGACCCGTCGCGCCCGCTCGGCCATTGCCGCGCGCTCCGCGGCGTAGCGGTCCGGGGCCTTGGCGAGGTACCGACGCGCGGCGAGGTAGTAGACGGGCGCGACGACGAGGGGGACGACGAGGAACTGCCAGTCCAGGGCGAACAGCGCGATCACTGTCGCCACGACCGTCAGGGCCGAGGTGGACAGCGTCGGGACGGTCTCGGTGACCGCCGAGGACAGTTCGGCCACGTCATCGGTGGACCGGCTGACGAGGTCGCCGGAGCCCGCGTCCTCCACCCGGTGGGTGGGCAGTCCGAGTGCGGTGCCGACCATGTCCTGCCGCAGGTTGGCGATCACCCGCTCGGACAGCCGGGCCACCAGGTAGAAGCCGGACGCGCTGAGCGCCGCGCCGCCGACGGCCGCGACCAACAGCAGTCCGCCGATCTGCCACAGTGACCCCCCGCGCTCACCGGAGACCAGGTCCACGATCCGGCCCATCAGCTGGGGGATGAGCACGCCCGCGGTCGCCCCGAGACTCAGCAGGATCAACGCCACCACCAGCCACCGCCGGGCGTGGCGGACCCGGGAGAGCTGCCGGGCCACCTCGCGACGGACCTGGCCCGCAGAGGCGACCGGGAACCGGAGGGCGGTGTCGGTCTTCACGGGTGGTGTCGAACTCGTCGTCGTCATCCCTCGGCCCCCACGAGCAGCCCCTCGGCGGTCTCGCGCAGCTGCCGCGCGCTCAGCCGCGCGTCCGCCACGGCGTTCCACGCCGGCGCCTGGCTGACGACGATCGTGGTCTTCCCGGCCCGCTCCCGGGCGATGTTGTCCGCGAGGTTCTGCTCGGTCACCGAGTCCACCGCGGTGGTGGGGTCCTGCAACACGAGCACCTCCGGGTCGAACGCGACGGCGCGGGCGAGGGCGACACGCTGCCGTTGGCCACCCGAGAGCATCCGCCCGCTCTCACCGACCCGCTTGTCGGGGCCGTCGGGGATGTCGTCGCAGCAGGCGACCCGCAGGGCGTGTTCGGCCACCGCGCGATCGGGGTGGACGTTGTCCGCCACGCTGCCGTCGAACAGGTCGGCGGCGTGGGGCACGACCGCCACCCGCGTGCGGGGCAGAGACTCGAGGAGGCGGATCAGCTCGGAGTCGGTGCCGTCGACGACCGTCAGGCCTGACGGAAGGGCGCGGATGAACCGCTCCGTGGTGGCGGCGTCGGCCTCCGAGATGCGCTCGAAGTCCGCGCCGAGCACCTCCCGTATCCTCCGGCCGGACGCCTCCGCCGACGCCCAGCGGGAGGCGATGTTGCGGCCGAACATGGTCATGGGGACCACGAGGAACTGGGTGAGGCCGACCACCGTGATCAGCTCGCCGATGGTGACGTGCCCGGCGAGCGCCAACGCGCCCGCCGCGATGCCGAGCGTGGACACGGAGACGGCCCCGGTCGCCTCGGTGGCGCCGTTGAGTCGTGCCTCGGCGGCGTCGGCGTGAACGGTCTTGAGGTAGGCGTCGTCCGACACCTCGTCGTAGCGCTTCCGGACGGTGACGATGGCACCCAGGCCCTTGAGGATCCGCAACCCCTGCACCACGTCGGTCGCGGTGGCCGCGGCCTGGGCGATGGCCTGCTGACGCGCCCCCGACCGGCGCTGCAGCGGCCGCGCCACCCGGAGCGCCACGATGACCAACACCGGGCCGCCGACCAGGGTGGCCAGGCTCAACCACGGGTTGATCGTGAACATCATCGCCGCGCCGTATGTGATGGCCGCCGCCTCGGCGACGGGCATCACGGTCATCATGACGATGTCCCCGACGCGCGTGGTGTCCGACGAGGCGATGGACAGCAGGCCGCCCGCGGTGCGTTCCCGGCCCGCGAACCCGCGCGGGTCCTGGATGCGGTCGGTGACCGCGGTGCGAAGGTCGTGGCTGACGAGCTGCTGACTGCGGACCAACATGAAGCGGGCGGTCCAGTTGGCGACCATCGCCACCAGGAACACGCAGGCGAGCACGCCGATCCATAACCAGAGCCGGTTCAGACGGGCGGTGGCGATCGCGTCGTCGACTGCACGGCCCACGACGACGGGGGTGAGCCCGTTGCAGAGAAATCCCACGGCCATGCCGCCGGAGGCGATGAAGCTCCACGGACGCTGGGACAACGCCACTTTGAGGGTCCACCGCGGTGAGTCGACGGCGGGCAGCTTCGACCGGCGGCCCCCCGGCCCGGGAAGCGCCGAGTAGTCGACGATGCTGCCCGTTCCCGGGGACTGCGAGTTGTCGGGCACGAGGGTCGATGGTAGCGGCGGGACGCCGGGTTCCTGTCATCCGCGAGCGGTGGTCAGAGGCGGTTCACCGGGCCGCGTGCCGCCCACTCACGCGCGGCTGCCGTTGCGCGCGGCGCGGCCGCCGACGATCTCCACGGTGTCCACGTCCGCCACCCCCAGCGCCAGGAGCGCCTGCCCCGTGGCATCCAGCTCGTCCTCTATGGTTCGCAGCCAGCCCCGCACCACTTCGTCGGGGAGGCGGCGCCTGGCGGACAGTCCGACGACGAATCCGGGCGACGCGATGGCTGGCAGGACAGCCATCGCGTCGCGGCGCTCGTGCGATGTGCACAGCCAGTCCACGTCGCTGATGAGGATGGGGGCGGCAAGGCCGACGTCGTGTTCGTCGCACGGGAGGATGAGCATCGTGTTCCGGCCGCGGTCGTGGTGACCGATGACGAGGTCGATCACGCCGGCGGCGAGCGGGGCGTCGTCGAGCGGGAGCGTGTTCCAGTTGTCGGGGAGGTCCTCGAATCTCATGCCCCGAGTCTCGGCGCTCCCGAGCGCCGGCGACAGCCCCGCGACGCGATCTGTGGAGCCGCCGAAACGCCCTGTGGACAGCGGGATCCGCGGGAACCCGGAGGCGGCCGGAGGCGTCTGGTCAGGACTCGTGCCGGAATCCCACCTTGATGGTCACCTGCCAGTGGGCGACCGCGCCGCCGTCGAGCTTGCCGCGGACGGACTGGACCTCGAACCACTCGAGGTTCCGGAGGGTCTTGGACGCCTCCGCGACCGCGTTGGCGATGGCCTGGTCCGTTCCGTCCGGCGAGGAGCCGACGATCTCGGTGACGCTGTAGACGTGGTTCATGGTGACCTCCGGAGTGCGCGCGGCGACTTGTGATACGGATCACTCTACGGTGGTCCGCGGACCGGGCCACCGGCGTAGGGTCGGGAGACGAAAGCCCGCGCTCCCGAGGAGGATCGAGATGCCCGACGTACGTGCACGAGCAACCACACTGGCCGAGCTCCACGAATCGGGTGAGCTGGCCGTCCTGCCGACCGTGTGGGACACCTGGAGCGCCCGGGTCGCCGCCGACGCCGGCTTCCAGGGCCTGACGGTGGGTAGCCACCCCGTCGCCGACGCGATCGGCAGCGCGGACGGGGAGAAGATGGACTTCTCCGAGTACCTGCGCGTGGTCAAGCGGATCACGGACGCGGTGTCCGTTCCCGTCAGCGCGGACGTCGAGTCGGGCTACGGTCTCGACCCCGCCGAGTTGATCACCCGCCTGCTCGAGGCCGGGGCCGTCGGCGCGAACATCGAAGACGTCGTGCACCGCGAGGGCAAACGCGTCCGGGACCGTCAGGAGCACGCTGACTACATCGCCGCCGCCCGCCGCGCGGCTGATGACGCCGGGGTCCCCTTCGTCATCAACGGACGCACCGATGCCGTCAAGCTGGGAACGGACGTCTTCTCGGACCCGCTGGCGGAGGCCGAGACCCGCATCACGCTCATGGAGGACGCCGGAGCGCGATCGGTGTACCCGGTGGGCGTGACGACCGCCGATCAGCTGACGCGTCTCGTGCAGGCGGTGACGATCCCCGTCAACGCGACCGCCCATCCGGTGAAGGGACACGGCGCCGGCGACCTGGCGGCCCTCAAAAAGCTCGGCGTGCGCCGGGTGTCCTTCGGCCCGCTCTGGCAGATGTGGCTCTCCGAGGTCTCCGCCGACCGGTTCGCCGACTGGCTCCCCGCGAACGGCTGACGTCGCCGACCGGGCCCATCCGGCCGCGGGCCCGCCGGGACGGTGAGACGGTGGAGGTATGCACACGCCTCCCGAACCCTCGCTGCCGGATACCAAGGACTGGACGACCGTACTCGAGTCGAGCTGCGACGAGTGCGGCTACCGGCCTCACGACCCGGCCACCACGAGCGACCGTCTGGCCTCCGCCCGCGACCGGTGGCTCGCCGTCCTGCGACGCCCCGGGGTCGAGCATCGGCCGGCCCCGCGGGTGTGGTCGCCGCTGGAGTACGCGGGCCACTGCCGTGACCTCATCGAGGTCCTGGGGGACCGCATAGCGTCGATGCTCGACCGAGCCGAGCCGACCTACGACGATTTCGACGGCGAGGCGGCGGTTGTCGAGCACGGGTACTGGCGCAGCGACCCGGACGATCTCGCCCGCCGACTCGACGCCACCACCGCTCGGACGCTGAAGGTTCTCGACCGCGTCGGCCCCGCGGACCGGGACAGGACCGGTCGACGCAGCGACGGCTACGTCTTCACCATCGCCTCTCTGTGCCAGTACATCGTGCACGACGTCGAACACCATCTGGGTGACGTCGACGGGTGAGAACCCGCGGTTCCTGTTTTCCGCCCCGGGGCCTCGCGGGCGGGCTCGCCGACCGGCCCGTGGTCGGCGCCCACGCCGTCGCCCAGCGGCGTCACGCACCTGACGTTCCAGCGGCGTCGCTGACGGGGGCGTGTGTGAAGGTCCGGCGCGTGGCGAACCGTCGGGGCTCGCCGGTGACGGGGTCGGTGAACTCGAGTTCGCGGGCGAGGAGCTGTAGCGGCAGGTCGGGGTCGTCGGGGGCCTCGGGCAGCAGGTCGGGGTAGCGCCGGTCGCCGAGGATGCCGATCCCGAGCGCGGCGAGGTGGACGCGCAGTTGGTGGAGCCGCCCCGTGCGGGGCCGTAGGAGAGTCTGGACGACGAGCCGCCCTGAGGCGCTGTGTCCGGTCCGGAGCACGTCGACGAGGGTCTCGGAATTGGGCGGTAGCTCGGGGTGGAGGGTGACGCGCAGCTCGCCGCGCCGCGACCGGATGTGCTCGCGGTGGGTGACGGGGACCGGGTGGCCGCAGAGCGACGGGGCGGCCGCGTCCCACCCGGCCGGACGGGCGGAGACGGCCTCGTAGGCCTTGGTCACCTCGCGCCGCTCGAACATCGACTGGTAGGCGCCGCGCGTGTCGGGGCGGGCGGAGAACATGACCACCCCGGCGGTCTCGCGGTCGAGGCGGTGGATCGGCGTGATGTCGTCGTTGTCCAGGCGGGTGCGTAGCCGGACCAGTGCGGTCTCGCGCAGGAAGTGGCCGGACGGGGTGGTGGGGAGGAAGTGCGGTTTGTCGACGACGACGAGGTGGTCGTCCCGGTACAGGATCTCCTCCCGGTAGGGCAGGACGGTCTCGTCGGGCAGGTCGCGGTGGTACCAGACGAACTCGTGGGTGCCCAGCGGAGTGTGGTGGTCGATCGCCCGGCCGTCGGCGCCGACGATCTCCCCGGCGGGGATCCGGCGCCGCAGCTCGCCCGGGTCGAGGTGGTCGAACCTCGTCTCGATGTAGTCGGCGATGCCCGCCCACGGGCCGGCGGCGGGGACTCGCAGGCGGGTGGGGCTGACGCCGTCCCGGACCGGTAGAGGCGGCGGTGCGGGCACGGTCACACGTCCTGTCCGGTGACCGCCCGCGCCGGCAGGAAGTCGTTGTCGAGACGGCTCGGGACGTACATGGTGTGCTCGGACCCGACCCCGGCGCGGCGGACGACCGCGGAGAAGAACACCCGCGCGGCCGGCAGACACTCCACGCACTGCTGTCCGACCGGCGTGTGTTGATCCACGGGAGGATCGTGTCACGGTTGCGACCGGTCCGCAGCGGGCCGCGCGCCGAATAGGGTGGAGGTCGCCCGGCAGGAGCGATGCAGAGGCGAGAACGGTGTGGGGTGGGGAGATGGCGCAGCGCGAGGCCGGGTCGGACCCCGCCGCCGAGCCGTCGGCGGGGGACCCGCCGCTGGTCGGCCCGGTGCCCGCGCCCGGCCTGCACGTCATGACGTGGAACATCCGGCGGCCGGTGCCCGCTGCGCTCACCCGGCCGGCGGACCGGTGGCATCACCGGGCGCCGCGCGTGCGGGCGCTTCTCACATCCGAGCGACCGACCGTTCTGTGCGCGCAGGAGGTGGCCGCCCGACAATTCGCCACCGTGCTCGAGGCCCTCGGCCCGGGCTACGACCACGTCGGTCGTGGCCGCTCGGCGGACGGCGGGGGAGAGGCGTGTCCGATCTTCTTCGACGCGACCCGTCTCGAGCTGCTGGGCTGGGAACAGTCCGCCCTGTCGGACACGCCTCACCGTGCCGGGTCGGTGTCCTGGGGCAACCTGTTCCCCCGGGTGATGGTCGAGGTGCACCTTCGCGACCGGGTCACCGGTCACGACCTGCTGGTGGTCAACACACACCTCGACCCGCTGTCCGGCCGGTCCCGGCTGCGCTCCGCCCGTGCCCTCCTGGAGGTGGTGGCCGCACGGGGCCTGCCGGCCGTCGTGACGGGCGACTTCAACGCGGGCCCGTCGAGCCCGGCCGTGCGCGCACTCCTCTCGGACGGGGTACTGGTGGACAGTTGGCGGGTCGCCCGCGCCCGGCACAGCGAGCAGTGGGGCACCTACGCCGACTACCGGCGCCCGCGACGGGACGGCGCCCGGATCGACTGGATCCTCGCCACTCCCGATCTCTCGGTCACCGACGCCGCGATCAATCCGCTCCGCCACGAGGGCGGGTGGCCCTCGGACCATCTGCCGGTGCACGCTGTGGTGCACCCGGCCGGCCCGGGCGATGAGGAGCACAATGGGCGGCGAGACGAGACGCGAGGACAGTGAGGAGCCCGACGGACGTGATCGACAACTTCCTGCGCCCCGCCGGGAGCGCATTCCAGACGGTGGCGGACGCCCTGCGCCTGCTCGGCGTCCTCAGCGTGGTCTCGGCCCTGCTGTTCCACGGGGTGACGGACGCCGCCATCGTGGCCTTCGCCCTACCCGGACTCATGCTGCCCCGGTTCCTCGGCATGCGCGCGTGGGCGGACGTCACCGTGTCGGCCACGCTGCTCGTGGCGGCGTGGAGCAACGTCGTGGACCTCTACCGAACCGTCTGGTGGTGGGACATCCCGATCCACTTCTTCCTGGCCGGCGCCCTGTCTGTGGTGGCGTATGTGTTCTGTGCGCACCGCGGGATCGTGCGGGCGCCGGGTGCCCGCGGGTTCACCGTCACCGGCGCGGTCGTGCTCACCACGGCGTTCGGGCTCGCGCTGGGCGCGATGTGGGAGATGGTCGAGTGGTTCGGCTACGCCTACCTCGCAGACGAGATCTACGTGACCTACGAGGACACCGTCGGGGACTTGGCGGCGGGCGGACTCGGCGCGCTGCTCGCCGGCGTGCTCATGGCCCGTGACCCAGAGCTGCTGCTCCCCGCGGCCACGCCGCCCGCCCGGCCGGCGCCCGCCTACCGGCACAGGTAGATCTCGGCCCGCCCGTCCCCGGAGCGAGCTGCGCCGTTCGCGACGAGAGCCGGCCTCGTCGTCGTCGCCGTACCCGCGCAGGCTCGAGGCGCGGCCCACACCACCATCGCGATCCGGAAGAGGGAGACGAGTTCGGTCGAGGAGGGCTCCGCGGCCGGGCCGGCAGGCGGTGTCGCCCGGCGTGGCGGCACCGGGTGACCGTGGGCGTTCGGCCCGCCGTGCCGCCCGTGCCAAGGTGGAAGCCATGACCTCCTCGCCGTGCACCCGCTCCGACGGTGACCCCCGCGCCCTGCCGGGGTTCCGGCGCACCTACGCGCCCGGCCGACTCACGCTCGGCCTCGGGTTCCCGATGCGGAGCCGGACCGACAGCGACGACGTCCACGACCCGGCGGCCCAGGTGCGCCTCGCACGGGCCGCCGAAGCCGGCGGTTTCGCCGCCCTCTACGTCCGTGACATCCCGCTGCGCGTGCCGTCCTTCGGCGACGTCGGTCAGGTCTACGACCCGTGGATCTACCTCACCCACATCGCCGCCCACACCTCGCGGATCGCGTTGGGCACCGCGGGCATCGTCCTGCCGGTGCGGCACCCACTGCACGTGGCCAAGTCCGCGTCCAGCGTCGACCGGCTGTCGGGCGGACGGTTCCTGCTGGGATTGGCGTCCGGCGACAGGCCCGAGGAGTTCCGCGCGTTCGGCCTCGAGCAGGGCGAGCGCGGTGAGCGGTTCCGCGAGAACCTCCACGTGATGACGCACGCCCTGACCACCGAGATGCGCGGGATCCGGTGGTCCGGCGGATGGATGCACAGCGCGGACGTGGTGCCCAAGCCCAGCGCCGCGTCGGTGCCGACGATCATGATCGGCTCGTGTCAGCAGAGCGTGGCGTACCTCGCCGCCCACGGCGACGGGTGGATGACCTACCCGCGGGACTTCGACGTCCAGCGGCGCACGGTCGAGCAGTGGCGGGAGATGGTGGTCGCCGCGGCCGGGGGAGCCGGGAGCGACGGCGCCGCGGCCGGGGGAGCCGGGAGCGACGGCGGTGGTGGGAACGAGGGCGGTGGGAACGACGGCGAGGTGTTCAAACCCTTCGCACAGTCGCTCCGCATCGACCTGGCGGAGAACCCCGACGAGACCGCCTCCCCGATCGACTTCGGTTTCCGGATCGGTCGTCGGCGACTGGTCGACCACCTGGAGGACCTGCGGGGGATCGGTGTCAACCACGTACAGCTGGGGCTGGGGGCCTGCCGCCGACCCGTTCTCGAGGTGATCGCCGAGTTGGCCGAGCACGTCGTGCCCCGTTTACCCGCGCTCGATTGACCGGGATCCCCGGCCCGGGTCTGCCACACTCGGGAGATCACCGCGCCGCCCGCCGCCCCGGGGGCGGTCGTGCCCGTCGACGAGGGAGGCCCTGTGGGGATCTCGATCCTGTGGTTCCGACGTGATCTGCGGCTGACCGATCACCCCGCCCTCCTCGAGGCCGTCGCCTCCGGGGACGAGGTCCTGCCGGTCTTCGTCCGGGACCCCGCGCTGCTGCGGCGGGCCGGTGTACGGGCGGGGCGGTTGGCGGCCTCCCTCGCCGCGCTCTCGGGTGACACGGGCGGTGCACTGGTCGTGCGGACCGGAGACCCCGCCGAGGTGATCGCGGGGCTCGCCCGCGAGGTGGGCGCCGGCCGCGTCCACATCAGCCGGGAATCCACCCCCTACGGACGACGTCGCGACGACCGCGTACGCGCCGCACTCGACGCCGACGGTCGCGAACTGGTGACCACCGGGTCTCCCTACGCCGTCGGTCCGGGCCGGGTCCTGAGCGGCAGCGGGGAGCCGTACAAGGTCTTCACACCGTTCTCCCGCGCCTGGCACGAGCACGGGTGGCCCCCGCCCGGCGAGCGGCCCGACCACATCCCGTGGACCACCGCGTCCGGGGAGGGCCCACCTGAGGTCCCGGCACGAGCGGGCGGGACCGCCGCAGCGGGGGAGGCCGCGGCTCTCACCCGGTGGCGGGAGTTCCTCCACGACGATCTCGAGGCATACGACGAGCAGCGGGACCGACCGGACCTCGACACCACCAGCCGGTTGTCCGCGTACCTGAAGTACGGGGAGATCCACCCACGCACGATCCTGGCCGAACTCGCCGACCACCCGGCCGCGGGCGGGGAGGGAGCCCGCCGCTTCGTCACCGAACTCGCCTGGCGGGAGTTCTACGCCGACGTCCTGTGGCACCGGCCACGATCCGCGTGGCGCGACCTGCGCGACCCGCTCGCGGGCATGTCCTACGACAGCGGCCCCGGCGTGGAGGACCTCGTCGAGGCGTGGCGGCAGGGCCGGACCGGGTACCCGTTCGTCGACGCCGGGATGCGGCAACTACTCGCCGAGGGGTGGATGCACAACCGGGTGCGGATGGTCACGGCCAGTTTCCTCGTCAAGGACCTCCACGTCTGGTGGCCGGTCGGGGCGCGGCACTTCCTCGACCACCTCGTCGACGGCGATCTCGCCTCCAACAACCACGGGTGGCAGTGGGTGGCCGGCACGGGAACCGACGCCTCCCCGTACTTCCGGGTGTTCAACCCGGTGACCCAGGGGCGGAGATTCGACCCCGACGGGGAGTACGTCCGGCGATGGGTGCCCGAACTCGCTCACCTGCCCGGGGCCGCTGCCCACGAGCCGTGGCGCGCCCCCGGCGGCTACGACGGCGGGTACCCGTCGCCCATCGTCGACCACGCCGAGGAACGCCGCGAGGCCCTACGTCGGTACGACCTGGCCAGGGACGCCGATCGCTGACCGAGCCGTGGGGCCGCCGGCCGTCACGGCCGATCCGGGCACTGCCCGATCCTCGGCCTGCGGGAGGGTCCGAGGGCGCCGACCGCGGCGAGTGCCTAGGCTGGCCCCATGACCTCCGGCACCGACACCCCCCGCTCCGAGAACCCGACCACCGGCCGTGAGGCCGACATCAAGCCCCGAAGCCGCGACGTCACCGACGGCCTGGAGAAGACGGCCGCCCGCGGGATGCTGCGCGCCGTGGGGATGGGCGACGACGACTGGGTCAAGCCGCAGATCGGCGTCGCGTCGTCGTGGAACGAGATCACCCCGTGCAACCTCTCGCTCGACCGGCTGGCCAAGGCGGTCAAGGAGGGCACCCACGCAGGCGGCGGCTATCCGCTGGAGTTCGGGACGATCTCGGTCTCCGACGGGATCTCGATGGGACACGAGGGCATGCACTTCTCGCTGGTGTCCCGCGAGGTGATCGCCGACAGTGTCGAGACGGTGATGAGCGCCGAGCGGCTGGACGGCTCGGTCCTGCTCGCCGGGTGCGACAAGTCGCTGCCGGGCATGCTCATGGCCGCCGCCCGCCTCGACCTGGCGAGCGTCTTCCTCTACGCGGGATCGACGCTGCCGGGCTTCGCGAAGCTCTCCGACGGGACCGAGAAGCAGGTCACGATCATCGACGCGTTCGAGGCCGTCGGGGCCTGTTCGCGGGGTCTGATGAGCCGCGAGGACGTCGACACCATCGAGCGCGCGATCTGCCCGGGCGAGGGCGCCTGCGGCGGCATGTACACCGCCAACACCATGGCCAGCGCGGCCGAGGCACTGGGCATGTCGCTGCCCGGGAGCGCGTCGCCGCCGGCCCCGGACCGTCGGCGTGACGACTACGCCAAGGCCAGCGGTGAGGCAGTGGTGGAACTCCTGCGCAAGGGCATCACCGCGCGCGACATCATGACCAAGGAGGCGTTCGAGAACGCGATCGCCGTGGTCATGGCCTTCGGGGGGTCCACCAACGCGGTGCTTCACCTGCTCGCGATCGCCAGCGAGGCCGAGGTCGAGCTCAGCCTCGATGACTTCGCCCGCATCGGCGCCAAGGTCCCGCATCTGGCGGACGTCAAGCCGTTCGGCGCCCACGTCATGACCGACGTGGACAAGATCGGTGGCGTCCCCGTGGTCATGCGGGCCCTGCTCGACGCCGGTCTGCTCCACGGCGACTGCCTCACCGTCACCGGCCGCACCGTCGCCGAGAACCTCGCCGACATCGCCCCGCCGGACCCGGACGGCAAGGTGCTGCGCGCCATGGGGGAGCACATCCATCCGACCGGCGGCATCACCATTCTCCACGGATCGCTCGCCCCGGAGGGCGCCGTGGTCAAGTCCGCCGGCTTCGACTCCGACGTCTTCGAGGGCACCGCCCGCGTCTTCGAGCGGGAGCGCGCCGCGATGGACGCACTCGAGGACGGGACCATCACCGCGGGCGACGTGGTGGTGATCCGGTACGAGGGTCCCAAGGGTGGCCCCGGCATGCGCGAGATGCTCGCCATCACCGGCGCGATCAAGGGCGCGGGCCTGGGCAAGGACGTGCTCCTGATGACCGACGGCCGGTTCTCCGGCGGAACCACCGGACTGTGCGTGGGCCATATCGCGCCCGAGGCCGTGGACGGCGGGCCGATCGCCCTGGTGCGGGACGGCGACCGGATTCGGCTCGACGTCTCGCAGGGCACCCTGGAGCTGCTCGTGGACGAGTCGGAGCTACAGACCAGGCGTGAGGGCTGGGAGCCGCTCCCTCCGCGCTACACCCGCGGTGTCCTGGCCAAGTACTCCAAGTTGGTGCAGTCGGCGTCCACCGGGGCGATCTGCCGCTGACCGGGACGGCGTCGACGGGGGCGGTGCGGACCGTCGACGCCCGCGGGGGCGGTCTCGGGTGGGCCGAGGTCGTCCCCCGCGGGGGTCAGGCCTCCTCGCCGGCCCGGGGGTCGGGCTGGTGGAGACCGAACACATTGCCCTCGGTGTCGAGGAAATACCCCTGCCACGCCATGCCGGGGAGGGCGTGCTTCTCCAGGGCCACCTCGCCCCCGGCGGCCAGGATCCTGCCGGCGGTGACGTCGAAGTCCTCGCACCCCACAGTGAGCACGGCGCCCCGGACGGGGGAGCCGGGCTCCGGCGCGTCCCCCGGCCGGGCCATGATGGCCCCGTTGATGCCGGGGGCGTCCTCGGGTCCGGTGGTCACCCCGAAGTAGGGGCTCCCGGCGTACTCGCTCCAGTCCTCGAACGTCCAGCCCAGCGCGTCTCCGTAGAACGTGCAGGCCCGGGCCGGGTCGGAGGCGTGGATCTCGAAATGGACCGGTCGGGACATGGCGGTCTCCTCATCGGGTCGCGGGACCCCAGGATATCGCCGCGCGGAACCGTCCGGCAGTACTCAGTCCAGAACCGTGCCGTCATCGAGATGGGACAGCGACCCGCCCTCGGGGCGCTCGCCGGTGGCCAGGTACACGACCCGGTTGGCGATGCTCACGGTGTGGTCGCCGAAACGCTCGTAGTAACGGGCGAGTAGGGCCAGGTCCACGGCCGCCACCGAACCGTGCGGCCAGTCCTCGGCGGAGATCTGCTTCATGAGGTCCGCGTGGAGGCGGTCGACGGCGTCGTCCTCGGCGTCCAGGGTGCGGGCCCTGTCCGCGTCCTTCTCGACGAGCAGGGCGGTGAGCTCGCGGGCCATCCGACCGTCGTGCTGCGACAGTTCCCGGATGAGCGGGACGAGCGGGGCGGGCACCACGGACTGCGGGTGGCGCCGTCGGGCGACCCGGGCGATGTGGCCGGCCAGCGCGGCCATGCGGGTGAAGTGCTCGACGATGTAGATCCCCGAGACCACCTGACGTAGATCGCCGGCCACCGGGGACTCGAGCAGGAGGAGCTCGAACGCATGCTGCTCACTGGCCTCACGGAGATCCTCCAGTTCCGCGGCGCCGTCGATCACCTCGATGGCGGCGAGTTCGTCGCCGTCGAGCAGTGCCGCGGTGGCGCGGTCGAGCAGGCGGATGTTGGTCTCGCAGAAGCGAACCAGCTGGTCCGAGAATTCATCGAGCTTGGAATGGAAGACAGTGCGCATGACACGACTGTAGTGCCGGTGAGGTAACGGACGGCTTCCGTTCTCCCACTGTTCACCGCGCCGCCCTCCGGAAAGGGGGGCCCAGCCCGGGAATGAATAGACAGAACGGTCTGTTCTTACTAGCGTCAAGCCATCACGAGACGTCCGGAAAGGACTTGTTCATGACCCTCTTCCTCTACGAGACCACCCCGTCACCGGAGCAGCAGGCCGACCCCTCCGGTCTCGTCGACTCCCTCGCCACTGCACTGACCGCGGGCGGCGCCGAGGTCATCGAGACCCAGGTCACCAAGGGTGCCGCACGCGTCTTCACGATCGTCGAGCTCGCGGACGGCCCGAACGGCGCCTGTGACATCGACGCCCCCGTCCTCGACGCCGGAGCGATCGGAGCCGCCGACGTGACCGCGCCCGCGCAGGTCCGCCTGGTCGGCACCGACCTCGACACCATCAAGGCCGCGCGACCCGACGCCGGCTACCTGGTCGAGTGGGACATCCCGGCGGAGATCGACATGGACACCTACCTCACGCGGAAGAAGGAGAAGTCCCCGAAGTACGCCGAGATCCCCGAGGTCTCCTTCCTGCGCACCTACGTGCGTGAGGACACGGACAAGTGCCTGTGCTTCTACAACGCCCCGGATACCGACGCCGTCGTCCGCGCGCGTGAGATCGTGTCCACCCCCATCTCGCGCCTGCACGAGCTGTCGTGAGCACCGCCGCGACGCACGCCTCCGTTCTCGGTACGCCCCGAGCCCGGCTCACCGCCGGTGCACTCGGTGACGTCGACGTGGCGGAGCTCGTCGCGGTGATCGACTCGGTCGCTGCGCGGGCCTCCGCCCTGGACCGCGACGAGGCGGACCTGCGGGAGGACATCGCAGCACTGGCCGGGCTCGGCCTCTTTGACGTCGACCGCACGCCGGTCGCCGTCGCCGCCACGATCATCGAGGCCGTGGCCACGGAGAGCCTGGCGGTTGCGTTCGCCGCATGGGCGCAGCGTATGACCGCCGCATACCTCCGCCACGCGGCGGACCGTTCCGATGCCGCGGGCCGGACCTACCGGGCCGTCGCGGACGGCAGCCGCCCCGGTGTGACGGGTATGGCCGCCGCCCAGCGGCAGGTCGTCGGGCTGGGCAAGGTCCCGATCACCGCCACACCGGTGTCGGGCGGCTACAGGATCGACGGTCCGATCGCGTGGGCCTCCAACGTGTACCCCGACAGCACCATCGTGCTGGCCGCCAACACCGAGGACGGGCGCAGCCTGGTCCTCACCTTCGAGGCGTCGGCGCCCGGCGTCGAGATCCGGAACGCCCCCGACCTCCTCGCGCTCAATGCGACGGCCTCCACCATGATCGGCCTCGACGGCGTGGTGGTCCCGGATGAACAGGTGCTGGGGGAGGACCTCGCGGACTTCCTGTCCGGCGTTCGTCCCCAGTTCCTCGTCCTGCAGGCGGCGTTCTGCTCGGGCGTCGCCGCACGGTCCCTGACCGAGGCGGAGGGCCGGCTCGAGGGCCTCGGCGCCTTCTACTCCGACGAGCACGGCGAGCTGGCGGCACGGCACGAGCACATGCACGCCGAGCTGCACCGCCTGGGGGCGACGCCGACCGGGGCCACGCTGGGCGATCTGCTCCTGCTGCGCCTCGACGGCGCGGAGATCGCGCCGGCGGCGACCCGGCTCGAGGCCGTCCTCTGCGGCGGCATGGGCTACGCCCAGGCCGCGCCGGCCAACCGCCGCATGCGGGAGGCGGCGTTCCTGCCTGTGCAGTCACCCTCGCAGTCCCAGCTGCGGTGGGAGCTCGACCGACTCGGGGTGCCCGCGTGACAGCCGGCGTCCTGGCCAGGCCCGTCGCGGTGAGCGTGTCGGGCCTGCAGCACCGGCTGCCCGGCGGGAGGGTGCTGTTCGACGACCTCGAGCTCCGGGTCCGCGCCGGTGAGTCACTGGTCCTCCTGGGGCCGTCCGGGGTCGGCAAGTCCACGCTGCTGAGGCTGCTCGCGGGCCTCGAGGAGCCCGCCGCGGGCGAACTGCGGGTGGGCTCGACGGACACCGGGGACGACCGGGCGCACTCGTACGCGGTCGTCTTCCAGAAGCCGCTGTTGTATCCGTGGCTGTCGGTCCGTGAGAACGTGGCGCTGGGTGGGCGGTTCCGGGCCCTGCGCGGCCGTGTCGACCGCGCCCACGTCGACGGTCTGCTCGCGCACTTCGGGATCGCCGAGCTGGCCGACTCCCGTCCGGACCAGATCTCGGGCGGCCAGGCGCAGCGCGTGGCCGTCGTTCGTGCGGCGGCGACCCGTCCCGAGATCCTGTTGCTCGACGAGCCGTTCAGCGCGCTCGACCCCGTCACGCGGGCGGACTCGCAACGCTGGCTGGTCGGGGTGACGGCCGAGCTCGGGGTCACCACGGTCATGGTGACGCACGACGTGGACGAGGCGCTCGTCGTGGGGTCCCGCATCGCACTGTTGGGATCGTCGGGCCGTGTCCAGCAGGAGTGGACGAACCCGTCCCACGGCTCCACGGAATCCGACCCGGCCCTTCGCGACAGCATCCTCGCCGCGTACCGGACGGCCTGACCCGGCGATGAGAGTCGAACCCGGGGCCCGCGGACCCCTCCTCGACCGGCGCGCGCTGCTCAGGGCCGGGGGCGCCCTCGCCGTGGGCGCAGGTGCGGTCGGAGGCGCCGCGGCCCTCGGCAACCTTGTCACGACGGCCACCGCCCCGAGAGGTGTGGCCACCGATGATCTCCGCATCGGCTACCTGCCCATCACCGATGCGGCCCCGTTGCTGGTGGCCCACGGAGACGGCTACTTCGAGCAGCAGAAACTCACCGTCGGGCGCCCCGTGCTCTTCCGCTCCTGGTCCTCGCTCATGGAGGCCTTCCTCACCCGGCAGGTCGACCTCATCCACCTGCTCATGCCCTCCGCGGTCCAGCTCCGGTACGTCATCGGCGCCGACGTCAAGGTGGTGGGCTGGAACCACACGGGCGGGGGCGCCATCACGGTCGCACCGCATGTGACGGACGTCGCCCAGCTCGCGGGCACGCAGGTGGCGATCCCGGGATGGTGGTCGATCCACAACATCCTGCTCCAGCGGGTACTGCGCGCGAACGGCCTCACCCCGGTGGCGCGTCGCGCCGCGAGCCGGTCGGATGGGACCGTCGAGCTCGTGGTGATGGGGCCCTCGGACATGATCCCCGCCCTGGCCACCGGTTCGATCTCGGCGTTCACGGTCGCGGACCCGTTCAACGCCGGCGCGGTGGCCCAGGGCGTCGGGTCACTGCACATGCTTCTCGACCAGGTGTGGCGGGACCACGCGTGCTGCGTCACGGTGGTCCACCAGGACCTGATCGACACCCGCCCCGGCACAGTCCAGGCTCTGGTCGACGCCGCCGTCGCCGCCCAGCTCGGTATCCGGGCGGACCGCAGCGAGGCGGCGGCCATCCTGTCCGGGAAGGGATACCTCCCGCAGCCTCCGAAGGCGGTCGAGGTCGCCATGACCGGGACCGCGCCGGACCCCGACGGCGGCCCCGCGCGTCACCGGATCGACTTCCACCCGTATCCGTTCCCGAGCTTCACCTCCGAACTCGTCCGCCAGATGCGGACGACGGTCGTCGATGGTGAGACCCGTTTCCTCGACGGTCTCGACCCCTCGGGTGTCCACGACCAACTCGTCGACGACCGGTTCGTCCGCGCCGCGATCGCCCGCCACGGCGGCCCCGCGGCCCTCGGCCTCCCCGCCTCACTGACCCGACACGAATGGCTGATCTAGATGACGCGCACCGACTCGACCCCGGATCCGGCCACCGACCCCGTGTCAGCGGACGCGGTGGTCGCCGACCCGTCCGCGCCCGGCTCCCGCCGGGGCCGCCGGGCCGCCGGGGCAGGGCCGTCGGGTCTGCTCACACGTTGGGCCGCGGGGCTGTCGGGGTTGCTCATCGGCCTGGGCGTGTGGGCCCTGCTCACCTCCGGGCTCGTCACCGACGACCCGGTGATCGGCGGGATGTCACCCGCCGAGACGTGGTCTGGCTTCGGCGACCTGCTCGACAGGGGAGTGCTGCTGTCCGATGCGGCGGTCAGTCTGTACCGACTCGTCGCGGGACTCGCCGTCGCCGCGTTTCTCGGGGTGCCGCTGGGGCTCTGGCTGGGACTGCGGCGGACCGCGGAGGCGGTCGCGGGTCCGCTCGTGCAGTTCCTGCGGATGATCTCACCGTTGTCCTGGGCACCGGTGGCCATCGCGGTGTTCGGGATCGGCAACGAGCCCGTGATCTTCCTCGTCGCCGCCGCGGCGGTGTGGCCGATCATGCTCTCGACCTCGGCAGGCGTCAACGCGATGGATCCCGGGTACCTCGACGTGGCCCGGACCATGGGCGCCAGCGGCTGGGAGCGCCTGACCCGGGTCGTCATCCCCGCGGTCCGGCCGGCGATCCTGGGCGGCATCCGCCTCGCGCTCGGGACGGCCTGGATCGTGTTGGTGCCCGCGGAGATGCTCGGTGTGCGGTCCGGCCTGGGTTATCAGATCCTCAACGCCCGCGACCAGTTGGCCTACGACCAGGTCATGGCGGTGATCCTCGTGATCGGCATCCTCGGATTCGCGCTGGATGGGCTGTCACGGCTGCTTCTGCGCGACCGCGCCGCGCGCTGACGCTCGCGGCTGGCCCCAGCGGTCGGTGGTCGCGCAGCGCCCGGATCAGTTCGTCCTTCCTCGTGTCCGACCGGCCCTGTGCTGCGGTCTAGGCCCTGCGCAGCTCGGAACGCAGGTGGTGGGTGAGGGGCTGGCCGACCGCTGCCATGGCGAACGTGGTGGTGATCCGGTCGCCGACGGTCTCGTAGCGGCGGTGCGTGGTGTCGACCTGTTTTGCGCTCGCACTGTTGTGCACGCGTGAGTGGAACTCCAGCACCAGGGCGTCCGCCTCGGCGACGAGCGTCCCCTCGCAGAGTTCGGTCTGCCCGGTGGGCTGGGCCAGGACGAACTCGGCCGTACCGTCACCCGGGACCCGGAGGTATCCGGTCTCGGTGTGCATGGGGGATCCGGTGGGGCTCCACGTACGCTGCACGTAGTGCAGGAAGGGCTTGCCCACGTCGGTGAACGTGATCTCCTCGGTGTAGGTGAAGTCGTCGATCGTCGGGTACGAACCGGCCCCCTCGCCTCGCCAGGTGCCCAGCAGGGCGGCGACGGGGGTCAGGTTGGCGGCGGGCGTCGGGGCGGGATCCATGGCGCGAGACTAGGCCATCGGTGACGCCGGCCGCGCGGGGTCAGCCATCCCAGACCGGTTCGCCGTGCTCGTCGAGCCGCAGGCCCTCGCTCGGACTGTGCTCGGTGATCTTTCCGGTGTGCATCAGGTGCCCCACGGGCAGTTCGTGGACCGTGGCGACGACGTCGGCGACGATCCGACGATGGCAGCGCCACCACACCGACTCCGAGCACATGACCGCGACCTGTCGCGATCGGGCGTCGGCCACGACCCGATCCAGGGCGGCGCGGAATGCTGGGTCCCGGGTCCAGGCGCTGTAGGCGCGGAACGCCTCGACCCGCCACCAGGTGTCGGGGGAGGCCCGGCGCCGGTCGGCGGTGAGGCTGCGGCGGCCGCCGAGGTCCTCTTCCCAGCGGTAGTCGATCCCCGCCTCGCCGACGATCTCGGGCACCGCGCCCTTGGCAGCGGCGGAGTTCGCGCGGCTCCCGGGAAAGCGCCGGATGTCCACGAGGAGTTCGACGCCGGCGCCGGTGAGCAACCGTGCCAGCTCGTCGCGATCCAACCTGCCGTGCCCCACCGTGAACAGCATCAGTGGCCGGTGTCCTCTCCCGTCCTCTTTCGGGTCGCCCCGCCGTGGTCACCGCGCGCGCCCCCGGCGTCGGAGTCGGCGTCCGCCCCGGCGTGCGACCCGGAGCTCCGTCGCGGGATCAGGTGCATGATCGCCACGACCACCGCGCCCACCGCGAGGCCGAAGACCAGTGCGCACGCCGTGTCGACGAGCCAGGCCAGTACCGCGCCGACGCCCGCGACGCCCGCCGCGGGCTCCGTCAGGACGTGTACGAGGTGGTACGGCGCCGTCACTCCGAGTTCGTCGAGCCCCACGAGGAGGATGTGGCCACCGACCCACAACATGGCCAGCATGCCGACGAAGGAGATCACCTCGAGCACCGTCGGCATGGCCTTGACCAGGCCGTGGCCGAACCGCTGCACCCCCGGGGACTCCTTCCCCGCCAGGTGGAGGCCGACGTCGTCCATCTTCACGATCACCGCGACGACGCCGTAGACGAGTGCGGTGATGCCCAGCCCCACGACGACCAGGATGATCGCCCGGGACCAGAAGGACTCCGACGCCACCTCGTTGAGGGAGATCACCATGATCTCGGCGCTGAGGATGAAGTCCGTGGTCACGGCGCCGCGGACCATCTTGGCCTCGGCGTCCGGGCCCCGGTCCATGACGGGGGCGGCCTCCTTGTGGTGCCCGGAGACTCGCTCCCAGACCTTCTCCGCCCCCTCGAAACAGAGGTAGAGCCCGCCCAGCATGAGGATCGGGGTGAGGATCCACGGCACGAACTGGCTGAGCAGGAGTGCGAAGACGATGATGATCGCCTTGTTGCCCAGTGACCCGAGGGCGATCTTGCGGATCATGGGCAGTTCGCGGGACGGGTCGACGTCGCGGACGTACTGGGGGGTCACGGCGGTGTCGTCGACCACCACACCGGCGGCCTTGACGCCGGCGCGGCCTGCGGCGGCGGCGACGTCGTCGGTACTGGCCGCGGCCATGCGCGCGAGCACCGCCACGTCGTCGAGCAGGGCGGCGAGTCCACCGGCCATCGAGACCTCACTTGGGACGGGCGGGAGGAACCCCGCGGACGACAGGGCCGACCCCGGAGGGTCGGATCGTCACAGGGTAGCGCCGCGTCACTCGATCGCGTCGAGGACCCAGCGCAGTGAGGAGACTCCGGTGCGCCCCAGCGTCCGTCCGAGGCTGCTGGACCCGAGCGGCCCGTCCGGTAGTTCGAGCATCGTCCGGGCCCACCCGGGCAGCGCCGCGACGGCGCCCTCTCGCAGCAGCGCGTAGGCGGGTCTGTCGGCCAGCCCCATCGGTGGTCCGTCGAGCAGGAAGTGGCGCGCGTCGAGCGCGGCGGGCGAGGCCTCGAGTTCGGGCCGGTACCCCTCCAACGCCTCCTCGAGTTCGCGCACGGTGAGGGGGACCTCCCCGGCGCCCATCATGAGGCCGGTCCTCGACGCCTGTCGCACGTACTCGTCGCGTTCGGCCGGCGTCAGCGGATCGCGCCCGTAGAGACGGTGGCACTCGAGGAAGCTCCAGATCTCGGCGACGTGGACCCAACGCAGCAGGTGGGGGTCGCGGGCGTCGTACGGGCGCCCCCGGTAGTCGGTGCCCACGACCGCGCGGTGCGCACCGTTGATCGCCCGGATGAGACGGGAGGCATCGGTGATCGTGCCGAAGGTCGTGGTGGCGATGAACTGCGAGGTGCGTTGGAGGCGCCCCCACGGGTCGCCCCGGTAGTCGCTGTGGTCCGCCACCCCGGCCATGGCGAGCGGGTGCAGGGACTGTAGGAGGAGTGCGGTGAGTCCGCCGGCGAACATGGAGGCGTCCCCGTTGACGCGGCAGATGGCGTCGTCGGGGGAGTTCCAGCGTTCGCCCTCGGAGTGCCAGATCTGCTGGCGTCTCGCGTCGGCGTCGTCACCCGCCACCCGGGAACGGACCACGAGGCCCACCCTGCGGCGGGCGCCGGTCAGGGCGCGGGACGCGGTCGTCGTGACCGTTGCCATGGTGGACACCCCCATCACGTGACGTGGTCGTCCGTGTCACCATACCCCTGGTACGGACGGGCCGCGCGGTATCGTCGCGACTGATGACCACGCAGTTGACGTCCCTGTCCGGCCGCTCCCGTGTGCGCGGTGTGGCGGGCGTCGCCGCGGTCCTGGCCACGCTGGTCGCCATCAATCTCACCGCCAACCTGGCGGGTCTGCCCTTCCGCGAGTGGATCGTGCCGCTGGCCGTTCTCGTGCTGGTCGTGGTGGCCAAGGCGCGGTGGATGCGGTGGTCGGACCTGGGGCTGGCGGCGCGGCACATGCCCCGCGGGCTGGCGTACGGTCTCGCGGCGACGGTGCTGGTGGCGGCCGTGGTCACGGCCGGGTGCCTGATCCCGGCGACGAGCCCGTTCTTCCTGTCCGAGCGCTACTCGGACCTGCGCATGGCGGTGTTCTCGGGGCTCGTGCTGATCCCCCTGATGACGGTCCTGCCCGAGGAGCTCGCGTTCCGCGGGGTCCTGCAGGGGGCGCTCGAGCGGACCTTCGGCACCACGGGCGTGTTCGTGATCGGGTCATCGGCGTTCGGACTGTGGCACGTCACGTCGTCTCTCGGGCTCACGGCCGGCAACGCCGGCCTCGCACAGGTCTTCGGTACCGGTCTGGCGGGTCAGCTCGCGGGGATCGGCCTGGCGGTGACCGCGACCTCGGTGGCCGGGGCCGGGTTCATCTGGATCCGTCGCCGCAGCAGCAGCCTCCTGGCCCCGATCGGGTTGCACTGGGCGTTCAACGCCGTCGGGGCGCTCGCCGCAGCGCTCACGTGGCGCGCACTGGCCGGCTGATCACCGCCCACGTCGCCGCGACGACCAGGACGGCGCACGCCCCCATCACGACGAGCAGCGGGATCGCCGAGTGCGGTCCGGCGAGTCCGGTGAGCGGGGAGACCACGGCGGCGAGTCCGAACTGGGCGGCGCCGAGGAGCGCCGATCCGGAGCCCGAGCGGCCCCGGGTGGCCTGCATGGACAGTGCCGCGGCGTTGGGCAGGACCAACCCGACGGACAGGGTGAGCAGGACGAACCCCACGGTGACCGGTGCCAACCCCAGGGTGCCGGCGGGGGAGAGGGCGACGACGACGAGGTGGACGATCGCCGTCACCATGCCCACCACGCCGGTGCGCATGATCTTCTCCGGGGCGAACCGGCCGATCAGCCGGGCGCCCGCGAGGTTCGAGACCAGGATCCCCAGCGCGTTGACGGTGAACGCCACCGAGTACGCGGTGGGGGACAGGCCCACCATGTCCTGGTAGATGAACGGGCTGGCGGAGATGTAGGCGAACAGGACGCCGAAGGTGAACACGAACACCGACACGCGCGCGATGAACGGGCCATGGGTGGCGACGCCCCGCATGTCCGACACGGTGGACAGCACGCTCCCGGTACGGCGGGACGCGGCCGGGAGCGACTCCGGCACGGCGACGAGGACCCCGACGACCGTGATGGCGGACAGGCCGGCCAGTAGCCAGAACACGCTCCGCCAGCCGCCGAACGGCACGACCGCGCCGCCGATGAGCGGTGCGATGACCGGGGCGACGGACTGGATCGCCATGAGGGTGGCGAACGCCTTGGCCACGCCCGCACCGCGCCCGACGTCCACCACGACGGCCTTGCTCAGGACGATCCCGGCCGCACCGGCGAAGCCCTGCGCGACGCGTCCGAGCACCAGGATCCAGATGGACGGGGCCAGCGCGCACACCACTGCCGCGAGTGCGGTGCCCACCGAGCCCAGGACGAGCAGCGTCCGCCGCCCCACCCGGTCGGAGAGGGGCCCGATCACGAGCTGCCCCGCCGCCAGCGAGACCATGAACGCCGTGAGGGTGAGCTGGGCGGTGGAGGCCGTGATCTCGAACTCCTCGACGATCAGCGGCAGCGCGGGCAGGTAGGTGTCGGTGGCGAACGGCCCGATCGCCCCGGTGAGCGCGAGCGCGAGGAGCATCGTGGCGGGCACCGACGCGGTGGGTGTGGGGGTGGGCGCTGCGGTGGCTGGTGTGGTGCGTGGTGCGGTGGTGGGTCGTCGTTCCGCGGACCTCATTCCCGCACCCCTGCGGCCTCGGCGGCACTGTCCGCCAGACCGACCCCGGTGCCCTCGAAGATGTGGAAGGCCACGTCCGCTCCCCGTGCGATGAGCTCGTCCCTCTCGTCGTCGTACTGGGCGACCACCGCGACGGTGCCCTCGAAGTCCCGCGCGTCCACCTGCTCGAGAGCGATGAGGTTCGAGCCGTGGAACGGCATGGCCAGCACGATGATGTCCACCTTCTCGTCGTTCACGCAGCGGTCCCAGAAGTCGTCGTCGGTCGCGTCGGCCTCGATCACGTGGACATCCTGCTCGCGGAGCCTGGCGACCTTCACGGGGTCGTTCTCCACGCCGATGACCGTCAGACCGTACTCCTCGGTCAGACGGTCCCGCACGGCGCGGCCGACCCGGCCCACGCCCAGGACCAGCACCCGGGCGTGACCGATGTCCAGCGGGGCGTCCTCCGGGTGGGTGCGCTCGTCCCGCAGGGTGGGTACGAGCGAGGACAACCGCGCCACGAGCCGCGTCCCGCGGTGGTTGACCAGCGTCGAGATCACGAAGCTCGCGGCGACCGCGACCGACACCACCACGAGCCAGTCCTGCTCGAGGAGCCCCGCATCGACCCCGGTCGCGGTGACGATGAGCCCGAACTCCGAGAAGTTGGCGAGCGCGAGGCCCGCCAGGATCGAGGTCCGCTTGCGCAGCCCGAACGCCGCCAGCACGAGGGTGAACACGGCGGCCTCCAGAGGGAGCAACACCACGAGCAGGAGTCCCAGCAACAGGGTCTCCGGGGTGGGCGTGACGTGGAGGCCGATCGAGACGAAGAAACCCACGAGCAGGAGTTCACGCAGACCGAAGAGGGTCCGGGACAACTCGGCGGCACGCGGGTGCGAGGCGAGGAGGACTCCCACCACCATTGCCCCGAAGTCACCCTTGATGCCGACGCTCTCGAACAGCCAGTACCCCGGCACCAGCGCCATGGTGATCCCGAACAACGCCTGCAGTTCGCCGTGACCGAGCCTGCTCCAGGCCCGGCGGACGAGCCACACCGCGGGGAGCAACAGTGGCAACGCCAACGCCAACGGGCTCGGCGGGGCGCCCGTCATCGCGGTGAGGAACGCGACCGCCACCACGTCCTGCAGGACGAGGATGCCGATCGCGACCCGACCGTAGAGGGTGTGGGAGTCGGACCGCACGTCGAGCACCTGGACGACGAAGACGGTGCTGGAGAACGACAGCGCGAAGCCCAGCAGGGCCACCACCTGCCAGTCCGCCCCGGCCAGCAACCGCACCCCGATGATGGACAGCATCCCCAGGAAGCCGGCGGTCACTCCCGCGACCGCCAGGAGGTTGGCGGCCGTCGTGGCCAGGACCTCACGGCGCAACAGCATCCGCACGTCGAGTTTGAGCCCAATGGTGAAGAGCAGGATCGTCACGCCGAGGTCGGCGAGTGAGTCCACCACGGGCAGGGCCTCGATGCCGGGCGCGTGGAGGATGAACCCCGAGGCCAGATAGCCGATGAGGGTGGGCAGGCGCATCATCCGGGCGACGAACCCGCACCCGAACACCACGACGAGGTAGATCGCGACGGTCTCCAACGGTGCTACTCGCCCGGCGCGGTGGTCGTCACCGCACCTCGACGACCGGCCGACCGTCCAGGAACGCGATCGTGCCGTTCTCGAATGCCGAGATCCACCCGCCGTCGGTCGTCGTCTCGTCCGAGACGGGGAAGCCCAGCTCACCCGCCGGGCCGCCCGCCTCGCGATAGGCGGCGAGGATCTCGCCCTGGACCACGAACGCGTTCCCGGACGGCGTGAGCACGATCGCCCCCCGCTCGAAGTCGGTGACCGAGCCGCCCTGCACAGCCGTCGGCGGCCCCGTCACCCGGCCGAGATCGCCCTGCTCGCCGCCGAGCTCGTTCCACCGGTCCGCAACGGCCACCGGGATGTCGACGCCCGAGTCCGCGGGCCCCGGGACGGGGGTCGACCTCGTCGTCGTCGCCGTCTCCGTCGAGGACACCGGGGCGGCGGACTCACCGGCGCCGCCACCGTCGTCGGCGGAGCAGGCGACCAGACCGGCACCGAGGGTGACGGCGAGAGCGAGGGGGGCGAGGACACGCATGATCCTGTCCATGCCGGAGATCCTAGCCGCCCACCCGTCGGGCCCACCCCGCCCACCGCCGCCGCCGATGCCGAACCGTGATGACCGAGTCCTTTCCAGGGGCGCCGGGCCGGTGGACACTGGGAGCGGGCGACCTGTCCGACCGGGCGAGCCCCGGGAGGAGGCCGCGATGGCCGTGATGACCACGTGTCTGTGGTTCGCCACCCAGGCGGAGGAGGCCGCCGAGTTCTACTGCTCGGTGTTCCCCGACTCGCGCGTGGTCGCCGTGGACACCAGTCCCGTCGACACTCCCGGGCCGAGGGCGGGGGACGTGCTCACCGTGGAGTTCGAGCTCGACGGGCGGCCGTTCATCGCGCTCAACGGCGGCTCGGAACCCGAGTACACCGACGCGATCTCCCTGGAGATCCGGTGCGCCGACCAGGCGGAGATTGACCACTACTGGAACGGCCTGCTCGCGGGAGGGGGCCGTGAGGTGCAGTGCGGGTGGCTGATCGACCGCTTCGGAGTGCGGTGGCAGGTCGCGCCGCAGTCCCTCTACGACCTGTGGCGGGGAGAGGACCGGGAGGCGGCGGCGCGCGCGTTCGCGGCGATGATGGACATGGTGAAGCTGGACGTGTCGGCCATCGAGGCGGCGGCTGCGGGCACCGACGCCTGACTCGGACTCCCACTCGTCGGCCCTACGAAATCCGCTATTCGCATTCCGGATCCGCTACTCGAATTGGAGTAGCGGATCCGGAAAACGGGTAGCGGATCTGCGGGAACCCGGGAACGCGGGAACCCGGGCGGGTCAGAGGCCCGGGCGCTTGCCGATCGTCAGCGTGACCTCGCCGGTGTGGGCGGAGCAATCACCCGGAGCAGGGGATTGGCCGAACCCCCTCTGACCGGCCACGGAGCACTCAGCCCAACGAGGACGCGCTAGTCGCGGGCACGGCGCGGGCACGAGCGGAGTCGAGAGCACCGGCCACCGCGTCGAGGTCGTCAGGGAACAGATCGGCATAGGTGTCCAGCGTCATTGCGGCCGAGGCGTGTCCGAGCATGGTCTGGACCGCCTTCACGTTCGCCCCGGCCGAGATCGAAAGCGACGCGGCCGTGTGGCGCAGGTCGTGAGGCGAGATCGCCGGGAACGTCGGGTCGGCCTCCTGGCACCGGGCGACTGCTGGCTTGAACACCCGGGGTCGCCAGAGCGACACCCGCAGGTGGGCCTCGGTGGTGGCGGAGCGGGCGAACACCAGGTCATCCCTGCTCCGGCCCACCATCTGTGCGGCCAACTCCTCCGCCAGGAACGCCGGGAATGGCACCGACCGCTTCTCGCGGGTCTTCGGGGTGGACCAGGTGCGTCGGCCCTCGACCTCCGTCACCGATCGCGAAACCTGCACCCGTCGCCGGAGCATGTCGAAGTCGGACACGCGCAGTGCCGCCATCTCGCCCCAGCGCAGGCCGGTGTAGGCCAGGAATCGGACCACGGTGGCGTCCCGTCCGCACTCCATGGCGAGTGCCTCAACCTGCTGGTGGGTCAGGTAGCCCCGGGCGGCGTGCTCACGTCGGGGAGCCCGGACACCCGCCGCCGGGTTGCTGGCGAGCGACCTGTCCTCGACTGCGATGGCGAGACACCCGCGCAGCACGTCCAGGGCGGTCTCGATGGTCGCCGGACCGACTCCCGCCACTTGCATCTCCGTGACCCACGTGCGGACCATGGACGGCCGGATCTTGCCGACCTCCCGGGCTCCCCACTTGGGCTCAACGTGGGTCGACCAGGAGAAACGGTGCTTCGACCTGGTGGTCTCCTTCAGGTCGGCCTGGGTGTCGACATACACGTCCCACAACGCACCCACGGTGACCTTCCCGGCCTGGGGGTCGACCCACTCACCCCGGGCGAGCTTCACCTGCAGGTCGGCGAGTGCCAGGGTGGCCTCTCGCTTGGTCCGGTACCCGCGCTTCTTCCGCTGCTTGTTGTCCTCGTCGCGGTACCGCACCATCCACAGCCGACCCTTGGTGGTCGTGTACGACTCAACGCTTCCGCCGCTCATCTCTGGGCCTCCTGCCGCAATTCGGCCACGAGTTCCTTGGTCACGTTCCCCAGGGCGTTGACTCCCTCGACGCCTCGTTCTTGGGCTCGGGCGGTGCGTTCGTCGGAGATCGAGCGCCCCCACAGGCGCAGGCTGAGGGCCGCGAGCTGGACCAGGTCCACCCCCAGATTCTTCGCGGTGCGTTGGTCCAGGCTCGTTGCGAGGTCGACCAATTGCCACACCTGCTGGATGTCGTTCGGGTCGATGCCCAGTTCCTGCCCCATCTGCTCCCGGTCGTCATAGCCCACCGACCGAACCCAGCCGGTCTCGGTCCACTCGGACTCGTGGTGGGAGAAGTCCGGCGCGAAGTCGGCGGGAGCAAAGGCGACGGGACCGCCCCGGAAGACCCTCTCGGTGGCCTCCCCGCTGACTCGGAGGGCGTCGGTCAGGTGCAGGTACCCGTCGTGGGCTACGAGGTCTCCGAGAGTCACTTCGGTATCAGTGACCCGAGCCAGCACCAGGGCTAGTTCGATCAGGGTCGCAACGGTTGGTACCCGGGTGCCCTTCTCCAGGCCCGCGACCCGTTGAACCGTCCACCGGACGCCGACGCCGCGTGAGGCGGCTGACACCTGCTCCATCGTGACTCCGTGGGCGGTGCGGATCCGTTTGGCGTTCGCTCCGACCACCCGACCGAGGTCTGGGGTGCTCTCCATGTTGCTCTCCTTGTAGTCCGGGGGGCGCTTCGGATTCCATTCTACATCGTTCGACGTAGAAGCGCAGGCCAAAGGGTTGACTCGCGTTAGATCGTCTGGTTGGGTGGTCCCCGAGGCGCTTCTACTACGAGCGTCGAGTAAGCAACCAACCCGAGGAGGGACCATGGCCCAAGAGCCGAGTTTCGAGGAGTTCAGGACCGCCCTGGACGAGTACGCCGCCGCCGAGTACCTGAACTCGACGGTCGGCACGCTACGAGTGTGGAGGTCGACCGGACGCGGACCCGCGTACGTCAAGGTCGCGGGGAAGATCCGCTACCTGCAGTCCGACCTCGCCGCCTACGTCTACGCCCGGCGCGTCACTCGGGAGACCGCGTGACCAGCAAGCCAATCAGCCCGAGCCGCAGGCGGTGGCTGGATCGGCAGCGCGAACTCGCCCGCCAAGAGCGCGAGGCCCTGGGCGTCGCGAAGGACGGCCGCTCGAATTGGGCCTACTCCACACGGAGTGACCCCCAACCCCCCAACAAGCGTTGAGGGCGAAGTCCGAAGACTCCGCCCTCAACACCGCCTAGAGAACACCGGTCGGGACCCAATCCGACCACCACATCAAACGCCCAAGGAGTTCGCTGATGCGACACCAATTTTACCGGCCGCGACCACCGCCGTCTATTACGTCGGTCCGCCACCAAACGCCCTCGCGGAGGGCTTCGGCAGGCGCACCGGGACCCGAGCCCCCGAGCCCCCACGAGAGGCCGAGGGAAGCCAAAGGAACTACCTCAAGCGACCTGCCGATGACACCCAAGGAAGAGGCAACAATGCCGAAGATCGACCCCAAGCCGTGGCGAGACCACGCGGCCAGACTCGCCCTGATGGGCCTGCACGTCGTGCCGGTCGCACCACGTACCAAGAGGCCTTTGTTGAACGACTGGCAGGGCCGCGCCACCCGCGACCGCGACCAGATCCGCCAGTGGGCCAGCGAGCACCCCGACGCGAATGTCGGCGTGGTCCTGCGCGAGCACCTGGTGGTGGACGTGGACGACCCCCACGAGTTCGTGCGCTGGCTGGACGCCCGCACCCTGCCCCGGACCATGACGGTTCAGACCGGCCGGGGCCGGCACCATTACTACACCCTCCCCGGTCTGGCGGAGGGACTGCGCACCACCAAAGTCCCCGGGGCCGATCTCAAGGTCTCGGGCCTGGTGGTCGGACCAGGCTCGGTCCACCCCTCCGGCGCGACCTACCGACTCGCCTCACCCCAGGCGATGTGCGAAGCCCCCGACTGGCTGATCGAGAAGGTCGTGCCCGAACCCACGGCGGACCGCGCCCCGGAGCAGGGGAGGGACGGCGAGTGGACCGTCCAGCGCCAGCTGCGGATCGCTTCGTGGGTGCTCAGTGCGCGTGAGGGCAAACGAAACGACGCGGCGTTCTGGGGGTTCTGTCGGGCCTTCGAGTCCGGCGCGCCCGAGTTCGTCGACCGCGTGCGAAACGCGGCCCTCGGGACGGGCCTGGACCCCGACGAGGTCGCCACCTGCGAGCGCTCCGCTGCCGAGCGGATCGCCCGCGACTCGGCGGGGGTGGCGTGATGAAGGTGCCGAGCGACGTGATGGAAGAACTGGAGCGGACCGAAGCTGCCGAGGAGCGGGCGACGAGGTACCAGTGGAACGACAACGGGACCGGGCGGGCGCTGCTCGACTACTTCGGTCGCGACCTACTCGCGATCCGTGACGCCAAAGCCGACGACGCCTGGGCGTTCTGGACCGGAGAAGAGTGGAGCCTGCGGTCACACAACCGCCTGGTGGCCGAGTTCCACCGCGCTGTCGCCCAGCCGCTGGAGCGGGTCGCTGCAGCCCAGGAGAACGACGCCCTGGCCAAGTGGGCGCTGTCGTGTGGGAACTACGGGAAGGCGACCGCCGGGATCCGTTCGGCCCACGCGACCGCCCAGACCACCGAGTACGAGCAGGCCATCTCGCTGGACGAGTTCGACCGGGCACCCGAACTGCTGGGGGTCGCCAACGGGATCCTCGACCTGCGGGGCGAGAAGCCGGAGCTGATTCCTCGCTCGCGGGACCTGTTGGTGACCAAGTCGACTCCGTGCGCGTTCGACCCGGAGGCCACCCACCCCGCCCTGGACTCGTATCTCGACGCGTTCCTGCCCGAGCCTGACCTCCGCGAGTTCGTGCAGCGGCTATTGGGGTACGCCGCCCTGCGCGACGGGAACCCCGAACGGCTCATGGCGTGGTTCAAGGGCGGGACCTCCACCGGCAAGTCGGCGATCGTGGACTGGGTCCACCACACGCTGGGCGGGCACTATTCGATGGCGACCGACCCTGCACTGTTCCGCGAGAAGAGGGAGCAGGGCGCGACCTCGGAGCTGCACGAAGCGCTCGACCGCCGGTTCCTGGCGCTGAGTGAGTTCGGGTCCTCGACCACCCTGCACGTGTCGATCCTGAAACGCCTGACGGGTTCGGACTCGATCCAGGCCCGCAAGGCCCATGTGGGCGACCCCACCGAGCGGATCCCCGCGTTCACTCCGGTGGTCTCGACCAACGAGATCCCCCGGATCGACAACCCGGACGAGGGGCTGCGCCGACGCCTGGTCGTGGTCCCGTTCCTCCACGCCTCGGATCCGAACGAGCGCGACAAGCGCGAGGTGCTGAACCGTGAGACCTGGCCCGCCGTCCTGGCGTGGTTGGCCGAAGGCTACGCCGCCTTCAAGCGGGAGGGCCTGGGACCAGACACGTGGCCGGGCGCAGTGGTGAGGGAGACCGAGCGGACCTTCGGGGACCTGTCGCCCGGGGACCAATTCTGGGCCGAGTGCATCGAGGAGGTCGAGGGCGAGCGGGTCCTGCCTGCCGACATGGTCAACGCGTTCTTCCGTTGGCAAGCCCAGGAGGACGTGCCCGAGGAGGTCCGGCTCACCAAGTCGAAGTTCCAGCAGTTCGTGAACCAGCGAAAGAAGCGTCGACCGGAAAAGCGGTGGGAGCGAATCGGGCCGGGGGAGCGGAAGGCGGTCAAGTTCCACATCGGGGTCCGGCTCAAGCCGGAGGAGGACTGGGGGTGACCACCAGTGACCACCGGGTGACCACCGGTTCGGAAGCCCACCCGGTGGTCATATCCGAAGTGCTCCATGGCAGGTCAGAGGGTATGAGAACAAGGTTGACCACCGGGACCACCATTTCGGGAAGCGGTTCTAGTCGTCTCTGTCGTCCTGTTCTTCTTCGCGAGAGAGGCCAGCGCTCTGTCCCAAACCGGTGGTCCCGGTGGTCACCCCCTCTGACCTGGGGCGGAGCGGTTCTGAGGCCGGTGGTCAGGCCGGTGGTCACCCCGTGGTCAGGCCGGTGGTCACCCCTCCCACCAAGCCGACGCCGAGAGGCGAACTGTCCCGGACAGGTGTCCCGGACAGCGGACAGGGGCAGGGGGTCCGAAACCCCACCAGCACGACCCCACCCACACTGCTCCGGCTGACCAGGCCGGGGCCGACACCAACGACGCCGAGGAGGCGCACAGCATGACCGAACACGAGAACTCCCGACCCGGGGCGAAGGAGGGCCGCTGAGGTGGCGAAGCACTGGGAACAGTCGGAGTGGCCCAGCCTGGTGACCCGTCCAGTGTGGCGACCACCAACACTCAACCGCGAGGTCCTGCCAGCGCCCGAGGAGTGGATGGAGCGCGGGGCCTGCGTCGGCCGGTGGCCCGAGTGGGACCTCGCAGTCGAGGGCGAGAGCCACGTGGAGCGAACCGCCCGGCATAAGCGAGTGGCGAAAGTCTGCCGGAGCGCGTGCCCGGTCCTGGAGCAGTGTCGGGCCTGGGGCGACCACGCCAGGGCGGTCGGGGAGTTCGGCGTGGTCGCGGGGCGAGTGCCAAAAAAGATCGACGGCCAGGGCAACCGGAAGCAATGGGTCGAGGTACGAGAGGAGGTGGCATAGCGATGGCACAGTTCAATCACGGCAACAGAGGCTGGCGAGCGATCGCCGCGAGGTTCAGGCGCGAATGCGAGGCGGTAAACGCGCCCTGCTGGATGTGCGGTCAACGGATCCAGTACGACCAGGACTCGGGGTCGCACCCGGACGCGTTCCACGTCGACCACCTCTACCCAGTCTCGACGCACCCAGACCTCGCGCTCGACCCCGGGAACCTGAGGCCGAGTCACCGCAGCTGCAACATGGCACGCGGCAATGGACCGCCGCCTCTGGGCCTTGGTTTCAACAGCCGCGAGTGGTAGGGGGGGTCGACGCCACGACAAGGTCGGAATGACGCCCTGACCGGCGCATCTGTCGGCGTCTCCCCCCGAGCAATTTTCGAGGGGGGCCATAGGCAACCCGGTCTATGGCCCCCTCGCAGGCTCTATTCGACACCGAGAGCGCCTTCCTCGCGCTCTGCGACTCCCGTAGCTCCCGAAACCCGCCGAAAGGCTCCGAGGCCGTCCCCGGCCAACGCAGACACACGAAAGAGGTACTCCGATGAAGAACGACCCGCTGACCAGCGCCGAGATCCGCCTGGCCGAGACCCTGCTCGGCATCCGGGCGGCAGACAAAGACCTGTCCGAGATCGCGAACGCCCACCTGATGGGCACCTACCGGCGAGCGTTGGCAGGCGACACCGACGCGACCCGCGAGCTGATCTCGCTGTTGGTCGCGACCTACTCGGTCGGCGCAGCTGCCCTGGTCCTGGCCGAAAACCACTCGCCCCAGGAGGCCCTGACCCTCGCCGCCGACTACCTCGCCGCGAGCGCCGACGAGCGCGACGAGTAATCTTCCGCGCCTCCCTCTACATCGGTAGACTGGAGGTCGGTCGGTTGATCAACCCGCTCCGCGAGTCTCGGCAACGAGCCGCCGACGGTAAACGCGACACGACTGGGGGAACCACCGGGGTTCTCGAACCTCTCTAGACCGGTGGTTCCCTCCAGTCACGACCCGCGCCGACAGCGGCCAGCGCAGACAGGCCCGCCAGCCTCCCGCCCAGTGCGGTGGAGGCGGCCAGCCCAGACAGCGTCCGCCCAGCGAGAAGCGTCGACTCCACACTTCCACCCCACGTGCCCCGGCTCGTCTGTTGCCGGGCGTGGACTCTCGCACAGATAGGTGCATCGTCATGAACGTAAGGCAAGAGCGCGACGACCTGATCGCCGCTTCCCTCGCAATCATCGAGTCGGCGGAGGCCAAGGGCCGTGGCCTGACCGCCACCGAGAGCCAGACCCTCCGCACGAACGAGAAGCGGATCAAGTCGCTCAACGACGAACTGGCTTCGGACCCGACCCCCGAGAGAGTCGCCGAGGACACCGCACTCCTGGGTCGCATCAAGAGCCAGGGCTCGGGCTCGTTCGCGCCTGACCACGGAAACGGCCGGGGCCAGGGTGGTCTGCCGGTCACCGACGGCGCACCGCTGGCGGTCGCCCCGGCCGCAGTGAAGGCTACCGCCCGCGAGCTGTCGAGCCGCCTGGTCAGCACCGGGCCGAGCGGGCAGAAGGCGCTGATCGCCGGGGGCACCGCCACCGCCACGATCGTCGCCCGGGACCTCGCGGGGCAGCCCCAGCTGCCGACCTCGATCCTGTCGATGCTCAAGACCGCAGCCCTGGACTCGCCGACCTACCGGTACCTGCGCCAGACCAGCCGCGCCATGAACGCGGCAGCCGTCGCACCCGGGGCGACCAAGCCCACCTCGACCATCGGCCTGACCCCGGTCGAGGACCACCTGCGCGTGGTCGCCCACGTCTCGGACGGGCTCAACAAGTACGACCTGCTGGACGTGCGGAACCTCCAGGTGTTCGTGGAGAACGAGTTCCGCTGGGGGCTGCTGAGCAAGGTCGAGTCGCTCATCCTGACCGGCGACGGCCTGGGGGAGACCCCCACGGGTCTGCTCTCCCAGTCCGGGATCCAGACCCAGGCGTTCACCGACGACCTGCTCACCACCGTGCGCAAGGCCATCACGGCCGTCGAGACCCTCGGGTTCGTCCCGAACGTCATCGCGATGACCCCGGGCGACTGGGAGGCGGTCGAACTGCTGCAGACCTCCGGTTCGGGCGAGTTCGTCATGGCGTCCTCGCCGGTCGACCGTGCCGCCCGGAAGCTGTTCGGCGTCCAGGTGGTCACCTCGACCGCCCTGCCCGCCGGAACGGCCGTCGTGGCGGACCTGTCCGAGGTGACCCTGTTCACCGACCGCCGGGGCGTCATGGCCGAGTGGAACGGCCAGGGCCAGACCGACTTCGAGTCGAACCTGATCCGGCTGCGCGTCGAGGGCCGATTCGGACTCGGCGTCGGCCAGCCCTCCGCCGTGGTCCAGGTGGCAACAGCCGCCACCCCCTGACCCCAGCACGACCAGCGCCCCACCTCCGGCCACAAGCTAGGAGGTGGGGCGCTCGCCTATGACGGCAACGCGTACAGGTCTGCGGCAGAGTTGCGTAGTTTCTTAAAGGCCTGGGTCAACCGCTTACGGGCGCTGCTGAGATTCGTCACGACTGAGATGTCGCCATTGGGGACCTTCTGGGCTGCCTCCACGGTGGCGACGCTCGCCTCCAGCACTTCTTGCAGGTGGATTGCAAGCACCGTGTTGTTCGTGAGCAGTGACACTCGGGCCGCTAAGTGCTCAACCTCGTTCGCGATAGCTACGAGTTCTTCGCCCTTCCTCGCCTGCTCGTCCGACAACACGAACTTCCGCCCAGCGTGCTCCTGGGACTGTTGGTGAAGCGTCATGATCGTCGCGAGGGAGTCGATTGCTGCGTACATGAGTCGCTGACGCTGGCCCAGGAGGTCTGCGATCGCTTCCCGAACCTTGTCGGCGTGACGCTCCTCGGCTTCGATGGTTAAGCGCTTGTCGGCTGCTTCAATCTGCTTTGTGGTGTTCGCGGCCTGGGTGCGTTGGGTGACCACTGTGCCAATCACGGTGCCGACAACACCCACGATGCCAACAACCGACGCGAGCAGAGCGGCCCAGCCATCGGTCCAGTGGTGCCCAGTGATCCAGTCCATGGGTGGAGCGTAGCGGGTGGCTCCGACAACGAGAGCGCCCCCGCTCAGTTGTTCGAGCGGGGGCGCTTCGCGGGCACGAGACGGGCACGGCTTGTGCCCTACGGGGCTAAATCGTGTTAACCACGGTTGCTTTAGAACCGCCGGTCAGGGCGGCTCACAGGCCGGGGCGCTTGCCGATCGTCAGCGTGACCTCGCCGGTGTGGGCGAAGAAGTCCTCGCCCTTGTCGTCCACCACGATGAAGGCGGGGAAGTCCTCGACGTCGATCTTCCACACCGCCTCCATCCCGAGCTCCTCGTACTCGAGGATCTCCACGTGCTTGATGCAGTCCTGCGCCAGGCGCGCGGCCGGACCGCCGATCGAGCCCAGGTAGAACCCGCCGTGGGTCGCGCACGCGTCGGTGACCTGCTTGGAGCGGTTGCCCTTGGCGAGCATCACCATGGATCCGCCCGCCGCTTGGAACTGCTCGACGTAGGAGTCCATGCGGCCGGCGGTGGTGGGCCCGAACGATCCCGACGGCATGCCCTCCGGCGTCTTGGCCGGGCCGGCGTAGTAGACGGGGTGGTCCTTGAGGTACTGCGGCATCTCCTCGCCGGCGTCGAGCCGCTCCTTGATCTTGGAGTGCGCGATGTCGCGGGCCACGACCAGCGGGCCGGTCAGGGACAGGCGGGTCTTGACCGGATGCCTGCTCAGCTCGGCGAGGATCTCCGGCATCGGTTTGTTGAGGTCGATCCGCACCGCGGCGCCCTTGCCGGTGCCGGAGATGCCGTCGGTTGCGGCGTCGAGCTCCGCGTCCGTGGTGGCGGGCAGGAACCGGCCCGGCTCGAACTCGAGCTGCTCGAGGAACACGCCCTCCGGGGTGATCTTGGCCCTGGCCTGACGGTCCGCCGAGCAGGACACCGCGATCGCGACGGGCAGCGAGGCGCCGTGGCGGGGCAGGCGGACGACGCGGACGTCGTGGCAGAAGTACTTGCCGCCGAACTGCGCGCCGATCCCGATCTGCTGGGTGAGCTCGAAGACCTTCTCCTCGAGCCCGACGTCGCGGAAGCCACGCCCGGTCATCGCGCCCTCGCGGGGGAGCTCGTCCAGGTAGTGCGCCGAGGCGAGCTTGGCGGTCTTCAGCGCGAACTCCGCCGAGGTACCGCCCACGACGATCGCCAGGTGGTACGGCGGGCAGGCGGCCGTCCCGAGCGAGCGGATCTTTTCCTCGATGAACTGCATCATCCGGTCGGGGTTCAGGATCGCCTTGGTCTCCTGGTACAGGAACGACTTGTTGGCCGACCCGCCGCCCTTCGCCATGAAGAGGAACTTGTAGGCGTTCTCTCCGCCCGGGGTCGTGTTGGCACCGATCTCGATCTGCGCGGGCAGGTTGGACCCGGTGTTCTTCTCGTCCCACATGGTGAGGGGGGCGTTCTGCGAGTAGCGCAGGTTGAGCCGGGTGAAGGCGTCGTACACGCCGCGGGCGACGGCCTGCTCGTCCGGGCCGGGCGTGAGCACGTGCTGGCCGCGCTCGCCCTTGACGATGGCCGTACCGGTGTCCTGGCACATCGGGAGCACGCCGCCCGCGGCGATGTTGGCGTTCTTGAGCAGGTCCAGGGCGACGAACTTGTCGTTGTCGCTGGCCTCGGGGTCGTCGAGGATCTTGGCGACCTGGGCCAGGTGGTCACTACGGAGGTAGTGGGAGATGTCGTGCATCGCCGTCTCGGTGAGCAGACGGATGGCCTCGGGGTCCACCCGCAGGAACGTCATCCCGTCGGGGCCCTCGACCGTCGACACGCCCTCTGTGGTGAGGAGGCGGTATTCGGTGGTGTCCTCCCCGACGGGAAGAAGGTCCTCGTAGAGGAAGTCGGCCATCAGGGGCTCCTGGTTCTGGAGGTGGACAAACTTCCCCCAGGATAGTGGCCGGGGTCACGGGGTCAGAATCGGGTGTGGAGCAGGGGGACGAACCGGTACCCGCCGTGCTCGGTCACGTCGATGCCGTCATCGGTCCGGCGTACGCGGTGCATCACCCCGGCCCAGGGCGCCACCATGACGCCGTCCACGGTGAGCTGGTCGACGAGCTCCGAGGGGAGGTCGTCGGCCATCGCGGAGACGAGGATGCGGTCGAACGGGGCGAGGGAGGGGAGGCCCAGCGTCCCGGGCTCGGCGGGGTGGACACGTACCCAGGGTTGTCGTATCGCCGCCCGGGAGCGTTCGACCAGCTCGGGGACGAGTTCGACGGCGGACACGGAGGAATCGGGCCCCCCGAGTTCGCCGAGGATCGCCGAGGTCCACCCGCTGCCCGAGCCCACGTCGAGGACCCGCATCCCGGGGAACGGCTCGAGGAGCGAGAGCATCGCCGCGACCGTCGACGGCTGTGAGTTGGTCTGCCCGAACCCGATCGGTAGCGGGGCGTCGAGTTCGTAGTCGGCCACGACCTCCGGCGGGAGGAATCGACGGCGATCCTGCGCGCGCATCGCCTCCGGGATGCTCGGGGTGCTCACCGCGAGACCTCCTCCCGCCGGGCATGGCGGCGGGGCTGATCGCCCCGCCCGGGCTCTATGCCTCGCCGAGAACGCGCGTCTCGCCGTCGGCGTCGAGGTCGTCGATCTGGTCGCGGGGCTCCTCGGCGACGCCCTTGTCCTCGGGCTCCGCGGTGTCGACGTCGGGGCGCTCGGCAGACAGCTTCTCGTCGAGGGTGTCGTTCTCCTCGACGGGCTTCCACGACTCCGGCGCGTCGACGGTGAGGTCCTCACCGTCGGTCGAGATGGTGTCGGCGTCGAGACCCTCGCTGCCGTCGAGCGTGTTCTCGTCGTAGTCGCCGTCGGTGTCCTGGTCGTACTCGCGTTCGGTGCTCATGCCGTCGATTGTGCGTCGTCCGCCTGCTCTTCGCATCCGGTCGCCCCGTACCCGGGGGAGCCGGAGAGCCACCAGCTAACCGAGGGCTGCGGGGCGGACAATGCTTTCCAAGTGAGGTAAGCCATACTTAAGACTTGCCCAGGAGTCGCGAGGGTGTTTAAGGTGAGCCTAACCTACCGAACTAACCTTGGAGTGACATGAAGCGATTCCCCAAGTTCGTCGCAGCGACGGCCGCCATCGCCCTGACCGGTGGCGCATTGACCGCCTGCGGGAGCTCGGATGCACAGTCCGCCGGGAACGAGGGTGAGGGGCCGACCCGCGTCGTGCTCACCAGCCACGCCGCGGCCGACACGCTGGATGAGCTCGATCTCGAGGATCGCGTGGTCGGCCTGGTCAAGACCGGGGTCTTCCCGGAGGCGCTGGACGCCTACGCGGGCGACGAGTACACGGACATCGGCAGCCTCAAGGAGCCGAAGATGGATGTGATCGCGGAACTGGGGCCCGACCTCATCCTGTTCGGCAACCGCACCCGCGCGATGGAGCCCGAGTTCGCCAAGATCTCCGACCAGGTGATCGCCGGCGATCCGGACACCGCCGAGACGATCGCCTCCAACCGCGCCAAGGTGGAGGAGATCGCCGCGCTGTTCGGGGCCGAGGACAAGGCCGCGGACGAGCTCGCCGAGATCGACGAGATGGTCACCGAGACCCGCGCCAAGGCGGAGGGCGCGGGCACGGCGCTGGTGCTCATGACCTCCGGTGGCAAGGTCACGGGGTACGGACCGGGTTCGCGCTTCGACCTCATCTTCAACGAGCTCGGCATGACGCCCGCCGGTGAGCTCGAGTCCGAGGGCAGCCACGGCGCGCCGCTGAGCTGGGAGCAGATCGCCGAGCTGAACCCCGACCACGTCTTCGTCATCGACCGCGACGCCGCGATCGGTGCCGAGGGCGAGGCGGCCACAGCCCTGCTCGACAACCCGCTGTTCAACCGGACCAACGCCGCGACCAACGACAACGTCCACTTCCTGGACGGCCAGAACTGGTACCTCGTCGGGGGCGGCATCGGCGTCCTCGAGTCGATGATCGACGAGATCGACTCCGCCGTCTCCTGACGGTGGGAGTCCACTTCTCATGACGACGACCCTGGTCGAGCGCCGACCGCAGCGCACCTCGCTGTGGCCGGCGCTCGGCGTCGTCGCGCTCGTGCTCTCGCTCGTCGCGAGCGTGTTCGTCGGCGCGGCCGACATCACCGTGTGGGACGCGCTCACCGGCGGGCTCACCGAGGCGCACCGCGTCTATCTCGTCGAGGCCCGTCTGCCCCGCACCGCCGCCGCCGCCCTCGCGGGGGCGTCGCTGGCGATCGCCGGTCTGCTCATGCAGTTGCTCACCCGCAACCGCTTCGTCGAACCGTCGACCGCGGGGACCGTCGAATCGGCGGGGCTGGGCCTGGTGGTGGTGGCGATCATCGCACCGGGCGCCCCGATCGTGGCCAAGATGCTCGTGGCCATGGTGTTCGCGCTCGCCGGGACCGCCCTGTTCCTCGCCTGCATCCGTCGCGTCCCCGTGTCGGACTCGTTCGTGGTGCCCCTCATCGGCATCATGCTCGGCTCCGTGATCGGGGCGGTCGCGGCCTTCCTGGCCCTGTCGCGCGACCTTCTCCAGATGCTCAACTCGTGGATGCTCGCCGACTTCTCGGCGGTCCTGGCCGGGCGGTACGAGCTGCTGTGGCTGGTGGCGGTTCTCGGTGTCCTCGCCTACATCGCCGCTGACCGCTTCACCGTGGCGGGCCTGGGTGAGGACGTCTCGACCGGTCTCGGGCTCGACCACAAGACCGTCGTCGCCGCCGGGATGGCGATCGTGGCGGCGGTCGCCGCCGTAGTCGTGGTCACCGTCGGTGCCCTCCCGCTCCTCGGGCTCGTCGTTCCCAACGTCGTCTCACGACTGGTGGGTGACGACGCCCGACGGGGCCTGCCCCTCGTGGCACTGCTCGGGGCGGTCACCGTCCTGATCTGCGACATGGTGGGCCGGTCGCTGCCCGGGTTGTTCGCCGGCGGCGCCCCCGGCGCCGGCGAGGTCCCCGTCGGGACGATCGTCGGGATCCTCGGCGGCGCCGTGTTCCTGGCCATGATGCTGAGAGGGGTGCGCAATGCCTGAGACCGCCATCCTTGTCGCACCGCCGGAGAGCCTCACCCGGGGGCGGACGAGAGCGGAGGCCGACCGCCGTCGACGGTGGATCGTGACCCTCGTGTGTGCTGTCGCGGCCATCGCGGCGCTCGCCGCACTCGTCCTCTCCGGGTTGCCGGACACCGTCGGTTCGAGGGCGTGGTCCTACTCCCTCGACCGACTGTCGCGCCACGCGGTGGCGATCGTTCTGGTCTCGGTCGCGGTCGGGGTCTCGACGGTGATCTTCCAGACCGTCACCGGCAACCGGATCCTCACGCCGGCGCTGATGGGTTTCGACTCGCTGTACCTGCTCATCCAGACCATGCTCGTGTTCTTCATGATCCCGCGCGATGCCGCCGTCATCGGGGGCCTGACGAGCGGCGGTCTCTCCGGGTTCCTCGGTCAGACCGCGATCATGGTGGTCGCGTCGACCTCGCTGTACCTGTGGCTGCTCGGCGGTCGGAGGACGGACATCCACCTGCTGCTGCTGGTGGGTGTGGTGTTCGGCGTGTTCTTCCGCTCCGCCTCCTCGTTCTTCCAGCGCCTGCTGGACCCGGCTGCCTACCTGCAGATCCAGGACGCCATGTTCGCGAGTTTCCGGGGCGTCCAACTCGACGTGCTCGTGGCGTGCGGGGTCATCGTGGTGGGCGGGCTGGTGGCCGTGGCGATCCTCGGTCGTCGGCTCGACGTGATGCTGCTGGGGCGCGATCCCGCCGTCGCGCTCGGCGTCGACCACCGCCGGGTCACGATCGTGGTCCTGGTGGTGGTCTCCTTCCTGGTGTCCGCCTCCACGGCCCTGATCGGGCCGGTGATGTTCTTCGGGCTCATCGTCGCCAACGCGGCGTACGCCCTGCTCGGCACCACCCTGCACCGGTTCACCCTGCCGGTGGCCTCGCTGCTGGGCGTGATCGCCCTGGCTGGGGGCGAGATGGTCCTCGGCGCCCTCGGCGTCGAGTCCGCCCTGAGCATCGTCATCGAGTTCGCCGGCGGCCTGCTGTTCCTGTTCCTGCTCCTGACCAACCGCGCACGCTGAAAGAGAGGCACATCATGTCCCTTCTCCCGTTCCGACGCCGTGACGACCGATCCGGTGAGAACCGGTGGTCGGCCGGTTGCGGTATCGAGGCGCGGTCGGTGTGTTCGTCCTACGGCGACACCCGGGTCCTGCACGACGTGACCGCGTGCTTCGCGCACGGTGGCGTGACGTCTCTCATCGGGCCCAACGGCGCAGGGAAGTCGACGCTGCTGGGTGTCATGAGCCGGCTCCAGGCGGCGGATTCCGGAACGGTGCTCGTCGACGGCGTCGACGTGTCGGTCAACGGTGGGCGTGAGCTGGCCCGCCGCCTCGCGGTGCTCCGCCAGGAGAACGCCGTCTCCATCCGGCTCACCGTGCGGGAGCTGGTCGGATTCGGCCGGTTCCCCCACAACGGTGGCAGGCCCGGCCCGGACGACGCCGAGCACGTCGACTACGCCCTGGGGGCGATGGAACTCGAGGACCTCGCCGACCGGTATCTCGACGAGTTGTCTGGTGGCCAGCGCCAACGGGCGCACATCGCGATGGTCTTGGCGCAGGACACGGACTACGTCCTGCTGGACGAGCCTCTGAACAACCTCGATCTCCGGCACGCCACCTCGATCATGCGGTTGCTGCGTCGCACCGCCGCGGAGCGGGGCAAGACCATCGTGCTCGTCATCCACGACATTAACATCGCCGCCGCGTACTCGGACCGGATCATCGCCATGAAGGACGGGCGGATCGTCTCCGACGGCACCCCGGCCGAGATCATGCGCACCGATGTCCTCAAGGCTGTCTACGACATGGAGATGCAGGTCGCCGAGGTCGCCGGGCGGTACGTGGCCCTGTACTTCGACGGGGAGGACGAGTTGGAGGAGTGTGGCGCGGCGTTGTCCACCGCCTGAGCCCACCGCCTGATCCACCGCCTGATCCGCCGCGGCCTGATCCGGTCTCACGGTGCCGGGCGACCGGTGGGATGACGCCGCAGTCCGGTTAGAGTGTCGTACTCGCAAGGGGTGGGTAGTCCCACGCCTGACCGGAGAGGAGACCTCGCATGGCGCCGCTGTCGGTCGTCACCATAGTCCTCGCAGGTGGAGCCGGTTCCCGGCTCCGTGCGCTCACCCGGGACCGGGCCAAGCCGGCCGTCCCCTACGGGGCCGGATACCAGCTGGTGGACTTCTCCCTGAGCAATGCCGCCAACTCGGGCCTGAGGGATGTCTGGGTGGTGCAGCAGTTCCATCCGGTGTCCCTGGGGTCCCATCTGCGGAGCGGCCGCCCGTGGGATCTCGACCGACTCGACGGCGGTCTGCTGGTGCTGCACCCGTCGCAGGGCACGGGCCGGGACGGTTTCCACTCGGGGACCGCGGACGCACTGTGGAAGCAGATCGAGCCCCTGCGCGAGGCGGCCCCGGACGTCACGGTCGTGGTCAGTGCGGACGCGGTGTACCGCCTCGACTACGACGAACTGGTCCGCGATCACCTGGACTCGTTCGCCGAGCTCACCATGGTCACCACTCGCGTGGCCCCCGAGGACGCCTCCCGCTACGGCGTGGTCCGGGTGGGCGAGGACGGGGCCGTCACCGAGTACCGCTACAAGCCGGACGACCCGGACGGCGACCTGATCTGCGCGGAGATCTTCGTCTTCAACACGACCGCCCTCATCAGCTACCTCGAGCGGGCCCACGAGGACGTCGTCACCGCCGGCGGCGCCGGGGACCTGGGCGACATCGGGGACAACATCCTGCCCGCCATGGTCGGGGCGGGGCACGCCCGGGAGTGGCGGCACGAGGGGTACTGGCGGGACGTGGGGACCGTCGAGTCCTACTGGGCCGGCCACATGGACCTCCTCGGCGAGTCCCCGGTCCACGAGCTGGACGTCCCGGGGTGGTCCCTGCGGACCGCGTCGGCCTTCAGCGGTCCCGCCCGGACCGGGGAGGCGGCGCAGGTCGTCGGGTCACTGCTCGGCCACGGCGCGGTGGTTCACGGGACGGTCGAGCATTCCGTCGTGGGGCCCGGGGCGGTCATCGAAGCGGGTGCGAGGGTCCGCGACAGTGTCATCCTGCCGGGTGCCGTGGTCCGGTCCGGTGCGCACGTGGAGACCGCGGTCGTCGATGCCGACGTGGAGGTCCCTGTCGACGCGAGGATCGGCGAACGGCAGCCCGGTGCGACCGAGTCGACGGTGCGCGTCGCGCTGTTGGGCAGCGCCCCGGACGGACCCCGTCCGGCCGGGTTCGTGCTCGCCGCCGGCACGCTGGACCCACCCGATGACGACGACGAGGACCGCAGCGTCTGATCCGGTAGCGCTGGCCCACCCGTCGGAACCGGTCGTGGGTCGGCCACCCGGGCCGGGTTCCGGGGCTAGGCTCGGCTCCATGCGATTCGGACTGTTCCTGCCCCAGGGTTGGCGCCTCGACCTGGTCGACGTGCCGGCCGCCCGTCACTGGCCGGTCATCTCCGACCTGGCCGCCCGCGCGGACGCCGGGCCGTGGGAGTCGGTGTGGTTGTACGACCACATGCACACCGCGCCCCTCACCTCGACCGAGGCGACGCACGAGGCATGGAGCCTGATGTCGGCGCTCGGTGCGACCACCTCCCGGGTCCGGCTGGGTCAGATGTGCACGTGCCTCGGATACCGCAACCCGGCATTGCTGGCGAAGATCGCCGCGACGGTCGACCACATCTCCGGCGGCCGGGTGGAGATGGGGATCGGCGCGGGCTGGTACGAGCACGAATGGCGAGCGTACGGCTACGGATTCCCTTCCGCGGGTGAGCGGTTGGCCATGCTCGACGAGGGTGTGCGCATCCTGTCCGAGGCGTGGTCCGACGGTGTGGTCTCACTCGACGGCGAGCACTACCGGGTCGACGGGGCGATCGTGCAGCCGACGCCTCTGCAGGAGAGCGGCATACCCCTGTGGATCGCGGGCGGGGGCGAGCGAAAGACCCTCCGCACCGCCGCGAGGTACGCGGACTACACCAACTTCGACGGCACCGCCGAGGGCTTCGACCACAAATCGAAGGTGCTGTTCGGGCACTGTCGGGACATCGGTCGTGACCCGGCCGAGATCACCCGGACCGCGAACTACAACGTGGCGATCGGGGAGACCGAGAAGGACGTCGCGGATCGGTTGGCGTATCTGAAGGACCGGATGGCGACGCACGTCGGTGAGGACGAGGCGGAACGCCAGCTCGGCGCGTACCGCGGACTCCCGGCGGTGGGGACGCCGGAGCAGATCGTCGAGAAGCTGACGGAGATCAAGGCGTTGGGAATGGAGTACGGCATCTTCTACTTCCCCGAGATCGCCACCGACACGTCCGGGCTCGAGTTGTTCGAGCGCGAGGTCATCCCGGCCCTGTCCTGAAACCGCCTGGGTGTGCCACCGCACCGCGGGGTCCGGATCTACGAGAGCAGGTGTCAGTGACGAGGAACGTCGAGTACGAGGAGCGTCCAGCCGAGGCGGTCCTCGACCACATCACGCCGGGGATGCACGTCATCGTGCCCATCCAGAACGCCGCCCCGCCCGCGCTGCTGCGGGCGCTGGACGCCGGGGCCGCCGGACTGGAGGACGTGACGGTCCACCACATGGATCCCTGGGAGTCGCTGCCGTTCATGGAGGGTGCCTACCCGGGCAGGCTCCGGCATGTCGACTACTTCCTGGGTCGCGGGTCGCGGGAGAACTTCCACCGGGGCCACTGCGACCTCATCCCCGTCGATTTCGCGCAGGTGCCGGCCACGCTGCGCGAGTTCTCTCCTCCCGGTCTGGCGATCGCCACGGTGTCGGAGATCGACGAGCACGGTTTCTTCTCGATGGGCACGAACGCCGACTACGTGGCCTCGTTCATCGGCCAGGTGCCGTTCTTCGTCGAGGTCAACTCCCACATGCCCCGCACCTTCGGGCGCAACCACATCCACATCTCCCAGGTGGTGGGCGTGACCCGTAACGACACCCCGATGATCACCATGGAGGCGCCGCCACCGGGGGAGACGGACAACGCGATCGCGGACGTCATCGCCGACCGTGTCCCCGACGGGGCCTGTCTCCAACTCGGGGTCGGCAGGTTGCCGAACGCATTCCTGTCCCGACTGACGGATCACCGTCATCTGGGGATCCACACCGAGGCGTTGTCCGACGGGGTGATGGACCTCGTCGAGGCCGGGGTGATCGACGGGTCGCGCAAGACGGGGCGGCCGTTCAAGCACGTCACCACCTTCGCCCTCGGGTCGCAGCGACTCATGGACTGGCTCCACAACAACCCGTCTGTGGCGATGCTCCCCGTGGACATCGTCAACGACCCGAGGGTGATCGGCGAGGAGCACAATCTCTACTCGATCAACGCGACCAGCGAGGTGGACCTGTTCGGGCAGGCGGCCTCGGAGACCATCGGCGGCCGGTACTGGTCGGGTGCCGGGGGACAGGCGGACTTCGCCCGGGGCTGCACGTTCTCCCCGGGAGGCCACGGGTTCATCGTCACCCCGTCGCAGACCTCCGGGGGCGTCAGCAGGATCTCCCTGTCGCTCACGCCCGGCAGTCCGGTCACCACCCACAAGAACATCATCGAGAACGTCGTCACCGAATTCGGTATCGCGGAGCTGAGGGGCAAGTCGGTCGCCGGGCGGGCCGCGGCGCTGATCGCTGTGGCGCACCCGGATCACCGGGAGCGGCTCAGCCGGGAGGCGCGGGAGGCGGGACTGCTCCCGCGGGCTCACCACTAGCGGTCACCGCGCGCCGGGCCGGTGCCGCGGGCGCCGAGCCAATACCGCCACGGGCGCGACCGGTGGCACCCGTCTGGGGGCGGGGTTACGTTCCAGACGCAACCCGACCCCTGAAAGGGAGGCAGCTGTGGACCCCATCATCTGGATCATCATCGGGGTGATCGCGCTGATCATCGTGATCGCGCTCATCGCGATGGCCGTCAAGAGCAGCAACCGGAAGAAGCTCACCGAGGCCGCGGAACTGCGGCGCAGCGCACGAGAACGCGAGCAGCAGCTCGAGCAGCAGGACGCGGTCGTCCGCGAGCAGGAGCACCGGGCGGGCGCAGCCGAGCAGGAGGCCCGTGCGAAGGCCGCCGAGGCCGACAAGCTCCGGGTGGAGGCCGAGCGGCAGCGCGGCACCGTCGACGAGCAGAAGCACGATGTCCGGCGGATGGAACAGACCGCCGAGAAGCTCGATCCCAAGGGCCGTGCTGATGACCTCGACCGCGGTCGCGACCACGGCGATCGGGGTCTCACGCACGATCGCGACCATGGCGGCGACCTGAGCCATGATCGCGACCGCGGTCACGACCACGACCGCGGTGCGTTGCGCGGTGACCGGGTCCCCGACGAGGGTCGTGGCCGTGGCACCGATCACGGAGGGATGGCCACCGGGACCGGTATGGGCTCGTCCGCCACTTCCGGGTCCGGTAACGACTCCGGTGACCGGGGCCGCCACGGAGCGGGTGCCGCGGCCGCGGGAGCATCCGGAGTCGGCGCGGGTGACGCCGGCGGGCGCCACGCCCGGACCGACGATGTCCCCGGTGGTTCTGATCCGCAGGCGAGGTCGGGGCACCGGACCGGGACGCCCGGCGACACCGTCGATCCGGACCGTCATCCTGACGACAAGCCGGGCATCGTGGACAAGATGCTGGGCCGGACCCGCGGGGATGAACCCCGCCACTGACCGGAGGAGGCCTCGCGCCTCGGAGCGGCCGCATCGATGAGGGGCCCGTGGGAGGAAGTTCTCCCTCGGGCCCTTCGTGTTGACCCCGTCGGCGGTGCGTCAGGCCGAGACGGCCACGGATCGACCGTTGAGCCCGCGAGCGCCGAACAACGGGCCGTACAGGATTCCGGCGATCAGGGCACCGACGATCGGTGCCACCCAGAACAGCCACAGCTGGCCCGGTGCGCCGCCCCCGTTGAAGAACGCCACGGCCGTCGACCGTGCCGGGTTCACCGATGTGTTGGTGATCGGGATGGAGATGAGGTGGATGAGCGTCAGTGTGAGGCCGATGGCCGCGGGCGCGAAGCCGGCGGGGGCCCGGTGATCGGTGGCGCCGAGGATGACCCACACGAAGAGGGCCGTGAGGACGATCTCGATGAGTAGCGCCGAGAGCAGGCCGTAGCCGTCGGGCGAGTTGGCCCCGTAGCCGTTGGCGGCCATGCTGCCGGTGGCCTCGAATCCGTCTTTTCCGCTTGCCACGACGAGGATCAGCGCGCCCCCGCGACCAGACCCCCGACGACCTGACTGACGATGTAGACGGGAGCTTTGGACCAGGGGAGGCGTCCGGCGACCGCGGTGCCGATGGTCACCGCGGGGTTGAAGTGACCGCCCGAGATGTGCCCGAACGCGTAGGCGCCGGTGAGGACCGTGAGCCCGAACGCGATCGCAACCCCGAGGTATCCCACGCCGACGGGGACGTCGCCGGTATCGGCGGTGGCGATCTGGACGGCCGCGAACACGGCGGTGCCGCAACCGCCGAGGACGAGCCAGAAGGTGCCGATCAGCTCGGCGGCGATGACCGCGGCGGTGGCCGTGGCGGTAGACGGGGTTGCCGGGGACGAATCAGACATGAGGTGACCTCTGGTCTTGGCCTCCGTGCGAACGGAGGAGCGGGAACTCCGGGCGTGGGTCCCTGCGCGCTACGCTAGCGCGCTCTATCGGCCCCAGAGAGGTTTCCGCCAGCCGGTGTGTGGCAGGGCCGTAAGGGCGGCCCGGGGTTCAGGGTGCCAAGAGTTGAGGAAGCGCCTGCCCTGCGGTGGCCCGGACGTGAACCGAGACCTCGGAGCCGAGTCCCGAGGGCCCCAGGTTCACCTCGACCACCGGGATCCGGGCGTCGGCGGCGAGTCCGGGTAGTGACGCCGCGGGGTGGACCAGGCCGGAGGTGCCGACGACGAGCACCGCCGCGGCCGAGGTGACCGCGTCGACTGCCGCGTCCCAGGGCCGGCCCGGGAGCATCTCGCCGAACCACACGACGCCCGGTCGGGCGCGCCCGCCACACCGGTCGCAGCTCGGCGGGGTGAGGCTGTCGACGGGCTCGGCGGGAGGAGGGCCGACCTCCATCGGAGCGTCGCAGGTGTCGCAGTGGTGGGCGAACAGACTCCCGTGAACGTGGTGCACCCGGCTCGATCCGGCGCGCTCGTGGAGGTCGTCGACGTTCTGCGTGACCACCACGACGTCACGGTGGGCCTGGGCGCGGGCCACCGCGACGTGCCCGGCATTCGGCTCCGCGCCGGAGACCAGGCGCTCACGCCAGCGGTACCAGGCCCAGACGGTGTCCCGGTCGCGTGCCCAGGCTTCCGGCGTGGCCAGTGCGGACGGGTCGTACCGCTCCCACAGGCCGGTCTGGGCGTCGCGGAAGGTGGGCACACCACTCTCGGCGCTCATCCCGGCGCCGCTGAGAACGACCAGAGGCCCGTCGCCGGTGAGGGCGAGACGGGCCTCGGTCAGGTCCTGGTCGGCGACGGGGTGGGGCCCGCTACCGTCGGCGGTCACCGGACGAACGCGGTCCCCACGGTGGGGAAGGCGACGCAGTTGGCGGTCCCGCCCTCCTCCAGGTTCGTGGTGACGCCACCCTGCAGGAGCATGAGAACCTGGCCCGGGCCCGTGTCGGCGACCCCGTTGACGGTGGCGGGGCCGCCCTCGTTGAGGCCGTTGTACCCGAGGACGGTGGTACCGCGACGACCGTTGTTGACGTTGATCCAGTCGACGGTCATGGGCTGGGCCTGCTGGGCCGCGACACCCTCGGTGCCCAGGGCGGTGAAGATGAAACCGAGATGGCCGGGGGCGATGCCGGGCAGCGGCAGATCGGCCGGGCCGGGCACGGCGGTCGCGGCACCGACGGCGGTCTGCTCACCGCCGATGCACTGCTGCATGATCGTGGGGTAGGCGAACTGCGCGATGACCGGGCCGTTCTCGGGAATCGGGGTGCCGGGTTCGCCGGTGCCACGGAAGAACCCGACGGCGCGGGCGATGGTGCCCCGGGTCTCCTCGGGGATCCACTGCTGCTCGGCGAGGTTCTCGATCGCCTGGAGCACGGGCTCGGTCGGGCGCCCCAGTTCGTCGAGCGACTGCGCGCTGGCGGTGGCGGGTGCGGCGAGACCGACCGCGACGGCGGCGACGGCCCCGAGACCGATGGTCCGGAACGAGGTCCTGAGCGAGTGGCGGATCACTGGCGAGTCCATTCTTCGGATGGGCGGGCGGACCGGCGGACGGGCCGACCGGTCGACCGCTAGATATTCTCATAAGTGTCCCGAGTCACGGGCACCGGGAGTCGGGCAGACGCGCGTTCTGGTGCTGATGTTACAGAAGTTATACGTGATGTAAATAACACACAGGGCGTCCGCACTGTCGGGGTGGTCTCAGGATGGGGGGATCGTCCGGATCAGCGGGTAAAGTGGATCCGCACGCGCGCTCGACCGGACGCGCCTGTGGATCGCGGCTGACTAGCGCCGTCGATTCCCACCACCAGCCCGGCGGCCCAGGAGCCGCCCCGGGCGCCCGTAAGCCTCCGAGGGAGAACCCAGCGTATGGCCTTGACCGAGTTCCGCAACGTCGCAATCGTCGCCCACGTCGACCACGGGAAGACGACACTCGTCGACGCGATGCTGCGCCAGTCCGGCGCGTTCGACGAACGCGCGGAGCTCGTGGACCGGGTCATGGACTCGGGCGACCTCGAGCGTGAGAAGGGCATCACGATCCTCGCCAAGAACACCTCCGTGCGACGACACGGCGCGGGTGCGGGTGGCGCCGACCTCGTCTTCAACATCATCGACACCCCGGGCCACGCGGACTTCGGCGGCGAGGTCGAGCGTGGCCTGAACATGGTGGACGGCGTCGTCCTGCTCATCGACTCGTCCGAGGGGCCGCTGCCGCAGACCCGCTTCGTGCTGCGCAAGGCGCTCGCCGCCTCCCTGCCGGTCATCATCGTCGTCAACAAGACCGACCGGCCGGACGCGCGGATCGACGAGGTCGTCGAGGAGGCCCAGGACCTGCTCCTCGATCTCGCGGCCGATCTGGAGGACCCCGCCGCCCAGGCCGCCGCCGAGCACGCGCTCGAGCTGCCCGTGGTCTTCGCCTCCGGCCGCGCCGGCAAGGCGTCCACCACCCAGCCGGCCAACGGCCAGGAGCCGGAGGGGGAGAACCTCGACGAGCTGTTCGCGCTCCTCTACGACGTGATCCCCGCCCCCCGCGGGGACGCCGACGCCCCGCTGCAGGCCCACGTCACCAACCTGGACGCCTCCAACTTCCTCGGCCGTATCGGTCTGGTGCGCATCCACAACGGCCGTCTGCGCAAGGGGCAGCAGGTCGCGTGGATCCACAATCTGCCGGGCGGCGAGCAGGAGACCAAGTCCGTCAAGATCTCGGAGCTGCTCAAGACCGACGGTGTCGAGCGGGTGCCCACCGAGGAGGCCGTCGCCGGTGACATCGTCGCGGTCGCCGGTATCAGCGACATCATGATCGGTGACACGCTGGCGGATCCGGAGAACCCGGTCGCCCTCCCGGCCATCACGGTCGACGAGCCCGCCATCTCCATGACCATCGGCGTCAACACCTCGCCCCTGGCCGGCCGGAACGGCGGCAAGAAGCTCACCGCGCGCATGGTCAAGGCGCGCCTCGACCAGGAGCTCGTGGGCAACGTCTCGCTCAAAGTGCTCGACACCGAGCGGCCCGACGACTGGGAGGTGCAGGGTCGTGGCGAGATGGCGCTGTCCATCCTCGTCGAGACCATGCGCCGCGAGGGGTTCGAGCTCACCGTCGGCAAGCCGCAGGTGGTCACCAAGACGATCGACGGCAAGCTCCACGAGCCGTTCGAGCACATGACCATCGACGTCCCCGAGGAGCACCTCGGCGCCGTCACACAGCTCATGGCCGCCCGCAAGGGCCGCATGGAGCAGATGAGCAACCACGGCTCCGGCTGGGTGCGCATGGAGTTCACCGTCCCCGCACGCGGCCTCATCGGCTTCCGGACCACCTTCATGACCGATACCCGGGGTGCGGGGATCGCCAACTCGTACTCCGCCGGGTACGAGCCGTGGGCCGGGGAGATCCGGGCCCGGCACACCGGTTCGCTGGTCGCGGACCGTGCGGGCAAGGCCACCACGTTCGCGCTGCTCGGGTTGGCCGACCGCGGTGACTTCTTCATCGAGCCCGGCTCCGAGGTCTACGAGGGCGTCGTCGTGGGGGAGAACCCGCGCTCGGAGGACATGGACGTCAACATCACCAAGGAGAAGAAGCTCACGAACATGCGTGCGGCCTCCTCCGACGCCACCGAGACGCTGTCCAAGCACAAGAACCTCTCCCTCGAGGAGGCCATGGAGTTCTGTGCCGCCGACGAGTGTGTCGAGGTGGCCCCCGAGGTGGTCCGCGTGCGCAAGGTCCTGCTCACCGCCAACGAGCGGGCCAAGGCCCGCAGCCGGTCCAAGTCGCGCGACCAGCAGACGGTCGGCTAGACCGGAACCAGATGACGACGAGGGGGGCGTCGGTGCGCCGGCGGGGTGCCGCCGCGGTGTGCGCCGCGCTGGCCCTCGTCGTCGTCACCGGGTGCGTCGCCGACCCGCCCCCACCGGCGGTGGTGGGCGAGGAGCGCACCGACGGCGCGTCGGTCACCCTCACGGAGGACGGTCTCCTGCTCGCACTGAACCGGGTGGACCCGGGGTTCAACCCGCACCTCCTGGCCGACCAGGGCGTGGACACCGACCTCGTGGCCTCGCTGCTGCTGCCCAGCGCGTTCGTCCCGGGCCCCGGTGGCGAACAGACGCTCAACCGGGATCTCCTGGTCTCCGCCGCGCGGGTCCCCGGGGCCCCCTCGACCATCCGGTACACGATCGATCAGCAGGCGCAGTGGTCTGACGGTGTCCCCGTCGCGGCCGAGGACTTCGAGTACCTCTGGCGGCAGATGACCACCCAGCCCGGCGTGGTCGATCCGGCCGGGTACGAGAGGATCGTGGAGGTCCGTTCCGGTGCTGGCGGCAAGGTCGTCGACGTGGAGTTCGACGTCGTGCCGGAGCACTGGCGGGGCCTGTTCACCCACCTCCTCCCCGCGCACATCCTCAAGGGTGCGCCCGACGGGTTCCAGGGTTCGATGCAGTTCCTGCCCGTGACGAGCGCGGGTCCGTTCATGATCCGCACGGCCGACATCGGCCGGGGGCAGATCGAATTCGTGCGCAACGACCGGTACTGGGCCCGCGCGCCCGAGGTCGACCAGATCGTCGTGCGACGGGCCACCGGAGCCGGCCAGCTCGGGGAGTCGCTGAGGGGCGGTCCCGGGGTGATGGCGATCGTCTCGGCGAACCCGGTGGCGGCGGACGTGGCCGCCACGGTCCCGGGAGTGACCACCGCGCCCCTGGAGAGCGCGGCCCAGCTCGAACTCGGGCTGAACACGGTCGCGCCGGCGGTGGCCGATCCGGCGGTCCGTCGCGCGGTGGCCGCGGCGATCGACCCCGAGGTGGTGGGGCGCATCGTCACGCGGGAGGCCGATCCGTCCGTGTCGTCCTTCCCGTTCCCCGCGGGATCGGCCGATACCGTCACCGCTGACGCGGACGCCGTCGAGCGCGAGCTGGGCGACGCCGGCTTCACCCGCACGGGCACGCGCTGGCGACGTGACGGGACCCCGCTGGCCGTGACCCTGGGGGTCGAGGGCGCGGACGAGCGGGCCGTGACCGCTGCCTACACCGTCGCCGACCAACTTCGCTCTGCGGGGATAGGCGCCCGGGTGTGGGAGCTGGACGCGACCGCCCTGTACGCGGACGCCCTCCCGCACGGGCTCGTCGACGGCGTCGTGGGCTGGCAGCGGACCGACGGACGGCCCGAGGTCGCCGCGGTGTCGCGCTTCGCCTGCGCGACACCCCCGGCCGCCACCGGGACGACGACCGCGGTCCCGTCCCGCACGCCGACGACCGTGTCGAGCCTCATCCCGCCCGACCCGGACACGGGGGAGACCCCCGATCGACGGACGAGTGCCACCACCACCGTCACCACGACGCCCACCACCCCCTCGCGCACACTCGGCCGCAGCGCGGCCGCGCGGGCCGGTGACGTCACCGGAGTCTGTGACCCCGAGATCAACCGGGCGCTCGGCGTGGCGGGGCCGGGAGGTCCGTCCGGTCAGGGCGCCCCGCCCGCCCCGGGTTCCGCGGTCGATCTCGCCGCCGCGGGCGACAGGGTCGCCGAACTGGCCCTGCGGGTGCCGCTCGTTCGGCCGGCCCTGCTTCTGGCGGCCGACGGGGTCGACGTGAGCGGGACGGAGCCGGCCCGCGACGACCCGGACCAGAGGCCGGCCACCGACGTGTTCGACACCGCACCCGCCTGGAGGAGGACCGGATGACACCGACCACCGCGACCCCGCCCGCCGACGGCGTGCGCGCCCTGTTCATCCACGCCCATCCCGACGACGAGGCGATCACGACCGGCGGCACGATCGCCGCGCTGGTCGCCGCCGGTGCCGACGTCCGGGTCGTCACCTGCACGCTCGGGGAGGAGGGCGAGGTACTCGGCGAGGAGTTCGCCGGCCTCGTCGCGGACCGCGCCGACCAACTCGGCGGATACCGGATCGGCGAGCTGGCGGGTGCCCTGCGTGCCCTCGGGGTCGACCGCACCCGCTTCCTCGGCGGCGCCGGCCGGTGGCGCGACTCCGGGATGGCGGGGACCCCCTCGGCCGACCACCCGCGTGCGTTCGTGCAGTCGGGCAGGGAGGCGGTGGACGAGGTGGTGGCCGTCCTCGACGACTTCAGGCCCCATCTCGTGGTGACCTACGACCCGCGGGGCGGCTACGGCCACCCCGACCACATCCGGGCCCACGAGGTGGTGCACGCCGCCATCGAGGACGCCGCCCACCGGCCGGAGCGTGTGGCCTGGACGGTCACTGCGCGGTCGGAGACCACCCGGACCCACCCTGCGCCGCCCGCGCACCTGCGGCACCCGGAGTCCGGCGAACTGCCGTCCGTCCCGGACTCGAGACTGACCCATCGCGTCCCGCTGGACGACCCCGACTACGCCGCCAAACTGGCCGCCCTGACCGGACACACCACCCAGCTCGAGCTGGTGCCCGGCCCGGAGGGGGAGCCCTGGTTCCTCGCCCTGACCAACGGGGTCCTGCAGTCCGTCCCCCAGGTGGAGTGGTACATCGCCCGTGACCGCGCCGAGGACGACGGGCCGTACGTCACGTGCCCGGCCGGGTCGGCGCACCTGCTCGACGGGCTGGGCGGGGAGCGACCATGACAGCCGCGGCGCAGGGCGCGCAGGGGGCCTCCGTGGTACCGCGTGCGCGGGCGGCTTCCGTCGCCGAGTTGGGGACTGCGCTGGTGCTGCTCGCGATCGGTGCGGTGGCAAGCTGCGTGCTCGCCTCGGCGTGGCTGACCATGTATGTCGGTCTCGTGCCGGTCCCGATCAGCGTCCTCGCCGCCGGGGCGTGGTCGCTGTTCCTGGTGCGGGTCGGGTCGATGTGGTCGCAGCGGAAGATCGTGGCGGCGTTCCCCGCCCTCGTCTGGATCCTCACGTTGGTCGCGATCAATCTGGGCCCCGGGGGAGACATGCCCGTGCCGATCGGACTGCGCGGGCTCGCGCTCCTGGTGTTCGGGGGTCTGGTCCCGCTGTGGATGGCCACGCTGTGGCCGTCACCAACGTCGGACGCCCATCGACGGTGAGACACGGCCCGCGGGCTCTCCGGTGTGGTGCCACACGTCGGTGATCCCCGGCGTCAGCGCCTCGGCGAGCGCCCACGCCTCGTCGGCGTCGATGTCGACCACCGAGTAGACGCCGTTCCCGGCCGGTGTGGCCGCGGAGACGGTCGCGACGCGCGCCGTGCGCTGGAACACCGACTGGGTGACGGTCCAGCCGATGATCCCGTCCGCCTCGAGAACGGATCGCTTGGCGGTCCACGACCCGTTCGAGGTCACCAACACCTCCGGCAGTAGCGCGTGTCCGAGCATGCGGATACGGTCCACCGACAGCACCACGAAGAACACCAGTGCGGCGGGGATGCCCCAGTGCACCCAGATGTCCGCCGACGGGCCCGAGTCGATCCGCACCAGCACGATGATCCCGGCGACGATCCAGAACGGGAGCAGGCCCCGAGTGACCCGCCGACGGGAGGCCTTCCACGGGTGCCGCCGCAGCGGGACGGTCACCGGCGTCTCGTTTCCGAGGATGCGGATCGCCACCCGACGCACGTCCGCGATCGGCGCCTGCGGCAGCAGGGTCGACGCGGTGGCGCCCTTCTTGGTGCCGGTCATGATGGGTTCCAGCCGGCCGCCGCCGAGCATCCGCAGGTAGACCGGCAGCCGCATCTCCACGCCGCGCAACCGGGCCTTGTCGAGGGCGATGTGCTTGCGCCGCAGGATGCCGTTCTGGACGTAGAGCAGCTGGCCCCGGTCGGTCAGCGCGTACTTGCCGTACCGGATGGCGTAGGTGATGATCGCCAGCACCCCGGCGACCAGCCAGATCGCGACCCCCTTGCCGACGAACGCCCAGGGTTGCCCCAGTGAATCCAGCCAGTCGATGGTCCCCTCGACCACCGTCAGGCCCATGATGCGGTCGTGCATGTCGCCCATCTGCCAGGTGATGAGCCACAGGGAGAACAGCACGCCGAACCCGATGAAGGAGAACGGCGCGAACCGCGACCAGGTGACCTTCCACCGGGCGATGTCCTCCCCGTATTTCGACCCCCACTGTTCCTCGTCCTCCACGTCGAGCGAGGGGTCCATGGCGCGTCGGTGTTTGAGGAGCTCGTCCCGCAGCGGGTCGACGAGTGTGGTGTCGATGGCGTCGAGGCGGAACCGCTCGGCGTCCGACTTCCCGGAGTCGGCCCGCCCGGTCCCCACCTCCACGATCGAGACCTTGAGGACCCGGTGGAACAGGTCGGACTCGGTGTCGACGCTCCGGATGCGCTGACGGGCGACAGTGACCACCTGTCGACTGAAGAAGCCCTTCTTCAGGATGATGTGGGTGCGGCCGACCTGATAGCTGGTCGACAGCCACCGCAGGACACCGCTGAGGATCACCAGCGAGACCACGATAATCTCGAACCAGTAGTTGCTCCGGTTGGAGCCCAACCACAGGGAGATGAGGAACAGCGGGAGCAGACGGGTCAGCATGCCCAGCGGGTACACGAGCAGCATGCGCCAGGACAGGCGCTGCCACGGGGCCTCCGGGTCGATCTTCTCCCCGATCGCGGGTTCGTCGGCCGAGAGGACCTCTTGCGCCGGTTCGGCTTCCGGAGCCGGGGCGATGCCAGCTGAGGTGACGCCCTCGTCGTCGTCGTCCGACCCCGCCGTCACCCCGGCCGCCGTCTCGGGCCCGGTCACGTCCCGTCCTCCGAGTCCAGGTTGGCGATCGCGATGAGGTGCTGGGCCAGCGCCTCGGCGTCGGCCAGGTTGAGCCCGCGGATCTCCACCGTGCCCTGGGCGGACGCGGTGGAGGCGTTGACGGTCGCCAGGCCGAACCACCGCTCGAACAGCGTGCGCGTCGTGTAGACGGTCTGCAGACGGGCCAGCGGCGCGATGCGGAACTGGGTGGTCCACCACCCCTTGCGTGAGCACACCGCCGTGTCCGAGACGTCCCACCGGGCCACGATGTAACGCCACCACGGCGCCACGACGATGCCCATGAACGCGAACGGCACCGTCACCGCCAGCGCCACCCAGTTCCAGAACGCCATGACGTTGTCGCCCCAGAAATACCAGCCGACCTGCAGGCCCGCGAGGACCGCCCAGGACCAGATCCCCTCGATCACGAAGAGCAGCGGCGTGCGCTTCTCGATCCGGTGCCGCGGCGCGGTGACCAGCACCCGGTTGTTCGTCAGCAGCGCATCGCCGGTGTCCGGCAGTTCGCCGCCGGCGTCCCGCTCGTCGAGCGTCGGGCGCGGCGCGCGGAGCGCGTGTGCACCCCCGTCGGCTGCGGCCGGGCTGGACACCAGGGGGTCCCCGTTCGTGCGGAGGGGGACTGCGTGATCGGGCATGACGGTAAGACTAGTGGGCGGGAGCACGCGTCAGGCCCCTGACCACCCGTGGAGCACCGGCCGCTCGCCACGCACGCGAGGTGGGGCATCATCACGGGCATGGATCACGTACCGACCCCCGCCGATCCCCGGCCAACGGCGTCGGCCATGCGGCGCGCCCTGCGCCGGGCCTCCGACGGGCTCACCCTGGACGTCACCGAGGCTGCCGTGCTGCTCGCCGCGCGGGGCGAGGACCTGGCGCGGCTGACCTCCCTCGCCGCGGCCCGCCGGGACGCACGCCTCGTCGACGAGGGGCGCCCCGGGGTGGTGACGTACTCCCGCAAGGTGTTCGTCCCGCTGACCCGCCTGTGCCGGGACCGCTGCCACTACTGCACGTTCGTCACCGTCCCCGGCAAGCTCCGGGCGGCGGGCGAGGGCATGTTCCTCGACCCCGACGAGGTCGTGGACCTGTGCCGCCGCGGCGCGGAGGCCGGGTGCAAGGAGGCGCTGTTCACCCTCGGGGACCGGCCGGAGGACCGTTGGCCCGAGGCCCGGGAGTGGCTCGAGTCCCGCGGCTTCTCCTCGACGCTGGACTACGTGCGCGCCATGGCCATCCGGGTGCTCGAGGAGACCGGGCTGCTGCCGCACCTCAACCCGGGCGTGATGAGCTGGTCCGAACTGTCCACGCTCAAGCCGGTCGCCCCGTCGATGGGCATGATGCTCGAGACCACCGCCACCCGGCTGTTCACGACCCCGGGCGAGTGCCACTACGGCAGCCCCGACAAGGATCCGGCCGTCCGCCTGCGCACCCTCACCGACGCGGGCCGCCTCGCCGTGCCGTTCACCACCGGGATCCTCGTGGGGATCGGCGAAAACCGCACCGAGCGCGCCGAGAGCCTGCTCGCGCTGACCGGGCTCGCCCGCGAGTTCGGTCACCTGCAGGAGGTGATCGTCCAGAACTTCCGCGCCAAGCCGGACACCGCGATGCGCGCCGCGGACGACGCGGACACCGACGAGTTCCTCGCCGCGATCGCCGTCGCCCGACTGGTTCTCGACCCGCGCGTGGCCGTGCAGGCCCCGCCCAACCTCGTCGACCGCGACGACGTGCTGGCCCTGATCGACGCCGGTGTGGACGACCTGGGCGGCATCTCACCGCTCACCCCGGACCACGTCAACCCGGAGCGGCCGTGGCCGCATCTCGACGAGCTCACCGCCGACCTCGCCGCGCGCGGGTGGACGCTCACCGAACGACTCACCGCGCATCCCCGCTACGTCGGTGCGGGAGACGCGTGGATCGACCCGCGGGTGGCGGGCCACGTCCGTGCGCTGGCGGACCCGTCGAGCGGGCTCGCCGTGGTGGGGGACGACGACGAGGTGGTGCAGCCGCAGGGACGGCCCTGGCAGGAGCCCGACGACGACTGGGACTCGAGCGGACGGACCGATCTGCACACGGCGATCGACTCCGAGGGCCGCAATACGGACACCCGGTCGGACATCGGCGAGGCCTTCGGCAACTGGGACGTCATCCGGGCCCGCGCGGCGGAACTGGGGGCGGCGGCACTCGTCCCCGAGCGGGCCGACGCCGAGGTCGTGGCCGCGCTGCGTGCCGCCGAGGCGGACCCCGCCGGCCTCACCGATGAGCAGTACCTCGCGCTGGCCACCGCCACCGGGGACGGCCTGGCGGCCGTCGCGGGGCTCGCCGACCGGATCCGCGCCGACGTGGTGGGGGACACCGTCACCTACGTCGTCAACCGGAACATCAACTTCTCCAACATCTGCTACACCGGTTGCCGCTTCTGCGCCTTCGCCCAGCGCAAGGGTGATGCCGACGCGTTCTCGTTGTCCGCCGCCGAGGTCGCCGACCGGGCGTACGAGGCGTACGTCTCCGGCGCATCCGAGGTGTGCATGCAGGGCGGCATCGACCCGGACCTGCCGGTGTCCGGGTACGCCGACCTGGTCCGCGCGGTCAAGGAGCGGGTGCCGTCCATGCACGTGCACGCGTTCAGCCCCATGGAGATCTCCAACGGCGCCTCGCGGTCGGGCGTGGGGGTCCGGGAGTGGCTCACCGAGCTCCGTGCGGCGGGGCTGGACACCATCCCCGGTACCGCGGCGGAGATCCTCGACGACGAGGTGCGCTGGGTCCTCACTAAGGGCAAACTCCCCGCCTCCGAGTGGATCGACATCGTCACCACCGCCCACGACGTGGGGCTGCGGTCGAGTTCGACGATGATGTACGGCCACGTGGACACCCCGCGCCACTGGGTGGCCCACCTGCGGACCCTGCGTGGGATCCAAGAACGCACGGGCGGCTTCACCGAGTTCGTCCCGCTGCCCTTCGTGCACCGCAGCGCGCCGCTGTACCTGGCCGGCGCCTCACGGCCCGGACCGACCCGGGAGGAGAACGTCGCGGTCCACGCCCTGGCCCGCATCATGCTGCACGGGGCGATCGACCACGTGCAGACGAGCTGGGTCAAGCTCGGGGTCGCGGGGACGCGGACCATGCTGCGATCCGGCGCCGACGACCTGGGCGGGACCCTGATGGAGGAGACCATCTCGCGGATGGCCGGCGCAGAGAACGGCTCGGCCAAGACCCCGGAGGAGATCGAGGAGATCGCCACCGGGATCGGACGCCCGGTCCGCCGTCGTGACACCGTCTACGGACCCGCCCACCGACCCGTCGGGGTGACCGTCGTCACATAGGTCGATCGGCTCGCGGGGCGGCTTCCGCATCCGCGTGGCCTGTGACATACCATTCAGGTCATACCGCTACGAGGAAGGTGGCTGACGTGACCTACACGATCGCAGAGCCGTGCGTCGACGTGATGGACAAGTCCTGCGTCGAGGAGTGTCCTGTCGACTGCATCTACGAGGGTGGACGGATGTTGTACATCCACCCCGACGAGTGCGTCGACTGCGGGGCGTGTGAGCCGGTCTGCCCCGTGGAGGCCATCTTCTACGAGGACGACGTCCCGGACGAGTGGACCGAGTACAACGCCGCGAACGCGGACTTCTTCGTCGAGCTCGGATCGCCGGGCGGCGCGGCCAAGGTCGGCAAGGTCGACTACGACCACCCGATGGTCAAGGCGCTCCCGCCCATGAACCAGGAGTGACCCCGGTGGTGTCGCGCCCGGAGCGTCGACCGCCCGGGCGCGCGCTCCCGGTGTTCCCCTGGGACACCCTCTCGGACGCCCGCTCGCGCGCCTCCGCCCACCCGGACGGTCTCGTCGACCTCACCGTCGGTACGCCCGTGGATCCGGTCGCCCCGGTGATCCGCGAGGCGCTCGCCGCAGGCTCGGACCGGCCCGGGTACCCCACGACCGTCGGCACCCCCGCTCTGCGGCGGGCCGCGGTTGACGCGCTGGAGCGCCGGTACGGCGTCACGGGGCTCACTCCCGACGCCGTGCTACCGGCGATCGGCACAAAAGAACTCATCGCGGGCCTGCCCGCCCAGCTCGGACTGGGGCCGGGCCACTCGGTCGTCGTGCCCGAGGTCGCCTACCCGACCTATGAGGTCGGCGCACTGCTGGCGGGGGCCACGGTGGTTCGCGCCGACTCGCTCATGCAGCTCGGCCCGTCCTCGCCGACGTTGCTGTACCTCAACTCACCGTCGAACCCCAGTGGCAAGGTGCTCGGCGTGGACCACCTGCGCAAGGTGGTCGGCTGGGCCCGCGACCGCGGCGTGATCGTGGCCTCCGACGAGTGTTACCTCGGACTGGTGTGGGAGGGCGAGGCGCCCTCGATCCTCGATCCGCGTGTCTGCGACGGCGACCACACCGGTCTCCTCGCACTGCACTCGCTGTCCAAGACCTCGAACCTCGCGTCCTACCGCGCCGGGTTCGTCGCCGGTGACCCCGGCCTGGTCGCCGAGCTGCTCGAGGTGCGCAAGCACGCCGGGATGATGATGCCGCTGCCCGTCCAGGCGGCCATGACGCTCGCCCTGGACGATGACGCCCACGAGGCCGAGCAGCGTGAGCGGTACCGGGCCCGCCGTGCACGCCTGCTGCCCGCGGTCGAGGCGGCCGGGTTCCGGATCGACCACTCCGAGGCCGGCCTGTACCTGTGGGCCAGCCGCGACGAGGCATGCCGCGACACCGTGGACTGGTTCGCCGAGCGCGGCGTGCTCGTCGCGCCGGGCGAGTTCTACGGGCCCGCCGGGGCGCGACACGTCCGCATCGCGCTCACCGCCACCGACGCCGCGGTGGACGAGGCCGTGCGCCGACTGGGCTGAGCAGGCCGCCCGCGTCGCCCGGCGGCCCCATCGAGAAGGACGTTCCGCGCATTCGCTCCCGGGCGATGTGTGCGGAACGTCCTTGTCGACGGAGGGTGACGCCGCCGATGAGCGTCGGCGTCAGTCGTTGGCGTGCAGATCCGCGTTGAGCTCGACGCCCTCGCGCTTCCACGGCACCGCCTCGACGGAACCGGTCAGTGAGTTGCGCCGGAAGAGCAGGTTGTCCATGCCCGAGAGCTGGCCGGCCTTCACGGGCTCCCGCTCGGCCCAGGCGCCCGCCCGGACATCCACCTTCGTGCCGGCGGTGACGTACAGCCCGGCCTCGACCACGCAGTCGTCGCCCAGCGAGATACCGACACCCGAGTTGGCCCCGAGCAGGCAGCGCTCACCGATCGAGATGGTCTCCTTGCCGCCGCCGGAGAGCGTGCCCATGATGGAGGCCCCGCCGCCGACATCGGAATCGGCGCCGACCACGACGCCCGCAGAGATGCGACCCTCGACCATCGACGCGCCCAGCGTGCCGGCGTTGAAGTTGACGAACCCCTCGTGCATAACCGTGGTGCCCTCGGCCAGGTGGGCGCCCAGGCGGACGCGGTCGGCGTCGGCGATGCGGACTCCCGACGGGACCACGTAGTCCACCATGCGCGGGAACTTGTCCACGCCGTACACCGTGACCGGGCCGCGGGCCCGCAGCTTGGCGCGCACCAGCTCGAAACCCGGGACCGCGCACGGTCCGAAGTTGGTCCACACGACGTTGCTGAGCTTGCCGAACAAGCCGTCCATGTTCGCGAAATGCGGCTTGATGAGGCGGTGGCTGATGAGGTGGAGCCGGAGGTAGGCGTCGTAGGCGTCGGCCGGCGGCTGGGTCAGGTCCTCGATCTCCACCCGCACGGCCACCGTCTCGACCCCCCGATCGGCGTCGGCGCCGGTCAGCGGCGACAGTTCGGCGGGTACCTCGTCTCCGGACAGCACCCGGTGACCGCCGGCGGACGCGGCGCCCAGCTCCGGCTCGGGGTACCACACGTCGAGAACGGTGTGGTCGGACGTCAGGGTGGCGATTCCGGTGGCCACGGCTCCATGTGCACTCATGGCCCCGATGCTAGCGGTCTGCCCCGACGGGCACGGGTCACGGGCAACTAGGGTGGGGGCCGTGACCGCCGCCCTCGATCTGACCGCCGACCCGGTCGACCTCACCCGCGCCCTCGTCGACATCCCCAGTCCCTCACGGGAGGAGGATGCGATCGCCGCCGCGGTCCACGACGCTCTCGTCACGACCGTCGCCGGGTTCACCGGGCCCGCCGCCGACCGGACGGAGGTGGTCCGCGACGGCAACCGGGTCCTCGCCCGTACCTCCCGGGGCCTCCCGACCCGGGTCGTGCTCGCCGGACACCTCGACACGGTCCCCCTGGCCGACAACGTCCCGTGCCGGGCCACCGGCGAAGGGACGGATACGGTCCTGCACGGGTGCGGGACAGTGGACATGAAGTCCGGGGACGCGGTGTTCCTGCACCTCTTCGCCGCGCTGGCGGACTCCGACGAGCTGGCGCACGATCTCACCCTGGTGCTCTACGACTGCGAGGAGATCGAAGCCACGGCCAACGGTCTGGGTGTCCTCGAGCGCACGCACCGCGACTGGTTGACGGGCGATGTGGCGATCCTCGGTGAGCCGACCGGCGGGTTCATCGAGGCCGGCTGCCAGGGGACCCTGCGGATCCGGATCCACGCCCGCGGCGTGCGGGCCCATTCGGCGCGGAGCTGGTTGGGCGACAACGCCGTGCATCGGCTCGCGCCGGTGCTGGGGGCACTCGCGGCCTACGAGGCCCGGTCGGTGGACATCGACGGGTGTGTCTACCGCGAGGGTCTGCAGGCCGTCCGCATGTCGGCGGGGGTCGCCGGCAACACGGTCCCGGACGAGGCCTGGCTCGACGTGAACTTCCGATCCGCCCCGGACAGGGACACCGATGCCGCTCTCGCGCACGCCCTCGACGCACTGGGGCTGACCGGTCTCCCACGGGTGGCGGAAGGGGAGACCCCGCTCGCCGAGCCCGGGCTGTCCTGGGAACTCACCGACCTCTCGCCGGGGGCGCTGCCCGGTCTGGGGACCCCGGCCGCGGCGGAACTCGTCCGTGCGGCCGGCGGGCGGGTCCGTGCGAAGTACGGGTGGACCGACGTGTCCCGTTTCGCGGCCCTGGGGATCCCGGCGGTCAACCTCGGCCCCGGCGACCCCGGCATGGCCCACAAGCGCGACGAGTATTGTCCGGCGGCACAGATCACCGAGGTCAGCAGGGTCCTGCGCACCTACCTCACCAGCTAGGGCGGCGAGCGCCCCGGGATCGCCCATGTCCCGGGTACCGCCACTCTCGGCCCCACCCCCAGATCATCGAAGGAGACCCCCGGCCCATGGCCCCCAACGACCCCGTGCACATGCGAGGCCCCGTCCTCGTCCGTCGTGAGAAGGGTGGCGAACACACCACCACCGACCAGCGGCTGCTGGACAAGAATCAGGACACCGACTGGTTGCACACCGACCCGTGGCGGGTGCTGCGCATCCAGAGCGAGTTCGTCAACGGCTTCGGCGCGCTGGCCGAACTGTCGGACGCCGTCAGCGTGTTCGGTTCGGCCCGCACCCGGCCCGGGGACCCGGCGTACGAGCAGGCCGTGGAGTTGGGCCGTGCGCTGGTGGAGGCCGGCTACGCGGTGGTCACCGGTGGTGGCCCCGGGCAGATGGAGGCGGCGAACAAGGGGGCGTGGGAGGCGGATGGCGAGTCTGTCGGGCTCGGGATCGAGTTGCCCCACGAGCAGGGCCTGAACCGGTGGGTAGACCTGGGACTGCACTTCCGCTACTTCTTCATCCGCAAGACGATGTTCGTCAAGTACACGCAGGCCTTCGTGTGCACGCCGGGCGGGTTCGGCACCCTCGACGAGTTCTTCGAGGCCATCACCCTCGTCCAGACCGACAAGATCACCAGGTTCCCGATCGTGCTGCTCGGCGTGGACTTCTGGGCCCCGCTGACCGACTGGATCCGCGGCACGCTGGCGGAGGAGGGGATGATCTCCGCGTCCGACCCCGACCTGTTCCTGGTGACGGACTCCGTGGCGGAGACCGTGGAGTACATCCGCGAGGCCCACCACAGGGCGGCGCTGACGTCCGAGGAGCGGGAGGACCTGTACGGCGAGGAGCACCGCGGGGTCGAGCGGTGACGGCGCCGGTCGCCGGTCGCCGTGTCTGCGTCTACTGCGCCTCCTCCACGTACGACCCGGAGATGCTGGCCATCGCGACGCAGGTGGGGGAGGGCATCGCCAGACGCGGGTGGTCGCTCGTCTCGGGCGGCGGCAACGTCTCGATGATGGGTGCGCTCGCCGAGTCGGCCCGCGCGGGTGGCGCACGCACCGTCGGTGTGATCCCCGAGGGGCTGCGGGTCCGCGAGGTCGCCGACACCGCGGCCGACGAACTCGTCGTCGTCACGACCATGCGGGAACGCAAGCGGGAGATGGAGGAACGATCCGACGCGTTCCTCACCCTGCCCGGCGGGATCGGGACGATGGAGGAGATGTTCGAGATGTGGACCTCGGCGTCCCTGGGCTTCCACCACAAGCCGGTGGTGCTCTACGACCCGATCGGGTTCTACCGCCCCTTGCTGGACTGGGTCGGAGGGTTGGTGGAGGCCGGATTGGTCAAGGACGAGGCGATGGCGAGCCTGGTCGTGTGTGACGATCTCGAGGCCGCGCTCGACGCCTGTGGAGGTCGGGGATGACCGGTGCCGGCGCCGCTCCGGCGCCGGCGCCGGCGCCCACCCTGTGTGGCCGCCCGGTCCCGGTCGACCGCCCGCTGGTGATGGCGATCGTCAACCGTACGCCGGACTCCTTCTACGACCGTGGGGCCACGTTCACCGACACGGCGGCGATGGCGCGGGTCGACGAGGTGGTGGCGGCCGGGGCGGACATCCTCGACATCGGCGGCGTCAAGGCCGGGCCCGGCGAGCTCGTCGATGCCGCGGAGGAGACCCGCAGGGTCGTGCCGTTCGTGGAGGCGGTGCGGGTCCGTCACCCGGACGTGCTGATCTCGATCGACACCTGGCGGGGCGCGGTCGCCCGGCGCGCGTTGGCGGCCGGGGCGGACCTGGTCAACGACACGTGGGCGGGGCACGATCCCGGCGTCCTGACCGCGGCGGGGGAGGCGCGCGCCGGGTTCGTCTGTTCGCACACGGGCGGCGCGGTGCCCCGGACGCGGCCGTTCCGCGTGGGGTATGCCGACGTCGTCCGCGACGTGGTCGACGAACTCTCGGCAGCTGCCGACCGCGCGCTGGCGGCCGGTGTCCCGCCGGACGGCATCCTCATCGACCCCACCCACGACTTCGGCAAGAACACCTTCCACGGCCTCGAGTTGTTGCGACGGATGGACGAGATCGTGGCGGTCGGGCACCCGGTCCTCATGGCGCTGAGCAACAAGGACTTCATCGGCGAGACCCTGGACGCGGGCGTGGACGACCGCGCGGAGGGCACCCTCGCAGCGACCTCGGTCGCGGCCTACCTCGGGGCGCGGGTCTTCCGCACCCACGACGTCCCGGGCACACTGCGCGCCCTCGAGATGGTGTCGTCGATCGTGGGGACGCGCCGACCTGCGCGAACCGTACGCGGCCTGGCGTGACTTGCCACACCGCCAGGGGCGGGCCGTGTGCCAGACTGGTCGCGGCGCTAGTCACTACAGGAGGGGAGCACGGGAATGCTCACCATCGTCGTCTACGTGGTCGTCACCCTGGTCGTCGCAGCGGGGCTGTTCGGGCTGTCGCTCGTGGTGTTCGGCCGTTCCGAGGTGTTGCCGCCCGTGGCCCGGGACCACACGGTCACCCACCTGCCGGACGGGGCCCTGGCCGGTGATGATCTCCGGTCGGTGCGATTCGGCATGTCGGCCCGTGGATACACCATGGCAGAGGTCGACTGGGCACTCGAGCAGGCGGCGGTGGAGATCGACCGGCTCCGGGCCCGGTTGGGCGAGGACGTCACCGTGGCCGGGGACGCCGCGGCGAACGGGGCGCAGAACGGGGTGGACGGTCGTCCCGCTACGGCGTCCGGACGCGGCCGGACGCGCTAGAATCGACATCATCCACTCAGCAGTACCGATCGTGGGCACGGGCGCTCGTACAGTGCGCCAACCCGCGGACAAGGACGAAGGGAAACGACTCGATGGCGGCTATGAAGCCCAGGACCGGTGACGGACCGATGGAGGCGGCCAAGGAAGGCCGTGGGATCGTCATGCGCGTCCCTCTGGAGGGTGGCGGGCGTCTCGTCGTCGAGCTGACCCCCGATGAGGCCAAGTCGCTCAGCGAGGAGCTGTCGCAGGCCATCTCCTGATCTCGTCGCCCCACCGATGCCGGCGCATCCGACCCTCGTGGCGGGTGCGCCGACTCATATCCCGGAAGGTCCTCGTCGATGTCCGCCGTCCCCGGCCGTCCCCTGCCCTCGCTCCGTGTCGTCTCCGGTCCCGCCCCCGATGCCGCGCTGGCGGTCGTCACCCGCGCTCCCGAGCCCGGTCGCGTGCCGCTGGGGCACGCCGACGAGGCGCGGGTCTCCGTCCACGACGGGCGACCGGTGGTCGAGGTCGAGTTGGCCGACTCCGCGCCCCGTCCGGGCTGGTCGGGGGCGGTGGATCACGGGCTGGGGCACCGGCGGGCGGGCGCCGCGTTGGCCCGCCACCTACGGGACTCGCGGGCGGAGGGGCCGGTGACCGTGGCCGTGCCCGGGGCCCTACCGGCGGACCGGGTAGGCGATCTGGTCATCGGGTACCTCCTGGGTGCGCGGGGCCAGGACGTCTTCGCCGCGGACCCCGCACCGGTCGTTCCCGATCTGGTCGTGGAGGTGGCGGCCGGTCCGGGCAGTGGCGACGACGAGGTGATCGTCGCCCGCGCGGTGGCGGCGGCCGAGGAGGAAGCCCGGGCCACGGCGATGGCGCGCGATCTCGCCGGGGCCCCCTCCGATCTGAAGACACCCGAGTGGCTGGTGGCCCGGATGGCCGAGGCACTGGGCGAGGCGGGCATGCGGACCGAGGTCATCGAGGGAGAGGGGCTCGTCTCCGGCGGGTTCGGCGGCGTGCTCGCGGTGGGCGGGGGCTCGGCGGCCGGCCCGCGCGTCCTGGTGGCCCGCCGCCCCGGCCCGGGCCCGCGGGTGCTGCTGGTGGGCAAGGGCATCACCTTCGACACCGGGGGGATCTCGGTCAAGCCCGCCGACGGGATGCACCTCATGCGCACGGACATGGCGGGCTCGGCCGCGGTCGTGGCGGCGGCCGCGGCGTTCTGTTCGGACGGGTCGCCCGGGTACGCCGATGTCGACCTGACCGTGGTGGTGCCCTCCGCCGAGAACATGCTGTCCGGTTCCGCCTACCGCCCGGGTGACGTCGTCACGCACGTGGGCGGAACGACGTCCGAGGTCACGAACACGGACGCGGAGGGCCGGATGGTCCTCGCCGACGCGCTCGCCCACGGCATCGCCGAGTGCGACCCGGAGGTCGTCGTGGACGTGGCCACCCTCACGGGTGCGATGAAGGTCGCGCTGGGGATGCGCACGGGAGCGGTCATGGGGAACGACGACGACCTCGCGGACCGGGTCGCCGCGGCGGGGGCCGCGGCGGGGGAGCGATGGTGGCGGCTGCCGCTCCCCGACGATCTGCGCCCGGCGGTCCGCTCCGACATCGCCGACCGTCGGCAGGCACCCACGGGGCCGGGTGCCATCACCGCGGCGCTGTTCCTCGAGGGCTTCGTGGACGGTCGGCCGTGGGCGCACCTCGACATCGCGGGGCCGGCCCGCTCGTCCGAGGAGATCGATGAGGTCGGGCCGGTGGCCACGGGGTTCGCGACGCGCACGCTCATGGCGTTGCTCCGCGACCTCGCGGACCGGCCCCGCCCGTGAGTTCCTCCCCGTCAGCACCTGCGGGCTCGGGGCCGGCCGCCCTCGACCGCGTCGTGCCGCTGTTGCGCTGTCCGGTCTGCGGACAGGGTATGGAGGCCGTGGACCGGGCGGTGGTGTGCGCTGCCGGGCATTCGTTCGACCGGGCCCGGCAGGGGCACCTCAGCCTCTTCGGTCCCCGCGGCCGGCGCTTCCCCGGCGACGGAGCGGACCAGGTCGCGGCGCGCGACCGGGTCCTCGGCTCGGGACTGTTCGACCCCCTCGTGGCGATCCTCGCCGGAGTCGCCCGCGAGGTGTTCGCGCCCGGGACCGGCGGCGTCCACGCGGGACCGGCCCGGCCGGTGGTGCTCGAGCCCGGCGCCGGGACCGGCTTCTACCTCGCCGGTGTCGTCGACGCGCTGGCCGCGGCCGGACGTCCGACGGGCGAGCTCGGGACGGATGAGGGCGGGCCGGACGAGTCCGGACCGGCCGTGCTGGGGGTCGGCACGGAGATCTCCACCGCGGCGGCGCGCCGACTCGCCAGGGTCCACGATGACGTCGCGGCCCTGGTCGCGGACACCTGGGACGGACTCCCGCTCGCGGACGACTGCGTCGACCTGGTGCAGGTGGTCTTCGCCCCGAGGAACCCGGCGGAGTTCGCCCGGGTGATCCGGCCGGGTGGCACGTTGGTCGTCGCCGTTCCCGGGCCGGGCCATCTCGAGCCACTGCGTTCGGCCGGCGGCATGCTGGAGCCGGCCCCGGACAAGTCGGACCGCCTGGACGCGGACCTCGCCGACCACTTCCGCCCCGGCGAGGTGCGTACCGTCGACGTGCTCACCGAGGTCCCCGCCCCGGTGGCCGTGGACCTGGCGCTCATGGGGCCGAGCGGCGTCCACCTCGACAGGTCCGGGCTCGAGGCCCGGTTGGGCCCGCAGGACCGCCCGGTCCGGATACACGTCGAGGTGCACACCTACCGGGCGCTGCCGGCCGGCAGGCCGCCTCCACGGCCGGGGGAGCCTCTACAGCAGTGAGGCGTACATCCGATGGGTCTGCTCGGCGATCGCCTCCCACGAGAACCGGGTACGGGCCCGCTCCTTGCCCGCCAGCCCCATCCGGGCGGCCTCGCCCGGGTCCGCCACCAGGTCGTTGACGGCAGCCGCGAGCCCGGCCTCGAATGCGTCGGTCGCGGATGCGTCGTAGTGGACGAGGGTGCCCGTCTCGCCGTCGACGACCACCTCGGGGATCCCGCCGACATCGGACGCCACGACCGCCGTGTCGCACGCCATCGCCTCCAGGTTGACGATGCCCAGTGGCTCGTAGACCGACGGGCAGGCGAAGACCGTCGCGGCGGAGAGGATCTCGATGACCTCCTCGCGCGGCAGCATGTCGCGCAGCCAGAACACACCGTCGCGGGTGGACTGCAGCTCCGCCACCAGCGACTCCATCTCGGCGGCGATCTCGGGGGTGTCCGGGGCGCCGGCGCACAGCACCAGCTGGGCGTCAGGGTGGAAGTCCCGGGCGGCGCGCACCAGGTGGGGCACGCCCTTCTGCCGGGTGATCCGGCCGACGAACGCCACGATCGGCCGGTCCGGGTCCACCCCGTTCCGGCGCAGGACCGAACCCTCGCCGGCGAAGGTCTCGACGGGTGACCACACGGAGGTGTCTATGCCGTTGAGGATCACGTGGATGCGGTCCGGGTCGATCTCGGGGTAGACGCGCAGGATCTCGTCCTTCATCCGGGCGCTCACCGCGACCACCGCGTCGGCTCCCGCGAAGGCGGTGCGCTCCGACCACGACGAGACCCGGTATCCACCGCCGAGCTGCTCGGCCTTCCACGGCCGGCTGGGTTCCAGTGAATGCGCGGACACAACGTGCGGGATGCCGTAGAGCTGCCCCGCGAGGTGCCCGGCGAGCCCCGTGTACCAGGTGTGGGAGTGGACGAGGTCCGCGCCCTCGGCCGCGACGCTCATGCGCAACCCGGCGGAGAGAGTCTGGATCGCGGGGTTGGCGTCCGCGCCCAACTCGGGATCCGGTCGGAAAGCGCGGGCGGTGTCGCGGTCGGCCCCCATGCACAGCACGTCCACCTCGCACAGCGGCCGTAGGTTGGCCACCAGTTCGGTCACGTGCACTCCGGCACCGCCGTAGACCTCAGGCGGGTACTCCCTCGTCATCATCGCTACTCGCACACCGGCCAAGGTAGTCGCTCGGGCCCCCGCCCGAGGCGTGCCCGGCGAACACCGCCCGACCGCGGGGTTACGGTTCGGTACTGGGCGGGGGCAAACCCCACGATGACCGGTCCGGGTGAGGGCGGAGTCGATACGGTGGGGGCGTGAGGAATCAGCCGCACGTCCTAGCAATCGTCCTCGCCGGTGGCGAGGGCAAGCGACTCTTCCCGCTCACGGCGGACCGGGCCAAACCCGCGGTGCCGTTCGGGGGGTCCTACCGTCTCATCGACTTCGTGCTCAGCAACCTCGTCAACGCGGGGTTCATGCAGATCTGCGTCCTCACCCAGTACAAGTCCCACTCGCTGGACCGCCACATCGCCCAGGTGTGGCACATGCGCGGGATGGGCGGCGAGTACGTCGCACCGGTCCCCGCCCAGCAACGTCTGGGCCCCCGCTGGTACACCGGGTCGGCCGACGCGATCCTGCAGTCGCTCAACCTGGTCTACGACGAGAAGCCGGACCACATCGTCGTGTTCGGCGCGGACCACGTGTACCGGATGGACCCCAGGCAGATGCTGGACCACCACATCTCCACCGGCGCCGCCGTGACCGTCGCGGGGATCCGTGTCCCGCGCAGCGAGGCGTTCGCGTTCGGCTGCATCGACGCCGGCGACGACGACCTGATCCGCGGCTGGGTCGAGAAGCCCTCCGACCCCCCGGGCACGCCGGATGATCCGGACGCGACCTTCGCCTCCATGGGCAACTACATCTTCACCACCGACGCCCTCATCGAGGCGCTCAAGGCGGACGCGGAGAAGCCCGACTCCACCCACGACATGGGCGGCGACATCATCCCGGCCCTCGTCGAGCAGGAGCGGGCCTACGTCTACGACTTCGCCCTGAACAACGTCCCCGGCGAGACCGAGCGTGATGCCGGGTACTGGCGCGACGTGGGCACCATCGACGCGTTCTACGACGCGCACATGGACCTGGTGTCGGTGCACCCCGTGTTCAACCTCTACAACTCCCTGTGGCCCATCCGGACCCAGCAGGACAACCTGCCGCCGGCGAAGTTCGTCAACGGCGGCATGTCCCAGGAGTCCATGGTCGGCTCGGGGACGATCGTCTCCGCCGCCACCGTGCGCAACTCGGTGTTGTCGAACAACGTCATCGTCGAGGACGGGGCGGTCGTCGAGGGCAGTGTCCTCATGCCGGGCGTCCGCATCGGTCGCGGGGCCGTGGTCCGCAAGGCGATCGTCGACAAGAACTGCCACATCGGCGACGGGGACCTGATCGGTGTGGATCACGAACGCGACCGCAGCCGGTTCCCGGTCAGCGCGGGCGGCGTGGTGAGCGTCGCCAAGAACACCACCACCTCACTGCAGGGCTGACCTCGCGCCCCGGGGGGTGAACCCTCGGGAGGGGAGGACCGCTCAGAGGGTGACCACGGTCAGGCCGGTCCCCACGGGGAGCACCGTGACGTGCGCGCGCTCGGGGAGTTCCGCGTCCTCGGGCAGCGGGGCGTGCTCGCCCATCAGGACCAGCGCGCCGCCGGCGCGCAACAGCTGGTGGGATCGGGAGATCACGCGCGGCACCGAATGTGCCGGGACGTCCGCGACCACGAGGTCGTAGGCGCCGTCCGCGAGTTTGTCGGCCACCTCGAGCGGCCGGGCCGCGATGTAGCGGGCGGAGGAGGCGGGATGGCCCGCGCCGCGGACGGCCGATCGCGCCGCCTCGAGGTGATGCGGGTCGTCGGTGATGCAGGTGACCACGGCTCCGGAGCCGGGCGCGGCCGCCGCGAGGATCGCCAGAGCGGGGACTCCCGGCGCGGGGGTGATGCACACGGCGGCGCGGGTGCCGTTCAAGCGGGCCACCAGGCGGATCGCGTCCGCGGTCAGGGCGTCCGGCGAGGCGGCCCCGAGTTCCTCGGCCTCGGCCCGTGCGGAGGCATAGAGCGAGTCGTCGACGAGGGCGGCGCTGCGTTGCGCCATCCCGTCGAGACCGGAGCGATCGGTGGCGGGGACATCAGAGGAATCGGACACCTGAGCAGCGTATCCCCGACCGGGGAGGCAGCGGTGACCAACGCGCGGTGATCGGATCGGTATCAGACTCTCAGGGCTGTCTCAGTACGTGTATACCGTGAGGACAGCCCCGTAGGGGAGGGTGGGCACACGTCGCGCCACGAGGGCGCGGCCACCACCGCGCGGGCTCCCACAGGCCCGGGCCGGAAGGCGGCGGCAGCGCATGTACTCACGAACCGTGCACGGGACGGCGATCGCTCCGGTCGCCCTCGACGAGGCTGCCGGGACCGCTCGTTTCGACGCCACCGGCGAGGCTACGGACATGCCGTCCTGGTCCGAGCTCGTCGCGCAGCACGGTGACCGTGTCTACCGCCTGGCGTACCGCCTCTGCGGGAACGCCCACGACGCCGAGGACATCACCCAGGAGGCGTTCATCAGGGTGTTCCGCTCGCTGGACCGCTACAAGCCGGGGACCTTCGAGGGCTGGATGCACCGCATCGTCACCAACCTGTTCCTCGATTCGGCACGCCGGCGCGGGCGCATCCGCTTCGAGGCGCTGCCCGAGGACGCCGAAAGGGTGCCCGGTCGAGAACGCAGCCCGGAGCAGGTGATCTCGGAGGAGACGTTCGACCCCGTCCTGCAGACCGCGCTGGCCAACCTGTCTCCGGAGTTCCGCGCCGCCGTGGTCCTCAGTGACATCGAGGACCTCAGCTACGAGGAGGTCGGACGCATCCTGGGCGTGAAGATGGGCACCGTCAGGAGCCGGATCCACCGCGGACGGGCCGCGTTGCGTGCGGAACTCGAGGCGGCCGGGGTCACCGGCGCCCACCAGCGCATCGACTGATCCCTCCGGCGATCGGCACAACCCGCGTCCGTACCGGGAACAGCGGGTGGCGGCGCGGGAACCCTGCGGGTGTGCCGGACGTTGACCCCTCGACGGGGACTCGGACGAGCCCACGAGATGACCGGAGAAGGGGAGGGGCGTGGACAGACACCTCCACGAACGCGGACCCGGCCCCGAGTTCACGCTGTCGTTCGACTCGGCGCGGAAAGTGGTCGACAGGACCGGCCCGCCCCGCGCCAGGGAGAGCTTCCTGTCCACCGACCACCTCTCCACGGAAGCCGCGGCAGCCTATGTCGACGGTCGGCTACCGCCCTCGGGGCAGTCCCGGGCCGACGCCCACCTGGCCCGGTGTCCGCACTGTCGTCGGGAGGTCGAGGTCCAGCGTGAGGCACGCCGCGCACTGCGCGGATCCGGCCCCATCCAGATGCCCCGCGAACTCCTCGAACGGCTGCGGTCACTCGAGGACGCACCCGATCCGGCCACGCGGACGGGCCCCGATCCGGTGGCCGGGTCCGAGGAGACCCACGGTTGGTCGAGACTGCTTCGCCGGCTGTGGCGACGCGGCAACTAGGGTGGGCCGGGTGGAGGACGACACAGGCGCGGCCGGGCCCGCGGCGCGGGACGGGGAACCGGACCGCCCGCTTCGTGAACCCGCCCCGATCGATCGGCCGGCCGTGGGCGAGGACGATGTCGCACGGTTCGCCCGACCAGACGGGGTCACCGGTGGATTCGACCCGTCCCGTGGAGGTGCCGCCGCGCACCCCGGCCCGCTCCTCGGCAGCGACGCCGATCCGGTCCTCGAGCAGGCCTTCGCCCCGGCCCCGGGAGCCGCTCGGGGTATAGAGCGGCATCCGGCGTGGCAGGACGAGTCCGAGGTTCCACCGCCGCCCGCTCCGGACCCGTGGCGCGACCCCGACGCTCCGGTCGGGTACGGCGCACCCGCAGTGCCCGCCACTGCCGACCACGAGCCGGTCGACCTGTCGGGCGCGGCCGCGGCCCCCGCTGCCAGGCTCTCGCTGTCCGAGGCACTGTTCGAACGTCGGCTGAGCAGTCAGGCCGTGGCCGGCGCGACCGCGGCCGTCGCCGTCGTCGCCCTCGTCGCGGGCGCCATCGGCGCCGTCGTGGCGGACTCCGCGCGCGTCCTCACCACTTCCACCGTCCGGATCGCCGACGCCCCGGAGAACGTCATCCGATCCGACAACCCGATCGGTGAGGTCGCCCAGCGCGTCCAACCCGCCGTCGTCAACATCTCGGTGTCCACGGCGTCGGCCCAGGGGGAGGGCTCCGGCATCGTCATCGACCCACAGGGCTACATCGTGACGAACAACCACGTCGTCACCATGGACGGCGCCGCCGACCGCGCGGACATCGACGTCATCTTCCCCGACGGCTCCAGGGCCTCGGCCGAGATGGTGGGGCGCGACCCCGCCACCGACCTCGCGGTCCTCAAGGTCGACGACGTCCAGAACCTCACCGTCGCCACCCTGGGCGACTCGGACGACGTCCAGGTGGGGGAGCAGGTCATCGCCATCGGCTCGCCCCTCGGACTCGCCCGGACCGTCACCGAGGGCATCGTCTCGGCGACCCGGCGCCCGATCGCCCTCGGGGAGGCCACCTCGGACGGCGACGTGGTGATCGACGCGATCCAGACGGACGCCGCCATCAACCCCGGTAACTCCGGGGGACCGCTCATCGACGGGACCGGAGCGGTCATCGGTATCAACACCTCCATCTTCACCCAGTCCGGGGGTTCCATCGGTCTCGGCTTCGCCATCCCGGTCAACGACGTCCGCGAGATAGCGACGTCGCTCATGACCGACGGGGCGGTCCGACACGCCACAATGGGCGTCAACGCCCGCAAGGCGGACAACGGGTCGGTGGAGGGCGCCGAGATCGTCAACGTGCGTGAGGGCTCGCCCGCCGAGGAGGGCGGACTCCGGGAAGGGGACGTCGTGACCAGGGTCGGTGACCGGCAGGTGCGTTCCTCCGATGAACTGGTGGTGGCCGTCCGTCGCGCCGGGGCGGGCGTCGACGTCCCGGTCGAGGTCATCCGCGGTGGAACGCGGGTCGAACTGACCGTGCGCCCCGCGCTGGGCTGACCGGGGGCACCGGACAACTCGGGTTCCCACCGGTGAGCCCGGCGACGTATCCTGGCTGCGATGTTCACAAACGTGGGGTGGTCCGAGCTCCTGGTGCTCGGCGTGGTGGCGTTGGTGGTCCTGGGGCCCGAGCGCCTACCCGAGGCCGCCCGTTGGCTGGCCTCGGCGATCCGCAAGGTCCGTGAGTTCGCCAGCAACGCCCAGCAGCAGCTCCGGGATGACTACGGGACCGAGTTCGAGGAGTTCCGGGAGCCCCTCAAGCAGCTCAACGACCTGCGTGGGCTGAGTCCGCGCGCGATGGTCACCAAGCATCTCCTTGACGGTGACGACTCCCTGTTCTCCGGGGACTTCGGAGCCGCTGCGCCGGCGGGCGCTCCCGCGGTCGCCGGCGGGGCGGGTTCCGCGGGAACGGCCTCCGCCGACCCCCGCCGGTCGACGGCGCCGCGGACCGCCGGCACCGCACCCGTCCGGGACACCCCGGCGCCGCCGCCCCCGTCATCGGGACCCGTGTGGGACAGCGACGCCACCTGACCCGCCCTCACGACCGGCCCGGCGCGCGTCCGGCCCGACCCGCGGCGGACAGACGGCACGAACGGCCGGGGGCTGAGCCCCCGGCCGTCGCCGTCCGTCAGAGGTGCCGGGTGGTGTCGATCCCGAGGTTCATCCCCGCCAGGCCCCGGGGGCGCACGGCCAGACCGTCCGCGATCTCGCGGTATGCGCGCCCGGACGGCGAATCCGGCTCGGCGAGGACGATGGGCGTGCCCTCGTCCCCGTGCTCGCGCACGGCCTGCTCCAGGGGGACCTGACCGAGCAACGTGACGGGTGCACCGACCGAGCGGGACAGATTGGCCGCCACCTCGGCACCGCCGCCGGTGCCGAAAACATCCATCCTGGTGCCGTCGGGCAGCTCGAGCCATGACATGTTCTCGATGACACCCGCGATGCGCTGACGGGTCTGCAGCGCGATCGATCCGGCCCGCTCGGCCACCTCTGCGGCAGCCTGCTGGGGCGTGGTGACCACGAGGATCTCCGCGGAGGGGATGAGCTGCGCGATCGAGATCGCCACATCGCCCGTGCCGGGGGGCAGGTCCATCAGCAGGACGTCGAGATCACCCCAGTAGACGTCCGCGAGGAACTGCTGCAACGCCCGGTGGAGCATGGGCCCGCGCCACACAACCGGGGTGTTGCCCTTCGTGAACTGTGCGATCGAGATGACCTTCACGTCGTGCGCGACGGGCGGCAGGATCATCTGCTCCACCTGGGTCGGCCGCGCGTCGGTCCCCAGCATCCGCGGGATCGAGTGGCCGTAGATGTCGGCGTCCAGTACACCCACGGAGAGCCCCCGCGAGGCGAGGGCCGTGGCGAGGTTGACCGTCGCGGTGGACTTGCCGACCCCTCCCTTGCCCGAGGCGACCGCGTAGACGCGGGTCAGGTTGCCGGGCTGGGCGAACGGGATGACGGGCTCCGCGGCATCCCCGCGCAGATGCTTGCGCAGTTCGGTGCGCTGCTCGTCGCTCATCACGTCGAGCTCGACAGCGATCTCGCCGACGCCCGGGACGTCGGTCACCGCCGTGCGGACGCGGTCGGTGATGGTGTCCCGCATCGGACAGGTGGCGACGGTCAGGTAGATGCCGATGTCGACCCGGCCCGTGGCGGGGTCCACCTCGACACCCTTGACCATGCCGAGCTCCGTGAGCGGCTTCCGGATCTCCGGGTCGTCGACCTTCGCCAGGGCGGCCCGGATCAGTTCTTCGCTGGGTGCACTCATGATGCCCCGAGTCTAGGCGTCACGGCACCGGGTGACGATTCAGGCAGGCGGCGGCGGCACGCAGAACGGAGGTATGCAGGGCAACTCGATCACGGGCAAACCCGGTAGCGCCGGAGCCGGGGGCGCCACCGCCGGAGGCGCCGGGCGTTCGGGCGACGGCGTCGGAGTCGGCGTCGCCGACGGCGAAGGAGAGGCACTGGGCGCGGGCGGGGCCGGAGTCGTCGGGGGCTCGACCTCCGTGCAACCGGGCACCGGGGCCTCGGGCTCACCCGGAGCAACGGGCTCGGGTGCCTCGGTGGGCTCGCCCTCCCACCCCTCGGGGCATCGCTCGGGCGGCTCCGGGGGTTCGATGGTGGGCTCGGGCTGGTGGATCTCCGGCAGGTCCGACGGCAGCGGGACGGCGTTGACCGCATAGCCGTGGGCCCAGGCGTTCACGTTGGCGACATAGGCCAGCGAGTTGTTGTAGGCCAAGACCGCCCGGGTGCGGGCGGCGGGATCGGCCATCGATCCCCCCTGCCCACACAGCAGGGACGCCGCCGACAGCGCGCCGTCGTAGATGTTGTTCGGATCGGCCACCCCGTCGTCGTTGGCGTCGCGACCGAGACCGGCCCAGGTCGAGGGGATGAACTGCACGGGGCCCACCGCGCGGTCGAACTCCGTATCGCCGTCGAACCGGCCCCCGTCCGTGTCGGTGATGACGGCGGTTCCCGGAAGGCTCCCATCGAGGCGGGGGCCCAGGATGCGGCCGATGGTGTTGCCGTGGACGTCGAACCGACCACGTCCCTGGTTGGACTCGACCTGGCCGATACCGGCCAGGAGAGTCCAGTCCATCTCGCAGGCGGGCTTCTCCGCATTGAGGCGGTCCGCGGCGCGGTGATAGGCGTCGAGGGCGATGCCGGGGATGCCCAGCGGCCCGTCCGGGATGGTCGCCGGCTCGATGTGGGCGGCGCCGGGGTCCTCCGGTGCGGCCGGTTCCTCCTCCGGGGACGGCTCTGTGGTGCGGGAGGTGGCGGGAGCCTCGGTCACCGTCGGCGTGCTGGGCGCGTACTCGGCCAGCGGAGTGATGTCCGGCGGCGCGGGGCGACTGGTGTCCATGTTCAGTCCCACGGCCGACAGCACAGCGATCGCGCTGGCGGTAACGGCGGCACTGGTCAGAACCCGGCGATCGGCGTTGTGCGCAAAACGGCGCAAGACTTCCCCCTACGACTTCCCGGTCGGCCCAGCGAACGTGCTGCGCCCCACGACGTTCCGTCCCGGCCGAGGCTACCCCCGGCCCTTGACGTCTGAATCGGTTTTGTTGTGATCGGCGTTACACGTCCCGGGTTCGAGGCCGGAGAGGAGGGTCTCGATCCGCTCGACGGAATCACGGAGGTCGTCGAGCTCCCGCCGGAGGTAGTCGCGGGTGACCGTCTCACCGACGGAGAGCCGGACCGAGGCGAGTTCCCGGGCGAGGAACTCGGTGTCCGCCTTGGTCTGCGTGGCGCGGAGGCGATCCTCCCTGACGGACTCCTTGTCGCGGTCCTCCTGCCGGTTCTGTGCGAGCAGGATCAGCGGAGCGGCGTAGGCGGCCTGCGTCGAGAACGCGAGGTTGAGCAGGATGAAGGGATACGGGTCGAAGCGCAGGGCGACCACCGCGACGTTGATGATGATCCAGACGATCACGATGATCGTCTGGATCAGCAGATATGTGCCGGTCCCGAAGAACCGCGCGACGGACTCGCTGTAGCGGCCGACCGCGTCTGCGTCGAAGCTGATCCTCGGTCTGCGCGAGGTCACCGGCATCGAGAGCGAGGACCGCACGGTGGGCTCGCTCATCGGGTCGCCTCCCTGTCGTCGTGCAGGTCCATGTCCCGCCAGTCGTCCGGGAGGACATGGTCCAGCAGATCGTCGACCGCCACCGCGCCGAGCAGGTGTCCCTCGTCGTCGACCACCGGCCCGCACACGAGATTGTAGGTGGCGAAGAACCTGGTCACGGCGTCCGTCGAGTCGGACGGGCGCAGCGTGGACAGGCTGGTGTCGACGGTCTCGGCCACCATCATCGACGGCAGCTCCCGCAACAGCGCCTGGATGTGGACGCATCCGAGGTACTTGCCCGTCGGTGTCGCGGTGGGGGGCCTCACGACGAAGACGAGGCTGGCCAGGGCCGGGCTGAGGTCGGGGTTGCGGCAGTGGGCGAGGGCCTCGGCCACCGTCGTCTGCGGAGACAGGATGATCGGCTCGGGGGTCATGAGCCCGCCCGCGGTGTCCGCGTCGAACGTGAGCAGACGCCGGACGGGAGCCGAGTCCTCGGGGTTCATGCGTTCCAGGAATGACTCGGCGTCCTGCTCCGGCAACTCGCCGAGCAGATCGGCCACGTCGTCGGGGTCCATCGCCTCGAGCACGTCCGCCGCGCGCTCCAGCTCGAGCCGGGTGACGATCTCGGTCTGCTCGTCGTGGGGCAGTTCCTGCAGGATGTCGGCCAATCGCTCGTCGTCCAGTGTCCGGGCGACCTCCAGCCGACGGACCTCCGGCAGTTCCCGCAGGGCGTTCGCGACGTCGGCCGGGCGCATGTCGGCATAGTGCTCGACCAGGCTCTCGGCACTGTGTTCCGGGGTGCCGATCGCGTCGTCGTCGAGTCCCCGGATCCGGCTCCACGGATGGATCGACACCTCGCCGCGGCGGCCGAGCGAGGCGCGCCCGCGTCGTGCGCGTACGGCGAGTCGGGAGACGAGCCAGTCCCTCGAGCGCTGACGCTCGATCTCCACGTCGACCACCTGGTAACGAATGTCCTTCTGGTCGGCGCCCGCTTTCTCCGAACCGACCTGATCCCGCTCGACTCCGATCACGGAGTCCACCAACGCCCCGAGCACCAGGTTCTCCCCGGGTCGGGACTGGAACCGGTGCAGATTGATGGTGCCCGAGACCAGGGAGACGGACCGGGGGTCGATCGAGGCGACCCTGAGCATCGGCACGAAGATCCTGCGACGCGTGGGTAGTTCGACCACGAGTCCGATCACCCGGGGGGGCTTGTGCCGAGATCGCATCGTCACCACGACGTCCCGGATCCGTCCGATGTCGTCCCCGTCAGGGCCGATCACCGGTAGTCCGGCTAGCCTGGCGACGAAGGCCTTGTTGAGGTTCGCCATGTCGACCAGGCTAGTCACCCACGGGCGGCGCCCGCCCGCCATACCGGACGTAAGGGAGTGCCACTCACGATGACCGCAGCCCCCCACGCGACACCCGCGCCATCGGAGGACGCCGCCACGGCGCTCGCCGAACTCCGTGCCCGTCCCCGGCGCACGGTACTGGCCGTGCCCGGCAGCAGTGTCAAGATGATCGACAAGGCCAGGGGACTGCCGGTGGACGAGGTCTTCCTGGATCTCGAGGACGCGGTGGCGGGTCCCGCCAAGGAGGAGGCCCGCCAGAACGTGGTGGCCGCCCTGAACGGCGGGGACTTCGCCGCACCCACGGTGGTGGTGCGCGTCAACGCGTGGGACACCGAGTACACGGTGCGGGACGTCACCGAGATAGTCGGTCGCGCGGGTGCCCGCGTCGACGCACTGTTGCTGCCGAAGGCGCGCTCCGCGGCGGAGGTCATGGCCCTCGACCTGGTGCTGACCCAGGTCGAGAAGGCGGCGGGCCTACCGGTCGGGCACATCGGCATCGAACCCCAGATCGAGGACGCCCTGGGGCTGACCAACATCGATCAGATCGCGACGGCCAGTCCGCGTGTCCTGACGCTGGTGTTCGGTCCGGCCGATTTCATGGCCTCCGTCGGGATGCGCACCCTCACGGTCGGGGAGCAACCGGAGGGTTACGCCCCGGGTGACGCCTACCACCACGTACTCATGACCATCCTCGTCGCCGCCCGCGCCCACGGCCTCCAGGCGATCGACGGGCCCTTCCTCAAGGTCCGGGACGTGGAGGGGTTCCGCCGTGCGGCCGCCCGCACCGCAGCACTCGGCTTCGACGGCAAGTGGGTGTTGCACCCGGCCCAGGTCGACGCGGGCAACGAGGTGTTCAGCCCCCGCCAGGAGGAGTTCGACCAGGCCGAGGCCATCCTCGCCGCCTACGCGCGGTCGACGTCCGTCGAGGGAGGTGCTCGCGGTGCGGTGATGTTCGGCGACGAGATGCTCGACGAGGCCAGTCGTAAGATGGCGCTGGTCGTGTCCGCGCGGGGTCGTGCGGGCGGGATGACCGTGACGGATCAGGCCGGTGCAGGAACGGACCCGGAAGGACGGACATCATGAGCTCTCCCGTGAATCCGGCAGGCGGTAGGACCCGGGCTGGTCAGACCCCGGGCTTGCCCACGCCGCCGACCGGTTGGGTGGTCGGGTCGTACCCCACCTACGCGCAGGCCCAGGCCGCGGTCGATCATCTCGCGGACGAGGAGTTCCCCGTCCACGAGGTCACGATCGTGGGAGTGGACCTGATGCAGGTCGAGCGTGTGACCGGCCGGCTCACATGGCCCAAGGTCCTGCTCGGTGGCCTGGCCACCGGCGCCTGGCTCGGGCTGTTCATCGGCCTGTTGCTCGGCATCTTCACGCAGCCCATGTGGGGAGTCGTCCTGACGGGCCTGGTGGGCGGGTCGGTGTTCGGGGTCGTCTCGGCCTCGCTGTCCTACGCGGCCACCCGCGGCAAGCGTGACTTCGCGTCCACCTCGCAGCTCGTCGCGGGACGGTACGACGTCCTGTGCGAGCCCGCCAACGCGGAACGGGTGCGCGACGAGCTCGCCCGCCTCGGGCTGAAGTAGTGCTGCCCGGCGGTCCGACGAGCTCCTCGGACGTGCTCTCCGTGGTGCGGGCGCATCTGATCGAGCACCACGGCCCGGAGCCCCAGGAGGCGTCGGTGACATTCCTCGGCGCGTCACCGATCAGGATCCTGCGGTTCGTGGACATCGAGTCCGGCGTGGTGCGGTATGTCTCGCTGGGGTGCTCAGCCGAACCGATGGGGGACCCCTCGGCCCTCGTTCCCGACCCCACCGCGCCGCGGGCGGAGCTGAGTCTGATCCTGCGTGGCGGGGTGGACGGTCTGGTCCGCGCGCTGGCGGTGCTCGCGGCCGCACCCGCGGTGGAGGGCCTCGTCCTGTCGGAGGGAGCACTGATCGACCTGGGCGAGCCGCTCTGGCCGGGCGCGTCGTTCACGGGGGTCGTCCTGCGGGCTCCGGAGATCCCGGACGTGCCGTTGCCCGGTGACGCCGCGCCGGTCACCGTGTTCCGGGCCGTTCCGGTCACCCACACGGAGGCGGCGTGGGTACGGATGAAGGGCGCGGCGGAACTGGAGGAGGCGTGGGCGGAGGCCGGCATCGATGTCACCGATCCCGGGCGCTCGGCGGTCAACCCCGGGCTGAACCGCTGATCACAACCAGCGGTTCCGGCGAAACAGCAGGAAGAGCCCGGCGCACATCGCCACCATTATCCCCAGCACCACGAAGTACCCGTACCGTGTCTCGAGTTCGGGCATGTGTCGGAAGTTCATGCCGTAGACGCCCGCGATCATCGTGGGTACGGCCGCGATGGCGACCCAGGCGGAGATCTTGCGCATGTCGGTGTTCTGTTGGATTCCGACGATCGTCGCCGCCGCGCTGACGAGCGAGGTGCTCTGCTCGTCCAGGGTCGCGACCACCGCTGCCGCCTGTGCGTGGTGGTCCTGGACGTCGCGGAAGTAGTGGCGGGCCTCGGCAGGGACGAGGTCGAGATGATCGACCGACAGGCGTCGCAGGGGCGTGGTCAACGGCCCGATGACGTGTTTGAGTTCGAGTAGCTCCCGCTTGAGGACGTAGATCTGTTCGATGTCCACCCGGGTGCGCGGCGTGAAGAGCGCCGACTCGAGTTCGTCGATGTCCGCGGCCATCCCCTCAGCGGCCTCGATGTAGCTGTCGACGACACGGTCCGCCACGGCGTGCATCACCGCCGCCGGCCCGATCGCGAACCGTTCCGGCGAGTACCCGGGCGCGCTGACGAGGTCCGTGGGGGTGATCTGGTCCCCGTGACGGACGGTCACCACGAAGTCCCGGCCCAGGACCACCATCAGCTCGCCGGTGGACACGATGTCGCTGACCTGCGTGACCGTCTCGTGGGCCAGGTACCGCACGGTCGACATGTTGAGCACGAGAGCGTCGTCGTAGGCCTCCAACTTGGGACGCTGCCGGCCACTGGTCGCGTCCTCGGTGATGAGCTCGTGCAGCCCCAGGTCCCGGGACAGCGCTTCCATCTGGTCGTGCCCCGGGGCGTCGAGGCTGATCCAGACGAAGCCTCGACCGCTGTCGCGCACGCGGCGGATCGCCTCCCGGTGCGGGACCCGGCCGCGTTCACCGACACCGTCGATGTAGACGACGCAGTCCACGGTCGCGTGGTGAGCCGACCCGGCCGGGCCTCGTGGCGTGGCATCTGCTCGGGTTGTCGACGGCCGTCGTGGTGGGATCGCGGGCACCCGGTCCCCTTTCCTCGTCTCGCCTGACAATATCCGCCGTGCGGGCCCTCGGAGTGACGACCGGCGGGCGTGGCTGGGAGACTGTCCCTCGAGGTGATCCGCGCCGACCGGCGCGGCCGGGGTGAGGAAGGGCGTGGTCGGATGCTGCGGACGGGGGATCGGGCGGGGCGGTGCGCGATGGTGCTCGCGGGGGTCGGCGCGATGGCACTGTCCGGCTGCCAGGCGCAGTCGTCGATCGTTCCCGCGCACCGGGACGATCCGGTGGTGGTCGTCGAGACCGCATCCTTCGGCGAGGTCGAGATCGTCGGTCACATCTACGGCAACGCCCTGGTGCGGTCGGGGTCGCGGGTGACCGCCCGCCCGCAGGCCGGGACCCAGGACGAGGTCGTGGAGTCCGTGGTGACCGGGGAGGCGACGTTCACGATCGGGTTCACCGGTGAGTTGCTCCGGACCTTCGACGAGAACTCCACCGAGGTCGAGGCCGATGAGGTGTACACCGCCATGATGGCCGCCCTCCCGGAGGGCGTGACCGCGGCGGATCCTGCGCCCGCCGAGGACGCCCCCGTGTACGCGGTCACCCGGCACACCTCGGAATCGCGAGGCCTGCGGACGATGTCCGACCTGGCCGGGAGGTGCGGTGAGTTCACCCTCGGCGCACGCGAGGAGGCGCTCGCGGATCGGGAGCTCGCCACATCCGTCGGTACCACCTACGACTGCGGTTTCGGCCGTCGCGTGGCGCTGGGGCCCAACCCCCGCGCGGTGTTCGACGCCCTGCGGGAGGGGGAGATCGGGGTGGGTCTGGTCCAGTCGGCGGACCCCGTCCTCCATCCGGAGGACATCGTCGCGTTGGACGACGACGAGGACGCCGTCCTCGCCCAGCACCTCGTGCCCGTGTTCCGCAAGGGCTCGCTCTCGGAGGATCAGCTCGCCCTGGTGAACCGCATCAGCGGGGAGCTGACCACCGAGGATGTCCGCGAGCTCCTGCTGGGGGTCGAATTCGGTTCCGCGACCCCCGTCGCGTTGGCGAACTACTGGTTGGACGAGCACGGTTACTGACCTCCGCGAGGGGTGGAACACGAGGAAGGGCCCGACCTGGTGGTCGGGCCCTTCCTCCTACGCGGTCACTCGAGGTCCGCGGTCCTCCGATTCGGCGGTCACTCGAACGCCTGGTCCACCAGCGCCTTCTGCTCGACGGCGTGGACCTTGCTCAGACCCGTCGAGGTCGCGGCCATCGGGCGACGCGAGACCCGCTTGAGGGGCGGGAAGTCCTCGATGCGCTCGGGCAGCTCCAGGGCGAGGAAGCTCCACGCTCCCTGGTTCGCCGGCTCCTCCTGCACCCACCGGACCTCGGTGAGGTTCGGGTAGTGGTCCAACGCCTCGCGCAGGCGGCGGTGCGGCACCGGGTGGATCTGTTCGACCCGGACGATCGCGATGTCGTCGCGGCCCTCCTTCTCCTGGCGGGCGGCGAGCTCGTAGTAGAGCTTGCCGGACACCAGCAGCATGGTCTTGACCTTGCCCGGGTCCTTCGAACCGTCGGCGAACGTCGGGTCGTCGAGAACCGAACGGAACTTGCCGTTGGTGAAGTCCGAGATCGCGCTGACGGCCTTCTTGTTCCGCAGCATCGACTTGGGCGTGAAGACCACCTGCGGCCGCTTGATGCCGTCGGTGGCATGACGACGCATGAGGTGGAAGTAGTTCGCCGGGGTCGACGGCTGTGCGACGGTCATCGAGCCCTCGGCACACAGCTGGAGGAACCGCTCGATGCGGCCGGACGTGTGGTCCGGGCCCATTCCCTCGTGCCCGTGCGGCAGGAGAAGGGTGACGGAGGACTTCTGACCCCACTTGGCCTCACCGGAGGAGATGTACTCGTCGATGATGGTCTGCGCGCCGTTGACGAAGTCACCGAACTGCGCCTCCCAGAGCACGAGGGCCTCCGGGTCCCCGACCGAGTAGCCGTACTCGAATCCGACGCCCGCGTACTCGGTGAGCGCCGAGTTCCACACCTCGAAGCGGCCTTCGGCGTCCTCGAGGTTCTGGAGCGGCGAGTAGGGCTCCGACGTGGTCTTGTCGACCACCACGGCGTGACGTTGCGTGAAGGTGCCGCGTTGCGAGTCCTGGCCCGCCAGACGCACGGTCCGGCCCTCCAGGACGAGGGAGCCGATCGCCAGTAGTTCGGCGAACGCCCAGTCGATGTTGCCGTTGTAGGCCATCTTCTGGCGCGCCTCGTAGACCGGCTTCACACGCGAGTGGATGTGGAAGTCCTCGGGCAGGTTGCCGAAGGCGTCGCCGATGGCGTGGATGACCGACTCGTCCACCGCCGTCACCAGGCGCTTGGGCAGCGGCTGGTTGGGCAGGATCGACTCGGATGCCTTCACCGGGTGCTTCTCGAGCTCGCGGACCTCATTGAAGACCCGCTCGAGCTGCCCCTGGAAGTCGCGGAGAGCGTTCTCCGCCTCCTTCTCGGTGATGTCGCCGCGACCGACCAGATCCTCGGTGTAGGACTGGCGGACGCTCTTCTTGTCGTCGATGACCTCGTACATCCGCGGTTGCGTCATCGACGGGTCGTCGGCCTCGTTGTGACCGCGGCGGCGGTAGCAGACGAGGTCGATCACGACGTCCTTCTTGAACTGCTGGCGGAAGTCCATCGCCAGCCGGGCGACCCGCACGCATGCCTCGGGATCGTCACCGTTCACGTGGAAGATCGGCGAGCCGATCATCTTGGCGACGTCCGTGGAGTACTGGCTGGAACGCCCGGCCTCGGGCGCCGTGGTGAACCCGATCTGGTTGTTGACGACGATGTGGATCGTGCCGCCGGTGCGGTAACCGTCGATCTGCGAGAGGTTCAGGGTCTCCGCGACCACTCCCTGTCCGGCGAATGCCGCGTCACCGTGCAGCATGAGCGGCACGACCGGGTACTCGGAGCGCCATTCCGGATCCTCGATGAGGTCCTGCTTGGCGCGGACGATTCCCTCCAGGACCGGATCGACGGCCTCGAGGTGCGACGGGTTGGCGGTGAGCGACACCTTGATCTCGTTCTCGCCGAACATCTGGTACTGGATGCCCTCGGCCCCGAGGTGGTACTTGACGTCACCCGACCCGTGCGCGGCGGAGGGGTCCATGTTGCCCTCGAACTCGGTGAAGATCTGCCGGTAGGGCTTGCCCACGATGTTGGCGAGCACGTTGAGCCGCCCGCGGTGGGGCATGCCGATCACGACCTCGTCGAGGCCGAACTCGGCGGCCTCGTCGATCACCGCGTCCATCATCGGGATGACGGACTCGGCGCCCTCGAGGGAGAAGCGCTTCTGGCCGACATACTTGGTCTGCAGGAACGTCTCGAAGGCCTCCGCGGCGTTCACCTTGGACAGGATGTACTTCTGCTCGGCGACGGTCGGCTTGTCGTCGACCCCCTCGAGGCGCTCCTGGATCCACTGGCGCTGCTCGTTCTCGAGGATGTGGGTGTACTCGATACCGATCTTGCGGCAGTAGGCCGCGCGCAACGCGGACAGTACATCCCGCAACCGCATCTTGTCCTTGCCGACGAAACCGCCGACGGAGAACTTGCGGTCGAGGTCCCACAGGGTGAGCTCGTGGGAGTTGACGTCGAGGTCCGGGTGGAACGTGCGACGCCGCTTGGCGTGCTTCCCGTCGAGCGGGTCGATGTCGGCCATGAGGTGGCCGCGGTCGCGGTAGGCGGCGATCAGCTCGAGGACGCGTGCGTCCTTGTCCACCCGCGGGTCGGTGATGTCCTGACGCCACCTGACCGGCTCGTAGGGGATGCCGAGTACGTCGAAGATCTCGTCATAGAACTCGTCCGCGATCAGCAGACGGTGGATCTCACGCAGGAACTCGCCGGATTCGGCGCCCTGGATGATCCGGTGATCGTACGTGGAGGTGAGGGTGGTGATCTTGCCGATGGCGTTGTTGGCCAACTGCTCGTCACTCGCGCCCTGGAACTCGGCGGGGTACTCCATCGCGCCCACGCCGAGAATGGCGCCCTGGCCCACGGTGAGGCGCGGGACCGAGTGCACCGTGCCGATTCCGCCGGGGTTCGTCAGCGAGATCGTGACGCCGGAGAAGTCGTCCATCGTCAGCTTGCCCTCGCGGGCGCGGGCGACGATGTCCTCATAGGCGTCGAGGAATCCGCGGAAGTCGAGCTTCTCGCAGTTGCGGATCGCGGCCACGACCAGGGATCGGCCGGCCTTGGTCTTCATGTCGATCGCCAGACCGAGGTTGATCCCGTTCGGGGTGACGACGTTCGGCTTGCCGTCGACCTCCTCGTAGTGGTTGTTCAGGTTCGGGTAGGCCTTGACGGCCTGGACCATGGCGTACCCGATGAGGTGGGTGAAGGAGATCTTCCCGCCGTGGGTGCGCTTGAGGTGGTTGTTGATGACCACCCGGTTGTCGACCATCAGTTTCGCCGGGACCGCGCGGACCGAGGTCGCGGTGGGGAGGGACAGCGACGCGTTCATGTTCTTGACGATCGCGTTGGCCGCGCCCCGGATGACCTTGCTCTCCTGCTCCGCGGGGGGCTCGTACTCGGGGCGTGACGGCTTCTTCGTCGCCGCGGTGTCGGACTTCTTCCGCGCCTCCGACTTGTGCTCCGGGGCGGGCACCCCCTCCCCGCGGGCCTTGCGCTTGGGCGAGGCGTCGGCAGCGGGCTTCGCCGCGATGTCCTTGGCGGACGCCTCGGGGGTGGAATCGTCGACGGTGATCTCGGACGGCTTCTTGTCTGATGTGACCGATTCCCCACTGCTCCCACCTCCCGATCGGGGCCGACTGCTCTTGCCGGATTTCCCGCCCGAGCTGCCGGGGGAGGTGCCGTTGGTCGAGTCACCACCGGAGGAGGAGGCGGCCTCCGGGTTGGCGTCGAAGAACTCGTGCCAGGACTTGTCCACGGAGGACGGGTCCTTGGCGAACCGCTCGTACATCTCGTCTACGAGCCACTGGTTCTGTCCGAACTGTGAGACGTTGTTGCTCACGATCTCTTGGTGCCTCTCTGGTTCTGTGGTGGGTTTCACACGTCAATGGATCCAGGCTAGACCTTCTGCCCGAGCCGGGCTCTCCGATCTCACCTGACAGGGGGATGCCCCGGGCCCGTCACGGCGGGTTCACGTGGCGGGCCACGAGTCCGGTGGCGTGCCGAACGCGGCATCAGCGGTCTCCACGACCGTCCGCCCCAGCTTCCGGTTGCCCCATCCACCCACGGCGGCACCGAGCCCCGCGGGTGCCAGTTTGCCCACGGCGAGCCCTGCCCGCTTCACGGCGAACTTCCTGACGAAGCGGGTCATCATCCGACGGTTGATCTCCTTCAGCCCGGGTACCCGGAGTGCACGGCCGGCCAACGAGCCGCCCGTGGCCGCCCCTCCCGACGAGCTGACCGCGTTGGCCAGGATGGCGGTGCCGGACGCTCCCAACATGACTGTCATGACCAGCAGTTCCTCGTGCTCGTCGTGGCGGACGTCCACGCCGTGGACCTCGGCCACGGCGAGCGTGTAGAACGCGGCGGCCTCGAGGAACACCAGCGACTCCGCGCCGATCGCGCCGAAGGCGACGATGGTTCCGAGACCCGGCACCGCGGCCGTGGCGCCCACGGCCGCACCGGACGCGGTGACGGTGTTCAGGAACCGCGCGTCGAGACGCTCGCGGATCCGGGCCGGGCTCTCGTCGGGGTGATGGGCCCGGAGTGTGCGTACGTAGGCACGGGCGGCACCGGTCTGGCTCCGGATCGCCCGGCGCAGGGCGGCAGTGATCACCCCCGCGGCCGGGCCGGAGACGTCGGATTCAGCGGGCACTCGATCGGGCACTGGGCACTCCTGGAGGTCAAGGCGGCGCGGGGGGCGGGCCGGGCTCGAACCTCCACCGTACGTAAGGCGCGCGGGGTGGTGGCTCAGGGCAGCACACGCTCGGTGTAGTCGTTGCCAAAGACACGCTCCGGGTCGAGACGGTCACGGACGGAGACGAAGTCGTCGAAGCGGTCCACCATGGCGGACAGGTCCTCCGCGGTGCGGGTGTGCATCTTTCCCCAGTGCGGTCGCCCACCGGCGGCGAGGAAGATCCCTTCCGCGAGACGGAACAGTTCGGTGTGATCCATCAGGTGGTACTGGTGCACGGCGATGTAGCAGACCTCGCGTCCGTACGCCGTGGACATCCACACGTCGTCGGCGGCGGCGAACCGCACCTCCACGGGGAACGGGGTGACTATGCCGGAGCGGTCGATGGTGTCGCGGAGGTCGCGCAACACCCCGGCCGCCGCCGCGACGGGCACGGCGTACTCCATCTCCCGGAAGCGGACCCGCCGCGGGGAGGCGAAGACCCGGTAGCTCCGGTCGGTGAAGTCCCGTGCGGACAGAGCCCGTGAGGCGACCCGGTTGAGCCGGGGGGTCAGCGCCGGACGTCGGGTCGCGGCCCGGCACACCACGTCGAAGACCTCGTTGGAGAGGAGTTCGTCGCCGATCAGACCCCGGATGCGTCCCACCGGGTGCAGCTCGGCGTCCCCGGGCAACCGGGTGTTGCGTTTGACGTTGATCGCGTCGGTGTGGGGGAACCAGAAGAACTCGGCGTGGTCGGCGGAACGCGCGAAACCCTCCAGGTCCGCCAGTGCGGCGGTCAGGGTCCACGGACGCTCCTCGGCCTGCAGTGCGAAGGCCGGGACGCATCGGATCGTCATCTTGGTGATGATCCCCAGTGCGCCGATCCCGAGGCGGGCCGCCTCGAACACCTCGGGGTCGGACTCGCGGGAACAGGTGAGGACGGCGCCGTCGGCGGTGACGAGCTGGAGGCCGACGACCGTGGCGGGTAGGCCCGGTGCCGCACATCCGGTGCCGTGGGTCCCGGTCGACACCGCCCCGGCGAGGGACTGTTCGGCGAAGTCCCCGAGGTTCGGCTGTGCCAGACCGAGCTCCCACAGCAGCGGTCCCAGTCGGTGCAGCCGGGTACCCGCCCAGACGGTCACGTCCGCGCCGTCGACGCGACCGTCAGCGCCGCGGGTCGGCACGATCGATTCCACGCCGGCCAGGTCGTCCAGGGACACGAGCACGCCGTCCGTCGCGGCCGCCGGCGTGAAGGAATGGCCCGCGCCGACACACTTGACCCTGGTTCCGCGCTCGGCCGCCCGCGTGACCACGTCGCTCACCTCGGCAACGGTCGTCGGGAGCGACCGGCCCGAGGGAGAGGCCAGGACATTGCCGGCCCAGTTCTGCCAGGGGGCCACCGAGGTCGTCATGGCAGGAGAGGGTACCCGCGCGAGGCGGGGCGGGAGGCGGTCCTGGACCATCGACCCGGAGTGGGGGCGGACGCCCGGCACGCCGGGGGAGCGGGTGCGGTGAACGGTGTGCACGTCCACCTCGTCGTCGTACCATGGACGGGTGACCAGACGACTTCCTGCCGATCAGCGCCGGGCGCAGCTCCTCCAGGCCGCCCTCGAGATCGCCGAACACGACGGACTGGGTGCGGTGACCGTCCGCGGCGTGGCCGAACGGGCGGGCGTGTCGCTGGGGGTCGTCCACTACTGCTACACGGATAAGGAAGAGCTTCTCCGCGAGGTCATCGGCGCCGTCAACTCGGAGGTCCACCAGGCCGCCCGGGCCTTCGTGAGCGTTGACTTCGATTCCGGGATCCGGGGCACCGAGGGCCTGCGGCGACGGCTGTACGAGGCGATCGACCTGATCTGGGCGGTGATCTCCGCATCGCCCGACCGGCAGCTCCTCACCTACGAGATCGTGTCGTACTCGCTGAGGACCCACGGGCTGCCCGAAGTCGGCCTGGCCCGCGACCAGCAGGAATCCAACGAGGCAATCGTGCGTTCGGTGCTCGAGCGCACGGCGCAGTCCGCCGACGTGCAGTGGGCGATGGGCCTCGACGACATGGTGCGCGTCGTCCTGTCGATCATCACCGGCATCAGCCTGCGGTGGCAGATCTACCGGAACGACGACGAGGCCAACGACCTCCTCCACCGGGCGGTCGACCTCGTCGTACGGGACGCGCGACCGGTCGACGGTGTCTAGCAGGGAGGCGGACGGCCTCCCCGTGGTCGTCGACTCGCTCCGGGTCGCGACCGCGGGCCTCGACGCGCCCCTCGCCGCTCTGCACCTGCCGAGTCTGCGGGCGAACGTGGACGACCTACGCCGCCGGGCAGGGGGCACCAGGATCCGGGTGGCGAGCAAGTCCGTGAGATCCCGAGGCGTGCTGCGGGAGGTGCTCGGCGACCGGCTGCGCGGCGACGACTCCGTCCGCGGGATCATGGCCTACTCGCTGGACGAGGCGTTGTGGTTGGTGGAGTCGGGGTGCGACGACGTCCTGATGGGGTACCCCACCGTCGACCGCTCGGCCCTGGGACGCCTCGGAGCAGATCCGCAGGCGCTGGACTGCGTGACACTCATGATCGACCATCCGCGCCAGCTGGAGATCGCACGGGAGGCGGGGGCGTCCGGGGCGCGGGTGTGCATCGACGTCGACTGCTCCCTCCGGCTGGGGCCCGTCCACCTGGGCGTGCGCCGCTCCCCGCTACGCGGACCGGACGACGTCGAGCCGCTGGTACGGCGGGCCGTCGCCACCGGCTTCCGCGTGGTGGGCGCGATGTTCTACGAGGCGCAGGTGGCCGGGGTGCCCGATGACGTACCGGGGATCGGCGTCGTCAAACGGCTCTCGATGCGGCGGCTGCGGGATGTGCGACCGGCGGTGGCGTCCACGATCGAGTCGGTCACCGGGACACCGCCGGAGATCATCAACTCCGGGGGATCCGGGTCCGTCGCCGAGAGCGCCGGGGCGCCCGCCGTCACCGAGGTCACCGCGGGATCGGGACTGTACGTGCCGGGGCTGTTCGACGCCTATCGGACCTTCACCCCGCGGCCGGCGCTGCTGTTCGCACTGCCCGCCGTGCGGACGCCGGCCCGTGGTCTCACCACGTTCCTGTACGGGGGATACGTCGCGTCCGGCGTCCCGGGGCGCGACCGGCTCCCGGTGCCCGCCGCCCCGGCGGGGTTGCGATACCTCGGTCGGGAGGGGGCCGGAGAGGTCCAGACGCCCGTGCGGGGGCAGGTGGCCATCGGCGAGAGCGCATGGTGGCGTCACGCGAAGGCGGGGGAACTGTGCGAGCGGTTCGACACTCTCCACGTGGTGGACGAGACTGCTGACGGGCCCGTCGTGGTGGATCGCTGGCCCACCTACCGTGGTGAAGGGAAGTGTTTCGGATGACCGACGCCCAGCAGATGTCCGGGCAGGCGCGGGAGCGGATGCATGCCGAGGCCGTCGCGATCACGGCGGACCTCGTGTCGATCGACTCGACCAACACCGGTGACCCCGCGACGATCGGCGACGGCGAGACGAGGGTGTGCCGCCGGATCGCCGAGTACCTCGACGAGGTCGGCATCTCCAGCGAACTCGTGGAGTCTGTTCCCGGACGAGGGAGCCTGTTCGCCCGGATCGAGGGAGCCGACCCGGAGGCGGGTGGTCTGGTCGTGCACGGCCATGTCGACGTCGTCCCCGCGGTCGCCGAGGACTGGACCGTCCCGCCGTTCGCCGGTGAGATCCGCGACGGCTGGCTCTATGGTCGAGGCACCGTCGACATGAAGAACATGATCGGCATGATGCTCGCCGTGGTCCGCCACTACCGCCGGGAGGGGATCGTGCCCCGGCGGCCGCTGCTGCTCGCGTTCTTCGCGGATGAGGAGGCCGCGGGGATCATGGGTGCCAAGTGGGTGGTCCGGGAGCGGCCCGAGATCTTCGACGGCATGACCCAGGCGCTCAGCGAGGTCGGGGGCTGGTCGGTACCGGTCGACGGCCGCCGCCTCTACCCGATCGCCGTCGCCGAGAAGGGCGTCGCCTGGGCCACGGTGACCGCACACGGGACCGCCGCACACGCGTCCCGCCCGACCGGGGACAACGCCGTCGCCGCGATCGCCGGGGCGGTCCATCGCGTGGCCGATCTCGACTTTCCGGTGCAGCCGACCGAGGCCAACACCGCGCTGGCCGCGGCGGTCGGTCGGCTGGCCGGAGGAAGCGGCGAGGTCGCCGAACTGCCGGATCGGCTCGAGGTCCTCGGGCACTTCGGGCCCCTCGTCTCCGCCTCGCTGTCCCACACCGCCTCACCGACGGTCCTGTCCGCCGGGTACAAGACCAACGTCATCCCCACCGAGGCACGCGCGGAGATCGACTGCAGAGTACTCCCCGGAGGTGAGGACACGTTCCGTGCCGAGATCGAGCAGGAGCTCGGCTCCGACGTGACGGTCGAGTGGATCTGGGAACCACCGATCGCCGCACCGGCCGACGCCCCGTTCGTGGAGGTGATCCGCGAGGCCGTCAGGCAATCCGACCCCGATGCCATGGTCGTGCCGTACCTGTTGCCCGCCAGCACGGACAACAAGCATCTGGCCCCGCTCGGGATCGACGGCTACGGGTTCGTCCCACTGCGCGTGCCCGACGAGTTCGACGTCTTCGGCCATTTCCACGCCGTGGACGAGCGGGTACCGGTGGACGCACTGCATTTCGGTGCCGACGTGCTCGCCCGAGTGCTCCGATCCGCGTGAGGGGCGCGCTCACCGGACATCCGACGCCGTCTGCGCGGACCCGCCTGCCCGCGGACGTCTGGGTCCTCGTCGCGGCCGCGTTCGCCGTGGCGATCGGCTACGGCCTGGTCGCGCCGGTGCTGCCGCAGTTCGCCCGCAGCTTCGACGTGTCGGTCACGGCGGCGTCGGTCATCGTCAGCGCATTCGCGTTCTTCAGGTTGGTGTTCGCGCCGGCCGGTGGGTTCCTCGTCGACAAACTCGGCGAGCGGTGGGTCTACATGTCCGGTCTCCTCATCGTGGTGGTCTCCACGTTGGCGACCGGGCTGGCGCAGAACTACTGGCAGCTCCTGGTCTTTCGCGGTCTCGGCGGTCTCGGGTCGACGATGTTCACGATCTCCGCGATGGCCCTGCTCACCAGATTGTCCCCGCCCGGCGCCCGGGGACGGATCGCCGGCCTGTACGCGACCGCGTTCCTCATCGGCAATATCGGCGGTCCGGTTCTGGGCGGATTGTTGGCGGGCTTCGGCATGCGCATCCCGTTCTTCGTCTACGCCGGCACGCTGCTGGTGGCGACCGGCGTGGTGGCGGTCTTCCTCCGCGGGGGCCGACGGCCCTCACCCGACGACGGGTCCCCCGAGCAGGAACCCCTCCCGGTCGCCGAGGCGCTACGGCACAGCGGGTACCGTGCCGCGCTGATCTCCAGCTTCGTCAACGGGTGGACCTCGTTCGGTGTGCGGGTCGCCATCGTCCCGCTGTTCGCCGCGGCCAACTTCGATGCCGGCGCCGGTATCGCCGGCACCGCGCTGGCGTCGTTCGCGGTCGGGACCGCCTCGGTGGTCTCCGCGGCCGGGTGGTTGTCCGACAGGTACGGGCGACGTCCGATGGTGATCCTGGGTCTGGTGATCTCCGGTGTCACCACCCTCGTCCTGGGCTGGTGTGACACCGTGCCGTTGCTCGTGGCGGCCTCGGTCATCGCCGGGATGGGCGCCGGGATCCTCAACCCGTCGCAACAGGCCGCTGTCGCGGACGTGATCGGCGCGGACCGGGCAGGCGGCAAGGTCCTCGCCACCTTCCAGATGGCCAGCGACTCCGGAGCGATCCTGGGACCGGTCGTGGTGGGGCTGGTGGTGGACCTGCTGGGCTACAAGGCGGGGTTCGCGGTGTCCGGTGTGCTCCTATTGGGGGCCGCGATCCCGTGGATCATCGCCGAGGAGACCCGTGAGGCCACGAACCCGGTGACCACGGGGGAGTGACCTGCGGCAGCCGTGTCGCTCAACAGCCCCCGGACGCCGTAGAATGTAAAACCTCATGGAGAACAACGACGAGGACCGTACCGCCACCGCCGGCGACGAGGTCGACACCGACGCCAGCAATCCCGAACCAGCCTCCGCCGCGGACAACGGCGCCGCGAACAATGGCGCCGCGGACAACGGCGCTGCGGACACGGCCGCGCCCGCGCGCACCGGCGCCGCCGCCCCTGCAGCCGGCGGTGAGGACGAGCCCGAGGTGACGTTCGCCGACATGGGGCTGGCCCCCGCGGTCGCACAGGCGGTCAGGGACGTGGGTTACGAAGTCCCCTCTGCCATCCAGGCCGCGACGATCCCGCTGGTCCTCGAGGGGCGTGACGTGGTCGGCCTGGCACAGACCGGCACCGGTAAGACCGCCGCGTTCGCGCTGCCCATCCTGTCGCTGATCGACCCGGCGGTGAAGAGCCCCCAGGCCCTCATCCTGGCGCCGACCCGAGAGCTCGCCCTCCAGGTCGCCGAGGCCTGTGTCACGTACTCGGCGAACATGCCGCAGGTAAACGTTTTGCCCATCTACGGCGGGCAGGCCTACGGCATCCAGCTCTCGGGGCTGCGGCGCGGTGCGCAGATCATCGTCGGCACCCCGGGGCGTGTGATCGACCACCTGAAGAAGGGCACGTTGGACCTGTCGGGTCTGCGGCACCTCGTCCTGGACGAGGCCGACGAGATGCTCGCGATGGGGTTCCAGGAGGACGTCGAGCGGATCCTGTCGGACACCCCGGAGACGACCCAGGTGGCCCTGTTCTCGGCGACCATGCCCGCCGCCATCCGGCGGATCTCGCAGAAGTACCTCACCAATCCGACCGAGGTGAAGGTGGCGTCGAAGACGTCGACCGCGCCGACCATCACGCAGCGCTACGTCCTGGTCAACCACCGGGACAAGCTCGACGCTCTGACGAGGATCTTCGAGGTCGAGGACTTCGACGCGATGATCCTGTTCGTCCGGACGAAGTCCGCCACCGAGGAGCTGGCAGAGCGACTCCGTGCACGGGGGTTCTCCGCCGCGCCCATCAACGGCGACATCCCGCAGAACCTGCGTGAGCGCACGATCGAGGCGCTGAAGGACGGTCGCACGGACATCCTCGTCGCCACCGACGTGGCCGCCCGGGGTCTCGACGTCCCCCGGATCAGCCATGTCGTCAACTACGACATCCCGCACGACACCGAGTCCTACATCCACCGGATCGGCCGGACCGGTCGCGCCGGTAGGAGCGGTGAGGCGCTGCTCTTCGTCACCCCGCGCGAGCGCCGGCTCCTCTCCCAGATCGAGCGGGCCACCCGCCAACCGTTGACCGAGATCCAGCTCCCGAGCGTGGACGACGTCAACGAGATGCGGATGGCCAAGTTCGCACAGTCGATCACCGAGAGCCTCGAGGACCCGAGCATCGCGCTCTTCCGCCGACTGGTGGAGGAGTACGCCTCCGAGCACTCGGTCTCGATGTCCGACATCGCCGCCGCTCTGGCGACCCAGTCGCGGAACTCGGACGACTTCCTCATGCGGGAGCCCGAGCGCCCGCCGCGCCGGGACGACCGTCGCGAGCGGCCGGCACGCGACTTCTCGGACGGGCCGCGTCCGTCGCGGTCGGGGAAGAACATGGGGCAGTACCGGATCGCCGTGGGTAAGCGGAACAACGTCAAGCCCGGCTCGATCATGGGCGCCCTGGCCAACGAGGCCGGGCTCCGGGGCGGTGACATCGGACGCATCTCGATCCGGTTCGACCACTCGATCGTCGAGCTGCCGGCGGATCTCCCCGCGGACCAGCTCAACTCGATGAAGGGAATCCGGGTCGGGGGTTCCGAGATCGACATCCGCCCCGACTCCGGCGCTCCGTCGGGTCGTCCGTCGTCGTTCCGGGACGACAGGGGCGGCAAGCCGCGTGGCGGCGGACCCCGTCGCGATGACCGTGGCGACCGAGGTGACCGTGGTGACCGGCGCGGCGGCCGTGACGAGAAGCGCGACGACCGTGGGGGCTTCCGCCGCGGTGACGACGACCGCCGCGGTGGCGGGTTCCGCGGGCGTTCCGGCGGGGGCCCGGACCGCCACTGACGCCGGGCCCTACGGGCCGGTCGGGCACCGCCGGACCGCACCGGCGAGAGCGTCATGGTCGGCCCTCGTCACCGGCAGGCCGTAGGCGACGGCCGCGGTGAGGTACCGGGAGGCGTAGAAGCAGTGTCGACCGGGATCCGGGGGTAGCCAGTCCGCCGGGGTCGAGTCGCTCTTGCCGGTGTTGACCGACGCTGTGACGGCGAGCAGGTTCCGGTCGATGTCGTTGGCGAACGCGGCACGGCGCCCGGCCGGCCACGACCACGCCCCCAGGTCCCACGCCGCCGAGAGCGGGTAGACGTGGTCGACGTGGATGCCGCGCACCCCCGTGGTGCCCGCGTCGACGAGCCTGCCGGTGTACGGATCGGTCAGGACTCCGCCAGACACCTCGCACCGTGCCCCGGGTGTCCTGGTGCCGCCGACGAGGTCGCGGGCCAGGACATCGTGACGGGTGGAGCACCCGTTTCCGGCCCCCGGCGCCCCGGTCGTGTCACTCCAGGCCGGGCCGAACACGCACCCTGACGCGCCCGAGCAGTCCCGCTCGTACCCGGGAGCGGGGTTCCGCGACTCCACCACCTCGACCGCGTCGAGCAGTGCCTCCACCGCGTCCCGCGGTGGGCTGCCCGGGACGGAGCGGGGCGGTTGGCCGGACCACCACACGGCGGCCAGCACGCCGAGCACGACGAGGGCCAGGGCGAGCGCCCGGGGTGCGGGCGGCGGCACGACTCGGCCAGCAAGGTGCCTCCGGGTACGGGGATCATGGCTCACGCATCGAGTCTGACGCGGGGGTCGCCGGCTCCCGCCCGCCGAGGGGGGCGGCAGGGCGGGACTGTGGACAGGTGGGCGCCTGTGGACGGCGGCCTCGCCCGTACCTCTCAGGGGAGCACGCCGGCCCGCTGTCGGACCCACGTGCTTACATGTGCACGTGACCCCGACCGCCGCACCCCGACTACACGCCGTGTGGCAGTCCGGGGTCGTCGGCTTGTGGTGCGAGACGGGATTGCGTAGGCCGGTATCGATCGCCCCCGCCGCCGAGGTCACGGCTGTGGGCCGGGCCGGAGCCCCGCCGGAGGTGATCCGGTTCCTGGAGCGCTACTCGCTGACGTACCGGATCGGGGTTCGTGCCCCGGTCGAGGGCCGGGTCCGGACCGCGACGGTGCCGGGGATCCGGGTCTCGGTCGGCGCGGCGGTGGATCTGTGCGGGATGGTCGACGCCACCGACCACTGGGTCGGATCCGGGCTGCGGGCCCTCGCGGCGCTCTCGTCGGGCGTGGCCGCCTTCGTGCGTGCGGGGCACGTCGTCCCCGTCCTCGGCCGTTCGGAGGGCGCATGGGACGCGTCATGGACTCTCGCCGCCTCACCCGTGGTGTCGGCGTGGGCAGCGGAGAGCCTGTCCCGGTGCCACGGGCTGGTGGCGAACCGCGAGGACCTCGACGGACTACTCGCCGCCCTGGCGGACCAGCACGCGCGGATGGCCCTGGCGCCCCTGGCGGGCGATCGCCGGAGCGACCTGGGCACGGCCTTGATCACGGGCGGGGGCGTGACGTCCGGGGGCCAGGCGTTGGCGGAAGCGATCGGCGAATTCGGACGGGCGGCGGCGGCACGGGACGTCGAGGTGGTGTTCCGGATCGTCGAGCCGACCGGCGGTGACGACGAGGGCCCGGGCGATTCCGACGGCGGGGCCGGGCACGCCGCGCCCGGGGAGATCCTGTGGCGGCTGGAGACGCTGGTGCGCACGGGCGCCGATTCCCTTCGGCCCTTCACCGAGCTGCCCGATACGTCGGCCGTGGGTGACGCGGTGCGCGACGTCGTCGACCGGGCGGTCCGGTCGTGGCCACCGCTGGGGCGTGCCACCCACACCGCCGGCAGTCCGGACCTGATGATGCCCACCGACCTGGTGGTGCAGTTGGTCGACGAGGGGGTGGAGGCACTACGGGGGAGAGGTGTCGAGATCCTCCTGCCGCGAGCCTGGACCAGGGTGCGGACCGCCGTCCGGGTCGCGGTCACGGAGCCGGGCACCGAGAACGTCGACTCGGGTCGCCGGCTCGGGCTCGATCAGCTGGCGGACGTGAACTGGGAGATGGTCGTCGACGACGTCCCCCTCGACCCCGCCGAGGCCCAGATGCTCCTCGACGCCGCGTCCGATCTGGTCAAGCTCCGCGGCCAATGGGTCCGGGCGGACCCCGGTGCACTGCGTCGGGCGGCCCGCTTCCTCGCCGCGCGGCGCGGGGGGCGGGTCACGGCACCCGCACTGGTCGCCGCCATGATGTCCGAGGAAGGCGAGGGCGTCGAGGTGGAGGCGCCCACGACCATCGACTGGATCCCCTCGTCGTCGTCGATCCCGGTCGACCTCCCACCCTGGTTCCGCGCCACGCTCCGTCCGTACCAACTGGAGGGGGTGCGGTGGTTGACCGCGCTGTCCAGCGCCGATGTCGGCGCGGTGCTGGCCGATGACATGGGGCTCGGCAAGACCATGCAGGTGCTCGCGCTCACCGCGTCCGAGCACGCGGCGGGCCGGACCGGCCCCACTCTCGTCGTGGCGCCGCTCACCCTGGTGGCCACCTGGGCCCGGGAGTCGGCGACGTTCGCCCCGGAGCTGCGGATCCACGTCCATCACGGACCGGCCCGCGAACGGGGTGACGACGCGGCCACACTACTCGGAGCCGCCGACCTCGTGCTGACCTCCTACGGGACGGCGTCCCGGGACGCGGAACTCCTCGCCCGGGTGGCCTGGCGGCGGCTGGTCGCCGACGAGGCCCAGACCATCAAGAACCCCTCCACCTCGGTCGCGCGCGCCGTCGTCTCGATCCCGGCGGAGCACCGGATCGCGCTGACCGGGACACCGGTGGAGAACCGGTTGGACGAACTCCGCGCCGTCCTGGACTTCGCCAATCCGGGGATGTTGGGTTCGGCCAGCACCTTCCGTGCCCGGTTCGCGATCCCCATCGAGTCCCACCGCGACGAGGCCGCGGCATCGAGGCTCCGGGCACTCGCCGCACCGTTCGTGCTGCGCCGCCTCAAATCCGACCCCCGCGTGGTCGCCGATCTCCCGGACAAGCAACACATCAGGGTCGATTCGCCCCTGACCCGTGAGCAGGCGACCCTGTACCGGGCGGTCGTCGAGGACATGATGGAACAGGTCAAGGAGTCCGAGGGGGCCGCCCGCAAGGGCGCCATCCTCTCGGGGCTCACAGCCCTGAAGCAGGTGTGCAACCACCCCGCCCACTACCTCGGGGACGGGTCCGCACTCCTGCGCGGCGGCCGCCACCGTTCGGGCAAACTCGCCGCACTCGACGAGGTCGTCACCGAGATCCTCGACGCGGGGGAGAAGGTGCTGCTGTTCACCCAGTACCGGGCGTTCGGCGATCTGATCCTGCCCCTACTCGAGCGTCGGGCCGCCACCGCCGTGCCATTCCTGCACGGCGGGGTCACCGCGGCCGGACGGGCTCAGATGGTCGAGGAGTTCCAGGCATCGCACGGCCCACCGGTGATGCTCGCGTCGCTACGCGCGGGAGGGACCGGACTGACCCTCACCGAGGCCAACCACGTCGTACACCTGGATCGCTGGTGGAACCCGGCGGTGGAGAACCAGGCCACCGACCGGGTCCACCGCATCGGCCAGACCCGGGTGGTCCAGGTGCGCACGCTCGTCGCACCGGGCACGGTCGAGGACCGTATCGACGAACTCCTCGAAGCCAAGCGGGACCTCGCGGAGTTGACGCTGGGACCGTTGGCAGGCGCGCTGACCGAGCTCGCGGACGCGGACCTGGCGGCACTCGTCGAGTTCACCGACGTGGGGCGGGACGAACCGTGAGCGGCGAAGCGGGCATCCGGGCGAGGTCCCGGGCCGGGCAGTTCGGCGCACACATGTGGAGCAGACGCTGGGCGAGTGACATCGAATCCGGGGTCTCCCGGGGTGACGCCCACATGGCCCGACAGGACGCCCGCAAGGACAAGGTCCTCTCCCTCCACCACTCGGGCCGGTCGGTCCGGATCGACGTCGACGGGAGCAGACCGGAACCCTTCACCGTGGAGTTCACGTTCGCACCGCTCGACGACACCGACTCCGACGCCCTGCGCACCGCCCTCAGGCGCGAGGAACGGGGAGTGCTCGGCGCCCTGGCCGGGGACTTCTCCGACACCGTCGGGTTCCTCCTCCTGCCCGCGGTGCACGGGGCCACCTCGTTTTCCTGCCACTGTCCGGTGCAACCCGGCCCCTGCCGACACGTGCTGGCGGCCGCCTACATCATGGTCGAGTGGTGGGACTCCCGGCCGGAGGTGTTGTTCGAGCTCAGGGGCCTGCGACCCGAGCAACTCGGCGCCGTCCTCCGGGGCGGAGGGGACGACGACGAGGTGTCCTTCGACGTGGAGGAAGCGCTGTGGGGTGGTGAGCCGATCCTGCCGGCGTCGCCGTCACCCGGACCGGCCGGTCTCGAGGACCTGCTGGACGCGCCCGTCACCCGCAGGCTCGCCGCGGCGGCGACCAACGACGCGCTCGAGCAACTCCGGGTGGTGGCGGACCTCGAGGACTTCCTCGACGCGTTCGGCCGGTACCGACCGCGGTGAGGCGGGCCGCCGATGCGTAGCCTGTCGGACCCGCGTCCTACGATGCGGCCATGACCAACCCACGGGACGGCGACGCCATCCGATTCCTCCACTCAGCCGATTGGCAGCTCGGTATGACCCGGCGGTTCCTCGGAGACGAGTCCCAGGCCGTCTTCACGGCGGACAGGCTCGCGGCCGTGGAGGCACTCGGTGGGTTGGCGGAGCGACACGGGGCACAGTTCGTGGTGGTCGCGGGCGACGTGTTCGAGGACAACGCGGTGCCCCGGTCGGTGGTACTCCGCGCGGTCGAGGCCCTGTCCGCGTTCCCGGTGCCGGTGCTGGTGCTGCCGGGCAACCACGACCCACTGGACGTGTCCTCGGTGTTCCGGTGCAGGGACTTCTCCCCGGCGCTCGAGGGCGGGGCCGTCGTGGTCCTCGACGGTTCGGGCCCGGTCGAGATCGTCCCCGGCGTCGAGGTGGTCGGCGTCCCGTGGACGTCCAAGCGCCCGGACCCCTCGCGGTTACCGGCGCTTCTGGCGTCTCTCGAACCCACTGACTCCGTGCGGGTCCTCGTGGCGCACGGGGGTACCGACGAGATCTACGGAGGGCACTCCCCGTCGGTGGAGGCGATCGCCGTGGCTTCGCTGGAGGAGGCGATCGAGTCCCGCCGCCTGGACTACGTGGCGCTCGGGGACAGGCACTCGGTCACCCGCGTGGGCTCCGGCGGGCGCATCTGGTTCTCGGGGAGTCCGGAGACCACGGACTTCGACGACGTGGAGAAGGACTCCGGCAACGTCCTGCTGGTCGAGCTCGGTGGGAGAGGTCCGTCGGGGGAGAGGCGAGCGTGCGAGGTCACCCCGCTGGCGACGGGCCGGTGGTCCTTCCTGGCGGTGGACGCGGAGATCGATACGGACGGGGACCTCGACTCCCTCGCCGAGCGGATCGAGGCGGTGCAGGACAAGCCGCGCACCGTGCTGAAACTGGGGCTGACCGGCACCGTCGGGGTGGCCCTGCGCGCGCGGATCGATGCGCTCCTGGAGACCTGGGACGCGGTGTTCGCCTCCGCGTACCTGCGCCAGTCACGTACCCACCTCGTGGTCCGCGCGGAGGACTCGGACTTCACGGATCTCGTGGACGGGTACGCGGGTCGCGCGGTCGCGGACCTCGTCGACATGGCGGCCACCGGCGGGGTGGACGCCGAGGATGCCGGGCACGCCCTGAGCTTGCTGTACCGGCTCGTGGACGGGGGAACGCGATGATCCTGCACCGGTTGACGATCGAGGACTTCCGCGGGGTGGTGCGCGAAGAGGTCGACCTGCCCCCACGTGGGGTGCTGGTGATCGAGGGCCCCAACGAGTCGGGGAAGACCAGCCTCATGGACGCCCTCGAGATGCTGCTCGAGCACAAGGCCTCGTCCGGGCGTGCCGAGATCAAGGCCGCCAGCCCTGTCGGCAGGGACGTCCCCGTGGTGGTGGAGGCCGAGTTCTCCGTCGACGGCGAACGGATGCGCTACCGCAAGGAGTTCGTCCGCGGCAAACGCACCTCCCTCGAGTTCCCGGGTTCGGCACGCACGGCGATGGCGGGAGACGACGCCCACGACTTCGTCCGCGACCTGTTGGACCGTCAGGTCGACAGGTCACTGTGGCGCGCCCTGCGCATAGCCCAGGACGAACCTCTGGGCCAGGTCGACGCGGCCAAGGGTATGGACTCTCTCCGCCGCGCGTTGGACGCCGCGGCGGGCGGTGAGGACCCGACCGGCGACGACTCGCTGGTCGAGCGCGTCGCGGAGGAACGCAATCGCTATCTCACTGCGCGGCGGGGCGAGCCGACCGGTGACCTGGCGCGGTCGGAGTCCCGGCTCACCGAGGCACGTGCGGCGCTCTCCGAGGCACGGGCCCGGCACTCGGAACTCGACGCGGCGGTCGCGGACCACGAAGCCCGGTCCGCAGTCCATCGCGCGCGACTCGACTCGCTCGCCACGCTCGAGAAGGAAGTCGGGCGTCTCGAGGCCGCGGGCCGGGCAGTCGCGGACCTCAGAGGGGTCAGCGCATCCGCCGATGCCGAGGTCGACCGGGCGGTGGCCGCGCATGACGCCGCGCTGCGCGAGCAACGAGAGCGTCGGGAACTCATCGACAGGGCGATGACCGAACAGCGGAGGGAGACCGATCTGCGGGCGGCCGCCGCCACCGCGGCCGAGAGGCTGGAACCCGCCCAGCAGCGGGCCCGTCGGGCGAGGGCCGAACTGGAGGCGGCGGAGAAGCGAGTGATCCGGGCCCGCACCCGCCTCGATGCCGCACGCGCGGTCGAGGAGGGCGACCGCAGGCGTGCGGACCTCGAGCACCTGGAACGACTGCTCGGGACCCTGACAGAGGTGGGGGACGAGCTGCGCCGCAAGGAGGCGGAGCTCGCCGCGGTCGACGTCGCCGATGACTCGGTCGACGCCATCCGCCGCGCGGACGAGACGCTGCGGGAGGCCGTCATCCGGTCCGCAGCCAGTGCTCCCCGGGTGGAGATCACCGGTGAGGGCGAGTTCCGGGTCGGAGGGGAGGGACTCGACGCCTCTGCGGGGTGGACGCACGAGATCGTGGAGGACACCGTCTTCGAGGTCGGGACGGTCTCGCTGACTGTCGTCCCCGCGGGTGACACGGACTCCGTCCGACGGGACGAGCAGTCCGCTCGCCTCCGGCTGGACCACCTTCTCGCGGAGCTCGGTGTGGAGAACCCCACGGAGGCGGAGGAACGCTCCCGGCGGGCGGGCGCCCTGCGTGCCGAGATCGAGGCACTGCGTCGACGGCGATCGGACCTCCTCGGCGGCGAGACGGCGGATGATCTCACCGCGAGGCGGGACGACCTGCGCTCACGGGTCCCGGCCGGGACCGTGCCGTCCGGCCAGGTTGCGGAGGGGCGGGAAGGCGGGGCCGTCGCGGAGGGGGAGGGTGATCCGGAGACCGAGTACGCCGCCGCGGAGGAATCGGTCGTCCGCTGCAGGGCGGAGGATCGCGCCGCATCCGCCGAGGCCGAAACACTCCGCACCGAGTACGCGACCCGTATCGCACTGGCAGACGAGGCAGCCGGCCGGCACGGTGAGTGCGGGGAGGCGCTGTCGGCCGCGCGTGACGCCGCCCCGGATCTCAGCCTCGAGGAGAGGGCGGGGGAGGCGCGCCTCCGGGCAGAGACCGCCCGTGGGAAGGCACGGGAGGCGAAGGCGGAATTGGACGAGGCGCTCGCCGACGCGCCGCCCGGTCTGCTGGACAACGCCCGGGCCTCACTGTCCTCACTGGCCGCCGAGGAACGCGAATCGGCTGCTGCCGTCGCCACGTCGATGGGCCGGGTCAACGCGATCGGCGACCAGGGCCGGCTCGAGGGGGTCGCTTCCGCCGAGCGCGAACTCGAGGCGGCGGAGAGGGAGAATGCAGCGCTGTGGCGCCGAGCCCGTGCGGCGGACCTGCTCCACCGCACACTCGCGGCGCGTCGATCGGAGGCTCTGCTCGCGTACCAGGCCCCGTTCCACAGGGCGGTCGTCGAACTCGGTTCCCTCGTGTACGGGCGTGACTTCGACGTCAGGCTCGGCGAGGATCTGACCATCCTGTCCAGGCGGGTCGGGGATGTGACCGTCGACTACGAATCGCTGTCCGGGGGCGCCAGGGAGCAGTTGGCGGTGATCGTCCGGATCGCCTGTGCGCGACTCGTCGGTGACGACGGCGTCCCCGTTTTCCTCGACGACACCATGGGTTATACGGATCCCTCTCGCCGACTCACCATGGGAGCGGTCATCGCCGCGGCTGCGGCGACGTCACAGGTCATCGTGCTCACGTGCGACCGCGCCCGGTTCGCGGGCATCGGGGGCGCACACACCCACGTCATGCAGAGGTCTGGCGCCGATCGCGAGTGAACGCCGTTGACGGCGGCGGGCGCCCCGGAGCGGTGGTGGAGGAATGCCGAGTGGGTCGTCGTGCTGTAATAGCCCCATGACGGAGACACGCTGGTTGAGCGATGACGAGCAGCGCATGTGGCGCCGGTACCGCGATGTGAACCAACTGCTCGAACTCGCCATGGAGCGCCAACTCCAGCGGGACGCCTCGATGTCTCAATCCGATTACTCGGTTCTGGTGAGCCTCAGTGAGGCAGACAACCGGGGACTCCGGGCGAGGGAACTCGGCGCCGCACTCGGCTGGGACCGCAGCCGGGTCTCTCACCAGGTCCGGCGTATGGAGGGGCGCGGCCTGGTGGCCAAGGGAGAATGCGCGGAGGACGGTCGCGGGACCGTCGTCACCCTCACCGAGGCGGGCGCCCAGGCGATCGCGTCAGTGGCCCCCAAGCACGTCGAGAAGGTCCGGGAGCTGTTCATCGACGTGCTCTCCGAGCACGAGGTACTCGCACTCACCGACATTTACGAGCGAATCGTCGACCGCATCGGTGAGGTGGACGGAATCACCCGGCCCACCTGACGCGGAGCGGGAGAGACGAGAAGGGCCCGGGCAATTGCCCGGGCCCTTCTCGTTTTGCTTGTGCCCCCGAAGGGAATCGAACCCCTGACCTTTGGTACCGGAAACCAACGCTCTATCCCCTGAGCTACGAGGGCGGGATACCGACCCTCACGGGCCGGAGGCCGCTCCAGCGGACGCCCCGCACTGGCGGGGATCGCTCGAACAGCGAGACTGATCGTAGCACCGGCGGTCGGGCAGGGCCGCATCGGGCCCGTCGGGGCTCGGACGGGTCGCCCGGGCAGACGTCCGATTCCCCCCGCGACGTGCCGACACCTAGGATAGGAAGACGTGACTCCCGCCGATCTCGCCGCCGTCATCCGCGCCGCCCTCATCTCCGTTCTCGCCGACCGCGGGGCCGACACGTCGGTCGTTCCGGAGTCGGTGACGGTGGAGCGGCCGCGCAACCCCGAGCACGGGGACTACGCGACGAACATCGCTCTCCAACTGGCCAAGAAGGTGGGGTCGGCCCCTCGCGAACTGGCGCAGGATCTCGCGACCGCGCTGGTGGCCGACCCGGGCGTGGCCTCGGCCGAGATCGCGGGACCGGGGTTCCTCAACATCCGTCTCGATTCCGGGGCCCAGGGCTCGCTCGTCGCCACCGTGCTCTCCGCGGGCGAGGAGTACGGCAACGGGGACGCGATGGCCGGCCGCCGGGTGAACCTGGAGTTCGTCTCCGCGAACCCCACCGGGCCCATCCACCTGGGCGGAACACGCTGGGCGGCGGTCGGTGACGCCCTCGGTCGTGTGCTCGAGGCCTCCGGCGCAGCGGTCACGCGTGAGTACTACTTCAACGACCACGGTGCGCAGATCGACCGCTTCAGCCGTTCGCTGGCCGCGGCTGCTCGCGGCGAGGTGACCCCCGAGGACGGCTACGCGGGGGCGTACATCCAGGACATCGCGTCGAACGTGGTCGCCGAGCACCCGGACGTGCTGGAGCAGCCGGAGTCCGAGGCCCTCGAGACGTTCCGAGCGGTCGGCGTGGACCTGATGTTCAGCCACATCAAGAACTCGCTGGCCGAGTTCGGAACCGTCTTCGACGTCTACACCCACGAGAACTCGATGTTCACCTCCGGTGCGGTGGACCGCGCGATCGAGACGCTCAAGGGCAACGGGAACCTCTACGAATCCGAGGGCGCCTGGTGGCTCCGGTCCACCGCGTTCGGTGACGACAAGGACCGCGTGGTTCTCAAGTCCGACGGCGACGCCGCCTACATCGCCGGTGACATCGCCTACTTCCTCGACAAGCGCGAACGCGGCTTCGACCTGTGCATCTACATGTTGGGAGCCGACCACCACGGGTACATCGCCCGGCTCAAGGCCGCCGCAGCGGCCCTGGGCGATGACCCGGCGACGATCGAGGTGCTCATCGGTCAGATGGTCAACCTCGTCAGGGACGGCGCCCCGGTCAAGATGAGCAAGCGGGCGGGAACCGTCATCACGCTCGACGACCTCGTCGACGCCATCGGCGTCGATGCCGCGCGGTACGCGCTGATCCGGTCCTCGGTCGACCAGACGATGGACATCGACCTGGCGCTGTGGACGTCGGCGACGAACGACAACCCCGTCTTCTACGTGCAGTACGCGCACGCCCGTCTCTGCTCCCTGGCGCGCAACGCCGCCGATCTGGGGGTCACCCCCGAGGGCGCGGACCTGGCGCTGCTCACCGAGGACCGGGAGGGTGCGCTCATCCGCACCATCGGTGAATTCCCCCGGGTCGTCGCCAGCGCCGCGGACCTGCGCGAGCCCCACCGTATCGCGCGCTACCTCGAGGAGTTGGCCGCCGCGTATCACCGCTTCTACGACACCTGTCGTGTGCTGCCGATGGGTGACGAGGAGCCGGGCCCGCTGCACGCCGCCCGGTTCGCGTTGAGTACGGCCACCCGGCAGACCCTCGCGAACGGACTCCGCCTGATCGGCGTCAGCGCACCGGAGAAGATGTGAGCGCCCACCCCGCCGGGGCCCGGCACGAGGTCCCGCACGCGCCGGGGATCGGTGAGCGGCCCGCCGACGCGAACGACATCATGGCACTGGCGCCCTCCGTGTGGCCACGCGGTGCCGACCGGCGCGACGACGGAGTGGTGGAGTTCGCGGGTGTCACCGCGGGCGAGCTCGCCGCGGAGTTCGGTACGCCACTGTTCGTGATCGACGAGGACGATTTCCGCTCCCGGTGCCGCGAGATGGCGGAGGCGTTCGGCGGGGCGGACCGCGTGCACTACGCATCCAAGGCGTTCCTGACCACGGAGACTGCTCGCTGGGTCGCCGAGGAGGGGCTGGGGCTGGACGTCGCCTCGGGCGGCGAGCTCGCGATCGCGCTGAGGGCCGGGTTCCCGCCCGAACGGATCACCGTCCACGGAAACAACAAGTCAGCGGACGAGCTGCGCCTGGCCGTCCGCAGTGGCGTCGCCCACGTCGTGATCGACGCGATGTCGGAGATCGAGATGCTCGACCGGATCGCCGGTGAGGAGGGCGTCGTCCAGGACGTGTTCATCCGGGTCACGGTCGGTGTCGAGGCCCACACCCACGAGTTCATCGCGACCGCCCACGAGGACCAGAAGTTCGGCTTCTCGCTCGCGGGCGGTGCGGCAATGCAGGCCGTCCGCGCGGTGTTCGACGCGCCGAACATCCGGCTGACCGGGCTGCACAGTCACATCGGGTCCCAGATCTTCGACATCGACGGGTTCGAACTCGCGGCGCGACGGGTGATCGGACTGCTGCGCGAGATCGTCGACGAGTTCGGCGCCGAGCGGACAGCTCAGCTCGACCACCTCGATCTCGGCGGCGGTCTCGGCATCAGCTACGTCTCGTCGGACGATCCGCCGCCGGTGGCCCAGTTGGCGGCGTCCCTGCGGGAGATCGTCGAGGGTTTCGCCCGGGATGCCGGGCTCGTCCCGCCGACGCTGGTCGTCGAGCCCGGTCGTGCCATCGCCGGCCCGGGCACGGTCACGCTGTACGAGGTGGGCGTGGTCAAGGACGTCGAGCTCGCGGGCGGGGAGAACCGGCGCTACATCAGTGTCGACGGTGGGATGAGTGACAACATCCGCACGGCCCTGTACGACGCCGTCTACGACGCCCGGCTGGTGGGACGCTCGTCAGACGCCGAGCCGGTGGTGTCCAGGCTGGTCGGCAAACACTGCGAGAGCGGCGACGTGGTGGTGCGCGACCTGTGGATGCCGGAGGACGTGGGTGGCGGTGACCTGGTGGCCGTCGCGGCCACGGGCGCATACTGCTACTCCATGTCGAGCCGATACAACATGATCGGGCGACCCGCCGTGGTGGCGGTGCGCGACGGGCGGGCACGATTGGTGCTGCGCCGTGAGACCCTGGACGATCTGACGAGCCTGGAGGTGGGACAGTGAGCGACGCAAGCGCGTCAGGCGTGCGACCCGTGGGGGTGGCGGTGCTCGGGATGGGCACCGTCGGATCCGAGGTCATCCGCTACATGACCGAGAACGCCGACGCACTGGCGGCCCGCATCGGCGCGCCCCTGGCCCTCCGCGGCGTGGCGGTGCGCGATCTCACCAAGGATCGCGGGCTCGATCCGGACCTGCTCACCGCGGACCCGTCGTCGTTGGTCGCGCGCGACGACGTCGACGTCGTCGTGGAGCTCATGGGCGGCATCGACGTGCCGCGTCCGCTCCTCCTCGAGGCGCTGCGTCACGGCAAGGCCGTGGTGACGGCCAACAAGGCGCTGCTCGCGGAGTACACGGACGAACTGGCGGCGGTGGCCGACTCCACGCACACCGATCTGTACTTCGAGGCGGCCGTGGCCGGTGCTATCCCGGTGATCGGCCCGCTGCGCCGATCGATGGCCGGCGACCAGGTGGAGCGCGTGCTGGGGATCGTCAACGGCACCACCAACTACATCCTGTCGGAGATGGGTTCGACCGGGGCCGACTACTCGGAGACCCTCGCGGAGGCCTCCCGTCTCGGGTACGCCGAGGCCGACCCCACGGCCGATGTCGAGGGGTATGACGCGGCCGCCAAGGCCGCCATCCTCGCGTCGATCGCGTTCCACAGCCGCGTCACCGCCGGGGATGTCTACCGCGAGGGCATCTCGCGGATCTCGCCGGACGACTTCGAGTCGGCCCGCGACATGGACTGCACCATCAAGCTGCTCGCCATCTGCGAGAAGCTCACCCAGTCGGACGGGTCCGAGGCCGTGTCGGCGCGCGTGTACCCGGCGCTGCTGCCCAACACCCACCCGCTCGCGACGGTGAACGGGGCGTTCAACGCCGTCGTCGTCGAGGCGGAGGCCGCCGGTCGACTCATGTTCTACGGTCAGGGTGCGGGAGGTTCCCCGACCGCCTCCGCGGTCCTGGGCGACATGGTCGCCGCCGCCCGCAACAAGGTCGGTGCGGGTCGCGCCCCGGGGGAGTCGACGTACGCCGCTCTTCCGGTCGCCTCCATGGACGAGATCTCGACGCGCTATCACGTGCGCATGCGGGTCGCCGACAAGCCGGGCGTGCTCGCCCTCGTCGCCGCCGAGTTCTCGCGGCACGGCGTCTCCATCGCACAGGTGCGACAGACCGAGGTCGAACTGCCGGAGACCGAGCTCGACGATGTCGAGCCCTCCGCGGAGCTCACCGTCCTGACCCACCGGGCGTCGGAGCGCGCGCTCTCCGACACCGTGGCAGCACTGTCGGATCAGGACGCCGTCACGGCCATCACCAGCGTCATCCGTCTCGAGGGAGTGGACACCGAATGAGCAACACCCACCAGCCCGTGCACAGCCGGTGGCCCGGCCTCATCGAGGCCTACCGCGACCGACTCCCGATCGGGGACGACTGGGAGCCGGTGACGCTCTACGAGGGCGGGACCCCGCTCATTCGCGCGACCCACCTGTCCGCCGTGACGGGTTGCGAGGTGTACCTCAAGGTCGAGGGCCTCAACCCGACCGGATCCTTCAAGGACCGGGGCATGACGATGGCGGTGACGGATGCCAAGGCTCGCGGCCAGAAGGCCGTCCTCTGCGCGTCGACTGGCAACACGTCCGCATCGGCGGCCGCCTTTGCCACCCGTGCCGGGATGGAGTGCGCCGTGCTCATCCCGCAGGGCAAGATCGCCGCCGGCAAGCTCGCCCAGGCCGTGATGCACGGGGCCACCATCATCCAGGTCGACGGCAACTTCGACGACTGCCTGGAGTTGGCCCGCAAGACCACCGCCACCTACGCCGAGATCGGGTTGGTCAACTCGGTCAACCCGGTCCGGATCGAGGGACAGAAGACGGCGGCGTTCGAGATCGTCGATGTTCTCGGGCGCGCCCCCGACCTGCACTTCCTGCCCGTCGGCAACGCGGGCAACATCACCGCGTACTGGAAGGGTTACACCGAGTACCACGCCGACGGGATCATCTCGTCCCGCCCGCGGATGATGGGTGTGCAGGCCGCCGGCGCCGCACCGCTGGTCGACGGCGCCCCGGTCAAGAACCCCGAGACCATCGCCACCGCCATCCGGATCGGCTCCCCGGCGTCGTGGAACGGCGCGGTGACCGCCCGCGACGAGTCCGGGGGGACGTTCCGCAAGCGCACCGACGAGCAGATCCTCGAGGCGTACCGCATGGTCGCAGGCAAGGATGCCGTCTATGTCGAGCCCGCCTCCGCGGCCTCGGTGGCGGGGTTGCTCGACGCGCACGCGGGCGGTGAGCTGGAGGCGGGACAGACCATCGTGTGCACCGTGACCGGCAACGGACTCAAGGACCCCGACACCGCCCTGCTGGGGATGCCCGAGGTCGAGGCCATCCCGGTGGATCCGTCGGCCGTCGCCGGCGCCCTCGGCCTGCAGTGAGCGAGGTGAGCGGTCCCGGCCCGGAGGTCTTCGGCAGCTCGGGTGGGCACATCCTGCCGGTCGGGCGCACGGTCACGATCGAGGTACCGGCGTCCAGCGCGAACCTCGGGCCGGGTTTCGACGCGCTCGGGGTGGCCCTGGGGCTGTACGACACGATCACGGTGACCACGATCGACTCCGGCCTCGAGCTGGAGGTGTCGGGGGAGGGCGCCGGTCAGGTTCCCGAGGACGCCTCGCACCTGGTGGCCAAGGCCGTCGAGGCCGGGCTGCGTGCCGGTGGTGTGGGTGTGCCGGGCGTACGGATCTCCTGCCGGAACGCGATCCCGCACTCCCGCGGTCTCGGGTCGTCGGCGTCCGCCGCGGTCGGCGGACTGGTCGCGGCGAACGGTCTGATGGGCGGGGTGCTGACGAACGACCACCTGGTCCAGCTCTCGAGCGAGTTCGAGGGCCACCCGGACAACGCGGCGGCCAGTGTCCTCGGCGGGGTCGTGGTGTCGTGGACGGAGCGCTCGGCGACCGGCGTGCACTACCGTGCGGTCCGCATGGAGGTGGATCCCTCGATCGTCGCCACCGTTCTGGTGCCGTCCGAGACGTCGTCGACCGCGCAGACCCGCGGCCTGCTCCCGGCCACCGTCCCGCACGAGGACGCGGCCTTCAACGCGAGCCGCGCCGCGCTGATGTCGGTCGCGCTCGCGGCCCATCCGGAGTTCCTGCTGGCCGCGACCGAGGATCGGCTCCACCAGTCCTACCGGGCCCCGGCCCTGGTCGGCACCACCGAGTGGGTCACCAGACTGCGTGAGCGGGGTCTCGCGGCGACGGTCTCCGGCGCCGGCCCGACCGTGCTGGTGTTGGGCACCGACGGGTTGCCGACCGACCTGCGCGCCGATGCCGCGGCGCAGGGATGGACGGTGCTGGACCTGCAGATCGCGGACGGTGCCCGGGTCGTGGCCGGAGACTGACACCCGGTCGGGCGACGCCCCGTCCGATCGGTAGAGCGTCCCTTCGAGACCCCGTCGGAGGGATTCAGTCGGACGCCTCCGGGGCGATCGTCGTGATCTCGTAGTCGCCCGCGGCGTGGCGCGCCCGGATCCTGATCTTGTCGAACTTTCCGACCGTGGTCTGCGGGATGTGGTCGACGAAAGCCCAGTGATCCGGGCGCTTCCAGTTCTCCACGACGCCCTCGAGACCCTCCCAGAGGGCGCGGGCGGACGCGGTCGCCCCGGTCTTGAGCTGGACCAGGACGAGCGGCCGGTTGCCCCAGCGTTCGTCCGGGACACCGACCACGGCCACCTCTGCGACCCGGTCGTCGAGCAGGACCGCGTGTTCGAGTTCGACCGTCGAGATCAGTTCACCGCCGGAGGCGATGATGTCGTCGACCCGGTCCACCACGTCGAGGTAGCCCTTGGGGGAGATGCTGGCCACGTCCCCGGTGCGTAGCCATCCGTCGACGAAGCGATCGGAGGCCTCGTCGCCGAGGTAGCGGGCCGTCACCCACGGGCCGCGGATCTGGAGTTCGCCGACGGACCACCCGTCGTTGTGCTGGACCCGGCCGCCGTCCACGATGCGTGCCTTCACTCCGGCGGGGAACCGTCCCTGACCGAGCATCTGTGCGCGTCGCCGGGTCGCGGAGGAGTGGGGGTCCGGTCGCGCGAACGTCGCGATGGGGCTGGACTCGGTGAGTCCGTAGGCCTGCATGATCGTGACCCCGTGACGCTCGACGAACGCGTCGAACAGGGCCTCGGGGACGGGTGATCCGCCGACGAAGACCTCGCTGAGATGCGCGATCGATTGCGGATGGTTCTCCAGCCGCCGGAGTAGCCGTTGGAGGGTGGCCGGTGTGGTGGCCATCTTGTTCGGCCTGTATGTGCGCAGCAGGTCGGCCATGTCGTGGCCGGTGGTGAGCACCCGGCCGGGCCGTGGTCGCGCGGTGATGAGGCCGGCGCCGGTCATGAAGGCGGCGTACGGCAGCCCCCAGGACATGACGTGGTACATCGGCACGGTGGTCAGGACGGTGTCGCCGCTGCGCAGGGCCGCGCTCTCGGCCATGGACATCTGCATGGAGTGCAGCCAGATGGACCGGTGGGTGTAGGCGACGCCCTTGGACGCGCCGGTGGTGCCGGAGGTGTAGGCGATCGCCGCGGCGGAGCGTTCATCGAGGTCGGGCCACGGGTAGGTGGTGGGTTGGCCGTCGAGGAGGGTCTCGAGGGCGTGGACGTCGGCATCGAGCTCGCCGAGGTCTGGGGGTACCTGACCGTCGACGACGACGAGGTGGCGCAGCGAATCGAGCTGCGCGGCCACCGGGAGTACCGAGGAGAGCAGCTCCGGGTCGACGAGTACGACCGACACCCGGTTGTCGCTCAGGACGGAGAGCATGAACTCCCGCGAGCGGAGGACGTTCACCGGGAGGGCGACCGCGCCCATCGCGGGGAGGGCGAACATCGCCTCGACGACCTCGGTGCGGCTGCCGGACAGGATGCCCACCACATCGCCGGGTCGTACCCCGAGCCCGGCGAGGGCGTGCGCGGTGGCGGCCGCGCGGGAGGCCAGCACGTCGTATCGCACCGGACGGGGTTCCAGGTCGCCGACGAATCCGGTGACAGTGGACCCACCGTGTCGTTCCGCCGCGTGCTCGAGGATCCGGGACACGAGCAGTGGCGTGTCCAGCATCGTTCCGAGCACGGTCACCTCCGAGGTCGTGTGGCCCTTGTCGTGTGCTGTACGTTACCGCCCGCATCCGACGCGGTGAGCGCCAGTCGCGACTCGCGGAAGGGGGACCTGCGCGCGATCGGCCACAGAGTAGTATGCTTGCACCCAGCCACGGGCGCCCGGTCGTCCCAGCATTCCGAGTCAATCCTCGCAGCACCCTCCGCACTAGGTCGGTGTGGTGTGGATCGGACTCGGTGGGACAGGCCGATCGGCGAGTGGCGTACAGGGATCCCCACTATCGAGCGGTTCTCCCCTCACGAGGATCCCCCTCAGACGAAAGATCCGTGTCCGGCCACGTTGCCGCCACGGAAGGCCCCAGCGGCCACCCCGGGACGCCGAGTCCGCTTCCCGGACACCTGCTCGATGCGAGGCGGCGTACACCGCCCCGGCCCCGGGCCCAGAAAGGATCCCCGTGACCTCGACGGACACCACTTCCACGCCAGCACAGGGTGCCTCGCTGTCGGCGATGCGCCTGAACGACCTCAAGTCGCTGGCCCAGCAGATGGGCCTCAAAGGCCTGTCGGGTAAGCGCAAGGGCGACCTCGTCGCGATGATCGAGGGCGCCCGGGGTGGCAGGCCCGCGCCGGCCCGTGAGCCCGCCCCGAATACCGCGCCCGCCCCGAAAACCGAACCCGCGGTGGCCGACGAGCCTGCGGCGAAGGCCGAGTCGGCTCCGGAGAAGACGCCGGACCGCGATGAGGCGTCTGCACGAGACGAGGCGTCTGCACGGAGCGGGGCGCCCGCCCCGCAGACCGAGTCCGGCCGACGGGATCGTGGCGACAGGGCCGGGGGCGGTGCGGAGAACCCCCGGGGCGAGTCGGATGACTCCGACTCCGGTCGCCAGGGGGACCGGTCCCGTCGCGAGGACGGCAACCGCGGTGGCGGGCAGCGTCAGGGGCGTAACCAGCAGAACCGGGATCAGCAGGGCGGCCGCAACCGCGATCAGCAGGGCGGGCGCAACGACCAGGGCAACCAGGGCGGCAACCGCGATCAGCAGGGCGGGCGCAACGACCAGGGCAACCAGGGCGGCAACCGCGATCAGCAGAGCGGCCGCAACGACCAGTCCGACCAGGGCGGCGGCGATAACGGCCCCCGCGGTGACGGTCAGAACCGTGATGACGACGGAGGGGGCCGCGGCCGTCGCAGCCGCCGCCGTCGCGAGCGCAATCGCGGCGGGGGGCGCCCGGCCGAGGGTGAGACGGAGGTGCGGGACGACGACGTCCTGCAGCCGGTCGCGGGCATCCTCGACGTGCTGGACAACTACGCGTTCGTCCGCACGTCCGGCTACTTGGCGGGACCCAACGACGTCTACGTCTCCATGAACATGATCCGTCGTCACGGCCTGCGTCGCGGTGACGCGATCACCGGCGCGGTGAAGATGCCCCGCGACGGCCAGAACGACGGCCAGGGCGGCGGCCAAGGCGGCGGCGGGGGCCAGGGTGGCGGCAAGAACCGTCAGAAGTTCAACCCGCTGGTTCGCATCGACACCGTCAACGGTGGCCCGGTGGACCAGGTTCGCAACCGCCCGGACTTCGCGAAGCTCACCCCGCTGTACCCCAACCAGCGGCTGCGCCTGGAGACCGAGAAGAACATCATCTCGACCCGCGTGATCGACCTGATCATGCCGATCGGCAAGGGGCAGCGCGCGCTGATCGTCTCCCCGCCCAAGGCCGGTAAGACCACGATCCTGCAGAACATCGCCAACTCGATCGCGGTCAACAACCCGGAGTGCCACCTCATGGTCGTCCTCGTCGACGAGCGGCCGGAGGAGGTCACCGACATGCAGCGTTCGGTGAAGGGCGAGGTCATCGCCTCGACCTTCGACCGTCCGCCGTCGGACCACACCCAGGTCGCGGAGCTCGCGATCGAGCGGGCCAAGCGTCTGGTGGAGATGGGGCAGGACGTCGTCGTCCTCCTCGACTCCATCACGCGACTCGGCCGCGCCTACAACAACTCCTCGCCCGCCTCGGGTCGCATCCTGTCCGGCGGCGTCGACTCCACGGCCCTGTACCCGCCCAAGCGGTTCCTCGGCGCGGCGCGCAACATCGAGAACGGTGGATCGCTGACGATCATCTCCACCGCGATGGTGGAGACCGGCTCGGCCGGCGACACGGTGATCTTCGAGGAGTTCAAGGGCACCGGCAACGCCGAGCTCAAACTGGACCGTCGCATCGCCGAGCGGCGGGTGTTCCCCGCGGTCGACGTGGGACCCTCGGGGACGCGCAAGGAAGAGCTGCTCATGACCCCCGAGGAAGCCGGAATCATGCACAAGTTGCGCCGCGTGCTCTCGGGGCTGGACTCCCACCAGGCCATCGACCTGCTCATGTCGCAGTTGCGCAAGACCAACAACAACTACGAATTCCTGCTGCAGGTGGCCAAGACGACGCCCACCCTGCCGCAGGACGAGGAGTGAGCGGGAACGAGGGACGGTCGCCGTCCTCGATCGACGACGTCCTGGCCGAGTACGGGGGCCTCGAGGCGCAGTTGTCCGACCCCGCTCTGCACGAGGACGCCTCCGCCGCGCGCCGGGTGGGCAAGCGCTTCGCCGAGCTCACCCCGATCGTGCAGTGTCACCGTGCGTTGGTGTCCACGCGCGAGGACGCCGCGGCGGCGCGGGAGCTGGCCGGCGACGATTCCTCGTTCGCCGGGGAGGCCGAGGAGCTGGAGGCTGAGGCGGCCGAGCTCGAGACTCGCCTGGCCGACCTGCTGGCGCCCCGCGACCCACACGATGCGGACGACGTGGTCATGGAGATCAAGTCGGGGGAGGGCGGCGAGGAGTCCGCACTGTTCGCCGCCGACCTCGCCCGCATGTACACGCGGTACGCCGAGAAACACGGATGGGTGATCGAGGTCCTCGGCCTCACGGAGTCCGACCTCGGCGGGTACAAGGACGCGACCTTCTCCATCCGGGCTCGCCAGCCGTCTCGCGACGGGGTGTGGTCCCGCCTCAAGTTCGAGGGCGGGGTGCACCGGGTCCAGCGGGTGCCGGTCACCGAGTCCCAGGGCCGGGTCCACACCTCGGCCGCGGGCGTGTTCGTCTACCCGGAGCCCGAGGACGTGGGTCCGGTCGAGATCGACGAGTCCGACCTGCGCATCGACGTCTACCGCTCATCCGGCAAGGGCGGGCAGGGCGTCAACACCACCGACTCCGCGGTGCGGATCACCCACCTGCCCACCGGCACGGTCGTCACGTGTCAGAACGAACGCAGTCAGCTGCAGAACAAGCAACGCGCGCTACAGGTGCTCGCGGCGCGACTCCAGGCCGCCGCCGAGGAGGCCGCCAACGCCGAGGCGTCTGAAGGCCGGGCCACCCAGGTCCGCACCGTCGACCGGTCGGAGCGCATCCGCACCTACAACTTCCCGGAGAACCGCATCGCCGACCACCGGGTGGGTTTCAAGGCGCACAACCTCGACGCGGTGCTCGACGGGGACCTCGACGCGGTGCTCGACGCCCTCGCCACCGAGGAACGGCGGCGACGAATGGAAGAGGCCTAGGCCGTGAACCCGCGCCCGGCCGGGGTGACCGGGGTCGTGCGCTCGGCCGCGCAGGCGCTCGGTGCGGCGGGCGTCGACTCCGCGCACGTCGAGGCCCAGCTCATCTGTGCGCACGTGCTCGGCATCGACCGCACCCGGCTCATGCTCGCCGACGACCTCGACGCCGCCGCGGTGAGCGAGGTCGAGCGTATCGTCGCCGCCCGCGCCCGCGACCGGACCCCCCTGCAGTACCTGCTCGGCCGCGCGGTCTCCGGACGGCTCGAGTTGGCCGTCGGGCCGGGGGTGTTCATCCCGCGACCGGAGACCGAGTTGCTCGTCGAGTCGACGCTAGCGGCCCTGCCCGCACCGGGCCCCGGCCCCGGCCCGGTCGTGGTGGACCTCTGCGCCGGCAGCGGCACCCTCGCGTTGGAGATCGCCCACGCCCGGCCCGACGCCCGCGTCCACGCCGTCGAACTGCACGAGGCCGCGCTGGAGTGGCTGCGCCGCAACGCCGCCGAGCGCGCCGCCGCCGGGGACACCCCGATCGAGGTCCACCACGCCGACGCCACCGACGCCGACGTCCTCTCGCACCTGCGGGGCAGCGCCGCCGCCGTGGTGTCCAACCCCCCGTACATCCCGGTCACCGATGATCTCCCCGCCGACGTCCTCGGGCACGAGCCGGCGACGGCGCTGTTCGGGGGACGGGACGGCCTCGTCGTCGTCACCCCCCTCGTCGGCGTGGCCGCCGCCCTCCTCGTCCCGGGAGGGCACCTCGCCGTGGAGCACGACGACACCACCGGCGCCGCGGTCGCCGCGGTCGTGGCCGCGCAGGGGGGCTTCGGTACCGTGGAGCAGCACACCGACCTCGCCGGCCGACCGCGATTCGTCACCGCGACGCGACTCGACGCGGGCCACGACGACACACACGACGACGACCACGACGACGACAACGACGGCGACGACAAGGTCGACACGACAGTCCGGAAGGGGACCACCCGGTGACCATCACCTACGACTGCACCGAGGACACCGGCCGCGAGGTCGGTCTCAGTTCCGCTGCCGGCGCCCTGCGCTCGGGCCGGCTGGTCGTGACCCCCACCGACACGCTCTACGGCATCGCCGCCGATGCCTTCGACCCGGACGCGGTGGTCTCGCTGCTGTCCGCCAAGCGCCGTGGCCCGGACATGCCGGTGCCGGTCCTGGTCGGCTCGTGGGAGACCATCGACGGCCTCGTCGTGAGCACCCCGGCCGCCGCCCGCGACCTCATCCGCGCCTTCTGGCCGGGGGGCTTGAGTCTCATCGTGCACCAGGCACCGTCCCTGGGCTGGGACCTCGGCCAGACCCGCGGCACGGTCATGCTCCGGATGCCGCTGCACCCCGTCGCCATCGAACTCCTGCGCGAGGTCGGACCGCTCGCGGTGTCCAGTGCCAACGTCTCCGGTCAACCGCCGGCCACCACCGTGGCCCAGGCCCGGGAGCAGCTCGGCGACTCGGTGGCCGTGTACCTCGACGGCGGCCCGTGTGCGATCGGCCAGCCCTCGACGATCGTCGACCTCACCGGGCCCGGTCCGCGCATCGTCCGCGAGGGCGCGGTGACCGCCGAGCGCGTGGGAGAGGTCCTCGGCGTCGACCCCGCGGTCCTGCGCGGCTGAACCATGGGTGCCGGGGTCCCGTTCCGGGAGCTGCTGCTCATCGCGGTCACCGCCGGACTGGTCACCTTCGTCGTCACCGGTCTGGTCAGGGGAGTGGCACCCGCGATCGGCGGGCTCGCCTACCCGCGGGAGCGGGACGTGCACCAGGTCCCCACCCCCCGGCTCGGCGGGGTGGGCATCTTCACCGGGATGCTCATCGCCGTCTACCTCGCCGCGCAGCTGCCGGCCCTGAACCGGGCCTTCCCGCCCTTCGCCCCCGACGTGGAGGCCACCATCGTCGCCGGCGGGGTGATCGTGCTGGTGGGGATCGTGGACGACATCCTCGGGCTCGGGGCCGTCACCAAACTCGCGGGCCAGGCCGCCGCGGCCGGGGTCCTGGTCGCGATGGGCGTGTCGTGGACGCTGCTGTACATCCCCTTCGGGGACGGCAACATCCTCGTCCTCGACCAGCTCCAGGCCGGACTGCTCACGGTCGTGTTCACACTGACGATCGTCAACGCGATGAACTTCGTGGACGGACTCGACGGGCTCGCCGCCGGACTCGGGGCCATCGCGGCCACGGCGATCTGCGTGTTCTCCGTGGGCATCATGCTGGACCAGGGCGGGACCGTCGGGGCCTACCCGCCGGCACTGGTCACCGCGGTCCTGGCCGGGGCGCTCATCGGGTTCCTGCCCCACAATTTCCAACCCGCCCGGATCTTCATGGGCGACTCCGGGTCCATGCTGATCGGACTGGTTCTCGCCGCGGCCTCGACGAGCGCCTCCGGGAAGATCTCGCAGAGCCTGTACGGGCCCCAGGACATGATCGTCCTGCTCTCGCCGGTGATCGTGGTCGCGGCCGCGATGTTCGTGCCGATGCTCGACCTGGTCATGGCGGTGGTGCGGCGGGTCGGGGCCGGCCGTAGCCCCTTCGCGCCCGACAAGATGCACCTGCACCACCGGCTGCTCGCGCTGGGGCACTCCCACCGGAGGGTCGCGCTGGTCATCTACGCGTGGGTCTCCCTCATCGCGTTCGGGGCCGTCGGGGCGACGATGCTGCCCACCGAGGTGATCGTCCCCGCGATCGCGGCCGGTCTCCTCTCCGTCCTGGCGGCGACCCTCGTCCCTCGCCTCCGCAGTTCGCGCGGGAAGCACCGGACGGCCGACGGGCCCCGATCCCCGGGCGACTAGGCTGCGGGGTATGGACGACACCCCCGGACACGACGCCCCCGGACACCAGGTCGAGAGCGCCCACACCATCGGACTACGCAGGGCGGTGACCCTCGGCGCCGCCGCGCTCGCCGTGCTCATGGTGATCAGCGCAGGGCTGTGGTGGGCGGTGGATGGTCGCTCCGGCCTGTGGGGCGCCCTGCTCGGGGCCGCGATCGGTGGCGTGTTCGTCCTCCTCACCGCGGTGGTGGTGATCGCCACGGCCCGAACCTCACCCCAGGTGACCGGAGCCGTCCTGTTGGGAACGTGGCTCCTCAAGCTCATCGTGGCGATCGGGGTCGTCGCGGCTCTCAAGCCGCTCGACTTCTACTCCAAGCCCGCGTTCGCCACGACCATCGTCGTGGCAATGGTCGTGGTCCTCGCGTCGGAGACGGTGGCCATTCTGCGCACGCGCGCCCCGTACGTGGAGCCCTGAGCTGGGATTTTCCGACACTCCCGATCGGTCACGGACTGGTTTCGGGGAGATGTGGAGCTGATAACGGCGTGAGGTGCCCCCAGGGGTCCGCAGGGGATGGCCTTTGCTACGATGCTCTGCGGAGGGAAACCGGAAAAGGGTGCTGCGGTACACGCCGCGAGAATCCCCGGGCCCTCCCGGGTTCCGCAGGTCGGAACGAAACACTGGACATGACCACCGTCTCTGCAGGCGGCCCGAACAGGGGAGAGAGCGCTGAGCACGTCACTGCTGGCATTCAAGGGCGAGTTCCATCCGCCGTCACTAAATGACTTCTTCCCGCCGGCCGTGCTCTTCGAGGGGACTCCGTTCGCTCTGGACCGGCTGATGATCATCCGGCTGATCGCGGCGGCCGTCGTCGCGGTGCTGTTCTACCTGGCGATGCGCCGGTCGGCCGTCGTGCCGCGCGGACTGCAGAACGTCGGCGAGATCGCGCTGGACTTCGTCAAGAACAACATCTCGGACGAGATCATCGGGAAGAAGGACGGTGACCGGTTCCTCCCGGTCATCGCGACGATCTTCTTCCTCACGCTGTTCATGAACCTGCCCGCCGTGATCCCGGGCTTCAACATCTCGCCCAACGCGCGGATCGGCATGCCGCTGGTCATGGCCGCGGTCGCGTATGTGGTCTTCATCTATGCGGGAGCCAAGAAGTACGGCTTCTTCTCCTTCGTGGGCAAGTCGGTCGTCGTGCCGAACCTTCCCCCGGCGCTGCACCTGCTGGTCGTGCCGATCGAGTTCGTGTCGACCTTCATCCTGCGGCCGGCCACGCTGACCATCCGTCTGATGGCCAACATGCTGGCCGGGCACATCATGATCGTGCTGCTGTTCTCCGCCACGAACTTCTTCTTCTGGCAGTTCAACGGGTGGACCGCGGTCAGCCTCGTGACCATCATCGTGTCGGTGGCGTTCACGTTCTTCGAGCTGCTGGTGATCTTCCTGCAGGCGTACATCTTCGCGCTGCTCACCGCGGTGTACATCGACCTGTCGTTGCACGCCGACAGTCACTAAAAGACTTCCGGCGCCGCGAGCGCCGGGACACCCAGACCACACCGACGACCGAGTGCGGACATCCCGCACCGGCCATCTGAAAGGGAACGGAAACCCACATGGATATCGTCACTCTCGCCCAGGCAACCGAGACGACCGCCCGCGGTTACGGCGCCATCGGCTACGGCCTCGCCGCGATCGGCCCCGGCATCGGCATCGGCATCGTCGTCGGCAAGGCGATCGAGGGCATGGCCCGCCAGCCCGAGATGGCCGGCCAGCTGCGCACCACGATGTTCCTGGGCATCGCCTTCACCGAGGCCCTGGCGCTCATCGGTATCGTCACCGGCTTCATTTTCTGATCGCCGGCTGGCGAAGGTCAACGACATGAATCCGATCCACATTCTCGCCGCGAGCGAGACCGAGGGGCTCCCGCTGGAGGAGACGCCCAACGTCCTCTCGCCGGCGCTGTACGACATCGTCTGGTCGCTGATCCCGTTCGCTGTCGTCCTGTTCGTGTTCTGGAAGTTCGTCCTCCCGATGTTCAAGCGGGTCCTGGACGAGCGCACCCAGCGCATCGAGGGCGGCATCGAGAAGGCGGAGGCCGCACAGGCCGAGGCGAAGGCGGCCCTGAACAAGTACAACGCCCAGCTCGCCGAGGCGCGTGGCGAAGCCGCGAAGATCCGCGACGACGCGCGTGCGCAGGGGCAGCAGATCCTCGCCGACATGAAGGCGGAGGCCCAGGCCGAGAGCGACCGCATCGTCGCCGCCGGGCAGCAGCAGCTCGCCGCGCAGCGTCAGCAGATCGTCACGGAGCTCCGTGGCGACCTCGGACGCCAGTCGGTCGAGCTCGCCGAGCGGCTCATGGGTGAGCAGCTGTCCGATCCGGTCCGCCGTTCGGGCACCATCGACCGTTTCCTCGCCGACCTGGACAAGGTCGCCGGGGCGGGCCAGAAGTAAGGAAGAAGCAGACTATGCACGCAGCAAGCCGCGACGCCCTCGAGCAGTCCCGGTCGGTCCTGCAGTCCACGCTCTCCGCGAACCCGGCCGGGGGCGCCACGGGCGCCAAGGTCGGTGCCGAGCTCTTCCGGGTCGTCGACGTCCTGGAGGGTGACCGCTCCCTGCGGGTCGCCGTCGCGGACTCGTCCGCACCGGTCGAGGCCCGCGAGGACCTCGCCCGTTCGGTGTTCGGCTGGAAGATCGACGAGTCGACCCTCGCGGTCGTGCTTGCTGCGGTCGCACTGTCCTGGTCCACCCCGCGGGATCTCCGTGAGGGCCTCGTCACCCTCGGCCGGGAAGCGCTCCTGCTCTCGGCCCGGGAGCAGGGTCAGCTCGGGACGGTCGAGGACGAACTGTTCAGACTGGGCCGCATCGTCGCCGGCGACGCGGAGTTCGAGCAGGCTCTGTCCGACCGCACGACCACCACGGAGTCCAAGCGCGCACTCCTCGGTCAGGTCCTCTACGGCAAGGTGACCGCGGTCACCGAGGCGCTCGCCGGGCAGGCGATCGCCCGGCCGGACGCCATGCCCGCCGACGATCTGGACGCGCTGTCCAGGCAGGCGGCCGAACTCCAGGGACAGTCGGTGGCCGTGGTCACCAGTGCCACGGAACTCACCACCGAGCAGCGGGCCGCACTCGAGGGCAAGCTCGCCGAGATCTACGGACGGGAGATGGCGGTCCACGTCCAGGTCGACCAGGCGGTCCTCGGCGGCATGGTGATCCGCGTCGGTGACGAGATCATCGACGGTTCCGTCGCCGGGCGGCTCTCGGCCGTACGACGGGCGCTTCCCTAGGCCTCGACACCCGACGAGCAACGGTCGCACTCGGTCGATGCTCACCTGACAAGACACATCCAGACCACACTTAGTGAGAGCAGGAATGACATGGCGGAGCTGACTATCTCCTCCGACGAGATCCGCAGTGCGATTGCGAATTACACCTCGACGGTCTCCAACGAGGCGTCGCGCGAGGAGGTCGGAATCGTCACCGACACGGGCGACGGTATCGCCCACATCAGCGGACTCCCGTCCGCGATGGCCAACGAGCTGCTGGAGTTCCCGGGCGGCATCCTCGGCGTCGCACTGAACCTCGAGGACCGCGAGATCGGTGCGGTCGTGCTCGGCAACTTCGACGAGATCGCCCAGGGCCAGGAGGTGCGTCGCACCGGGGAGGTCCTCTCCGTTCCGGTCGGCGACGGCTTCCTCGGTCGCGTCGTCAACCCGCTCGGGCAGCCCATCGACGGCCTCGGCGACATCGAGTCGGAAGGCACCCGCGCCCTCGAGCTGCAGGCGCCGTCCGTTCTGGAGCGCCAGCCGGTCGAGGAGCCCATGCAGACCGGCATCAAGGCCATCGACGCCATGACGCCGATCGGCCGCGGACAGCGTCAGCTCATCATCGGTGACCGCAAGACGGGCAAGACCGCGGTCTGCATCGACGCGATCCTCAACCAGAAGGCCAACTGGGAGTCGGGCGACAAGACCAAGCAGCTCCGGTGCATCTACGTCGCGATCGGCCAGAAGGGCTCCACCATCGCGGGCGTCAAGGCGACGCTCGAGGAGAACGGCGCGATGGAGTACACCACCATCGTCGCCGCCCCCGCCTCTGACTCGGCCGGCTTCAAGTGGCTCGCGCCGTTCACCGGTTCGGCCATCGGGCAGCACTGGATGTACGACGGTGCGCACGTCCTGGTCGTGTTCGACGACCTGTCCAAGCAGGCCGACGCCTACCGCGCGATCTCGCTGCTGCTCCGTCGCCCCCCGGGTCGCGAGGCGTACCCCGGTGACGTCTTCTACCTGCACTCCCGCCTGCTCGAGCGGTGCGCCAAGCTCTCGGACGACATGGGCGGCGGTTCGCTGACGGGTCTCCCGATCATCGAGACCAAGGCCAATGACGTCTCGGCGTTCATCCCGACCAACGTCATCTCGATCACCGACGGTCAGGTGTTCCTCGAGTCCGACCTGTTCAACCGCGGTGTGCGTCCGGCCGTCAACGTCGGTATCTCGGTCTCCCGAGTCGGCGGCGCCGCCCAGACCAAGGGCATGAAGAAGGTCTCCGGCTCGCTGCGTCTGGACCTCGCCGCGTACCGCGACCTCGAGTCGTTCGCCACCTTCGCCTCGGACCTCGACGCCGCGTCGAAGGCGCAGCTCGAGCGTGGCCAGCGTCTGGTCGAGATCCTCAAGCAGGACCAGAACTCGCCGGTCGCCGTGGAGGACCAGATCGTCTCGATCTACCTCGCCGGTGAGGGTTTCTACGACTCCGTCCCGGTCGAGGACGTCCGTCGCTTCGAGGGCGAGCTGCTCGAGACCCTGCGGCACTCCGCCTCCGATGTCTACAGCCAGATCGAGGGGGGAGCCGCGCTCTCCGACGAGTCCAAGTCGACTCTCGAGGCCAAGACCAACGAGTTCAAGGAGGGCTTCGTCGCCACCGACGGTTCCCGTGTGGTCAACGAGCCCGAGGCCGAGGCGCTGTCCGAGGACGAGATCGATCGTGAGAAGCTCACGGTCACCAAGAAGAAGAAGGCCTGAGGCCTGCGATGACAGCCATCCGATTCAAGGTCGAGAGGAGAGTGATCCACGCCCATGGCCAACATGCGTGAACTACGCGACCGGATCAAGTCGGTCAACTCGACCAAGAAGATCACCAAGGCCCAGGAGCTGATCGCGACCTCGCAGATCTCCAAGGCCCAGGCCCGGGTCGCGGAGGCCAAGCCCTTCGCGGACCAGATCACCGCGATCCTCACCGATCTCGCGAGTGCCTCGTCGCTCAAGCACCCGATGCTCAACGAGCCGGAGAACCCGAAGCGGTCCGCCGTGCTGGTGGTGACGTCCGACCGGGGCATGTGTGGTGGTTACAACCACAACGTGCTCAAGGAGGCCGCCGAGCTCATCGCCTACCTCGAGGAGGAGGGGCGTGAGGTCGACATCTACGTGATGGGCAACAAGGGGATCGTGTACTACACGTTCCGCGAGGTCGAGCTCGCCGGTGCCTGGCACGGGCATTCGCAGAAGCCGGACTACCAGGAAGCGCGTCCGGCGTTCCAGCTCCTGTCGGCGGCCTTCAAGGCCGGCGGCGAGTCGACGTTCGACGCCTCCGAGTTCCTCGAGGGGGACGCCACGGACACCACCCGCAAGGGCGTCGACGAGGTCCACATCGTCTACACCCAGTTCAAGTCGATGCTCACGCAGACCCCGCGGGCGCGTCGACTGGCCCCGATCGAGACCGAGGTCGAGATCGAGGAGCTGGACCTCAGCGACGGCATGATGGACGACAGCCCGAGGTCGGAGTCCGAATTCAAGCCGGAGGTCTCCTTCGAGCCGGATGCGGACACCCTCTTGGACAACATCCTCCCGAGGTACATGTCGACCCGCGCCTTCGCCTCGCTCCTCGAGGCGGCGGCGTCGGAGTCGGCGGCACGACGGACCGCCATGAAGTCGGCGACCGACAACGCCACCGAGCTGGTGGAGGGCCTGAGCCGCGAGGCGAACCAGGCACGCCAGGCACAGATCACCCAGGAAATCAGCGAGATTGTCGGTGGCGCTGGTGCGCTCGCCGCTAGCGCAGGAAGTGACTAAGCAATGACCACAGCTGTTACCGATCAGAGCACGACGGGCACGGCCGGTCTCACCGGTCGGGTCGCCCGCGTCCTGGGTGCGGTCGTCGACGTGGAGTTCCCGCGCGGCGCCCTCCCGGCCCTCTTCAACGCCCTCACCGCCGAGATCACCCTCGCGGCGGTCGCCAAGACCGTCACGTTCGAGGTCGCCCAGCACCTCGGCGACAACATGGTGCGCTGCATCTCCATGCAGTCCACCGACGGACTCGTCCGCGGCGCCGAGGTGGTCGACTCCGGTCAGCCGATCTCGGTGCCGGTCGGCGACGTCGTCAAGGGCCACGTCTTCAACGCCCTCGGCGATTGCCTGGACGCACCCGGCACCGGCCGCGATGGCGAGCAGTGGGGCATCCACCGCGAGCCGCCGGCCTTCGACCAGCTCGAGGGTAAGACCGAGATTCTCGAGACCGGCGTGAAGGTCATCGACCTGCTGACCCCGTACGTCAAGGGCGGCAAGATCGGCCTCTTCGGCGGTGCCGGCGTCGGCAAGACGGTGCTCATCCAGGAGATGATCACCCGTATCGCCCGCGAGTTCTCCGGTACCTCGGTGTTCGCTGGCGTCGGTGAGCGCACCCGTGAGGGCACCGACCTCTTCCTCGAGATGGAAGAGATGGGCGTCCTCCAGGACACCGCCCTGGTGTTCGGTCAGATGGACGAGCCGCCGGGGACGCGTATGCGCGTCGCGCTCTCGGCCCTCACCATGGCCGAGTACTTCCGCGACGTGCAGGGCCAGGACGTCCTCCTGTTCATCGACAACATCTTCCGCTTCACGCAGGCCGGTTCCGAGGTCTCGACGCTGCTCGGCCGCATGCCGTCCGCCGTCGGTTACCAGCCGACCCTCGCGGACGAGATGGGTCAGCTCCAGGAGCGCATCACCTCGACGCGTGGTCGCTCGATCACGTCGCTCCAGGCGATCTACGTCCCCGCCGACGACTACACCGACCCGGCGCCGGCCACCACGTTCGCCCACCTCGACGCCACCACGGAGCTCTCCCGCTCCATCGCGTCGAAGGGCATCTACCCGGCCGTCGACCCGCTCACCTCGACCTCCCGGATCCTCGAGCCGGGCATCGTCGGGGAGGAGCACTACCGCGTCGCCCAGGAGGTCATCCAGATCCTCCAGAAGTACAAGGAGCTCCAGGACATCATCGCCATCCTTGGTATGGACGAGCTGTCCGAGGAGGACAAGGTGACCGTTCAGCGGGCCCGTCGTCTCGAGCGCTTCCTCGGCCAGAACTTCCTGGTCGCGGAGAAGTTCACCGGCCAGGTGGGTTCGGTCGTCCCGCTGTCGGACACCATCGAGGCGTTCGACAAGCTCTGCAAGGGCGAGCTGGACCACCTGCCGGAGCAGGCGTTCAACGGCATCGGCGGTCTCGACGACGTCGAGGCCAACGCCAAGAAGCTCTCCGGGAAGTGACGGTCGCTCATGGCTGAGATCGAAGTCGAGTTCGTCACGGTCGAGCGCAGGTTCTGGTCCGGCACCGCCTCGATGGTGGTCGCCAAGACCAGTGAGGGTGAGATCGGTATCCAGGCCGGGCACGAGCCGCTGCTCGGCGAGCTGGATGCCGCCGGCACCGTCACGGTGTACACGGACGAGGGCCGCAAGGTCGCTGCCGTCCAGGGTGGGTTCCTGTCGGTGACCGCCAACAAGGTGAGCATTCTCGGCGAGGCCGCGGAGTGGTCGGACACGATCGACCGTGCCGCTGCCGAGCGGGAGCTGTCCGAGGCCGGCGACGACGCTGCCGCCGCGGCCACCGCCCGCGGGCGTCTTCTCGCCATCGAGAAGGCCGGCGCCTAGTACGACCACGGTCCGCCCGTCACACGCGGCCGCGGCCGCCGGAAGGGGATGAGCAGTTTGACGGCTCCCATCGAGATCGTTCTCGGTGCCGTCATCCTGCTCGTCCTCGTTCCGGTGGTCGCGGCCGTCGTATATCGACTGGTCGTCGTGCGTCGCAATTCCACGTCCGTCCTCGTCCGCAGGGCAGGAGAGGAGTCGTGGAGCTACGGCGCCGTCCGGTACTCCGAGACCGAGGTCGCGTTCTACCGATTGGTGAGTCTGAAGTTCGGCGCCGACGTCCGGCTGGACCGGCGCACCCTGGTGCTCGGCGCGCGTCGACAGCCCACCGGTCCGGAGCTGGACGTGGCGGAGGAGGGCGAGGTGATCGTCCCGTTCTCCGGGCACGACCGCCGCGCCCGCCCGGTCGAAGGTGAACTCTGCGTCGCCCCCGCGAAATTGACCGGGATGCTCGCGTGGGTGGAAGCCTGCTCCACCGAGCAGGTCCGCTCACGGCGTCCCCACCGCTGACACCCGGGCCGTGTGCCGGTGCGGCGCCATCACTCAGGAGGAACCGTTGCGTCTCGTCGTAGCCACGTGCCAGGTCGACTACGTGGGTCGCCTCACGGCGCATCTTCCGATGGCTCCGCGGTTGTTGCTCGTCAAGGCCGACGGGTCTGTGAGCGTTCACGCCGACGACCGCGCCTACAAGCCCCTCAACTGGATGACCCCGCCGTGTTCCCTCACCGAGCGGGATCACCCGGAGAACCCGGAGCATCAGTTGTGGGTCGTGGAGAACAAGGCGGGGGAGCAGCTGCGGATCACCGTCGCCGAGGTGCACCACGACTCCCGACATGAACTCGGCGTGGACCCGGGATTGGTGAAGGACGGTGTCGAGGCCCACCTGCAGGAGTTGCTCGCCGAGCACATCGAGACGCTCGGTCAGGGGTACAGCCTGGTCCGCCGGGAGTACATGACGGCTATCGGCCCGGTCGACATCCTCGGCCGTGACGGGGAGGGCACGACAGTGGCGGTGGAGATCAAACGTCGCGGCGAGATCGACGGGGTGGAGCAACTGACCCGCTATCTGGAGCTGCTCAACCGCGACCCGTTGCTCGCGCCGGTCAGCGGGATCTTCGCGGCCCAGATCATCAAGCCCCAGGCTCGCACCCTCGCCGAGGATCGTGGCATCCGATGCGTGACCCTGGACTACGACTCCCTGCGAGGGATCGAGTCCACCGACCTCCGGCTGTTCTGAACGAGTCGTTCGCGATGCCCAGACGACACCGACGTGGCGGGTCCGACCGACCGCTACCGCAGCGGCACGGACTCGGGGGCTCGGCGCTCGAACCAGGACCCGCGGGTGACCCCGACTCCTACCACGTCCGACGGATCCCCGGCGCCAGGGCGGGCAAGGACTACCGGTGCCCGGGGTGCGATCACCTGGTGACCTCCGGTACCGCGCATGTGGTGGCGTGGCCGGACCGGCCCGGAGGGGACGAGGAACGTCGCCACTGGCACACCGGGTGCTGGTCCGGCCGGGGCCGGAGAGGCCTCACCCGTCGCTGGAGTTGAGGTCCGGTTCCTCCGGCAGGTCGAACTCCACGTCGTCGCCTGTCCCGGGGACAGGTTCGAGCTTCGCCCGGATCGCGCCGAGATCGTCGAGCACACGCTCGCGGAGCACGCGCAGATCGTCGACATGTCGTCGCGCCCGGGAGACCAGCTGGTCCGCCCGGCGATGGGCGTCGTCGACGATCCGTCGGGCCTCCTCCTCGGCCTCGCGACGCGTGGTCGCGGCGGCCGCCATCGAGGCGTCATGTTGCCGAGTGACCTCGCGTAGGGTCTCGCTGCGACGCAGATCAGAGGCCAGCCGGTGGTCCTCATCGATCTCCTGCCGCCGACGCGCCGCCTCGTCGTCCAGCCGGCGGGCGTCGCGCTCCGCGACGAGGATGATCTCCCGGGCGCGCGCACGCGCCGCATCGAGTACGGCCGTGTGCTCTGCTCGGATGGCCTCGGCACGCCCGCGGACGTCGGCCAATTCGGACCCCGCGGCTTCCCGCAGCCGCCACGCGTCCTCCTCCGCCTCCGCGCGGATCCGGTCGGCGGTGGCGTGAGCGGAGTCGCGGATGGACTCGGCTTCGGCGGTGGCCAGCGAGAGCATCGTCGACACCCTGTCCGACATCTGACCGCTGGTGACGGGAGCCCGACCGAGTTCGGCGACCCTGGCCTCGAGGTCGGCCACGCGTGCCCGCTGCCGGTCGGCCTCCGCCGCTGCTCTCTCGGCACGCTCGACCGCGGCGTCCCTGTCAGCGCGCAGTACCCCCGTCTCCGTCTCGAGACGGGTGAGTGCTCCCATCACCTGCTCACGGTCAAATCCCTTGCGCACCACCGCGAAGGACTCCGCCGTGGTGGGTGACGTGTGCATGCTCGACATGTCACCACCCTAGCGGCGGGCGCGTGAGGGGCGACTAGTGCTGTGCGTCGGCGGGCTCGACGAGCTCGAGGAGCACGCCGCCCGCGTCCTTGGGATGGACGAAGTTGATCCGGGAGTCCGCGGTGCCCCTCCTGGGTGCCGGGTAGAGGACTCTGACGCCCCGCCCCGTGAGGTGTGCCGTGATGGCGTCGATGTCGGTGACCCGGACCGCCATCTGCTGGATCCCCGGCCCGTTGCGGTCGATGAACTTGGCGATGGTGGAGGACTCGTCCAGCGGTGCGAGGATCTGCAGCAGGGCGCCGCCTTCCGGGCGACCGGGGGAGCCGAGCATGGCCTCGCGCACGCCCTGCTCCTCGTTGACCTCCTCATGGAGGTTCTCCATCCCCAGGTTCTCGCGATACCAGTCGACGGCGGCGTCGAAATCGGGCACGGCGACCCCGACGTGGTCGATCGCCACGACGAGTTCGGAGGGCAGGAGGGGTTGGCCGGCTGGGGTAGTCGTCATGCCCATCACGTTAGTCGGTCGGTGCTCGCGGTAATTTGGTGACCACAGTCTCATCCCCTCCATCGGAAGGTGTCTCATGACCGCCGACCCCACCCGTACCGTCATCGTCTCCGGCGCCCGCACCCCGTTCGGCCGCCTGCAGGGCGGCCTGTCCTCGCTGTCCGCCCCGGAGCTCGGCGGCATCGCGATCAGTGCGGCCCTCGAGCGGGGCGGCGTCTCCGCGGAGGCCGTCGATCAGGTGATCATGGGACAGGTGCTCTCGGCCGGCAACGGCCAGATGCCCGCGCGTCAGGCCTCGCTCGCCGCCGGGCTGCCCAAGCGCGTCGACGCGCTGAGCATCAACAAGATGTGCCTGTCCGGTATGACCGCGATCGCGCTGGCGGACCAGGCGATCCGGTCCGGGTACTCCGAGGTCATCGTTGCCGGCGGCCAGGAGTCGATGTCCCAGGCTCCGCACCTGCTGCCCAAGAGCCGCGCCGGGTACAAGTACGGGTCGATCGAGGTCCTCGATCACATGGCGTACGACGGCCTGCACGACGTTCCGACCGACCAGCCCATGGGTGCGCTCACCGAGGCGCGCAACGTCGAGCTGGAGATCACCCGTGAGCACCAGGACGAGTTCGCGGCGACCTCCCACCAGCGCGCGGCCGCGGCGGCGAAGGAGGGGCGGTTCGCCGACGAGATCGTGCCGGTAACGGTAAAGGGCCGCAAGGGCGACACCGTCGTGGACACCGACGAGGGCGTGCGCGCCGACTCGACCCCCGAGTCGATGGGCAAGCTCCGTCCCGCGTTCTCCAAGGACGGGACCATCACCGCCGGTTCGTCGTCGCAGATCTCGGACGGCGCCTCGGCGACCATCATCACGTCCGCGGCCCGTGCCGAGGCCGAGGGCTGGCCGGTGCTGGCCGAGATCGTCGGCTACGGCACCGTGGCCGGCCCGGACTCGACCCTGCAGCACCAGCCCGCCGACGCGGTGCTGAACGCGTGCGAGCGGGCGGGAGTCGACGTCTCCGACATCGACCTGTTCGAGTTCAACGAGGCCTTCGCCTCCGTCGGACTGCACTCGACCCGCATGCTCGACCTGAGCCCCGACAAGGTGAACGTGAACGGCGGCGCCATCTCGATCGGTCACCCGATCGGGGTGTCCGGCAACCGCGTGGTGCTGACCCTGGCCCTCGAGCTCGCACGCCGCGGCGGCGGGCTCGGAGCGGCTGCCCTATGCGGCGGCGGCGGCCAGGGTGACGCCCTGATCATCCGGGTGCCCGCGGCCGGCTGACACCCCCGCGCGCCCGTCGTGGCAGGATCGGTGCCGTGACGAGACCAGGTAACCGACCCCCGTCCGCCGCCGAACAGAAGCTCGCGGCGTCGCTCGCAGGCGCCGTCGACCTGTCCGGTCTGAAGAAGCGGGCCGAGACCCGCCGGGGCGCGACCGACACCGGTCGCGCCCCGGGTCAGGGCGGCCCGCCGCCGGGCTCCGGTCCGGAAGTGGTGGTGGAGGTGGACGAGGCCTCCTTCGAGCAGGAGGTGCTGGCCCGCTCCGCTCAGGTTCCGGTGATCCTCGAGCTGGTGTCCCAGCGGGCGCCGACCGCGTTGACCGGCTTGTTGGACGCGCTGGCCGTGGAGGCCGGCGGGCAGTGGGTCCACGCGACAGTGGACGTCGATGCCTCCCCGGGCATCGCACAGGCGCTGCAGGCCCGCGCGGTGCCGACCGTGTACGCCGTGGCGGCGGGCCGCCCGCTCGCCGACTTCGAAGGCGAGCAGCCGGAGGAGGCCCTGCGGCAGTGGCTCGCGGCCGTGCTGCGCGCGACCGAGGGCAAGTTGAGCGGACCCGCGCCGGACGCCGACGAGGCTGGGCCGGAGGAACCCGCCGACCCCGAGCGGGACGCCGCCGAGGCCGCGCTCGCCGAGGGGGACCTGGCGGCCGCGGAGGAACGGTTCACCGCGCTCGTGGAGGCCCGCCCGGGCGAGCACTCCCTGGTGGAGGCGCTGCGCTACGTGCAGGCCGCGCGCCGGTCGACGGAAGCGACCGACTCGGGAGAGGGTTCCGTCCCCGACGCGTTGCGGGCTGCAGACACTGCCCTGGTGGGCGGAGAGTACGAGGCCGCGTTCTCGACACTGGTGGACGCGATCCGTGTCCACGTCGGCGACGAGCGCGTCACGTTGCGTGCGCGCCTGCTCGAGCTCCTCGAGGCCCTGCCGGTGGACGATGAGCGGGTGCTGGCCGCGCGCCGGAACCTCGCGAGCGCTCTCTATTGACGCTCCGCTTCCGATACGGACAACGGGCGCCCCGCACGGGGCGCCCGTTGTCGATTGCGACGTCGCCGGTCAGCCTCCCGCCGTCCCCGCCGGCTCCGCAGCCGTCGTCGGGGCCGTGTGTCGGAACCACACGGTGGCGCGGGGGCCGACCGTGATCGCCGCGGAGTAGGGCCGCCCGTGGTGGGGCGCCTGCTCGGCGTGCACTCCGCCGAGATTGCCCGCGCCCGAGCCCTCGTAGGCCGAGGCGTCGGTGTTGAGGATCTCCTCCCAGTACCCGTCCTCGGGGAGCCCGATGCGGTAATCGCCGAGTGCGGCGCCGGAGAAGTTGACCACGCACGCGACGGTGTTGCCGGCGTGGTCGGTCCGCAGGAAGGACAGCGTGTTGTGGGCGGCGTCGTTGGCGTCGATCCACGAGAAGCCGGAAGGGTCGTCGTCGAGCGACCACAGGCCGGGATTGTCGGCGTAGCGGGCGTTGAGGTCCCGCACGCATGCGAGGATGCCACGGTGATACTCGCCCTCCCAGCCCTCGAGATTCTCCCAGGCGACACCCTTGTCGGCGTCCCACTCGGTGGTCTGCCCGAACTCGAGGCCCTGGAAGAGCAGCTTCTTGCCGGGGTGCGCCCACATGTAGGCGTACAGGCTGCGGATGCCGGCCGCACGGTCCCACGAGGTGCCGGGCATACGCTCCCACATCGACCCCTTGCCGTGGACCACCTCGTCGTGGCTCAGGGGGAGGACGAAGCGCTCACTCCAGGCGTACATCATCGAGAAGGTGATCTCGCCGTGGTGGAATCCGCGGTAGATCGGGTCGAGCCCCACGTACCGCAGGGTGTCGTTCATCCACCCCATGTTCCACTTCATGGAGAACCCGAGGCCGCCGGTGTAGGTGGGCGAGGTGACGCCGCCCCAGGACGTGGACTCCTCGGCCACGGTGAGGAAGCCGGGATGCTCCCGTGCCAGGGTCGCGTTGACCTCCTGGAGGAACGAGATCGCCTCGAGGTTCTCCCGGCCACCGTAGATGTTGGGGGTCCACTCGCCGGCCTCGCGGGAGTAGTCCAGGTAGAGCATCGAGGCCACGGCGTCCACTCGTAGGCCGTCGACGTGGAACTCCTCGGCCCAGTAGAGGGCGTTGGCGACGAGGAAGTTGCGTACCTCGTGACGGCCGAAATCGAACACGTAGGTGCCCCAGTCGGGCTGCTCGCCGCGGCGGGGGTCGGCGTGTTCGTAGAGCGGGGTGCCGTCGAACCGGCCGAGTGACCACTCGTCCTTGGGGAAGTGCGCGGGCACCCAGTCCACCAGGACGCCGATGCCGCGCGAGTGCAGGTGGTCGATGACATAGCGCAGGTCGTCGGGGGAGCCGAACCGGCTGGTCGGGGCGTAGTAGGAGGAGACCTGGTAGCCCCACGAACCGCCGAAGGGGTGCTCGGCGACGGGCATGAGTTCCACGTGGGTGAACCCGGTCTCGGCGATGTGGTCGGCGAGCTCGTGCGCGAACTCCCGGTAGTCGAGTCCGGGTCGCCAGGATCCGACGTGGACCTCGAGGACGGTCATCGGGGAACGCGAGTGGTCGCGGGTCGCGCGGGCGGCGATCCACTCTTCGTCGTTCCACTCGTAACCGGACGTGAACACCTTGGACCCGGTGGCGGGGGGCACCTCGGTGGCCACCGCCATGGGGTCGGCGTGGTCGATGGTCCGGCCGTCGGCGCCGCGGACGCAGTACTTGTAGACCGCGCCGTCGGCGACGTCGGGGACGAACAACTCCCACACCCCGGAGGACCCGATCGAGCGCATGGGCAGCGCGGTGGGGTTCCATCCGCAGAAGTCGCCGACGACGCTCATCCCGCGGGCGCCCGGCGCCCACACCGCGAAGGAGGTGCCGGTGACCGGCCCGCCCGGGGTGTCGTAGGTGCGCACGTGGGCGCCGAGGACGTCCCACAGTCGTTCGTGGCGTCCCTCGCCGATGAGGTGCAGGTCGATCTCGCCGAGGGTGGGCAGGAAACGGTAACCGTCCGCGACAGTGCGGGTGTGGCCGTCGGGGTAGCGGACCCGGTAGCGGTAGTCGGGAACGTCGGGGTCGGGCAGCGCCGCGTGGAACAGTCCGTCACCGATCGGGCGCATGGGGACGGTGCGGTCGCCGATGACGACCTCCACCTCCACCGCGCCCGGCTGGACGGTGCGCACGACGGAGCCGTCCCCGTCCCGGTGCGCGCCATAGACGGAGTGCGGGTCGTGGTGGGTACCGGACCGGAGCCGGCCGAGGACGTCGTGCGGGATCGGCGTCGGTTCCGTGGGAGTGACGGGCCCGGGGGACGCGACGGGCGCCGTGGCCGGCGCGGGCGGTGTCGGTGACGGCGGTGATGAAGACGGCGACGACGACGACGAGGGCGACGACGACGAGGTCTGCTCTGGCTGGAGCCGGTCGGTGGAGCGGTCCTTCTTTTTGTGCTGTGCCATGGCCGTTCGCCTCAATCCACGGTGTGCGTGCGGTAGGACAGTTCGACCCTACGTGCTTCGTCGCAGGGCGGGATCGCGATGATGTGTGCGACGGCGGTCCACGGCTCGAGCCGGACGTAGTTGCTCGACCCCCAGTGGAACTCGGAGCCCGTCACCTCGTCGCGGACGCTGAACCGGGCGTCGGCGTCGTACCCCAGGGCCGCCATGTCGAGGTGGAGGGTGCCTTCCTGGACGCCGAGGGAGTCCAGGGAGACCACCGTGAGAACGCAGTCTCCGGTGGCCGGGTCGACCTTGGAGTAGGCGATGATCTGGTCGTTGTCCACGTCGTGGAACGTCAGGGTGCGCAGCTGCTGCAGGGCGGGGTGCTCGCGGCGGACCCGGTTGAGGGTGCGCAGCCACGGGGCGAGCGACTGCCCGGCGGCCTCCGCGGCGGCGAAGTTACGGGGCCGCAGCTCGTACTTCTCCGAGTCGAGGTACTCCTCGCTGCCGTCGGCGACGGGCTGCCATTCGTAGAGCTCGTAGCCGGAGTACACGCCCCACGCGGGCGAGAGCGTCGCGGCGAGCACCGCCCGGATCGCGAACATCGCCGGGCCGCCACGTTGGAGCGACTCGTGGAGGATGTCCGGGGTGTTGGTGAACATGTTGGGGCGGGCCTCGTCGACGTGGGCCAGCAGCTGCTCGCAGAACTCCACCAACTCGGCCTTCGTGGTCTTCCACGTGAAGTAGGTGTAGGACTGCGAGAACCCGCGCTTGGCCAGTCCGAACAGCCGGGCCGGCCGGGTGAAGGCCTCCGCCAGGAACAGCACGTCCGGCTCGGTCCGCTTCACCTCGCTGATGAGGCGGTTCCAGAAGTCGGCCGGCTTGGTGTGCGGGTTGTCCACCCGGAAGATCCGTACCCCGAGAGACGTCCACAGCCGGACGACACGCAGCACCTCGGCGTAGATGCCCTCGGGGTCGGTGTCGAAGTTGACCGGGTAGATGTCCTGGTACTTCTTGGGCGGGTTCTCGGCGTAGGCGATGTGCCCGTCGGGCAGCACGGTGAACCACTCGGGGTGTTCGGCGGCCCAGGGGTGGTCGGGCGCGCACTGCAGGGCCAGGTCCAGTGCGACCTCGACGCCGCGCTCCCCGGCGTAGGTCACCAGGTCCCGGAAGTCGTCGACGGTGCCGAGGTCGGGGTGGACCGCGTCGTGTCCGCCCTCGGCGGAGCCGATGGCCCACGGTGACCCGACGTCGTCGGGCCCGGGGGTCAGGGTGTTGTTGCGGCCCTTGCGGTTGATCTCGCCGATGGGGTGGATCGGCGGCAGGTACACGACGTCGAACCCGAGGTCGGCCGCGTGATCGACGTAGGAGCGCGAGGTGGTGAACGTCCCGTGGACGGGACGGCCCTCGTCGTCCCACCCTCCGGTGGAACGGGGGAAGAACTCGTACCAGGAACTGAACTGCGCCTCGCGACGGTCCACCCACACGCGGTGGGTCTGACCGACGGTCACCAGTTCGCGCACGGGATCGTCGGCCAGCGCGGCCGCGACCTCGTCCGACAGCGCCGGGGCGGTCCGGGTGGCCGCGTCGCCCGGGCCGCGCAGCGCGGCGGCGGCCCCGGTCAGCAGGTCGACCCGGGCGGCGGCGCCGGCGACCGTCGCCCGGGCGATCGCGGTGTCGAACACGCGGGCGCCCACCTCGAACTCGTTGCCCAGCTCGCCCGAGTCCAGGCCCGCGGCCATCTTTTTGACGATGCCGCTGCGCCACGTGGCGAACGGGTCGGACCACGCCTCCACCCGGAACGACCACATCCCCGCCACATCCGTGGGCAGCAGCGCGTGGACGGTGTCCGGCTCGGTGCCGGGCACCATCGTGGTGCGGGAGGACGCGCCGCCGGGTCGGCGGACGACCAGGCTGGCGGACAGGGCGTCGTGGCCCTCGCGCCAGACGATCGCGGAGACGGGCAGGATCTCCCCGACCACGGACTTGGACGGGAACCTCCCGCAGGAGACGAGGGGGCGGACCTCATCGATGGCCAGACGGTCGTTCACGTCGGTGCTCCTCTCGGCGGGTGGGCGCCGCGGTGGGCGGCGTCACCTCCACGACGCTAGCGAAGTCGGGCCGATCCTTCAGGGGTGCCCGAGTCGGCGTTCACCTGCACGGCCGTGTTCTTCGCCACCCGTCCTCCCGATTACCGGTTAGATGGGCGTCGTGAGCACCCTGATCGACATCGACCCCGACCTCGTCCTCGACCTCCGCGACGTCTCGCTCCGGCGGGACGGCACGTCCCTCGTGGGGCCCCTGTCCTGGCAGGTGGAACTGGACGAGAGGTGGGTGGTGCTCGGCCCCAACGGCGCGGGCAAGACCTCGTTGCTGCGGATCGCCTCGGCCCTGGAGTACCCGAGCACGGGGACGGCCGTCATCCTCGGGGAGCAGCTGGGCCGGACGGAGGTGACCGAGCTGCGCAGCCGTGTCGGCCTGTCGTCGGTCGCGGTGGCCGGTCGCATCCCCGGCGACGAGGTGGTGCAGGATCTGGTCATCTCCGCCGGATACGCCGTGCTGGGCCGCTGGCGGGAGAAGTACGACCCGGAGGATTTCGAGCGCGCCGCGGACACCCTCGAGTCGATCGGGGCGGAGCACCTGGCCGAGCGAACCTGGGGCACCCTCTCCGAGGGGGAGCGCAAGCGCGTGCTCATCGCCCGCGCCATGATGACCGATCCCGAACTGCTGCTCCTCGACGAGCCGGGGGCGGGGCTGGACCTGGGCGGCCGGGAGGACCTGGTCGCCCGCCTCGGGGACATGGCGATGGATCCGGACGCCCCCGCCACGGTCCTGGTCACCCACCACGTGGAGGAGATCCCCCCGGGGTTCACCCACGCCATGCTCCTGGCAGAGGGCGAGGTCACCGCGATGGGGCTGATCGACGAGGTGATCACCTCCGACAATCTCAGCAGGGCCTTCTCCCAGTCGATCGTCGTGGACGCGATCGACGGACGCTACTTCGCGCGCCGGGCGCGCCGCTCGGGCCGGCACCGGCGGGCACCCCGGGCATGACGGCACGTGAGGCTCCCGCGGCGTTCGCGCCGGAGGCCGTGCCGGTCCGCGAGGCCGCCACGGTCGCCCTGGTCCGCGACGCGCGGGTCGGCGGGGGAGTGGAGGTCTTCCTGCAGCACCGGGTGGCGACCATGCAGTTCGCCGCCGGGATGTCGGTGTTCCCCGGCGGAGGCGTCGAACCGCGGGACTACCACGGCACCCGCCCCTGGCGCGGGCCCGAGCCGGAGTGGTGGGCCGGGCGGTTCGGGATCGAGGCGGACCGCGCCGCCGCGGCCGTCCGCGGGGTGGCGCGGGAACTGTTCGAGGAGACCGGGGTGCTGCTCGCCGAGCCGGCGACCGGGCCGGGAGCCGCCGCACCGGCCGACCCGCCGGGCCCCGACGAGCGGCGCGCACTCGACGCGGGGGAGGGCGACCTGGATTCGCTGCTCGCCGCGCACGGGCTGGTGCTGTCCGCGCACCTGATGCGCCCGTGGGACCGGTGGACCACCCCGGTCGGACCCCCGCGCCGGTACGACACCCTGTTCTTCGTGGCGGCCCTGCCCCACGGCGTCGAGCCGGACGGCGGCACGACCGAGGCGCGCGCGACCGAGTGGATCCGCGCCGACGACGCCGCGCAGGCGGGGACCCTCGGCCGGCTCGGCATGCTGCGCCCGACCCTCGACGTGCTGTCCGATCTGGCCGCCGCCGCCGATGTCGACGAGGTCCTGGCCACCCCGCGGGCCATCGCTCCGGGCGGGAACTAACGTTGCGTCGGTGACCCCCGAGGACCTGGAGTTCCTGCACACCGCCGCCGGACGCGACCTGCTCGACCTCGCAGCCGGCCTGGCGTGGTCCCGCGCGGACCTCGTGGCCTCGACAGCGGCCGTCCGGCGCGCGGATCCCGTGCATGCGGCGGCGGCGATCGACGTCGTCACCGCCCGGGCGCGCGCGAGGGGTCGAATCCGGGGTGCCGGGGCGATGCTGCTCACCGACGAGGCCGTCCAGCAGGCCACCGCGTGGCCCGTCGCGGCCCTGCGGGCCGGGCGCCTGGCAGGACGGCACGTCCACGACGTCACCTGTTCCGTCGGCGCCGAGCTCACCGAACTCGTCCGGACGGCCGACCGGGTGATCGGCTCGGATCTGGATCCGGTCCGCGCGCGGATGGCGGCCCACAACGTCCCCGGAGCACTCGTGTGCGTGGCCGACGCGCTCGCCCCGCCCAGCCGCGACGCCGTACTGGTGGCGGACCCCGCCCGCCGGTCCGGGGGCCGTCGGGTCCACGACCCGGCGCGGCTCAGCCCGCCGCTGCCCGACCTGCTCGCCGTCGCCGCCGACCGCGATCACGTCATCAAGTGCGCCCCGGGCCTCGACACCTCGGTGCTCGACCACTGCGGGGAGGTCGAACTGGTGTCCCTCGACGGCTCGGTGCGGGAGGCGTGCCTGTGGTCGCCGGGCCTGTCCGCGGGTGTGCGCCGCCGTGCGACCGTGGTCCGCACCACCGCCGCCGACGCGGCCGGACCGTGGGGACCACCGCGCCTCGTCGCGGACGGGGTCGCGGTCCACGTGGAGGAGGTGACCGACGGCGACGACGACGAGGTGGACGCCCACGAGGAGACCGAGCGGTTCATCGTGGACCCCGACGGGGCGGTCGTCCGCGCCGGACTCGTACGGCACTGGGCCCGCCGCCACGGGCTCCGTCAGCTCGACCCGAGGATCGCCCATCTGACCGGGCCACGGGTCCCGGACGGCTACACCGGGTTCGAGGTGCTCGAGAAGTGCAGGCTCGACCGCAAGCAGCTGCGTCGCGTGCTGCGCCGGCGAGACTGCGGGTCGTTGGAGATCCTCGTCCGCGGCGTCGACACCGACCCGGACGTGCTGCGACGCTCGCTCTCGCTCAGCGGGTCACGGCCACTCGCGCTGGTGGTGACCCGGATCGGCAGCTCCGCCGTGGTGTTCGTGTGCGGGCCGCGCACCGCTCACTCGAACACGTAGAGGGCGCCCACCGCGGTCGTCAGCGCGATCCGGCCATCCGCGTCGACGCTGAGTCCCGAGACCGGGCCCGTCGCGGCGGGCACCTCGATCCGGTGGAGGGTGGCGCCGTCGGCGCCGTCGAGCAGGTGGACCGCGATGCCGGGCTCGTCGTCGGATCCGCCCGAGCGCACGGCCACCAGCACCCGCCCGTCCGGCGTCGCGGCGGGGTTGGTGAGCTGGCGCAGGTCGTCCCGGCGCCAGACCACCCGGCCGGTTCCGTCCTGCCCGCGAACGGCCACCACCGGCGCCGGGCCCGCGTCGTCGTCGTGGTCGTCGTCGGGTCCCCTCCACACGGTCGTCGTGCGACCGCCGCTGACCACGGTGCCGTCGGGCAACAGGGCGGGCGGCGTGTCCGGCCGGTACCCGACGGGGGCGGTCCACAGTGCCGCGCCGTCGGACGTCGAGTACGCGGCGAGACCGCCGTCGGCCGCGTGGACGTAGACCTCGTCCCGGTCGTTCGACAGCACCACCGGCGTCCCCAGGCGCCCCTCGGGCAGGGGTGCACGCCACAGCACGTCGAGGGCAGTGAACTCACCGGCGACCAGTCGCACCGCCACCAACTCTGGATCGTCGGTGCCCGGCGTCCACGCGGTGAGGTAGGCGGTGGACGTGTCCGTGTCCACGGCCGCGGGGGCGGGGACCGGGCAACCCCGCGCGCCGGTCGCGCACCACGGGAGCCCGTACGCCGGGTCGTCCGTGGAGATGTCGCCGGCGATCCGCAGTTCGGGCGTGACGTCCAGACCGGTGTGGGCGTTGATCACCCGTGCCGCCCCCAGGTGCGACACGAGCAGCAGGTGGCGTCCGTCCAGCAACGTCACGGTGGTGGGCACGCCCCGGGTCGCGGCGGTCCAGCGGTTCTCACCCTCGGCCGTCAGGGCGCCGACCCCGCCGTAGAGGGGCACGAACAGCGAACCGCGCCCGTCGACTGTCGCGGTGATCCGCGGCCCGTCGGTCGGCAGGCGCAGACACCACCGCTTGCGACCGTCGTCGGCGGTCAGTGCGAAGAGATTGCACCCGCGGTCGGAGATCGTGGCCTGGAACGACGTGCCGATGCCGTCCGAGGAGGCCACGCCGACCGCGGGCGCACCGAGGGCGCGCGACCACAGCAGCCCGGGGGCGTCCGAGACCGGGGAGTGTGCGCGTCCGGAGTTCGGCGGGCCACCCGCGAGCGAGGACCAGCTCGCGGCCTGGCCCAGGCGGGCGCCGCCACTCTCCGCGTCCGAGGCGCACCCGGCGGCCACCCCCGCCGCCAGAGCGACGGCGACCAGGGCCCGCGCGGTGCGCGGTGTCAGTGCCGGTGCCGATGCCACAGGTCCCCCCGTCGAGTCGAGACAGTCACACGAGAGAGTAGTCCGCCACCCGCCGCCCACCCGACCGGCGCTCCGATGTGGCGGACGCGGGGACCGACGTGCAGGGGTGCGGGGCGGGGGAATCACGGATCGCGGAGTGCACTCCGCGGCTACCGTGACGGGCATCACCCGTGCCCACGGAAGGCGGCCACACCCCGATGACAGCGAACTCCGGACTCGACACCGCGCTCACCCCGCTGAGCTTCCTCGAGAAGGCCGCGCGCGTCTCACCCGACGCCACCGCGGTCGTCGACGGCCCGCGCCGTCAGACCTACGCCGAGTTCGCCGACCGGGCCACCCGGCTGGCCTCCCTGCTGAAGATGCGCGGCGTGGCGCGCGGTGACCGGGTGGGCGTCCTGGCGCCGAACTCGGCCGAGGCGCTGCTCGCGCAGTTCGGCGTCCCCCTCGCGGGCGGCGCCGTGGTCGCGCTCAACACCCGCCTCGCCCCGGCCGAGATCGCCTACATCGTGGAGCACGCCGGGATCGCCGTCCTCATCGCCGACGCGGAACTCCTCGCGGGGCTGGGCGACGAGGTCCCCGACGCGCTGCGTCTCGTCCTGGTCGCCCCGGACGCCGACGGCACGCAACCCGACCCGGCCCGCTTCGGCCCGCGCGCCGAGGCCCTGGAGGACGCCCTCGCGTCCGCCTCCCCTCAGCCGGTCTCGTGGACGGTCGCCGACGAGGACTCCGTCATCGCGGTCAACTACACCTCCGGCACCACCGGCCGACCCAAGGGCGTCATGTACACGCACCGGGGCGCCTACCTCAACTCCCTCGGCGAGATCGTCACCCAGGGCCTGGACGCCGACTCGAAGTACCTCTGGACGCTGCCCATGTTCCACTGCAACGGGTGGTGCACGACCTGGGCGCTGACCGGTGCGAGGGGGACCCACGTGTGTCTGCGCGCCGTCCGCGGGGACGAGATCTGGAGACTGTTCGACGACGAGGGGGTCAACCGTCTGGCCGGTGCACCAGCCGTGTTGTCCACCATCGCCGACGACCCGGCCGCCCGGCCGATCGACGGGATCCGCATGGTCACCGCCGGGGCCCCGCCCTCGCCGACCATCCTGCGCCGATTCGAGGACCTCGGCATCGACGTCACCCAGGTGTACGGACTGACCGAGACCTACGGCCCGTTCACGGTGTGCACCCCGCAGCCCGGATGGGCCGACCTGGACCCGGACGAGCGGGCCGGGCTCAAGTCGCGCCAGGGCGTCGCCATGATCCACGCCGACACCGTGCGCGTGGTCGAGCGCACCTCACCGGGGGAGACCCGGCTGGTCGACGTCCCCGCCGACGGCGTGACCATGGGCGAGGTCGTCATGACCGGCAACGGGGTCATGAAGGGGTACTTCGGCGACCCCGAGGCCACGGCCACCGCGTTCGCCGGCGGGTGGTTCCACTCCGGCGACCTGGGCGTCATGCACCCGGACGGATACGTGCAACTGCTGGACCGCGCCAAGGACGTCGTGGTCTCCGGCGGCGAGAACATCTCCACCATCGAGGTCGAGCAGGCGGTCGTGTCCCACCCCGACGTGGTCGACTGCGCGGTCGTGTCCATGCCCGACGAGAAGTGGGGCGAGCGGCCCAAGGCCTACGTCGTGGTGAGGCCGGGCTCCACGCTCGACGAGGCCGCCGTGATCGAGCACTGCCGGACCAGGATCGCGCGCTACAAGGTGCCCGGTGCGGTGGAGTTGACCGAGGCCCTGCCCCGGACGTCGACCGGAAAGGTCCGCAAGAACGAACTGCGCGACGCCGCCTGGTCGGGCTGGGACAAGCGCATCAACTGAACCACCCGCCCCACCCGGTGGCCGCCGACCGGGCGCCGTGCCCCGCCGCCGACCGCCCCGGCCCCGTCACCGCGGCCGCGGCCGCGTTATTGTGTCTGGCAGGACCACAATCCGGTGCGCCCGGTCTAGACGGGGGCGCACCCCGCCCCGACTCGCAGGAGGTCGACGCAGGCCCATGACGAACATCGTCGTACTGATCAAGCAGGTTCCCGACACCTATTCCGAGCGCAAGCTCACGGACGGGGACTACACCCTGGACCGCGAGGCCGCGGACGCGGTCCTGGACGAGATCAACGAGAAGGCCGTCGAGCAGGCGCTCCAGATCAAGGAGGCCCACGGCGGCGAGGTGACCGTCCTGTGCGCCGGTCCGGACCGCGCCACCGAGGCCATCCGCAAGGCCCTGTCCATGGGCGCCGACAAGGCCGTCCACCTCAACGACGAGGCCCTGCACGGTTCCGACGTCGTCCAGACCTCGTGGGCCCTGGCCAACGTGCTGGGCACCATCGAGGGCACCGAGCTGGTCATCGCCGGCAACGAGGCCACCGACGGCCGCATGGGTGCCGTCCCGGCCATCCTCGCCGAGTACCTCGGCCTCCCGCAGCTGACGCACATGCGCACCCTGGAGATCGCCGACGGCGTCGCCAAGGGCGAGCGTGAGACCGACGAGGGCATCTTCGAGGTCGAGGCCACCCTGCCGTGCGTCGTCTCCGTCGGCGAGAAGATCAACGAGCCGCGGTTCCCGTCCTTCAAGGGCATCATGGCCGCCAAGAAGAAGCCGGTCGAGTCCCTCACCCTGGCCGACGCCGGCGTCGAGGCCGCCCAGGTGGGCAAGGACAACGCCGCGTCCAGCGTCACCTCCGCGAGCCCCAAGCCGCCGCGCGCCGCCGGCGAGAAGGTCACCGACGAGGGCGAAGGCGGCAACGACGTCGCCAAGTACCTCGTGTCGCAGAAGCTCATCTGACGCGAACTCACCCCGACCGACTCATCCCAGTCTTTTTCAAGGAGAATCCACCATGGCTGAAGTCCTCGTCGCGGTCGAGCACGTCGACGGCGAACTCAAGAAGGTGTCCCTCGAGCTGCTGACCGCCGCTCGTGCCCTCGGAGAGCCCTCCGCGGTCGTCTTCGGTGAGACCGGCACCGCCGCCGCGCTCACCGATGCCCTCAAGGAGGCCGGCGCGGAGAAGATCTACGTCGCCGAGGGTGACGCGGTCCAGAACTACCTCGTCACCCCCAAGGTCGACGTCCTGGCCGGCCTCGCCGAGCAGGGTGCGGCCGCGATCGTCCTGGCCGCCACGTTCGAGGGCAAGGAGGTCGCGGGTCGTCTCGCGGCCCGCACAGGCTCCGGCACCCTGTGTGACGTCGTGGAGATCAAGTCCGACGGTTCGGCCGTCCACTCGATCTTCGGTGGCGCCTTCACCGTCGAGGCGACCGTCTCCGGCGAGACCCCGATCTACACGCTGCGTCCGGGCTCCGTCGAGGCCGCCCCGGCCGCCGGCGCCGGCGAGGTCGTCGAGGTGCAGGTCCCCGAGCCCGAGAACGCCGCCAAGGTCATCTCGCGCAACCCGATCGTGGGCGGCGACCGCCCCGAGCTCACCGAGGCGACCGTCGTCGTCTCCGGTGGTCGTGGCGTCGGCTCCGCGGACAACTTCGAGAAGGTCGTCGAGCCGCTCGCCGACTCGCTCAAGGCCGCCGTCGGCGCGTCACGCGCCGCTGTGGACTCGGGCTACTACCCGGGCCAGTTCCAGGTCGGCCAGACCGGCAAGACCGTGTCGCCGCAGCTGTACATCGCCCTCGGTATCTCGGGCGCCATCCAGCACCGCGCCGGCATGCAGACGTCGAAGACCATCGTCGCCGTCAACAAGGACGAGGAGGCCCCGATCTTCGAGATCGCGGACTACGGCATCGTCGGCGACCTGTTCAGCGTCGCCCCGCAGCTCACCGAGGCCATCAACGCTCGTAAGTGAGCAGGACGCACCGCGTCCACCAGCGTCACCCGGACCCCGGCACCCCTGCGGTGCCGGGGTCCGGCGCGTTCGGGCGTATCCTTGCCAGCGATATGCCCACCACCCGCTCCGTGCACTATCTCGACCACGCCGCGACCACCCCGATGCGTGCGGCGGCCGTCGCCGCCTACGCAGAGGCGTCCTCCGCGGTCGGCAACGCGTCCTCGCTCCACGGCTCCGGACGCCGCGCCCGTCGCCGCGTCGAGGAGGCCCGCGAGTCGCTCGCGCACCATCTCGGCTGCCGGCCGTCAGAGGTGGTGTTCACCTCCGGCGGGACGGAGTCCGACAATCTCGCCGTTCTCGGGCAGGTGGGTGCCTCGGCGGGCGACGTGGTGGCCGTGGGGGCGACCGAGCACCACTCCGTCCTCGACGCCGCCGCCCACCTGGCGACCGACCGTGGCGGTCGGAAGGCCGTCCGGGTGTTGCCCGTGGACCCCCGCGGCGCCGTCACCCCGGCAACGGTCCGTGACCTCGCCGACGAGCTCGGCCCGCGACTGGCCCTCGTGGCCATGATGCTCGGGAACAACGAGACCGGGACCCTCACGGATGTCGCGGCGGCGGCCGGCCCGGCCCGCGCGGTGGGTGCGGCCGTCCACACCGATGCCGTCCAGGCCGTCGGGCACGTCCCGGTCGACTTCTCCGGCCTCGGCGTGACCTCGCTCAGTCTCTCCGCGCACAAGTTCGGTGGCCCGCTGGGTGTCGGCGCCCTGCTCCTCGACCGGGGTGCCGACTGCGTGCCGATCGGGTACGGGGGCGGTCAGGAGCGGGACCTGCGGTCCGGATCCGTGGACGTGCCCGGGGTCGTCGCGATGGCCGTCGCGCTCGAGGAAGCGGTCCGGGAGATGGAGTCCGAGGCCCTGCGTCTGAGCCGGTTGCGCGATCGACTCGTCGCCGGTGTGCTCGCCGAGGTCCCCGGCGCGATCGCCAACGGAGGCGGGGATCGCCTGCCCGGCATCGCCAACCTCACCTTCCCCGGTTGTTCCGGCGAATCGCTCATCCTGCTGCTCGACGCCGCCGGGATCGAATGTTCCACGGGGTCGGCCTGCACCGCCGGTGTGGCCGAGCCGAGTCACGTCCTGCTGGCCCTCGGTGCCGACGAGGCCGCTGCCCGCAGCAGTCTGCGACTGAGCCTGGGGCACACCACCACCGAGGACGACGTCGACGCCGCCATCGCCGCGATCGGGCCCGCGGCCGAACGCGCCCGCGTCGCCGGTCTCGGGCTCGCCCGCACCGGGGTGGCCGCATCATGAGGGTCCTCGCCGCCATGAGCGGGGGAGTGGACTCCGCCGTCGCCGCCGCCCGTGCCGTCGCCGCCGGACACGACGTCGTGGGCGTCCACCTCGCCCTCAGCGCGGACCCCGCGACCCTGCGAACGGGATCGCGCGGATGCTGCTCGCGGGAGGACGCGGGGGACGCCCGTCGGGTCGCCGACCTGCTGGGCATCCCGTTCTACGTGTGGGACTTCGCCGAGCGCTTCCGTGCCGACGTGATCGACGACTTCGTCGAGTCCTACGCCCGGGGTGAGACACCCAATCCGTGCCTCCGGTGCAACGAGCGCATCAAGTTCGAGGCGCTCCTCGAGCGGGGCATCGCGCTCGGCTTCGACGCCGTCGCCACCGGCCACTACGCGCAGGTGTCGTCCGAGGAACTGCCCGACGGCACCCGACGGCCGGTCCTTCGTCGCGCCGTGGACGACGCCAAGGACCAGTCGTACGTCCTCGGCGTGCTCACGCCGAAGCAGCTCGCGCACTCGATGTTCCCCCTCGGGGACTCGCTCAAGTCGCAGGTCCGCGCCGAGGCCGACGCGGCCGGGTTGCCCGTCGCCTCCAAGCCCGACAGTCATGACATCTGCTTCATCCCCTCCGGCGACACCCGCGCCTTCCTCGGGGCGCGGATCGGTATGCGGCCCGGGGCGGTCGTCGACGCGGACACCGGCGACGAACTCGGCCGCCACGAGGGCATCCACGGGTTCACCATCGGCCAGCGCAAGGGCCTCGGGGTCAGCGGCCCCGCCGCGGACGGTCGGCCCCGCTACGTCACCGCGATCGACGCCGACAGCGGCACCGTCACAGTCGGTGGCGCGGACCACCTGCTCTCGTCCGGCATGACCGCGTCCTCGCCCTACTGGCTCGTCGACGACGACATCCGCGAGACCGACTGCCGGGTGCAGATCCGCGCCCATGGCGAGGCGACCCCGGGACACGTCCGACGCCTCGGCGACGGACCGGATGCCCGGCTCGAGATCACGCTCGACGAGCCGATCCGCGGCGTGGCTCCGGGCCAGGCCGCCGTGTTGTACAGGTCCGAGCCGGGCGGCGACCGCGTTCTGGGGAGTGGAACCATCTCCGCGTCCCGCCCGGCCGCGGAGACCACGTGACGCCGCGGGGCGTGGGCCCGTCCAGCACCGGGCCCGGTCCCATGCCCGGCACCGACCCCCGTGAATCGGCGCGGATGGTCATGGGGGAATGCCACGCGCTGCCGTTCCTGCCCGAACTACCGGATCGCGGCCCCGGGGCCGACCAGATCGGCCGCACGCTGGCGCTGCTCGCCGACCTGCCGGTCGACGTGTCGCCACGCGGATGGCGACTCGCGGACTCGCCGGGGCGCCTCGCCCGCCGGGCCGCCGACTTCCTCGACCGGGACGCCGACGCCCTCGAGGAGGCCGACGAGCGGGCCCGGGATCCCGAGGGGGACCCCGCCACCGACTCCCGTCGTCTGCAGGTCCGTGTGGTGGGCCCGTGGTCCCTCGCGGCCGGGGTGGAACTGCCCGGCGGGTTTCCCGTCCTCAGCGACCGCGGTGCCCGGCGAGACCTGGCCGCCTCCCTGGCGGAGGGCGCGAGTGCGCGTGCCGTGCGGCTGGCGGGCCGGATAGGGGCAGGCGCACGGATCCTGCTGGACGAGCCCCTGCTCTGGCATGTCGCCGCCGGGACGGTCCGTTCGCCCAGCCGTCTCGACCCGATCGCGGCCGTCCCGCCTGATCAACTCGCCCTGTCGCTCTGCCGGTTCGCCGATGCGCTCCGCGACGCCGGGGCCGTGGAGGTCCTGATCCGGCTCCCGGTCACCTCCGACCCGGGGGCGCCCCCGGTCTGGGAGGTCGTAAGCGACCCCCCGCGGGGTGAGACTCCGCTCGACGGGGTGTGCCTGGCGGCCGCCCCGCTGCACGAAGTCCGGTCGCATGCCGCGCTCGATGCCGCCGGAACGGTGCTCGGCGACGGCGGGATCCTCCACCTGGAGGGCCTACCCGGTGGCGGCCCGCCGCCACGCACCGTGGCTGAGGCAGAGGACACCGCGGTCGGGCTGCTCGCCCTGCTCGACCGACTGTGCGCGCCCAGGTACTTGAGCCTGGGCCGCGTCGTCCTGACGCCGACCTCCGAGGAGACCTCGACCGGTGACGACCGTGCAGCGGACGCCCTCCGGGGCGCCCGTCTGGTGGCCGAGACTACCCCACGGGTGGCGGAGTAACAGACGACGCGGAGTAACAGACAACGCGGCGCTACAGCACCGCCATCGGCCAGAGGATGTTGACGTCGGACGAGTCCTTGCCGGACCGCTCCAGGTACGCGACGAAGTCCCGCTGGCGCGTCTCGTGCCAACTCGCCTGTCGCGCATTGACCTCCCGCCAGTCCGGACTCGACAGTTCCTGCTGACCGCCCAGCATCTTCCACGCCAGCCGGGCGGCGGCGAGTGCATCCGCCGCGGCCTCGTGGGCGCTGTCCAGTCGTACCCCGTGTAGACCGCACAGGGCCTCAAGCGTCCGCTTGCCCTTCCGGTAGGGATCCACCGCACGGTCCACGACGTACGGGTCGATCACGGGACCGAGGATCTCGAACGACGGGTCCCACCGGCGCAGAATAGTCAGGTCGTAGCAGGCGTTGAACACGACGAGCGTGCGTCCCTCGCCCCATCCCCGGCGGATGGCGGCCACCGTCTCGGCGATGACCTCGGCATGGGGACGGCCGTTCTCGCGGGCATGGGCCGTGGTGATGCCGTGGACCGCCGTCGCCCCCTCGGGAATGTCTATCCCCGGGTCGGCGAGCCAGTTCCGCTCCTTCTTGTGCTGCCCGTCTATCGCGATGAGGGCAGAGGAGACGACGTGGGCGGTCCGGGGGTCGGGACCGGTGGTCTCGAGGTCGAACGCGAGCAGTCGGTTCCGGTCGATGGCGAGCGGGAGCTGTGTGTGGGTTGTCATGGGCTCACCGTAGGGCAGCGCTCCGACATCGAGGCCCCGCCCGGCATTACCCTGTCCCTGTGAGCCTTCCCGATGACAACAGTCAGCCCGTCGGCACGGGGGACATCCCGCCCGAGGTGCGGCAGGAGTGGACCGAGCTCGCGGAGACGGTCCGCGATCACCAGTTCCGCTACTACGTCAAGGACGCGCCCATCGTCTCCGACGCCGAGTTCGACCGGCTCTTCGGCGAGTTGCAGGCGCTCGAGGAGACGCACCCGGGGCTGCGGAGCGCCGACTCACCCACCCAATTGGTCGGCGGCGGCTTCTCGACGGATTTCGCTCCGGTCGAGCACCTCGAGCGGATGACCAGCCTGGACAACGTGTTCTCCGAGGAGGAGTTGCGCGACTGGGTCGCCTCCGCCGTCGAGCAGGCGGGCGTCCCGGAGGACAGCCTGCCGTTCCTGTGCGAGGTCAAGATCGACGGCGTGGCATTGGACCTCGTCTACCGTGACGGGAAGTTGGTCAGCGCCGCCACGCGCGGTGACGGCCGTACGGGAGAGGACGTGACCCTCAACGCGCGGACCATCGACGACATCCCGGTGACGCTCACCCCGTCGGACGACCGCCCGGTGCCCTCGCTCATCGAGGTGCGGGGCGAGGTCTTCTTCCGGCTCGAGGACTTCGCCGAGCTCAACGCCCGTCTGGTGGCGGAGGGCAAGGCGCCGTTCGCCAACCCGCGCAACAGTGCGGCCGGGTCGCTGCGCCAGAAGAACCCCGCCATCACCGCCCAGCGCCGGCTCGGCATGTACTGCCACGGTCTCGGCGCGGTCGAGGGCGCGACCTTCGAGAGCCTCCACGACGTCTACCTCGCCCTCGCCGACTGGGGCCTGCCCGTCTCACCGCACACCGCGCCCGCCACCGGGGTGGAGGAGGTGGTCGAGCGGATGAGGTTCTGGGGTGAGCACCGCAGCGACCCCGAACACGAGATCGACGGTCTCGTCGTGAAGATCGACGACCGCGCGGTCCAACGCCGACTCGGCCAGACCTCCCGCGCGCCGCGGTGGGCCATCGCCTACAAGTACCCGCCCGAGGAGGTCATGACGACACTCCTGGACATCCGGGTCTCCGTCGGGCGCACCGGACGGGTCACCCCCTTCGCTCACATGGAGCCGGTCACGGTCGCCGGTTCGACGGTCTCGTTGGCCACCCTCCACAATCAGACCGAGGTGATCCGCAAGGGCGTGTTGATCGGCGACACCGTGGTGATCCGCAAGGCCGGTGACGTGATCCCCGAGGTCCTCGGCCCGGTGGTCGAGCGGCGCGACGGCACCGAGCGCGAGTTCGTCTTCCCCGAACGTTGTCCGGAGTGCGATACGGTCCTGGCCCCGGCGAAGGAGGGCGACGCCGACTGGCGCTGCCCCAATCAGCGTTCGTGTCCCGCCCAGCTGCGGGAGCGGCTGTTCTATCTGGCCTCGCGCAACGCCCTGGACATCGAGGCGCTCGGGTACGAGGGCGCCTCGGACCTGCTGACCAGCGGGGTGCTGGTCAACGAGGCCGGACTGTTCGATCTCACCGAAGCCGACCTGCTCAGGACAGACCTCTACACCCGCGTCGACAAAGCCACCCGCAAGCAGATCGAGGCGGGGGCCGAACCCGAACGCACCGTGCTCACCGAGAACGGTCGCAAGCTGCTGGCCAACCTCGCCACCGCCCGGGACCGACCGCTCTGGCGGGTACTGGTCGCGCTGTCGATCCGACACGTGGGCCCCACGGCCGCGCGCGCCCTGGCGACCCGGTTCGGGACCATGGAGGCCATCCGCGCCGCGTCCGAGGAGGAACTGGCGGAGACGGACGGGGTCGGGTCGACCATCGCGGCCTCGGTGGTCGAGTGGTTCGACGTCGACTGGCACCGCGAGATCGTCGACCGCTGGACCGCCGCAGGTGTCTCGATGGCCGACGAGCGCGACGAATCGATCCCGCGGACGCTGGAGGGACTGACGATCGTGGCGACCGGCTCACTCGAGGGCTTCACGCGCGACGGCATCAAGGAGGCGATCATCGCTCGCGGCGGCAAGGCCTCCGGGTCGGTCTCCAAAAAAACCGACTACGTCGTGGTGGGCGACAACCCGGGGTCCAAAGCGGCCAAGGCCGAGGAGTTGGGCCTGACGATCCTGGACGAGGCCGGCTTCGTCGACCTGATGGACAACGGTCCGGCCGGGGCGGGGCAAGGGGACGTGGATCCGGAGGTGGACGCGGAACCGGAGCAGACCGACCCGTGACCCCGATAACGCCCCTCGTCCAGTTCCCCTGGCCGTTGTTCCTCGGAGCGGGCGTCGGTCTCGCGCTCGCGGTCGGTGTCTCCCTCCGTGGTCTGCGGAGCGAGCGTCGCCGGCGCATCCTCGCGGTGTCGGCCTCCGCCGTGGCGGGGGCGTCGACCGGAGCGTTCGCCGGACTGGTGTGGCTCTGGGGCGGCCCGATGTCGAAGCCGGTCTCCTGCCTCTACTCGTGTAACGAAGTCGCGCAGTTCCTGACGAACGAGCAGTTCCGTCAGATCGTCCTCATGACGGACCTGGCATGGGTCCTGCCGGTCACAGCGCTGCTCTTCGCGGCGGTCGCGGTGTGGTCGTGGCGACGCGGACCCCGCCGCTGACCGACATCCGTGCCGGACCGGCGTCGAGGGAGCGGCGGGCCCGCCCGGTCAGCCGGCGTCGAGGGAGCGCAGGATCCCTGTGAGGTACCCCAGCCGAGCGACCTCGGACGGCCTGAACGAGGGACCGCCCGGTCGGCCCACCACGAGGATGTGCCCCGAGTTCAACGGCGCGGCCGCGAGCGAGGTGTCCATGGCCGTCCACTCCGCCGGCACGCCGTCGTCGTCGTCCAGTGCGGTCACCCGCTCCAGGCCGCACAGCACGGAGACCTCGCCGCCCTCCCACATCGGTGCGGACTCGCCCCGCGCGATCAGACGGCACCGTGCGTCCGCGGTCACCTCCACGACCAGCGCCCAGCCGACGCGCAGCGCGGCAGGGAGCTCGTCGGCGAGCAGTTGGGAGGCCCCGGCACCCGCCCCGGCGACGGCGTCGATGAGCTCGAGTTCCCGATGGGCGTCGAGGATCCCGCCGAACGGCCGCAGGGAGTCCACCATCACGCCGTCCAGGCGCTCAGCGGCGGTGATGAGGGCGTCCGGGAAGGTGCCGTGGGGGACGTCCACGACGATGTCGTCCACGGCGACCCCGTCGAACCGGTCCACCACGTCGAGACTGATGATGTCCGCGTCCACGGTCCCCAGCGCCACCGCGAGGGAGCCCAGACTGCCCGGTCGGTCGGGCAGCATGACACGGAGCAGATAAGACATGACGCCCATTGTGCCGCACGCATATGGGCTGACTAGGCTGGGCCGGTACCGACCACGTCACGGAAAGGGGCAGGCACGTGACCTCGATCTCACGCGGGGACGTCGCGCATCTGGCCAGGCTCTCCCGCCTGGAACTGAGCGACTCCGAGCTGGACTCGTTCGCACAGCAGCTCACCGACATCCTCGACCACGTGCAGGCGGTGTCCGAGGTCGCCGCGGAGGACGTGCCCGCGATGAGCCACCCCACCGCGATCACCAACGTCTACCGCGACGACGTGGTCACGCCCGGCCTCACCCCGGAGCAGGCACTCGACCAGGCCCCGGCGGCCGACGAACAGCGCTTCGAGGTTCCGCAGATCCTGGGGGAGGACGCATGACCGAGCTCACCACCGCCACCGCCGCCGAGCTGGCCGGGCGGATCGCCGCGCGGGAGGTGTCCTCGGAGGAGGTCACCCGTGCGCACCTGGACCGGATCGACGAGGTCGACGGCGAGATCAACGCCTTCCTCCACGTGGGCGCCGACGAGGCCCTCCTGGCGGCCCGGGACGTCGACTCCCGCCTGGCCGCCGGCGAGCAGCTCGGGCCGCTCGCCGGCGTGCCCATCGCCCTCAAGGATGTCTTCACCACCACCGACGCGCCCACCACGTGCGGCTCGCGGATCCTCGAGGGTTACCGTTCGCCGTACGACGCCACTGTCACCGCGCGACTGCGCGAGGCGGGGATCCCGATCCTCGGCAAGACCAACATGGACGAGTTCGCCATGGGGTCCTCGACCGAGAACTCGGCCTACGGCCCCACCCGCAACCCGTGGGATCCGAGCCGCACCCCCGGTGGTTCCGGCGGTGGCTCGGCCGCGGCGCTGGCCTCGCACCAGGCCCCGATCGCCATCGGTACCGACACCGGCGGGTCGATCCGCCAGCCCGCCGCGCTCACCGCGACGGTCGGCGTCAAGCCCACCTACGGGACGGTCTCGCGCTACGGTCTCGTCGCCTGCGCGTCGTCCCTCGACCAGGGCGGCCCCTGCGGCCGCACCGTCGAGGACACTGCGCTGCTGCACCAGGTCATCGCGGGGCACGACCCGCGCGACTCGACGAGCCTCGACGTGGCGGTCCCGGACGTCGTCGCCGCCGCCCGTGAGGGCGCGAAGGGTGACCTGACGGGCCTGCGGGTGGGCGTGGTCACGGAGTTCTCCGGCGAGGGCTACCAGCCCGGCGTCGAGGCGTCGTTCCGCGGCGCGGTGGACACCCTGCGCGACCTGGGTGCCGAGATCGTCGAGGTCTCGTGCCCCAACTTCCGCTACGCGCTGCCCGCCTACTACCTCATCCTCCCGTCCGAGGTCTCCAGCAACCTGGCACGCTTCGACGCCATGCGCTACGGCCTGCGGACCGGTGACGGGTCGGCCGACCAGGTCATGGCCGCCAGCCGCGAGGCGGGCTTCGGCCCCGAGGTCAAGCGCCGCATCATGCTCGGTACCTACGCGCTGTCGGCCGGCTACTACGACGCGTTCTACGGTCAGGCCCAGAAGGTGCGCACGCTCATCGCGCGCGACTTCGACGCGGCCTACGAGAAGGTCGACGTGCTGATCTCGCCGACCACGCCGACGACCGCGTTCCCGCTCGGGGACAAGGTGGAGGACCCGGTCGCGATGTACCAGTTCGACCTGTGCACCCTGCCGCTGAACCTGGCCGGCCACTGCGGGATGTCCGTGCCGTCCGGTCTGGTGGAGGGCCTGCCCGCCGGTCTGCAGATCATGGCACCGGCACTCGCCGACGACCGTCTCTACCGGGTCGGGGCCGCCTACGAGGCCGCGAGAGGCGCGATAGCGTGACGACCGTCCCCGAGAGGGACGCATGGAAGGCGCTCGCGGCACTCGTCATCGGGTTCTTCATGATCCTGGTGGACCAGACGATCGTGGCGGTGGCCACCGACGCGTTCGTCACCCAACTCGGCGCCACGACCAACCAGGTCATCTGGGTGACCAGCGCGTATCTGCTCGCCTACGTGGTGCCGTTGTTGTTCACCGGTCGGCTGGGGGACCAGATCGGGCCGCGACGGGTGTCGATCGCGGGCCTGGCGCTGTTCACCGGCGCCTCCCTGTGGTGCGGGTTGGCGCCCGACATCGAGACCCTCATCGTGGCGCGGGTGTTCCAGGGATTCGGCGCGGCACTGCTCACCCCTCAGTCGCTCAGCGTCATCACGCGCGTGTTCGCACCCGCGCGCCGCGGCGCAGCCATGGGTGCGTGGGGTGCGGTCGCGGGTATCGCCTCCGTGGTGGGTCCGGTCTTCGGCGGGGTGCTCATCGACGCGTTCGACTGGCGGTGGATCTTCTTCGTCAACATCCCGTTCGGTGTCCTCGCGGTGGTGTTGGTATGGCTCTGGGTCCCTGTACTGGAGACGAGGTCGCGCTCGTATGACGTAGCCGGGATCGTCCTGTCCGCCGTGGGCATGTTCCTGCTGGTGTTCGGGATCCAGCAGGGCGAGGAACACGGATGGGGCGGGACCACCGCCGGGTTCATCGCGGCGGGCGTGGTGGGTCTCGCCGTGTTCGTGTGGTGGCAGTCCCGCGTCCGCACCGAGCCGCTCGTTCCTCTACGACTGTTCCGGGATCGCAACTTCTCGATCGGGACGTTCGGCGTCTCGACGATCGGCTTCGTCACCGCCGGAACGATGGTGCCGCTCATGTTCTACCTCCAGGGGGTCAAGGAACTCAGCCCGACCCGCGCGGGGATGATGTTGCTGCCCATGGCCCTGATCGCGGGTGTTCTGGCGCCGCTGGTCGGACGCTGGGCGGATCGTCTCGATCCGCGGATCTTCACGGGCATCGGCTATTTCTCGTATGCGGTCTCCCTGTTCTGGCTCGCCCTGGTGATGGACGCCCAGACCTCGATCCCCGTCCTGCTCGGTCCGATCGCCCTCATGGGGGTGGCCAACGGGTGTGTGTGGGCCCCGACGTCGTCGACCGCGATGCGACGCCTCGAGTTGGCGTCGGCGGGCGCGGGATCCGGTGTCTACAACACCACCCGCCAGGTCGGGGCGGTGCTGGGGTCCGCCGCGATCGGCGCGGTGGTCCAGGCCCGGTTCGTCGCCCACGGTGACATCGGTCAGGCGGTGGCCGACGCGATGTTCCTCCCCGCCGTGGTCGTCCTGCTGGGAGGGCTGGCCACCATGGCGTTCCGTACCGGTGAACAGTCGGTGAGCCCGGGGCGGTGACCGCCGCGATGCGGGGCGGGCGGACCTAGACTGCGGGGTAACCGAGAGGAGCTCGACGTGCGTATAGGTGTACTGACCGCCGGCGGCGACTGTCCGGGACTCAACGCGGTCATCCGCGCCCTGGTCCGCACCGCCAACTCGGAGTACGACTCCCCGGTCCTGGGGTTCCAGGACGGGTGGGCCGGGCTGGTGAACGACCGTGCCGTACCGCTGTTCGACGACGAGGGCATCGATCGCATCCTGCTCCGCGGTGGCACGATCCTCGGAACCGGCCGCCTGAACCCCGACGTCCTGACGGCGAGTCTGCCGGTGATCCGCCAGACCCTCGAGCGCCACGCGATCGACGCGCTCGTCGCGATCGGTGGCGACGGCACGCTCAAGGCGGCCCGCTGGTTGACCGAGAACGGCATCCCCGTGGTGGGTGTGCCCAAGACCATCGACAACGACGTCGGAGGCACCGATTACACCTTCGGCTTCGACACCGCCGTCTCGATCGCCTCCGATGCCATCGACCGGCTGCACACGACGGCGGAGTCGCACGAGCGGGTCATGCTCGTCGAGGTGATGGGCAGGCACGCCGGGTGGATCGCACTGCACGCGGGCCTGGCGTCCGGTGCACACATGATCGTGATCCCCGAGGTCCCGTTCGACATCGACTACGTGTGCAAGGTGATGAAGCGCCGGTTCCAGATGGGGGAGGCGTACGGGATCTGTGTTGTCGCCGAGGGCGCCACGCCCGTCGAGGGGTCCGGCATGACGTTGCGCCGGGGAGGCAACGATCAGTTCGGCCACGAGGTGTTCACCGGGGTGGCCGACCAGATGGCCTCCGCGATCAAGGAGCGGATGAACCGTGACGTCCGGACGACCGTGCTGGGCCACATCCAGCGCGGCGGTACCCCGACCGCGTACGACCGCGTGCTCGCGACCCGTTTCGGGGTACACGCGGCGCACGCCGCGCACCGGGGGGATTTCGGTCAGATCGTCGCGCTCCGCGGGGAGTCGATCGAGATGGTGCCGGTAGAGGACGCGGTCGCCGTGCTCAAGACCGTCCCGGAGGACCGCTACCGCGAGGCCGCCTGCCTCTTCGGCTAGATTGTTCCGCATGGAGTTCACCGAGGTCGTGTCACGTTTCGATCCCGTCATGGGCATGGAGGTGCACGTAGAGCTGCACACCAACACCAAGATGTTCTGCGGGTGTCCCACCGCGTTCGGGGCGGATCCCAACACCCAGGTGTGTCCGGTGTGCATCGGCCTGCCGGGCGCGTTGCCGGTGGCCAACCGCCAGGCGGTGGAGTGGGCCATCAAGATCGGTCTGGCGCTGAACTGCTCTATCGCGCCGTACAGTCGGTTCGCCCGGAAGAACTACTTCTACCCGGACCAGCCGAAGAACTACCAGATCTCGCAGTACGACGAGCCCATCGCCCACGACGGGTACCTCGACGTGCAGCTCGAGGACGGCAGCACGTGGCGCGTGGAGGTCGAGCGCGCGCACATGGAGGAGGACACCGGCAAGTCCACCCACGTCGGATCCGCCACCGGCCGCATCCACGGCGCCACCCATTCGCTGCTCGACTTCAACCGCGCGGGCGTACCGCTCATCGAGATCGTCTCCAAGCCGATCGTCGGTGCGGGGGAGCGGGCACCCGAGATCGCGCGCGCCTACGTTACGACGCTGCGCGATCTGCTCCGGAGCCTCGACGTGTCCGACGTCCGGATGGACCAGGGCTCGATGCGCTGCGATGCGAACGTCTCGTTGATGCCGAAGGGCGCCACCGAGTTCGGCACCCGCACCGAGACCAAGAATGTCAACTCCCTCCGCAGCGTCGAGATCGCGGTCCGCCACGAGATGTGCCGCCAGGCGGACGTGCTCACCGCGGGTGACGAGGTCGTGCTCGAGACCCGGCACTTCCACGAGTCGGACGGCACCACCACCTCCGGCCGGCCGAAGGAGTCGGCGGAGGACTACCGCTACTTTCCCGAGCCGGATCTCGCGCCCGTCGAGCCGACCGAGGAGCTCATCGAGGAGATCCGCGCGACGCTGCCGGAGCTGCCGTGGGTTCGCCGCGCCCGGGTCCAGGCGGACTGGGGGGTCTCGGACGAGGAGATGCGGGACCTCGTCAACGCCGGGGCCCTCGACCTGATCCTCGCCACGGTCGACGCGGGCGCTCCGGCCGCCGAGGCCCGCTCGTGGTGGGTGTCGTACCTGACGCAGCAGTCCAACAAGCGCGGCGTCGCGCTCACCGAACTCGAGATCTCGCCGGTGCAGCTGGCGCGCGTGATCGAGTTGGTCGCCGACGGCAAGCTCACCAACAAGCTCGGCCGCCAGGTCGTCGACGCCGTCCTCGACGGCGAGGGCGAGCCGGACCAGATCGTCGCCGACAAGGGCCTCGAGGTGGTACGCGACGACTCGGCGCTGCAGAAGGCCGTCGACGACGCCCTGGCCGCGCAGCCCGACATCGCGGAGAAGATCCGTTCGGGCAAGGTCCAGGCCGCCGGCGCGATCGTCGGTGCCGTCATGAAGGCGACCCGCGGACAGGCCGACCCGGCCCGGGTGAAGGAACTGGTGATCGCCGCCTGCAACTAGGCGATGCGCTGTCCGCGCGGTGAGCTGTGCGTGGCTCGACCACGGGGACCGACCGTACGCCACACGCGCGCGCTCGCGCGTGGCGTCGAACCGCGGCTACGTACGGGCGTCTCCGCCACCACCGGACTGGGGGAGGATCACGGCCCGGTCATCGGTGGGCACCGGTGATGCACCATCCTTGTTGGTGGTGCCCGCCAGCAGGACGCCCTCGCCGACGACGGACAACCCGGTCAGTCGCCCGTACCGGCCCTCGGCCAGCGCCTCGGGCTGACCGCGAGCCGCGCCGCCGGCGGTCTGGAGGGTGTCGACCCGCTCGGCGTCCGGGAGGGCGATGGCGAGCGTGCCCTCGGATGCGGCGCACCCACCGGCGGAACGCTGGTCCGGCCACGTCCACACCGTGCGATCCGGTGTCCGGATCGCCGCACCGCGGTCGGTGACCGTGGAGAGGAAGAGATCCTCGCCGAGAGGACACAACGCCTGGATGCGCCCGAGGTCGCGTCCGATCACCTGGGGGTCCTCCGCGCGGCCGATCCCGGTAAACGTCGGGAACCGGACGACCTCGGAGCCGGCGCCGACGGTCAGGATGTCGTCGACGAACGCGAGGCCACCGCTGTCCGCGGGTGCGAGCTCCGCGATCGTGCGGGGGGCGTCGCCGCGCGCCAGGCGTTCGACCCGGGTGGGTCCGTCGCCGACGACGAGGAGATACACCAACCGGTCCTGGGCGAAATCCGGGGACGGCGCGACCGCGGCCACCCGGCCGGACCGGGGATCCACCCTGCCGAACTGCTCGGGGTCGGCATCGGCGGAGACGATCTTCACCCCGCCCGTGGACTCGGCGACCAGCGCTCGCTCACCGAGCCCGGCCACCGCGACGGCCGGCTCGAGGCAGGTCGCGATGACGGCGGGGTCGGGATCGACGCAGGGGCCCGTCTCGGCCGGGGGCTCCGGCTCCCCGGGGCGCGACGTCGGAGGCGGGGTCGGTGCGCCGGGAGGGCTCGGCGGAGCGGCACCCATTCCCGGCCCGGCCGCGGGCGTGAACGGGTCCTCGAGGCGGTCGTCGAACCTCGCGCAACCGGACACGGCGACGGCCAGTGCCAGCAGCAGCGGGAGCGATCTCATGCCGACCAGACTACGGCGCGCCGTGTCCTTCAGCGTCCGGGCACCGGCATCGGCCTACAGTCGATCCGTGACTTCCTCAAAGCGCGGAGACGACGACGCCCGTACCGAGATCATCCACGACGTCGATTACCCGCTCGACGTCCCCAACGCCCAGGGCGCGGGCGTCGGTTCGCGGGGCGGCTCGGGGGACGGCGCGACCACCGCGTTCCCCGCGGCCGGGCGCACCGACTACTCGCAGTTCGCCGAGTCCGGGGGGTACGACGTGTCCTCGCCCCTGCCCTTCGGTGACCAGCCCACCACCATCGCGCCCGCGTCGCGGGACACGATCGGCCGCCGGGGAACGGCCGATTTCGGGCTGTTCGTCCTGAGACTGGCCGTGGGCGCCCTCCTCGCGATGCGGGGACTGCAGAAGCTCTTCGGACTGTTCGGCGGGCCCGGGATCGACGGGTTCACGCAGACCCTCACCGACTCCGGATTCGACCAGGCCCGCATCCTGGCGATCGCCGGCGGCGCCGTCGAACTGGTGGCGGGCGTCATGCTCGTGGTGGGACTCGCCACCCCGGTAGCGGCGGCCGGTCTGCTGGGGCTCATCGGACTGGGTATAGCGATCCGACTGACCGGGACCGACCCCATCCCCGTGCTGAGTGACACCACCCGCGGACTCGAGGTGTCGATCCTCTACGCCGCGGCGCTGGTGACCCTCCTCTTCTCCGGACCGGGGCGATGGTCCGCCGACCGCAAGTGGGCATGGTCCCACCGTCCCCGCTTCAGCGGCGTCGTGTGGGTGATCGTCGTGGCGGTCATCGCCGGTCTGGTGTGGTACTTCCTCAACGGCACCAACCCGCTGACCTCCTCAGCCGACAGCGCCCCGGTCACCGCGGGCTGAGAGCCCGGGAGCCGGGGCGCGCGGCCCTGACCAGGCGCCTCAGTCGGGCAGGATGCGCACGGCACCCTTGTCCGCCGAGGACGCCATCGAGGCGTACGCGCGGAGAGCGGTGGACACTTTCCGATCACGCTTGACCGGCCGCCACGGGAGAGGGCCCCTCTCGGCGCGGCGGCGGGACAGCTCGTCGTCGTCGACATCCACCGAGATGGACCGCGTGGCGACATCGATGGTCACGATGTCACCGTCACGCACCAGGCCGATCGGGCCGCCCGAGGCGGCCTCCGGGGCGATGTGACCGATGGACAGCCCGGACGACCCGCCCGAGAAGCGGCCGTCGGTGATGAGCGCGCATTTCGTCCCGAGGCCGGCGCCCTTGATGAACGCCGTGGGGTGCAGCATCTCCTGCATCCCCGGACCGCCGGCCGGGCCCTCGAAGAGCACCACCAGCACCTCGCCGGCCTGCAGCGTCTTGTCCAGGATGACCGAGACGGCCTCCTCCTGGGACTCGACCACCCTGGCCGGACCGGAGAAGTGGAAGTTGTCCTCGGACACGCCGGCGGTCTTGAAGACGGACCCGTCCGGCGCGATGTTCCCGCGCAGGACCGCGAGCCCGCCCTCCGCGGTCGCCGGGTGCTCGACCGAGTGGATACAGCCGTTCTCCGCGTCCGTGTCGAGCGACTCCCAGCGGTTGTCGGTCGAGAACGGCTGGATCGTCCGCACCCCGCCCGGGGCCGCGTGGAACAACTCGATCGCCTTCTCGGTCGCGGTGCCGCTGCGGATGTCCCAGTCCGCGACGTACTGCTCGAGCGACGGGGAGTGGACCGAGTGGACGTCCGTCTCCAGCAGGCCCCCGCGGTACAGCTCGCCCAGGATCGCGGGGATGCCGCCGGCCCGGTGGACGTGCTCCATGTAGTAGTCCGAGTTGGGCGCGACCTTGGCCAGGCAGGGGATCCGGCGGGAGATCTGCTCGATGTCGCCCAGGTCGAAGTCGACCTCGCCCTCCTGCGCGGCGGCGAGGATGTGGAGCACGGTGTTGGTGGAGCCGCCCATCGCGACGTCCAGCGCCATGGCGTTGGTGAACGCCGACCTGGTGGCGACCGAACGGGGGAGCACCGAGGCGTCCTCGTCCCGGTAGTAGCGGGTGCACAGGTCGACGATGACCCGGCCGGCCTCGGCGAACAGTTCACGCCGCGCACTGTGGGTGGCCAGGGTCGAGCCGTTGCCGGGCAGCGACAGCCCCAGGGCCTCGGTGAGGCAGTTCATGGAGTTGGCGGTGAACATCCCGGAGCAGGACCCGCACGTCGGGCAGGCCGAGCGCTCGATGGCGTCCAGGCCCTCGTCGTCCACGGCCGAGTTGGCGGACGCGGAGATCGCCGTGATGAGGTCCGAGCCCGCCTTGACCACGCCGTCGACGACGACGGAGAACCCCGACTCCATCGGCCCGCCGGAGACGAACACGGTGGGGATGTTCAACCGCATCGCGGCGTTGAGCATGCCCGGGGTGATCTTGTCGCAGTTCGAGATGCACACCAGCGCGTCCGCCGTGTGGGCGTTGACCATGTACTCCACCGAGTCCGCGATGATCTCCCGGCTGGGCAGCGAGTAGAGCATGCCCGCGTGGCCCATCGCGATCCCGTCGTCCACCGCGATGGTGTGGAACTCCCGGGCCACGCCGCCCGACGCCGCGATCTGCTCGGCGACGATCTCACCGACGTTCTTCAGGTGGACGTGGCCCGGCACGAACTGGGTGTACGAGTTCGCGATCGCGATGATCGGCTTACCGAAGTCCGAGTCCGTCATGCCGGTCGCGCGCCAGAGGGCACGCGCTCCCGCGGCGTTGCGTCCGGCGGTACTGGTTCGTGACCTCAGGGGCGGCATGGGACCTCGCTCCGACTCGATGGGGAGGGCGCATTCCGGGGGTCGTGCCGTACGGGGCCGCGGCGTGCGCGCGCCCCGCGGCGACACCCGATCGCGCCGTGACCACCACACAATACGCCCCGATGTGGGTCTACTCTTCTCACGGTCGGCCATCCGGCCGGCCTCGACGTGACGCGAATGGGGATGGACATGACCGACTCCGGTCACACGGGTGGGCTACGTGAGTTCCTCTCGCACTCGGCGGGGGCGGTGGCCCTGGTCTGTGGACTGTTCTTCCTCCTGTCGTTCATGTACCTGGGGGGCACCGCGGATCCGCAGTCCCATGCGAGGTACATCCCCGTGGCGGTGGTGGACGAGGACGTCGCCGCGACCCTGGAGACCCCGATCGGTCCGCGTGGTCTCGACATGGGGTCGCGGATCACCGCGGGGCTGCTCCAGAACAACGACTGGGGGAGGGTCCGGCTGCACGTGGTGGATCCGGAGGCCGCCGAGGAGGGCCTCCGCGACGGCACGTACTTCGGTGCGGTCCGTATCCCACCCGAACTGAGCGGGCGGGTGGCCGGGCTCGTCGAGGCCGCGGCGACGGAGGCGGGCGACGCGGCGGGGCCACCCGAACGCGCCCGCATCTCACTCGAGTACTCGCCACGCGTGTCCATCGTCTCCGGTCAGGTCATGAACACCATGGCGGACGCGATGCAGGAATCGTTCCACGACCGGATGGGGACCGAACTGCTGTCGAAGTCCCGGCTGCTGGCCGAGGCCGAGGGCAGGACCGTCGGCGCCGCGGCCGCGGTCGCGCTCTCCGATCCGGTGGCGATCGACGTCGTCGCGTGGAACCCGCTGCCGGACGGGGTGTCGAACGCGTCGCTCCCGATGTTCTACGCGCTGATCGTGATCCTGGCGGGATTCACCGGGGCGATGATCATCTCCGCCCTCCTGGACGCCCGTCTCGGCTTCATCCCGCTGGAGATCGGGCCGGTGGCGCTCCATGTCCACGTGGCGCCGTTCGGGCGGCTCCAGACACTGGCCCGCAAGTGGGTGGTCACGCTGATCACGGCGCCGCTCGTCTCGGGGCTCGTCCTGTGGGTGGCGGACATCATCGGTGTCACCGGGTACGACCCGTGGCACATGTTCTGGTTCTCGAACCTGGTCATCGTCGCGGTCGGGGTGTGTGCGCACACGATCATCGCTGCTGTCGGCAACGCCGGTCTGCTCGTGAACCTCGTGGTGTTCGTGGTGCTGGGCATCCCCACCTCGGGCGGCGCCACCCCGACCGAGATGCTCCCGCGGGTGTTCGTCGCCATCGGGACACTGCAGCCGATGCACCAGGCCTACCTCGGGCTGCGGTCGATCATGTTCTTCGACTCCGGGTGGGAGGCGGGTCTCGGACACGCGGTCTGGGTCCTCGGCGGCTGGGCGGTCGCAGGACTCGTCGTGGGTGTGGCGGTCACCGTCGGCTACGAGCGGATGGGTATGCGACGCCAGGCCGTGGCCGACCGGGTCCCCGCCGGCCGCGGGGTGACCGGCGGAGCGGGAGGGTCAGGCGGAGCGCAAGGGTCAGGCGGACTCGGGTCCGCTCGCGGCGTACGGGTCGCGGATACGGCCACGGCTGGCGCCGGACAGCCGCGGGAGGTCGTGGAACGAGACCCCGCCCATCGGGAGTGACGTGTCAGAGGTGGTCACGAGCCGGGCGAACCCACGCTTGGGGAACATCACACCCCTGACCTCATCCCACGGCACGGACCGTCGGGAGCGCCAGGACGACAGGTGGACACCGTCCTCGTCCAGTCGGGTCCAGGTCCGGGCCACCCACCAACCGAAGGCGACGGGGAGCAGCACCAGCCAGCCCAGGGCGACGGGGTAGGACGTGACGGGCCAGAGGATCGCCAGCACGAAAATGGCGATGACGACGTACGACATCGGGTTGACCCGGAAGAGGGCGTGATCGCGGGGGCTCGACTCCGGGACGGGAGCTCTGAAAGGGGCACTCATGATGCCTCCAGTCTGGCATGGCCCACATAGTAAGATCGATGTTCCACGAGTTGACGCTGCCGTCGACCGCGGCCTAGTCTGGGCCTCGTGAACACCTGGAACGGTCTCGTACTCGGCCGGCGCGTCGGCGCCTGAGCCCTACCTGGCTTTCCGTCGACGCGCACCCTCGCCGGCCTTTCGTGGCCGACGGGGGTTTTTTGTTGCCGGGTCAGACCGCGGTCAGAGAAATCCACGATCACGCCCGACCACGAACCACGGCTCCACGACCAGCATGAAGGACAGTTGAAGTGAGCGCACCAACGGCACAGCCCGGACCCCGTCCGGGTGCAGAGCAGAAGGCCCGGTCCGCGGCCCCAGAGCGGATGACGGGGGCCCAGGCCGTCGTCCGGTCCCTCGAGGAGATCGGCACCGAGGTCGTCTTCGGCATCCCCGGCGGGGCCATCCTGCCGGTCTACGACCCGCTCTACGACTCGGCCAAGGTCCGGCACGTCCTGGTCCGGCACGAGCAGGGCGCCGGTCACGCAGCGACCGGCTACGCCCAGGCGACCGGAAGGGTCGGCGTCTGCATGGCGACCTCGGGCCCCGGCGCCACCAACCTGGTGACCCCGCTCGCGGACGCGCAGATGGACTCGGTCCCGATCGTCGCGATCACGGGTCAGGTCGGGACCGCACTCATCGGCACGGACGGTTTCCAGGAAGCCGACATCTCGGGCATCACCATGCCGATCACCAAGCACAACTTCCTCGTGTCCCACGGCGAGGACATCCCGCGGATGATCGCCGAGGCGTTCCACATCGCGCAGTCAGGTCGCCCCGGCGCTGTGCTCGTGGACATCCCCAAGGACGTTCTGCAGGCCGAGATGACGTTCTCGTGGCCGCCGGAGATGAAGCTGCCCGGCTACCGGCCCGTCACCAAGCCGCACGGCAAGCAGATCCGTGAGGCCGCCCGGATGATCGGCAAGGCCAGGCGCCCGGTGCTGTATGTCGGCGGCGGCGTCATCAAGGCCGACGCCTCCGCGGAGCTCATGGCGCTCGCCGAGCTGACCGGCATCCCGGTCGTGACCACGCTCATGGCGCGCGGGGCGTTCCCGGATTCCCACCGGCTGCACTACGGCATGCCGGGGATGCACGGAACCGTCGCCGCCGTCGCGGCGCTGCAGCGGTCCGACCTGCTGGTCACCCTGGGCGCCCGGTTCGACGACCGGGTCACCGGTCGTCTCGACACCTTCGCCCCGGACGCCAAGGTCATCCACGCCGACATCGACCCGGCCGAGATCGGCAAGAACCGAGCCGTCGACGTGCCGATCGTCGGCGACATCAAGGAGGTCCTCGTCGAGCTCGTCGAGACGCTGCGCGGCGCGCGCGAATCCGGCACGCTGGGCGAGCCCGCCGTGTGGGTCGGTGAGCTGGACGAGATCCGCAGTGAGTTCCCGCTTGGCTACGGCCCGCAGTCGGACGGCTCCCTGTCTCCCGAGTACGTCATCGAGCGGTTGAGCGCCGCCGCCGGCCCGGACGCCGTGTACTGCGCGGGCGTCGGCCAGCACCAGATGTGGGCGGCCCAGTTCGTCCAGTACGAGAAGCCGCGCACGTGGCTGAACTCGGGCGGCCTGGGGACCATGGGGTACGCGGTCCCCGCGGCGATGGGTGCCAAGTTCGGCCGTCAGGACGCCGAGGTCTGGGCCATCGACGGCGACGGCTGCTTCCAGATGACGAACCAGGAGCTGGCCACCTGCGCCATCGAGGGCGCACCCATCAAGGTGGCGCTGATCAACAACGGCAACCTCGGCATGGTCCGTCAGTGGCAGACACTGTTCTACGAGGAGCGGTACTCGCAGACCGACCTGTCGACCCACTCCATGCACATCCCGGACTTCGTCAAGCTCGGCGAGGCCCTGGGCTGCGTGGCGCTGCGGTGTGAGCGCGCCGAGGACGTCGACGACGTGATCGCACAGGCCCGCGCGATCAACGACCGCCCGGTCCTCATCGACTTCATCGTGGGCAAGGACGCCCAGGTGTGGCCGATGGTCGCGGCGGGCACGTCCAACGACGAGATCATGGCGGCCCGGGACATCCGGCCGCTGTTCGACGACACCGATTCCGTGGCGGACGACGCCGCGGACATCCACGAGGCGACCGAGCGGATCGACGCCGCGGTGATCGCCGCCGAGGAGGAGGACCAGTGAGCGCTCGCTCCCACACCCTGAGCGTGCTGGTGGAGGACAAGCCTGGCGTGCTCGCGCGCGTCTCGTCGCTGTTCTCCCGGCGCGGGTTCAACATCGAGTCGCTGGCCGTGGGCCCGACCGAGACCGAAGGCCTGTCGCGCATGACCATCGTCGTGAACGTCGAGGACTTCCCGCTCGAGCAGGTGACCAAACAGCTCAACAAGCTCGTCAACGTCATCAAGATCGTCGAGCAGGATCCGGCCGGCTCGGTGGCCCGCGAGCTCACTCTCGTCAAGGTCCGCGCCGACGCCACCAACCGCGGTCAGATCGTGGAGATCGCGAGTCTGTTCCGCGCACACATCGTGGACGTCTCACCCGAGTCGCTCACTCTCGAGGCCACGGGTACCCCCGACAAGCTCGACGCGCTGCTGCGGATGCTCGACGGCTACGGGATCCGCGAGATCGTGCAGTCCGGCATGGTCGCGCTCGGACGCGGCCCCAAGTCCATCAACACCACTCGATAGTCTCGACTCCTACACAAGTCTCGACTTCACGAAACAACACGAAGGGAATCCACCATGGCAGTGGAGATGTTCTACGACGACTCGGCGGATCTGTCGCTGATCCAGGGCCGCAAGGTCGCCGTCATCGGGTACGGCTCGCAGGGGCACGCGCACTCGCTCAGCCTGCGCGACTCCGGAGTCGAGGTCGCGATCGGCCTGCGTGAGGGCTCCAAGTCCCGCGCGAAGGCCGAAGAGGCCGGCCTCAAGGTCATGACCGCCGCCGAGGCCACCAAGTGGGCCGACGTCATCATGCTGCTCGCCCCCGACACCTCGCAGGCGCAGATCTTCACCGAGGACATCGAGCCCAACCTGAACGACGGCGACGCGCTGTTCTTCGGTCACGGCCTCAACATCCACTTCGGCCTCATCAAGCCGGCAGAGAACATCACCATCGCGATGGTCGCCCCCAAGGGCCCCGGTCACCTCGTGCGTCGTCAGTTCGTCGACGGCAAGGGCGTCCCGGCGCTCATCGCCGTGGAGCAGGACCCGAAGGGCGAGGGCGAGGCGCTCGCGCTGTCCTACGCGAAGGCGATCGGTGGCACCCGCGCGGGCGTCATCAAGACCACCTTCAAGGACGAGACCGAGACCGACCTGTTCGGTGAGCAGGCCGTGCTGTGCGGCGGCACCGAGGAGCTCGTCAAGACGGGCTTCGAGGTCATGGTCGAGGCCGGCTACGAGCCGGAGCTCGCCTACTTCGAGGTGCTCCACGAGCTCAAGCTCATCGTCGATCTCATGTACGAGGGCGGGATCGCGCGCATGAACTACTCGGTGTCCGACACCGCGGAGTTCGGCGGCTACCTCTCCGGCCCGCGGGTCATCGACGCCGGCACCAAGGAGCGCATGAAGGAGATCCTGTCCGACATCCAGGACGGCACCTTCACCAATCGCCTCGTGGCCAACGTCGAGGGCGGCAATAAGGAGCTTGAGCAGCTCCGCAAGGAGAACGCCGAGCACCCGATCGAGGTCACCGGCCAGAAGCTGCGCGACCTCATGAGCTGGGTCGACCGTCCGATCACGGAGACTGCCTGAGGGTCCGCGGGTCCGACCCGGTGAAGCCCCTGTAGGGTCCACCGGGATCGATTCCCGACTTCAGCAGGAGGACCGCCGTGCGCCACTTCAACCGAGGAGTGGGTGCGGCGGTCCTCGCCGTTTCCCTGGTGGGGACGACCGTGGCGTGTACGTCCGACCCCGGTGACGGCGGACCGAGAACCGAAGCCGCCCCGGTGGAGGGCACGCGGGTCGCCGCCGACGCCGACGGGTCCGGCGTGGAGACCACGAGACTGCTCATCGAGTCCGCCCCGGTGGTCGTGGTGGCAGCACCGGACGCCGCCGCGCAGGCGCGCGCCGCCTCCGTCGCGGTCGGGTTGCACGCACCGATGCTCACCGCCGTCGAGGGCGGGGACGCGGCATTGGCCGACGAGGTGTCGCGACTCGGCGCCGAGCGGGTGTTGCGGGTCGGGCAGGTGGCCTTCACACCCGACGACGGCGAGGTGGTCGACGCCCCGGGAGGTCGGCCGGAGCTCGAGGAGCTGACCGGGATCACGTTCGACTCCGAGGTCGAGGTCCCGCCGGGGCGGATCGACGACGTCACCGTCCACCAGGTGCCGGGTACGCCTGCGCTGATGACGGCCGGGGAGATCACCGCTGCCGGCGGCGCGGGCGCGGCCCCCGATCCGTTCGACAGCGGCGAACCCGCATGGGACGGCGAGGGCGCACCCAGCGTGCTCGTGTACGACGAGACGCCGGTCGCGGCGGTCGCGACGGCAGTGGCCGTCGGGGCGGCGGTGTCCCACCTCCGTACCCCGGACCCGCGGGTCGACGGCGGGTCCGTGGAGGCGGTGCGGGACGCCGAGGCGGTCTACGCGCTCGGGCCCGGGTGGGGCACCGAGGACGAACTCGAGGACCGGGTGGAGAAGGCGCGGACGGTTCCCGAACTGCCGGGCGGCGGACAGCTGCTGTTCCCGGGCCGGCGGTTCGTGGCCGCCTACGGGTCGCCGATCACCCCTGCCCTGGGGATCCTCGGCGAGCAGGGACCAGAGGAGAGCGTGGCGCGGGTTCAGCAGTTGGTCGGGGAGTACCAGCCGCACTCCCCGGAACCGGTCATCCCGGCGTTCGAGATCATCGCGACGGTCGCCTCGACGTCCGCCGGACCCGACGGCAACTACACCAACGAGTGGGACCCGCAGGAGTTCGTCCCGCTGATCGACGCCATCACCGATGCCGGCGGGTACGCGGTGATCGACCTCCAGCCCGGCATGGCCGACCTCCTCGATCAGGCGAGGATCTTCGAGGAGTTGCTCACCCGCCCGAACGTCGGACTCGCGCTCGACCCCGAGTGGAAGCTCGAGCCGGGACAACAGCCGGGCGCGCAGATCGGGTCGGTGGACGCCGAGGAGATCAACCGGGTCACCGACTGGCTGGCGGACCTGACCCGGGACAGCGGAGGGCCACAGAAGCTCCTCATCCTCCACCAGTTCAGCATGGCCATGATCGACGACCGCGACCAGATCGACACCTCCAGGCCGGAGGTGTCAATCGTCCTGCACGCCGACGGTCACGGCACCCCGGACCTGAAGATGGAGACGTGGGACGTCCTGCGCAGCGGGCTGCCGTCCGGAATCCGGATGGCGTGGAAGAACTTCTATGACGAGGACACCCCCACGTTCACGCCCGAGCAGACCATGGCGGTCGAGCCCCGGCCGTGGTTCGTGTCCTACCAGTGATTCGCTTCCTACCAGGGAGTCGGTAACCCGCCGAGGATGCGCTCCGCCACGTGCTGCCCGGCCATGCCGTGCACGCCCGGGCCGGGAGGGGTCGAGCCGGAGGCGTGCCACACCCCGGGCACACCGGTCGCGAACGGGTCGGCCCGCGGCACCGGGCGGGCGATGAGCCCCCGCAGGTCCACGCGTCCCGCCGCGATGTCCCCACCGGCGTTGTTGGCGTTGTGCTCGGCCATCCGGTCCGCGGGCGTGCAGTGGGCGGCCACGACCACGTCCCGCACCCCCGGCGCGACCGCCTCGAGCGCGGCGAGCACCTGCTCGGTCTGGTCACGGTCGGAGAACGCGGGCACGTGCGCGTAGGTCCACAGTGGACGTCGACCGTCCGGGGCGATTCGTCCCGGGTCGGTCACCCACGGCTGGGAGACGAGGATCATGGGCCGATCGGCGTGCCGACCGGCGGCGACCTCGCGCTCGGCGGCCGCGATGGCATGGGAATCCCCACCCAGGTGGACAGTGCCGGCGTCGGCGAGCCGGCCGTCGCGCCACGGAACCGGGCCGGACAGGACCAGGTCGACCTTCGCCGCGGCCCCGCCGACCGGCGCCTCCAGGAGTCTGCGTGCGCGGCGGGCCACGGCCGGAGAGGGCGAGGATGCCATGAGGATCTCGCCGAGGATCCGGGAGGACGTGTTGAAGACGACGTCCCGGGCGTCGAGCCGTGCCAGCGAATCCACGCCGACCCCGGTGCGGATCTCCCCCCCGGCATCCCGGATCGCCTCGGCCAGTGCGGCGGTGATGGCCCCGCTGCCGCCGACCGGCAGCGTCCAGCCGAGCGGCGAGTGGAGCAACGAGCCCAGGACGAGGCCGACCCCCGTCGCGGCGGGGGAGGACAGCGGGGTGATCGCGTGGGCCGAGATCCCGGACAGCAGCGTCCGTCCGTCCGGACCGAGGGGATCGCCGACCACACCGCGGGGGTGGGCGCGGACGAACGCCGCGCCGAGCGCCGCGGTCGCCCCCAGGTGCGGGACCGAGCGCTGATCGGACAGGGCCGTGGCGACGACGTCCTCCGCCCTGCGACCCAGGGGGCCCATGAGGCTCCACCACCGGTCGGCCTCCGCGCGCGACCCCAGGCCCTCTGCGAGGGCGGCGGGGGATGGGGACGCGGGAACGACGATCGCGTCGCGGGCCGGCAGTGCGTGAGCCAGTTGAACGGGGGGAGTGAGCATCTCGACCCCGTGGGCCGGCAGGTCGAACCCACGGAAGAACGGGGATGCCCCCGCCATGGGGTGCACGGCCGAGCACGGATCCACCAGCAACCCGTTCACGACGTCCTCCGGGATGCCGGTCGCGATATCGCCCATCGGCAGGGTTCGGCACCCGCCACCGATGGTCTCCTGGGCCTCCAGCACCACCACCCGCCGCCCGGCCCGCGCACACAACAGCGCGGCAGCCAGGCCGTTGGGGCCGGAGCCCACCACGACGACGTCCGCACGTACGGTCCCCGCCGCGCTCATTCGAAGACCGCCAGACCGTAGGCGCGTCGCAGTTGCTCCAGCAGGTCCTCCTGTGACCGGGCCTGTTCGGCCAGTCCCAGCAGCAGCCGGCCGGTGTCGGGACCGCCGGGCTCGTCGTCGTCGCCGCTGTCTTCGTCGTCGCAGTTGTCGTCGTTGCTGACGTCGGGTTCCGCTCCGGACCTCCCGGCAGCGGACGCCGGGCCGTCCGCGACCCACGACGCGGCGAGCAACTCCCACATCGAGCGCTTCGCAACCACGAGGGTGCGCAGCGCCTCCAGGACCGCGAGCCGGGCCAGAGGATCGCGCACCACCGTGCCCGCCGGCAGTGCGGTGAGGCTGACCGCGGCGGACCACCGCACCAGCCGACGGCCCGGGGCCCCCAGAGGTGAGAGCACCGCCAACAGGCGGGCGGCGGTGTCGATCTCCTCCTCGAACTCCCGGCGCAGCGGAACCAACCGGACCCGGTCCTCCGGATCGACCGCACTGATGCAGCGGTCCAGGACGCTCCGGCCCACCGCGGCGCCGTACAGGTGGGCCCGCAGATACATCGCCACCGCCGACGGGCCGCGTGCCGGGGCCAGCACGGGCAACCAGGGGTCGGGGAAGCGGACCGGCGGCGGGGCCGACCGGGGAGTGCGGGGCATCGGTGCTCCGTTCGTCGCGCGGCGGTGGTCACGTCGGGTCGCCGACCCTCGTCACGGTAGGCGTCCGGGCGCGTACCGGCCACTGCTCGGCGCCGGTGACAGGTGCCCTAGACTGGCCGTGCCCGAAATGACACCGAGGAGAACCCACTGTGACAGCATCCGGACGGCCCGTCGTCCTCATCGCCGACAAGCTCGCCCAGTCGACCGTCGACGCGCTCGGCGACGCCGTGGAGGTCCGCTGGGTGGACGGCCCGGATCGCCCCAAGCTGCTCGAGGCGGTCGCCGACGCCGACGCACTGCTCGTGCGCTCGGCCACCACCGTCGACGCCGAGGTGCTCGCCGCCGCGCCGAACCTCAAGATCATCGGGCGCGCGGGCGTCGGCCTGGACAACGTCGAGATCCCCGCCGCCACCGAGCGCGGCGTCATGGTGGTCAACGCGCCCACCTCCAACATCCACTCGGCCGCCGAGCACGCGGTCGCGCTGCTCATGTCCGCCTGCCGCCAGATCCCGGCCGCGGACCGCACCCTGCGCGAGCACACCTGGAAGCGCAGTTCCTTCAACGGCGTCGAGCTGCTCGGCAAGACCGTCGGCGTCGTGGGCCTGGGCCGCATCGGCCAGCTCGTGGCGCAGCGACTCGCCGCGTTCGAGACCAACCTCATCGCCTACGACCCCTACCTGCCCGCCGCCCGCGCGGCGCAGCTGGGAATCGAGCTGGTCGACATCGACGAGCTGGTCTCCCGCGCCGACATCATCACGATGCACCTGCCCAAGACCAAGGAGACCGCCGGTCTCTTCGACGCCGAGCGGCTGGCCCGTGCCAAGGACGGCGTCGTGATCGTCAACGCCGCCCGCGGCGGTCTGATCGTCGAGGACGCGCTCGTCGACGCACTGAAGTCCGGCAAGGTCCGCTCCGCGGCGCTCGACGTGTTCGACACCGAGCCGTGCACCGACTCGCCGCTCTTCGAGCTCGAGAACACCGTCGTCACGCCGCACCTCGGCGCCTCCACCAGCGAGGCGCAGGACCGCGCCGGCACCGACGTCGCCCGCAGTGTGCTGCTCGCCCTGCGCGGGGAGTTCGTCCCCGACGCCGTCAACGTCACCGGTGGTCCCGTCGGCGACGAGGTCGCACCCTGGCTCGACCTCGTCCGCAAGCTCGGACTGGTCGCCGGCCACCTGTGCCCGGGTATCCCGACGACCGTCCGGATCGACGTCGCCGGCGAGCTCGCATCCGAGCAGGTCGACGTCCTCGGGCTGGCCGCCCTGCGCGGCATGTTCTCCGCGATCACCGACGAGCCCGCGACCTTCGTCAACGTCGGCCAGATGGCCGAGCAGCGGGGGGTCACCCACTCGGTGGAGACCCACAGCGAGTCCAAGTCCTACCGCAGCACCGTCACCGTCACGGCCGTGGCCGCGGACGGCGCGTCGGCCGATGTCACCGGCACGCTGGCCGGCCTGGACCAGGTGCAGAAGATCGTCCGGATCAACGAGCGCGGGTTCGACCTGCGCGCCGAGGGCCAGAACCTGTTCGTCCACTACTCCGACCGCCCGGGCGTGCTCGGCAAGGTGGGCTCCATCCTCGGCGGGGAGGGCATCGACATCCAGGCCGCAGCACTGAGCCAGGACGCCTCCGGCGAGGGCGCGTCGCTGATCCTGCGGGTCGACCGCACGGTCGCCGAGCCGACCGTCGACCGGATCGTCTCCGAGCTCGACGCCACCGCGACCCAGATCAACCTGGTCTGAGCGGGGACGACGACATCATGAAGCTCGCAGTCATCCCCGGCGACGGTATCGGCGTCGAGGTCACGGCCGAGGCACTGAAGGTGCTCGACGCGCTGGTCCCCGGTGTCGAGACGACCGAATACGACCTCGGCGCGCGCCGGTACCTCCGCAACGGCGAGACCCTGACGGACGCGGACGTGGAGAGCCTCCGAGGCCACGACGCGATCCTGCTGGGCGCCATCGGTGATCCCCGCTCCGTGCCGGCCGGCGTGCTCGAGCGGGGCATGCTGCTCCCGCTGCGGTTCGCACTCGACCACCACGTCAACCTGCGGCCCTCCCGGCTCTTCCCCGGGTCGGCAACCCCGCTGAAGGACCCGGGCGAGATCGACTTCGTCGTCGTCCGCGAGGGCACCGAGGGGCTCTACACCGGTAACGGCGGTGCGATCCGTGTGGGGACACCGCACGAGATCGGTACCGAGACCTCCGTCAACACCCGGTACGGCGTGGAGCGCGTGGTCCGCGACGCGTTCTCCCGTGCGCAGTCGCGGCGCAACAAGCTCACGCTGGTCCACAAGACCAACGTGCTCGTCAACGCCGGTGGGCTGTGGCAGCGCACCGTCGACGAGGTGGCGCCGGAGTTCCCCGGGGTCGAGGTGGACTACTGCCACATCGACGCCGCCACCATCTACATGGTCACCGATCCGTCCCGGTTCGACGTGATCGTCACCGACAACCTCTTCGGTGACATCATCACCGACCTCGCGGCCGCGGTCACCGGAGGCATCGGCACCGCGGCGTCGGGCAACATCGACGCCTCCGGGACCAACCCGTCGATGTTCGAGCCCGTCCACGGTTCGGCCCCGGACATCGCCGGACAGGGCAAGGCCGACCCCACCGCCGCCATCCTGTCCGTGGCACTGCTGCTGCGCCACCTCGGTCACACGGCCGAGGCCGATCGAGTGGAGGCGGCCGTCGAGGCGGACCTCGGCTCGCGCGGCGACGCCCCGATCGTCACCTCCGAGGTGGGCGACCGGATCGTCGCGGCCGTCAGCGGTTAGTCCACCGCCCCGCTGACCCCACGTCCGGACCCCGGCCCGCGGGTGTGAATCGCGAGAAGTGATCACACCGCGGGCCGTCGGCGTCCACAGTGGTGGCATGGACGTCGAACTCGCCGAGGTGCGGGACTTCCTCGCGCGCTGTGCCCCCTTCGACGAGCTGCCCGGAGAGGTGCTCGACCGCCTGCCCGCGAGGCTCAGTCAGCGCTACCACCGGCGGGGGACCGTCATCCTGGAGGCAGGGGACGCCAACGACACCCTCCACATCATCCGCACGGGCGCCGTCGAGGTGTGCGACCCGGACGGTGTCCTGCTCGACGCGCGCGACGAGGGTGACTGCTTCGGCTACTCGACGCTGACCCGTTCCGGCCCGTCGCGGTACCGCATGGAGGCCGTCGCGGACACCCTGCTACTCGAGATGCCGCGCGAGGTGTTCGACGAACTCGCGGCCGCCCACCCCGGGATCCGGGACTTCTTCGGTGCGCGGAGTGATCGGATCCGCCAGGACCTCGCCTCCGCCCGGGTCGCCGCGGCCGGGGGAGACCCCCTGAGCACACCGGTGGGGGATCTCCTCACCCGCGACGCGGTCACCACCGAGCCCGGGACCACCATCCTGGAGGCGGCGCAGATCATGTCCCGGGAGCGCGTCTCCGCGCTGCTGGTGGTGGAGAGCGGACGCGTGGTCGGCATCTTCACCGATCGCGACCTGCGCTCGAAGGTGGTCGCGGTTGGTGGCGACACCGCGGCGCCGGTGTCGACGATCATGACCCACGACCCGGTGTCGGTGGACGCCCGGACCCGCGCGTTCGACGCGACCCTGCTCCAGATCGAACGCGGCGTCCATCACCTGCCGGTGTGCGAGGCCGGTGCCCCCGCGGGGATGGTCACGAGCGGGGACCTGCTGCGCCTGGCGCAGTCCGACCCGGTCTATCTGGCCGCGCGGATCTCGCGGGCCCCCGACACCGAGACCGTGGCGGAACTGTCCGCCCGGTTGCTACCGCTGGTCGGCGAGTTCGCCCGGCGGGGCACCACGCCGCGGGATATCGGCCGGGTCGTCACCGCCACCGCCGATGCGGCGACGCGCCGCCTGATCGCGCTGGCGGAGGCCGACCTCGGACCGCCTCCCGTGCCGTACTGCTGGGTGGGACTCGGTTCCCAGGCCCGGGGTGAGCTCGGGGTGTCCAGCGACCAGGACAACGCGCTGATCCTCGACGACGGGGCACACGAGGTCGCCGGCTTCGACGACTACTTCGCGGAGCTCGCCGACCACGTCTGCACGGGTCTCGACCGGGCGGGCTTCCCGCTCTGTCCCGGTGGGGTGATGGCGACCAACCCGCGGTGGCGGCGGACCTGCGCGGAGTGGGAGGGGACGGTACGGGACTGGGTCGGGGCCCCCGAGGCCGACGCAGTTCTGCACAGCCAGGTGTTCTTCGATCTCCGTCCCGTCCACGGTGAGAGCGGACTCGCCGTCCGCGTCCAGCGCGAGATGCTCCTCCGCTCGAAGGGCAGCCCGCGCTTCCAGGCGCATCTGGCCCGGATCGCGTGTGAGTGGCAACCGCCGCTCGGCTTCCTCCGCGGGCTCGTCGTCGCACGCCGCGGCGAGTACCGCAACACCCTGGACCTCAAGGCCGGGGGGATCGCGCCCGTCGTCCAGATCGCGCGTCTGTACGCCCTGTCCGCGGGGCTGGACGAGGTATCGACGCTCGGCCGTCTCGACGCGGCGGCGAGCGCCGGGGTGATCGCCCGCTCGGACGCGGAGAACCTCATCGAGGCGTTCCGGTTCCTGCGCGGGCTGGCCTTGCGCCACCACGCACGTCAGATCCAGGAGCACTCGGACCTCGACAACAACGTGGACCCGTCGACCCTCGGAACCAAGGACCGCCATCGGCTCCGGGCGGCGTTCCGGATCATCGCGGGAGCGCAGAGCGCGCTGCAGATCCGATACCGGGTCGGACAGATGTGATGGTCCTGCCACGGCTGACCGCGGCCGGCCGCCGGAGGAGTGCCGCCCGCCGGGCCCCCGACGGGCCACTGCGGCGATTTCTGGAGACACCGCCGCCGGATCCGACCACTCCGCTCGAGGACCTGTCCCTCCTCGCGGTGGACGTCGAGACCACCGGGCTCGATCCCCGGCACGACCGGGTCCTGGCGGTGGGGTTCGTCCCCGTCGACGGGGACCGGATCGTCCTGGGCGGAGCGGGATCGGTGCTGCTGCGTCCCGATCACGGTCCGGACGACGACGACGACGGGGTGGGGCAGAGTGCCACCGTGCACGGACTCACGGACGACACGATGGCCACCGGGGAGGATGTCGAGGACGTCCTGGACCGGGTGTTCACGGCTCTGACCGGGCGGGTGTTGGTCGCGCACTACTGCCCGATAGAGGTCGACTTCCTGCGAGCGTTGTGTCGGCGCACGTTCGGCATCCGGCCACCACTGGAATCCGTCGACACCCTGGAACTGCACCGGCGGGTCCTGGGCGGGGGCGTCGACATGGGCTTCACCGCCGACCCGTCGCCCGAGAGGCTGCGGCTCTGGGGTGCCCGCGAGAGGTACGGGTTGCCGCAGTACCGCGCACACGACCCTCTGGTCGACGCCCTCGCCTGCGCCGAGCTATACCTCGCACAGGTCACCGAGCTCCGCGACCGTGGGGCGCGGACGCTGCGGGACCTGCGGACCGCCTAGGATCGCGGGTATGCGTCTCGCCCGTATCGCCCACCCGCAGGGATTCGCCTTCGTCGAGGTCCGCGGAGACATGTCCGACCAGTCCTCGCTGTCCTGTGCCGAGATCTCCGAGCACCCCTTCGGTACCCCCGAGTTCACCGGCCGCGTATGGCCGCTGGCCGACGTGCGTCTGCTCGCCCCGATCCTGGCCTCCAAGATCGTGTGCGTCGGTAAGAACTACGCCGACCACGCCGAGGAGATGGGGTCGGAGGCCCCGGCCGAGCCCCTGATCTTCCTCAAGCCCAACACGTCGGTCGTCGGCCCCGAGGCATCGATCGCCTACCCGCCGAGTTCGGAGCGGGTCGACCACGAGGGCGAGCTGGCCGTGGTGATCGGGCAGCCGTGCCGGGACGTCGCCGCCGCGCGGGCCCACGAGGTCATCCTCGGCTACACCTGCGCCAACGACGTCACCGCCCGCGACCAGCAGCTCTCGGACGGTCAGTGGACGCGGGGCAAGGGGTACGACACCTTCTGCCCGCTGGGTCCGTGGATCGTCACCGACCTGGACCCCAACGGGCTCGACGTCCGGGTCACCCTCACCCACCCCGACGGCACGTCCGAGGTGCGGCAGGACGGCAACACCTCCCAGTTCATGCACACCGTCGGCGAGATCGTCGAGTACGTCAGCCGGGTCATGACCCTCCTTCCCGGCGATGTGATCCTCACGGGTACCCCGGCAGGGGTCGGCCCGATGCTGCCCGGCGACCGTGTGACGGTCGAGATCGAGGGCATCGGCTCGCTGACGAACCCCGTCGTCGACCGGTAGGTCCGGGCGACCGGCGCCGGGCACCGCCCTAGGACGCTCCGAACGCCCTCAGGATGGTGCGGAGTTTGGCGCCGGTCTCGGCGACCTCGTCGTCGGGTTGCGAGTCCGCGACCAGGCCGCCGCCGGCCCAGGCGATCGCTCCCGACCGGTCCGCGTCGATCTCGGCGCACCGGATGGTGACCATCCAGTCGCCGTCTCCGCCGGCGTCCGACCACCCGACGGCCCCGGCATAGAACCCCCGTTCCCCTTCTATCGCGGCGATGAGCCTCCGGGCCTCATCCGTCGGTGTCCCGCACACCGCCGGCGTGGGGTGCACGGCGAGGGCGAGGTCCAGAGAGGTGGTGCGGGGGTCGGCGACACGGCCCCGGATACGGGTCCCGAGGTGCCACATCTCGCGGGTGGACGTGAGGGTGGGACGGTCGGGGATCTCCAGATCCGTGCACAGTGGTTGCAGGGCCCGTGCCAGCGACTCCACCACGAAGGCATGCTCCGAGGCGTCCTTGCCCGACGCCCGCAGGGCGCGGCCCGCGGCCTGGTCCGCGACAGGGTCGGTGGAGCGGGGCGCGGAGCCGGCCAGCGGGTGGCATTCCACCAGATCGCCGCGGCGGCGCACGAGGAGTTCGGGGCTCGACCCCACCAGGACGCGCCCGGCGTGGAGCCCGCCGGCGGGGGAGAGGTCGACGAGGTACCCGTCCGCCGCCGGGCTGGAGTCGATCAGTGCCGCGCACACCGCGTGGGGGTCGATGGGCTGATCGGCCGACAGCCGGACCGCCCTGGCCAGCACCACCTTGTCGATCTCGCCGGAGCGCACCCCCGCGATCGCGGTCGACACCCTGGCGCGGTGCTCCGAGGACGAGGGGATCTCCCGGGTGACGTGGGTGCGGGTGCGCATCCGGCGGAAGTAGGCGGGGGGCTCCAGTGGGCCGTCGACGCGCACCACCACGTCGGGTTCGACGAGGGCCGCGGGCGCGTCGGGCTCGAAACCGATCGCGCCCACGATCAGACCACTGGCGCCGGACCGCAGGGCCAGGGCCGCGTCCGCCGGATCCGTGAACGAGTTCAGGGCACCCTGGGTGCGCAGCGAGCCCGTCGGACGGGACAGCAGGAAGTCCGGGGCGGTCACCGGGCGCGCGACGTCGGGTTGGTGCCCAGACGCCACGGCACGCCTCCCTCGATTCGGACTCCTGCGTGGATCGCGCCTCCTCGGACGGCGGCCACGGGTACCCGCCGATCCTAGGCCGGTCCTCGCCGGGGGTGCGAGCCGGGACCGTCACTAGGATGGGCTCCATGACCGCCTCGAACGTCCGCGTCCGCTTCTGTCCGTCCCCCACCGGCACACCCCATGTGGGTCTCGTCCGTACGGCCCTGTTCAACTGGGCCCACGCCCGGCACACGGGCGGCACGTTCGTCTTCCGCATCGAGGACACCGACGCCGCCCGGGATTCGGAGGAGTCGTACCAGTCGCTCCTCGACGCCCTCCGGTGGCTGGGCCTCGACTGGGACGAGGGTCCCGAGGTGGGTGGCCCGTACGCGCCGTACCGCCAGTCCGAGCGGCGCGATCTGCACCTGGACGTGGTGCGCAGGCTGGTCGAGGCGGGGGAGGCGTACGAGTCGTTCTCCACCCCCGAGGAGGTCGAGGCCCGCCACCGGGCCGCCGGGCGGGACCCCAAACTCGGGTACGACGGGTTCGATCGCGACCTCACGGAGGACCAGAAGCAGGCGTTCCGTGACGAGGGGCGCGGCGCGGTGATCCGGTTGCGGATGCCGGACGAGGATCTCGCCTGGGACGACCTGGTCCGCGGGGAGACCGTGTTCAGGGCGGGCACCGTGCCGGACTTCGCGCTCACGCGGGCCAACGGGATCCCGCTCTACACGTTGGTCAATCCGGTCGACGACGCACTGATGAAGATCACCCACGTCCTCCGGGGCGAGGATCTGCTCAGCTCCACCCCCCGACAGATCGCCCTCTACCGTGCCCTGATGCGGATCGGGGTGGCGGATGACGTCCCCGCGTTCGGGCACCTGCCGTTCGTCATGGGCGACGGCAACAAGAAGCTGTCCAAGCGTGACCCCGAGTCGGACCTGTTCCTCCACCGCGACCGCGGGATGTTGCCGGAGGGGTTGCTCAACTACCTGGCCCTTCTCGGGTGGGGGCTGTCGGATGACCGCGACGTGTTCTCCCTGCAGGAGATGATCGAGGCGTTCGACGTGCGCCAGGTGAACGCCAACCCGGCCCGCTTCGACCAGAAGAAGGCCGACGCGATCAACGCCGAGCACATCCGGCAGCTGCCGGCCGAGGAGTTCGCCCGCCGCCTGCGCGAGTACCTCGTCGCGCACCCCGACGAGGACGGGGTGACCCTGCCGGAGAGTTTCGACGCCCAGCGGTGGGCGATCGTGGCAGATCTCCTCCAGACCCGCATCGTCGTCCTGTCGGATGCGTGGAAGCTCATCCGGTTCCTCCTCGTGGACGAGGCCGGGTTCACCGTCGACGCCCAGTCTGCGGCAAAGAACCTCAAAGCGGAGTCCCGAGAGGTCGTGGACGCGGCGATCGCGGCGCTGGAAGCAGTCGAGGAGTGGACGACCCCGGCCATCGAGGCCGCACTGTCCGGCGCGCTGGTGGAGGACCTTGGCATCAAGCCGCGCAAGGCCTACGGGCCCGTGCGGGTGGCGGTCACGGGATCGCACATCTCGCCGCCGCTGTTCGAGTCGTTGGAGCTGCTCGGTCGGCAGGCCACACTGTCGCGGCTTAGGTCGGCGCCCGTCGCCGACTAGCTCGGGGTCTGGAAACAGACGGATTGACCAGGCGATTTGCTATTCACCCTCGGTGGTTTGATAGTCTCTTCGAGGCGCCCCGCGAGGGGCGGAAAAGTAAATGCAGTGGCCTATGGTGTAATTGGCAACACAGCGGTTTCTGGTACCGTCGTTCTAGGTTCGAGTCCTGGTAGGCCAGCTGAGCGCGTCGCAGCGCTCGCTACAGCGGATCCCACGTGGATCCGTGTCCTAGCCCCCGTCGTCTAGCGGCCTAGGACGCCGCCCTCTCACGGCGGTAGCGTGGGTTCGAATCCCATCGGGGGTACAGCAGAAGGCGCCCGGAGCACAACGCTCCGGGCGCCTTCCTCGTTGCGGGGGACGGGGGCGGAGTCCAGGGTCGCGGCCGGCCGTCGGCCCCCCGCATGCCGGTCGCCGTTCAGGCCGGGGCCCGGACCGGCCCGGTCACCCTGCCCCGCCCGCGGAGGCGGATGAGATGGCGGGCGTGCTCGTCCAGTGCGTGGTCCTCGGCGGACACCGGGGCCCACCGGGGCACCGGGGTGGGTCTTCCGTCCGGCCCGAGTGCCGCACAGACGGTCAGGCAGTGGGTGGTGAGCGTCCTCTCCGGAGAGGTGGCCTCTCCGGAGCTCACATGGACCGAGACGTGCATGGTCTCGTGACCCGTGTGCAGCAGACGGGCCTCCACCTCCACGACGTGGCCGATCTTCACCGGGTGGTAGAACCGGACACCGCCGGCGTACACCGAGGTGCAGGGGGTACCCGACCACCGGGTGGCGCAGAGGTTCGCCGCGTCGTCGATCCAGGACATGATGCGCCCGCCGTGCGCGTTGCCGCCCCAGTTGACGTCCCCGGGTGCCGCGAGGAACCGCAGGGTCGAACGAGGCGCTGTGCCCGCGGCGGAATAGGTCTGCTCCGCCATCGCCCGTTCGATGTCCTTGCGCAGCCCGATGCGCATGACCGCCTCGTCGGACTCGTGGACCTCCAGGCGGGACGCGGGCGTCCAGGGAGGTACGGGGGTGGGCGCGCCGTCGCGGACGGCGATGAAGACCACGAGGCACTCGGCGCAGTGCCGGTAGTCGAGCGTCACGGGATCGCAGGCCCGGACGTCGCACTGGATGTGCATCGACGTCGAACCCGTGTGGACGAGTCGGGCCGAGACCTCGATGAGTTCGCCGGAGACGACCGGGCGGGAGAAGCGGATGTTCCCGACATAGGCGGTGACGGCGTATCCGCCGGACCACCCCGCCGCCAGGGCGTAGGCGGCCTTGTCGATCCACTCGAGGATGCGGCCGGTGTGCACCTGCGTGCCCGTGCCGACATCGGTGGGCGCAGCGAGGAACCGCAGGACGGTCTGACGAGGTGTGGTCACGCTCCGCACGCTAGTGACGGCGCGTGACGGGACGGTTGCCGCGCGTACGGATTCCGTGACGGACTCCTCACCCCCGCGCCGACGGACGGTGAGCCGGGACGCGGGGGCGTGGGAGGAGAATCAGTCCACCGTCTCTTTGAGGGTGTCCTCGCGCACGAACAGCAGCAGCACCGTGGCGACCAGGATGAGCGGCACCACGACGTGGTAGATCGGCACCAACGCGTCGTTGTAGGAACTGACGATCGCGTCGTGCAGGGGCCCGGGCAACGCGGCCAGGATCTCCGGGCTCATGGAGTTGGCCGCACCCGAACCGTTCGAGAAGGTCTCGGCCACCGCGGCGCCCTCGGGACCGAGTTCCGCGGCCGCGGCGGGAACCCGCTCGCCCATGAGATCGGCGAGCCGGCTGACGAACAGTGAACCCACGATCGCCGAACCCATGGTGCCGCCGATCTGGCGGAAGAAGTTGTTGGACGCGGTGGCGGTGCCGACCACGGTGATCGGGAAGGTGTTCTGCACGATCAGCACCAGCAGTTGCATGCACAGTCCGAGACCGAAGCCGAAGACGAACAGCACCACGCCCAGGTGCACCAGGGTGTCTCCGGCCTCCAGCGAGCCGATCAGCCAGAGGCCCGCGGCCATGATCACGGTGCCGACCACCGGGTACCACTTGTAGCGGCCGGTCCGGCTGACGATGTTGCCCACGACGATGGACGTGCCCATCATGCCGGCCATCATCGGCGTCATCATCAGGCCGGCGGCGGTGGGGCCGAGCCCGTGGACCATCTGGATGTAGGTGGGCAGGTACGCCATGCAACCGAACATCGCGACACCGACCAGGAGCCCGGCTCCGGTCGCCAGTGAGAAGTTCCGCTCGGCGAACAGCGTCATCGGGATCAACGGGTGCTCCGAGCGCGACTCCACCAGGACGAACGCGACCGCACACACCAGGAACACCGCGCCCATACCGAGGATCATCGGGTCCGTCCAGCTGTACCGGTTACCGCCCCAGGAGGAGATGAGGATCAGAGCGGTGGTGCCGGTGGCCATGAGGACCGTGCCGGGCCAGTCGGTACGTCGACCGGCGCCGCGGTTGGGCAGGCGGAGCCAGACCACGGCCACGACGAGGGCGACCAGGCACACGGGGAGGTTGAACCACAGGGCCCAGCGCCAGCCGGGGCCCTCGGTGAAGAACCCGCCGAGCAGGGGCCCGAGGACGGAGGACAAGCCGAAGACGGCGCCCAGTACGCCCATGTACCGGCCGCGCTGCCGGGCGGGGACGACGTCGGCGACGATCGCCTGGGAGAGCACCATGAGACCGCCACCACCGAGCCCCTGGATCGCGCGGGCCACGATGAGCAGGTCGATGTCCCACGCGACCGCGCCCAGCAGCGAGCCGGCGGAGAACAGGAGGATCGCGGTCACGAACAGCGGCTTGCGGCCGATCTGGTCGCCGAGTTTGCCGTAGACCGGCAGGCCGATCGTCATGGTGAGCAGGTAGACGGTGATGACCCAGCTCATCCGGTCGACCCCACCGAGGTCGGCCACGATGGTCGGCAGTGCCGTGGCGAAGATCATCTGGCCCAGGGAGACGATGAGCATCCCGAGCAGCAGGGAGGTGAACACCAGCGGCACGTTGTGGGTCACCGGCGCCGGAGCCGCGGAGGTCGTGGTTCCCGGATCGGCGCCGGGGGAGGGCGCGGTAGCGCGGATATCGGTTTCGCTCATGCGGGACTCCCGGCGGGATGTGAGGCGGAGGGTGCGGTGGGCGCCGTGGCGGGGGGTGCGGTGGTGTCGGGTGCGGTGGTGTCGGGTGCTCCCGCGAGCAGGGCGAGTTGCCGCAGCGCGGTGGCGCAGTCACCGTCGAGGTCCTCGAAGGTGGCGGAGTCGCGGGCGAGCCACGCGGACAGCCCGAGGTTCGCCGATGCCGCGACCAGGGCCACGCAGGCCCGGGCCTCGGCCTCGACCGCCACCCCGGCCAGCCGACGCAGCGACGGGTGCCGGTCGAGGTGCACGATGACCAGGTCGGTCAGGCGGAGTTGGAAGCGCGACGAGGCGGTCATCCGCGCGGCCGCCAGCTCGGGCTCGGCGCGGAAGATGGCCCGGCGGCGCTGGGCCAGCGTGGCGGTCTGGTCCCTGTCGGCGGTACGGGTCGCCGCGAAGGCGGCGAGGTAGAGACGGAGTAGCGCGTCGAGAACGCCCTCCTCGCCGCGGTCGAGGAAGGCGGCGCGGTCGGCCTCGGTGACGTCCTCGGGCGTGGCGCCGATGACGGCGGCCTCCTTGGAGAACACGTAGTTGAAGAACGTCCGCTTGGAGATCTCGGCGGCGGCGCAGATCTGGTCGACCGTCACCGCGTCGAAGCCGTACTCGAGCACCAGGGAGGTCGCCGCGTTCTCGATGGACACCATGGTCGCGCGACGCTTCCGGTCGCGCAGCGAGTCGGGGTCGGGGGGAGAGGACATTCCGGTCACGATAGCCGCTTACTTTACCGAGTGCATCTTTACACCCGGTGCACGGGGTGATGTCGCGATTTGGTTCGTCGTCCACCATCCGGATATAGTGGTCGAGCGCCAAGCCCCCGTCGTCTAGCGGCCTAGGACGCCGCCCTCTCACGGCGGTAGCGTGGGTTCGAATCCCATCGGGGGTACAGGGGAGATGTCCCGGTTCGTCGGCAACGACGAGCCGGGACATCTCGCATTTGTGGCCGTGGCAGGATCACCGGGGTGACCTCTCGCCGTGACCTCCTCCGCCTGGCCGTCGGTGGCGGGTTGACCCTCGCGGGGCTCACCGCGTGCGGCCCGGGAGGGGGGTCGACGACGACGACGACACCGGCTCCGACGGCGAGCGACCCGCTGGCTCCCCCCAGTCCGATCCGTACCCCCACACCGGACGCTCCGCCACGCCGCCTCATCGCGCTCTCCTCGGCCGACCTCGACGTCCTGCACGCCCTCGACCGTGAGCCCACCGCCGCGTGGGCCGTCGACGGGACGGGCCCGCGACCGTGGCGCGACCACCCGGCACCGCCGTCGCCGGAGTGGGACGGCCCCGGACTGCCGAGCCTGCGGTCGCTGCTGCCGTTCGGGGTCGACGCGTTCGTCCTGGTCGCGGCCGACGTCACCGGGCCCGAGCTCCGTGGGTACGAGCAGCTCGCCACGGTGATCGTCGACCCGCAGGGGAGACCCGGGTGGCGGGACCACCTCGATCTCGTCGCCGGGGCCGTCGACCGCGATCCCACCCCGGCAGCCGAGACGGCCGAGAAGGCGCTCGAGGAGTGGTCGGAGGAGCAGCGCCGCCTGGGGGTCGACGCCCTCGCCGTCGTCATCGGCACCGGCGCGCGGCCCGACACCCCCGTCGCCACCCTCGCGGCGACGTCGCCACTCGGCGCCGAGATCCGTGCGCTGGGCTTCGACGTGGACTCGCGCCCCGACCCCGTTCCGTACCGGGACCTCCGGCGGCCGGGCGTGCAGGTGGTGCGGGTGGACCCGCGCGACGACGATCTCGTGGGCGCGGTGCGCCAACCCAGCGTGGCCAGCCTGCCGTGGGCGCTCGAGCGGCTCACCCGCGGCCGGCGGCCCGCGTAGGGCCGGCGCGGCGGCGTCCCTGTCGACTAGAGCCGTTTGTGGATCGCATCGGCGGCGGCGAGCAGATCGGCCGCCCACTTCACGCCGGGGCGGCGACCGATGCGGTCGACCGGGCCCGACACGGAGATCGCGGCGACCACCGTGCCGGCGGCATCCCGGATCGGCGCGGAGATCGAGGCCACGCCCGCCTCCCGCTCGGCGACCGACTGCGCCCAGCCGCGCCGCCGGACGTCGGCGAGCTGGCGCTCGGTGTACGTGGCGTCGGCGAGCAGGGTGCGCTGGGTGGCGGGGTCGGCCCACGCCGCCAACACCTTCGCGCCCGAGCCCCGTGTCATGGGCAGGATCGCGCCGACGGGCACCGTGTCCCGCAGTCCCGTCGGTGGTTCCGCGGAGGCCACACAGATCCGGCGGTCACCGTCGCGGCGGTACACCTGCACGCTCTCCTCGGTCACCTCGCGCAGGCGGGGCAGCACGGAGGACGCGGCCTCGGCCAGGGAGTCCGACACGTGCGCGGCGAGCTTGGCCAGACCGGGCCCCAGGCTCCACACTCCGGCGTCGTCACGGGAGAGGAGTTGGTGGATCTCGAGCCCCACCGCGAGCCGATGGGCGGTCGCGCGAGGCAGGCCCGTCCGCTCGCAGAGGTCGGCCAGGACGCACGGCTGCTCGGCCACGGCGTGGAGCACCGTCATCGCTTTGTCGAGGACCCCGATCCCGCTATACTGTCTCACAGTTCGACTATATCGTCCTACATGGTGAGAATCCATCGGATCCCATCCGGACGTGGAGTGGAGGCGTGATGAACGAGACCGTGTCCGGCGGCACGCGACCGCGGACCCTGGCCGAGAAGGTCTGGGACGACCACGTGGTGGTCGAGGGCGAGGGCGAGGGCGGGTCCCGGGGGCCCGACCTGCTGTTCATCGATCTCCACCTCGTACACGAGGTCACCAGCCCGCAGGCCTTCGACGGTCTCCGCCTGGCCGGACGCCGGCTCCGCCGCCCGGACCTGACCCTGGCGACCGAGGACCACAACGTCCCGACCGACATCGTCGGCGGTGCGGTCAACCTCATCGCCGACCAGACCTCGCGGATCCAGATCGAGACGCTGCGTTCCAACTGCGAGGAGTTCGGTGTGCGGCTGTACCCGATGGGCGACCTCGAGCAGGGGATCGTCCACGTCGTGGGTCCGCAGCTCGGCCTGACCCAGCCGGGCATGACCGTGGTGTGCGGCGATTCGCACACCTCGACCCACGGCGCATTCGGCTCCATCGCGATGGGCATCGGCACCTCCGAGGTCGAGCACGTCATGGCCACCCAGACGCTGGCCCTGCGCCCGTTCAAGACCATGGCCGTCACCGTCACCGGCGAGCTGCAGCCCGGCGTCACCGCCAAGGACCTCATCCTGGCCGTCATCGCCCAGATCGGCACCGGCGGCGGGCAGGGCTACATCATCGAGTACCGCGGCGAGGCCATCGAGAAGCTGTCGATGGAGGCGCGGATGACCATCTGCAACATGAGCATCGAGGCCGGTGCCAGGGCCGGCATGGTCGCCCCGGACCAGATCACCTACGACTACCTGCGCGGTCGCCCGCACGCGCCCGCGGGTGACGAGTGGGACGAGGCCGTGCGGTACTGGGACGGGCTCCGGACCGACGAGGACGCGGTGTTCGACACCGAGGTCGTCATCGACGGTGCCGCCCTCACCCCCTTCGTCACGTGGGGCACCAACCCCGGCCAGGGCGTGCCCCTGGGTGCGGCCGTCCCCGACCCCGAGTCGTTCACGGACGAGAGCGCGCGCATCGCCGCCGAGAGCGCACTGGAGTACATGGACCTCGAGGCCGGCACCCCGATGCGGGACGTGCCCGTCGACGTCGTGTTCGTCGGCTCGTGCACCAACGGTCGCATCGAGGACCTGCGCGCCGTCGCCGAGGTCGTCGACGGTCACACGGTGGCCGACGGGGTCCGGATGCTCATCGTGCCCGGCTCGATGCGCGTGCGCGAACAGGCCGAGGCGGAGGGCCTGGACAAGGTCTTCACCGCCTTCGGCGCCGAATGGCGCCAACCCGGCTGTTCGATGTGCCTGGGCATGAACCCGGACTCGTTGCTGCCGGGCCAGCGGTGCGCGTCCACATCGAACCGCAATTTCGAGGGCCGCCAGGGCAAGGGGGCCCGCACCCATCTGGTCAGTCCGTCGGTCGCCGCGGCCACCGCGGTGCTCGGACACTTCGCCTCACCCGTCGACCTCGAGCCCGCGAAGGGGGCCTGACACCTCATGGAGCCGATCACCACCCACACCGGCATCGGCGCCCCGCTGCGCCGCTCCAACGTGGACACCGACCAGATCATCCCGGCCGAGTACCTCAAGCGCGTCACGCGCACCGGCTTCGAGGACGGACTCTTCTCCTCCTGGCGGGCGAAGGAGCCCGACTTCGTCCTCAACCGGGCGCCCTACGACCGCGCCTCCGTCCTGGTCGCCGGACCGGACTTCGGAACCGGGTCCTCGCGCGAGCACGCAGTGTGGGCCCTGATGGATTTCGGGTTCCGTGTGGTCATCTCCTCGCGGTTCGCTGACATCTTCCGCGGTAACTCGGGGAAGTCCGGTCTCGTGGCCGCCCAGGTCGAGCAGGAGAACGTCGAACTCCTGTGGAAGGTCATGGACGAGCGACCGGGTATCGAGCTGACCGTCGACCTGGGGTCGCGCACCGTCACGGCCGGTGACGTCACGGTACCGTTCGACATCGACGACAACACCCGGTGGCGTCTCATGGAGGGGCTCGACGACATCGGCCTCACGCTGCGCGAAGCCCACCGGATCGAGGAGTTCGAGAGTCGGCGGCCCGCGTTCAAGCCGGTCACGACCCCGCGCTGATCGTGGGATAAGAAGTCGTTTCGGAGCAACCTCCGAAACACCCCCGTGTGGTGAAACCATGTGAGTATGCTTATGTCTAGTTCGGGGCGGACAGGTACCGCGCCCGCATACCTCACCCGAAGGGGGATCCCCACGTGAACAAAGCCGACCTGATCGCCGAACTGGCGGACCGGATGGGCGGAGATCACCAACTCGCCACCGAGGCACTGGAGAACACTCTCGACATCATCGTCCGGACCGTCGCGTCCGGGGAATCCATCACCATCATGGGTTTCGGCATCTTCGAGAAGAGGTCCCGTGCGGCCCGGGTCGCCCGTAACCCCCATACCGGCGAGTCGATCCCGGTACCGCCGACCCACTCACCGGTGTTCCGGCCGGGCCAGTACTTCAAGTCCGTCATCCAGGGCACCGAGTCGCTCCCCGAGGACCGGCTCGCCGCGAAGCGCTCCAGCTCCCACCAGTCGTTCGGGGGCCTGCGCAAGAATGGTGTGAACCACCGCGAGAAGGTCAGCTGACCGACCGGCCCGCTACCGCAGCTCAGAACAGCGGTAGCGGGCTGGGGTAGTAGTCGGCGTAGGTCGGCCGCGTGCCGTCGAACCCCAGGGCCCACACGCCGGCCTTCTTGGTGGCGGCCTCGCCGACGTCGATGTCGGTCGAGCCCGCCAGGTCCCGGATCATCCCGGGGATGGCGGTTCCCTGCGAGGACACCACGGCGACGCCGTCGCCCGGGGCGATCGCGGCCAGCCGGGCCACGGCGGCTGCCGGGTCGTCGAGGTACGCCTCGTCGCTCAGCGCCGGTTCGATCGCGATCCCCACCCCGAGCTCGTCCGCCAGTGGCGCGAGTGTCTGTTCGCACCGGACCCTGGGCGCGCTGTACAACCGGGTCACGCCGAACGCCCGGAGCATCGGCACGAGCATCTCGGCCTGCGCCCGTCCGGACTTGTCGAGGGGACGCAGGTCGTCGTTCCCGCTCCACTGGCTCCTGCTGCCGGCCTTGGCGTGCCGGACGACGAGCAGGGTCTTTCCCTCGGGCGGGGCCGCGCAGAAGCGGGTGAGGATCTTACGGTCCAACGGGTAGGAGACCAGATCCTTGGCCTGCTCCACCGGGAGCCACCGGATCTCGTCGACCTCCGAGTTCGGCTCGAAGGTCCCCTCGCAGGCCATCGCCGACCAGTACGTGACCTCCTTGCGGGTGTTCTCCTTGAGGGGGTAGCCGGTGGTGCCGATGCGGGACTGCAGGACGGCGGTGAATCCCGTCTCCTCGGCGATCTCCCGGACAGCGGTGACCGGCAACGATTCGCCCGCGTCGACCTTGCCCTTGGGCAGGGACCAGTCGTCGTAGCGCGGGCGGTGGACCACCGCACACAGGCGCGAGTCGCCGTCCGTGAGGTACAGGACCGCACCCGCCGCCGGCACCACCCGGACCGTGGCCTTCTTGCTCATCGGTCCCGGAATCCCGCGTGCAGGGAGGCCGACCGCTCCTGATGGTCGACCGACTCGGCCCAGTCCTCCGGGGCGGGCATACGGGCCCAGCTGGCGTCGTGCCGGAGATGGAAGCTGCGCGTGGCCGGATCGAGGGCCGAGTCGAAGATGCGGTGGATCTGGGCCTTGAGCCGGGGATCGGTGACGGTGACCATCACCTCTACGCGGCGGTCCAGATTGCGGTGCATCATGTCCGCACTGCCGATGAGGGCCTCGTCGGCGCCCCGGAAGTGCAGGATCCGGGAGTGCTCGAGGAAGCGCCCGAGAATCGAGCGGACGTGGATGTTCTCGCTCAGGCCGGGGACGCCCGCCCGGAGGGAACAGATGCCACGGACCACGATGTCGACCGGAACCCCGGCCTGGGATGCGCGGTACAGGGCATCGATGACCTGCTCGTCGACGAGGGCGTTCGCCTTGAGCCGGATACCGGCCTCGCGTCCCTCGGCGGCCAGCTCGATCTCGCGGTCGATCCGCTCGATGATCCCCGTCCGGATGCCCTCCGGCGCCACGAGGAGGCGGCGGTACTTGCTCACGTTGGAGAACCCGGTCAGGTGGTTGAACAGATCCGTCAGGTCCGACACGACGTCCTCGTCGGCGGTGAACAGGCCGACGTCCTCGTACAGGCGCGCCGTCTTGGGGTTGTAGTTGCCGGTCCCGATGTGCGCGTAGCGCTGGAGCCGGTCGCCTTCCTTGCGCACCACGAGGCAGGTCTTGCAGTGGGTCTTCAGGCCCAGGAGGCCGTACACGACGTGGACTCCGGCCTGCTCGAGCTCGCGGGCCCACCGGATGTTGTTCTGCTCGTCGAAACGGGCCTTGATCTCCACGAGCGCGACGACCTGTTTGCCGGCCGCGGCGGCATCGACCAGCGCGTTGACGATGGGGGAGTCGCCGGAGGTCCGGTACAGGGTCTGTTTGATCGCCAGGACGTCGTCGTCGGCAGCGGCCTGTTCGATGAACCGCTGGACCGTGGTGGCGAACGACTCGTAGGGGTGCTCGACGAGGACGTCGCCCTCCTGGAGGGAGGCGAAGATGTTGCGGGCCGTCTCCCTCTCACCGAACGCCGGGGGAGTGGCCGGCACCATGGGCGGGTCCTTGAGATCCGGCAGGTCCAGCCCGTGGATCTGCCAGAGCCCCGTGAGGTCCAGCAGGCCCGAGAACCGGATGACGTCAGCCGAGTCCACGTCGAGCTCACGCTGCAGGATGCGGAGCATCCGCGGGGTGGTGTCCTCCGCTATCTCCAGCCGCACGGCCGATCCGAAGCGCCGGCGGGCGAGTTCGCGCTCGAGTGCCTGCAGCAGGTCCTCGTCGCGGTCCTCCTCGACCTCCATGTCCGCGTTGCGGGTCACCCGGAACACGTGGTGCTCGACGACCTCCATGCCCTGGAACAGATCCTGGAGGTGCGCGGCGATGATGTCCTCGGCGGGGACGAACGCGTACTCGTCCGGGCCGCCGCGGTCGACCCGGACGAAGCGCGGGACGTTGTGCGGGATCTTCACCCGGGCGAAGTGCTCCTGGCCCGAGTCCAGGTCGCGGATGATCACCGCGAGGTTCAGGCTCAGCCCGGAGATGTACGGGAACGGGTGGGCGGGATCCACAGCGAGGGGCGTGAGGACGGGGAAGATCGAGTTACGGAACAGCTCCGCGAGGGTGAAGCGTTCCTCGGCCGTGAGGTCGGCCCAGGGCAGGATCCGGATCCCGTGCCCCTCCAGCGCCGGGCGGATCTCGTCCTCGAACAAGCGGGTCTGTTCGTCGCACAGTTCCCGGGTCCGTCGGCTGATCCGGCCCAGCTGCTCGGCGGGGGTCTGGCCGTCCGCGGAGCGTACGGACAGTCCCGTCTTGTCGCGGCGCTGGAGACCGGCCACGCGGACCATGTAGAACTCGTCGAGGTTCGAGGCGAAGATCGCGAGGAACTTGGCTCTCTCCAGCAGCGGGAGGTCCTTCTCCCCGGCGAGTGCGAGGACCCGGGCGTTGAAGTCGAGCCAGCTCAGTTCGCGGTTGAGGTAGCGGTCGCGGGGCCGGGGCAATCCCTGGAGGGCGGTCGGTTCGGCGGTCACGGGACCATTGTGGCCGATACCCCGGTCGCGTGGGCGAGGAGGCGGACGGAGGGGTCACGGAGGGCCGCGGCGGTGGCGGGACCGACGGACCGCCCCGGCAACCTCGCGAGATCCTCCGGGACGTCGACATCCCGGGCGGCGGCGGCCAGATCGCCCACCGCCGCGATCTGTACCGCGCCGCCCTCGTCGCGGTACCGGGCGGCCGAATCGACACCGAACCGGCAGACACGGGGACCGGGCGCGCCGGTCCAGAACGCCATCGTGGTCCCGGCTCCGCGGTGGTCCGTGACCGTGGCGTGCGGGTGCCGGCCGGCGATGTCCAGGATCCGCGCGAGGTGCTCGGGTCGCAGTTCCGGGAGATCCGCCGCGACCACTCCGACCGGACCCGGGACGTCGGCGAGTGCGTTGTCCAGGGCGAAATTGAGGGGGTCACCGTGGCGGGGGTCCGTACGGGCGGGTTCGTCGACGAACTCCGCCCCCGCCCCCGAGGCCAGTTCCTCCACACGGGGGTCGGCGGAGACGACGCGAACGCGGGCGACTCCCGGGGTCTCCCGGCAGGCGGCCAGGACGTCCACGGCCATCGCCATCACGAGAGCCCTCCTGCCGTCCGCGGTGAGTGCGGGCACCAACCGGCTCTTGGCGCGCTCGAGCGCCTTGACGGGGACGACGATCGTCCACCCGTCAGCCGTCGACCCGCCGTGCCCCGCTGTGCTCATCGCCCGCCATCCTGCCAGCCGGGCCTCACGAGCGTCCTCCGCCGGGTAGCGTTTGACCACGATCCGCCTGAGGGTGGCGGTCGGGAGCAGGTCGACGGTCGGGAGGCGATGATGGCGCGGATCGCGGTGATGGGTGCGGGGTCCTGGGGGACTGCGGTCGGCAAGGTTCTCGCCGACGCCGGATCCGAGGTCGTGATCTGGGCCCGTCGGGACGAGGTGGCAGCCGGGATCAACGACGCGCACTGCAACTCCAAATACCTCCCCGGCATCGTGCTGCCGGCGACGGTCACCGCGTCGACCGACCCGGCGCGGGTCCTGGCCGGCGCCGAGGAGGTCGTGCTGGGGGTCCCGTCCCAGAGTCTGCGGGGCAACCTCGAGCACTGGGTCGACCACCTCGAGCCGGAGGCCGGGGTGATCTCGCTGGCCAAGGGCATCGAGACAGGGACCCTGATGCGCATCAGCGAGGTCGTCGCGGAGGTCACCGGGCTCGACGATCGCCGGATCGCCGCGCTGTCCGGCCCCAACCTCGCGAGGGAGATCGCGGAGGGGCAGCCCGCGGCGACCGTGATCGCCTGCACGGACGACGAGCGCGCGGCCCGGCTCCAGGACGCCTTCTCCACGCCCTACTTCCGCCCGTACACCAACACCGACGTCGTGGGCTGCGAGATCGGTGGCGCCACCAAGAACGTCATCGCCCTCGTGTGCGGCATCGCCACCGGGATGGGGCTGGGCGACAACACCATGGCCACCCTCGTCACCCGAGGGCTGGCCGAGACCACCAGGCTCGGCGTGGCGCTGGGCGCCAACCAGATGACCTTCGCGGGGCTGGCGGGCCTCGGGGACCTCGTGGCGACCTGCACCTCGCCCCTGTCCCGCAACCGGACCTTCGGCGAGCGTCTGGGCAGGGGAGAGACCCTGGAACAGGCCCAGCAGGCCACCAACGGTCAGGTCGCCGAGGGGGTCAAGTCGTGCACGTCGATCCGCGAACTGTCCCGTAGGGTCGGGGTGGAGATGCCGCTGACGGAGGCGATCCACGAGATCTGTCACGAGGGGGGCGACGCCGTCGAGGTGGCGGTGCGCCTCATGAGGCGGAGCACCAAGCCCGAGTAGCCTCGGCCCGGTGAATCGCATCACCGTTGCCGTCCTCTACGGCGGTCGCAGCTCGGAGCACTCCGTGAGCTGCGTCTCCGCCGGCGCCGTCATGTCGCACCTCGACCCCGCGATCTATGAGGTCATCCCCGTCGGGATCACCGAATCCGGGACGTGGACGCTCGGCCCGGAGGACGTGTCCGACCTGCGGATCGTCGATCGCAACATGCCGGTCGTCGACCCGCACCGCCCCGGGGTCGCACTGGGGCTGTCCACCGACGACCGCGGGGTGCTACGGTTCTCGGGCTGCGACCGGGCCGGGGAGGAACTCGCTCGGGTGGACGTCGTCTTCCCCGTCATGCACGGCACCCACGCGGAGGACGGGACCGTCCAGGGTTTGCTCGAACTCTCGGGCATCCCCTATGTCGGCCCGGGCGTGTTCGCCAGTGCCGCCGGCATGGACAAGGAGTTCACCAAGGTCGTCCTCGGCGCAGCGGGCCTGCCGATCGGTCAGCAGGTCGTGCTCAGGCCGGGTACCGCGACGCTCCCGGCGCCGGACCTCGACCGCTTGGGGCTTCCCTTGTTCGTCAAGCCGGCCCGCGGCGGCTCGTCCATCGGCATCACCAAGGTGTCGCGGGCGGAGGAACTCGATGCGGCGATCACCGAGGCGCGACGCTTCGACCCGAAGGTGATCGTCGAGGCCGCGATAGTCGGACGCGAGGTCGAGTGCGGGGTCCTCGAGTACCCCGATGGCCGGGTGGAGGCGAGTCTGCCCGCCGAACTGCACATCCCCGGCGAGCCCACCGGCGGGGAGGGTGGGACCGAGGGTGACGCCTTTTACGATTTCGACACCAAGTACCTCGACGACGTGACCACCTTCGACCTGCCCGCCGATCTGTCGGACGAGGAGACCGGGCGACTGCGCGCACTGGCGGTGGAGGCGTTCCACGCGTTGGACGCCCGGGGGCTGAGTCGGGTGGACTTCTTCGTCACCGCCGACGGGCCGGTGATCAACGAGGTCAACACCATTCCCGGGTTCACCCCGATCTCCATGTACCCGCAGATGTGGGCGGCGACGGGCGTCGACTACCCGACCCTGCTCGACACCCTGGTGCGGACCGCACTCGCCCGCGGCTGAGACGGCCGCACCCCGGCCCCGTCGGCCGGGTCAGCCGATCGGTGCGGGGTCCGGCTCGACGGCCTCGAGGCTCGCGGTGAGCGCGTCGGAGAGATCCTGGATCGGGCCGGTTCCACTGCCGTCGGGCAGTGTCACCGCGACGAACTGCAGACGGTCGACGGCGACCCAGGTCGACGCAGTGACCGCCGGGTCCGGATCGGGCTCGTTGAACCACTGGACGCCGTTGACCTCCTGCAGGCCCACCCCCACCGTGAAGGTCGGCGGAGCCGGCAGTCCGCAGCGGACGATCACCGGTTCGGCATCGGGCATCCGGTATGCCGCCGTCCCCTCCGGCGCCGGTTCGGCCAGAGCGACGCGGCCGGCCTCCCCGAGGGACTCCGGGAGCGACTCGATCAATGCGGCGCACTCGTCAGACCCGGCTCCGGGCGAGGGGATGGGCACCGCGGCCACCGGCTCGCTCGCGGCCGCCTCCGTGGCCTCCTCACCCACCGAGCGGAACAGCACCAACACGACGGCGAGCATGACCAGCGGGACGACCACCGCGAGGACCACCACGATGGTCGACACGGGGACCGCCCGCGCACCCGGGGTACCGGTGTCCCGCGGGCCGGCGTCATACCGCCCGGCCGGGTCCGAATCCGTCGAAGCCACGTCGTGTCGTCCTTCCTCCCACGATCGGCCGCCGACTCAGGCGGCCGCTAACCTGACGGCAACGCTACAGACCCCCGCCGGTGTGCCCGGCGACGAGACACCACGGGAAGCAGAGGTGGCCGCCGTGTCCGACCGCGCCCTCACCGTCGCCGAGGCGGGCGAGGCCGCGGTGCTCGCCGTCCTGAGCGGCGCGGCCGGGCACGCCGTGGACGACCCGGTCGGCAACGGCGACGACGCCGCGGTCCTGGGACCCGCCGCCGCCACCGTGGTCACCACCGACATGCTCGTCGAGGGCACCCACTTCCGTCTCGACCTCACCGGCTGGGGCGACGTGGGCAGGCGCGCGGTGGCGCAGAACGTCTCCGACGTCCTGGCGATGGGGGCCGAGTGCACACGTGTCCTGGTCGCCCTCGCCGTACCGGCCGCGACGACGATGGGGCAGATCGCGGACCTTGCGGAGGGTGTTCACGGGGAGGCCGCGCGATCCGGCGCCGTCGTGGTCGGCGGGGATCTCACCAGAGCGGACCTCGTCGTCGTCGGCGTGACGGCGATCGGCACCCTCCCGGACGGCGCCCGCCCCCTGCGGATCGACGGGGCGGAGCCCGGCGACACGGTCGCGCTCACCGGCGCGCCCGGACGCTCGGCCGCCGGGCTGGCGCTGCTCCTGGCCGGGCACGCCGATGGCCCGCTCCAGCGGTCGCACCGGGTACCCGTACCGCCGATCGGCTCCGGCACCGCCGCCCGGCTCGCAGGCGCGCGAGCTCTCACCGACGTCAGCGACGGGCTGCTGCGCGACCTGTCGGGGCTCGCGCGGGCATCGGGCGTCGCGGCCGACCTCGTCACCGACGCGCTGCCCGTCGACCCGGTCCTGGCCGAGGCCGCGGGAACACTGGGCGTCGCGGACCCCGGGCGTCAGGTGCTGGACTGGGTCCTCGACGGTGGCGAGGACCACGGACTGCTCGGGACGTTCCCACCCGGGGCGGTGATCCCGCCCGGGTTCACGGCGATCGGCACCGTCCGGTCGGGAGAACCCGGCCTGGTCACCCTCGACGGTGAGCCCCGCACGCCGGGAGGCTGGGACTCCGCCCGCGGCGCGAACTAGGGTGATCCGCATGGCTGTCTACGCACTGGGAGACCTCGAACCCGACATCGCACCCGACGCCTGGGTGCACCCCGATGCGGTGGTCATCGGCCGGGTGACACTCGGCGCCGGCGCCTCGGTGTGGCCCACCGCCGTCCTGCGCGGCGACTACGGGCGCATCGAGATCGGCGCGATGAGCAATATCCAGGACGGCACGATCGTCCACTGCACGGCCACCGAACCGACGATCATCGGTGAACACTGCGTGGTGGGCCACAACGCGCACATCGAGGGGGCCACCATCGGGAACGGCGTTCTCATCTCGTCGGGCTCGATCGTGCTCAACGGTTCCGTGATCGGGGACGGGGCGGTCGTGGCCGCCGGCTGCCTGGTCCCGCCCCGGTTCGACCTCCCCGCCCGCCGCATGGCGATGGGGACGCCGGCGAAGATCCGCGAGGGCGTCGAGGTGGACCCCGCGATGCTCGAGGGCAACACACAGATGTACCACGACAACGCCATGCGCTACCGCGCCGACCTGCGTCGGCTCGACTGACCGGTGGACGACCGACACACCCCGCCCGCACCGTTGTCCGACCTCCTCGACCCCGGCTGGGCACGCGCGCTCGCGCCGGTCGACGAACGGATCCACCGGATGGGTGATTTCCTCCGCGCAGAGAACGCGGCGGGCCGGGGATACCTCCCCGCCGCCGACCGGGTGCTGCGCGCGTTCACCCAGCCGTTCGACGACGTGCGCGTGCTGATCGTGGGGCAGGACCCGTACCCGACGCCCGGCCACGCGGTCGGACTGAGCTTCGCGGTGAACGGCGACGTGCGTCCGCTCCCGCGAAGCCTGGTCAACATCTATCGCGAGTACACCGACGACCTGGGACTGGCGGCCCCCGGCCACGGCGACCTCGGGGCCTGGAGCCGGGCAGGGGTCCTGTTGCTCAACAGGGTGCTCACCGTCGCGCCCGGGGAGCCCGCCTCCCACCGCCGCAAGGGGTGGGAGGAGGTCACCGGGCGGGCGATCGAGGCCCTGGTCGAGCGGGATCGCCCGATGGTGGCGATCCTGTGGGGGCGCCATGCGCAGTCGCTGGCGCCGATGCTGGGGGACACCCCCGTGATCGCGTCCGCGCACCCCTCGCCGCTCTCGGCGTCGCGCGGGTTCTTCGGCTCACGGCCGTTCAGCCGCGCCGACGAGGAACTGAGGCGACTCGGTGCCGAGCCGATGGACTGGCGACTGCCAAAGGATCCGCTACAGATGTAGCGGACCCGGCCGGTCCACGACGTGGCGTTCCCGGCTCAGCCCCGTCCGAACTCCGGACGGCGTTTGGCGACGAACGCATCCACGCCCTCGATGCCGTCCGGCGAGACGGCGAGGCGGGCGATCGACTCGCGCTCGGCGTCGAGTTGATCCGACAGCGTGGCGTTCTCGGAGGCACGCAGGAGCGCCTTCGCGGCGGCGTGGGATTCGCGCGGTCCGGCCGCGAGACGCACAGCCAGAGACCGGGCGGCCTCCCGGACGTCGCCGTCGACGAAGGTCGTGAGCACGCCCAACTGGAAGGCGCGCTCACCGTCCATCGGCTCGTTGCCGAGGATGAACGCCCGCGCCGCGGGCTGACCGACCGCGCGCGGCAGGCGCCACGACATCCCTCCGTCCGGCGACAGCCCGATGCCCGGGTAGGCCGCGAGCAGTCGGGTGTCGGGCCCGCCGACCGAGAAGTCCGCGGCCATGGCCAGCGAGGCGCCGGCGCCGGCCGCCCACCCCGCGACCGCGGCGACCACGGGCACGGTCACCTCGTCGAGCATCCGGACGACCCCGTGCAGCCGGTCCGCGAGCTCCCGCACGTGCTCCGAACGGTCCTCGGCCGCGGCGAAGCCCGGGACGTTGCCGCCGTTGCAGAAATTTTCGCCCAGGCCCACCAGCAGGACCGACCCGGCGTCGATCTCGCCGTCGAGGAGCGCACGGAGGGCGATGGCCGCCTGGTCGACCGCGTCGGAATCGAGTGAGTTGCCCTTGCCCTCCAGCGAGACCGGGAGCGTGAGTACCCCGTCGGTGAGAGTGACGAGGGGGGTGGCGGTGAGGTCTGCGGTCATCGTGGTGCTCCCGGGTCGTGTCGGCCGTCTCGGCTAGTCGGACGGCTGTCGAGTGCAGAGGGTACTAGGCTTGGCCGGGCCGACAGGGAAGATGGCTGCAGGGGTGGGCGCGCGGTGAGGAGGGGTGATGACGCAGGAGTCGACACGTGTCGAGGAACGCCCGTCGACCCTCGACGCGCACGGGCTGCTCACGTGGGCCCGGCGGTGCGTCGAGCAGCTCGCCGCCCGCCGCGAGGAGATCAACGCCCTCAACGTCTTCCCGGTCCCCGACGCCGACACCGGAACGAACCTGCTCTACACCATGCGGGCGGCCGTGGACCGGGCCGAGGGCGAGGACGCGTGGATCTCCGAGGGCGGGGGCACCGCCGGCGCCCGCGAGATCGCCGTCGCGCTGGGCCACGGGGCCGTGCACGGTGCGCGGGGGAACTCCGGCGTGATTTTATCGCAGGTGTTGCGGGCGGTCGGCGAGGCGGCGACCTTCACCGTGGTCGACGCCTCCACCTACCGGCGCGCACTGCGGACCGCGGTGACCCTCGTGGACCACGCGTTGAGCGAGCCGGTCGAGGGGACCATCGTCACGGTCCTGCGGGAGGCCGCGACCGCGGCCGGACGGTCCTCCGCCTCCTCGTTGGTCGAGGTGGCCCGCGTGGCCGCCGACGCCGGCGCCGAGGCGCTCGACAGGACCACGTCACAACTGCCCGCGCTGAGCAGGGCCGGCGTCGTCGACGCCGGCGGGCGTGGGCTGCTCGTCCTGCTGGACGCCATGGTCGAGATCCTGGCGGGTCAGACCCCCGAACGGCCGGACTACTTCATCCCGAAGGACGGCGCAGAGGCGTCGTCAACGCCCGGGCACGATACGGACGAACCGCACGAGGACGCCGGGACCCGCTACGAGGTGATGTACTCCCTCACCCACTCCGACGACGCGCGCGCCGACGAGCTGCGGACCGCACTCCGGATGGTGGGCGACAGCGTGGGTGTCGTCGGCGACGGTGGCTCCGGAGCCAACGCCAGGTGGGCGGTGCATGTCCACACCGACGACATCGGCGCCGCGATCGAGGCGGCCCTGTCGCTCGGGCGGGTCACCGAGATCCGGGTGACCGACATGCTCGACCCCGCGGGCGATCGACCCGGGCAGCACCGGGCCCACGACGCCGGGGACCCGCACGGTTCGGACCAGCGAACCGGCGACCCCGGGCTGCGCAAGGTCGTCGCCATCGTGCCGGAGGGGCCTCTGGCCGACCTGTTCTCCGAGGCCGGGGCGGAGACCGTCGACCCCGGGGACGACGGGGAGGGCGTGATCGACGCGGTGCTCGCCGTCGACGCCGACGAGCTCCTCGTCCTCCCCAACGGCGAACTGTCCCGCGACCAGATCGGCGCCATCGACGCCGCGCTGCGCGACGGCGAGGGTCACGCACTGATCCTGCCGACCGGATCCGTGGTCCAGGGCCTGGCCGCCCTGGCGGTGCACGACCCCACGACCACCCTGTCGCTGGACGGGTTCTCCATGGCCGACGCCGCGGCCGGGACCCGGCACGCCCACCTGATCCGGGCGGAGCAGGACGCGCTGACCCTGGTGGGTCGGTGCACCGCCGGCGACCTGCTCGGCGTGGTGGGGCACGACGTCGCACTGATCGAGTCCGACGCGGTCGACGCGGTGTGTGCGCTCGTCGACCGGGTGCTGTCCTCCGGAGGCGAACTCGTCACCGTACTGTTCGGTGACGCCTACGACGAGGCGGCGACCGAGTCGGCGCTGTCCCGCGTGCGGTCTTCCCACCCCGACATCGAGGTGGTCGGGTACGCCGCCGGCCCCGGGCGGGCCGTGGCCCAAGTCGGGGTCGAATGACCTCTCTGGCCACCACGGACACCCCGCTCGCCGAGGTCCTCGACCCCGGGCTGGCGGAGCGCATCACCGCCGCGTTCGGGCACCGCAGCGTCGGCGACCTGTTGCACACTCTGCCGCGCCGCTACCGGCAGCACGGGCAGCGCTACGACAAGCGGGAACTGGTCGACGGCGAGCGGGTCACGGTGATCGGCAAGGTCACCACCGCGCAGACCCGCACCTACCAGACCAAGCAGCGGCAGACGCGGGAGATGCTCACGCTGACGGTCGAGGACGGCGACACCACGTTCCGGGTCGTGTTCTTCGCCGGGCGCAAGATCAAGTTCATGCTCCCGGTGGGGACGCTGGCGATGTTCGACGGCACCGTCTCCCGCTTCCGCCGGTCACTGGACCTCAAGCATCCCGAGTTCCTCGTCCTGCGTCCGGTGACCGGCCCCGGCGGCCAGCTCAAGGGGTCCGGCGACCTCGCGGCGCTGGCCCGCCTGGCCGCGGAGATCGACGCCGAGGGCGGACCGAGCCTGTTCGACCGGCCACTGCTGCCCGTGTACGCGGCCAAGGAGGGGGTCACCTCCTGGGACCTGCTCGGCGCGGTGGTCACCACCCTGCGGGCGTTGGTGCCGGTGGTCGACCCGCTCGACGACACGGTCCGGTCGGTGGCGGGCCTCATGGACCTCGACGAGGCACTGCGTAAGGCCCACCTACCCGAGAACTCCCGGGACAAGGATCGGGCCGGGTACCGGCTGCGCTTCGACGAGGCACTCGCGCTGCAGTTGCTGCTCGGCGCCAGGCGCCGGTTCGTCGCGCGGGACCCGGCGCCGGCCAGCCCGGTGCGCGGGGACGGGCTCCGCGCGGCCATGGAGGCCCGGATGCCGTTCGAGCTCACCGGCGGACAGGCGTCGGTACTGGAGGAGATCTCGGCGGACCTGACCCGTGACGAGCCCATGAACCGGCTCCTGCAGGGCGAGGTCGGCTCGGGCAAGACCGTGGTGGCGTTGTTGGCGATGCTCCAGGTGGTCGACGCCGGGCGGCAGTGCGTGATGCTGGCCCCCACCGAGGTCCTGGCGGTCCAGCATCACCGTTCACTGACTGCGATGCTCGGCGATCTCGGTGAGCGCGGCAGGTTGGGAGCGGCCGAGCAGGCCACCCGCGTGGTGCTGCTCACCGGGTCGATGTCCACGGCCCAGCGGCGCGCGGCCCTGCTCGACATCGTCACCGGGGAGGCCGGGATCATCGTGGGGACCCACGCGTTGATCCAGGACACGGTGGACTTCTTCGACCTCGGCCTGGTGGTGGTCGACGAGCAGCACCGCTTCGGCGTTCGGCAACGCGACCGACTGCGCGCCAAGGGGCGCGAGGGACTGGTCCCCCACCTGTTGGTGATGACCGCGACCCCGATCCCGCGGACCATCGCCATGACCGTGTTCGGGGACCTGGAGGTGTCTGAGCTCCAGGAGCTCCCCGGGGGGCGTCGCCCCATCTCCACCTCCGTTGTCCCGGCGAGGGAGAAGCCGCGGTGGCTCCAGCGGACCTGGGAGCGGGTGCGCGAGGAGGTGGAGGCCGGCCACCGTGCGTACGTGGTGTGCGCGCGGATCGACGCCGACGACCCCGAGAAGGGCGGCGGCGCCGACAAGGGGGGCGCCGACAAGGGGGGCGACGACGACAACGGCAGCGACCGACCGCCGTTGGCCGCTGCCGTGGACCTGCACGAGCACCTCTCCACCGGGCCCCTGGCGGGACTGAGGATCGGACTCATGCACGGCCGACTCCCGCCGGAGGAGAAGGACGCCACCATGGCGGCGTTCGCGGCCGGCGCTCTCGACGTCCTCGTCTCCACGACCGTGATCGAGGTCGGTGTGGACGTTCCCCAGGCCACCGTCATGGTGGTCATGGACGCCGAGCGCTTCGGCGTGAGTCAGCTGCACCAGTTGCGTGGCCGCGTCGGTCGGGGCGGACTGCCCGGCCTGTGCCTGCTGGTGACCAACTCCCGCACCGGGGGTCGCTCGATGGAGCGGCTCGATGCCGTGGCGGCCACGACGGACGGCTTCGTGCTGGCGCAGTTGGACCTGGTGCAGCGCCGCGAGGGCGATGTCCTCGGGGACGCCCAGTCGGGTGCCCTCTCGGCGTTGCGGTTGCTGTCGGTGGTGGACGACGGTGAGGTGATCGAGATCGCCCGGCGCCACGCCGAACAGATCCTGGAGTCCGACCCGGGGCTGCACGCCCACCCGGCGCTCGCGGAGCGGGTCCGCCGCCTGGCCGGTTCCGAGGAATCCGACTACCTGTTCAGATACTGACCCACGACCACAGGGAAGACATGACCCGCATCATCTCCGGCCGCCTGCGCGGGCTGACGATCACCGTGCCGCCGGCCGGCACCAGGCCCACCACGGACCGTGTCCGCGAGGCGCTCTTCAGTGCCATCGGAAGCCGGGTGGACCTGGACGGCGCCGCCGTTCTCGACCTGTTCGCGGGCTCCGGTGCGCTCGGACTCGAGGCGGTCTCCAGGGGAGCCGACGTGGCGTGGTTCGTCGAGGAGAACCAGCGCGCGGTGGCGTGCCTGAAGAAGAACACGGCGGGCGCGTCGTCGTCGTTGTCGTCGTCGTCGTCCTCATCGTCGTCGTCCCCGCTCCGTCTCACCGTGAAGCGCGCGGCGTTGCCCGCCGCGGTCCGTGGCCGGTGCCCCCTCGAGGGCGGATTCCACCTCGTCCTGGCCGACCCTCCGTACGAGCGGTCAGCGGAGCTGGACGAACCGGTGCTGGAGGCCCTGCTCGCCGGGGGGTGGCTCGCGGAGGACGCGCTCGTCGTGTGGGAGCGGTCGAAGCGGGACCCGGCCGTGCGGTGGCCGGGCGGGTACGAGGTCGGGTTTCAGCGCACCTACGGCGAGACCGCCGTGGAGATGGCCCGGCCTGTTGATACGGTCGCCCCATGACCACCGTCGTGTGCCCAGGCTCCTTCGATCCGGTGACCCTCGGGCACCTCGACATCATCCGGCGAGCCGCCGCGCTGTTCGACGACGTGATCGTGTGCGTGGTCGCCAACCCCAACAAACAGGGCACCTTCTCGATCGACGAGCGCAAGGCGATGATCGACGAGGTCTGCGTCGACATTCCCGGGGTGCGGGTGGACAGCTTCTACGGACTGCTCGTGGACTACTGCCGCGATCAGGGTGCCACCGCGGTGATCAAGGGCCTGCGCGACTCCACCGACTACGACTACGAGTTGCCGATGGCCCACATGAACCGTTCGATCGCCGAGATCGACACCGTCTTCCTGCCCACCCGGGCCGACCTGGCGTTCGTCTCCTCCTCGCTGTGCCGCGAGGTCACCCGACTCGGCGGCGACGTGTCCCACCTGCTGCCGGAGCCGGTCGCCCGCGCCCTGACGGAGCGCCTGGGCTGACGGAGGGGCGGGGCAAGCGGCGTTGGCCCGCCGGACCTACCGGACACACCGCCCACGCACCGGCCCGGCGACCTGTGTTGCGGGCACACTGGTGGGGCAAGAGTGACGATCCGGTGAAGGGACGAGCGTGTACCGAGTGTTCCAGGCCCTCGACGAGCTGAACGCGATGATCGAGGACGCCCGCAGTCTGCCCATGACCGCGAACTGCGTGGTGCCCCGGCACGAGTCCCTGCTGTTGCTCGACGACATCCGTGACTCGTTCCCCGGCGAACTCGACGACGCCCAGGACGTGCTGGACCAGCGCGACAGGGTGCTCGCGGAGGCCGATGCCACCGCCCGCGAGACGGTCGCCGCCGCCGACGCCGAGGCGGACCGCACCCTGCGCGAGGCGCGCGAGGACGCGGACGCCATGCTCGCCGACGCCAAGGCCCGCGCCGACCGCATGGTCGCCGAGGCGACCACCCACGCCGACGGGCTGGTGGGCGACGCCCGCGCCGAGTCGGCGGAGCTCCTCGACCGCTCGCGTCGGGACGCCGAGTCCACCACGAGCCGCGCCCGCGCGGAGGCAGACCGGCTCGTCGAACAGGCCAACATCCTCTACGACCGCACGATCACCGAAGCCCGGCAGGAGCAGCAGCGGATGCTGTCCGAGTCCGAGGTCGTCCGCATCGCCGACGAGGAAGCCGCGCGGGTGCGAGACGCCGCGCACGCCGAGAGCGAGCGTCGGCGCGAGGAATGCGACGCCTACATCGACGAGAAGATGGCCCGGTTCGAGGAGTTCCTCGGCACCACCCTCCGCACCGTCAGCCGGGGTCGCGAGGAGCTGCACGGTGTCGCCCCGGTCGGGCGACGGGAGCCCACCGGCCGGCGGGGGGTCCGCGAGGACGAGCGCCCGGGCGACGGGTACGGGGACTACTGACCCCGGCGGGTAGTCTGCTGGGCGTGTCCACCACCTCCCGTACCCCCCGCCACGGCCGGCCCGCCGCCGATTCGCTCGTCCTCGACACCCGCGTCCTCGGACGCGCCCCCGGCTCGATGGTGCCGGTGCAGCGTGCCGCCGTCCTCCCCTCGGCCATCGGCGTGGAGTTCATCCGGATCCCCGAGGGCTCCGAGGTGGACCTCGACCTCATGCTGACCTACGTCGACGAGGGTGTGCTCGTCACCGGCTCGGTCACCGGTCGGGCCGAGGTCGAGTGCGCGCGCTGCCTTGGCGAGTTCTCCGCCCCGGTGGGCGTGGACCTGACCGACATGTACGCGGCCGAGGGCACCGCCGCGGCCGAGGCCGCCGAGCAGGACGAGGTCCGCCTGCTGGACGGCGACCTGCTCGACCTCGAGCCCGCGCTCGTCGACGCGTTCGGTCTGGAGTTCCCCATGTCGCCGACGTGCACCGACTACGGACACGACGAATGCATCAACCCGGACACCCCCGCTCCCGACGGCGTCTCCGGCGACGCCGAGGGCCGGATCGACCCGCGCTGGGCCGGGTTGGCGGAGAAGTTCGGGTCCACCGGAGCCGGCGACGCCGGTGAGGACCGCGCGTGACGGAGCAGCCGTCGCCCCTGGACTCTGTCCTGGGGGTCGCCCTACCCGCCGACCTCGCCACCCAGGCTCTGACCCACAGGTCGTACGCCTATGAGCACGGCGGTCTGCCCCACAACGAGAGGTTGGAGTTCCTCGGCGACGCGGTGCTCGAGTTGGTCGTGACGGAGTACCTCTACACGGCGTACCCGGACCGTCCCGAGGGGGACCTCGCCAAGATCCGCGCGAGCCTGGTCAACACCTACGTCCTGGCCGACATCGCGCGCGAGATCGGCCCCGGCGGCCTGGGAGATCACCTGCGGCTCGGCCGCGGTGAGGAACTGACGGGCGGTCGTGACAAGCACTCGATCCTCGCCGACACCCTCGAGGCGGTGTTCGGGTCGGTCTATCTGACCCACGGGCTCGAGACGGCCCGGGGTCTGATCGAACGGATCATCGGCGACCGACTGCAGGTGGTCCCGCATCTGGGGGCGGCCCTCGACTGGAAGACCAGCCTGCAGGAGAAGTGCGCGTCGACGGGCAGGCCCAGGGTGCGGTACGAGATCACCTCCACCGGGCCGGACCACGACAAGACCTTCTCCGCGGTGGTGTTCGTGGGCGACGAGTCCCTGGGCGAGGGGACCGGTCGCACCAAGAAAGAGGCCGAGCAGAAGGCCGCCGAGCAGGCGTGGGCCGCCCTGGACGGGACCACACGCTGACGTGCCCGAGCTACCCGAGGTCGAGGTCGTCCGCAGGGGCCTGGCCGATCACGTCGTCGGTCGTGTGATCACGTCCGTGGAGGTCACCGGCGCCCGCACCGCGCGCCGGCAGCCGGGCGGCGCCCCTGAGATCGTCGCGCGTCTGACCGGCCGCACCGTCAGCGGCGCCCGGCGTCGCGGCAAGTACCTGTGGCTCACCCTGGACTCCGACCACGCGGCGGGAGCGGACTGCCTGCTCGTACACCTGGGGATGAGCGGGCAGATGTTGGTCGCCGAGGGCGGTGCGCCGCCGGTACGCCATCTGCACGCGCGAGCCGAGCTCGACGACGGCAGGGAGCTGCGTTTCGTCGATCAGCGGACGTTCGGCGGGTGGACCGTCGTCCCACTGGCGGAGGCTCTCGACGGCACGGGGGAGCTCCTGCCCGCGCCGGCCGCCCACATCGCGGCGGACCCGTTCGAGCCCGGGTTCGACCCCCTCGTCGCCGCCCGGACGATCCGACGCCGGGACACCGAGATCAAGCGCCTCCTGCTGGATCAGACCGTGGTCTCGGGGATCGGCAACATCTACGCCGACGAGGCCTTGTGGCGCTCCGGTCTCCACGGCCGCCGGCGGTCCGGCGCCGTGACACTCCGCGCCGTGACCGGGGTCCTCGAGCACGCCCGCGAGGTGATGGCGGACGCGCTGGCGGCCGGCGGCACCTCATTCGACGCGCTGTACGTCAACGTCAACGGCGCCTCGGGGTACTTCGATCGCTCCCTCGACGTCTACGGACGGGCGGGCCTGCCGTGCGCGCGGTGTGGGACGGCCGTGGTGCGGGAGGACTTCATGAACCGCGGTTCGCACTTCTGCCCGGTCTGCCAGCCCGCGCCACGCCGGTCCCGCCCGCCACGTCGGTCCCGCGCGCCGCGGCGGGGCTGAGGTGGCCCGCGGACCGGTCGTACGATGACCGCATGACTGAGTCGACGCCCCCCACCCCCACGCAGACGCCCGCGCCGGCCGCCCCGCAGGCGGCGCACCCCGCTCCCGATCTCCGTGTCGAACGCACCGGGACCCGACGCTACGTGGGGACATCTTCCCGGGGAGCCCGGGTCGAGATCGGCTCGGCCGACGTCGAGGGGGTGTTCACCCCGGGGGAGTTGCTCAAGATCGCGCTCGGGTCCTGCACGGCCATGGCCTCCGACTTCACGATCTCCCGCCGGTTGGGTGACGACTACGCCGCGACCGTTCGCGTCTCCGGAGACGCCGACCGCGAGAACGAGCGATACCCGCTGCTGGAGGAGAGCTACGAGCTCGACCTGTCCGGGCTAGACCCGGCGATGGCCGAGCGACTGGTGGCGATGATCCGGCGCTCGGTGGACTCCGCGTGCACGGTCGGCCGGACGCTCACCGCGGGCACCGAGATCGAGCTGGGCTTCGAGACCGGGGGCGACGAGGCATGAGCGCCCCGGGAGCCGACCGGGTCCGGCTGGTCGCCTGGGTCCACGGCCGCGTCCAGGGCGTGGGCTTCCGTTGGTGGACCCGCAGCCGGGCACTCGAACTCGGCCTGAGCGGGTACGCGGCCAACAAGCCGGACGGGCGCGTCCACGTGGTGGCGGAGGGACCGGAGCCCGCGTGCCGTGACCTGTTGGAACTCCTCCGCGGCGGCGGGACCCCCGGCCACGTGGACCTCGTCGTCGACACCTGGGAGCCGGCCCGGGGCGGACTCCCGGGATTCGTCGAACGCTGACCTAGGATCGACAACCGTGTATCTCAAGTCGCTGACGCTCAAGGGCTTCAAGTCCTTCGCGGCGCCGACGACCCTGAGATTCGAGCCCGGAATCTGCTGCGTGGTGGGGCCCAACGGGTCGGGAAAGTCCAACGTCGTCGACGCCCTGACCTGGGTCATGGGCGAGCACAGTGCCAAATCGCTGCGCGGCGGCAAGATGCAGGACGTCATCTTCGCGGGGACCGCGGGGAAGCAGCCGCTCGGCCGCGCCGAGGTCACCCTCACCCTGGACAACTCCGACGGCGTGCTGCCGATCGACTACGCCGAGGTGTCGATCACCCGCCGGATGTTCCGCGACGGCGCCGCGGAGTACGAGATCAACGGCGACCGCGCCCGACTCATGGACGTGCAGGAACTGTTGTCGGACTCAGGGATAGGCCGCGAGATGCACGTCATCGTCGGCCAGGGAAAACTCGCCGAGATCCTCGAGTCCAAGCCGGAGGAGCGCCGGGCGTTCATCGAGGAGGCCGCCGGCATCCTCAAGCACCGGCGCCGCAAGGAGAAGGCCCAGCGCAAGCTCGCCGGGATGCAGGGCAACCTGGACCGGTTGAACGATCTCACCACCGAACTGCGGCGCCAGCTCAAGCCGCTGGGGCGGCAGGCCGAGGTCGCGCGCCGGGCGCAGACCATCCAGGCGGACCTGCGCGACGCCACGTTCCGCCTCGCCGCCGACGACCTGGTCACCCGTCGACGCGAGCTCGCGGATGCCGAGAGTGTTCGCTCCCGGTTGGCGGACCAGGTCGCGCAGGCGGTCGACCGCAGGGACGAGCTGGTGCGGGCCGTCGCAGACACCCAGGCCGAGCTCGATCGGCTGACCCCGGACGCCGACGCCGCACAGCAGCGGTGGTTCGCCCTGTCGACGTTGGCGGAGCGGGCCCGCGCCACCGCCCGGATCGCCGCCGACCGCGCGCGGTCGCTGGCCGCCGAGGTCGCCGTGCACCACGGCACCGACCCGGACGAGCTCGAGCGCCAGGCCGAGCGGGCCGCCGCGCACGAGGAGGAACTCGCCGCCCAGGTCGACGCCGCCGCCGAGAAGGCCCGTCTCGCGACGGAGGCGCTCGGACGGGCCGAGTCGACGCTCGCCGCGCTCGAGGCCGAGCATCTCAAGGCCGTCCGGGCGATTGCGGACCGCCGGGAGGGCGTGGCCAGGCTCGCGGGCAAGGTCGAGACCCTCGCCGCGAGAGTGGAGTCCACCCAGGCGGAGATCGCGCGCGTGGACGCCGAGGCGGATGTCGCGCGCACCGCCGTGGTCGACGCCGAGGCCGAGTTCGACGCCGTCCACGCCAGGGTGGGGGCGCACGAGCAGAGCGAGCGGACCCTCGACGAACACCTGGGACGGGCCGAGCGCGCCCACCTGGCGGCACGGGCCCGGCTGGCGGAGTTGCAGGGGATCGAGCGGGAGGCCGACCAGCGGATCGCGCGGCTGGCCGCCCGGATCGAGACTCTCGAGCAGAACAAGGGCGCCGGGGACGGCGCCGAGTGGGTCCTGCGGCACCTCGGGGCCGACGCCGTCGCCGGGACGGTGGGGGAGATGCTCGGCGTCCGCGACGGGTGGGAACGCGCCGTGGGGGTCGCCCTCGGGCCGGCCGTCGACGCGGTGGTCGTGGACACCTCCGTGGACCGGCGCCAGGTACTTGCGGCGTTGCGCGAGGCCGACGCGGGCCGGGCCGGTCTCGTGGGCGCCGGGGCGCCGGGTGGCGACTACCGCCTGGAGGTCGACCTGGTCGGCGGGGCACGCTGGGCGCTGGACGTGGTGGACGTCCCGGAGGACCTCGTGGCGGCGGTGACCGCCCTGTTGGTCGATGTGGTCGTGGTCGACGACCTCGCCGCCGCCCACGCCCAGGTCGAAGCGGACCGCCGCGTGCGCGCGGTGACCCGCGACGGGGAGCTGGCCGGTGCGGGGTGGACCGTGGGCGGGTCCGCGTCGGGGCGGACGGGGTTGGAGATCCAGTCGGCGATCGACGCCGCGGTCGTCGAGCGCGACGCCGTTCGGGCCGAGATCGAGACCACCCGCGCCGAGTTGGCCGGCGCCGCGGCCGAGGACACCGAGCGGGCGGACCGGTTCTCCGAGACGCTCGCCGCCATCAGCGAGTCCGACGCCGCGATCGAGGAGATCTACGCGGAGCTCGCCCGTATCGGCAAGCGACGGCGTCGCGCCGAGGCCGAGGTGCGGCGCCTGGAGCAGACCCGCCGGATCTCGGTGGACAAGCTCGACGCCGCGCGCGCCGAACACGCCGAGCTGACCGACCGACTCGCCAGGGCCGGGGACGACGACGAGGTCCGGCCACCCGAAGACGACGGGCGGGGTGCGGCGCAGGCCGCCGTGGCCTCGGCCCGGGCCGCGGAACTCGAGGCCAGGCTCGCCCACCGGTCCGCGGAGGAACGTGCGTCCGGCGTCCGCGGGAAGGCGGCGTCCCTGCGGCGGGCCGCGCAGGCGGAGCGCGAGTCCCGGGCCCGGGCGGCCAGGGCCGCGGCGCAGCGGCGCCGCGGCGCCGAGGTCGCCGGCGTGGTCGACGAGCTCAGCGGGCGGCTGCTCGCGCGGCTCGACGAACTCATCACCGCCGCCGGAACCGAGCGGGACCGGCTCTCGGCCGCGCGCGCCGAGGCCACCGCTGGTGTCGCCACGCTGCGTGGTGATCTCGCGGCCGCCGAGTCCGAGGTGTCGAGGCTCGGCGACGCCGCCCACCGCGACGAGATCGTCCGGGCGCAGCTCGAGGTCAAGGTCTCGGAGCTCGAGGCGGCGGTGCTCGAGCGTCACGGTATCGAACCGCAGGCCCTCGTCGAGGACTACGGCCCCGACGTGGACTTGCCGCCGTCGGCATTGGAGATGCAGGAGTACGAGGCGGCTCGCGAACGTGGTGAGGACGTGACCCCGCCGCCGCCGATGCCGTTCGTGCGCGCCGAACAGGAGCGTCGTCTCAGGTCGGCGCAGAAGGACCTGGCCACCCTGGGCAAGGTCAACCCGCTGGCGTTGGAGGAGTTCGCGGCGCTGGAGGAGCGCTACGCGTTCCTGTCCACCCAGCTCGACGACGTGAAGAAGGCCCGGTCCGACCTGGAGGGGGTGATCGACGACGTCGACGAGCGCATCGAGCAGATCTTCACCGAGGCGTGGGTCGACGTCGAGCGCGAGTTCCGTGGTGTCTTCGCAACGCTCTTCCCCGGAGGGGAGGGGCGACTGATCCTCACCGAGCCGGAGGACATGCTCACCACCGGCATCGAGGTGGAGGCGCGACCACCGGGAAAGAAGGTGAAGCGGTTGTCGCTGCTGTCCGGCGGCGAGAAGTCGCTCACCGCGGTCGCCATGCTGGTGGCGATCTTCAAGGCCCGCCCCAGCCCGTTCTACGTCATGGACGAGGTCGAGGCGGCGCTCGACGACACCAACCTGCGGCGGCTCATCGGGCTGTTCGAGCAGCTGCGGGAGACCAGCCAGCTCATCGTCATCACCCACCAGAAACCCACCATGGACGTCGCCGACGTGCTCTACGGGGTGTCGATGCAGGGCGACGGCATCTCCAAGGTCATCTCCCAACGCATGCGCTGAGGATCACGAGCGCCGGAAGACCGCCCGGAGCCGTTCACGGTTGACCACGCCGATCGCCCGCAGCGGGATCCCCGCCGGGCACACCCGCGAGCACTCTCCGTAGAGCGAGCAGGGTCCGAATTCCTCGTCGGCGGCGCTGACCATCTCGCGGGCGCGGGTCGCGCGGTCGGCGCCCGCGACGGGCATGAGGGCGAGGTGCCCGAGTTTGGCCCCCACGAACAGGTTGGCCGAGCCGTTGGGGCAGGCCGCCACACACGCCCCGCACCCGATGCACGCCGCGAAGTCCAGCGCGGTCTCCGCCGTGTCGTGACCCTGGAGGGTCGAGTCCGCGTCCGGGGCGGCGCCGGCCGGGATTCCCACATGGGCCGCGGACTCGACGACCCCGTCCAGAGCGGAGCGGTCCACCACCAGATCGCGGATGACAGGGAACACGGCGGCGCGAAGCGGTTCGATGCGCAGGATGTCCCCGTCGGCGTAGGGGGTCAGCCGCTGGTGACACGACGGGGTGTTCTCCGCGGGACCGTGGGGGCGTCCGTCGACGGTGACGCCGCAGGCCCCGCAGATCCCCTCACGGCAGTCGGAGTCGAACGCCACCGGTTCGACGCCCGCGTCCACCAGGTCGGCGTTGAGAACGTCGAGCAACTCCAGGACACTCATCTCCGGCCGGGCGTCGTGGACCTCGAACTCCTCGTACCGCCCGGCCATGTCGGGCCCGGACTGTCGCCAGATTCGCAGGGTGAGCCTCATCGGTAATCCCTCGCGGTGGGGGCGACCGCCGAGAACTCCAGCGGTTCGGCGTGGCGGGTGAAGGACCGGGGCCCGCCACGGTCATCGCCCTCGGAGGCCCAGGCGGAGGCGAAGGCCCACCGACGGTCGTCCCGCCGGGCCTCGCCGTCGGGCGTCTGGTGCTCGTCGCGGAAGTGGGCGCCGCACGACTCGTCCCGGTCCAGCGCATCCACGCACATCAGTTCCGCCAGTTCGAGGAAGTCGGCGACCCGCCCGGCCAGTTCGAGCACCTGGTTGAGGTGACCGCCTGCGCCCGTGACCCGCAGGTCGGTCCAGAACCGGGTCCGCAGGTCACGGATGCGCTCGAGCGCCCGGGTCAGGCCGTCGGCCGTTCGTGTGACGCCGCAGCCCGAGTAGAGGATCTCGCCGAGCTCACGGTGGAAGTGTTCGGGCCCGGTCGAGCCGCCCACCGCGAGCAGGTTCCGCACCCGCGTCCGGGCGCGGGCCACGGCGGCCACGACCACCTCGTCGTCGTCGCCCGGCAGGTCGTCCCCGAGGCGGGTGGCCAGGTGCGCCGGCACCGAGTACGGAAGGGTGAACCACCCGTCGACGCTCGCGCTGAGCAGGGAATTCGCACCGAGTCGGTTCGCGCCGTGATACGCCCAGCCGCATTCGCCGCCGACGAACAGGCCGGGGATCGACGTCTGCAGGTCGAAGTCGCTCCACAGCCCGCCCATCGTGAAGTGGCACGTCGGCGCGATGCGCATGGGTACGGCGTACGGGTCCTCGCCGGTGGCGTGGGCGTACATCTCGAACAGGTTGCCGTAGCGCTCGGTGATCGTCCGGCGCCCGTCGCGGGACAGGGCGTCACGGAAGTCCAGGTAAACGGAGTTGCGGCGTGGCCCCACCCCTCGCCCGGCACGGATCTCGGAGGTGATCGCCCGGGAGGCCACGTCGCGGGGCACGAGGTTGCCGAAGGCGGGATATCGGCGCTCGAGAAAGAAGTCGCGGTCGGCGTCCGGGATCTCCCCGGGCGGCCGATCGTCGCCGTCGTGGAGCGGGACCCAGACGCGGCCGTCGTTGCGCAACGATTCGCTCATGAGGATCGTCTTGGCCTGCCAGTCGTTGTCCTTGGGCAGCGCGGTGGGGTGGAACTGCACGAACGACGGTGAGGCGAACAGGGCCCCCCGCTGGTGCGCGCGCCACACCGCCGAGGCGTTGGAGTGGATCGCGAGCGTGGAGTCGTGGAAGACGGTCCCGTAGCCACCGGTCGCGAGGACGACCGCGTGCGCGGTCTCGGCCCGGATGTGGCCGGACACCAGGTCACGGACCACCACACCGTGGCACCCCGAATCGTCGACGACGAGGTCGAGCATCTCGTGGCGGGTGTGCAGCGTGACGGCGCCGGCACGGATCTGCCGCTGCAGGGCCGAGACGCCCGCGAGCTGGAGTTGTTGGCCGGTCTGACCGCGGGAGTAGTACGTGCGCGAGACCTGCACGCCGCCGAAGGACCGGGTCGACAGGACGCCGCCGTACTCGCGTGCGAAGGGGGTCCCGATGGCGGAGAAGTGATCGATCACCCGCGCGGATTCCTCGCCCAGCCGGAACGCCTCGGCCTCCCGCCCACGGAAGTCCCCGCCCGAGACGGTGTCGGCGACGAACCTGGCCACGGAGTCTCCGTCCACCCGGCGGCCGCGGGCGGCGTTGATCCCGCCCTGGGCGGCCACGGAATGCGCGCGCCGGGCGGCGTCGTGGTAGGTGAACGCGGTGACCCGGTAGCCGAGTTCGCCGAGGGCGGCCGCCGCGCCGGCCCCGGCCAGGCCCGTGCCGATCACCACCACGTGGAGGTGGCGGCGGTTGGCCGGCGCGACCAGGCGGTAGGCGTCGCGACGCCTCGCCCAAGCGGAGGCCGGGTCGCCCCCGGGTGTGCCGGAGCTCAGCACGTGTCCCTGTCGTGCGTCGGGCACGAGGACGGGGGGCGGGGAGAAGGTCACGTCAACCACCCGGCCTGGACCGCGATCGGGATAGCGGCGTTGCCCAGCAGCACGGCCACCGCGGCGATCCCGCCCACGGTCGTGATCACCGCCCGGCTCCGGGCGCCGGTCACCCCGAGGTCGCCGGCGGCGGTGCGGACCCCGTGGGCGACGTGCAGGGCCAGCAGCACCATGGTGATGCCGTAGAAGGCCGCGACCCAGGGCCGCGAGAAGCTGGCGACCAGATTGGCGTACGCCGTGCCGGGCTCGAAGGCCTCCGACGCCGCGGGGGCGGTGCCCGTGGTCATGTCGAGGACGTGGAAGACGACGAAGAGCAGCAGCACCACGCCGGTGAGCAGCATCGAGCGGGCGCCGAACGAGCCGGCCGTCAGGCCTGTCCGCCGACGGTGCGGGCCCGCGGACGCGTGGGAGCGCCGCACCAGCACGACCGCGCACCAGACGTGCGCCACCAGGCCCAGGACCAGCACGATGCGCAACGCCCACAGGACGCCCTCGTGGGGGACGAGGGGGTACAGCAACGTCCGCAGCCACGCGGCGTAGGCGTCGAAACCCGTGGCCCCGCCGAACACTTTGAGATTGCCGACCATGTGCACCACCACGAAGGCGGTGAAGAGCAACCCCGTCACCGCCATGATGGTCTTGGCGAGCCAGGTGGGCGGGGCCGGGGCCCGGCGGAGGGGGCGCCGGCGTACGGACGTACCCCCTGGCTGGGCGGCGAGCTCGACCACGTGGGCTCCTCCCCGGACGACGACAGGCGCCAGTCTAGGTCCGCCACAGCCCCCCGGGACCGAGATGACGACGGGTGCGGTCGGCCATACTGGGCACCGTGACTACCACCACCTGGATCATCATCGCCGTCGCCGCGGTGCTGCTGCTGGCCATCATCGCCCTCGTCGTGGGTCTGCAGCTGCGCAAGAAGCGGCAGATCTCCCTCACCAGGGCCGCCGAGCGCAAGGAGCTCACCCGCGAGGAGCGCTCCGGCAACTATCAGGCCGGGACGGGGTTCTCGTTCGCCCAGGGAGGGGGCGGCGCCACGGCGGCCCCGCCCAGGGAGCCGGTGCGCCGTGACCCGACGCCGCGGGAGGACCTGCCGCCGGCGACACCGGCCCCACGGCCCCCCGCGCCGTCGTCTCCTGCGACGGGGGCGGCCCCCGCCGCCGAACCCGCGACCGCGCCGGATACCGCGCCCGAGACTGCCGTCCCCGCGCCCGAGCCGGACGTCGATCCCGGCCCGACCGAGGCCACCGAGGTCGTCGAGCCCGCCCCGGTCGAACCCGTCGTGGTCCCCCCCGAGGTGCCCGACGAGGAGATCCCGGCGCCCCCGGAGACGGTCACCGGGACCCCGGAGCCGGTCGCCCCGGTCGAGCGCATCGACCCGGCCGCCGGCCGCCTCGACCGCCTGCGGGGCCGCCTCGCGCGGTCGCAGAACACCGTGGGCCAGGGGCTGCTGGGTCTCCTCGGCGCCGGCGATCTCGACGAGGACGCCTGGGAGGAGATCGAGGACACGCTGATCATGGCCGACCTCGGTTCGGCCACCACCGAGCTCGTCGTGGACCGCCTGCGGGCGGAGATCGCCACCCGACAGGTCCGCACCGAGGCCGAGGTGCGCGATCTGCTGCGGCAGACCCTCATCGACAACCTCCACCCCGAACTCGACCGCTCGCTGCGTGCGCTGCCGAACGACGGGACGCCGGCCGTCCTCCTCGTCGTCGGCGTCAACGGCACCGGCAAGACCACCACCACCGGCAAACTCGCCCGCGTCCTCGTCGCCGACGGTCGCGAGATCCTCCTCGGCGCCGCGGACACGTTCCGCGCCGCCGCCGCGGATCAGCTCCAGACCTGGGCCGAGCGGGTGGGCGCCGAGGTGGTCCGCGGCAAGGAGGGCGCGGATCCCGCCTCCGTCGCCTTCGACGCGGTCACCCGCGGGGTCGAGACCGGCGTGGACGCCGTGCTCGTGGACACCGCCGGTCGCCTCCACACCAAGACCGGGCTCATGGACGAGCTCGGCAAGGTCAAGAGGGTGGTGGAGAAGAAGACCCCCGTCGACGAGGTCCTGTTGGTGATCGACGCCACCACCGGGCAGAACGGGCTCATGCAGGCGCGCGTGTTCAAGGAGGTCGTCGACATCACCGGTGTCGTGCTCACCAAGCTCGACGGCACCGCCAAGGGCGGCATCGTGTTCCAGGTCCAGCACGAGTTGGGCGTGCCCGTGAAGCTCGTCGGACTGGGCGAGGGGGCCGACGACCTCGCGCCGTTCACCCCCGAGGCCTTCGTCGACGCGTTGCTCGGCACGTAGGTCCCGGGCGACGCGGCCGGGATACGCGCCCGGGCGGCCGGGACACACGACCGGAACAGGGGACCCGAGCGCGTTACAACCCCGAAACATCAGGGCACATCCGGTGCAACACGACCAAGGAAATCTTCATGTCGACGGGGAGCGAAGAGTCGCTCACCACGTACGAGACGAGGAGGACCGCACCGTGATAGGTGACAGTGTCGCGTTGCTCGCCCAGGAGGCGACGCCGGAGATCGATACGGGAGACACGGCCTGGATGCTCATCGCAGCATCCCTGGTACTGCTCATGACGCCCGCCCTGGCGCTCTTCTACGGCGGCATGTCCCGGCAGAAGTCCGTGCTGAACATGATGATGATGTCGTTCGGCGCGATGGGCGTGGTCGGCGTGATCTACCTGCTGTGGGGATGGTCGATGTCCTACGGCAGCGAGTCGGTCCTGGGGCTGTTCGCCAACCCCTTCGAAATGTTCGGGCTCTCCGGGGTGATCGGTGACGCGACCGAATGGGCGGTCTCCGGCTCCGGCGCCTACCCGCAGGTCGTCGACGTCGCCTTCCAGGTGACCTTCGCGATCATCACCGTCGCGCTCATCTCGGGCGCGATCGCCGAGCGCGCCCGGTTCGGCACCTGGCTGGCGTTCGTCGGCGTCTGGGTGACCCTGGCGTACTTCCCGCTCGCCCACATGGTGTGGGGCGGCGGACTGCTCTCCCACTCGGACAGCGGACTGGCGGCCATGATCTTCGGGACCGTCGACGACGGCGAGGGCGGGCTGACCGCCGCCGTCGCGCCCGTCGACTTCGCCGGCGGAACCGTCGTGCACATCAACGCCGGTATGGCCGCGCTCGTCCTGGTCCTGCTCATCGGCAAGCGGCTCGAGTTCGGCCGTACGGCCTACCGCCCGCACAACCTGCCGCTGGTCATGCTCGGCGCCGCCCTGCTGTGGTTCGGCTGGTTCGGGTTCAACGCCGGTTCCGCGTTCGGTGCCAACGGTGCGGCGGGCCTGGCGTGGGTCAACACCACCGCCGCCACCGCCGCCGCGATGCTCGGCTGGCTCCTCGCGGAGCGTATCCGTGACGGCCACGCCACCAGCCTCGGTGCCGCCTCCGGCGTGGTCGCCGGCCTCGTGGCCATCACCCCCGCCGCCGGTTCCGTCCACCCGCTCGGCGCGATCGCCCTCGGTGCGATCGCGGGCGTGCTGTCCGCGCTGGCCGTGGGCCTCAAGCACCGCTTCGGCTACGACGACGCCCTGGACGTGGTGGGCGTGCATCTGGTCGCAGGACTCTGGGGCACCATCGCCATTGGCCTGTTCGCCACCGGCACCTTCGGAACGGACGCGGGAATGTTCTACTCCGCGGACGGCTGGCGACTCCTGGTGGTCCAGATCGTGATCGCCGTGGCCGCCCTCGTGTTCACCACGATCATGACCGCGATCGCCTGGGCGATCTGCCGGCCGCTCGGCTGGAGGATCGACAAGGCCGACGAGCAGGCGGGCATCGACGGTGCCCAGCACGCCGAGAGCGCGTACGAGGCCTCCACCAACGCGCTCATCCGCTGAGCCGACCCCTTCGAAAGGAACCCACGACATGAAGCTCGTCACCGCGATCGTCAAACCGTTCACGATCGACGACGTCAAGGCAGCACTGGAGCAGGCCGGTATCCACGGCCTCACCATCAGCGAGGTCCAGGGATACGGACGCCAGAAGGGCCACACCGAGGTCTACCGCGGCGCCGAGTACGCCGTGGACTTCGTCCCCAAGATCAGGGTGGAGGTGGTGGTCGACGACGAGACCGCCGGCACCGCGGTCCGACTGATCGTCGACGCGGCCCGGACCGGAAAGATCGGCGACGGCAAGGTCTGGGTGACCCCCGTCGAGAGCATCGTGCGCGTCCGCACCGGTGAGGAGGGCACGTCCGCGATCTGACCCTCGGGCAGAACCCGACGCGCGGTCGCCCCGTCACAGGGGCGGCCGCGCGCCGTCGTGTACTGCGGAGGCCACCCTCGCCCGGTCCCGCGCAGACCGTGCGCAGCCGTTCACAAAGGTGAAACGTGTACGCCCCGAGGCGGTGACACGGAGGCGACATTCTGGACCCGACGGATGAGGGAAGGGGAGTGCCATGGCGGTCACGGCCGACGGCGAGCGCGCCACGGCGCTGCGGGCGGGACGCGAGCGGATCCTCTCCGCCCCGCGTGAGAGCCTGCCCGCCGCGCCGTTGAGGGACGCCCTGTGCGAGCTCTACGAGATGGAGCTGGGACGGCTCGCCGACGAGGCCGGGATCGGCCCGGGGTCGGGGTTCGCCCTCATCGCGTTCGGCGGGTTGGGACGCCGGGAGGTTCTGCCACACTCGGATCTGGACCTCGTCCTGGTCCACGAGCGGCGGCCGGACCGTGACGTGGGCGAGCTGGCCGACGCACTGTGGTACCCGCTGTGGGATTCCGGCGTCGGACTCGACCACAGTGTCCGCACGGTCGACCAGTGCCTGGCCGTGGCCGCTGCCGACGTCTCCGTCGGGCTGAGTCTGCTGGACGCGCGCGTGATCGCTGGCGACGCGGATCTGGGAGCGCTCGTCGTGGACGGCGCCCGCCGGCAGTGGCGGGACCAGATCGCCTCCCGCTTCGACGACCTCGTCGACGCGGCGGCCGCCCGGCGGCACCGGGCCGGGGTGATCGCGCATCGCAGCGAACCCGACCTGAAGAACGGGGCCGGTGGGCTCCGCGACGCGCAGCTCGTCGCCGCCCTGGGCCTGGCCCACCTCAGCGACGGTCGGCCCGTGGTCCCCGGTGGGATGGCGCGCGCGCACCGGCTGGTGCTGGACGCCCGGACCGAACTACACCGGGTGAGCGGACGCCCCCGCGAGGTGCTGCACGCCGAGTACGGGGACGAGGTCGGCGAGGCGCTGGGCCTGGGGGACCGGTTCGATCTCGCCCGGGCGCTGAGTGACGCCTCCCGGACGATCGCGTTCACCGCGGACCAGGCGATCCGTGGCTCGTGCGCGGCGCTGTCCTCCCGGGGACTGACCGGCCTGCTGCGGAGGTCGCCTGTCCGTCGGCCCCTCGACGACGGGGTGGTGGAACATGCGGGGGAGGTGACGCTCGCCCGCGCGGCCCGCGTGGCCGACGACCCCTGGCTGGCGCTGCGGGTGGCCGCGGCCGCGGCCCGGTTCGGGCTGCCGATCGCGACCTCCACCCTCGGTGTCCTCGCCGAACGCTGCCCCGTCCCGGACGGTCAGTGGCCGGCGGAGGCCCTGTCGGACCTGCTCGTGCTCCTGGGCTCGGGTGAGGCGCAGATCCCCGTGCACGAGGCGCTCGACCGGTGCGGGTTGTGGGAACGGCTGCTACCGGAATGGGCGGGGGTGCGGGATCTGCCCGCCCGCGACCGGGCGCACATCTACACGGTCGACAGGCACCTGGTGCAAACGGCCGTGGAGGCGTCCCGACTCACCACCTCCGTCGCACGCGCGGACCTCCTGCTGCTCGCGGCGCTCCTGCACGACCTCGGGAAGAGCCGGGACGGCGACCACAGCGAGAACGGGGCGGACATGATCCGCCCGATCTGCGCGCGGATGGGCCTCGGGGGCCGCGACACCGAGACCCTCACGCGCATCGTGAGGCATCATCTGCTGCTCCCCGCGACCGCCGCGAGACGCGACCCCGCCGACCCCGCCACCGCCGAGGCCGTGCTCACCGCGCTGGACCGGGACGCCGTCGCCCTCGACGTGTTGGCCGCGCTCACCGAGGCGGACTCGCTCGCGACCGGGCCGACGGTCTGGACCACAGGCCGTGCCGGGGCCCACGCCGCGCTCGTGGCGGCCTGCGGCAAGGCGCTCGGCCCCCGTCCCGCCGCGGTGCAGGCGCCGACTGTGAACGCCTCTCGGCGGCACGGTCCGCCGGACGTCGTGGTGGACCTCCGGGCGGCGGACACCGGCACCACACACGAGGTCACTCTCGTCGTCCCCGGCGGGGGCCGCTCGCTCGCGGTGACCGCGGAGGTCCTGGCCGCCCACAGGCTGGAGATCGTGGACGCGGAGATCGACCTGCGTCCCCCGGGCGGGATGCGCGCGAGGATGACGGTCTCCACCCGCTTCGGAGACCCGGTGGACGGACGCGTACTCCGGCAGGATCTGCGCCGCTCGATCGACTCCGGGCTCCCCGGGCCGCTTCGCGCCGCGCTGTCCCGGGGGGCGGCGCTGGCGATCGGACCCCCGCAGGCCAGATCCTCCGTCCTGATCTCGCACCGGACCGACGCCGACGGCGTGCTGATGGAGGTGCGGTCGGAGGACCGGCCCGGCCTGTTCGCACGGGTCGTGGCCGCGATCATCGAGGCCGGCGCCCGCATCGACTGGGTGGTGGTGCGCACCAGGGGAGCGGCCGTGGAGGACGTGTTCGCGCTCTCCGGCCCCGGAGCGGTGTTGAGTACGGCCGGTCAGGTGGAGGCGTTGCTGCCACGACGTGATCCCACGACGCCCGCCGTGGCGCATGCCGATACCCTGTGATCAGTCGTCGCCGACGACACCGGGAACCGTGCGCGCTCCCGGGCCGCGAACCAGGGAGCTGTTGCCGTGTTCGAATCCTTGTCCGACCGCCTCACAGGTGCGCTCAAGGACCTGCGCGGAAAAGGTCGGCTCAGCGACGCCGACATCGACGCGACGGCCCGCGAGATCCGCCTGGCACTGCTCGAGGCCGACGTCGCCCTGCCGGTGGTGCGCGAGTTCATCGCGCGGGTCAAGGAGCGTGCCAAGGGCGCGGAGGTCTCCGAGGCGCTCAACCCCGCCCAGCAGGTCGTCAAGATCGTCGACGCCGAACTCACCGCCATCCTCGGCGGGGAGGAGCGGCGGATCGAGTTCGCCAAGCAGCCCCCGACGGTCATCATGCTGGCGGGTCTGCAGGGCGCGGGTAAGACCACCCTGGCGGGCAAACTGGCGCACTGGCTCAAGGGGCAGGGGCACACACCGCTCCTGGTGGCCTGTGACCTGCAGCGGCCGGGAGCGGTCGACCAGCTGCAGATCGTCGGTGAGCGTGCCGGAGTACCCACCTTCGCCCCGCACCCCGGGACCTCCGTCGGGGGCGACGGCGAGGTGATCGGTGTCCGGGAGCCGGTGTCCGTCGCGCAGCGCGGATTGGCTCACGCCCGCGCCAAGATGCACGACGTCGTGATCGTCGACACCGCCGGTCGACTCGGCATCGACGAGGAGATGATGGCCCAGGCCCGGGGGATCCGGGATGCCGTCCAGCCCCACGAGACCTTCTTCGTCCTGGACGCGATGATCGGTCAGGACGCGGTGGTCACGGCCGAGGCCTTCCGTGAGGGCGTCGGCTTCACCGGTGTCGTGCTCACCAAGCTCGATGGTGACGCCCGCGGTGGCGCCGCGCTGAGCGTCCGCGAGCTCACCGGGACGCCGATCATGTTCGCGTCCGACGGCGAGAAGCTCGAAGACTTCGACGTCTTCCACCCCGACCGCATGGCCAGCCGCATCCTCGGGATGGGCGACGTGCTCTCGCTCATCGAGCAGGCGGAGACGGTCTTCGACGCGCAGGAAGCGGAGAAGACCGCCGCGAAGATCGGCTCCGGCGAGCTCACGCTCGAGGACTTCCTCGACCAGATGTTGATGATCCGCAAGATGGGGCCCATCGGGAACCTGCTCGGCATGCTGCCCGGCGGCAAGGAGATGAAGGCCGCCGTCGGCGACATCGACGAGAAGTACCTGGACCGCATCCAGGCGATCATCCGCGGCATGACCCCCGAGGAGCGCGCGGACCCGAAGATCATCAACGGCTCGCGCCGCCAGCGCATCGCGAACGGTTCGGGGGTCACGGTCACCGACGTCAACCAGTTGGTCGACCGGTTCTTCGAGGCCCGCAAGATGATGAGCCGCATGGCGGGCCAGATGGGGATGCCCGGGGCGGGACGCAAGAACCAGCGCAAGGGCAAGAAGGGCAAGGGCAAGGGGAAGGGCCGCGGTCCCACCCCGCCCAAGCAGCGGGGGATGATGCCCGGGGGGATGCCGCCCGGGATGCCCGGTATGCCGCCCGGCGGGATGCCCGACCTGTCCCAGTTGCCGCCCGGACTCGACCAGCTCCCGCCGGGGCTGGAGGGGATCGACCTCAACGACCTGAAGTTCCCCAAGCGCTGACCGGTCCGCCCGACGCGTCGATTGGTGCCCACCGTCCCGGCCTGTCTAGACTGGTCCGCTGGACGCCGTCACCGGTGGACCCTCGTGGGTCCGTGCCGAACGGCGGTCACCCGGAAGGCGAAACCGGGCCCCGCCAGCAGGGCGGGCGCCGCTGAATCGCCACGTGACCCGCAACAGAAAGCGAGACGCCTCATGGCCGTCAAGATCAAGCTCACCCGCCTCGGCAAGATCCGTAACCCGCAGTACCGGGTCGTCGTCGCCGACGCCCGCACCCGCCGCGACGGGCGCGCCATCGAGACCATCGGTCTCTACCGCCCCAAGGAGGAGCCGAGCTTCATCCAGATCGACTCCGAGCGCGCGCAGTACTGGCTCGGTGTCGGCGCCCTGCCCACCGAGGCCGTCGAGCAGCTGCTCAAGATCACCGGCGACTGGCAGAAGTTCAAGGGGATCGAGGGCGCCGAAGGCACCCTGAAGACCGCCGAGCCCAAGCCCTCGAAGCTGGACCTGTTCAACAAGGCCCTCGAGGACGCCCAGGGCGAGCCGTCCGCTGAGGCCATCACCGCCAAGCGCAAGGCCGAGAAGGCGAAGAAGGACGAGGCCAAGAAGGCCGAGCAGGAGGCCGCGAAGGCCGCCGAGTCCGGCGAGGGCGAGGCCGCGTCGGCTGACGCCGAGACCGCCGAGGCCTGAGACAGATGAATGACATGGTCGTCGACGCCGTCGACCACCTCGTCCGCGGAATCGTGTCGGACCCCGACGCGGTGTCCGTCCGGTCGAGTGGTGGTCGGCGCGGCACCGTGATCCGTGTGGCCGTCGCGCCCGAGGATCTCGGCCGTGTCATCGGTCGGGGTGGCCGTACCGCCTCCGCGATCCGGACCATCGTCTCCGCCGTCGGCGGGGACGGTGTCCGGGTCGACGTGGTCGACACCGACCGCTGACCCCGCCCGTACACGTCGGCAATCGGAGGACCTGGACCATCATGGAGCTCGTCGTGGGACGCGTCGTCAAATCGCACGGCGTCCGCGGCGAACTGGTGGTGGAGGTTCGCACCGATTCACCCGAGGAGCGATTCGCCGTCGGGACCCGACTCGTCGGGCGGGTCGGTCGGGGTGATCGGGCCACCGACCGCGACGTCACCATCGAAGCCGCCCGGCAGCATTCCGGGCGGCTTCTGGTGCGTCTGGAAGGCGTCGGCGATCGGGACACCGCGGACGCACTCCGCGGCATGCTGCTGCTCGTCGACTCGGATGCGCTGGAGGATCCGGAGGACCCGGACGAGTACTACGACCATCAACTGGTGGGACTGCGAGTACTCGACACCTCGGGTGCCACCCTCGGCGAGGTGACCGAGATCGTGCACACCGCGGCCGGCGAACTCCTGGCCATCCGGCTGGCCGACGGAGGCGATGCACTGGTCCCGTTCGTCTCCGAGATGGTCCCCGAGGTGGACATCGTCGCGCGGACGTGCGTCATCGACCCGCCGGAGGGGCTGCTCGACCTGGGGACGTCGTGACCGCTCTCCCCGATGGTGGGGACGGGCCGCTCATGCACCTCGACGTCATCACGGTCTTCCCCGAGTACCTCGCTCCGCTGCAGTTGGCGTTGATCGGTCGGGCTACCGACCGGGGCATAGTCGACGTCGCCGTTCACGACCTCCGGGGCTGGACCCACGACGTCCACAAGTCGGTCGACGACACCCCGTTCGGTGGTGGGCCGGGCATGGTCATGCGCCCGACGGTGTGGGGCGAAGCGCTGGACGACCTCGTGCCGCCGCCGGGGACGGCGATGGGCGAGCCGGGGGACGGTCAGATCCGCCCACTCCTGATAGTCCCGACGCCCGCCGGACGACCGTTCTCCCAGGCTGACGCGCACCGCTACGCCCGTCGACGCCACCTGCTGTTCGCGTGTGGTCGCTACGAGGGCATAGACCAGCGCGTCGTCGACGAGGCGTCCACGCGGATGGACGTCGAGGAGGTCAGCATCGGCGACTACGTCCTCATCGGGGGCGAGGTGGCGGTGCTCGTCATCGCGGAGGCCGTCATCCGCCTCCTACCCGGGGTGCTGGGGAACCGGCGCAGCCATGAGGAGGACTCCTTCTCCGACGGCCTGCTCGAGGGCCCCAGTTTCACCCGGCCCGAGGTGTGGCGCGACCGGCCGGTGCCCGAAGTCCTCAAGAGTGGCGATCACGCCAGGATCGCGCGGTGGCGCCGCGACGAGTCGCTGAGGCGCACAGCCGAGCGGAGGCCCGATCTCCTCGGGTCGGCCGAGCTGGACAAGGCCGACCTGGCGACGCTCTCGGACTTCGGTTGGGTTCCTCCGGCCGGGTGATTTGGGTCCGCCGAGTAGCGGATGGCACACTAGCGAGGTTGACCTTCCGGGCACCACGTGTGTCCGCTGACGGTCGCGCTGATCCGGGGCACGAACCGGTCGTCCCGCCTGCGGGCGGGCGCCAGGGTCCTCTGTCCTCATTCCTGACATGCAAGGAACACAATGAACACTCTCGACTTCATCGACAACAAGTCGCTCCGCGACGACATCCCGGACTTCCGCCCCGGCGACACGCTCGACGTGCACGTCAAGGTCATCGAGGGCTCGAAGGAGCGCGTCCAGGTCTTCAAGGGCGTCGTGATCCGTCGCCAGGGCGGTGGCGTCCGCGAGACCTTCACCGTCCGCAAGGTCTCGTTCGGCGTCGGCGTCGAGCGCACGTTCCCCGTGCACTCGCCCACGATCGACCGCATCGACGTCCTGGTCCGCGGCGACGTGCGTCGCGCGAAGCTGTACTACCTGCGTGCACTCCGTGGCAAGGCCGCGAAGATCAAGGAGAAGCGCTGACCGTGTAGAGCCGGTCGGACTCGGCCGCCGTCGGCGGTGCGGGATCGACTACGCTCATCCGGGTGAGCAGCACCGATACGCCTGGACATGACGCCGCCGAGCCGGGGTCCCGTAACGACGGGGCCCCGGCTCGCCGCGTCGAGAAGAAGAGCCAGCCCTGGTACATCGAGATCCCGCTGCTGGTGGTGATCGCACTCGTCCTGGTGTTCGTCTTCCAGACCTTCGTCGGACGCGTCTACCAGATCCCGTCGGAGTCCATGGAACCCACCCTGCACGGCTGCGCGGGCTGCACGGGGGATCGCATCTTCGTCGACAAGATCACCTACCGGTTCGGAGACCCCGAACCCGGGGACGTGGTGGTCTTCGAGGGTCCCGATTCGTGGAACGAGGGCTACCAGTCCATCCGGTCGGACAATCAGGTCATCAGGACCCTGCAGAACATCGGCGGCGTGATCGGCATCGTCCCACCCGATCAGAACGACATGGTCAAGCGCGTCGTCGCGGTGGGGGGCCAGACCGTCGGGGGCTGCTCCCCGGATGGTGCACTGCTCGTCGACGGTCAGCCGCTGGACGAGCCGTACCTCAACGAGGCCCCCTCGCCGGCCGGGAACCCCCTCAATTGTGCCTTCGGACCGGTCACGGTCCCCGAGGGCAACTACTGGGTGATGGGGGACAACCGCGGTAACTCCGCGGACTCCCGCTTCCACATGGGTGACGAGTTCCAGGGAACCGTGCCCGAGGAGAACATCATCGGCAAGGTCCGGGCGATCATCCTCCCGTTCAGCCGGATCGGGACGGTGTCCTCCCCGGATATCAACGCGGGGTGAGCCGGGCACGACCGCAGCGGCCCCGGGATGTCGCCCTTCCCGGCCGGGTCCGGGTGACCCGTCGCGACGGCCGCCTGGCGTTGGAGGCAGCCCTCGCCCGTAGAGGTCTCGGCCCGGTCGCCGGTGTCGACGAGGCCGGACGCGGTTCCTGTGCGGGCCCACTGGTGGTGGCGGCCTGCGTGTTGGGGAACCGGCTCCACCCCGACCTGGCCGACCTGGATGACTCGAAGAAGCTCACCGCCGCCACCCGTGAGCGACTGCACGACGTGATCCTGCGCAGGGCGTCGGCGCTGAGTGTGGTGGTGATCGAGCCGGACCGGATCGACATGCGCGGGATCCACCGGTGCAATCTGGAGGGGATGCGCCGGGCGGTCGCCGCCCTCGACCCGGCACCCGGTTTCGTGCTGACCGACGGCTTCGCGGTCGACGGGCTCGGATGTCAGTCCACGTCCGTGATCGGGGGTGATGCAGTGGTCGCATCCATCGCCGCCGCGAGTGTCCTCGCGAAGGTCACGCGGGATCGGATTATGGTGGACCTCGACTCGCGGTACCCGGGGTACGGTTTCGCCGCCCACAAGGGGTACAGCACCGTGAGTCACGCCAGGGCGATCGAGCAGCTCGGTCCCAGCGGCATCCATCGGATGTCGTACGCCAACGTCCGTCGCGCCGCGCAGGCGCATTCGAGGAGCAGCACGAGATGAGCGCCGAGGATCTGGAGAACTACGAGACCGAGATGGAGCTCTCGCTCTACCGCGAGTACCGCGACATCGTCGGCCAGTTCACCTACGTCGTCGAGACGGAGCGGCGCTTCTACCTCGCCAACGCCGTCGAGCTGATCCCCCGGTCGGCGGACGGCGAGGTCTACTTCGACGTGAGGATGTCCGACGCGTGGGTATGGGACATGTACCGACCTGCACGTTTCGTCAAGTACGTTCGGGTGCTGACCTTCAAGGACGTCAACATCGAGGAACTCGACAAGCCTGAACTGCGGCTCCCGGAGTAGCACCCGGCCCCCGTTCTCCACAGCCCGCGCCGCTTCCACAGGGCGCCCCCGGCCCGATCCGCGACCAGCGGGTCGGGCCGTTTCCGTCCGGCAGGGTGAGCCCCGGCGGGCCCGGACGGACCGGGCGGCCGGGAGGGCTGGCGATGACGGGGGACGAGGCGGTGGGCGGCGAGGCGGCCGGGGACGGTGTGGATCCACGCCGACGGACGGGGCGACTCGGTGAGGACCACGCTGCGGGGTTGATGCAGGCCCGGGGCGGGGTGGTCATCAGCCGGAACTGGCGGTGCCGGGCCGGCGAGCTCGACCTGGTGGTGTTGGATGCCGCGGGGCGGCTGCGATTCGTCGAGGTCCGGGCGCGCACGGGGACGGGCTTCGGCACTCCCGCCGAGTCGGTGACCCCGGACAAGCAGCGGCGTCTGCGGCGGTTGGCCGCCCACTGGCTCTCGGAGAACCCGGGCCGGTGGCGCCAGGTCTGCTTCGACGTGGTGGGCGTGGACCTGGCGGACCCGACTCGGCCCCGTCTCGAGCTGTTCGAGGACGTGCTGTAGCCGTGGCGCTCGGTCGGACGTGGGCTGTCACACTGCAGGGAGTCGGTGGACAGCTGGTGGAGGTCGAGGCCGACGTGGGCCGCGGGTTGCCCGGGGTCAGCATCGTGGGGTTGCCGGACTCGGCGGTGTTGCAGGCGCGGGAGCGGATGCGGGCGGCCGTGATCAACAGTGGTCTGACCTGGCCGTCGGGCAAGGTCGTGCTGTCCCTGTCCCCGGCGGCGTTGCCGAAGCGGGGCTCGGGGTTCGACCTGTCGCTCGCGGTGGGCACGTTGACCGCGTCAGGGGAGCTGCCCGGGGCGGGCTTCGACGGCACCCTGCTGGTGGGTGAGCTGGCGTTGGACGGTCGGGTCCGGTCGGTGCGCGGGGTGCTGCCCGCCGTGCTCGCGGCGCGGGACGCCGGACTGTCCCGGGCGATCGTCCCCGCCGCGAACCTCGCGGAGGCCCGGCTGGTCAGCGGTATCGACACCGCGGGGGTCGACTCACTCGCGATGCTCGCGTCATGGTGCCGGGGCCGGGGAGCCCTGGTCACGGACGCCCCGGAGGTCCGCGCCGTGGGCGCGCGGTCCCACACCGACCTGGCGGAGGTGCACGGGCAGGACGACTGTCGGCGGGCTGTCGAGGTGGCTGCCGCCGGGGGGCACGCCGTGCTCCTGCGCGGGGCTCCCGGGACCGGCAAGACCATGCTCGCGCGTCGCCTCCCGGGGTTGCTGCCTGATCTGGGGGAGCAGGACGCACTCGAGGCGACGGCCATCCACTCGGTGATGGGACGGCTCGCGGCGCGGGATCCGCTTCTACGTCGCCCGCCGTTCGTGGCTCCCCACCACTCGGCGTCGGTGGCCGCCCTCGTCGGCGGCGGCAACAACGTCGCACGCCCGGGGGCGGTGACGCTGGCGCATCGCGGGGTGCTGTTCCTCGATGAGTGCGCCGAGTTCCCCGGCCGGGTCCTGGACAGCCTCCGCACTCCGCTCGAGGACGGCGAGGTACGGATCGCCAGGCGCGACGGCATCTCCGTCTTCCCGGCCCGATTCCAGCTGGTGCTGGCGGCGAACGACTGCCCGTGTGGCAGTGCACGGCCCGATGCCTGTACGTGCACCCCCGATGCCCGGCGGCGCTACGGACGGTCGCTGACCGGGCCGTTGCGCGACCGGATCGACATCGCCGCACGGACGCTGCCGCTCGGGTCCGGGCTGTTCGCCGTGGACGAAGGTGAGGACACCGCCGCGGTACGGACGAGGGTCTCGACGGCGAGGGCGGCCGCCGCCGAGAGGTGGGCGGGTTGCCCGGAGGCCGCCGGTGCGCGGGCGAACGCCGAGGTCCCCGGCCGCGTCCTGCGATCCGTATGGGGGCTCGATCGTCGGGCGCTGCACCCCCTGGACCGGGCACTGGCACACGGGGTGTTGTCACCCCGCGGGGTCGACCGGTGCCTGCGCCTCGCGTGGACGGTCGCCGACCTGGACGGGGCCACCGTGCCGGGGGAGCCGCACGTGGCGGAGGCGCTCGTGCTGAGAGGGGAGGAGTGATGCCGGTGGAACGGGAGCAGGGATCGGTGGTGTCGTCGGAGGTGCGCGCGGCCTACGCCTACCTGGGCGCGGTGACCGAGCGCCCGACCGCGCAGCTGTGGGACCTGGTGGACTCGGTGGGGCCGGTGCGGGCACGGGAAATGATCCGCGCCGGTCGGGCCGGCGACGCGGTGGAGGCCCAGACCGAGGCACGGCGGGACCTCGTCGACGGGGAGCGGATGCTCGAGGCGGCCCACGAGGTGGACGCCCGGTTCCTCGTGCCCGGTGACCCGGGTTGGCCGGGGTTCGCCCTCGAGCCCCTGGACCGTCCACGCGGACGACGTCGCGCCGGGACGGGCGGGGTGCCCACCGCGTTGCGCCCGCTTGGGCTGTGGTGGCGTGGCCCCGCAGACCCGGTCCGGGTGTTGGGCAGGTCGGTCGCTCTCGTCGGGACCAGGGCGCCCACTCCGTACGGGAGGGCGGTGACCGCCGACCTGGGTGCCGGGGTGTCCGCCGAGGGGTTCACGGTCGTCTCGGGTGGGGCCTTCGGGATCGATGCAGCAGCGCACCGCGCCGTCCTCGGGGTTCGCGGCACCACGATCGCGGTCCTCGCCGGTGGCGTGGATCGGCTCTACCCGCGCGGGAACGACGCGATGCTGCGCGAGATCGCGGAGACCGGCGCGGTGATCTCCGCGCAGCCCCCCGGGACCGGGGTGACGCGGTATCGCTTCCTCGACCGGAACCGGATCATCGCGGCGTTGACCGGCGCCTCCGTGGTGGTGGAGGCGGCTGCCCGGAGCGGTGCGCTGAGCACGGCGGCGTGGGCCACCGCGCTGGACCGCCCTGTCGGCGCGGTACCGGGGCCGGTCACGTCGGTCGCGTCGGTCGGGTGTCACCTGCTGCTCCGGGAGCGGGGTGCCGTGCTGGTCTCTCGGACGTCGGACGTTGTCGAGCTCGCAGGTCGGATGGGGGAGACGGCGCCGCCCCCCAGGGGTGAGCCCGGCGCGTGGGACGGGTTGGACGACGCGACCAGGCGGATCCTCGAGGCGCTGCCCACCTCGGGTGGCGCCGAGCCCGCCGAGATCGCGGCCTCGGCGGGAATCGCACCCGTCACGGCTAGGGCCGTCCTCGGCCGGCTCCTGGCCTCCGGGGCGGCTGTACGGGGCCCGGAGGGGTGGCGCAGGTGCCGGGATGGCGGGGTGCAGATGACTTTCCCCGTGTCGTGACCCCGTCGCGTGGTCCGGCTGGCCCGGCCCGGCGTGCTTGCGCCGGCCCCACGCGAGGGAGACAATTGGTACCCATGGGGCCGGTGAGCACGTCTGAGAGTGATGGGGACGCTCGGTCCGAGCCGTTCGGGGGCGTGGTCGACGACTTCGCGGACTACCTGCGTACGGGTCGCTCCCGGTCCGAGGCGACGGTCCGCTCTTACCGATCCGACGTCCGCGGCCTGCTCGCCCACCTCGTCCGTGACACCGACGGACCCTCCACCGCGGCGGACCTGCGCGGGGCACTCACCCTCCCCGCCCTGCGCGGGTGGCTCGCCGCCCAGGTCGGTGCGGGGGCCGCCAGGTCGACCGTCGCCCGCCGTGTCGCGGCAGCCCGATCCTTCAGCGGGTGGGCCGCACGGACCGGCCTCGTACCGACCGATGTCGCGGCCCGGCTCGAGGCGCCCCGCGCCCGTCGCCATCTGCCCGAGGTGCTCGACCTCGACCAGGCGGCCGAGACGATCCGTACCACCGAGCTCGGCGCGGCCGAGGGGGACCCGATCGCCCTGCGCGACCGGCTGGTCGTGGAACTGCTGTACTCCTGCGGTATCCGGATCGCCGAACTGTGCGGGCTCGACGTGGACGACGTCGACACCGAGCGTCGCCTGCTGCGGGTGGTGGGCAAGGGCGACCGGGAGCGCGCCGTCCCGTACGGCCCGCCCGCGGACCGGGCACTGCGTGCCTGGCTCGACGGCGGCCGCCCGGCGTTGGCCACCGCCCGGTCCGGCCCGTGCCTGTTGCTCGGGGCGCGCGGGGGGCGACTCGACCCCCGGGCCGCGCGGCGGATCGTCAACGAGGTCACCGCGGCCACGCCGGGCGCCCCCCGGGTCTCGCCCCACGCGCTGAGGCACAGTTCGGCGACACATCTGCTGGAGGGCGGTGCGGACCTGCGGCACGTACAGGAGCTCCTCGGGCACTCCACCCCGGCGACCACCCAGATCTACACGCACGTCTCGGCGGACCGCCTCCGGGCCGCCTACCGCGGAGCCCACCCCCGCGCCTGAGCGGGGAGTGCGGCCCGGGCGTCAGCCGGCTCCGTCTCCGGGACGTGTGGGCTTGAGGCGGATCGGCCGTTCGGAGTCCGCGAGCAGTGACAGCGGATCGACGTAGTCGTCGTCGTCACCGGACGGGTCACCCGACGTCACACGCGCGCCCCAGTGCAGGCACGCTTCGACCGAACACCCGGGGTGGCCGGCGAGGAGCCGGCCCACCTCCACACCCTCGATGACGGGATCTCCGGCCCGGACAGTGGCGCGCACCGGTTCGTACGTGGTGCGCACGCCGCCACCGTGGTCGATCGACAGGACCGGTCGCCCTCCCACCGCCCCCGCGAACAGGACCGTGCCGTCCGCGGGCGCGCGGACCGACGCGAGCACCGTGCCGGCCAGATCCACCCCGCGGTGCCCCGGGAGCCATCGCTGGGCGGGCGGATCGAACGGGGTCGACACGGAGACCGGACCCGGCAGGGGGCTGCTCATGCCCGCCCGTGGCCCGACCGGCGCGGCATCGGCCACGGGGCCGACGGCGAGGACCCCCGCGGCCAGGCCGGCGCAGACGCGGTTGCGGAGCCGGCGGCGACCGACCCGGAGTGACTGCATACCGCGAGTCCACCGCACGCACCCCGCGTTCGCCACGGGAGATCGGCACCTGTGGACGGAATGGACGATTATCCCCAGACCAGACGTGCACCGGCACCCCCGGGAGCCCCCGCGCACGGGCGGAGCCACGACCGCGGTGCGCGGTGCCCGGATACCGGTCGGGTGGGCCGCCTTGGAGGGGCGCGCCCGAGGGGTTATGCTTCCGGTGCGGTCGACTCTGCGTCGATCGACTTCGCGTGTCCTGCGGCAGCCCGGTTCCCGGGAGCCGCATCCGGGCCCCGGGGCCATGAGCCCCGGGGCCCCGGACGCCGGACCAGCAGGTGCCCCCGCCCGACGGGGGTCCGGCCCGGCGCGGACACCAGGGCCCGCGGCCACCCGGCTCGAGGGCGAAACCCGATACATAGAAAGCGAGGACGAGGGCCTCGCGGTCCGGCTGCTTCCAAGCCGGACGAGCCCTCAACCCATCATGGCAGTCATCTCCATGAAGCAGCTGCTCGACGCAGGTGCCCACTTCGGCCACCAGACCCGCCGCTGGAACCCGAAGATGCGTCGGTTCATCTTCACCGACCGCAACGGCATCTACATCATCGACCTGCAGCAGACCCTGACGTACATCGACCAGGCGTACGAGTTCGTCAAGGAGTCCGTCGCCCACGGCGGCACCGTCCTGTTCGTCGGCACCAAGAAGCAGGCCCAGGAGGCCATCGCCGAGGAGGCCGCCAAGGTCGGTATGCCGTACGTCAACCAGCGTTGGCTGGGTGGCATGCTCACCAACTTCCAGACCGTGCACCAGCGGCTCGTCCGCCTCAAGGAGCTCGAGTCCATGGAGCAGTCGGGCGGATTCGAGGGTCGCACCAAGAAGGAAATCCTCATGCTCACGCGTGAGAAGAACAAGCTCGAGCGAACGCTCGGCGGTATGCGTGACATGAGCAAGGTCCCCTCCGTGGTGTGGGTCGTCGACACCAACAAGGAGCACATCGCCGTCGGCGAGGCCCGCAAGCTGAACATCCCCGTCGTCGCGCTGCTCGATACCAACTGTGATCCGGACGTCGTCGACTACCCGATCCCGGCGAACGACGACGCCATCCGCTCGGTCACCGTGTTGACCCGCGTCATCGCCTCCGCCGTCGCCGAGGGCCTCAAGGCCCGCTCGCAGGCCGGCAAGGCCACCGGCGAAGAGGCCGAGCCGCTCGCAGAGTGGGAGACCGAGCAGCTGGACCAGGTCACCGGCGCCGCCACGGCAGAGGGTGCCGAGGCACCCGCCGAGGTCACCGGCACCGAGTCCCCCGTGGCCGAGGCCCCCGAGGCCGACGCCCAGGAGATCGCGGCCGCCACCTCCGAGGCGCCGGCCACCGAGGCCTGATCCTCACCACCAGCTCGAGCACCGTCGGGCCCGGCCGCCCACGATCCCCACGGGGATCATCCGGGGGCCGGGCCCGAGGTGTCGGAGGCGGTGGGCGGACCATCCACCGACGCCCCGGCGTCTAGGGTGGAGGCGATCGCCCGCCGACCGACTCAGAACACTTTTCCGACAGATCACGAACCCCTTTAAGGAGGGTCGCCCCACCATGGCGAACTACACCGCTGCCGACGTCAAGCGTCTGCGTGAGCTCACCGGCTCCGGGATGATGGACTGCAAGAAGGCTCTGGAGGAGACCGACGGCGACTTCGACAAGGCCGTCGAGGTGCTGCGCATCAAGGGCGCCAAGGACGTGGGCAAGCGCGCCGAGCGCACCACGGCCGAGGGCCTGGTCGCCATCAAGGACGGCGTCATGATCGAGCTCAACTCCGAGACCGACTTCGTCGCCAAGAGCGCCGAGTTCATCGCACTGGCCGACAAGATCGTCGAGGTCGCCGCGGCCCAGGGGATCTCCGACCTCGACGCGCTGAACGCCGCCGAGCTCGACGGCACCACCGTGGCCGACTCGGTCGTCTCCTTCTCCGCCAAGTCCGGCGAGAAGCTCGTCCTGCGCCGTGTGGGCAAGCTCGACGGTCCCGTGGCCGTCTACCTCCACAAGCGTTCCTCCGACCTGCCGCCCGCCGTCGGCGTCATGGTCGCCTACTCCGGTGAGGGCGAGGCCGCCGAGGCCGCCGCGCGCTCCGCCGCGATGCAGGTCGCCGCTCTGAAGGCCCAGTACGTGTCCCGCGAGGAGGTGCCCGCCGACATCGTCGCCAAGGAACGCGAGATCGCCGAGGCCACCGCCCGCGAGGAGGGCAAGCCCGAGCAGGCGCTGCAGAAGATCGTCGAGGGTCGCCTCAACGGCTTCTACAAGGATGTTTGCCTGCTCGACCAGCCGTCGGTGACCGACAACAAGAAGACCGTCGGTGCCCTGCTGGACGAAGCCGGCGCCTCGGTCTCGGCCTTCCTGCGGTTCGAGGTCGGCCAGGCCTGACCACGGCCCGAACCCGCCGTTGCGGGTTCCCGAACGACGGCGGTACCCGGTACTCCGGGTACCGCCGTCGGCGTTCGTACGGCCGGGTGTGCCCGTACCCGGCGGGCTGGAGTGTGGCGGCCGTGGCGATAGGGCAGAATGAACCCGGTCCCACCACGGACCACACGCCACTCCGGCCAATCGACGTCGGGGGTGTGAACGCGCGCGACACGGGCTGGATCCGCCCGGGACGAGGAGAGGGATGACCGACCCGCGGGACGGCTACAAACGTGTGATGCTCAAGCTCGGCGGCGAGATGTTCGGCGGCGGCGGCGTGGGGATCGACCCGGACGTCGTGCAGTCCGTCGCCCGGCAGATCGCCGATGTGTCCCGGACGGGGGCGCAGATCGCGATCGTGATCGGTGGAGGCAACTTCTTCCGGGGTGCTCAGCTGCAGCAGCGAGGACTCGACCGGGCGCGCAGCGACTACATGGGGATGCTCGGCACCGTCATGAACTGTCTGGCCCTGCAGGACTTCCTCGAGCAGGAGGGGGTGTCGACGCGGGTCCAGACCGCCATCCACATGGGGCAGGTCGCGGAGCCGTACATCCCACTGCGCGCGGAACGACACCTGGAGAAGGGCCGCGTCGTGATCTTCGGGGCCGGGATGGGCATGCCCTACTTCTCGACCGATACCACCGCAGCCCAGCGCGCACTGGAGATCAAGGCCGACGTGCTGCTCATGGCCAAGGCGGTGGACGGCGTCTACACGGACGACCCCCGTACCAATCCCGACGCCGAGCTCTTCAGCCGGATCGAGCACCGCGAATGCCTCGAGCGGGGCCTGAAGGTAGCTGATGCCACGGCGTTCAGCCTCTGCATGGACAACGACATGCCCATCCTCGTGTTCAACCTCCTCACCGAGGGCAACATCGCGCGCGCCGTCGCCGGTGAGCAGATCGGGACGCTGGTGGCCAGTACGGCCTGACACGTCCTCGACCCGACCACCGACACCGACCCCAACGAAAAGGGACAGACATGATCGACGACACTCTGCTCGAGGCCGAGGACAAGATGGAGAGGGCGATCGAGCACGTTCGCGACGAGCTCTCCGCCATCCGCACCGGCCGCGCCAACCCGGGCATGTTCAACCGCGTGTTCTGTGAGTACTACGGGAGCATGACTCCCATCACCCAGATGGCGACCATCTCGGCACCCGAGCCGCGCATGCTCATCATCAAGCCGTACGAGATGTCGCAGATCGGTCCGATCGAGAACGCCATCCGCAACTCGGATCTGGGCGTCAACCCGACCAACGACGGCCAGGTCCTCCGCGTGACCGTGCCGCAGCTCACCGAGGAACGGCGGCGCGATCTGGTCAAGCAGGCCAAGGCCAAGGCCGAGGACGGACGCATCGCGGTCCGTGGCGTCCGGCGCAAGGCGATGGACGAGCTCAAGCGGATCGACAAGGACGGCGAGGCCGGCGAGGACGAGGTCAACGCCGCGGAGAAGGAGCTGGACAAGCTCACCCAGCGATTCGTCGGCGAGGTGGACGAACTCGTCAAGGCCAAGGAAGGCGACCTGATGGAGGTCTGACCTCCGCGACACCCATCACCCGAGAACCGAGGAGTATGCCGTGGACCCCGCACCCCAGGGCCCGCCCGGGCCCACCGCCGCGGCCGCCGCACCTCCGTCGCGCGCCGGCCGTGACCTGACCCGGGCGATCCCGGTCGGGGTCGGCCTGGGCGCGCTCGTGATCGCCAGTATCGCCTTCACCCCCCGCGCGTGGTATCTGGTCGCCGCTGGCGCCGTCGCCGTCGGCACCTGGGAGGTCTTCAAACGCCTACGGCAGGCCCGGTTCGCGCTTCCCCTGTTCCCGCTGCTCGCAGGCGGGCAGGCCATGGTCTGGGCGGGTTACCTCAACGGGGCGGAAGGCGCGTTCGCCGCGTTCGCCGTCACCGGCGTGGTCGTCCTGGTCTGGCGTCTGCTCATGGCCGGTCTGACCACCGCACCGAAGAACTACATGCGCGACGTGTCGGTCGCGGTGTTCGTGTTGGTGTGGATCGCGGTTCCGGGAGCCGTCGGCGCGATGCTGTCGGACGGTGACTACGGCGCGCAACGGGTCGTGGCCCTCATCCTGCTGGTCGTGTGCTCCGACGTCGGGGGGTACGTGGCCGGGGTGCTCTTCGGTAAGCACCCCATGGCCCCGGCGATCAGCCCCAAGAAGTCCTGGGAGGGATTCGCCGGGTCGATCCTGTTCGCCACGGTCGGTGGCGCACTCGTGGTCGCCCTGCTCTTCGACGACAGCATCTGGAAGGGCCTGTTGCTCGGCGTCCTGACGGTCTTCACCGCGACGCTGGGCGACCTGGTGGAATCCCAGGTGAAGCGGGACCTCGGAATCAAGGACATGGGCACGCTCCTGCCGGGGCACGGCGGATTCATGGACCGCCTCGACTCCGTGCTGCCCACCGCGGTGGTCGTCTGGGTCATCTTCACCTACGTCGTGCCGACCTGAGTCGTCGACCACCTCCGTTGGCACGGGTGACGTCGGCACGGGGCGAAGCCGCGGAGTGAGCGGACCCTCCGACCCGCGCCGGGGGTCGCGCGTCAGTGTCGGGCGGTCAGTTTGCGCGCCTTGCGTGCGCGCATCCGCAGCTGGAGGATCCGGAAGCCGGCGAACAGGGCCATGATCAACGCGCCGGCGATCGCGGCGAAGAGGATCAGCACCCCAAGCGGGAGGGTGAACTCCAACCCGAGAAAACGGACGTCGGTCGAGGTCGTGTTCTGCGCGATGAAGATCAACAGCAGGATGGTGACGAGCGCGCCCAGGACCAGACCCACCCACGCGGAGCCCAGAAGTCCCCCCGACGAATCGGGGACAGCATCCTGCTCGTGGGTGCGTGTCGCAGGGGTCGACTCGTCGGCGGGAACGAGGGTGGAGTCCGCGTGGGTGTCCTCGAGGGGGATCTCGTCGCGCCCCTCGACGGGGGCGGCGGGACGACGGTCTGTCGGGTCGTGTGATCGCTGTGCCATACCTGGACTGTATGCGCTGGCGGCGACGGACGGCACCGCTCGCGATGTGTTGCGGTCGCCCGTTTCTGACACAATGGCCGCATCATGGCTGAACCTCTCCCGCTCGTTTTTGACGCCCCCCGCCGAGGGCTGCCCCCTCGTCACTTCGCCGACCTCGACGCCGACGGTCGCGAGGCGGCGATGGGTGAGCTCGGAGTTCCCGCATTCCGCGGCAAGCAGCTGGCCAACCAGTACTTCGGGCGCCTCGAGGCGGACACCCGCGAGATGACCGACCTGCCGGCCGGCCTGCGGGAGAAGGTCGGAGAAGAACTGTTCCCCTCGCTGACCTCGTCGCTACGACACGTCACCACCGACGAGGGCACCACGCGTAAGACCCTGTGGAAACTGCACGACGGTTCGTTGGTCGAGAGCGTTCTCATGCGTTACCCCGACCGGGCGACCGTGTGCATCTCGAGTCAGGCCGGCTGCGGGATGGCGTGCCCGTTCTGCGCGACGGGGCAGGGCGGTCTGCAACGCAACCTCTCGGCAGCCGAGATCCTGGAGCAGGTCAGGGTCGCCGCCCGCGCCATGCGCGACGGTGAGATCCCGGGCGGGCCGGGGCGACTGTCCAACGTCGTGTTCATGGGCATGGGGGAGCCGCTCGCCAACTACAAGCGCGTCATGACCGCCGTGCGAGGCATCATCGCCCCGCCGCCGTCGGGATTCGGTCTGTCGCAACGCGCGGTCACCGTGTCGACGGTGGGCCTGGTCCCCGCCATCCACAAGCTGGCAGAGGAGGGGCTCCAGGTCACCCTGGCGGTGTCCTTGCACACCCCGGACGACGAACTCCGGGACACCCTGGTGCCCGTCAACAACCGGTGGCCGGTCTCCGAGGTCATGGACGCGGCCCGTCACTACGCCGATGCCACGGGGCGGCGGGTGTCCATCGAGTACGCGTTGATCCGTGACGTCAATGATCAGACCTGGCGGGGCGAGATGCTCGGTCGACTGCTCGCCCAGCGTCTCGGGCCCATGGCGCACGTGAACCTCATCCCGCTCAACCCGACGCCGGGCAGCGAGTGGGACGCCAGCCCCCGCCATCAGCAGGACGCCTTCGTCGCCGCCGTGCGCGCGGCCGGGGTCTCGTGCACGGTGCGCGACACCCGCGGCCAGGAGATCGACGCGGCGTGTGGTCAGCTCGCGGCCGAGGGGTGAGCGCGGGGGAGTGAGCGCGGGGGAGTGATCGCTGGGGAGTGACCACTGGCGAGTGACCACTGGGCCACCCACTGAGAGCTACGGACGACGAGAAGGGCCGCCACCACTCCATCGAGTGGTGGCGGCCCTTCTCGGGTCGACCGGGGTCAGTGCCTGGCCGGCGCCCGGCCCTGCGGGTTCCGGGCGGCCTCGGCCCCTACGTGACCCGAGGCGGCGGCGCCGACCACCGCGTAGTGGTCCGAGGAGACCTCGAAGACACGGTTCCGCTTGAGGGTGTCGTCCTTCTTGGGTCGCAGCGACAGGAACATCCAGATCGCGAGGAACACGGCGACCGCCACCAGCCAGATGTCCTCCACCCGTCCGATGTGGTTGCCGAACAGCATGGCCAACAGGAACAGGACGAAGAAGCCGCCCGCGACGAGGCCGACCTTCCTGCTGTGCTGGTGCCAGCCCCACTCGACCGAGGGCTCGTCGAGGGTGCTGATCCCGTCGACGACGATCTCCTTGCTGGTGTGGTGCCCGTCCGCGCTCATGCTCCCCGGTTCTCCTCACGGCTCGCTGGCAGCCCTGCGGGCCGCCGACATCGTGCCCAGTTTGTCACACGCCGTCCGGCGGTCGACGGGTAACCCGCCGGTCCCCGCCACACCTGGGGCCGCTGATGCGGCATCAGGTGGCTCCGGCGTGGACAATGGCGGGGTGACCACGCGCGTTCTCGTCCTCGGCAGTACCGGCTCGATCGGTACCCAGGCCCTCGAGGTGACCTCGGAGGCCGGACCCGGCCGTTTCGAGGTCGTCGGTCTGGCGGCCGGCGGTGGCCGGATCGATCTGCTGGCGGAGCAGATCCGCCGGACCGGCGTCCGGTTCGTCGCGGTGTCCGCCCCGGCCGCGGCCGAGCGGATCCGGTCGGCGTTCCCGGAGGCGACGGTTCTCGACGGTCCCGGGGCCGCCACCGAGCTCGTGGGGGCGGTGGAGGCCGACGTGGTGCTCAACGGAATCGACGGGTCCATCGGCCTAGGGCCCACCCTGGCCGCATTGCGCACGGGTGCACGGCTGGCGCTGGCGAACAAGGAGTCACTCGTGGCCGGGGGCGCCCTCGTCACCGGCGCCGCGGCCCCGGGCCAGCTCATCCCCGTCGACTCCGAGCACTCAGCGATGGCGCAGTGTCTGCGGGCGGGGACGGCGGACGAGGTGGCGTCACTGGTGTTGACCGCCTCCGGCGGGCCCTTCCGGGGCCGTACCCGCGCCGAACTGGAAGGTGTCACCGCGGAGCAGGCGCTGCAGCACCCCACGTGGGCGATGGGCAGGATGATCACCCTGAACTCCGCGACCCTGGTGAACAAGTCCCTGGAGCTCATCGAGGCACACCTGCTGTTCGGGGTTCCCTACGATCGGATCGATGTGACCGTCCACCCCCAGTCGGTGGTGCACTCGGCGGTGACCTTCGTCGACGGCGCGACCGTGGCGAAGGCCTCCCCGCCGTCGATGAAGCTGCCCATCGCGTTGGCCCTGGGGTGGCCGTCACGGATTCCCGGGGCGTCGACCCCGTTGGACTTCTCGCAGTCACACACCTGGACCTTCGAGCCGGTGGACTCCGAGACGTTCCCGGCGATCTCGGTGGCGCGGGCGGCGGGCGAGGCGGGGGGCCTGCGGACCGCGGTGTTCAACGCGGCCAACGAGGAGGCCGCCCCGGCGTTCCTGGACGGCCGGATCGGGTTCACCGCCATCGTCGACGTCGTGGCGGAGACCGTGGGCGCAGCCGATCAGTGGTCGTCCGATCCCCGGGATCCGGATGACGTCGCGGCGGCGGAGTCCTGGGCGCGGCGGTACGCCGGAGCCCTCGTCACGAGCCTGGAGGGCTGAGTCGTGCTGGTGTTCGGGATCGTGCTGTTCGCCCTCGGGATCATGGTGTCGATCGTGCTGCACGAGTACGGCCACATGCGGGTCGCGCTGTGGTCGGGGATGAGGGTTCGCAGGTTCTTCGTCGGGTTCGGTCCCACCCTGTGGTCCGTCCGGCGTGGTGGGATCGAGTACGGGCTCAAGGCGATCCCGCTCGGCGGGTTCTGTGACATCGCCGGGATGACCGCGTACGACGAACTGTCCCCGGAGGACGAACCGCGGGCGATGTGGCGCCAGGCCTGGTGGAAGCGCGTCGCGGTGTTGTTGGCCGGGCCCTTCATGAACGTCGTCCTGGCGATCGCGTTGTTCTACACGGTCGCCCTCGGTTGGGGTCTGGTGAACCGGGACGTCCAGCCGATTCCCACCGACCGCGTCGCGGCCGTCGTGGGGGACACCTGCGCGGGGGCGGACCGGTGCGGGACCGGGGTGGGTCCGGCCGGCGAGGCGGGGCTCCTGCCGGGCGACCGGATCACGTCGGTCGACGGCGTCCCGGTGGCCAGTTGGGACGACCTGTCCACCGTGGTCTCGGCGCGGCCCGGTGAGACCGTGCCGGTGGCGGTGGAACGCGACGGGGAGACGATCACGACGACGACGACGTTGACCTCGTCGAGCATCGACGGCGAGCAGCGGGGTGCGCTCGGGGTCCGGCTCTCGGAGGACGGGATCCCCCGGGAGATCCTCGACGATCCCGCCTACCAGACGGTCAACACCTACGACGCGCTCAGCGCGGTACCCGCGACTCTCGTCTTCACCGGGGAGATGGTCGAGGCGACCGTCGAGGGGCTCATCTCGTTCCCGGCCAAGATCCCGGCGGTGGCCGCGTCGATCTTCGGGGGCGAGCGGGCGGACGACTCCCCGGTGTCCGTGGTGGGGGCCAGCTACATCGGCGGGCAGGCGGTCGAACAGGGGCTGTGGAGCCTGTTCCTGCTGTTCCTCGCCGGCCTCAACCTGTTCCTGGGGGCGTTCAACCTCGTGCCCCTGACCCCGTTCGACGGCGGCCACATCGCGGTGGTGTTCTACGAGAAGATCCGGGACGCCCTCCGTCGTTTGCGTGGCCTCGCGCCGGGCGGCCCGGCGGACTACGAGAAGCTGGCGCCACTGACGATGGGGGTGTTCGTACTCCTCATCGGTGTCTCCGCGATCGTGATCACCGCCGACTTCGTCAACCCGATCCTGCTGCCCGGCTGAGCCGGGCGCACACCCACCTCGCACCGGCGCCCGGTTACCCGGATAATGGGATGCGGGACCTGCGAGCACCCGGCTGGCAGCCCCTACGGAAGGCCTGAAGTGAACGACTCATCCTCGATCCCAGTGGGACTGGGCATGCCCGACGGCCCGCCGCCGGTCCTCGCGCCCCGGCGCACGACCCGGCAGCTGTTCGTGGGCCAGGTGGGCGTGGGCAGTGATCATCCGGTCTCGGTCCAGTCCATGACCACCACCAAGACCCACGACGTCAACTCCACCCTCCAGCAGATCGCCGAGCTCACGGCGTCCGGGTGTGACATCGTCCGCGTGGCGTGTCCCCGGCAGGAGGACGCCGACGCGCTGGAGACCATCGCACGCAAGTCCCCGATCCCCGTGATCGCGGACATCCACTTCCAACCCAAGTACATCTTCGCGGCGATCGATGCCGGGTGTGCCGCGGTGCGCGTCAACCCGGGCAACATCAAGGAGTTCGACGGACGCGTCAAGGAGGTCGCCAAGGCCGCCGGTGACGCGGGCATCCCCATCCGCATCGGTGTCAACGCCGGGTCGCTGGACCCGCGCCTGTTGGCCAAGTACGGCAAGGCGACCCCGGAAGCGCTCGTCGAGTCGGCGATGTGGGAGGCCTCGTTGTTCGAGGAACACGGCTTCGGCGACATCAAGATCTCGGTCAAGCACAACGACCCGGTGATCATGGTCGAGGCCTACCGCCGGCTCGCCGCGCAGACCGATTACCCGTTACACCTCGGCGTGACCGAGGCCGGGCCCGCGTTCCAGGGCACGATCAAGTCGGCCGTGGCGTTCGGTGCTCTGCTCTCCGAGGGGATCGGCGACACCATCCGGGTCTCCCTCTCCGCCCCGCCGGTGGAGGAAGTCAAGGTCGGCACGCAGATCCTGCAGTCGCTCAACCTGCGTCCGCGCAAGCTCGAGATCGTCTCGTGCCCGTCGTGTGGGCGCGCCCAGGTGGACGTGTACAAGCTCGCCGACGAGGTCACGGCCGGACTGGAGGGGATGAGCGTCCCCTTGCGGGTGGCCGTCATGGGCTGTGTCGTCAACGGGCCCGGCGAGGCCCGCGAGGCCGATCTGGGTGTCGCGTCCGGAAACGGCAAGGGCCAGATCTTCGTCAAGGGCGAGGTCATCAAGACCGTGCCGGAGGCGATGATCGTGGAGACCCTCATCGAGGAGGCCATGCGGATCGCCGAGGAGATGGGCGAGCCCGTGGGAGACGCCGCCGAGGGCCAGGGGCCCCAGGTCAAGGTCACGCGATAGACCGTGACCGACACGGCTGCCCCGGAGGCCGGGCTCGGCGGGTGCCGGGCGGTCGGTCTGGGAGAGTCGCGGGCGCTCGGCGACGTGCTCGCCGCCGACCCGTTGGTCTCCGCGCCGGCGGCGGAGAAGTTCGCCACGTCGGGTGTCGCCGCCGGCACCGACGGACGGTTCCTCACCTTGGGCGGGCCTGAGCGGTCTCTCGCGTTCGTCGGCAGTTCGGTGTTGCCGCTCCGGGGCGACGCCGCGGATCAGCGCGCTCTCGGTGACGCGGTGGCGCGACTGGGACTCGGGCCCATGTCGGTGCACGGTCGGCGCGACCTGGTCGCCGGCATGTGGCCGGCCCTGCGAGAACGCTGGGGCGAGGCCCGGGAGTACCGGGCTCACCAGTTCCTCATGGCGCTCGAGGGCCCGCTCGATCCGGCGCTCGTCCTGGACGGGATCCGGCCCGCGACCTTGGAGGAGTTCGAACCGGTGCTCGCCGCCGCCGCGGCGATGTACCGCGAGGAACTGCGCACCGACCCGTTCGCCGTGGGCTCCGGGATTCCGTTCCGGCGCCGCGTGGCGCGGTCCCTCGCGCGGGGGAGGACCTGGGTGGGGATCGACGACGGTGAGGTGGTCTTCAAGGCCGATGTCGCCGCGATCTCCCCGGAGGTCGCCCAGATCCAGGGCGTATGGGTACACCGAGATCGGCGGGACGCCGGGCTGGGGTCCGGCGGTACCGCCGCGGTGTGCGCCGCCCTCTGCTCACGGGGGCTCCGACCTTCCCTGGTGGTGAACGGGTCGAACGGCGCAGCCCGCGCCGCTTATCGGCGGGTGGGCATGGTCGACTCCGTCGAGTACGCGACGGTCCTGCTGTGAGTCGGCTCGCAGCGCCACCCCGGGCGGGGTGGCGTCGGCCCGCCGGCTACGGGATCGGCGGCGCCTGTGGAAAAGTGGAGCACAGTCATACCGCGGACCCCGGAAGGTGCAAACCGATGACAGACAGTGCGGCAGTGCGCGCCGTGGGCGGCGCCCTACGGGGGAGGGCCGTGTGAGTACCCCGATGACAGCACCTGTCACCCCGCCACCCGCGAGCATGACGGCACCCGCGGCCGTGTCGGCGCCGGCGGCCGTGTCGGCGCCGGGCGCGGCGACCAGCCCGGATTTCCGATCGCAGCGGTCGGCCGACCGCGCCATGCGGCGTCTGCTCGGCGTCCGGGGCGTCGACCGCGAGGCCGGCTCCGGCGCCCACCGGGCGTTCCGGATCTCGGTCATGGTCTCGGCTGTTCGGTGCCTCATCACCTACCTCGCGATCCCGATTCTCGTGCCGCTGCTCAGCCTGTCCGGCTGGGTCGCGGCGCCCGTCGGTATCGCGTTGTGTGTGGTCGCCGTGGTGAACGGCGTGGTCAGCGTCCGCCGGTTCTGGGCGTCCGACCACGCCAAGCGCTGGATGTACACCGGCTTCATGGCGGTCGTGTTCGCGATCCTCGCAGTGGCGATGGTCTCCGAGTTCCACCGTCTGGGGGTGATCTGATGGATCCGCGCCAGGACTCCGACCCCGGTGTGGACACCGCGGCTGACGAGACCGACCCGGTGATGCCCGACGATGCCGGCCCGCCCGCGAAGGGAGAGCTCGGCGAGTCGTCCGCGGACGTGATCACGATGTGCCTGTTCGGGGCGATGGTGCTCATCGCCTCGGTGTGCTTCGTCATCTGGTGACCGGACCGGGGCGACCGGTCGCGCCGGGCGGGCCTATCCTGGGGGCATGACCACCTCCACCCGTCAGCCTCTCGTCCCAGGTGAACCCACCCCGATCCGGACCGTTCCCGAATCGATCCCGCGGCCGGAGTACGTCTGGCGCGACAGCGTCGACGAGGCCAACGGGGAGGCGTGGGTTCAGCCGGCTGAGGTCATCGACGCGATGCGCGTGGCCTCGAGGCTGGCCGCGGACGCTCTCGTGCTCGCCGGCGAGGCGGTCGCGCCCGGCGTGACGACCGACGAGATCGACCGGGTCGTACACGAGTTCCTGTGCGACAACGGGGCGTACCCGTCGACCCTGGGGTACAAGTCGTTCCCCAAGTCGAGCTGTGTCTCGCTCAACGAGGTGATCTGCCACGGTATCCCCGATACCACGGTGATCCGTGACGGGGACATCGTCAACGTCGACGTCACGGCGTTCATCCACGGCGTCCACGGTGACACCAACGCGACGTTCCTGGCCGGGGATGTCAGCGAGGAGGTCAGGCTTCTGGTCGAGCGCACCGAAGAGGCGATGAACCGGGGGATCAGGGCAATCCGACCCGGGCGCGAGGTCAACGTCATCGGGCGGGTCATTGAATCCTATGCCCGACGTTTCGACTACACGGTCGTGCGGGAGTTCACCGGCCACGGTGTCGGCCCGACCTTCCACAACGGTCTGGTCGTGCTCCACTACGACGAGCCGTCCCGGACCGAGGTCCTCGAGCCGGGTATGACGTTGACCGTCGAACCGATGATCTCCCTCGGCGGGCCGGGGTTCGACGTCTGGGACGACGACTGGACCGTGACCACGGCCGACAAGGCGTGGACCGCCCAGTTCGAGCACACCGTCGTCGTCACCGAGGACGGGTACGAGATCCTCACCCTGCCGTCCGGCTCCTGAGCGCGTCCGGCGTCCCGTGCGCCCCCCGGCCGGCCGGGAAAAGTTTGTGGACGATCGTCCTGATGCGCCCCTCGGTCGTGGACAATCCGGGGCATACTGTCCACCATGATCGATACCCCTCGTGGACCCGTGGAGCAGATCGACCTGGTGGTGGTGGGCGCCGGCTTCGGCGGCATCGCCATGGCCGACCGTCTGTTGGGGGAGGGGCGTGGCCGGGACTTCCTCGTCCTGGAGGCCGCGGAGTCGGTGGGGGGCACCTGGCGCGACAACACCTACCCGGGGTGCGCCTGCGACGTCCCCACCGCCCTGTACTCGCTGTCCCGACACGCCCACCCCGGTTGGTCCCACTCGTTCGGGAGGCAACCGGAGATCCGGGCCTATCTCGAGTCCGTGACGGACCGCATCGGTCTCCGTGACCGACTCGTCACCTCCTGCGAGGTGACCGCGGCGGTGTGGGACACCGAGTCGGCGCACTGGGTCGTCGACACGAGCCGCGGGCGGATCCGGGCGCGCGATCTCGTGGTGGCCTCGGGGGCGCTGTCCGCCCCCTCGATCCCCCGGCTACCCGGTCTGGAGTCGTTCGAGGGCCAGGTATTCCACTCCGCGAGGTGGCGCCACGACATCGCGCTCGAGGGCCGGAGGGTCGCCGTCGTCGGGACGGGGGCCTCCGCGGTCCAGTTCGTCCCCGAGATCGCCGGGCCCGCCGAGCACGTCACGGTCTTCCAGCGGACCCCGGGCTGGATCCTGCCCAGGCTGGACCGATCGATCTCCGGACGCCGTCAGCGGCTCTACCGACGCTTCCCGTTGGTCCAGCGGCTGGTCCGGGGGCGGATCTATCTGGGTCGTGAGCTCTACGTCGTGGTGTTCACGCGGGCGCAGTTCCTGCTGCGGTTCTTCGAATGGTTCGCACGGTTCTACCTCTTTCTCAAGGTGCGGGACCGCAGGATGCGCCGCGCGCTCACCCCCCATTTCTCGATCGGGTGCAAACGGGTGTTGCTCACCAGCAACTGGCTCCCCGCCCTCACCCGGTCCGACGTGACCCTGGTGTCCGGCGCGGCGTCGGCTGTCACCCCGCGCGGGCTCGTGGCCGACGACGGCACGGAGCATCCGGCGGACGTCATCATCTTCGGTACCGGCTTCCAGCCGACCGAGCCGCCCATCTCTCGCGTGATCACCGGCGCGGACGGGCGCACCCTCGCCGAGCACTGGGACGGCAGTCCGCGAGCGCACAACGGCATCACTGTTGCGGGGTTCCCCAACCTGTTCCTGCTGTACGGCCCCAACACCAACCTGGGGCACTCGTCGATCGTGTACATGCTCGAGTCCCAGGCGGATCACGTACTGCGGTTGCTCGACCTCGCCGGGCGGGAGGCCCGACGCACCATCGAGGTCCGTCCGGAGGTGGAGGAGTCCTACGCCGCCCGGATGGACCGCGAACTGGCGCACACGGTGTGGAACCAGGGCGGCTGCTCGAGCTGGTACATCGACTCGCGGGGACGCAACTCCCTGCAGTGGCCGACGTTCACCTTCCGGTACCGCGAGCAGGTCCGCACCGTCGACCCGGACGACTTCGTCCTCGCCTGAGGCCGGCGGGGAGCGGGTGTCACGCGACTCGCGGCCCCGCCCCCGATCGTCGGCCCACCGGCGTCGCCCCCGGTCGTCTGCCTTCCGGCATCGTCCGGTAGCTAGAAGCCGCGGTCCGGGAAGTCCAGACCCAGCAATGCGTTCTCGACGACCTCGGCCATCGCCGGGTGGATCCAGTACTGCTTGCGCGCGAGGTCCGGCACCGTGATCTCGAACTCCATGGCCTGGATGAGGATCTGCACGAGAGACGGGGCGTGGGCGCCCATGAGGTGGGCGCCCAGGAGCAACCCGGTGGCGCGGTCGGCGATGAGCTTGCAGCACCCGACCGAGTCCTCCATCGCCCATCCGTACGCCACGTCGCCGTAGTCCTGGGTCTTCACGGTCACGTCGTACCCGGCCGCGCGGGCCTCTGCTTCCGTCAGCCCGACCGACGCGATCTGTGGCCAGCTGAACACCGCGTACGGCACGTGACTGTGGTGGAACGGCTGCAGGTTCTCCGGGTGGTTGAGGTTGTGGCCCAACACCCGCTGCTCGTGGTTGGCCACGTGCTTGAGCTGGAACGGCGAGCTCACGTCGCCCAGCGCCCAGACGCCCTCCGCCGTGGTGCGGCCGAACTCGTCCACGCGGACCCGCTCGCCGTCCATCTCCACCCCGGCCGCGTCCAGACCGAGCAGGTCCCCGTTCGGGGTCCGACCCGTGGCGACCAGCAGCGCGTCGCCTGCACAGGTCGACCCGTCCTCGAACGTGATCTCCACGCCCCGGCGGTCGTCACCGGTCGCGGTCATCGAGGTGACGTGCTGGCCGAGGCGGACGTCCCACCGTCCCCGGGCGGCGTCCGTGAACCGCTCGGCGAGTTCGCGGTCGAGGTGCTTGAGCAGTACGTCCGACCGGCCGATGACGGTGACCTCGACGCCCAGCGCGGAGAACACGTGCGCGAACTCGCAGGCGATGAACCCGGAGCCCTGGATGACCATGGACTTCGGCAACTCGGCGATCCGCATGACGTCGTCGCTGGTGTGGTAGGCGACGCCGGCCCCGGTGACGATCTCGGGGATCGACGGCCGTGCCCCAGCGGCGATCACGACGGAGTCCGCGGTGATGATCTCCCCGGTTCCCGTGTCGATGGTGCGCGGGCCGACGAAGGTCGCGTGTCCGTCGAACACCGTGACGTTGTCGCAACGGTTGCGCCGGTAGTCCTCCCCGCTCGACGCGATCGGGTCGATGCGCCGGTCGAAGACCCGCGAGACGATGTCCGGCCACCGGACCCCGTCCAGAGTCGAATCGACACCGTAGGCGGACGAGTGCCGGATGGAGGTGGCCGTGTCGGCGGCGTAGACGAACATCTTGGTGGGGATGCACCCGACGTTGAGGCAGGTGCCACCGAACGTCCCCTTCTCGCAGATCGCCACGGACTTGTCGGCGAACGATTCGTCGATCAGCGAGTTGCCGCTGCCCGTGCCGATGACGACAAGGTCGAAGTGGCGGGAGGGGGTCTGGGTCATGGGGTTCAGGACTCCTTGGTGTGTGAGGACAGGGTCTGGTCCAGCCAGCGGCCCAGATGGTCGAAGACCACCTCGAGGACGTCGGCGCGGGAGAGGAAGACGTCGTGCCGGGCACCCGGTACGGGGATGTCGGTGACGTCACGGGAGACACGGTCGGCGAAGCGCTCCATCGACCGGACGTCCAGGATCAGATCGGTGTCCACGTCGAGCACGGCGCCCCGTGGGCGGGCCCCGACCGACGACGCCGTCGAGCGGAGCAACAGGACCGGGAGCGGTAGGTCGACCCCGGCCTGTAGCCGCTTCTGGGCGCGCCGGACCGCGGCGAGCCACCCCGCCCGGACACCCACCCCGCCGGGGGGCTTGAGCGTGGTGTCGAAGTGGTAGTCACCGTCGTGGTCGACGTGCGTGCTGATGACATACCGGTCAGAGGTGGGTAGCGGCAGCCGGTAGAAGGGTCGGAGGGATCCGAGCGTGCGGATGACGGGGTCCAGCACGGGGCGGGCGTGTTCCGGGACGTCGAGCTGGAACCACGGGGAGTTCAGCACCACCCCCACGACGGGGGCGAGAGCGCCCCTGTCGCGACGTCTGCCCAGCCACAACGGCACCACCAGCCCCCCGGTCGAGTGGGCGGCCACGAGGACCGGCGTCCCCGGGTGCTCGGAGACGATCACATCGAGAGCCTGATCCAGCTCGTCGTCGTACCTCTCGAGGTCGGTGGTGAAGTGCGGTGTCAGACCTTCCCTCCGGGACCGGCCACATTTGCGCAGGTCGATCCCGTAGGTCGCGAAACCGCTCGACGCGAGGAAATCGGCGAGGTGGGTGTGGAAGAAGTAGTCCGACAGGCCGTGGACGACCAGGACGACGGCGGTGGGATCGTTCGGTGCGTCCTCGTGGCGGACGAGGGTCGCGGAGATCTCACCCTCACCGTCGGGATCGGGACCGAGGGGTAGGACGCGCCGTCGGTACGACGGCCCCAGCAGATCCGGGGTCCACTGCGGGTCGGATCCGGCGGGGGCGCCGGGATCTGGAGAGGGCGTAGACACGGCGACCACCCTAGTCCGGTGTGTCCCGCGCCCGGCGCGGTGAGTAGTCTGAGGACCCTGTGGGCGCGGGCCTGTCGGGACGACCCGCGTCGACGAGAGATTCGGGTCCACGACCAATGAGCGAGGGTAGCCGGTGACTTCAGACCAGGTGGCAAAGCACGGAACGACGGATGTGGCGCTCATCGGCGCGGGCACCATGAGCGCGACTCTGGGTGCCCTGCTGCGGCGGCTCCAACCGGACTGGGACATCCAGGTGTTCGAACGGCTCGAGGGGCCCGCTCTGGAGTCCTCCGACGCGTGGAACAACGCCGGAACCGGGCACTCCGCTCTCTGCGAGCTCAACTACTCGCCCAAGACCGCCGACGGCGATGTCGACATCACCAAGGCCGTCAGCGTCAACGAGAAGTTCCAGGTCTCGCGCCAGTTCTGGTCCTACGCGGTCGAGAACACCATCCTCGGTGACCCCACCGAGTGGATCCGCCCCGTCCCGCACATGAGCTTCGTGGCGGGCAAGGACGGCCAGGACTACCTCCGGAAGCGGTACGACAAGCTCGCCGGGCACCCGCTCTTCCCGGGGATGGGCCACACCACCGACTTCTCGGAGCTGGAGCGGCTCGTCCCGCTCATGGCCCGCGGTCGCTCGCCCGAGCAGCCCTTCGCCCTGAGCCACTTCTCGAACGGCACCGACGTCAACTTCGGTGCGCTCACCCGTCAGCTCATCAAGTACCTCACCCGCACGGGCACCGAGGTGCACTACCAGAACCAGGTCAAGGACCTCGAGCGCAACAGTGACGGCAGTTGGCGGCTGACCGTGGCCAACCGCCACACCGGTGACGAACGCACCGTCGACGCCAAGTTCGTGTTCGTCGGCGCGGGTGGCGGTGCCCTGCATCTGCTCCAGAAGTCCGGTATCCCCGAGATCAAGGGCATCGGCGGCTTCCCCGTGGGCGGCCAGTGGCTGCGCTGCACCAACCCCGAGCTCATCGAGCAGCACCAGGCGAAGGTCTACAGCCAGGCCTCCGTGGGCGCGCCACCGATGTCGGTGCCGCACCTGGATACCCGCGTCATCGACGGTAAGAAGGGTCTGCTGTTCGGGCCGTTCGCCGGGTGGACCCCCAAGTTCCTCAAGATGGGCAGCTTCCTCGACCTGCCGTCGAGCATCCGGGCCGGGAACCTGCTGCCCATGGCCAACATCGGCCTCACCGAGATGAGCCTGGTCAAGTACCTCATCACCGAACTCGCGAAGAACCACGGCGCCCGGGTCGACGCACTGCGCGACTTCGTGCCCTCGGCGCAGGACGGGGAGTGGGAGAAGGTCATCGCCGGCCAGCGTGTCCAGGTGATCAAGCCCAGCGGACGGGGCGGAACCCTCGAGTTCGGCACCGCCGTGGTCAACGCGGCGGACGGGTCCATCGCGGGTCTGCTCGGAGCCTCCCCGGGTGCCTCCACCGCGGTGGACGCCATGGTCGACGTGCTCAAGCGCTGCTTCCCGAGCAAGTTCGCGGACTGGACGCCCGCCCTTGAGGAGATGATCCCCTCGCTCGGCCGGGACCTCGCCGAGGAGCCGACCCTGTTCACCGAGCAGTTCGAGCGCTCGACGCGCACGCTGAAGCTCGACCAGAAGGCCTGACGGAACGGCGCTGATCCGCCACCACGCACCATTCCTCATCCCCCGGTCGCCCGACGTGGTGGCCGGGGGATGAGTCGTGTCACGGGCCATGGGCCGAGGCCGGGGGCGGAGCCGTGGGCGGATAGGATCAGCTGCATGATCCGGCCTGTGAACCCGTACCCCGTCGGTCTGGACCTCGAAGGCCGTCGTGTCGTGGTGATCGGCGGAGGATCCGTTGCGCAACGACGCATCCCCGTCCTGCTCGAGGCGGGTGCGGTGGTGCACCTCGTGAGCCCCGACGTCACGCCCACGCTCCAGGGACTCGTGGACGCCGGACGAATCTGGTGGGAGCCACGAGAGTACGAATCAGGCGATCTCGAGGGTGCGTGGTACGTGGTCGCCGCGACGAGGAACTCTTTGGTCAACGCCCGGGTCGCGGCCGAGGCCGAGCAGAACCGCACCTTCTGCGTCCGGGCTGACGCCGTGACGTCGGGTTCCGCGGTGACCCCGGCGGTGGTCCGCAGGGGCGAGATGCTCGTCGCAGTTCTCACCGGCGACCGCGCGCGTACCGCCGAGGCCCGGGACGTGGTCGCGCGGGCCCTCAGCGACGCGGGGGCGGAGGCACCCGAGGTCGACGAGGCGCTCCGCGGCACGGTCGCGTTGGTCGGAGGCGGGCCGGGGGCCGACGACCTCATGACGGTGCGTGGACGTCGACTGCTCGCCCGCGCCGACGTGGTCGTGGCCGACCGTCTCGCCCCCCAGCGCCCACTGGCCGAGCTGCGGGCGGACGTCGAGATCGTCGATGCGGCCAAGATCCCCTACGGGCGGGCCATGGCGCAGGACGCGATCAACGAGGTGCTGGTGGACCGGGCACGCGCCGGCAAGTTCGTGGTCCGCCTCAAGGGCGGGGACCCGTTCCTCTACGGGCGTGGCTACGAGGAGGCGCAGGCGTGCGCGGAGGCGGGAGTACCGTGCACGGTGGTGCCGGGCGTCTCCAGCGCCCTCGCGGTCCCGGCCCTCGCGGGGATTCCCGTGACCAACCGCGGGATGACACACGAACTGACGGTCGTGTCCGGGCATCTCCCGCCCGGACACCCGGGCTCCCTCATCGACTGGGACGCCCTCGCTCGTATGCGCGGGACGCTGGTGGTGCTGATGGGGGTCAAGAACTCCCCGGCGATCGCCGAGTCGCTCATGGCGGGGGGTCGCTCGTCGGACACCCCGGCCGCGGTGATCGTCGACGGCAGTCTCGACGGTCAGTCGACCCATCGCTGTACCCTCGGCACCCTCACCGACACCCTGGCGACCCACGAGGTCAGGCCGCCGGCGATCGTGGTGGTCGGCGACGTGGCCGGGCTTCCGCAGGCGCTGTCCACGGACCTGCGGCACCGCTGACGCATCCCGACGCCGGGCGTGGTGCGTGCCCGTCAGGAGCCGACGCGGCGCCGCTCGGTCAGGTAGATGTCCGAGTAGGTGGCCGGATCCTGACCGCGTAGGTGCGAGGTGTGGTCCTGCATGACCAGCCGCGCCGAACAGACGTTGCGGATCGCCACCAGCTCGACTTCCACGCCGGGGAGTTCCTCCGCCAGGCGGTGCGCGATCGCCAGTCCCTCGCGGTACCAGTCGACCGGATCGACGCCGTCGGTCCAGACGGGCACGCCGTAGCCGTAGCCGAGAAGGCCGAGGGCGGCGCCGCTGTCGTGGACGCTGCTCCCGTAGTCCGCGAATCCGCGCCGCCAGTCGTCATTCCATCGCAGGATCCGGCTCTCCAGATCAGCGGTCAGTCCAAGGCTGCGAGGCGTGGCGAAGTCCATGAACCCGTCCCGGAGGCGGGGAGGCTGGTAGTAGGGGAGCCGTCCCGCCCACAGTCCCCACGTCACGCCGTACTCGGGCATGAGCCGGATCGTCGGCGTGCGGTCGGGGTCGGGTCCGTTGCCCGGCGCCCGCCAGCCCTCGGTGCGCACGTAGTCGCCTCGCAGGGGGTGGACGTAGTCCAGTTGATCGGCGGCCAGCTCACACACGACATACCGCTCCGCGGTGCAGAACACCGCCGTTCCGGTCAGGCTCACCTCAAGCCGATCGGCGAGCTCATGGCCGCGGTCGAGCCAGGCCAACTCGTCGAAGCCCTCGCGCCACACTGGTTGGTCGACGGGGCGGTCGCCGAGATGGACGAAGTTCTCTTTCCATTCGTCGATCCACGCCTCGATGTCGTCCCGCAGGTCGCCGGGGAGGTCGAGGTCGGCGGCCACGCCCTGGTCGTGGCGCCGATGTCCGGGCGGGAAAGCGGAGGGCGATCCGAAGAGGTGCGCCTCGTAGTACTGGACCGGCGACAGGCACAGACGGGGCAACGAGGCGAGCCCAGGTTCCTCCTGCAGCCGCCACGCCGCGCGGGAACCGTGCGAGGGGAGGACCCGCGGCGTGGCGGGGACGGAGTCGGCGTCGGCGTCGGGATCGGGACTCGAACTCACGGCTCCGTAACCATGGTGAGAACGGTTTCCGAGGTGCGCTCGAGGGTGTGCCCGGCCCGACGGGCCACCCGGAGGAGGGAGGCGACGTCACCCATCTCGGCCCGGGACGTGGCGAGCGTACGGGCGAGGAGACCCTTGTGATGCTTGGAGAAGTGCGAGACCACCTTGCGCGTGCCGTCGGGGTAGTCGGTGACGACGTCGACGGTGATCGCCCCCGGGACCGGCCCCAGCTGGTGGTAGCCGCCGGAGCGCAGGTCCACCACGAGGTCGTCGCCCCACCCGGCGGTGGCGGCGGTGAGGGCCGGCTTCCAGGTCGAACGCAGGGTGCCCAGTCCGGGCAACTGCGTCCCGGCCGAGAGGCGGTAGTGCGGAATGGGGTCGGTAGCACCGAGCAGGCCGAACAGGGCCGAGCCGATCCACAGCCGCGACTCCGCTCGTGACCGGGTGGCCGCGGTGAACGAGGCGGGGTCCAGGGCGTCGAAGAGGACGCCGGTGTAGCGGCTCAGCGCCGACGCGGTGGGGGAGGTCCACAGGTCGGCGTTCAGTGTCACCTCGTCGCCGAGCTTCTCACTCAGCCCGAGCGCGTCGCGAGCTGCCGCCGCCTCCCCCGAGCACAGCGAGACGAGGGAGTCGGCGACGGCGCGGCGGGTTCCTTCGAGCTCGGGGAGCGAGAGCGCGGCCAGGTCGAGCGGCTCCCCGGACCCGCCGACGGATTTGGTCTCGGAAGGGGACAGGAGGATACGCACCCGGCTCAGGGTACCGAGGCCACCGGCAGCCCCGACGGCGGGCGGCGGGTCCGCGAGCAGGGGCGGCTAGGCTGGTGCATCGTGATCACGCGTCTGTCCCACCTTTTCCTGCGCACGCTCCGCGATGACCCGGCCGATGCCGAGGTCCTCAGCCACAAACTGCTGGTCCGCGCCGGGTACGTCCGCCGCGTCGCTCCCGGCGTGTACTCCTGGCTGCCGCTGGGTCTGCGCACCCTCCGCAGGGTCGAGCAGGTGGTGCGCGAGGAGATGAACGCCTTCGGCGCGCAGGAGATCACCCTGCCCGCACTCCTCCCGCGGGAACCGTACGAGACCACCGGACGGTGGACCGAGTACGGCCCGGCGTTGTTCCGACTGAAGGACCGCAAGGGCAACGACATGATGCTCGGCCCCACCCACGAGGAACTCTTCACGCTCACCGTGCAGGGCGAATACTCCTCGTACAAGGACCTGCCCGTCACGCTGTACCAGATCCAGACCAAGTACCGCGACGAGGAACGACCCCGTGCCGGGATCCTGCGCGGTCGCGAGTTCGTCATGAAGGACTCGTACTCGTTCGACGTCGACGACGCCGGACTCGAACGCTCCTACCAGGCGCACCGAGAGGCGTACCGACGCATCTTCGACCGTCTCGGGATCGAGTACGTCATCTGTGCCGCCACCTCCGGCGCGATGGGTGGTTCCGCCTCCGAGGAGTTCCTCGCCGTCTCCGCCGCCGGCGAGGACACGTTCGTCCGATCCACCGACGGGCAGTACGCGGCCAACGTCGAGGCCGTCGTCACCCCCGCGCCGCCCGCCCTCCCGATCGAGGGTTCGCCGCGGGCGGTCGTGCACGAGACCCCGGACGCGCCGACCATCGACACGCTCGTCGCCTGGGCGAACTCCGCAAACCTCGGCCGGGAGGTCACCGCCGCGGACACTCTCAAGAACGTCATGTTCAAGGTGCGTCGGCCCGGTCAGGACTGGGAGCTGTTGGCGGTGGGCCTACCGGGCGACCGCGAGGTCGACATGAAGCGGGTCGAGGCCGCGCTCGAGCCGGCGGAGGTCGAGATCCTCGACGAGGCGGATTTCAAGACCAACCCATTCCTCGTGAAGGGGTACATCGGCCCGCGCGCGCTGCAGGAGAACGAGGTCCGCTACCTCGTCGACCCCCGGGTCGTCGACGGCACGGCGTGGATCACCGGAGCCGACGAGCCCGGCAAGCACGTGGTGGACCTGGTGTGCGGCCGTGACTTCACCCCGGACGGCACCATCGAGGTCGCCGAGGTGAGGGAGGGCGACCCGGCACCGGACGGGCACGGCACCCTGACCCTGGCGCGCGGGATCGAGATCGGCCACATCTTCCAGCTGGGCCGGAAGTACACCGACGCCTTCGGGTTCGACGTGCTGGGCGAGAACGGCAAGCCCGCGAGGGTGACCATGGGGTCCTACGGCATCGGGGTCTCGCGTCTCGTGGCGGTACTCGCGGAGCAGTTCGCCGACGACAAGGGCCTGGTCTGGCCCGCTGAGGCCGCGCCCGCGGACGTCCACGTGGTGATCGCCAACAAGGACGATGCCGCGATCTCGGGAGCCGCGACGCTGGTGGAGGCGTTCGACCGCGCCCGACTCGAGGTCCTCTTCGACGACCGGAAGGCCTCGCCCGGAGTGAAGTTCAAGGACGCCGAGCTGATCGGTGTGCCGTGGGTGGTCGTGGTGGGTCGCGGCTGGTCCGAGGGCACCGTCGAGCTGCGCGAGCGCGCCACCGGCGAGGTCACCCAGGTCCCGGTGGACGGTGCCGCGGAGGAGATCGTCCGGTTGATCGGCGCCGGACGCCCCTGAGCCTCAGGCCGGCGGCGGGAACCCGGGTAGCGCCTCGAACGGCGCTCCCGGGACCAGGGTTCTCCAGCGTGCGAGTTGCACCGCCGCCGCGGTGAGGGCGTCGACGCAGAAACGGCGGGTCTCCGGCGTCCGGGCGAGGCCGAGTTCGACGCGCCAGGCCTCGCAACAGTCCGATTCGATCCGGATCGCCAGAAGGACGGGAGCGCCGGGGGCGTCCGGATCGGGGACGTATCCGACCGGCGCGGGGGGCGATGCCGGCCACAACACCTCAGCCGCGTCCCGACGGGCTCGATGAGCAGCGAGCTCACGCCTGACCGCGGCTCGGATGGAGCCGTCCGCCCGGGACAGGACGAGACCGTACCCGTAGACCGCCGCGTCCTCGGCGGCCAATCCGACCGGAGCGCTCACGCGAGTTCCACCTCGACCGCCGCCGTGCACGCCGCCGAGACCGCGCCGGCGATCTCCGCGCGGGACCCCTCGGTCGCCGCGGCCGCACCGGCGGCGTCGGCCGCGTCGGCGCGGAGTCGCGAGCGTACCTCCTCGGCGGGCGGGCAGACCGGCGCCGGTGTCGGCACTGGGGTCGGCTGCTGCTCGTCGTCCTGCGGGCGGTCCACGAGCCCGGCGAGCCGTTCCGCGTGAACTCTCCGGGTGTCGGCGAGCCGACGCAGGGCACCCACCCGATCGCCGTGGGAGGCGTCCGCGGCCGCGAGTTCCCGTGCGTCGCGCTCGGCGGCCTCGAGCAGGCCGAGCAGGGGATCGGGGCGGTCGGTGACCGTGGGCAGGGCACAGCCGCCGGCGACTGCGAGCCCGGCGACTCCGGCGGCCGCGACGGCGAACTGACGGCGCGAGAGGGCGACGGGGGCGGAATGGGGCACTCCGACATCCTGCCAGGGGTCGGAGAAGGGGGCGGCGAGGCGGTACAGTGATGCGGCCCGTCCGCGTCCCGGAACGGAATCCGCCAGCCCGCACTCCAGGAGCACAGTGATCGTCCCCGAGCCCGACCGGGCCCATATACGCAAGGCGGTCTCTGACCGCAGCCTCGACCTCGAGGACCTCCGGGAGGACACCCGTTCGTCCACGTGGCACGTGACGGTCGTCGTGGACGGGGACTCCGGCGTCTCCCTCGACGATCTCGCCGAACTCTCCGTCGATCTCGACCCCCTCGCCGAGCAGTGGGGGGGATCGGGCCAGCCGGTCACGCTGGAGGTCACCAGCAGGGGCGTCGACGCGCCGCTGGAGCACCCCCGTCACTGGGCCCGTGCCCGCGGACGCCAGGTCGACCTGCTCTACGTCGACGGCGCCGACGGGCCGACCCGGGGGCGGGTCGGAGACCTCGACGATGACTCGGGGACCGTCCGCATCGTGTCCAGGGCGGGCCGGGGGACCAGAGTGGACTCGGTAGCGTTGGATCGGGTGGCCCGCGCCGTGATCCGGGTCGAGTTCCGGCCAGCGCCACAGGAGGAGCTGGACCTGTTGTCCGAGCCGGAGAACCCCGGGCACGGCGTGCGAGAAGGAGAAAACAGTTGAACATCGACATGGCAGCGCTGAACATGCTGTCCCGAGAGCGCGAGATCCCGCTGGACGACCTCGTGCACACTCTCGAAAACGCGCTGCTCACCGCCTACAAGCGGACCGAGGGCTCGCATAGGGTGGCCCGGATCGCGCTGGACCGCAAGGCCGGCACGGTCGCCGTCATGGCCGCCGAGGTGGACGAGGACGGCAACCGCATCGGGGAGTTCGACGCCACCCCCTCCGACTTCGGGCGGGTGGCCGCGGCCACGGCACGGCAGATCATCCTGCAGCGTCTGCGCGAAGCCGAGACCGACCGCATCTACGGTGATCTCGTCGCGCGCGAGGGCGAGGTGGTCAGTGGGGTCATCCAGTCCGACTCCCGCGCCAACGCCCGTGGGATCGTGGTCGTCCACATCGGACCCGAGAACGGGGGCACCGAGGGGACCATCGCCCCGGCCGAGCAGGTACCGGGTGAGACCTACACGCACGGGGAGCGCATCAAGTGCCACGTCGTCGGGGTGCACAAGGGGCCCCACGGCGCCTCCGTCTCGCTCTCCCGCACCCACCCGGACCTGGTCCGGGGACTGTTCGCGCTCGAGGTCCCGGAGATCGACGATGGCTCGGTGCGGATCGCGGCGATCGCGCGTGAGGCGGGCCACCGGACGAAGATCGCGGTGGAATCCACCATCTCGGGACTCAACGCGAAGGGCGCCTGCATCGGACCGAACGGGGCCCGTGTGCGCGCGGTCATGGCGGAGCTCAACGACGAGAAGATCGACATCGTCGACTACGACGACGACCCGACGGTGTTCGTCGGCAACGCCCTGTCCCCGGCGAAGGTGATCTCCGTCACCGTCGCCGATGCCACCACCAGGGCGGCCCGCGTCGTCGTCCCCGACTACCAGCTGTCCCTGGCGATCGGCAAGGAAGGCCAGAACGCACGTCTGGCACACCGCCTGACCCAGTGGCGGATCGACATCCACAGCGACGCGGAGTGACGCGCTGCGCCGCCCGGCGCCACGCGGTCGGGCGCGCCGTTAGTGTCGACACGGCATTGTCTGTAGACTGATCAGTTGTCACAGTGACTTCACGTCCACCCGTCCACTCGGGCCGGGCGGCGAGAGACCGAGGTGGCCGGATGCAGGGACGCAAGGACCAGCGGTTCGGTACCGCCGAGGCCGCGGGTCCGGTCAGGACCTGCGTCGGTTGCCGGGGTCGGGACACCGATTCCCGACTCCTCCGGATCGTTCACGATCCGGAGACGGCCGCTCTCTCGCCCGATCCGCGCCGACGGGCGGTCGGACGAGGAGCCTGGGTGCATCGCGAACCGCAGTGCATCACGACAGCGCTCGACCGCAAGGCCTTCACCAGGGCCCTGCGGATCGCCGGGAACGTGTCCCAGGACGCGCTCACGGAGGTACTCGAGGCACTACGCCTCGGGCACGACATCACCCGCCGACCGCTCGGTTCGGCAGGGGGAGCACAAGAGAAGGAACGGACCAGACACGATGAGCACACCGTGAAGCTCCAGCGATGAACGTCCATCGAATGTAGACCGAGGTCGCGCGGCCAGCCCTGCCGTGGAGACCTCGCAGTGAGGAGAGCAGTGGCAGGCAAGCCCCGGGTACACGAGCTGGCAAAAGAGTTCGGTATCACCAGTAAAGAACTTCTGACGAAACTCCGCGATCAGGGAGAGTTCGTCAAGTCCGCGTCCTCGACGTTGGAGGCCCCGGTCGTCCGGCGCCTGCGTGAGGCACATGCACCGGCAGGCGGCGACTCCGCCCCCGCCCCGTCCAAATCCGCAGGAGGCGCTGCGCCCAAGCCGGGTGCACCCTCGAAGCCGGCACCGGGCCCCCGTCCGGGCGCGGATCCGCGCTCGGCGGCTCCCAAGCCCGCGGCCGGCCCCACCCCGGGCGCCAAGCCCGCGGCCCCCGCGCCGGCTCCCAAGCCGGAAGCCGGTCCGACTCCGGGCGCCAAGCCCGCGGCCCCCACGCCGGCTCCCAAGCCGGAAGCCGGTCCGACTCCGGGCGCCAAGCCCGGTTCCCAGCGTCCGACCCCGGGGGCGACCCCCGGCGCGGCCGCCGCAGCCTCCCGTCCGGCTCCCGGGCCGCGAGCGGCGGGGCCGAAGCCCGGTCCCAAGGCGCCTCGCGTCGGGAACAACCCGTACTCCAGCGGCACCACGCCCGCGCCGCGTCCGCAGGGCGGTCCCCGCCCGGCACCCGGCCAGGGTGGTCCCCGTCCCGGAGGCGCCCGTCCGGGCGCACCCGGTCAGGGTGGGCCCCGTCCCCCGCAGCGGTCGGGGGCACCGGGCCAGGGCGGTCCCCGTCCCAACCCCGGCAACATGCCGGCGCGGCCCAGCCCCGGTCAGATGCCGGGACAGGTCGCACGTCCCGCCGCGGGTCGCGGCCGTCCGGGTGGTCCCGGTGGCCGTCCGGGTGGCGGCGGTTTCCGTCCCGGTGGCGGCGGCGGTGCCCCCGCAGCCGGTGGCGGCGGGTTCCGGGGTCGTCCCGGGGGCGGCAACCGTGGCCGCGGTGGTGCCGCGGGTGCGTTCGGTCGTCCCGGTGGCGCCCCGCGTCGTGGTCGCAAGTCGAAGCGGCAGAAGCGTCAGGAATACGACTCGATGCGGGCCCCGGAGGTCGGCGGCGTCCGGCTTCCCGACGGTCGCGGGCAGGTCCTGCGACTGGCACAGGGTGCTTCGCTGAGCGACTTCGCGGACAAGATCGACGTCAACCCCGCGCAGCTGGTCCAGGCCCTGTTCAACCTGGGTGAGATGGTCACGGCCACGCAGTCGGTCACCCCGGAGACGCTGCAGCTGCTCGGTGAGGAGATGGGCTTCAAGGTCCAGATCGTCAGCCCCGAGGACGAGGATCGCGAGCTGCTCGATTCGTTCGACCTCTCCTTCGGTGAGGACGAGGGTGACGAGAGCGATCTCGAGATCCGTCCCGCGGTCGTCACGGTCATGGGTCACGTCGACCACGGCAAGACCCGCCTGCTCGACAGCATCCGGTCGGCGAAGGTGGGCGAGGGTGAGGCCGGTGGCATCACCCAGCACATCGGCGCCTACCAGGTGACGGTGCCGGTCGACGACGTGGATCGCACGATCACCTTCATCGATACGCCGGGTCACGAGGCGTTCACCGCCATGCGTGCCCGCGGCGCGAAGTCGACGGACATCGCGATCATCGTGGTCGCGGCGGACGACGGCGTGATGCCGCAGACGGTCGAGGCGATCAACCACGCGCAGGCGGCAGAGGTGCCGGTCGTGGTCGCGGTCAACAAGATCGACAAGGAGGGCGCTCAGCCCGACAAGATCCGCGGCCAGATGACCGAGTACGGCCTGGTGCCGGAGGAGTACGGCGGCGACACGATGTTCGTCGACATCTCCGCCAAGCAGGGTCTCAACATCGAGTCGCTGCTCGAGGCGGTCGTCCTGACCGCCGACGCGTCTCTCGACCTGCGGGCGAACCCGGACATGGACGCGCAGGGTGTCGCCATCGAGGCGCACCTGGACCGCGGTCGCGGTCCCGTCGCCACGGTGCTCATCCAGCGCGGCACGCTGCGGGTCGGCGACTCGATCGTCGCCGGCGACGCCTACGGCCGCGTCCGACGCATGGTCGACGAGCACGGCGAGGACGTCACCGAGGCGACCCCGTCGCGTCCGGTCCAGGTCATCGGCCTGACCAGCGTGTGTGGCGCCGGTGACACCCTGATGGTGGTCGAGGAGGATCGGACCGCACGGCAGATCGCCGACCGTCGTAACGCGCGCAAGCGCAATGCGATGGCCGCCCGTAGCCGTCGTCGGATCAGCCTCGAGGACCTGGATTCGCATCTCAAGGAGACGAGCCAGCTCAACCTCATCATCAAGGGCGACAACTCCGGTACGGTCGAGGCCCTCGAGGAGGCCCTCCTGGGGATCGAGATCGACGACGAGGTGCAGCTGCGCGTCATCGACCGCGGTGTCGGTGCCGTCACCGAGACCAACGTCAACCTGGCGGCCGCCTCCGACGCGGTGATCATCGGGTTCAACGTCCGGGCGGAGGGCAAGGCCACCGAGCTGGCCAACCGCGAGGGCGTGGACATCCGGTACTACTCGATCATCTACCAGGCGATCGACGAGATCGAGAGCGCGCTCAAGGGCATGCTCAAGCCGATCTACGAGGAGAAGAAGCTCGGCCAGGCGGAGATCCGCAATATGTTCCGCTCCTCCAAGGTGGGCAACATCGCGGGTTGCATGGTGCTCGACGGCATCATGCGGCGCAACGCCAAGGCCCGGCTCATCCGGGACGGCAAGGTCGTGGCGGAGGAGATGACCATCTCCTCGCTGCGTCGCGAGAAGGACGACGCGACCGAGGTCCGCGAGGGCTTCGAGTGTGGTCTGACGGTGACGTACTCCGACATCAAGATCGGTGACATCATCGAGACCTACGAGCTCGTCGAGAAGCCGCGCGACTGACGTCGCAGGGCACTGTCGTGGGGGCGGGATCCGTTGGAGACGGGCCTGCCCCCGCGGCATGCTCGTCAACCCGTGGTCGCCGTGCGACCGCATCACGCCAAGGAGGATCCCCATGACCGGTAAGGGACGCGCGGGACGGCTCGGTAAGCGGATCGGCGAGATCGTCGCGACGGCCATCGAGCACGAGATCAAGGACCCCCGGCTGGAGTTCATCACGATCACCGATTCGCGGATCACCGCGGATCTGCGGGTGGCGACGCTGTACTACACGGTTCGTGGCGTGACCCTCGACGAGGAGCCGGACCACGAGGCCGCGGAGGCTGCGTTGACCGCCGCGCGGGGCCGCCTGCGCACGATGGTCGGCAAACAGACCGGGGTGAAGTTCACCCCGGAGTTGACCTTCGTGCTGGACTCCGTGCCGGACGCGGCGCGCCAGATGGAAGAACTGCTCGCCAAGGCCCGGGCGCAGGACGAACAGGTCCGGCGCGTGGCCGAGGGGGCCCGTCCGGCGGGCGACGAGGACCCGTACCGCAAGCCGGAGGAGGCGGACCGGCCGGAGGACGACGATCGGTGACCGAACCGGTGGACGCCGCCGGCGCGGCGGACGTGTTGGCCCGTCACCACGAGGTGACCGTGCTGTGCCACGTCCGCCCGGACGCGGATGCGCTCGGTAGCTCCTCCGGTCTCGCGCGGGCGTTGCGTGCGCGGGGCGTGACCGTCCACCACTCGTTCGATCCCGGCGTCGTCCCGGGGGCGATGGGGGCCATCCCGGGCACCGACCGTGTGGTCCCCCTCGCGCAGGTCCCCGCCCATCGGGGTCTCGTCGTGACGTTGGACTGCGCGAGCCCGGACCGGGTGGGCCGGTGGGGCAGGCTCGCCGACGCGGCATCGGAGGTCCTCGTCGTCGACCATCACCGGTCCAATCCCGGATTCGGTTCCCACATGCTGCTCGACCCGGACGCCGCGTCGACGGCGTCGCTCGTCCTGGACGTCCTCGACGCGGGCGGGTTCCCCGTGGACGCCGTGACGGCCACGAGCCTCTACGCAGGGCTCGTCACCGACACCGGATCCTTCCGTTGGGGCGGCGCGGACTCGCACGAGACCGCCCGACGACTGCTGGCCGCGGGCGCGGAGACCACCGAACTCACCCACGCCCTGCTCGACGCGCACTCGTTCGCCTGGCTTCGGGTGCTGGGCGGGCTGTTGAGGACGGTGCGTCTGGAAGCCGACGCGGTGGGCGGGCGCGGATCGGTGTGGCTGGCCGTCCCGCACGAGGTGATCTCGGTAGCGGACGAGGACGACGTGGAATCCCTCGTCTCGCACCTCCGCGGCGTCCGGGAGGCCCGCGTGGCGGTTCTCCTCAAGGAGTACCTGCCCGGCGAGTGGGCCGTCTCCCTCCGCTCGCGACCCGGTGGCCCGGGTGCAGGCGTCGTGGACGCCGCGGACGTCGTGGACGTCTCGGCCATCGCGGCCTCGCTCGGGGGCGGCGGTCATCCGTCGGCCGCCGGCTTCACGATGCGCGGTGATGTGGAGACCATCAGCTCGAGGCTCCGTGAACTCCTCGGCTGACGTGACGCACACCGGGCCCGATCCGGCTGTCGGGCTGGGAGCGATCGGACGTCGACTCTGGTCGATCGCGCTGCCCGTCCTGCCCGTGTTGTCCGCCGAGCCCGTCTATCTCCTGGTCGACGGGATCATCGTCGGTCGCCAGGGACCGGAGGACCTGGCCGCGCTCGGCGTGGGAGCCCTCGTCCTCCTGGTACTGGGCACCCAGATGAACTTCCTGTCCTACGGGACGACCGCGCGATCGGCGCGGTTGCACGGGGCGGGCCGCCGCGGCGAGGCCGTGGCCGAGGGGGTGCAGGCGACGTGGATCGCCGTCGCCGTCGGCGCGCTGGTGGTGGCCGTCGTTCTGGCGTTGCGGGGTCCGATCACCCGGGTGCTCGCCTCGGACGCGGACGTGGCCGCCGGGGCGGCCGAGTGGCTCGGGGTCGCCGTGTGGGGCATCCCGTGCATCCTCGTGGCGTCGGCGGGTCACGGCTGGATGAGGGGCGTCCAGCGCCTGCGCACCCCGCTCGTGCTCGTCGGTGTGGGCATCGGCGTGTCGACCGCCGGGTGCGTGGTGCTGGTCCCCGGTCTGGGGCCGGCCCCGGCGCTGGGGTTGGTCGGGAGTGCCTGGGCGAACCTCGCGGGCCAACTGCTCATGGCCGCCGGTTTCCTCGTGGCGCTCGTCCTCGAGCGCCCGGGGTCGCTTCGGCCACGCCGCGCCGTGATCGTCAGCCAGCTCCGCATGGGCGTGGACCTGATCATCCGTACCGCGTCGTTCCAGATCACCTTCGCCGTCGCCACCACCGCGGCAGCAGCCGCCGGGGTCGACTCGCTCGCGGCGCACCACCTCGCACAGCAATTGTGGGCGCTGTACTCGCTCGTGTTGGACTCGGTCGCGATCGCGGCCCAGTCGCTGGTCGGCGCCGCGCTCGGGGCCGGACTCGCCGCCCACGGCCGGGCTCTGGCTCGAGCGGTGGTGGTGTGGTCACTGGGTCTGGGAGCGGGGCTCGCCCTGCTGACGGCCGTGTTCAGAGCACCCCTGGCAGCGCTCCTGTCCGGGGATCCCGGGGTGGCCGACCGACTGGTCGTCGCCCTGATCGGGATGGCGGTGGTGGTGATCCCGGCAGCGGTGGTGTTCGGTCTCGACGGCGTGCTGCTGGGCGCCGGTGACGCGGCGTACCTGCGCACCAGCACCGTGGTCGCGGCGCTGCTGGGTTTCCTGCCCGTGCTGCTCGTCACCCGCCACCTCGGGTGGGGGCTGCCGGGGATCTGGGTCGGGATGGGGGTGTTCGTCGGTCTCCGACTGATCGCCGTGGTGGCCCGGGTGCGCGGCGACCGGTGGATGGTGCTGGGGGCGCAGACGCCGGGCTCACGGGCCCTGCAGGAGGTGGATGGATGACCGAGGGGGCGACGGGCGTGCAACCGAGCCTGCGCGCGGTGTCCGACCTGCACGTGGGACACCGTGGCAACGCGGACGTCGTGGACGAGATCCACCCCGCGCACCCGGGGGACTGGCTCATCGTGGCAGGTGACGTCGCCGAGAAGGTCGACCACGTCGTGGACGCGCTCCGGCGACTGGCGGCGCGTTTCGAACGGGTGATCTGGGCGCCCGGCAACCACGAGCTGTGGATCGGCCGCGACGATGCGGGGATCACGTCCACCACCAAGTACGACCGGCTGGTGGAGGCGTGCCGGGCCATCGGGGTCGACACCCCGGAGGACGAGTACCCCCTGTGGACCGGACCGGGCGGGCCCGCGTGGGTGGTGCCGATGTTCCTGTTCTACGACTACAGCTGGACGCGGGTCGCGGGGCAGTCGCGGGCGGAGGCCCTGGCCGGTGCACGGGAGCGTCGCGTCGTGGCCTCGGACGAGTTCCTCATCGACCCCGCCCCCTACGGTGACGCGGTCGCCTGGTGTCGGGACCGTCTCGTGGGCACGACGACGCGGCTGGCCCGCCTCGATCCCGCGCACCCGACGGTGCTCGTCAACCACTGGCCGCTGCTGCGGGACCCCACCCGGGTCCTGCGGCACCCGGACTTCGCGCTGTGGTGCGGGACCGATCAGACCGCCGACTGGCACCGCCGGTACCGCGCCATCGCGTGCGTCTACGGGCACCTGCACATCCCGCGGACCACGGTCCACGACGGCGTGCGCTTCGAGGAGGTCTCACTGGGATACCCGAGGGAGTGGAACGGGCGTGGGCGGCCCGACCCGCTCACCCGTCAGATCCTCCCGGCGCCGGACGGTCCGCAGGTGCGGTGGGTCCGCGGCGACGGTGGGATGCCGAGGATCGCCCGGCCCGCCGACACCGGTCCCTACCTGGAGGACGAGCGGTGATCGACGACCTGTTCCCGCCCGACGTGGTGGGGGTGACCGACGCCGAGCTGGGCCTGGACGACGCGGCGCTGTTGGCGTCGCTGTACCCGGTGGAGGTCGAGCAGATCGGGGCCGCCGTCGAGCGGCGACGGATCGACTTCGCGGGCGCGCGTGCGTGTGCCCGGGAGGCCATGTCGAGGCTCGGCGTCCCCGCCGGCCCCGTCCTGCGCGGGGGTCGGGGCATGCCGGTGTGGCCACAGGGCCTGGTGGGCACGCTCACGCACACCGAGGGGCTGCGGGCCGCCGCGCTGGCGCCGACCGCCCGCGTCCGGTCGCTCGGTCTGGACGTGGAACGCCACGCACCGCTGGCCGCGGGCGTGCTCGAGGCCGTCTCCCTGCCGGAGGAGGCGGCGTGGGTGCGTGCGGCACGCGCCGAGGTCGCGGACGTCGCCTGGGATGCGCTGCTGTTCACGGCGAAGGAGGCGACGTACAAGGCGTGGTTCCCGCTCACCCACCGGTGGTTGGGGTTCGGTGACGCACACATCACCCTGGTCCCGGACGGCGACGACGACGAGGTGGTCACCGGCACGTTGCGATCGCGGATCCTCGTCGACGGCCATGCCGTGGACGGGGGGCCCGATCTGGTCGAGTTCCGGGGCCGCTGGGCCGTCCGGGACGGGTACGTGGCCTCGGCGATCGTGCTGCGGCCCGCCGGGGTCGCTAGCGTGGGCCCGTGACGCCGCGCAGACCCGACCCCCGCCCCGCTCCCGACCCCGGCCTGGTGGTCGTCGACAAGCCGGGGGGAATGAGCAGCCACGACGTCGTCGGACGGCTCCGACGCTACTTCGGTACCCGCAAGGTCGGCCACGCCGGAACGCTCGACCCGATGGCCACCGGGGTGCTCGTGGTGGGCATCGAACGCGCCACCAAGATGCTCGGACTGCTGGCACTGGAGACCAAGTCCTACGAGGCCACCATCCGTCTCGGCCAGACCACGACCACCGACGACGCCGAGGGGGAGACCACCTCGACCACCGACGCCTCCGCCGTGACCGACGAGGCGATCGACGCGGCCGTCGCGGCGCTGACCGGGGAGATCGACCAGGTCCCATCCGCGGTGAGCGCGATCAAGGTGGACGGGAGGCGGGCCTACGACCGCGTGCGGGCGGGGGAGGAGGTCGAGCTCCGGCCACGGCGGGTCACCGTCTCCCGGTTCGACGTGCTCGAGCGGACCCGCTCCGGCGCGGTGGTCGACCTCGTCGTCGTCGTCGACTGTTCCACCGGAACCTACATCCGCGCGCTCGCCCGGGACCTCGGCTCCGCACTCGGGGTCGGCGGTCACCTCACGGCGCTGCGCCGCACCCACGTCGGGCCGTTCGGTCTCGACGTGGCACGGACCCTCGACCAGCTGGAGACCGATCCGACGCTGTCGCTGGACCTCGACGCCGCCGCACTGACCGCGTTCCCCCGACGCGACATCGACGCCGACGAGGCGGAGGGACTGCGCCACGGCCGATGGCTCGAGGCCCGCGGTGACGCCGGGGTCGTCGCCGCCGTCGGGCCGGACGGCCGGGTCGCGGCGCTGGTCTCGGAATCGGGGCGGCGTGCCGCTCCGGTCGTGGTCATGCGCCCGGCGGGCCTGTGAAGGCCGCGCGTAAGGTGGTCGCCGTGCAATTGTGGCGGACGTTCGACGAGATCGTGATCCCCGACGGCGGGACCTCCGTCGCCCTCGGCGTGTTCGACGGGCTCCACCGGGGTCATCGGAGCCTGGTGGACCGCGCCGTCGGCCACGGCCGGGACCTGGGCGCGAGTCCCGTCCTCGTGACGTTCGACCCCCACCCCGTCGAGGTCGTCAGGCCGGGGACCCACCCGTCGGTCCTCACCCCCCTCGAGCGGCGTGCCGAGCTCGCGGGCGGGTTCGGGATCGACGCCGTGTTCGCGTTGCCGTTCGACCGCGAGATGGCGTCGTGGGAGCCCGACGAGTTCGTGGACCGGGTCCTCGTCCGCGGCCTGCGGGCCCGCGCGGTCACCGTGGGGCGCAACTTCACGTTCGGTCGACGCGCGGCCGGTACCCCGGAGACCCTGCGCGAGCTGTGCGCCGACCGCGGCATCGTCTGCGAGATCGTCGACCTGCTCGAGGCCGGGGGAGAGACCGTCTCCTCCAGCCGTATCCGCCGGTTGCTGTCCGAGGCCGACGTGGCCGGCGCCGCCGAGGTCCTCGGCCGACCGCACCGGGTCTCGGGCGTCGTGGTCCACGGTGCCGGGCGCGGGGGGCGGGACCTGGGTTACCCCACCGCCAACCTCGACCTTCCCGAGTACACCGCCGTGCCCGTCGACGGCGTGTACGCCGGGTGGTTCACCGTGCTCGACGACGGCCCCATCGACGGCACGATCCTCCCGGGACGGCGCTACCCGTCCGCGATCTCCGTCGGCACCAACCCGACGTTCGGGGACTCCGCCCGCAGCGTCGAGGCGTTCGTCCTGGACGAGTCGGCCGACCTGTACGGACGCCTGGCGGCGGTCGACTTCGTCGACCACGTCCGCGACATGGTCAAGTTCGCCTCCGTCGACGAGCTGCTCGTGGCCATGGACCGCGACGTCACCACGACCCGGACCGTGCTCGGTGCGGACGCCGACCGACCGTGACCTCGGATTGGGCCGACACGTCCGCGGACTGGTAACGTCTCCCGTCGGCCCTCCTGTGGTCCGCGGCGGCGGGGCCCAACATTCACGCGGACTGGAACAACCAGGAGTCACCATGGCGCTGAGCACCGAAGACAAGAAGGCCGTCCTGGCCGAGTACGGCCTCCACGAGACCGACACCGGCTCGCCCGAGGCCCAGATCGCCATGCTCACCAAGCGGATCTCCCAGCTCACCGAGCACCTCAAGACCCACCAGCACGACCACCACTCGCGGCGCGGCCTGCTCCTCATGGTCGGCCGTCGGCGTCGTCTGCTCAAGTACATCGCCAAGACCGACATCGCGCGCTACCGCTCGCTGATCGAGCGTCTCGGCCTGCGTCGCTGACCCACGACGACCACCGCGTCACCGACCCCGCCCGGTTCATCCGGGCGGGGTCGACGCATTTCTGCGAGCCGGGCCGCCGGGTGTCGGGGGCGTCACCCGCGCGCGCCCGGTGACCCGGACGGTTTTCCCTGATAGCCTCGGTGGAGCCGGTGCACACGTGCCGGGGTGGTCGACAGGTCCGATTGACGGTCCTCGGTAGTGGCCGCCGGAGCCCGACGCCCGGGAGCATCAGCATCCGTGGCACGCGTTCCGGCCGCTTCGATCGAAGACCGAGGTCGAACCGGGACCCCCTGACGTGACGCCCGGTGGCCCCGGCGGGACGATTCCGCCGTGCGGCCCATGCACCCGACACGACAGGAAACACATGCCACAGATCACGGCCGTCGAGGTCGAAGACGGGGTCTTCGAGACCGTCGCGACCATCGACAACGGCGACTTCGGCCGCCGCGAGCTCCGCTTCGAGACCGGCCGGCTGGCCAAGCAGGCCGCCGGCTCTGTCGTCGCCTACCTCGACGACGACACGATGCTGCTTTCCGCCACCACGGCGGGCAAGCACCCCAAGGAGCACTTCGACTTCTTCCCCCTGACGGTGGACGTCGAGGAGCGGATGTACGCCGCGGGACGGATCCCCGGATCGTTCTTCCGCCGTGAGGGACGTCCCAGCACGGACGCCATCCTCACCTGCCGGCTCATCGACCGGCCGCTCCGCCCCACCTTCGCGGACGGAGTCCGTAACGAGGTCCAGGTCGTCGTGACCGTCATGAGCCTCGACCCCAAGGACCTGTACGACGTGGTGGCCATCAACGCCGCCTCCGCCTCCACCCAGCTGTCCGGACTGCCGTTCTCGGGCCCGGTCGGCGGCGTGCGCGTCGCGCTCATCCCGACGGCCGCCGACCCGGCCGGCCAGTGGGTGGCGTTCCCCACCGCCGAGCAGCTCGCCGACGCCGTCTTCGACATGGTCGTCGCCGGCCGCGTCGTCGGCTCCGGTGACACCGCCGACGTCGCGATCATGATGGTCGAGGCCGAGGCCACCGACGACGTGATCGAGAAGGTCGCCGGGGGCGCGCAGGCCCCCACCGAGGACGTCGTGGCCCGGGGGCTCGAGGCAGCCAAGCCGTTCATCGCCGAGCTGTGCGCCGCACAGCAGGCGCTGGCCGACGCCGCGCCCGGCACGCCGCGTGAGTTCCCGCTGTTCCCGCCGTACGCCGATGACGTCTACGCCGCCGTCGCCGAGATCGCCGAGACCAAGCTCGCCGAGATCATGCAGATCGCCGACAAGCAGGATCGCGACGTCGCGACCGACGAGCTCAAGGCGACCGTCCTTGAGCAGCTCACCGAGCAGTTCTCGGACCGCCTCGGCCAGGTGGGGGCCGCGTTCAAGTCGCTGACCAAGAAGGTCGTGCGTCAGCGCATCCTCACCGACCACTTCCGGATCGACGGCCGTGGCACGCGGGACATCCGTGCGCTGTCCGCCGAGGTCGAGGTCATCCCGCGCGCCCACGGGTCGGCGCTGTTCGAGCGCGGTGAGACCCAGATCCTCGGCGTGACCACACTCGACATGGTCAAGATGGCCCAGCAGATCGACTCGCTCGGGCCCGAGACCAGCAAGCGCTACATGCACCACTACAACTTCCCGCCGTACTCCACCGGTGAGACCGGTCGCGTGGGTTCGCCCAAGCGTCGCGAGATCGGCCACGGCGCGCTCGCCGAGCGTGCGCTCATGCCGGTCCTGCCGAGCGTCGAGGAGTTCCCGTACGCGATCCGCCAGGTCTCCGAGGCGCTCAGCTCCAACGGCTCCACCTCCATGGGCTCCGTCTGTGCCTCCACCCTGTCGCTGCTCAACGCCGGTGTGCCCCTCAAGGCCCCCGTCGCGGGTATCGCGATGGGCCTGGTCTCCGACGAGATCGACGGCGAGACCCGCTACGTCGCCCTCACTGACATCCTCGGTGCCGAGGACGCGTTCGGCGACATGGACTTCAAGGTCGCCGGCACGGGCATGTTCGTCACCGCGCTGCAGCTGGACACCAAGCTCGACGGCATCCCGTCCGAGGTCCTGGCCGGGGCGCTCACGCAGGCCCGCGAGGCCCGGCTCACCATCCTCGACGTGATGGCCGAGGCGATCGACGAGCCCGACGAGCTCAGCCCGTTCGCGCCCCGCATCATCGCGATCAAGGTCCCGGTCGACAAGATCGGCGAGGTCATCGGGCCCAAGGGCAAGATGATCAACTCGATCACCGAGGAGACCGGCGCGTCCGTCTCGATCGAGGACGACGGCACCGTGTACATCGGGGCCACCGACGGCGAGTCCGCGCAGGCCGCGATCGACAAGATCAACGCCATCGCCAACCCGCAGCTGCCCAAGGTCGGAGAGCGCTTCCTCGGCACGGTCGTCAAGACGGCCCCGTTCGGTGCCTTCCTCTCGCTGCTGCCGGGCCGCGACGGTCTGATCCACATCTCCAAGCTGGGCCAGGGCAAGCGCGTCGGCAAGGTCGAGGACGTGGTCAACGTCGGCGACAAGATGCAGGTCGAGATCGCCGACATCGACAACCGCGGCAAGATCAGCCTGGTCCCGGTCGGTGACGACTCGGACAGTGGAGCCGACGCGGACTCCGGCACCGACGACTGAGACCCCGCCGGTCCGCCGCCCACGGCACCCGGCACCCCACGAGGCACGCACCCCGCGCGCGGGGTGCGTGCCTCGTTCGTCGACAGAAGGGAAGAGCCGTGAACCCGACGATCCGCGTGGACCGGTCGATCCCGGGCGTTCGTGTGGTGACCGAGGACCTACCGTGGTGTCACACCGCGGCGGTCGGTGTCTGGATAGGGTCCGGCTCCGCGAACGAGGGCCCCGGGGAACACGGCGCCGCGCACTTCCTCGAGCACGTCCTGTTCAAGCGAACCAGCTCGGCGTCCGGTCTGGAGTTGTCCCAGCGTATCGACCTGCTGGGTGGTGACCTCAACGCCTTCACGGGACGCGAGCACACCTGCTATCACGTCCACGTCCCCGCCGAGGGGCTGGACACCGCGGTGGACGTCCTGGTGGACGTCGTCGCCAACGGGTCCTGTGACCCCGCCGACGTCGAGATCGAGCGTGATGTCGTGCTCGACGAGCTCGCCGGCCGTGCGGACGACCCGGAGGACCTCGCCTGCGAACTGGTCGCCACCGCGGCCCTCGGTAGCGACCCGCTCGCCCGCCCGATCATCGGGACCGAGGAGTCGGTGGAAGCACTGGACGCCGAGACCCTACGGGCATTCCACCGACGCATGCTCGGTGTCGGCGACGTCGTTGTCGCGGCGGCCGGGCGTCTCGACCACGACGCCCTCGTGCGCCGGATCGCCGCCGGGCCACTGGCGGCGGCGGTCTCCCGCCACGGAACGTCGCGGGACGGCGCCGATCTCGGGACCGCGACCGGCGGTGGCGACACCGGACCGGGCGCGGGGGTCCCCGGGTGGGCGGCGACGTCCGTGCTCACCGGTGAGGACGACGACTCCGAACAGGCGTTGATCGCCCTCGCCCGCAGAACCCCGGCCCGTGATCACCGGGACCGGGCCGCGGCGCAGGTCGGCACCGCGGTTCTCGGCGGGGGACTGAGCTCCCGGTTGTTCCAACGCATCCGCGAGGAGCTCGGTCTGGCGTACACGGTCTACGCGGGGATGGACCAGTTCCGGCCGACCGGTCTGCTCACGGTGGTGGCCGGCGCCCCGGTCGACCGGGTGGACGCACTGTGCGACGAGGTGGGCGAGGTCGTGTCCGGGATGCTGGCCGCGCCGCCCGCCGCCGACGAGGTGGGTCGGGCGATCGGCCACCTCACGGGGTCGATCAGGCTCGGGTTGGACGATCCACTCTCCCGCATGACGCGGATCGGTCGACACCTCTTGGACCGCGACACGGTGGTCCCCGTCGAGGAATCGGTGGCCAGGCTCCGTCGGGTCACCCGCGACGAGGTCGCCGCCTACTGGACCGACGAGTCCGCCCCGTGGTGTCTGGCGGCGGTCGGCCCCGGGATGCCCGGCGACGGCGCGGCTGGACTGCTCGGGCGCGTCGGCGGATAGGCTGGACGGGCTCGACGAGGACCACGTGAGGAGACGATGACGGTGACGAAGGTCGGAGTGCTCGGCGCACGCGGCAAGGTGGGGACGGCGATCTGTGAGGCCGTCCGTGACGCGGAGGACCTCGAACTCGTCGCGGAGGTCGACCACGGCGATCCGCTGGACGCGCTCGTCGACTCCGGTGCCGAGGTCGTGGTGGACTTCACCCACCCGGACGTGGTGATGGACAACCTCGAGTACTGCGTGGCCAACGGCATCCACGCGGTGGTCGGCACCACCGGGTTCACCGAGGACCGTCTCACCACCCTCAGGGGGTGGCTGGAGGACAGTCCCGGGACCGGTGTACTGGTCGCGCCGAACTTCGCCATCGGCGCCATTCTGATGATGCGGTTCGCGGTCCAGGCCGCGAAGTACTTCCCGTCCGCCGAGATCGTCGAGCTGCATCATCCCAACAAGGCCGACGCGCCGTCGGGGACGGCCCACCGCACCGCCGCCATGATGGCGGCGGCTCGCCGGGAGGCGGGGCTCGGGCCGTCGCCCGATGCCACGTGCACGGAACTCGACGGGGCCCGCGGCGCCGACGTCGACGGGATCCGCGTGCACTCGGTGCGACTGTCGGGCCTCGTCGCCCACCAGGAGGTGCTGCTCGGGACGCAGGGGGAGACCCTCACCCTCCGGCACGACTCGCTGGACCGCACCTCGTTCGCGCCCGGGGTGCTTCTGGGGGTCCGCTCGATCGCCGGGGCCCCGGGCCTGACCGTCGGGCTCGACTCCTTCATGGACCTCTAGGACCACCGCCGTGGAGCGCATCGTCAAGCCCCTGGTCATGGCCCTCACGGCGCTGGGCCTGGTCGTGGCCTTCGGGTACCTGCTGTACCTCGGCTGGTCGATGGTCAGCGCCTCCGACTATCTGGCCGTGCGCGGGCTCGGGGCGGGGATCATCCTGCTCACCGGCGTCGGCGCCTGGGCGACCTGGGCCATCGTCCGCAACGGTCTCGAACTCCAGAGGATCTCGGCCGCCGCCGCGGCGGAAGGGATCGAGCTCGATGTCACGGACATGGAGCGACGCCCCTCCGGTCGGCTCCAGCATGACGCGGCGGACGCGCTGTTCGACCGGGTCAGCGCCGAGTACCAGGCCGCCCCCGATGACTGGCGGACGACCTACCGGCTGGCGCGGGCCTACGACCACGCCGGCGACCGCGTCCGCGCCCGGGAGGTCATGAAGGCCGCCATCGGGCTGCGCGAGACGGAACTCACCTCGGGGAAGGGGCTGGGATGAGCACGGTACTGGTCGTGCACCACGCCCCGTCACCACGCCTGCGACGTATTCTCGAAGCACTCGTCACCGGTCTCGACCATCCCGAACTCGAAGGGATCGCGGTCGAGTCCGTCCCCGCGTTGGCCACCACCGACGACCACGTCCTGCGTGCCGACGGCTATGTCCTGCTCACCCCGGCCAATTTCGGGTATATGTCCGGCGCGCTCAAGCATTTCTTCGACCGCACCTACTACACCTGCGAAGGAGCGGTGCCAGGCCGGCCGTACGCCCTGTGCGTGCACGGGGACAACGACACCGCGGGAGCGGTCACCTCGGTCGAACGGATCGCCACCGGCTGGGGACTGCAGGCCGTCGCCCCCGCAGTCCAGTTGACCGGCGAACCCGGACGCCAGGATCTCGACACCGCCGCCGAGGTCGCGGCCACCGTCGCCGCACATCTGCTCGGCTGAACCGCCGGGCACATCATCGAAGGAGTCAAGCGATGTCCGAGCTCGTCCGCCGGCAGGTCCGCCTGGTCGCGCACACCGAGTTCATCCCGCCCGACGAGGTCGAGTGGGAGACGGATGCCGAGGGCGGATCCGCGCTGGCCGAGTTCGCGGGGCGGGCCTGCTACCAGAGCTGGGAGAAGCCGAATCCGCGCACCGCGACCAACGCCGGGTATCTGCGGCACATCCTCGAGGTCGGGCACCTGTCGGTGTTCGAGCACGCAAGTGTGTCGTTCTACATCACCGGGATCTCCCGCTCGTGCACCCACGAACTGATCCGGCACCGCCACTTCTCCTACAGCCAGTTGTCCCAGCGCTTCGTCCCCGAGCACGACTCGAAGGTGGTGCCCCCACCGGCGATAGCGGACGATCCCGAGCTCGTCGAGATCTTCCGGCGCGCGACCGACGCCTCCCGTGACGCCTACGCGGAGATGCTGGCGAAGCTCGAGGACAGGTTCGCGGACGTGCCCAACCCCATGCTGCGGCACAAGCAGGCCCGGCAGGCCGCCCGCTCCGTGCTACCGAACGCCACCGAGACCCGGATCGTCGTGACGGGGAACTACCGCTCGTGGCGCCACTTCATCGGGATGCGCGCAACCGAGCACGCCGACACCGAGATCCGGGGCCTGGCGATCGACGTACTCCGTCGTCTCCGCGAGGCGGCGCCGGCGGTGTTCTCGGACTTCGAGATCGCCACGCTGGAGGACGGCTCGGAGATCGCGGTCAGCCCCTACGTTCTCGAGGGATGACGACGCCCCCAGGGTGGGAATCGGGGTCTGCCGGGTACTGCGGGTAGTCTGGGAGACCATGACACACGTGACCACCGGGGGCCATGTCGGCCGGCAAGCGCCGACCGACCGTGGCCGGGCCCCCGCCGATACAGGGCGCCCAGCGCCGTTCGGCACGGTCGTCACGGCGATGGTGACCCCGTTCGGGTCCGACGGTTACGTCGATCTGAAGGCCGTCGCACGTGTCGCGCGGCATCTCGTGGACTCGGGGTGCGACGGTCTCGTCGTCTCCGGCACCACGGGGGAATCGCCCACCACCACCGACGCGGAGAAGATCGCGGTCCTCGAGACCGTCCTCGCCGAAGTGGGGGACCGGGCGACGATCGTCGCGGGTGTCGGTACGTACGACACCGCGCACTCGGTGCACGCGGCCAAGCAGGCCGCTGCCTCCGGGGCGCACGGACTGCTCGTGGTGACGCCGTACTACTCGAAGCCCACCCAGGCAGGTCTGGACGTCCACTTCCGGACGATCGCCGACGCGACCGACCGGCCCGTGATGCTCTACGACATCCCGCCGAGATCGGTGGTCCCCATCCAGGCGGACACCCTGATCGGTCTGTCCGACCACCCGAACATCGTGGCGGTCAAGGACGCGAAGGGCGACTTCCACGACGCCGTCACCGTCATGTCCCACTGCGACCTCGTCTACTACTCGGGGGACGACCAACTCAACCTCCCGTGGCTGGCCGTCGGAGCGACCGGGTTCGTCAGCGTGATCGGCCATGTGGCCGCGTCACTGCTGGTCGACCTGCGCCGTGCGTACCTGAGTGGCGACATCGAGACGGCACGACGTATCAACCTCGGACTCCTCCCTCTCTTCGACGCCCAGCGGGCGCTCGGAGGTGTGTCGATGTCCAAAGCAGCACTAGAACTTCTCGGGGTCCCGGCCGGTGTGCCGCGACTCCCGCAGTTACCACCAACCGACGAGCAGCGAGACGCCCTCGCGGCGCTGCTGCACAGAGCAGGAGTCACCAGATGACGGAAAGTACCTCCACCGGCCGCGGACGCGGCCGCACCCGACGTGCCGCAGGACGGCCCTCGGGAGAGCCGGCGGCCACGGCCGCCGTGCAGTTCACCGAGCCCACCCCGGTAGCCGACGCCCCCGCCGCAGACGCGGGGCAGGGACGCTCCGATCGGACCAAGGGTAGGCAGGACCAGCCCCAGCAGGGTAGGAACCAGCAGGGCGACGGCCCGAAGGACAGCGGCCAGAAGGACTCGCCCAAGGGCGGATCGCGTGGCCGGGGCAGGGGGTCGTCCTCGGGTGCCAAGGGCGGATCGTCGGGCGGCGACCAGAACGGCGGCCAGAACTCGGGCGGCCAGAAGGGCGGCCGTGGTCGCAGCGGACGCGGCCGGGGTCGCGGCGACACCTCCACCGCCGAGTTCGGTGGCGTGAAGACCATGCAGGGCGGCGACATGACCGTCCGCCTGCCCAGCCCGCCCAAGCCCCGCAAGGGTGCGCTGCGCATGGTGGCGCTCGGCGGCGTCACGGAGATCGGCCGCAACATGATGACCTTCGAGTACGACTCGAAGCTGCTCATCGTCGACTGCGGCGTCCTCTTCCCGAGCTCGACCGAGCCCGGTGTCGACCTCATCCTCCCGGACTTCGGCCACATCGAGGACCGCCTGGACCAGGTCGAGGCGCTCGTGCTGACCCACGCCCACGAGGACCACATCGGGGCGATCCCGTTCCTGCTCAAGCTGCGCCCGGACATCCCGGTCATCGGATCGCGGTTCACGCTCGCGCTGGTGGCCGCGAAGTGCCGCGAGCATCGCATCAAGCCGGTCTTCCGCGAGGTCGACGAGTCCAGCGTGAGCACCCTGGGCAAGTTCGAGGTGCGCTACTTCGACGTCAACCACTCGATCCCCGAGTGCCTCGGCCTGGTCATCCGCGCCGGTGGCCAGTCGGTGATGATGACGGGTGACATCAAGCTCGACCAGCTGCCCACGGACAAGCGCCCCACCGACCTGCCCAAGATGGGTCGATTCGGCGACGAGGGCGTCGACCTGCTGCTGATGGATTCGACCAACGCCACCACTCCGGGGGTCAGTCGCTCGGAGTCGGAGATCGGTCCCGCGCTCCAGCGGCTCATCTCCGACGCGCGTCAGCTCGTCGTGGTGGCCTGCTTCGCCTCCAACGTCTACCGCGTCCAGTCCGTCATCGCGGCCGCCGCCGCGAGCGGTCGCAAGGTCGCGCTCACCGGTCGGTCGATGATCCGGAACATGGAGATCGCCCTCGAGATGGGCCTGCTCACCGATCCGAACAAGGTGATCGTGGACATGGACACGGCCGCCAAGCTCCCGTCGGAGAAGGTCGTCGTCATGACGACCGGGACCCAGGGGGAGTCCATGGCGGGGCTCAGCCGGATGGCCCGCCGCGAGCACCGGCAGATCAACCTCTCCGAGGGCGACACCGTGCTGTTCTCCTCCTCGATCGTCCCGGGCAACGAGGAGCCCGTCTTCAGCGTGCAGAACAGTCTGTCCCAGATGGGTGTGAACGTGGTGACCAGCCGCGAGGCCAACATCCACGTCTCCGGCCACGGGGACGCGGGCGAGCTGCTCTTCGTCTACAACGCCGTACGACCGAAGAACGCCATGCCGGTGCACGGTGAATGGCGGCACCTGCGCGCCAACAAGGCCCTGGCGATCGCCACCGGGGTGCCGGAGGAGAACGTCGTCCTGGCGCAGAACGGCGTCGTGGTCGACCTCGTGGACGGCAAGGCGTCCGTGGTCGGCCAGATCCCGGTCGGCAACCTGTACGTCGACGGCCTGTCCACCGGCGACGTCGGCGACACGGTCCTCGCGGACCGCACCGCGCTCGGCGAGGACGGCTTCATCGTCGCGACCGTCGTGGTGGACCCGCGTACCGGCCGGCCGGTGAGCAAGCCCCAGATCATCGGCAAGGGCTTCACCGACGAGCCCGGCGCACTCGACCCGGTCGTCGAACTCGTGGAGAACGCCCTGTGGGACCTGGCCGGCGAGGGCGAGACCGATCCGTACCGCCTCGCCCAGGCCGTGCGACGCGTGGTCGGTCGGTGGGTGTCGGACAAGTGGCGCCGCAAGCCCATGATCGTGCCCACGGTCATCACCTCCGCCGTCGCGCAGGGCTGAGTCCGGTGAGTCCCGGCCGTCAGACCCTCGCGCAGCGGGAGCGCAGCGCTCTCGTGGAGAGCATGCGTGCCACCGGGCCCGACGCCCCGACGCTGTGCGAGGGCTGGACGACCAGGGACCTGGCCGCACACCTCGTCGTGCGGGAGTACCGACCCGACGCGGCGGCGGGGATAGTCGTCCCCGCCCTCGCGGACCGGATGGAGCACCTGCGCCTGCGGGAGGCCGAGCGCCCGTGGGAAGACCTGCTCGACACGATCGCCGGGGGAGCTCCCTGGTACTCACCGCTGCGCTACGCGGACCGGGTCGCGAACCTGGCCGAGTACCTCGTCCACCACGAGGACGTGCGCAGGGGGCGCCCCGGGTGGGCACCCCGCGAGTTCGAGGTGGACGACCTCGAACGGGTCTGGTCCCTCGCCACGACCGTGGCGAAGACTTTCCTGCGCAAGGTCGGTGCCCGCGTCGACCTGCGCACCCCGGCCCACGTGGGATCGGCCACGATCGCGTCGGTCTCGACGGGCGCGGCGCTCGCCCCGCTGGTGAGCATCACGGCGGATCCCGTCGAGTTCCTCCTGTGGACGTTCGGTCGCGACGAGGTCGTGATCGACATCTCCGGTGCCCAGCGGGGGATCGACGCGCTCGAAGCCGTCCCACGCGGCATCTGAACCACCCCACCCCCGTGTGGCTGCTGTTACCAGTGGTGCTCCAGACGATAGAGTGACGGCCATGGCATCCAGCTCGAGCACGCGCTCCACCCGTGCCCCCGGCGGCCGACGTCCGGCTTCGACCTCGGGAGCACAGCGATCGACCAAGTCCACCCCGTCGTCGTCGCGGGGTGGCGGTTCCCGTCGCGGTGCGGTCGTCTCGACCCCCAAGAAGGGGACCCGCAGCGGTCCTCGTACCGCTGCACCGGCGCCGGAACGCACCTCGGGTGCGTTCGGTGCCGTGGGGCGTGGGATGCGGGGAGGGTGGTCCGCGTTGGCGAAGGGTGTCGGCCACGGGGTCCGTGGCCTCGGGGGTGGGGACGACGACGACAAGGTGGTCCCGCCGCACCGCCGTGACGGTCTCGGCCTGATCCTCATCGGCGTGGCGATCGTGTTCGTCGGCGCCGTGTGGTTCGGCGCGGCCGGTCCGATCGGCCACTGGATCGACACCGGGATCCGGACGGTGGTCGGCACCCCCGGTGCCCTCCTGCCGCTCCTGCTGGGCGGATGGGGCGTGCTCGTCATGGCCCGCGAACCCCGTCCCGACGTGCACTCGCGCTGGCTGGTCGGAACGACCGTCGCCGCTCTCGGTGTGCTCGGACTGTGGCACCTGGGGTCCGGCTCGCCGACCGATCCCGACGGGGTGCGGTCCGGCGCCGGGGTGCTCGGCCGGATCGTCGGTGGAACGCTCGAAGCCGGCCTGTCCGTCTTCGTCGCGGTACCGCTCCTCGTGCTGCTCGTCGCGTTCGGGATCCTGGTGATGGTGGGGCGGCCCGCGCGCGAGATCCCCGGGATCGTCCGCGGGTTCTTCGGCTGGGACGGCAGCGGCGACATCGTCGACCACGACTACGTCGATTCCGACGAGGACTGGGACGACGAGATGACCACGGCGTACCCGATCGCGGAGACGACGCGGGCGTCCGAGACCGAGCGCTCGGCGACGCGGCGCAGCTCCCGCCGCCGGATCGCCGCGTGGTCCGATACCCCCACGGCGGGCGAGACGGTCGAGATGCCCCGCGCCTCGCGGCCATCCGCCGAGCCCGAGGCGGCACCGGAGGTCGCCGACCTCCCCCCGGAGGAACCGGCCCGGGCCCCGGCACGCCCGAAGCGCACCCCCCGCAGGACCGAGGTCCTGCCCGCGGGCGGCGACGCCGACGAGGCCCCCGCCGGCCCGCCGGCCTCGGCCACCCCGTCCTCGCCGGCCACCGCGCCCGGACGTGCCGCCTCGACACCGTCGGTGGACACCTCCGCGGTCCCGCAGACCAACGTCCCGTCCACTCACACCGCCTCTGAGAGCGACGCGGAGCGGCTCGACTCCCAGACCCAGCTGCTGAACGGCGTGGACTACGCCCTGCCGCCCGTCAGCCTGCTCACGGCCGGTGACCCGCCCAAGGCGCGCAGCGAGTCCAACGACCAGATGATCGAGGCCATCCAGGGCGTCCTGGAGCAGTTCAAGATCGACGCGGCCGTCACCGGATTCACCCGCGGCCCGACCGTCACGCGCTATGAGGTCGAACTGGGCCCCGGCGTGAAGGTCGAGAAGATCACCGCCCTGCACCGCAACATCGCCTACGCGGTCGCCACGGACAACGTGCGGCTGCTGGCGCCGATCCCCGGCAAGTCCGCGGTCGGCATCGAGGTGCCCAACCTCGACCGCGAACTGGTGCGGCTGGCGGACGTGCTGACCGACCCCAAGACCGCCAGCAAGCACAATCCGATGCTCATCGGACTGGGCAAGGACATCGAGGGCGACTTCGTCACCGCCGACCTGGCCAAGATGCCGCACCTCCTGGTGGCCGGCTCCACCGGTTCGGGCAAGTCGAGCTTCGTCAACTCGATGCTCGTGTCCCTGCTCACGCGGGCCACCCCGGACGAGGTCCGCCTCATCCTCGTCGACCCCAAGATGGTGGAGCTCACGCCGTACGAGGGCATCCCGCACCTCATCACGCCGATCATCACCCAACCCAAGAAGGCGGCCGCGGCGCTCGCGTGGCTCGTCGAGGAGATGGAGCAGCGCTACCAGGACATGAAGTCCACCCGCGTTCGCCACATCACCGACTTCAACGAGCGCGTGAAGTCGGGAGCCATCACGACGCCGCCCGGCAGCGAGCGCGTCTACCGGCCCTACCCGTACATCGTGGCGGTGGTCGACGAGCTGGCCGACCTCATGATGACCGCGCCCCGCGACATCGAGGACGCGATCGTCCGCATCACCCAGAAGGCCCGCGCCGCCGGCATCCACCTCGTCCTGGCCACGCAGCGGCCGTCCGTCGACGTGGTCACCGGCCTCATCAAGACCAACGTGCCGTCCCGTCTGGCGTTCGCCACGTCCTCGCTCACCGACTCCCGGGTCATCCTCGACCAGGCCGGGGCGGAGAAGCTCATCGGTATGGGCGACGGCCTCTTCATCCCGATGGGTGCCTCGCGTCCCATCCGTATGCAGGGTGCGTTCATCACCGACGAGGAGATCCACGAGGTCGTCGACTACGCCAAGAACCAGGCCGAGCCCGAGTACGACGAGTCCATCACCGCCGCCAAGGAGGACGGCAAGAAGGACATCGACGCCGACATCGGCGACGACCTCGACGACCTGCTCGCCGCCGTGGAGCTCGTGGTGTCCAGCCAGTTCGGCTCCACCTCGATGCTGCAGCGCAAGCTCCGGGTCGGCTTCGCCAAGGCCGGCCGACTCATGGACCTGATGGAGTCGCGCGACATCGTCGGACCCTCCGAGGGGTCCAAGGCCCGCGACGTGCTGGTCAAGCCCGAGGAACTCGCCTCGGTGCTCTGGATGATCAAGGGCGGGGCCCCGCCGGAGGAGGATCCGGACGACGAGCCGGCCGACCTCCGCGACCCGGCCGAGACCCCGGTGGGGTAGCGGCCGGGCAGGGTGTGCGTCAGGCGAGAGCGCCGAAGACCGGCGTCCACTCCCGGACCGTGATCTCCGAGACCATTCCGCGCAGGCAGTGGGGGTCGTCTCCCACGAGCGATCGTGCGGCCTCGTCGTCGTCGGCCTCCACCACCAGCAACGCCCCGGATCCGTCGACGAACGGTCCCACGGACCGGACGGACCCGTCGTCTACGCGGGCGGACAGCCACTCGCGGTGGGCGGGCTTGTTGGCCTCCCGCTCCTCGGTCTGGGCATCGGAGTAGCGGTAGGTGACGACGAAGAGCGGCATCGTGGATCTCCTGGGATCGGGGTCGGGGGTGCGTCGCGACCAAGGGTATTCCCGCCGTCCTCGCTAAGGTGAGGGGGTGACTGCTTCCACGCGCGAGAACGGGCGCCGGACCGACGAGGTCCCCGTCCTCAACATCGCCAACGTGCTCACGGTGGTGAGGATCCTCCTGGTCCCCGTCTTCGTGGTCCTGTTCTTCGTCGCCGACGCCCAGGATCCCTGGTGGCGGGTGGGGGCGTTCGTCGTCTTCGCCGTGGCGATGTTCACCGACTACGTCGACGGTCACCTGGCCCGCAAGCTGGGGCTGGTCACCGACTTCGGCAAGATCGCGGACCCGATCGCCGACAAGGCGCTCATCGCCGCCGCGCTCATCTCGCTCTCACTGGTGGACGAGCTGTTCTGGTGGGTGACCGTGGTGATCCTGGTCCGCGAGGTGGGCATCACGCTGTGGCGCCTGTTCGGGGTGGACTACGTCGTGGCCGCGAGCAGGGGCGGCAAGCTCAAGACCGTCACACAGACGGTCGGCATGGGAATGCTCATCCTGCCGCTGCCGCACTGGGTGTGGCCGGTGGAGTGGATCGTCGTCGGTGCGGCCGTGGTGCTCACCGTCTTCACCGGCATCGATTACCTGGTCAAGGCCCGCCGGGCCGCACGCACCGCGGACTGACCCCCGTGGATCCCTCCGTCGCCGTGTCCCCGCCGGCGGCCGCCGCCGTCACCGCACTGCGGGACCGCGGATGGACCCTGGCCACGGCCGAGTCCCTCACGGCCGGCCTGCTCGCGGCCACCGTGGCCGAGGTGCCGGGCGCCAGTACGGTGCTCCGCGGCGGGTTGATCGTCTACGCCACGGATCTCAAGCACGAGCTCGCCGGGGTGCCGACCGAGGTCCTGGAGCGGCACGGGGCCGTGTCCCCGGAGACCGCCCGCGCACTCGCGCGCGGTGCGGCGTTGCGCTGCCGCGCCGACGTCGGCGTGGGCCTGACGGGGGTGGCGGGGCCCGGGCCCCAGGAGGGCAGGCCGGTGGGGACCGTCCACGTCGGGCTGACGGTTCCCGGCATGGAGCCCTGGTCCGTGCCGCTCGCGTTGACCGGTGACCGGAGCCGTATCCGTACGGCGGCGTGCGCGGCGGCGCTGGAACTGGTCATCGCCGCGGCGACGGGGGAGGGGACCGGTGACGACGACGACGGGAACGAATCCGCGTCGTGATGCGTTGTACCCCATGATGCCGAACATCCAGATGACCACCCTGCCCAGACCGGACCAGCCCGGCGGTGCCCCTCTGCTACGCGAGACGCTCGGGACGGTCCTGCGCGGGCTGCGCGGGGAATCCGGTCGGACCCTGCGGGACGTGGCCGACGCCGCCCGCGTGAGCCCCGGCTACCTCTCGGAGATCGAGCGCGGCCGCAAGGAGGCCTCGAGCGAACTGCTCGCCTCCATCTCGGGGGCGCTCGACGTCTCCCTGGGTGAGATCCTCATCCGCGCCGCCCTCGAGGTCTCCCCTCCGGGCACGTTCACCGAGCCGGTGCTCGCCGCCTGACCGCACGCCCGTCACGCCCGGTGGTCGCAACCGTGCGTTGTTCGGTACCGTTGAACAGACCCGTCGTCCGAATCGGCAGAAGGACACTACGCAGCGATGGCCAATCCGTTTACCAAGGCATGGCGCTACCTCATGGCGTTGTTCGATTCGAAGATCGACGAGAAGGCCGATCCCAAGGTCCAGATCCAGCAGGCGATCGCCGATGCGCAGCGTCAGCACCAGCAGCTCTCGCAGCAGGCTGCCGCGGTCATCGGCAACCAGCGCCAGTTGGAGATGAAGCTCAACCGGCAGCTCGCGGAGATCGAGAAGCTCCAGGGCTCCACCCGGCAGGCGTTGCAGATGTCGGAGCAGGCGCGCCAGAAGGGCGACGCGGCCAAGGCCACGGAGTACGAGAACGCCGCGGAGGCGTTCGCGGCCCAGTTGGTCACGGCCGAGCAGAGCGTGGAGGACCTCAAGGGCCTGCACGACCAGTCACTCCAGGCCGCGGCCCAGGCCAAGAAGGCCGTCGAGCAGAACGCGATGGTCCTCCAGCAGCGCGTGGCCGAGCGCACCAAGCTGCTCAGTCAGCTGGAGCAGGCCAAGATGCAGGAGCAGGTCAGCGCCTCCCTGCAGTCGATGTCGGAGCTGTCCTCGGGCGGCAACACCCCGAACCTCGACCAGGTCCGCGACAAGATCGAGCGTCGGTACGCCAACGCCCTGGGCTCGGCGGAACTCGCACAGAACTCGGTGCAGGGTCGCATGCTCGAGGTCGAGCAGGCCTCGACCCAGATGGCCGGCCACAGCCGCCTCGAGCAGATCCGCGCGTCGATGGCGGAGGGCGGCCAACTCGGGTCCGGTACCGGTGCCACCGGCCAGCTCGGCCAGGGCCAGTCCGAGCCGGCGCAGCAGCAGCAGGCGCAGACCGAACAGCAGTGATCTCGCGGCAACGGGCCGTCGGCGAACACGCCGGCGGCCCGTCGTCGTCCGTAGGGGAGGGCGAGACGTGACCCTGACCGAGTTCCGCGCACGCACCGTGGAGGCCTTCGGTGAACTCCGCGCCGACAGTCTGACCAGATCGCACCATCTGGCGGAGTGTGGCGGGAGGACCGCCCTCGAGGCGATCGACGCCGGCCTCCCCGTCAAGCGAGTGTGGTTGGCGTTGTGCGCCGAGTTCGAGGTACCCGAACAGCTGCACTAGCGCTCCGTCCGCGGCGTGTCGGTCGACCTCGAACACCCGTTCGCCTACACTGGGTGCCACGTGATGACGGTTCGCCCCGTCCACAGGGCGCCCTTCCTCCACAGGAAAGCGGTCGCCGGGTTCGCGCGAGACGTTCGTGTCGTACCCGGCCCGTAACGTCCGCAACTGAATCACCACCCAGACCGATCGGCCGGACGCCGGGGGTCGCGCAGGAACGGAGAGCACCATGGCACCCAAGACCACCGCGAAGTCGGGGACCAAGACGGGCGTGGCCCAGAATCGCGAACAGGCGCTGGAACTGGCCCTCGCGCAGATCGACAAGGCCTACGGCAAGGGCTCGGTCATGCGGTTGGGTGACGACAACCGGCCGCCGGTCCAGGTCATCCCGACCGGGGCACTGTCCCTCGACGTGGCACTGGGCGTGGGCGGCTTCCCCCGGGGACGCGTCGTGGAGATCTACGGGCCGGAGTCCTCGGGTAAGACCACGGTCGCGTTGCACGCCGTGGCCAACGCGCAGGCGGCTGGCGGGATCGCGGCGTTCATCGACGCGGAGCACGCCCTGGATCCGGAGTACGCCCGCAAGCTCGGCGTGGACACGGACAACCTCATCGTCTCCCAGCCGGACACGGGTGAGCAGGCCCTCGAGATCGCGGACATGCTGGTCCGCTCCGGGTCGATCGACATCCTGGTGATCGACTCCGTGGCGGCGCTCGTCCCGCGTGCCGAGATCGAGGGGGAGATGGGCGACAGCCACGTCGGCCTGCAGGCGCGACTCATGAGCCAGGCCCTGCGGAAGATGACGGGCGCGCTGCACAACACCGGCACCACCGCGATTTTCATCAACCAGCTGCGCGAGAAGATCGGCGTCATGTTCGGCTCGCCGGAGACCACCACCGGCGGTAAGGCGCTGAAGTTCTACGCGTCGGTGCGGTTGGACGTGCGCCGTATCGAGACGCTCAAGGACGGTGCCGACGCGGTCGGTAACCGCACCAAGTGCAAGGTCGTCAAGAACAAGGTCGCGCCGCCGTTCAAGATCGCGGAGTTCGACATCCTCTACGGCGAGGGGATCAGTCGCGAGGGCTCGCTCATCGACATGGGCGTGGACAACGGCTTCATCAAGAAGTCGGGGTCCTGGTTCACCTACGGACCGGACCAGTTGGGCCAGGGCAAGGAGAACGCCCGGCGGTATCTCAAGGAGAACCCGTCGGTGCGGGACGAGATCGAGCGGAAGATCCTCGACAAGCTCAATATCGGCGCGGGGGCGGAGATCGCCGAGATCGAGGCGGAGTCCGACGAGGACGCGCCGATCGACGTGGTGCCCGTCGAGTTCTGATGTCGGGCAGGGACACCCGCGGGCCCCGCGGCGCCGGGGCGCCCGGGGCGGAGGAACTCCGTACGGCGATCGCCGCAGTGGAGGCCAGGCCCTCCGGGTCCTCGGACCTTCCGCCCCTGGCCCCCGAAGCGCACGAGGCCGCGAACGCCGCGCTCCGACTACTGCGCTACCGGCCGCGCAGTGAGCACGAGTTGCGCGAGCGGCTGCTCGACAAGGAGTACGCCGCGGAGGCCGTCGACGAAGCGCTCGGCAGGGTCAGGGCGTGGGGCCTGGTCGACGATGCCGACTTCGCCGAGGAGTGGGTACGTGGCCGCAGGAGACGCCGTGGCCGTTCGCGCGGCGCCCTCGAGCGCGAGCTGCGGGACAAGGGCGTGGCCGAGGCGCACATCGCCCGGGCGGTCGGCGAGATCGACGAGTCGGATGATCGCCGGCAGGCCGCCGAACTGGTACGCGGTCGGCTGGATCGCCGGCCGCGCGCCGCACTCTCCGGGCCGGACGTGCAGGGCGAGCGGCGCAGGCTCATCGCGTTCCTGGCCCGGCGGGGTTATCCGACGGGGTTGGCGGTGAAAGTCGTGGACGCCGAATTGGCGGCCCACGCATCGCCCTGAGTACCCTGGCCTGCGTGGATACTCTCGTGACCGACCTGCAGGCGGCGGCGCAGGAAGCGCATGCCGAGGGCGACGCCCGCCGGACCTACCAGGTTCGCACCTTCGGATGTCAGATGAACGTCCATGACTCCGAGCGTCTCGCCGGGGTCCTCGACGCCGCGGGGTACGTCCCCTTCGAGGGCGACGCCGACCCGGCCGGAGGTCACCTTCCCGATCTGGTCGTGTTCAACACCTGCGCGGTCCGGGAGAACGCCGACAACCGGCTCTACGGCACCCTCGGTCACCTGCGGCCGTGGAAGGACGCGAACCCCCGCCTGCAGATCGCCGTCGGGGGGTGCCTCGCGCAGAAGGACAAGGACGTCGTCGTCTCCCGCGCACCGTGGGTCGACGTCGTGTTCGGCACCCACAACCTCGGACACCTGCCGACGCTCCTCGACCGCTCCCGCCACAACGAGCGGGCCGAGGTGGAGATCGCCGACTCCCTGCAGCACTTCCCCTCGACCCTGCCCGCCACCCGCGAGTCCTCGTACGCCGGGTGGGTCTCGGTGTCCGTGGGATGCAACAACACCTGCACGTTCTGCATCGTTCCGTCCCTGCGCGGCAAGGAGGTCGATCGTCGGCCCGGCGAGGTACTGGCCGAGGTGCAGGCGCTCGCCGACGAGGGCGTACTCGAGGTCACGCTGCTCGGCCAGAACGTCAACGCGTACGGGCGGTCCTTCCACGACCCCGACGAGCCCTCCGACAAGGGAGCCTTCGCCTCACTATTGCGGGCGGCCGGCCGGGTCGAGGGGATCGAACGGATCCGCTTCACCTCGCCGCACCCGGCGGAGTTCACCGACGACGTGATCGAGGCCATGGCCTCCACACCCACCGTCTGCCCGCAACTGCACATGCCGCTGCAGTCCGGGTCCGACCGCGTCCTGCGCGCCATGCGACGCTCCTACCGGTCCGAGCGCTTCCTCGGGATCATCGAGCGCGTCCGCGCGGCCATGCCGCACGCGGCCATCACCACCGACATCATCGTCGGGTTCCCCGGGGAGACCGAGGAGGACTTCCAGGCCACCCTCGACGTGGTCGAGAAGGCGCGGTTCTCCAGCGCGTTCACCTTCCAGTACTCGCCCCGCCCGGGGACCCCCGCGGCCACCATGGAGGACCAGATCCCCAAGGCCGTGGTCCAGGAACGCTACGAGCGGCTGATCGAGCTCCAGGAGCGCATCACGCTCGAGGAGAACCAGAAGCAGGTCGGGCGCGTCGTCGAGCTCCTCGTGACCGCCGACGAGGGCCGCAAGGACGCGGCCACCGCCCGGATGACGGGCCGGGCCCGCGACGGTCGGCTCGTACACTTCGCCCCCATCGGCGACCACGCCGACCGGGTGCGTCCGGGAGATGTGGTGACCACCCGGGTCACCGCCGCGGCCCCGCACCACCTGCTCGCCGATGACGGGGTGCTCAGCCACCGAGCAACCCGGGCCGGCGATCGTCACGAGGCGGGCCACAAGCCCGAGACCCCGCCCATCGGGGTCGGGCTCGGGCTTCCCACGCTCCGGCGCGACACCGTCAGCGCCCCAGTCACCACCGAGAAGGGATGCCCCACGTGAGCACCGACGAGCGCCCCGATCCGATCGCGGGGATCATGGAAGTCACCCGGAACGCGGAATCGGAGATGCGGGACCGTGACCGCGTCCTCGGGCGCACCCTTGTGATCGGGCGGGCCTACCTGGCGTCCGCCGTCCTCATCGTGCTGTTGGCCGTGGCCCTGGCCCTGCCGCACAGCGAGGGGGTGCGGGGCCTCGACGTCCTGTTCTTCACCGACGTGGCGCGTGAGCAGTACACGACCCTGCCGTCCCATCTGTTCGTCCTGCTGTACTCCGTGGGCACCATCGCGTTCGGGGCAGCGATGATCATGACGCAGAAGTGGTGGGCCGCCGGGATCGCCTGGAGCGCGACGTGCGTGTCCGCCGTGTACGGCGTGCTGGCGATCTGGCTCCGCCAGTCCGGTCGCGGCCCCAATCCCGACGTGCAGGACTTCGGCGGGCCCGGCATCGGCCTCTACGTCAGTGAGATCATCGTGTTCGCTCTGGTGATCACGCTGGCGAGTGTGCTGTGGGCGCGGACCCCGGAGCAGATCACGCTCGAGGAGAACGCCCGTCACGGAGACGGGCGCTGAACCGACCTCCCGGACGTCGCGCCGTCTGATGACCGGCGCGAGAAGAGCCCGGCCCCGTCGTGACGGGCCGGGCTCTTCTCGTCTGCGGGTTCTCGTCGCCCGTCGGCGGGTGGCCGCAGGTGGGGCGCGTCGGCGGGTGTCCGCCGGTGGGGCGCGTCAGCGGGTGTCGACCGCCTTCTCGGCTGCCTCCGCCCACTCCTTCCACTGGGCGGCCTGGGCCCGTGCGCTCTCGGCGTCCTTGTTCTTGCCCGCAGCGTCCGCCTTCGCGGCCTGCTCCTCGAAGTCATGGACCCGGTCCCAGAACTGGCCGGCGCGGGCCTTGGCCTCCGGGTCGGTACGACGCCATTCCGTGTCCGCCGCATCGGCGACACGCTTCTCCAGGGCCCGAATACGCCCCTCCAGCTGACCCATTCGCTCGCGCGGGACCTTGCCGATCTCCTCCCACCGCGACTGCAGCTGCCGAAGAGCGGACCGGGCGGCGCCCAGGTCGGCAGTAGGATCGATCCGGCCCTCGTACTCGGAGAGCAGGGCCTCCTTGGCCTGGGCGTTGGTCTCGAACTCGGCGTCCCGTTCCGCAGCGGCGGCATGGCGGGCGTCGAAGAACGTGTCCTGGGCGGCCTTGAACCGCTTCCACAGGGCCTCATCGGCCTCCCGCGGGGCCCGGCCGGCGGCCTTCCACTCGTCCATGAGACGACGGAACGCCGTGGCCGTGTCGTTCCAGTCGGTGGACCCGGACAGGGCCTCCGCCCTCTCCACCAGGTCCTCCTTGACCTTCTTGACCGAGGCGCGGTTGCGGTCCAGTTCGGCGAAGTGCGAGCCCCGGCGACGGTTGAACGCCTCCCGGGCCTTGGAGAACCTCTTCCACAGGGCGTCGTCCGTCTTGCGGTCGATACCCCGGATCGTCTTCCACTCCTCAAGGATCTCGCGCAGACGGTCCCCGGCGGACTTCCACTGAGTCGACGACGCCCCGATCTCCTCGGCCTCGTCCGCCAACGCCTCCTTCCGCGCGATCGCGGCCGCCCGCTGCTCGTCCTTGCGCTGCTTCGACACGGCCTCGACCTCGCCGGAACGCTCGATCACCGCAGCCACACGCGCGGCGAGAGTATCGAGATCGCCCACGGCGGCGGCGGTGGGGATCTGTTCCGCCAGGGTCTCCGCCGAGGCGCGGGTCTTCCTGGCGTCCTGCGGATGGGACTCGAGACGGGTCTCGAGCAGAGCGACCTCGGCGGCGAGGTCATCGAAGCGCAGACCGAAGTGCGCGAGGCCCTCCTCGGGAGCACCGGCCTGCCACGACCCGACCTGACGCTCACCGTCGGAGGTCCGGACGAACACCGCGCCCGACTCGTCGACGCGACCCCACTGCGACGGGTCCGAGGCGCGCGTGACCCCCGGGGTACCCGCGGGGGTCGGCCGCGGTGCCACCTTGCGTGCCAGCGCGGCGGGGGATGGCGCACCCGGCCTCGGACCGGGGATCGGGGTCGCTCCGCCCGAACTCGCTCCGCCCGAACTCGATCCGCCCTGGGCGGTGGGTGACTGCTCGGTCATGTCGTCCTCGTTTCCTTCTGCCGCGTGTCACGGCACCATCACCGGGATCGCACCGGTCATCGCCTCGCCGCCCCGTTTCGAGGAGACGGCATCCTCCTAGTGTGTACCAACCTCCGCCCGGGTGTCCGGCGTATCCCCGCGGTATCCCCGGACGGGTCCGTTCCGCGGTGTCGGGGGCGGTCAGTAGGGTTTCCGGGTGTGAGCCCCTCTGTCGTCCTGGTCCCCGGAGCGCCGGTCCTCGTGCCGGAGCTGTCCGGCTCTGCGGTCGCCGAGACCGAGAGCGGGGTGGCCGCGATATGCGAGATGCTCCGCCGGGCCGGGCGCGGCGCGGCACGGGTCGTCGTCCTGGGGACCGACCGCGCGGGCAGAGGTCTCGGGGACATGCGCTCCTCGCTCTCCAGGTGGGGGGTCGACGTGCCCGTGGGTCCGCCCGGTTCCCCGCCGGCGCCGCAGGGGGCGGTTCCCGACCCGGCGTTGATCGCCTGGTGGCTGCTCGACCTGGCGGGTATCGACCTCCCGAGGAGGTTCATCGGCGTGACCGGGGGAGCGCAGCCCACCCCCACGCCGGTGTCGGACGACCTCGTCGTCGTCGTCGCCGACGGCCCCGCCTCCCTCACTCCGCGAGCTCCCGTCCCCGAGGATCCCCGCGGTATCGCCCTCGACGAGGAGCTGACCCGATGGCTGCGCAGCTCCGGCGAGCTCCCGGACCCCGGCGAGCCGGTGGCCGACGAGATCGGCTGGTGGAGCCGGCCCGCGTGGCGCGTCCTGGCGGACCTCGTCGCGGACCGCACGGCTGTCGAGGCCCTGTCCTGGGCGCCATTCGGGGTGGGGTATCACAGCGCGTGGTGGCCGCCGAAGGCCGCCGCGCATGCCACGGTGGTCGTCGACGCGCCGGCCGCCACGCCCGGCGAACCCGGGGCACCGTCATGACCGGGCGAAACCCCGTCGCCGTGGTGGGGCCGACCGGGACCGGAAAGTCCGAGCTGGCGCTCGGCCTGGCCGAGCGACTCGGCGGTGAGATCGTCAACTGCGATGCCATGCAGCAGTACCGCGGCATGGACATCGGCACCGCCAAACTGACACCGACTCAGCGGCGCGGGATCCCGCACCACCGGCTCGACGTGCTGGACGTCACCGAGACCGCCAGTGTCGCGGACTTCCGCACCGAGGCGGAACGCGAGATCTCCGAGATCCGCGATCGCGGCCACGTGCCGATCCTGTGCGGAGGGTCGATGATGTACATCCAGGCGCTTGTCGACGGGTGGTCGATCCCGGACACGGACCCGGACGTGCGCGCCCACTACGAACGTCGCCTCGAGCAGATCGGGGTGCAGGCCCTGCACGCCGAACTCGCCGTGGTGGACCCCGAGGCCGCGCAGACCATCCTCCCCAGCGACCCCAGGCGCACCGTGCGCGCATTGGAGGTCGTGGAACTCACCGGCAAGCCCTTCTCCGCCTCCCGACCGACGATCGGGGAGCCGCGCTGGGGCACGCGCATGCTGGGCCTGCGCTGCGGTCTGCCCGAATTGGACGAGAGGCTGACGACGCGTACGGCCGCGATGTTCGCCGACGGGCTCGTCCCGGAGGTCCGCCGGCTCGTGGGAGTCGGGCTGCTCCGGGGCGTCACCGCACGGCGCGCGATCGGGTACGCCCAGGTGCTCGACGAGATGGACGCACAGCAGCGGATCGACGACGCCGGGGCGGCCCGCGCCGAGGAACGGACGGTGATCGGGACCCGCCGCTACGTCCGGCGCCAGCGGTCATGGTTCGGCCGGGATCACCGGATCCGGTGGATAGACACCGACACCCACGGACGCGACGCCCACGCACCCCGCCCGCTCGAGGCCGCGCTGGGGATCCTCGGGGAGGGCCGACCGTGAGCAGCCCCGGACCCGGGCGGCCGCGGGTCCAGTCCGTCGACCGGGCCTTCGACCTACTCGACGCGCTGAGCATCCGCGGGGGCCGGGCGAGCCTCGGGGACCTGGTCTCCGACACGGGCCTGGCGGCCGCCACCGTCCACAGGCTGTGCGGCACGCTCGCCGAGAGCGGGCACCTCCGGCGCGACGCGGGCCGCGACTACCTGCTCGGACCGCGCCTCCAGCGGATCGGCGACGTCGCCGGACGCGCCACCGCGTCCTGGGCCGTGCCGGTGCTCACCGCCGTGGTCGAGGGCACCGGGGAGACCGCCAACCTGGCCGTCCGGGAGGGCGACGGGGTGGTCTACCTCGCCCAGGTGCCGTCCCCACACTCGATGCGGATGTTCACCGAGGTGGGACGACGGGTGGACGTGCACTGCACCGCGGTGGGCAAGGCCCTGGTCGCGGGCGACGACGACGACGAGGTCCGCAGGATGCTCGACAGGGCGGGGATGCGCCGCTTCACCGACTCGACCATCGTCGAGCCCGACAGGTTGATCGACGAACTGCGGCTGGTGCGACAGGCCGGGTTCGCCACCGATGAGTCCGAGCAGGAGGAGGGCGTCCGCTGCGTCGCCATCGCGGTGGGTACCGGGGACGCCGCCGTCGCGGTGTCGGCATCCGGCCCCGAGGCCAGGTTCACGCGCGATCGTCGCGACGCCGCCGTCGCGATCCTGCGTGCGGCCGTGGCCGGGCTCGTCCCCTGATCTCGCGTCCGGCGAGCACGCCCGCCCGCCGGACGCCATCGGGCCGGGCGCAGGACGCCCGCGGCCGTGAGGGCGGAGAATCCGCCACCCCCGCCCGGAACCGGCCCCACTGGCGCGGGATCGGAGGTCGGGCGGACGTGGCGGATTCTGCGGGTCGGCGGGTGGGCCGGCGCCGGTCTAGCCCGCGTTGGCGGCCTTGAACTCGCGACGACGGCGATGCAGGATCGGCTCGGTGTAGCCCGACGGCTGCTTGGTGCCCTCGAGGATCAGTTCCCGGGCCGCCTGCCAGGCGATGGACTTCTCGAAGTTCGGTGCCATGTTCCGGTAGGCGTCGTCGCCGGCGTTCTGCTTGTCGACGATCTCGGCCATCCGGCGCAGCGAGTCCTCGACGTCGTCGGCGGTGATGATGTCGTGGCGGATCCAGTTGGCCAGCATCTGGGAGGAGATCCGCAGGGTGGCGCGGTCCTCCATGAGGTTGACGTCGTGGATGTCCGGCACCTTCGAGACGCCGATGCCCTGCTCGACCCACCGCACGACGTAGCCGAGGATGGTCTGGCAGGAGTTGTCGACCTCTTCCTTCTTCTCCTCGTCCGTCCAGTCCGTGGACGGGGCCAGCGGGACGGTGAGGATGTCGTCGACACTCGCGCGGGCACCCCCGGCGAGCAGCTCTTCCTGCCGGGTCATGACGTTGACCCGGTGGTAGTGGGTGGCGTGCAGCGTGGCGCCGGTCGGGGAGGGCACCCACGCGGTGTTGGCGCCGGCCCGGGGCTGGCCGATCTTCTCGGCGAGCATCTCGGCCATGAGGTCGGTCTTGGCCCACATGCCCTTGCCGATCTGGGCGCGGCCACGCAGGCCGCACGCCAGACCCGTGTCGACGTTGAAGTCCTCGTAGGCGTTCATCCACCGGGCGCCCTTCATCTCGCCCTTGCGGATCATCGGTCCGGCCTCCATGGAGGTGTGGATCTCGTCGCCGGTCCGGTCGAGGAAGCCGGTGTTGATGAACACGACCCGTTCGGTGGCCTCGGCGATGCAGGCGGCTAGGTTGACCGAGGTGCGACGCTCCTCGTCCATGATGCCCACCTTGAGGGTGTTCTCGGGCAGCCCGAGGAGCTTCTCGACACGACCGAACAGCTCGGTGGTGAACGCGACCTCCTCCGGCCCGTGCTGCTTGGGCTTCACGATGTAGATCGACCCGTGTCGGCTGTTCCGGCGCTCGTTGCCCTCGGCGATCCCGTGCATGCCGGCGAGCGAGGTGACCAGTGCGTCGAGGATGCCCTCGGGCATCTCGTTGCCGTCGGCGTCCAGCACGGCCGGGTTGGTCATCAGGTGGCCGACGTTGCGTACGAACAGCATCGAGCGGCCGTGGAGACGGACCTCACCCGAACCGTCGGGCGCGGTGAAGACCCGGTCGTCGTTGAGGACTCGGGTGAAGGTCTTGTCGCCCTTGGTGATCTCCTCGGACAGGTCTCCCTTCATGAGCCCCAGCCAGTTGCTGTAGCCCTGGGTCTTGTCCTCGGCGTCGACGGCGGCGACCGAGTCCTCGAAATCCATGATGGTGGAGACAGCGGACTCCAGGACGACGTCCTTGACGCCGGCGCCGTCGGTCGAGCCGATGGGGGAGTCCGGGTCGATCTGGATCTCGATGTGCAGACCGTTGTTGCACAGCAGGACCGAGGACGGGCTCGAGGGCTCACCGAGGTAGCCCACGAACTTCTCCGGGGCCGCCAACCGGGTGCTCGACCCGTCGGACACGGTCACCTGCAGGCCTCCGTCGACCACGGCGTAGGCCGTGGAGCCCACGTGGCTGCCCGACGCCAGCGGTGCGGCGTCGTCGAGGAATTCACGGGCCCAGTCGATGACCTTGTCGCCGCGGACCTTGTTGTACCCCGAGCCCTGCTCGGCGCCGTCGGACTCCGGGATCGCATCGGTGCCGTAGAGGGCATCGTAGAGCGAACCCCAGCGGGCGTTACCCGCGTTGATCGCGAACCGGGCGTTCATGACCGGCACGACGAGCTGCGGGCCGGCGACCGTGGCGATCTCCGCGTCGACGTTCTCGGTCGTGACGGAGACGGACTCGGGCTCGGGCACCAGGTACCCGATCTCCTGCAGGAACGCTTTGTAGGCGCCCGGGTCGATCGGCGCCGGGTTCTCGTGGTGCCAGGCGTCGATCCGGGACTGCAACCGGTCGCGGGTGTCGAGCAGTTCGCGATTGCGGGGGGCCAGCTCGGTGAAGATCTCGGAGGCGCCCGCCCAGAACGCGTCGGGATCGACCCCGGTGCCCGGGATCGCCTGGGAGTTGACGAAGTCGTACAGGACCTCGTCGACCTGGATTCCGCCGACAGTGATGCGTTCGGACATCGATGCTCTCCTGGAGGTAGGGGACCGTTCTCCAGGCCGACTCTAGTGGGCGTACCGTCCGGCATCATCCGACATTTCCACAGTGCGGAACGGTCCCCGCCGGCGAGTACGATTTCGCCATGACTTCGACGCGCCAGGCCTCGCAGCCCGACGGTATCGCCTTCCTCAAGGGCCACGGCACCCTCAACGACTTCGTGATCCTCCCGGACGATCAGGCCGACCTGGACCTCGACGTGGACCTCGTACGAGCACTGTGCGATCGGCGTGGCGGAATCGGCGCCGACGGAGTCCTGCGGATCGCGACCGCCGGAGCCCTCGTCGACCGCGGCGTGCTCGCGACCCTGCCGCCCGGCGTGGACGGTGCGGACTGGTTCATGGACTACCGCAACGCCGATGGTTCCATCGCGGAGATGTGCGGCAACGGGGTCCGGGTCTTCGCCCACGCCCTCGTCGCGACCGGGAGAGCGGAGGCCGGCTCGATCCCGGTGGGCACGCGGTCAGGGGCCCGCCCCGCCGAGGTCCTCTCACACTCGGGTGTTGACGCGGTGGTGCGGGTGGACATGGGGGAGCCGCGTCTGCTTGGCCTGTCCTCGGCGGAGGTCGGTGGCCGAACCTTCGCGGGACTCGCCGTCGACATGGGCAATCCGCACCTCGCCTGTGTGGTCCCCGATCTGGACGCCGCGGGCCTCGCCGGGCTGCCGGTGCAGGAGGCCCCGGTGTATGACCGGGACTTCTTCCCCGACGGCGTCAACGTCGAGATCGCCACCCCGATGGTTGACGGTCGGGTCTCCATGCGGGTCCACGAGCGGGGATCAGGGGAGACCATGTCCTGCGGAACCGGAATCGTCGCGACCGCGGTCGCCGCGCTGGCCGACTCGGGGGAGGCGACGGGCGACGTCGTCGTGGTGGTCCCCGGCGGCGAGGTGGAGGTCTCACTCACCGAGGCCGGGTCCTCGCTCACCGGGCCGTCCACACTCGTCGCCCGCGGTCATTACCACCGTGGTCGGTAGCACACCGTCTCGCACGGGACACCGGGGGGCCCGGTATGAGAAGATGAACCCGAATGACTACTGATCACACGGCCGCTGACCGGCCGACACGCGACCTCGATCCGTCCATCGGTGATTTCCAGCTCGAGGAGAGATCCTCGATGCGCCGTGTGGCGGGGCTCTCCACCGAACTCCAGGACGTCAACGACGCCGAGTACCGCCAGCTCCGACTCGAACGGGTCGTGCTCGTCGGTGTCTGGACCGAAGGGTCCGCCGCGCAGGCGGACGCCGCGATGGACGAGCTCGCCCAGCTCGCCGAGACCGCGGGATCGGAGGTCTGCGATGCGCTCATCCAGCGCCGCGACAAGCCCGATGCCGCCACATACATCGGGTCGGGCAAGGTCAGCGTCCTCAAGGACGTGATCGCCGCGACCGGCGCGGACACCGTCATCTGCGACGGCGAACTCACCCCTGGACAGTTGCTCGCGCTGGAGAAGGCGGTCAACGTGAAGGTCATCGACCGTACCGCGCTGATCCTCGACATCTTCGCGCAGCACGCCACCAGCCGTGAGGGCAAGGCCCAGGTGACCCTCGCCCAGATGGAGTACATGCTCCCCCGTCTGCGTGGGTGGGGCGAGTCGCTGTCCCGCCAGGCGGGCGGTCGTGCCGGGAGCAACGGCGGCGTCGGCCTCCGTGGCCCGGGTGAGACCAAGATCGAGACCGATCGGCGACGGATCCGCGAGCGGATGGCCCGTCTGCGCCGGGACATCAAGGGGATGAAGCAGGCCCGGGACACCAAACGGCACCGACGGCGTTCCACTCCGGTGCCGTCCATCGCCATCGCCGGATACACGAACGCCGGGAAGTCGAGCCTGCTCAACAGGATCACCGGAGCCGGCGTCCTGGTTCAGAACGCCCTGTTCGCCACACTCGACCCGACCACGCGCAAGGCCGAGTTGCCTGACGGCAGAGCAGTCGTCTTCACGGACACCGTGGGATTCGTCCGACACCTGCCGACCCAGTTGGTCGAGGCGTTCAGGTCCACACTGGAAGAGGTCGTCGACTCCGAGCTGCTCCTCCACGTCGTGGATGGTTCGGATGCCTTCCCGCTCCGCCAGATCGAGGCGGTGCGCAAGGTGATCAACGAGGTGGTCGAGGAGCAGAACGCGGAGCGGCCTCGGGAACTCCTGGTGATCAACAAGATCGACGCCGCGGATCCCGTGGTCCTCACCGAGTTGCACCACGCGCTGCCCGACGCCGTGTTCGTCTCGGCGGTCACCGGGCAGGGTGTCGACGAACTCCTCGAGCGAATCACGCAGATCGTCGCCTCCGGTGACACCGAGGTGACCCTGTCCGTCCCGTACTCCCGCGGGGACGTGGTGTCGCGGGTCCACGCCGAGGGCGCGGTGGTCGAGGAGGAACACACCCAGGACGGAACCCGGCTGGTGGTCCGACTGCCCGCGTCCGTGGCCGGCGAACTGGACGAGTTCGCCGCCCGCGGTCCACATGACGGCGCCGCCTGACCCCTGCGGGGACGGGCGGCGCGTCGTTCGAACCGGGACTCAGAGTTTCCGGAACACTGTCACGACCTTGCCCAGGATCGTCGCGTGCTCGCCCGGAATCGGGCTGAACGACGGATTGTGGGGCAGTAACCAGACTCCGCTCGAGTCGTTCCGGAAGGTCTTGACCGTCGCCTCCCCGTCGATCATGGCGGCGACGATCTCCCCGTTGTCCGCGACGTTCTGCCGCCTGACCACCACGTAGTCGCCATCGCAGATGGCGGCGTCGATCATCGACTCGCCCACGACCTTGAGCATGAACAGATCACCTGAGCCGACGAGGTCCGACGGCAGAGGGAAGATCTCCTCGACGGCTTGCTCCGCGAGGATAGGCCCGCCCGCCGCGATCCGGCCGAGCACGGGGACATAAACGGGCTCGACCGCGCCGCCCGGACGCTGGGGCTCCGGAGCAGGTGAGCGACGGCCCCGTGACTTCTGCCCCGGGACACCGTGGACGTCGACCGCCCGCGGCTTGTGCGGATCCCGCGTCAGGAAGCCCTTCTTCTCCAGCGTGCGGAGTTGATGCGCCACCGACGACGTGGACTGCAAGCCGACCGCGTCCCCGATCTCCCGGATGCTCGGCGGATAACCACGCTCCTTGACGGTGTCGTGGATGTGGAGCAGAACGCTCTTCTGTCGGTCCGTCAGTGACTCGAAATCGGGCTTCGGCATCTCGTGTGGTCCCTTCGGCGAATGGATGTTCGACGTTGTGGTCTGTCTACACCCTAGTGCCAAGGACTGCGGCGCGCCACACAGGTGTTCGAAGAAATTCCTCTGTGAATCGTGACCATGTCGGAGTCGCGTGATACAACTCTAGGGGAGTTCGGATTCGAACAGATGTACTGAGGAACACATACAGGTGTGCGAATCACCATCGCACACCGTATCGAGTAGGGAGCCACCATGACCGTTGTCGAGCTTCAGTCCCACACACGTCCGGCCGCGCGGTGGACCGAGGTCTGCCCCGACGACCATCGTGGACGGGTCGCGCACCTCGACCGGCCCGGTGACGTGTCGGTGCGGTCCACCCGTGCGCCGCGACGCACCCTGGCCCGACCCGAGGGCAGTCGGCCCGCCGTCACGTCCTCGCGCGCGGAGTATCTCAATCGGCCGCGGATGGCCGCCCGTCCGGCCGCCGTCACGTCGGTCGCCCCGGGTCGCCGTGTGCTCGTGCGCCCGGTCTCCACGGACCGCGTGCGGGCGTGCCACGTCGAGGCACCGGTGTCCACCGGGGTCGTCGACGACGTGCCGGCCTGGGCGCTACTGGCGTGCGGGATCGCATTCGGCGTGATCATGCTTCTCGCAGTGGCCTTCCTCGGTGGACCCGCCTACGCGTGACCGGGCAGCGGGCCTCCTAGAATGGACCGTGGGCGGTGGTCTACCGCCCCCGCGTTCCGTCAGGCACGATCCGGGACGCGTGAACTCCGGTCGACGAAGGGCCCCACGGGAATGTACTGCCCGACATGCCACCACGAGGACTCCCGGGTAATCGACTCACGATCCGTCGACGAGGGTCAGGCGATCCGGCGTCGCCGGGAGTGCCCCCGGTGTGGACACCGGTTCACGACGCTGGAGACGCCTCTGCTGACGGTTCTCAAACGTAACGGGGTGACCGAGGCGTTCAGTCGGGACAAGGTCGTCCGCGGTGTCCGCCGCGCGTGCCAGGGACGATCGGTTGACGAGGACGCTCTGCGTCGCCTCGCCCAACAGGTCGAGGACGCTGTGAGATCCGGCGGTGCGTCCGAGGTTCCCGCCCACGAGATCGGGCTCGCCATCCTGGGCCCTCTGCAGGATCTGGACGAAGTCGCCTACCTGCGGTTCGCGTCCGTGTACAAGCAGTTCAGCTCGGCCGACGACTTCGAACGCGAGATCATCGCCCTCCGGGAGCGCCGCGCGAGCCGCTGACCACGCGGCATCATCGGGACGACCGCGGGGCGAGCGCAGCCGCCACCGCCTTGTCGATCCGCTCTGCCGATACCGGCCGGGCGGTACCCAGCGACTGCGCGAACAGTCCCACCCGGTACTCGGCGAGCATCCACCGCAGGTCCCGGCACGCCCGTGCGCCACCCGGCCGCTGTCGCAGCGCGGCGCACGCCTCCTCGACGATCGACTCGGAGCGGTTCAGCTTCGCCGTGAGTTCGCCGTGCCGGGCGGGTGACTTCTCGGCGAGGTCCAACCGGAGGCCGACCGCCCGCACATGTCGCTCCAGATGTGGAAGCACATCCGAGGGATGGCGCGCGAGGAATCCGCGCCCGACGAGGAAGTCCAGTGAAGGACGGACCTCGTCGGCGACATCTGCCGGCGCCCCCGCCAGACGGCCCGACACGGACTGGGCGGACATCAGCGCGGGAACCGCCGACGAGATCGCGGACGCCACCGCACCGGGGACCTCCGCCCGCGCAGTGACCTGGAGTTCGTGGAACTCCGCGACCGTGAGAACCGGTGCGCCCTTTCGCCGGGCGATGATCCGCCCACTCGCGGCGAGCGAGGCATCCGACACCAGGGATTCCATCCCGCCGTGGGGGTACTGGGTGAGCGCGAGTCGCTGCTGGACCGGACGGCCGCGCAGAATCGACGCCGCGGAGACCAGGCCTGCCGAGACCAGCGTGAGCACCGCCGACGCCTGAGTGGATCGACGCTCGTCCTCCGTGGCGCACGCCACGAGGTGGATTCCGTCCCCACCGACACGCAGGGCGGGGTAGACGGTCACCTCGACCCCGTCCACCGAGCCGGTGACCGACTGCGGGAGGTCGCCGATGGTATCGGATGTCCACTCCCGGTAGGGCCCCCTGTCGGGTACCAGACGGGCGTTGAGGGTCGCCCGTACCCTGTCGACCAACCGGGTCCTCAACTGCGCGAGATCCGTTCCGGCGGCCACGACCTCGTCCCCGTCGACCACCTCGAAACGCATCCGGAGATGGCCCGGTAGCTGGTTCTGATCGAAGTCACGCGGGTCGACCGAGGTACCGATCCGAGCAGACAGCGCCCGCGCGAGCGCGACGGACAACGGGGCGGACCGGGGCGAGACGTCTCCCGCCAACAGCGACGCGAACTCCGCGGGCGGAGAACACAGTCGACGCAGATACTTGGGCAGCGTGCGGAGCATTTCCGTATAGAGCTCCTCCCGCAGCCCCGGCACCAGCCATTCGAATCCGGCGGTGGTGACCGAGGACAGCTGCGGCAGCGGGATGCGCACCGTGATCCCGTCGGTGGTGACGCCCGGATCGAACGCGTACCGCAGTTCGAAATTCCGATCTCCCTGACGCCAGAAAGGCGGGAAATCGGCGGCATCGGGCACCGCCTCGGAGGTGCGTATGTCCTCGGGGGTGAGACGGAGGGACTCCTGGTCGCGATGACCACGCTTCTTCCACCAGGACTCCAGATGCCGGCCGGAGGTGATGTCCTCGGGCAAGCGGTCGAGATAGAAGGCCACCAATGCCTCGTCGTCGATCACCAGATCCCGACGGCGGCTCCGCGTCTCCAGTTCACGGGCCTGCTCCACGGCCTCGGCGTTCTCGCGGATGACCGAGACCCGGGTATCTAGGCGTCCTTCCACGATTCCGTGGCGGACGAGCATCTCGCGGGCGAGCGGGGCGTCGACCCTGGAGAGCAGGATCCGCCGCGCCTCCACCACGGTCAATCCCAGCAGCAGGACCTTCTCATACGCCATCGCCGCACCCTGGGCGTCCGACCAGTGCGGTTCGGAGTACTGGGTGCGGGTGAGGTGACCCCCGAGTTGTTCGATCCACCCCGGATCGATCCGTGCGACATCACGCGCCCACAACCGGGACGTCTCGACGAGCTCGGATGCCATCACCCAGCGGGGAGGCTTCCTGGACAGGTCCGACCCGGGGAACACCTGGAACCGGATGCCGCGAGTGCCCCGGAACTCGCGGGTCTCCTCGTCCCGCATACCGACATTGGTGAGCAGACCGGTCAGGACCGCCTTGTGGAGGTCGTCCTCCGCTGCGTGTCCGGACGCGGGATGCCACCCTCGTTCACGGCACATGCTCCGCAGCTGGGAGTTGAGGTCCTGCCACTCTCGGATGCGTAGCCAGTGGAGATACTCCGCCTTGCACATCTTGCGGAAGGCGCTGCCGGACAGCTCACGGCGCTGCTCGGTGATGTACCTCCACAGATTGAGATATCCGAGGAAGTCGGAGGTCTTGTCCGCGAAGCGGCGGTGCAGCAGGTCTGCCTTGTCCCGCTCCTCCGCGGGACGCTCGCGGACGTCCTGCACCGTCAGGGCGGCGACCACCACCAGCACGTCCGACAGCGAACCGTTGCGGTGGCCCTCGACCACCATCCGGGCGAGTCGGGGATCGAGGGGGAGTGCCGCCATGTCACGGCCCACCTCGGTCAGGTGAGGGCGCTCGTCGTCGTCGACCCTGACCGCCCCGAGTTCGGAGAGCAGGGTGAGCCCGTCCCGGACGGCCTTGCGGTCCGGGGGTTCCACGAACGGGAAGTCGTCGACGGGGCCCAGGTCCAGATCCGCCATCGACAGGATCACCGAGGCGAGGTTCGTGCGCAGGATCTCCGGGTCGGTGAACTCCGGTCGCGAGTCGAAGTCCTCCTCGGAGTAGAGGCGGATACATATCCCGTCGGCGACGCGGCCGCAGCGTCCCGCGCGCTGCGCGGCGGAGGCCTGGGACACCGGTTCGATGGGCAGTCGCTGCACCTTGGTCCGGGTGGAGTAGCGGGAGATCCTCGCCAGGCCGGTGTCCACGACGTAGCGGATGCCGGGCACGGTCACCGAGGTCTCGGCGATATTGGTCGACAGGACCACCCGCCGGGTGGAATGGGCCCGGAACGCGCGCTGCTGTTCTGCTGCCGTGAGGCGGGCGAACAGCGGGAAGATCTCGGTGCCCGGGAACTTCCGGCCCCGCAGCACCTCCTCGGCGTCGCGGATCTCACGCTCACCGGAGAGGAACACGAGTACGTCACCATCGTCCTCGCGTAGGAGCTCCGCAACGGCGTCGGCGAGCGCGTCGAGGGGATCCAGGTCGACCACGCGATCGGCGTGTACGACCTGAAGGGGCCGGTACCGGACCTCCACGGGATAAGTGCGCCCCGAGACCTCGATGACCGGGGCCGGGCGCCCCTCCGCGCCGGCGAAGTGACGGGCGAAACGGTCCGGGTCGATCGTGGCGGAGGTGATGACGAGTTTGAGGTCCGGGCGACGGGGCAGGATCTGCTTGAGATAACCCAGCAGGAAGTCGATGTTGAGACTGCGTTCGTGGGCCTCGTCGATGATGATCGTGTCGTAGGCCCGCAGCAGCCGGTCACGCCGGATCTCGGCGAGCAGCACACCGTCGGTCATGAGCTTGACCGCGGTCTCGGGGCTGGTGCGGTCGTCGAAGCGGACGGCGGACCCGACCGGGCCACCGATCTCCACCCCGAGCTCGTCCGCGATCCGCTCGGCGACGGAGCGGGCGGCCAACCTCCTCGGCTGGGTGTGGCCGATCATGCCCTTGACCCCGCGCCCGAGTTCCAGGCAGATCTTGGGGATCTGGGTGGTCTTGCCCGACCCCGTCTCGCCGGCGATCACCACCACCTGGTTGTCCCGGATCGCCTCGGCGATCTCGTCCTTGCGTGCGCTGACCGGGAGCTGTTCCGGGTAGCGGGGGGTGGGGATCGACTCTGATCGGCGCCGCACGCGCTCGGCCGCCTCGTCGATCCTCCGTCCGAGGTCATCCAGTTGGTCCACCCGGGCGCGCCGGACCCGGGACCGGAGACGATGGGCGTCGAGGGTGCCGACATCGTCGAGACGGGCGAAGAGTTCGTTTCGGGCCCGGCGGAGATCGGGGGTGGCTGAGGAGGACGACGGCATGGTTCCGCAAGGATATCGACTCGCATCCCCGGGCTCCGACCGGCGCGGTCCCTAGTCGACGACGCCGTCCCGCCGACTCTGGATCCTCGCGTAGCGCTCGTGCAGCCGCTCCCGCACCTCATCGGGCTCGTAGGACCGCCGACGCCGCTCGGAACGGGCCGCCAGGATCCCCGTGGCGGCCACCCCCGCCGCACCCGCCGCGCCGATCACCTTGAGCCACTGTCGTCCCCTGGGAGCCATACGGCCGAGACTAGGCGGGTACGCACGGGCGGCCTGGCAGGATCGCGGTATGAGCGTCGACACCGTCCCCCTGGCCGCCGCGGCGCACCGCACCCGCACCGGGGACCTCTGGCTCTTCCGTGGCCGGAGCACGGCGGACCGGTTGATCCAGACCCTCACGAACGCGCCCGTCAACCACGTGGGCGTCGCGGTGGTCCTGGACGACATGCCGCCGCTGCTGTGGCACGCCGAGATGGGACGGGCGCTGCCGGACGTGTGGACGGGTCGCCACCAGCGCGGGGTGCAGCTGCATGACCTCGAGTCGGCTGTGCGGCAGTGGGCCGGACCGTACGGCCAACGAGCGTGGTTCCGCCAGATCTCCCCGGAGGTGGGTGGGGAACACGAGGACGCGCTACTGGAGTCGATCGCCCGGTTGAACGGGGTGTCCTTCCCCTCCGCGGGACGTCTCACCGCGAGGTGGGCACGGGGACGGTGGGCGGCACGTGGGACACGGCGGGACGCCAGGGGTCGCAGCGTCCGCTCGGGATCCGATGCCGGTGCGGCGATGCGTATGGAGGCGGCGTACTGCGCGGAGGTCGTGGGGGTCACCCTGGAGGCGATGGGTGTACTCCTGCCCGCGGGTGAGGCGAGTTGGTACGACCCGGGCCGTTTCTGGAGCGGTGACGACCTGCCCCTGGCCCCGGGATGGGACTACGGCCGGGAGATCGCGGTGACGGTCACCCGCCCAGGACGACCTCGCTGATACCGGCCTCGACCTCCTCCGGCGCCACCACGAGCAGTTCGTCGCCGGGCTCGAACGGAACGTCGGGTTCGGGGACGATCACCCGCCCGCCGCGCAGGATCGCGACGAGTGCGGCGTCCCGGGGAAACCGAACGCGGGACACCGTCCGCCCCGCCAACGGGGTCTGGTCCGGCAGCGTCACGCTCACGAGGTTCGCCCCTCCGCGGCGCAGGGTCATCAGGCGGACCACGTCCCCGACGGAGACCGCCTCCTCGACGACCGAGACGATCAGCCGGGGCGTCGACACCGCCACGTCGACGCCCCAGCGCTCGTCGTAGAGCCACTCGTTGCGGGGATCGTTGACGCGGGCGACGATCCGGGAGACGGCGAATTCTGTCTTGGCCAACAGGCTCACCACCAGGTTGGCCTTGTCATCACCCGTGGCGGCCACCACCACGTCCGCCGCCTGCAGGTCCAACCGTTCGAGGACGCTGAGCTCGCAGGCGTCGCCGACCTGTTGATCCGCCCCGTCGACGGGGTCGGCCGAGAACACGGTGGAGCGCTTGTCGATCAGCGTGACGGAATGGCCACCGGCCACGAGTTCGCGTGCGATCGACCGTCCGACGACCCCGGCCCCGGCCACCACCACCCTCATGGTCGCGGAGTACACGGTCCGGGCCGGGGCGGCGGCGAGCAGTCCCGACCCGTCGGCGTAGTCGGGGACGGAGTTCTCAGACATCCGAGGGTCCTTCCAGCATCAGGTCGTCCAGGTCCGCGACCGTCTGCGAGGGCACGATGATATGGAGGACATCGTCGGCCTGGACGAGCGTGCGAGCGTCCGGGAGGCGGCTCTCGCCGAAGCGGGTGACGGCCGCGGCACGTCCTCCGACCGCAGCGGCGAGCCGGTCGACCGGGAGCCCGACCCACGCCGCCGGTGGGTCGACGGCGACGAGGGACACGGAGTCCGTCTGGTCGCGCCACTCGACGGGACCCGACCCGGCGGTGATGTAGCGGACCAGTCGACCGGTGGCCCACGGAACCGTGGCGATGGTCGGGATCCCCAGTCGTTCGTAGACCTCGGCCCGGCCCGCGTCGTAGATGCGCGCTATCACCCGCTCGACACCGAAGGTCTCCCGGGCCACCCGCGCGGCGATGATGTTCGAGTTGTCCCCGGAGGACACGGCGGCGAATGCGTCGGCCCCCTCGAGCCCGGCCTCGGTGAGCACAGTCTTGTCGAAGCCCTGGCCCGTCACCGTGCCTCCCGAGAACTCCGCCGACAACCTGGCGAACGCAGCCGGGTCGCGGTCGATCACCACGACCTGGTGGCCGGCTGCGTCGAGCTCGACGGACAACGCGGCCCCCACACGACCACAGCCCATGACGACGACCCTCATGACGAGTCCACTCCTCACGGCCCACACACGTGAGCCAGTGACGGACACGCTACTCACACCCACGGATACTGCCCGGCGGGGCTCGCGGGCCCTACGATATGTCGGTGTCCAGGATCTCGAAGGTCTCCATGGGAACCAAGCGTCTCCTCGTGGGGCGCCCCTCCCGCAGCGACACGATCGGTGCCACCAGCCTCCGCAAACGGATCGCGTTGCCGGTGTTCGCGTCCGATGCGCTGTCCTCGGTGGCCTACGCCCCGCAGGAGATCTTCCTCGTGCTCTCCATCGCCGGGGTCTCGGCACTCACGTTCACCCCGTGGGTGGGACTGGCGGTGGCGGCGGTCCTGGTGGTCGTCATCGCCTGTTACCGGCAGAACGTCCGCGCCTACCCGTCGGGAGGGGGCGACTACGAGGTCGCCACCGTCAATCTGGGTCCGAGTGCGGGCCTGGCGGTCGGTGCGGCCCTGCTGTTCGACTATGTCCTCACGGTGGCCGTGTCGATTTCGGCCGCCGCCGCGACCATCGGATCGGCGATCCCCTTCGTCCAATCCAGGGAGATTCCGTTCGCCGTCCTGGCGATCATCCTCCTGGCGGCGCTCAACCTGCGTGGGCTCCGTGAGACCGGCGCGATGTTCGCCGTGCCCGTCTACGCGTTCCTCGCGTCCATGACAGCACTCATCGTCTGGGGGCTGTTCCAGGTGGAGATCCTGGGCCGCGACCTCCGGGCCGAATCCGCGGGATTCGAGATGGTGCCCGTGGACGGGGCGGAGTTGGCCGGACTCGCGCTCGCCTTCGTCGTCGCCAAGTCCTTCGCATCCGGATGTGCCGCCCTGACCGGTATCGAAGCCATCCACAACGGTGTCCCGGCCTTCCGGAAGCCGCGGGCCCGCAACGCCGCCGTGACGCTGGCCGTCCTCGGGGTTCTCGCGGTCTCGTTCCTCCTGGGGCTTATCGCCCTGGCCGGTCGGCTCGGGGTCCGGATCGCCGAGCAACCGGCGGCACAGTTGATCGGCGCTCCGGAGGGGTACCGGCAGAAGACGATGATCGCCCAGTTGGCGCGACCGGTCTTCGAGGGGTTGCCGCTCGCCTTCTACGCCGTCATCATCATCACCGCGCTGATCCTGGCACTCGCCGCCAACACGGCGTTCAACGGGTTCCCGGTGCTGGCCTCGGTCCTCGCGCGCGACAAGTATCTGCCCCGACAGCTCGCCACCCGCGGGGACAGGTTGGCGTTCTCCAACGGGATCGTCGTCCTCGCGATCGCGGCAGTCGTGTTGGTCGTGGCGTTCGACGCCCAGGTGTCGCTCCTCATCCAGCTCTACATCGTGGGCGTGTTCGTCGCCTTCACCCTCGGCCAGCTCGGCATGGTCCGACACTGGACCCGGCGCCTGGACCACGAGCGGGTCCCGTCCGTGCGTCGGCGGATCCACAGGTCCCGGGCGATCAACGCCGTCGGGTTCCTCGTCACCGCCGGCGTCCTGGTGATCGTCATGGCGACCAAGTTCCTCTCCGGGGCCTACATCGCGGTCCTGGCGATGCTCGGAGCGTTCGGGATCATGCGACTTATCCACCGGCACTACGTCGCGGTCGCCCGCGAACTCGACGACTCCTCGTGGGAGGTCGTCCTGCCGAGCCGGACACACTGTGTGGTCTTGGTGTCCAAACTGCACCTGCCCACCCTGCGGGCACTGGCCTACGCGCGGGCGGCACGCCCGGACTCGATCGAGGCGTTGACGGTGAACATCGATACCGCCGAGACCCGTGCCCTCGTGAGGGAATGGGATCGACGCGGCATCTCGGTTCCGCTCAAGGTGGTCGAGTCCCCGTACCGTGAGATCAACCGTCCCGTGGTGGACTACGTGAAGCGCCTCCGCGATCAGGCGCCGCGGGACGTGGTGACCGTGTACATCCCCGAGTACGTGGTGGGCCACTGGTGGGAGCAGATACTGCACAACCAGAGCGCGCTGCGCCTCAAGACCCGCCTGCTCTACGAGCGAGGTGTCATGGTGACCAGCGTCCCGTGGCAGTTGTCGTCCTCGGACGGCCGCGCGGAGCAGGCCCGCGACGAACCCATCGTCGGACGCTGGCGTGGACCGGAGGAAAGATGACCCAGGACCGAGCGACCGGCTGGACGGGCCGTGTGGTGCGCCTGCGCATGGAGGGACCGGCGCACGGCGGCGAGTTCGTCGCGCGCCACGAGGGCCGGGTGGTGTTCTGCCGCGGCGGGATCACCGGCGAACTGGTCGACGTCCTCATCGACGACGACCCCGGGCGCGCGTTCTGTCGAGGGACGGTCCAGGCGGTGGTCGAGGAATCCCCGGACCGGGTGGTCCCGACGTGCCCGGCGGCGGCCGCCGGCGCCGGCTGTTGCGACTGGAGCCACATCGCGTCCGATGCCGCCCGCGGTTTCGCCGGCAGGATCCTGGCCGAGCAGGTGTACCGGATCGGCCGGATCGCATATCGGGACGACGCGGTCCCGGTCGAGGTTCCCGCCGCGGATCCCGCGACGTCCGGCTGGCGTACCGTCGCCCGCTGGGTCACCGGCCCCGATGGTGTGCCGGGGGTCCGGAGGGCGCGCTCCCGTGAACTGGTGACCGAGCCCTGCATCCAGCCCGACCCGCGGCTGCGTGATGCGGTCTCCGCCACCACGCTCGGCCCGGGCCGCGAGGTGCTCGGAGTGCTCGGTGACGACGGAATGGTGCACATCGCCCACCGCCCGGCCGTCGGTGACACGCCGCGGGGCCGGAGCGGCCGATCCCGCCGGTCCTCGGCGACCCGCGCCAGGGCACGTCATTCGCGGGCGGCCGGTTGGGAGATCGTCGCCGGGGGACCGACCGTCGTGAGACGGGTGGGCGGCCACGAGTGGCGGCTGCCTCCCGACGCGTTCTGGCAGGCGCACCGCTCCGCCGCGAGCCACTACAGCCACGAGGTACGCACCGCGGTGACGCGCACCCCCTACCTGACCGACATCCCAGAGATCTGGGACCTCTACGGAGGCGCCGGGCTGTTCGCCGCCGGGGTTCGGGACGCGATCCCGGGCGCCCGCGTGACAGTCGTCGAATCCGCCACGGCGTCGCTGCACGCGGCCACGGACACCCTCGGCGGCCCGCCCGGGGACCCCGCCGGCGGAGGAGTGAGGACCCTGCGTTCCCGGGTCGAGACGTTCCTCGAGGACCGCGACGACCGGCCGGCGGACCACCCCGATCCGGAGGTCATCATCCTCGATCCCCCGCGCGGCGGAGCGGGGATCCCGGTCATGCGGCGGCTCGCGGCGACAGGTGCGTCCCGGATCGTGCACGTGGGCTGCGATCCGGCGAGTCTGGCGCGGGACATCGGCGTCCTCGTGGCCGCCGGGTGGACGCTCACCGACCTCCACGGGGTGGCGGCCTTCCCGGGCACCCATCACGTCGAGGGGATCGCCGTACTGGACTCGCCGGGACGCTCCTGATCCGGCACCGCAGGTAGGGGCCCACACGTCCGCCCGTGGGCGAGGTCGCGCGGCGCCAGCCCGTACACTGACCATTCGACCCAGCAGGGTGTCGGTCACGAAAGGGGCAGTCGACAGCAATGAGCGTGCTCGAACAGGTTGACGGCCCATCCGATCTGCGGCGGCTCGGTCCCGGGGAGTTGGCCGCGCTGTGCGGGGAGATCCGTGAATTCCTCATCCGTAAGGTCGCCGCGACGGGCGGGCACCTCGGCCCGAATCTCGGCGTCGTCGAACTGTCCGTGGCGTTGCACCGTGTCTTCGACTCACCCCGCGACCCCGTCATCTTCGACACCGGACACCAGTCCTACGTCCACAAGATCCTCACCGGTCGTCGCGATCAGTTCGACGGGCTCCGCACCCGCGGGGGGTTGTCCGGTTACCCGTGTCGCGCGGAGAGCGAGCACGACGTGGTGGAGTCCTCGCACGCCACGGCGTCCCTGTCGTACGCGGACGGGCTGGCCAAGGCGTTCTCGTTGCGCGGGGAGTCCGATCGGACCGTCGTCACCGTGATCGGTGACGGTGCGATGACCGGCGGCATGGCCTGGGAGGCGCTCAACAACATCGCCGCCGCCAAGGACCGCCCGATGGTCATCGTCGTCAACGACAACGGCCGCTCGTACTCGCCGACCATCGGAGGGCTCGCCGAGCGCCTCGGCGCGCTGCGGCTCCAGCCCGCGTACGAGAAGGCGATGGACCGAACGAAGAACGCGCTCACCGGCCGGAAGGACGTCGTCGGGAAGGCCGTGTACTCGGTCCTCCACGGCATCAAGACGGGAGTCAAGGACGTCGTCTCGCCGCAGGAGCTGTTCGCGGACCTCGGGCTCAAGTACATGGGGCCGGTCGACGGACACAACCTCGCCGCCACGGAGGCGGCCCTGCGCCTCGCGAAGGACTTCGGCGGCCCGGTGGTGGTCCACGTCGTCACCCGCAAGGGGATGGGCTACGTCCACGCCGAGAACAACGAGGCGGACCAGATGCACGCCACCGGGATCATCGATCCCGAGACCGGCAAACCGCTGGCGACCTCCTCCGCCGTGGACTGGACCTCGGTCTTCTCCGAGGAACTGTGTGAGATCGGTGCCGAACGCGATGACGTCGTGGCCATCACGGCCGCGATGGCCGGGCCGACCGGTCTGGCCGCGTTCGGGGAGCGGTTCCCGGAACGGATGTACGACGTGGGAATCGCCGAGCAGCACGCCGTGGCCTCGGCGGCGGGGCTCGCGCTCGGTGGGCTGCACCCCGTCGTCGCGGTCTATTCGACCTTCCTCAACCGGGCGTTCGACCAGCTGCTCATGGATGTCGCACTACTCCGACAGCCGGTCACCATGGTCCTGGACCGGTCCGGCGTCACCGGCCCTGACGGTGCGAGCCACAACGGGATGTGGGACCTGTCGCTCACCGGAATCATCCCCGGGGTGCGCGTGGCCGCTCCCCGGGACGCGACCACCCTCCGGCAGGAACTGCGCGAGGCGGTGGCCGTCGACGACGGTCCGACCGTCGTCCGGTTCCCGAAGGGGTCGGTCGGTGATGCCCTGCCCGCCCTCGCCACGTCCGAGGACGGGGTCGACCGCGTGCACGGATCCGGTGACGCCGAGGTCCTCGTGGTGGCGGTGGGGTCGATGGTCGCGCCGGCCATCGCCGCCGCCCGCGCCCTCGGGAACGAGGGCATCTCCGTCGACGTCGTGGACCCCCGATGGGTCTACCCGGTGCCCGCGTCGATCGTGGACGCCGCCCGTGGACGCCGTCTCGTGGTCACGGTGGAGGACAACGGTCTGCACGGCGGCGTCGGCTCGGCGGTGTCGGCCTGCCTGGACACCGCTGCGGTGCGGGTCGATCGGATCGCGCTGGGCATCCCGCAGGAGTTCCTCGACCACGGCTCCCGCGGGGAGATCCTGGCCGACGCCGGACTGACCCCCGAGGGGATCTCGGACAGCATCCGGACCCGCCTGGGCTGACCCGGGCCGGATCGCCGGACGCGTGCACACGCGGGCCCGTACCCACGCGTGACAGGGGCCGCGCCGGCCGGTGCCGGTGGCCCGGACTCAGGAATCCGCGCGGAAACTCCGCACCGCCTCGAGCAGGGGGTCGGTGGCCAGTTCGATCTGCCAGGCACGGGCGCTCTCGGTGAGCAGGACGTCGTGGAGCAGTTCCGCGTCGTCCCCGGACCGGGTCGTCGCCGCGCGCCACACCCACAGTCTCAGCGTCGAGGGTTTGAGCAGGAGCCCGGGCTCCAGACCCAGGTCGTCGGCGAGTGCACCGATCCGTTCGCGGGCGATCTCGAGCAACTCCGCGGCCTCGGGCTCGTTTCGCTTCCACGACGCGTGCGGCGGGTGCTCGGCGGGCGGCCCCTGCCGGGAGGGCAGGTCGGCCCGCCCCAGCCCGTCGGCCCACTCGAGGGCGGCGAGCCATTCCCCGACGAGCCGTCGGCGGTGAGGTCCATCGAACCCCTCGATCGCCAGCAGTGCGGTTCTGTTCGTCGGCCCCACCCTGGCGGCCTCCACGATCGCCGCGTCACCGAGGAGCCGCTTGGGGGCGATGTCCCGCTCGGCCGCGACCCGGTCCCGGGCCATCCACAACTCCCTGGCGCGCGCCAGTTGCCGGCCGTCGCGCAGGCTCGACAGCCGGGACAGTCGACGCCAGGGGTCCGGCGCGGCAGGTGCCGGGCCGGACTCCACCAGGTACCGACACTCCGCCTCGAACCATTCGCGGCGGCCGAGCTCGTCGAGCCGCGGGAGGACCTCGTCCGCGAGTTCGTGCAGGAACAGCACGTCATAGGCTGCATAGTCCAACCACGCCGGGGGCAACGGGCGACGGGACCAGTCGGCCGCGGAGTGCGCCTTGGCCAGGCCGATCCCGAGGTGCTCGGAGATCATCGCCCCGAGGTTGACCCGTTCGGTGCCGAGGAAGCGTCCGGCCAGCTCGGTGTCGACGAGCGAGGTCGGCGAGACCCCCAGCTCACGCAGCGACGGGAGGTCCTGACTCGCGGCGTGGAGCAGCAGGGGCCGGGTCGACAGGACGTGGGCGAGGGAGCCGATGGTCCGACCCGGGGTCTCCGGGTCCACGAGCAGGGCGGGGCCGGTCGGGGCGCGGAGCTGCAGGAGGAAGGCCCGGTCCGCGTACCGGATCCCCGAGGCGCGTTCGACGTCGACCGCGACGGGGCCGGGCGAGGATCGCAGGGCGTCGGCGACCGCCTCGATGGCGGGGAGGTCGTCGACGAACTCGTACTCGGCCGGGGGTGGCTCTGCCCCGGGCGGGGTCTCGCCGCGGCGGCGCCCGCTCACGACCGCCGGTGCAGGGAGGTCACGCCGACGGGTGGGAGGCCGGCGGCCAGGGCCAGCGTCGTGCAGAAGGCGGACGCGTGGCCGGTCAGGTCGGGCTCGAGGGCGGTCCAGGACGCGCGCAGCTCGAGCTGGTGGGACTGGGGAGGACCGGCGATGTCGCCGTACCGGACGGAGGCGGTGCTGGTGACGGTGCCACCGAGCGAGGTGTACGGCCCGGCCTGCTCGCCGAGGGCCTCGGTGAGCCAGCTCCACGCCACCTGGGGCAGGAGCGGGTCACCTGCCAGCGAGGCCTCCATGTCGGCCTGGATGTAGGCCACGAGTCGGAGGGTGCCGTTCCACGCGTCGTCCCCGGAGGGGTCGTGCAGGAGGATGAGACGGCCGAAGGCGTCGCCGTCGGAGAATTCCGGGACGTCGTCGCCGGAGGGCGGGATGATCTCGACACCGAGCGCGTGACTGTAGGGCGCCAGTCGCTGCGGCGGGCGGATCGGGCCGACCGAGATCTCGGGGCGGACCTCGAGTCGCGACAGCGACTCGACCGCCTCCCGGAAGACCTCGGGCTCGCCGTCATTGACCGATGTACTCACGGGTCGTCACGCTAGCGACCGCCCCGGCGTGCCCCGGGGAGGCGCGCCGTCGCCTGCCCGGGTGGGCTGACCGGCCGCGGCGGCGGCGTCATGGGACGATGGGGGGTGTGTTGAACTCTGATGCGTCCTCGACCTCCCGTCCCGCCGACCCCGCCACGGATGCCGTCGCCGGCCGCCGCGCCGGGACCGGCCCGTACCTCGACGAGGTGACCGGAGTCGGCGGCGCCCACACGCCGGTGTGGTTCATGCGCCAGGCGGGCCGCTCGCTCCCGGAGTACAAGGAGGTCCGCGCCGGGTCCACCATGTTGGAGGCCTGTTTCGACCCGGCGATGACGTGTGAGATCACCCTGCAGCCGGTCCGTCGCCACGGGGTGGACGCCGCGATCTTCTTCTCCGACATCGTCATCCCGTTGGCCGCCGCCGGGGTGGACATCGACATCGTGCCCGGGACCGGGCCCGTGGTGGCGGAGCCGATCCGGGACGAGGCCGGTGTCGCCGCGCTGCCCGAGCTCACCCCGGACCGCCTCGAGAAGATCGGGGAGGCCGTGCGGCTGGTCGTGGCCGAACTCGACCCGCAGGTGGCGCTCATCGGCTTCGCCGGCGCCCCCTTCACCCTGGCCTCCTACCTCATCGAGGGCGGTCCCAGCCGCAACCATGAGCACACCAAGTCACTGATGTACTCGCGCCCCGACGTGTGGAACGCGCTCATGGCCAAGCTGGCGGACCTGACCACGGTGTTCCTGCGCGCGCAGATCGCTGCCGGAGTGGACGCCGTCCAGCTCTTCGATTCGTGGGCGGGCGCGCTCAGCCTGCGGGACTACCGGTCGCTGGTACTCCCGCACTCGACCCGCATCTTCGCCGACGAGATCATCAAGACGGTTCCGCGCACGCACTTCGGCGTGGGCACCGGCGAGCTGCTCGGGGCGATGGGCGAGGCCGGCCCGGAGGTCGTCGGCGTGGACTGGCGCATCCCCCTGGACGACGCGGCCGGGCGGGCGCCGGGCAAGGTCCTGCAGGGCAATCTCGACCCCGCGATGCTCTTCGCGGACCGGTCGGCGCTGGACGGCGAGGTCCGCCGCATCCTCGACGAGGGCCAGCGGGCCCGCGACCTCGGCGCACGCGGCCACGTGTTCAACCTCGGCCACGGTGTCCTGCCCACCACCGACCCGGGTGCGGTGACCCACGTGGTGGAGCTCGTCCACGAGCTGACCGGGAAGTGACGGTGGGCCCTCGCGTCGCCGTGGTGGGAGGCGGGCTCAGCGGGCTGACGGCCGCCTATCAGCTCTCGCGCGAGCTGCCGGACGCCCACATCACCGTCCTCGAGGCCTCGGACCGGCCGGGCGGGGCACTCCACACCGTCGACTTCCCGTCCGGTCCGATGGAGCTCGGCGCCGAGGCCTTCATCGGCCGCCGACCCGAGGCGAGCGACCTCGTCGCCGAACTCGGCCTGACCGGGTCGCTGCGTCATCCCGGGCCGCTCGGACCGGCGATCCTCACCGGGGGTCGGATGGTGCCCATGCCCGTCGGCACGTTGATGGGTCTGCCGTCCGACGTCGGGGCGTTGGCGGACGTGCTGAGCCCGCGGGAGCGCGCTGCGGCCGCGCGCGAGGCCGACCTGCCGCTGGACTGGGAGCCCGGCGGTGACGTCTCGCTCGGCTCGTTGGTCTCCGAGCGGTTCGGGCACGCGGTCGTCGCCCGGCTCGTCGACCCCATGCTCGGGGGCGTGTACGCCGCGCCCAGTACCGGGCTCGGGCTGCGGCAGGTGATCCCGGGGCTGGCGCAGGCGTTGGACCGGGGCGCTCCCAGCCTCACGGCCGCCGCCCGGGAGCTCGTCGCGCACCGCGTGCCGGGCCCGGTGTTCGCCACCCTCGACGGGGGTTACCGGCTCCTCGTGGACGCCCTCGTCCGGGCCTCCGGTGCCGTGATCCGTACACACGCCACCTGCACCGCTCTCCACCGGGACGGTTCGGGCTACTCGTTGGCGGTCGCCGGCGACCGCGGGTCGTGGTCCGAGGAGGCGGACCTCGTCGTCGTCGCCGTCCCCGTTCCCCACGCCGCCCCGCTCCTCGAGGGCGCCGGGGGTCTCGACGCCGCGACCCGGGGCCTGTCCGGGATCCGGACGGCGTCCTCGGCCGTCGTCGCGTTGGAGGTCGACCGGTCCCTGGATCTCCCGGAGCGTTCGGGGGTCCTGGTGGCGACCGACGAACCGGTGCCGTTCAAGGCGATGACCTTCACCAGCCGCAAGTGGCCGCACCTCGACACCCGGCCCGGGCACCTGGTCAGGGTGTCGTTCGGGAGGATCGACGACGACGAGGTGCTCGCCGCCGACGACGCGACCCTCACCCGCATGGCCGAATCCGCGCTGGGGGGACTGTGCGGCTCCGCGCCGACGGTCCTGCACTCGCGGGTGCGCCGCTGGTCCGACGCCCTCGCGGAGATCGGCCCCGGACACGACGCGCGGATCTCGGCGGTGCGCGCCGAACTGGCCGAGCGGCTGCCCGGCGTGGAGCTCGTCGGCGGCGCGACCGAGGGCGTGGGGGTGCCCGCCTGTATCGGCTCGGCGCGGGCCGCGGCCCGGCGACTCGCCTCGGGGTGGCAGGATTGAGCCATGGCACGCCTTGACTACAAGAAACTCAACTCGACCCTGCGCTACCTGATGTTCTCCGTCTTCACGGTGACGCCGGGGCAGCTCGGGGAGGACCGGGACGCGGTCGCCGCGGACCTGGAGGAGTTCCTCGGCCGCTACGACGGCACCGACGTGGTGGTCCGGGGTCTCTACGACATCTCGGGCCTGCGCGCCGAGGCCGACTTCATGATCTGGACCCACTCCGAGCACATCGAGGACCTACAGCGGTTCTACAACGAGTTCCGGCGCACCACCCTCCTGGGCCGGGCCAGCACCGCCTACTGGTCCAACACCGCGCTGCACCGCCCCGCGGAGTTCAACAAGAGCCACATTCCGGCGTTCCTCGCCGAGGAGGAGCCGGGGGCGTACGTCTCGGTGTACCCGTTCGTGCGCTCCTACGAGTGGTACCTGCTCCCCGACGAGGAGCGGCGCCAGATCCTCGCCCAGCACGGCCGCGCCGCCCGCGAGTACCCGGACGTCCGCGCCAACACCGTGCCGTCCTTCACGCTGGGGGACTACGAGTGGATCCTCGCCTTCGAGGCCCCGCAGCTCGACCGGATCGTCGACCTGATGCGCGAGATGCGGGCGACCGAGGCCCGCCGCCACGTGCGCGAGGAGATCCCGTTCTTCACCGGACCGCGCGTCACCGCCGGGCAGCTGGCGGCATCGATGCCCTGAGGTTCACCGCGCGCCGACGGCTCGACCTGACGCGAGAGAGGGCCGACCGGGAGCAGTCCCGGTCGGCCCTCTCGTCTCTGTGGGCCGGATGCGGCCGGTCGAGTTCAGCTCTCGGCCGGCTCCAGCGTCATGCTCAGGGAGTTGATGCAGTACCGCAGGTCGGTGGGGGTGCCGTAGCCCTCCCCGGCGAACACGTGCCCCAGGTGACCGTGGCAGTTCGCGCAGATCACCTCGGTGCGCGTCATGCCGAGCGAGGAATCCGTGCGCTCGATGACGGCGCCGCCGGCCAGCGGCGTGAAGAACGAGGGCCACCCGCAGTTGGATTCGAACTTGGCGTCGCTGCGGAACAGTTCGGCACCGCATCCGCGGCAGCGGTACACGCCCTCGGTCTTGGTGTCGTTGTACTCACCGGTGAAGGGACGCTCGGTGCCGGCCTGCCGCAGGACCTGGTACTCCTCCGGGCTGAGTCGACGACGCCACTCGGTGTCGTCCAGCGTGAAGTCCGGCTGGGGGGTGTGGGTATCGGTGGGCTCGCTCATGCCCGCAGGCTACGCCGACGCGGCGGCCGGTGCGATCCGCTCGTGTCGGCGGGGGTCACTGCGGCGCCACAGCAGCACCACGAGCACCGTGGCCAGCAGCAGCAACCATCCCAGGGTCGGGTGCGCGAACTCGAGTAGCCGCCCGTAGTAGGGCCAGCGCGCCGACTCCCAGAAGTCGAGGGTGAAGAACCCGTACGCGGCGAGCCACGCCGGCCAGTTGCGGACCAACGACTTGTCCAGCACCACCGTGAGCATGATCGGGATGAGCATCATCGAGTAGTACATCTGGCCGAGGGTGGAGACGAGGAACACACCGGCGAGCACGACCCCGGAGGTGGTGGCCAACCACAGCACCTCGTGGTTGTGGCGGTAGTCCATCAGCAGCCACACGGCGACGAGGGTGGCCACCACCACCAGGATGCGGGCCACCAGGATGACCGGCTCGGGTACGCCGTAGTACAGGCCCATCCCGGCGATCGAGCTGTTGTAGTAGTCGCGGACCTCGCCCATGTAGGTGAGTGTGGTGTCGAGGTAACTGCGGGCGTCGACGGTGAGGGCCCACCCCGCGGCCATGGTGACGGCGGGGATCGCGGCCGCGGTGACGAACGGCTGCCACTGCTTGCGGATGAGAGGCAGCACGAGCAGCGGAGCGAGCATCGGTTTGACGGCCAGGGACAGGCCGATGGCCACGCCGGCCCACCAGAGGCGCCGTCGGTGCAGCAGGTAGAGGAACGCCACCTGGCACAGGAAGATCACGCCGTTGACGTTGGTGAAGACCAGCGTGTTGGTGACCGCCTCGGTGCAGAACGCCGCCAGCAGGATGGCGGGGGCGGCGAACGAGCGGACGTCGAGGTCGAACAGCCGCATGAGCAGCCACAGCGCCGCGATGATCGCGGCGGTGTTGATTCCGATGAACAGCCAGCGCGCCAGCGTGTAGCTGTCGATCAGGCCGAACGGGGCGAGGACGAACGTCCCGCTGGGGGCGTAGAGATAGTGCGGTTGCACCGTCAGCAGGTTCTCGACGTACACCGGCTCACCTGCCAGGAAACGCCTGGTGGCGGCGTAGACGGTGCCGAAGTCGTTCGTGATGGATCCGTTGACGGCCTTGATCAGGACGCGGTGGATGACGGTCATGATCGCCAGCGGCCACAACACGTGGGTGAGGACGCGGGGCACGGTCGACGTGCTTCGGGTGGGCAGCGGCACGACTCGCAGGGTACCGCCTGGCCTCCCGCGTCCCGGTGAGGCACCCCGGCCGGTCAGGACGGGCAGGCCGTGGACTGCTCAGCGGCATCCGGGTCGTCGAGGAAATCGACGACCGCGCCCCGGGCGCATCCGGAGTGCAGGATCACCTGTGAGCCCGGGGCGCCCCAGGTGACGATCCGCACGTCGGTGGCCCCGGCGGCGCCGAGGGCGGCGGCGGTGGGTTCGAGTGCGGCGGCACCGGCCCGGGGGTCGGCGATCCCTCCGACCAGGAGTACCGGCGTCTCGGCGGGAACGGAGACCGGAGACTGCCCGGGCACGGGCCAGGTGGAGCAGGCGGAGAGCTGCGCGGCGATGATCTCCCCGAACGGCGGGGTCTGCTCCCATTCGGCCCGCAGTTCCTCGACACGGTTGACCGGGACGCGGCGCGACAGGTCGGAGCATCCGGCCACGTACGGCAGCGACGTCCCGGCCAGTTCGGCGGCGCGGTCACGGACGCTGCCCGGGGTGTCCTCGGGGGCGGCGGCCGCGAGGTCGCCGAGGATGACGTCGCCTGGGGAGGCGTCGGCAGCGGAGGCGCCGGACAGGTCCGCCAACGCCGACCGGACCACGTCGGACAGCAACGCCGCCGGGACCGCCACGCCGGGTTCGCGGGCGCGGTCGAGCGCGCGGGTCACGGCCTCGACCTTCTCGTCGGCGTCGCCGGGTCCGCACTCGGTCCGGGTGCACGAGGCGGCCCACAGGCGCAGCGCCGCGTCGGAGCCGTCGAGGGCGGCGCGGGCCGCGGCCTCCTGGTCCCCGTCGGCGGGGGCGGGGGAGTCGAGCACGAGCAGGGAGAGGCGACCCGGGTGTGCGCCGGCGTAGGCGAGGGCGGTGCGGGCCCCGGTCCCGATCCCCATCACGGCGAGCCCGGGCACGTCCCACTGCTGGCGTAGGCGTTCGAGGTCCTCGGCGGCGCCGGCGGAGCCGAAGTCCAGTTCGCGGCCCTGGAGCTGGTCCGTGCAGGACTGTGAGGTGTCGGCGAGGTCGCCGCGCAGCGCGGGCGAACCGGGGTCGGTGCCTCGATCCGCGAGCCCGTCGAGGGTGCGGCGGGCCGGGAAGGTCAGGCACGTACCGGCCGGGCCGGTCCGTCCGCGGTGGTCCACGACGACCAGCGGTCGGGTGTCAATGAGTTCGGGGCCGGACGAGGCGAGTCGGGAGGCGAGGGTGTCGGCCGGTGTCTCGGGACCGGCGACGACGACGAGGGGCGCCGCGTCGTCGGGTGTCCCCGTCGCGGTGAGCCGCAGGACGGGGGTCTCCCCGAGGAGGGAACACTCCACGGCGGCGCCCTCCGGTATCCCGCCGGTCCGGCCGTCGGGACACGGGACCCAGGTGAGGTCGCTGCGCGGCGCGAGCCAGTCGGGTCGGTCGGCGGTCTCGGCCGCCTCGCCACCGCCGGAGGATCCCCGGGGGCCGTCGCCGGTCGCCAGGCGCGGCCCCGTCGCGGGCAGGGGCGCACACCCGGCGATCGTCACCGCCAGGGCCGCCAGCCCCACGCCGAGTGCCCGTACGTGCCGGTGCCGCGTGACCGCGCGTGTTCCCGCTCGACGGTTCCTCACCCGTCGGCCCCGGTGACGACCCAGCGGGTGTAGAGCCCGCCGCGGGGGCACGTGAAGGCCGCGGCGACGCGCAGCGGAACCCGGGTGGCGTCGGTTCCGACGGCCAGTCGCGAGTCGTCGCCGCCGACGATGATCTCGGGGGCGACCGACAGGACGAGTTCGTCGATCGCGCCCTCGCGCAACAAGGTCCCGAGCAGCTGCGGACCGCCCTCGAACGTCACCTCGGAGGCCCCGAAGTGTGTGGCGAGGGAACGGACGGAGGTGCGCAGTGGACCCGGATCGAGCACGTGCACCGTGACACCCCGCTCCCGGGCGGCCTCGAGTCGGTCGCCGGGCACTCCGTGGGCGGCGACCACCTGCAGTCCGTCGCCGGCGTCGGCGCAGTGCTCGATGAGCGCGTCGCCCAGCGCGCGGGTGAACACCAGGACGACGGGCGGGGGACCGGGTCGTCTGTCCGCCCACACGGCGGCGGTCCGGGCGGGGCCGTACCCCTCGGCCAGAACGGTGCCCGAGCCCACCAGGATCAGGTCGGCCCGGGCCCGCATGGCGTCGTAGATTAGCCGGTCCGTCGGGGTCCCCAGCCCGCCGCTGCGGCCGTCCACGGTGGTCGTGCCGTCGACGGAGGAGATCATCACCGCGCGGATGCACGGCACGGGCAGACCCGGTTCGGGGTCCAGCGCCGCCCACAAGGCCTCGAGGGCGGCGGGGTCGTCGTCGATCACGGTGGGCCGTGTCATGTGCACCGGGGACTCCTTCCGTTCTGACGCCGGGTGTCCCCACGATAGGCTCTGCCCATGGTCTCTCGCCTCGTTGACGTCACCCCGGTGGTCCCTGCCGATCAGCTCGTGGCACAGATGGTTCCCCCGTCGATGTTCGACGATGTCAGTTTCGACTCCTACATCCCGGACCCGGCCGAGCCCTCGCAGGCCGCCGCGGTCAAGGCGTGTCGCGAGTTCGCCGAGTCCGTGGTGGCCCGTCGCACTCCCAAGAAGGGGCTGTTCGGCCGGCGACCGAAGGCGGTGCAGGGGACCGGTATCTATCTCGACGGCGGCTTCGGGGTGGGCAAGACCCACCTGCTGACGTCGACTTACCACAATTGCCCCGAGCCCAAGGCGTTCGGGACGTTCGTCGAGCTGACCCACGTCGTGGGTGCTCTCGGCTTCAACCGGGCCGTCGAGGAGCTCTCCGGGCACTCCGTCCTGTGCATCGACGAGTTCGAGCTCGACGATCCGGGCGACACCATGCTGGTGTCTAGACTGCTCGCGGAGCTCACCACCGCCGGTGTCAGCGTCGCGGCCACTTCCAACACGCTGCCGGAGCAGCTGGGGGAGGGACGGTTCGCGGCCAAGGACTTCATGCGGGAGATCCGCAAGATGTCGGGGATCTTCGAGTCGATCCGGGTCGACGGCCCGGACTACCGGCACCGTAACCTGCCCCCCGCCCCGGACCCGATGGACGACAGCGGACTCGAGGCCGAGGCCGAGGCGGTGGAGGGTGCCACGCTCGACGACTTCGACGCCCTGTGCGAGCACCTGTCGACCCTTCACCCGTCCAAGTACAACCGCCTCGTCGACGGCGTCACGCGGGTCTGCCTCAGCGGGGTCAAGCCGCTGCCGGATCAGTCGATCGCCCTCCGTCTCGTCGTCCTCGCCGACCGGCTCTATGACGCGGGGATTCCCGTGCGCAACTCCGGCGACAAACTGGACGCGATCTTCACCGACGAGATGATCGCCGGCGGCTACCGCAAGAAGTACCTTCGTGCCACTTCCCGACTCCTGGCGCTGTCCCGGTTCGAGACCGTCGGCGGCTGACCGGCAGGCCCCTCTCAGAGCGCCCGTTCGTACACGACGTCGGTGTTGGCGACCCCTCCGACGTCGAAGGTCCGGTTCCCGCGTGGTTCGAAACCACGCTTGACGTAGAACCTGCGGGCTCGGGCGTTGGCTACGTTGGTGGCCAGCCAGATGCTCCGCGTGCCCGCCGCTCTGCACCGTCGGCACACCTCGTCGAGCATGTCCGACGCGATCCCTCCGCCGTGGTGGTCGGGATCCACATAGAACTTGCTGACCCCGGTCGTGGGTCGGTGAATCACCTGTCCAGCGCAGCCCGGGTCCATCTCGGTCCCGGCGATCAGCAGGATGTACCCGACCATCTCACCGTCGTCGCCCCGGGCCACCAGGACCTCGTGGCCCGGCGTGACGAGGTGAGCTCTGAACGCCTCCGGGCCGAGGTGCTCGGCGATGAAGGCCCTGATCTCGACCGGCCCCAGTTCGGGAGGGCACGCCAGCGGGAACGTCCGGGCCGCCAAGGCCGAGACGGCGTCGATATCGGCCACCGAGGCGTCACTGAGTCGGGCGGTCACCCCACGAGCCTATAAGGCGCCGTTCAGGCGTGCAGGTGCAGGCTCTCGCCCGTCCGTGCCCCTCTGACGACGAGTTTCTCCGCGTCGTCGCCGCCACCGAGGATGAGCGTGACCTCGAATTCATCGGTTCCCGTGCGCTGCAGATCAGCGAGGACACCGGTGGTGTGCCGGAAGTCGACGACGCGGCCGCGCATGGTCGCGATGTCGGCTTGGTCGATCGTCGTCGAATGGTGGAGGTGGGGCATCGCGGACATACCATCATGATCAGTGACCGACGTCACGTCGGGAGTGCGTTCCGGTACCGAACGAGCGACAGTCCGCGAAACGACGAACGCCCCGGCCGGAGCCGGGGCGTTGTGTGGTGCGCGATACTGGGATTGAACCAGTGACCTCTTCCGTGTCAGGGAAGCGCTCTCCCGCTGAGCTAATCGCGCGGGCTTCCCGTCCGGACGTATCCGGACGTGGAGGTGGAGACGGGAATCGAACCCGTGTTGACGGCTTTGCAGGCCGCTGCCTCACCACTCGGCCACTCCACCGCAAAGGTATCGAGCCTGGTGAGGACGTCCTGGCTCCTCGATCCCTCCGAGCGGATGACGGGATTCGAACCCGCGACCCTCACCTTGGCAAGGTGATGCGCTACCAGCTGCGCCACATCCGCATCGCTCCCCGGCTCGCTGTTGCTCACCGCGTTGCGAGAATGAACATTAGCCGACGGTCTTCGGGGAACACAAATCGGGGGGCGGAAACAAGTCCTGAGCTGTGCGGACCCGGCCACGGCACGGCGCTCGACCGGGCGGCCCCGCCGAGCCACGCTCGACCCCGGGCGCCCCGTACGCCCCACGGGCCGCCGCAGCCGGTGCGGATGGTGGAGGCGCGGATGGTCGAGGCGGATGGTCGAGGGCCCACGGCACAGCTCGCGACCCGGGCGCGGGCCATCACGCATCGAGACCCTCACGGCCCGCGAAGCGCCCGCCCCCTCAGGGCCCGCCCTCCGGCACCCACACCGCCCGCCGGACCGCGTCCCGGATACCCCGTCAGCGATCCGCCCACCCCTCGGGGGGCCGAATTGGGGCCCGGCCCGGGTCTTGATACAGTGTTCCGGTGCCGAGGCGAGACCGCCCGGAACGCGAGGTCCTATAGCTCAGCGGAAGAGCGCTCCGTTCACACCGGAGAGGTCACTGGTTCGAACCCAGTTAGGACCACCCTTGAAGCGGGCGAGAGCCCACGACGACCCCCGGACTCCATCACGGAGACCGGGGGTCGTCCGCATTTCAGCCGTTCGGGACCGTGCTGGCAGCGCCACGACGCGGCGGCGCATACACCGCGCCTGCCTCTACATGTGTCAAACGATCGTGCGCCTGAATTGACCGAGTGATCGAGATCTCAACGTTTGTCAAGGGTATGAAACAGCTGAGGACCTTTGCCGTCACGCATCTGCAACACAACCTCTGGCTCGGGCCTGGTGGCCCTCGCCGGTTTCGGCGCGGCGGCGCTGGCGATGTGACATGACATAGCGGCGTACAGCGCGACCGGGCGCCCGATCCGCGGACAGCGGGTCGGGCGCTCGGTGGTGTGTACGGGCTCGGTGGTGTGTACGGGCTCGGTGGCGTGTACGGACTCGGCGGGGACTCAGACCTCCGCAGCCACCGCCTGCTCCAGTGCGTCGTCGAACACCTCGACCGGCTGGGCCCCGCTGACGGCGAGTCGGTCGTCGAACACGAAGAACGGCACCCCCCGGACCCCGAGACCGCGGGCCGTCTCGACATCGCGGTGCACCAGGTCGGCGAACGCGTCCCCCCGGAGCACCCGGTCGACCTCCTCTGCCGGTAACCCGGCCCTGACCCCGATCTCACGCAGCACCACCGGGTCCGAGATCGCCCGTCCCTCGCTGAAGTGGGCGCGTCGCAGGGCCTCGTCCACCGCGTCCGCCCGTCCGTGCTCGGCGGCCAGGGCGGCCAGGCGGTGGGCGTCGAAGGTCGAACAGATGCGCGCGGACCGCCAGTCGAAGTCCAGACCGAGTTCGGTGAACCGGGCGGCCATCTGCTCCTGCCCGGCCTCCGCGTCGGCGAGCGACATCCCGTACTTGCGCGAGAGCATCTGTGCGCTCGTCTCGGTCGGCTCGTCGCCGACGACGCGGGGAGCGGAGGGGTCGAGTTCGTAGGCCCGCCACACCACCTCGACCTCGATCTCGGGGTGTCGCGCACGGAACGTCTCCAGTGCCGCCTCGAGGTGCCGCTTGCCGATCCAGCAGAACGGACAGACGACGTCGGACCAGATGTCGATGCGCATGCCGGGTGCAACGTCGCGCCGCGGTCCGGGATTCCGTCAGGGCCCCGGGTAGCATGGACCGGCCCGGTCCCTGTCGTGGACCGGTGTCAGCCCGGGTGGCCCACTGGCACCCGACGTCCACTGCCCGAGGAGATCTCCCCCCGTGTCCGAGAACCGCATACCGGAAACCGATGCCGACGCGACGGGTGCGGCCCCTGTGACGACCGTCGTCCCGGCCGGTGAGCCCGCGGGCAAGATCCTCGCCGAGCGGGAGCTGCAGTCGCGCAGCGGCCCGGAGACGATCGTCGTGGTGCGGGATCCGGAGGGGACCCTGCGGGATCTGTCCTGGGCGCCCGCCGAGGACACCGAGGTCGAGCTGGTCCGCGCCGATTCGGAGGACGGGCGGTCGGTGATCCGGCATTCGTGCGCACACGTGCTCGCCCAGGCGGTACAGGACAAGTTCCCCGAGGCCAAGCTGGGGATCGGTCCGCCGATCGAGAACGGCTTCTACTACGACTTCGACGTGACCGAGCCCTTCACGCCCGAGGACCTCAAGGACCTCGAGAAGCGGATGAAGAAGATCATCAAGGCCGGCCAGCGCTTCTCGCGGCGGGAGTACGCCTCGCTCGACGAGGCGCGCACCGAGCTGGCGGGCGAGCCGTACAAGCTCGAACTGGTCGAGGACAAGGGCCGGGCGGACGCCGGCGACGCCGACGGCGCGGTGGCGCTCGAGGACTCCGAGATCATGGAGGTCGGCGCGGGTGCGCTGACCGCCTACGACAACCTCAACCCCCGCACCGGCGAGGTCATCTGGTCGGATCTGTGCCGCGGCCCGCACACGCCCACCACCAAGTTCATCCCCGCGTTCACACTCACGCGCTCGTCCGCTGCCTACTGGCGGGGCGATCAGAACAACGCCGGTCTCCAGCGGATCTACGGCACTGCCTGGGAGAGCACCGAGGCCATGGACGCCTACCTCGACCGTCTGGCCGAGGCGGAGAAGCGGGATCACCGTCGGCTCGGGACCGAGCTGGACCTGTTCAGCTTCCCCGACGAGATCGGGTCCGGGTTCCCGGTGTTCCACCCCCGCGGCGGGATCATCCGCAACGAGATGGAGCAGCACTCCCTCAGGCGCCACCTGTCCGCCGGGTACTCGCTCGTCAACACCCCGCACGTGACCAAGGGCGACCTGTTCCGCAAGTCCCAGCACCTGAGCTGGTACTCGGAGGGGATGTTCCCCCCCATGGTCCTGGACGCGGAGTACGACGCGGACGGCAAGGAGACCAAGCCGGGGCAGGACTACTACGTCAAGCCGATGAACTGCCCCATGCACAATCTGGTCTTCGACTCCCGCGGACGCTCGTACCGCGAGCTGCCGCTGCGGATGTTCGAGTTCGGAACGGTGTACCGGTACGAGAAGTCCGGGGTGATCCACGGTCTCACCCGCGCCCGCGGCTTCACCCAGGACGACGCGCACATCTACTGCACCGAGGAGCAGATGGAGGGCGAGATCGCCTCCGTCCTGTCCTTCATCATCTCGCTCCTGCGCGACTACGGCCTCGAGGACTTCTACCTCGAGCTGTCGACCAAGGACCCGGAGAAGTACGTCGGCGGCGACGAGATCTGGGAACGCGCGACCGACACGCTGCGTCGGGTGGCCACGAACTCCGGCCTCGAGCTGGTCCCGGACCCGGGCGGGGCCGCCTTCTACGGCCCCAAGATCTCGGTCCAGGCGCGTGACGCGATCGGGCGGACGTGGCAGATGTCGACGGTCCAGCTGGATTTCAACCTGCCCGAGCTGTTCGACCTGACCTACAACGCCGCGGACGGCACCAAGAAGCGGCCGGTGATGATCCACCGCGCGCTCTTCGGCTCGATCGAGCGGTTCTTCGCCGTCCTGCTCGAGCACTACGCCGGTCTGTTCCCGGCGTGGCTGGCGCCCGTGCAGGTGGTGGGCATCCCCGTGGCGGAGGCGCACGAGAAGCATCTCGAGGACGTGATCGACGAGCTCCGGGGGCGCGGTATCCGCGCCGAGCTCGACGTCTCCGATGAGCGGATGCAGAAGAAGATCCGCAACCACACCACCGGCAAGGTCCCGTTCATGCTCCTGGCCGGTGACCGCGACGTCGAGGCGGGCGCGGTGAGCTTCCGGTTCCCGGACGGGACGCAGCTCAACGGGGTCTCGCGGAACGCCGCGATGGACAAGATCTCGTACTGGGTCAACTCCCGACGCAACGACGTGCCGACCGCGGAGCGCGCGTGACGGCCGGAGATCCGTCCTCGACGGGCGTCTACCGCCAGTTCGGGGTGGGGGAGGACCACCTCCAGTTGCTGTGGGCGCCCTACCGGATGTCGTACATCGCCGAGTCGCGTCCCGAGCCGGCCGAGGGGATGACGGGGGAGCCGTTCCTCGACATCCCGAGGATGAGCGACGAGGACGGGCTGGTGGTCGCCCGGGGCGAGCACGTCTACGTCGTGCTCAACCTGTTCCCCTACAACCCGGGTCACTCGATGGTGGTGCCGTACCGCAAGGTGGCGGACCTGGAGGACCTCGACGACGACGAGTCCCGCGAACTCATGTCGTACACGCAGCACCTGATCCGGGTCATCAAGGCGGTCTCGAACCCGGACTCGTTCAACGTGGGACTCAATCTGGGTGGCGCGGCCGGCGGGTCCCTGTCCGAGCATCTACACCAACACGTCGTGCCACGCTGGATCGGTGACGCGAACTTCATTACCGTGACCGGCGGAACCAAGGTGCTGCCGCAGCTCCTCCGTCAGACGCGGCAGCTGCTCTCGGAGGCGTGGTCCACCACGATGTCACCGGGCGATGTGCCCCGACCAGACCGCACCTCGAAGTAGGCAGGGAGTCGAATGCTCAGCGAGTACGGAAGGTCGGGGGTCGCCAGGGTGGCCCACCCCCTGGCGGCGTTCCTCGTCCGTAGCGGCGTCACCGCCAACGGGATCACCCTCGCCGGACTCCTGCTGACCTGCGCCGCGGCGATCACCCTGTTCGGACCCGGACACCTGGTGGCCGGCGCGATCGTCATCGCACTGTGCACCCTGTTCGATCTGGTGGACGGGGCGGTCGCCCGCGCGGGCGGGGGCGGGTCACCGTACGGAGCCCTGGTCGACGCGGTCTCCGACCGGGTCGCGGACGGCGTGATCCTGGCGTCGCTGGTGTGGTGGCTGGTCCACACCGACCCCGACAACCGGTACGCGCTGGTCATGCTCCTGTCCTGCCTGATCCTGTCCCAGGTGGTGTCCTACTCCAAGGCCCGCGCCGACGCGGGCGGACTCCGCACACCGGGCGGGCTCATGGAGCGCGCCGATCGCCTGGTCCTCATCCTGCTCGGCGCCGGCCTCGAGGGGCTGGGGGTGCCGCGGGCACTCGAGATCGGGCTGACCGCCGTCGCGGCGGGCAGTTTCGTCACGGTGATCCAGCGGGTGTGGGGCGGACGCACCGACTACCTCGAACGCGTGGCGCGTAGCGACGCCCCCGCGGTGGGAGACCGATGAGCGCGCTCGGCGATCACCTTTCCGATCTCGGCTACGCCGCCGGGTGGGCCGTCGTGCGCGCGCTTCCCGAGCCGGCCGCCCGCGCGCTCTTCCGGGCGGGAGCCGATCTCGCCGCCCGCAGACAGGGCCCGGACTCTCAGCTGCGCCGGAACCTGGCCCGTGTCCTGGGGGTCGCCCCGGCAGAGGTCCCCGACCAGCTGATCCGGGATTCCTTCCGGTCCTACGCCCGTTACTGGCGGGAGGCCTTCCGTCTCCCCTCGATGGACCGCGAGGCGGTGGCCCGCGAGATGGACCGGACGATCGCCGGGGTCGAGCACCTCGACGCGGCGCTCGAGCAGGGGCGCGGGGTGGTCGTCGCGCTGCCGCACTCGGCCAACTGGGATCTGGGCGGCACCTGGCTGGCGCGACGCTACGGCGGGTTCGCCACCGTCGCCGAGAGACTCGAGCCGGAATCGCTGTACCAGCGCTTCCTGGACTTCCGCGAGGGCCTGGGCTTCACCATCTACCCGCACACGGGCGGACCCACCCCGCCGCTGGACGCCCTGCGCGAGTACCTCGCAGGGGGCGGGATCGTCTGCCTACCGGGGGAGCGGGACCTGCGCCGGACCGGGGTGCCCGTGACGTTCTTCGGCGAGCAGACGCGCATGCCCGCGGGTGCGGCCCGGCTCGCGGTGGAGACCGGCGCGCCGCTGCTGGTCGCCCAGTTCTGGTACGCCGACGAGGAGACGATGCGGGTCCGCATCACCCCGCCCATCGACGTCTCAGGTGGTATCGAACCGGCGGTCCAGGCGATGGCCGACCTGTTCGCCGAGGGGATCGCCCGGCACCCCGCGGACTGGCACATGCTCCAGCCACTGTGGCTGGACGACCTGCCGGCCGAGCGGCGTGCGCGGATCGAGCGCTGACCCCGCCGTGCGCATCGGCATGATCTGCCCCTACTCGTTCGACGCCCCGGGCGGGGTGCAGGCCCACGTCGTGGACCTGACCGAGGAGTTGCGACGCCGCGGACACACTGTCCGTGTCCTGGCCCCGGGCAGTCCCGGCAGCGCGCCGGTTTCCGGGATGACCCTGACGGGGCCGGGCGTCCCGATCCCCTACAACGGGTCCGTGGCCCGGCTCAGCTTCGGCCCCTCCACCTGGCGGGCCACCCGACAGTGGCTCCGCGAGCAACCGCTGGACGTCCTGCACATCCACGAGCCCAACGCCCCGGGCGTCGGCATGTTCGCCCTGGCGATGTCCTCCGGGCCCATCACGGCCACGTTCCACACCTCCACCACGGGGTCGATGATCCTCGGCGCCGCCGACGGGGTCCTGGCCCCGCTGCTGGAGAAGATCCGGGGACGGATCGCGGTGTCGACCCTGGCGCGCCGCTGGCAGATGGAGGCCCTGGGCTCCGACGCCGTCGAGATCCCCAACGGCGTCGACGTGTCCGCGTTCACCGACGTCGACACCTCAGCCGAACCGACCGACGCACCGACCGTGGCGTTCCTCGGCCGCTACGACGAACCCCGCAAGGGGATGGGCGTGCTCGCCGCAGCGCTCCCCGCCGTCCTGCGGGACGTCCCGGGCCTGCGGCTGCGGGTCATGGGCGACGGCGACGAGCGGACACTGCGCGCCGCCCTCCCGGCCGGGTTGGACGTGGAGTTCCTCGGCCGGGTCGACGACACCCGCAAGGCCGCGGTGCTGGCCGCGGCGGATGTCTACTGCGCACCCAACACCGGCGGGGAGAGCTTCGGCATCGTCCTCGTGGAGGCCATGGCCGCCGGGACCGCCGTCGTGGCCGCCGACCTCGACGCATTCCGCCGTGTCCTCCGGGACGGCGAGTGCGGGGAACTCGCCACGGTCGGCGACGCCGGTGCCCTCGCCGCAGCCCTCACGAGGGTCCTCACCGACCCCGGGCGCCGCGCCGACCTCCGCACCCGCGGTCTCCAGGCGGTCCGGGAGTACGACTGGCCCGTCGTCGCCGACCGGGTCGTGCGTGTGTACGAGACCATCCGCGGCCCGGGGGAGACGCTGCGTGTCCGCTGAGCTGATCGTCCTCGTCGTCGTCGTCCTCGTCGCCGCGCTCGCGGCGTTGTTCACCGCGTACCTCACCGCCCACCGCCTGGACCGGCTCCACATCCGCACCGACCTGGCCCGCGCCGCCCTGACCGGGGCCCTCGAACGACGCCACACGGTCGCCGCCGCCGTCGCCAGCGACCTCTCGGCGCGGGACCCGGCGGGCGCGGACCGCCTGGTGCGGGCGCTCGCGCACGCCCGCGCCCACCCCCCGGGGGCGATCGCCGGGCCGGACCCCGCGCCGCACCCCGACCACCGACGCCGTCGCGACGACGGCAGCGCGCCTGACGACGCCCCCGAGCCCGACGCCGAGGTCGCGGAGAACACCCTCGGCGTCGTCCTGTCCGGGGTCGACACGGACGCCCTGCCCGACGATCTCGCCGCCGAACTGGAGGACGCCTCGGATCGCGTGTCCATGGCCCGGCGCTTCTACAACGACGCCGTCCGCGACACCCGCAGTCTGCGGGAACAGGCCCCGGTCCGCCTCCTGCGACTGGCCGGCCGGGCCCCGATGCCCGGGTACGTCGAACTCGTCGACGCACCGCCACCGCAGGCCTGACCAACCCCGGTGGGGCGGCGGTTGGGGCGCCGGGGTGAGGGAGACCTACACTGGACCCCTGTCACACGTCGTCTGAGCCAGGAAAGGCCTATTTCGTGAGCGACCCGCAGTCCAGCGAGAACACCACCGGAACCGCACGCGTCAAGCGAGGTATGGCGGAGATGCTCAAGGGCGGCGTCATCATGGACGTCGTCACCGCCGAGCAGGCGAAGATCGCCGAGGACGCCGGCGCCGTGGCCGTGATGGCCCTCGAGCGCGTCCCCGCCGACATCCGGGCCCAGGGCGGCGTCGCCCGCATGAGCGACCCCGACCTCATCGACGGCATCATCGAGGCCGTCTCCATCCCCGTGATGGCCAAGGCCCGCATCGGGCACTTCGTCGAGGCGCAGATCCTCCAGGCCCTCGGCGTGGACTACGTCGACGAGTCCGAGGTCCTCACCCCGGCCGACTACGCCAACCACATCGACAAGTTCGGCTTCACCGTGCCGTTCGTCTGTGGCGCCACCAACCTCGGCGAGGCCCTGCGCCGGATCACCGAGGGCGCGGCGATGATCCGCTCCAAGGGCGAGGCCGGTACCGGTGACGTCTCCAACGCCACCACCCACATGCGCCAGATCCGGCAGCAGATCCGCAAGCTCCAGAGCCTGCCGTCCGACGAGCTGTACGTGGCCGCCAAGGAGCTGCAGGCGCCGTACGAGCTGGTCAAGGAGGTCGCCGAGACGGGCAAGCTCCCCGTGGTGCTGTTCACCGCAGGCGGCATCGCCACCCCGGCCGACGCCGCGATGATGATGCAGCTCGGTGCCGAGGGCGTGTTCGTCGGTTCCGGCATCTTCAAGTCCGGCAACCCCTCCGAGCGGGCCAAGGCGATCGTCAAGGCGACGACCTTCCACGACGATCCGGAGATGCTCGCGACCATCTCCCGCGGCCTCGGCGAGGCCATGGTCGGCATCAACGTCGACGACATCCCCGAGCCCCACCGGCTCGCCGAGCGGGGCTGGTGACCCGCCGGTGGCGAAGATCGAGGACATCCTCGAGATCGAGCGGATAGACCGCGACCTCTACCGGGGTCCGGCCATCCGCACGCACCTGCAGCGGACCTTCGGCGGCCAGGTCGCCGGTCAGACCCTCGTCGCCGCGGTCCGGACCGTGGACTCCGACAAGCACGTCCACTCCCTGCACGGGTACTTCATCCGGCCGGGCATCCCCGACGTGCCGACCGTCTTCCAGGTCGACCGCCTCCGGGACGGCCGCAGCTTCGCCACCCGCCGTGTCACCGCCATCCAGGAGGGGGAGCCGATATTCTCAATGTCGGCCTCCTTCCACCTCGTCGACCAGGTGGGCATCGAGCACCAGGACTCGATGCCCCGGGTCGTGGGGCCCGAGGAGATCGACGTCCCGACGATCGACGACCTCGACGAGGCCCACCGCGTCTTCGTCGAGGAATGGGCCCAGTGGGACATCCGGATCGTCCCCCGGGACCGCCTGGAGACGAGTTCGGTGCTGGCCTCGCAGCAGCGGGTGTGGTTCCGCAGCGTCGACACGCTGCCGGACGACCCCAATTTCCACGTGTGCACGCTCGCGTACATGTCGGACATGACCCTGCTCGGTTCGGCCAAGGTCCCGCACCCCGACGAGCCCACCCAGGACGCCTCGCTCGACCACGCCATGTGGTTCATGCGCCCCTTCCGGGCCGATGACTGGTTGCTGTACGACCAGACCTCGCCGTCGGCGTTCGGGGGGCGCGCCCTCACCCAGGGGCGGATCTTCGACCGCTCCGGCAGGCTCGTCGCCGCCGTCACCCAGGAGGGACTGTCCCGCCGTCTGCGACCGGGAGCCCAGTCGTTCCCGGTGAGCACCACCGACGACCCGTCCAAGAAGTGAGCACGGACGCCCCGACCGTCGGTGTCCTCGCCCTCCAGGGCGATGTCGCCGAACACGTCCGCCACCTCGAGTCCGTCGGCGCGCGGGCCGTGGCCGTCCGCCGGCGCTCCGAGCTCGACGGCGTGGACGGACTCATCCTGCCCGGCGGGGAGTCCACCGCGATGAGTCGGCTGTTGGACGTCTACGACATGTACGAACCGGTGGCCGAGAGGATCTCCGGCGGCATGCCGGTCTACGGCTCCTGCGCGGGCATGATCCTGCTGGCGTCGGTCGTGCTTGACACCCGGGCCGACGCCACCTGGTTCTCCGCGATCGACATGACCGTGCGACGGAACGCCTTCGGACGGCAGGTCGACTCGTTCGAGGCCGACCTCGTCGTCGACGCCCTCGGCGCCGACCCGGTCCGGACCGTGTTCATCCGCGCACCCTGGGTCGAGACGGTCGGCCCCGACGTGGAGGTACTCGCCCGCGTCCGCGCCTCCGACGGCCACGATCACGTGGTCGCGGTGCGGCAGGGCAACGCCCTGGCGACCTCCTTCCACCCCGAGGTGACCGACGATGTGCGCGTTCACCGGTACTTCGTCGACATGGTGCGGCAGTCGACCTCGTAGACTGGCCAGTCAGCGACACATCGCACCGGGCGGCCAACCGAGGTCGGCCCGGACTGACACCCCCGGAGGGCGGAACATCCCATGTCAGGCCATTCCAAGTGGGCCACCACCAAGCACAAGAAGGCCGCGATCGACGCCAAGCGCGGCAAACTCTTCGCCAAGCTCGTCAAGAACATCGAGGTGGCGGCCCGTACGGGCGGCGGTGACCCAGCCGGCAACCCCACGCTCTACGACGCCATCCAGAAGGCCAAGAAGAACTCTGTCCCGGGCGACAACGTCGAGCGGGCGCGCAGACGTGGCGCCGGCGAGGAGGCGGGCGGCGCCGAGTGGGAGACCATCATGTACGAGGGGTACGGCCCGAACGGCGTGGCCCTGCTCATCGAGTGTCTGACCGACAACCGCAACCGCGCCGCGGGCGAGGTGCGCACGGCGATGACCCGCAACGGCGGCAACCTCGCCGACCCCGGTTCGGTGGCCTATTTGTTCACCCGCAAGGGCGAGATCGTGCTGGAAAAGGGTGAGCTCGAGGAGGACGACGTCCTCATGGCCGTACTCGAGGCCGGGGCCGAGGAGGTCAACGACCTCGGCGAGCAGTTCGAGGTGGTCTGCGAACCCACCGACCTCGTCCGGGTGCGCACCGCGCTCCAGGAGGCCGGCATCGACTACGACTCGGCCGAGTCCGGGTTCCGCGCCTCGGTCGAGGTGACCGTCGACGCCGACGGCGCCGCGAAGGTCTTCAAGCTCATCGACGCGCTCGAGGACTCCGACGACGTCCAGAACGTCTACTCGAACCTCGACGTGCCGGACGACGTGCTGGCGGCGCTCAACGCCTGACGGGCGGCCCACTGGTAGGGTCTCGAACGTAGGTTCTACCACTGGTCGGCGAAAGGTCGCTATGCGCGTGATGGGTGTGGACCCGGGACTGACCCGGTGCGGGCTCGCGCTGATCGAGACCGAGCCGGGTCGGGCCGTCACGGCGTTGGACGTGGACGTGGTGCGGACGACCGCCCAGGAACCACTCGAGAGGCGCCTGCGGGCGGTCCACGCCGTTGCGGACGAGTGGATGGAGATCCACCGCCCGGACGTGGTCGCCATCGAGCGGGTCTTCGCCCAGAACCAGGTCTCCACCGCCATGGGCACTGCCCAGGCCGCCGGCGTCGTGGCACTGGCCGCCGCCTACCGCGACATCCCGGTGGCCTTCCACACGCCCTCCGAGGTCAAGGCGGCCATCACCGGCAGCGGGCGCGCGGACAAGAAGCAGATGACCCTGATGATCACCCGGATCCTCGGCCTGCAGAAGCCCCCCAGCCCGGCGGACGCGGCCGACGCCCTCGCGCTCGCCGTGTGCCACAGCTGGCGGGCGCCCATGCAGGGCCGGGTCGCCGCGCTGGACGGCCATGTCGCGCGGTCCCGGGCCGGGTTCGAGTCGAAGGTGGCGGCGGCACGGGACGCCGCCACGTCGAACGCACACGGTGGTCGCAGCGCGGCCGCCGATCAGGAGCGCGCCCGGGCCGCGGCCCGGGGCATGGCGCGGACGAAGGGAGTGCGCTGGTGATCGCCTCGATCCGGGGGACCGTGGCCGAGATCGGCCTGGACCGCTGCGTGGTGGAGACCGGGGGAGTCGGGGTGCTCGTTCACGCGACCCCCGCGGCGCTCGCCGGTCTCCGGCGCGGCGCGGAGGGGATGCTCCACACGGAGCTGGTGGTGCGCGAGGATTCGCTCACCCTGTACGGATTCGACTCGGTGGACGCGCGTCAGTTGTTCCTCACCGTGCAGACCGTCTCCGGCGTCGGACCACGACTGGCCCTGGCGATCGTCGCGACCCTCGAGCCGGAGGTTCTCGTCCGGGCCCTCGGAACCGGGGACGTCAGGGCGTTGACCCGCGTCCCCGGCGTGGGCAAGCGCACGGCCGAACGCATGGTGCTGGAACTCAAGGACAAGGTCGGTCCCGTGTCCGACGGTGGCTCCGTGGGGATCCAGGGCGGCGCGACAGGCGGGTCGGCCGCGACCGAGGTCGCAGAGGCACTCGAGGGCCTGGGCTTCTCCTCCGCGGAGGCCGAGAAGACCGCCACCGCGGTGCTCGCGGCCGAGCCGGACCTCGACCCGGCGCAGGCCCTGCGACTGGCCCTCAAATCACTTGGTAGGCGCTGATGGCGGGACCGTTCGACGCGCCCGGCGACGGGCGTTCCCCCGACGTCGACGACGGGGCGGGCCACGAGGGCGAGCTGTCCGCGTCCGCGACCCCGTTCGACACCGACGTCGAGGGGGCCCTCCGACCCCGCAGCCTGGGCGAGTTCATCGGTCAGGAGACGGTCCGGGAGCAACTGGACCTGGTCCTCACCGCCGCCACCCGCCGCGGGGTCGTGCCCGACCACCTGCTCTTCTCCGGGCCGCCCGGGCTGGGCAAGACGAGTCTCGCGATGATCGTCGCGGCGGAACTCGGCGGCTCACTGCGGATCACCTCCGGTCCCGCGCTCGAACGACCCGGCGACCTCGCCGCGATGCTATCCAATCTCATCGAGGGCGACGTGCTGTTCATCGACGAGATCCACCGCATCGCGCGCCCGGCCGAGGAGATGCTCTATCTCGCGATGGAGGACTTCCGGATCGACATCATGGTGGGCAAGGGGCCCGGTGCCACCTCGATCCCGCTGGAGATCGCCCCGTTCACCCTGGTCGGTGCCACCACGCGATCCGGAGCGCTGACCGGTCCGCTGCGCGACAGGTTCGGGTTCACCGCGCACATGGACTTCTACACGGACACCGACCTCGCCAGGATCGTCACCCGCGCCGCGGACATCCTCGCCATCCCCGTGGAGCCCGATGCCGCGCTGGAGATCGCCGGCCGGTCGCGGGGCACACCCCGTATCGCCAACCGACTCCTGCGGCGGGTCCGTGACTTCGCCGAGGTCCGGGCCGACGGTCGCATCACCGTGCCCGTCGCCAGGGCCGCCCTCGAGGTGTACGAGGTGGACGAGCTGGGGCTCGATCGTCTCGACCGCGCGGTCCTGAGGGCGCTCCTCGTCCAGCACGAGGGCGGGCCCGTCGGACTGAGCACTCTGGCGGTGGCCGTGGGGGAGGAGTCCACCACCCTCGAGGAGGTCTGCGAGCCCTTCCTCGTCCGCGCCGGTCTGCTCGCACGCACCCCGCGCGGGCGGATCGCCACCGCCGCAGCGTGGGACCACCTGGGGCTCACCCGCTCCGACAACGCGGCCGGGGACCCGATGCTGCCGGTCGAGGTCGACCGGGGCCCCGGCGCGCGCGGCTGAGCCCCGGGCTGGCATCCTCGGACGAGACCGTCCGTAGCCCGGACCCGCCAGCGACCCGGAACCGGCGGGTCCATGTCAGGAGGACCCGAATGGGACTGGAACTGCTGCTGCCGTTGATGATCGTCGTGCTGATCGTGCTGATGGTCCTGCAGAGCACGAGACAACGCAGGGCGATGAAGGACATGCGGGAGATGCAGGCCTCACTGACGGCGGGCGATCGTGTGCTCACCACCTCGGGCCTCCGCGCGACCATCGTCTCCGTGGGAGACGAGACCGTGGAACTGGAGATCGCGGAGGGTGTCCACACCCAGTGGGACCGTCGCGTCATCCGCGAGAAGATCGACGCCGGTACGCCCCCCGGAGCCGACACCGGCACCGGTGCCGCGGATTCCCTGTAGGCCACGACCGGCGAGTAGTGTAATGGGGCCCTCCGGCCGGAGGCCCCAGACGAAGACCGAGAGAGATCACCTGTGTCACCAGCTCGTCCTCGAGGCGCCGACGCCCGCCCCAGACCGTGGGCGCTGCTGTCCGCGTTCTTCCTGGTGCTGTTCATCTTCTTCCTCGGCGCCTTCGCCGTCGCCGAGCGCGGCCTGACGCCGAAGCTGGGCATCGATCTGCAGGGCGGTACCCGCGTCACGCTGATCCCCAAGGGAGACCCCGACGAGGCGGACCTACAACTGGCCCAGGACATCATCCGGGACCGGGTCGACGGGCTCGGCGTCGCCGGGACCTCGGTCGTCATCGAGGGCAGCAACATCGTCCTCACGGTGCCCGGTGAGGACTCCAGCCAGGCCCGTGACCTCGGCACCACCTCACAGCTGACGATCCGTCCCGTGCTGCAGGTCCAGCCCGTCGCCGAGGGCGACGTCGAGCCCGTGCCCGCCGCCAAGGGGGACCGCGACGCCGTCGCCAGGGAGGTCGAGGAGGCCCGCGAGCTCCGCCAGGGCGACCCGCAGGAGCTCACCGAGACCCTCGCGACCTTCCGCTGCCCGGAGCGCGATGTCCTGGCCGGCTTCGACGACCCGTCCCAGGCCCTCATCGCCTGCGGCGAGGGCGCCAAGTACGTCCTCGGCCCGGTCCCGTTGCTCATCGGGGAACCGGAGGACGGGAAGCGGCTCGACGGGCAACAGATCGTCAAGGACTCCGTCAGTTCCGGGTTCAACCAGCAGGCCGCCAAGAACGAGGTCTCCTTCCGGTTCAACGCCGGACCCGGTGAGCAGGGCAGCGCCACCTGGTCCCGCTTGACCCAGGAGAACCTCCAGCGGCAGATCGCCATCCTCCTCGACGGCGAGGTCATCAGCGCGCCCGTCGTCCAGGGCGTCACGCCGGTCGGTTCGGCGACCTCCATCACCGGTGACTTCAGCACGGACGAGGCGGCCTCTCTCGCCGCGAACCTGCGCTACGGTGCCCTGCCCATCTCCTTCGAGGACCCCAACGTCGACAACGTCCCGGCGTCCCTCGGTCTGGCCTCGCTCGAGGCGGGCCTGCTCGCGGGCGCCATCGGATTCCTGCTGGTACTGGCGTACTCGGTCTTCTTCTACCGCCTGCTCGGTGTGCTGGCGTTCCTCTCGCTGGCCCTGTCGTTCCTGCTCACCTACATCCTGTTGGTGTTCCTCGGATACACCGTCGACTACAGCCTCGACCTCGCGGGCATCGCGGGCCTCGTCATCGGTATCGGCATGACCGCCGATTCCTACGTCGTGTTCTTCGAGCGCATCAAGGACGAACTGCGGGACGGCCACCGTTTCAGATCCGCGGTGCCGCGGGCCTGGAAGAGTGCCAGCCGCACCATCGTCACCGGCAACATGGTCAGCCTCATCGGAGCGCTGGTGCTCTACCTGCTGGCCAGCGGCGAGGTGCGCGGATTCGCGTTCACCCTGGGCCTCACGACCATCATGGACGTCTTCGTCGCGTTCACCGTGACCTGGCCGCTCGTCTACCTCGCCTCCACCAAACCCACCTTCGCCAAGACCTGGGCGAACGGGATGGGACGGATGGAGAACCTCCAGGCAGCCGCGGCGGAACAGCGCCGCATCGACCGGAAGACCGAGAGCGATCTCGAGCAGGGCCAGGGCCGCGGGGTCACCGCGACCATCCGCGGCCCGGGCGGCGACACCATCACCGAACCGCGCACCGAGCGTCCCGCCACCGATGAGGAGGAGGGCCGATGAGCACTCCCACGACCACCGAGCCCGGGAGCGGCGCCGCCGCCCCCGCCGGCCGGTCAGACAGTCTGTTCACGCGGCTCTACACGGGGACCGGGGCGTTCGGCATCGTCCCGAACCGCCGGAGGTTCTACGTCCTCACCACCGTGATCGTGGCGATCTGCCTGGCGAGCATCATATTCCGTGGCTTCAGCTTCGGTATCGACTTCACCGGTGGCACCAAGCTCACCATGCCCGCAGCCGACCACGACAAGAGCCGCGTGGCCGCGGTGGTCGAGGAGTCGGTGGGTGAGGAACCGCAGACGGTGCAGATCGTCGGAGCCGGGGACGCGCGCATCGTCGAGGTGGAGACGCGGTTCCTCACCAGCGACGAGATCCGTGCGGCCAAGAACGCCCTCTTCGAGGAGTTCCGGCCGGTCACGGCCGACGGTGACGCCTCAGTGGAGGCGATCGGCGACTCCGCGCGCTCGGAGAGCTGGGGAGGACAGGTCACCGAGAACGCACTGATCGCACTCGGGGTGTTCCTCGTCATCGTCTTCGCCTACATCGCGTTCCGCTTCGAGTGGCGGATGGCCACCGCAGCCATCGTCGCCCTGCTGTTCGACGTACTGACCACCGCCGGTGTCTACTCTCTCGTCGGCTTCGAGGTCACCCCGGCCACCGTGATCGGTCTGCTGACCATCCTCGGCTTCTCGCTGTACGACACGGTGATCGTGTTCGACAAGGTCGAGGAGAACACCCGCGGCATCAGACACACCACGAGCCGCACCTATGCCGAAGAGGCGAACCTGGGTGTCAACCAGACCCTCATGCGTTCGATCCACACCACCATCATCGGCGTGCTGCCCCTGCTGGCGCTGGTCGTGATCGCCGTGTGGATCCTCGGGGTGGGCACCCTCATGGATCTGGCACTCGTCCAGATGGTGGGGATCATCACCGGCACCTTCTCCTCGGTATTCCTCGCCACACCCCTGCTGGTGTCGCTCAAGAACCGCGATCCGGAGATCAGACGCCAGACCGCCAAGGTCCTGGCCCGACGCGAGAAGGCCGAGGCCGCCGCATGACCGAACCAACTCTCAGCCCCGTCTCACCTGCCATCAGTTCGGCCGTGGAGCGGTTGATGCGTCGCGTCGACGATTTCCCCTCCGCGGGCGTCCAGTTCTGCGACCTCACTCCGGTCCTCGCGGACGCCGACGGCTTCGATGCCGTCGTCGCCGGGCTGATCGCCGGGCACGAGATCGGCAGTGTGGACTACGTCGCCGGGCTCGACGCCCGGGGGTTCCTGCTCGCCGGCGCGGCAGCCGTGCGGCTACACACCGGGGTCCTGGCCATCCGTAAGGCCGGCAAGCTCCCGCCACCGGTGCATTCGCGGTCCTACGAGCTCGAGTACGGCGCCGCCACGTTGGAACTCCCCGCGGACGGGCTCGATCTCGGGGGGAAGCGCGTCCTCGTCGTCGACGACGTCCTCGCCACCGGGGGGACCCTCACCGCCGCGGTCGGTCTGCTGGAGGACTGTGGGGCGTTCGTCGCGGGGCTGTCCGTGGTACTCGAGGTCCCTGGCCTCGGGGGGCGGGATAGACTGGCCGCCACACCGCTGACCTGCCTCACGGTCGCGTGACCGCCGGCCGTTCCTGACGGCCCGGAACTGGAGGGAGGAGCCGGAGATGACGCAACGGCAGGACCCCGCCGGGCAGCCGGACGGGGGCGCGCAACCCGGACAGACGGCTCAACCCCAGCCCTCGACACCCCAGCCCCCGACACCCCAACCCTCGACCCAACCGCTCCCCGTGATCCCGGGCAACCGCCCGTCCGCCGGTCGACGGGTGCGAGCGCGGTGGGCGCGCCGCCTCACCTCGGGACTGACCGTCACCTCCACACCGGCGGTTCTCGAACCGCTGGTGCGCGTCCACCGGATACACCACCCCAAGGCCGACGTCGGTCTGCTGGCCCGCGCGTACACGCTCGCCGAGAAGCAACACGAGGGCGTCTACCGCAAATCCGGCGACCCCTACATCACCCATCCACTCGCCGTGGCGACCATCTGCGCGGAGATGGGGATGGACACCACGACGCTCGTGGCGGCGCTGCTGCACGACACGGTCGAGGACACCGACTACTCGCTCGCGCGGCTGGAAGCCGACTTCGGCGGTGAGGTCGCCCATCTGGTGGACGGCGTCACCAAGTTGGACAAGGTCGAGTTCGGCGAGGCCGCCGAGGCGGAGACCATCCGCAAGATGATCATCGCGATGGCACACGATCCTCGCGTCCTGGTGATCAAGGTCGCCGACCGCCTGCACAACATGCGGACGATGCGGTTCCTGCCGCCGGAGAAGCAGGTCAAGAAAGCGCGGGAGACCCTTGAGGTGATCGCCCCGCTCGCGCACCGGCTGGGGATGGCGACCATCAAGTGGGAACTCGAGGACCTCGCCTTCGCGATCCTCGAGCCGAAGAAGTACCAGGAGATCGTGCGGCTCGTCGCCGACCGGGCCCCCAGCCGCGACGTCTACCTGCAAACGGTGACCAACCGGGTCAGGGCGGACCTCGAGAAGGCGCACATCCAGGCGCGGGTCGAGGGCCGACCCAAGCACTACTGGTCGATCTACCAGAAGATGATCGTGCGCGGTCGGGAGTTCGACGAGATCCACGACCTCGTGGGCATCCGTGTCCTGTGCGAGGACGTGCGCGACTGCTACGCCGCGATCGGGGTCGTCCACTCGACGTGGAAGCCGATGCCGGGGAGGTTCAAGGACTACATCGCCCAGCCCCGCTTCGGCGTGTACCGGTCGTTGCACACCACCGTGATCGGACCCGACGGCAAACCCCTCGAGATCCAGATCCGCACCCACGAGATGCACCGCAACGCGGAGTACGGCATCGCGGCGCACTGGCGCTACAAGGAGACCCGCGGCAAGCACAACGGCGACCCCGCCGAGGTCGACGAGATGGCGTGGATGCGGCAACTGCTCAGCTGGCAGCGTGAGGCCGCCGATCCCGGCGAGTTCCTGGATTCTCTGCGCTTCGAGATGACCAGCAAGGAGATCTTCGTCTTCACCCCCAAGGGGGACGTCATCAACCTGCCGGTCGGCGCCACGCCCGTGGACTTCGCCTACGCGGTCCACACCGAGGTCGGTCACCGCTGCATCGGGGCACGGGTCAACGGCAAACTCGTCGCCCTCGAGCGCCCGCTCGAGAACGGCGAGGTGGTGGAGGTCTTCACCTCCAAGGACCACAACGCCGGCCCCAGCCTGGACTGGCAGAAGTTCGTGGTCTCCGGCCGCGCCAAGAGCTCGATCCGGCAATGGTTCGCCAAGGAGCGCCGAGAAGAGGCCCTGGAGCGGGGCAAGGACCTCATCACCCGTGAGGTCCGACGGGGCGGGGTCCCCGTCCACCGCATCTTCTCCAACGAGTCGCTCGCCGGCGTGTCCCGCGAACTCGGATTCGCCGACGTCACCGCGCTCTACACGGCGATCGGGGAGAACCACGTCTCCGCCAAGACCGTGGTCGGTCGTCTCATCGCCGCCCACGGGGGCGTGGACGAGGTCACCGAGGAACTGGCCGACCGCTCCCGCGACAAGACCATGACCCCGCCCCGCCCCACGACCTCCGGGGCCGGCGTGCTCGTGGGCGGTGTCGAGGACGTCCACGCCAAGCTCGCCCGCTGCTGCACCCCGGTGCCGGGGGACCAGGTCCTGGGCTTCATCACGCGCGGCGGCTCGGTCAGCGTGCACCGCACCGACTGCACCAACGCCTCCGACCTGCACCGGGAGCCGGAGCGATTGGTCAAGGTCGAGTGGGCGCCCCAGCCGGGCGCGGTGTTCCTCGTGGCCATCCAGGTGGAGGCCCTCGACCGTCACCGTCTGCTCTCCGACATCACCAAGGTGCTGGCCGACGAGAAGGTCAACATCCTCTCCGCCTCGGTGCAGACCGCGGGCGACGACAGGGTGGCGATCTCCCGGTTCACCTTCGAGATGGCCGACCCCAAACACCTGGGTCACGTCCTCGGTGCGGTCCGCAAGGTCGAAGGCGTCTTCGACGTCTACCGGATGACCTCGAACTGACCGACGCCTCCGCGGCTGACCGACCCCTCCGCGGCCGGCGGTCGCGGACCCGGTGGAACGACACCGGCCCCGGCCGGGAGGCCGGGGCCGGTGCTCACGGCCGGGTGCTACGGGTTCACGCCTCGGGCAGACCCTCCTGGGCGCCGACCGTGACCTTCTCGATGACCACCGGTCGGCGCGGTGCCTCGTAGTCCGGATCGCTCTGGTCGTCGCTCTTCGTCCCGGCCTCGGCGATCTCGTCGAGGACCTCCAGACCGGACTCGCCGATCGTGCCCATCACGGAGTACTCGGGCGGCAGCATGGAGTCCTCGTACACGAGGAAGAACTGACTCCCGGCGCTGTTCGGCGCCTGCGACTTCGCCATGGCGACCGTGCCGCGCGGGTAGACCGACATACCCGAACCGTCCTCGGCCACGGGGAGATCGGTGGGCGGCTCGTCCACGATCGAGTACCCGGGGCCCGAGAGCCCGGTCCCCGTGGGGTCACCACACTGCAGGACGGAGAGCTGCGAACCCTCCCCGCCCTGCGTCAGTCGATGGCACTCGGTGTCGTCGAAGTACTCCTGCTCGGCGAGGTGCACGAAGCTTGCGACGTTGCAGGGGGCGCCCTCACGATCGAGCGTCAGGGGGATCTCGCCGCTACCGGTGGTCACCACGATCTCGGCCGTCCCTCTCCTGGGCTGGTCCCCGGTCGGGGGGTCCATCTCGCGCTTGGACTCCTCGATCTCGTCGACCTGCTCGTTGAAACGACGTGCCTCGGCGACGATCTCGGGCCCCTGGTCCTCGAACTCCGCCGGGTCGACCTTCTCCATGGGACTGGTGTCCTGCGGGTACTCGCAGGACACCCAGTCGGCGGCGTACTGCTCGGCGCGGGACTGTTCCGCCTTGTTCCAGACCACGACGCCCACGATGCCGAGGAGGACCACCACCACGACCGAGGCACCGGCGATCTTCAGCTGCTTCTCGCGGCGCGCCTGCGCCTCCATCTGCTCACGCAGACGTTGGCGCGCCTCGGCTCGGCGTTCCTGGTTGGTGGACACTGACCCTCCTGGGGACCTGGACTAGGCTGGGACTCCACGGGCGGACCCGTACGGTGGGGCTCCGTGAAGAGCCCCACGCGGCGGTCCAGCCCAGGGTCCTTGTCTACCAGGTCGGGTAGTGACGGCCGAACGCCACTCCGGTGTCGGGCGCCGTTGCCCGGCACCGGGCGCCGAACGGCGCCGACAGTGTCGAGAAAGGGAGTACGGGACGTGCAGATCGTCGGTTTCCCCGCCGGGATGTTCCAGACCAACTGCTACATCGTGGCGGACGACGCGGGCGACTGTGTGGTCGTCGACCCGGGGCAGGACGCGGAGGAACAGGTCCGCCGTCAGATCTCCGAGGCCGGGCTCCGGCCCCGCGCGGTGCTGCTCACGCACGGGCACCTCGACCACATCTGGAACGCACGGCAGGTGGCGGATCACTACGGGGTCCCCGCCTACATCCACCCCGAGGACCGCGAGATGCTCTCCGATCCGGGCAAGGGCCTCTCGCTCGACCTGTCGGCGATGCTCAAGGGCGTCACCTTCACGGAGCCGGCCGAGGTCATCGAGGTGTTCGACGGCGACACCCTCACCCTCGGCTCGATGACCTTCGACGTGGACCACGTCCCGGGTCACAGCCCAGGCTCGGTCTCGTTCCGGATCACCGTGCAGACCGAGGACGGACCCCGGCTGGTCGTGCTCGGTGGGGACGTACTGTTCCAGGACGGTGTGGGACGCACCGATCTGCCCGCGGGGGACACCGAGGTGCTCATGCAGTCCATCGCCAAGAAGTTCCTCGTCCTGGACGACGACGCCGTCGTGTTACCCGGGCACGGGCCGTCCACGACCATCGGTCGTGAGCGTCGGTCGAATCCGTTCCTACGCGACCTCTAGACCCACCACCCCACCCGCCCCTCGAGACCCAAGGACGCCTCACCAGTGACCGGCAACGTCAAGAAGACCGCACTCAAGGCACCGAAGGGTGTTCCCGACTACGTGCCTCCGGCGTCCGCCGGGTTCGTGACGGTCCGGGACGCCATCACCACCGCCGCCCGTCGCGCCGGGTACGGGCACGTCGAGTTGCCGATCTTCGAGGACACGGCGTTGTTCGCGCGCGGCGTGGGGGAGTCGACGGACGTGGTGTCCAAGGAGATGTACACGTTCTCCGACAGGGGCGGCCGGAGCGTCACCCTGCGCCCCGAGGGCACGGCCGGGGTCATGCGTGCGGTGATCGAACACGGGCTGGACCGAGGCCAGCTCCCGGTCAAGCTCTGCTACGCGGGCCCCTTCTTCCGGTACGAGCGCCCCCAGGCCGGGCGGTACCGCCAGCTCCAGCAGGTGGGCATCGAGGCGATCGGCGTCGACGACCCGGCCCTGGACGCCGAGGTGATCGCCGTGGCGGACGAGGCGTTACGCTCCCTCGGGCTCACCGGGTTCCGCCTCGAGCTCACCTCACTCGGAGACGAGACGTGCCGCCCCGACTACCGGGAACGGCTCCAGGATTTCCTCACCGGGCTGGACCTCGACGAGGCGACGCGAGAACGCGCTCGGGTCAATCCGCTGCGCGTCCTAGACGACAAGCGCCCCGAGGTGCGTGCCCAGCTCGAGGGCGCTCCTCTGATGATCGATCACCTGTCGGACGCGAGCGCCGAGCACTTCGCGACCGTTCGGGCGCATCTGGACGCGCTGGGCGTCGCGTACGAGGTCAATCCCCGCATGGTGCGGGGCCTGGACTACTACACCAAGACGACCTTCGAGTTCGTGCACGACGGCCTCGGCGCCCAGTCCGGGATCGGTGGCGGTGGCCGCTACGACGGCCTGATGGAACAGCTCGGCGGCCAGGCGCTGTCCGGCATCGGGTTCGGTATCGGTGTGGACCGCACGGTGTTGGCACTGCAGGCCGAGGGGATCGACCCGGCGGCCGAGGGGCGCGTCGACGTGTACGGCGTGGCCCTCGGCGCGCAGGCCAAGGCGACTCTGGTGCCCGTCCTCGCCGAGTTCCGCCGCAGCGGGCTCCGCGCGGACATGGCGTACGGGGACCGCGGCATGAAGGGCGCCTTCAAGGCCGCGGACCGCTCCGGCGCCGCGATCACCGTCGTCGTCGGGGAGAACGAGCTCGCCACCTCCACGGCCGTCGTCAAGACGATGGCCACCGGTGAGCAGGAACCTGTGCCCCTGGAGGGTCTCGTCGACCACGTGACCAGGGCCGTCTCCCGCTGAACCCGACCGTCCGGCGCGACCGGGCGACCGGGGCCCCGCCCACGCGTCAGGGCTACGCGCGCCAGAGCCGGGCGCCTCAGAGCTGTGCGCCTCAGAGCTGTGCGCGGAAGGCGTCGCAGGCCTGCATCGAGCCCTGCTCGTAGCCCGTCAGGAACCACTGTCGGCGCATCTCCGACGACCCGTGGGTCCATGAGCCCGGGTCGACGCGTGCGCCGCCGGAGCGCTGGATGTGGTCGTCGCCGATCGCCTCGGCGGTCCGGATGATCGCGTCGACGTCGCTCCCGGTGAGGCTCTCCAGCAGCGGCGGGCCGCCGTCGGGCGCCGGGGTCGAGGTGGCGTAATGGGCCCACAGCCCGGCGTAGCAGTCGGCCTGGAGTTCGACCCGGACCGCACCCGAGGAGGGGCCCTGCGGGTCCTGCTGCGACCGGCGGATGTCGCCGAGCATGGTCTGCAGGTGGTGGCCGAACTCGTGGGCGACGACGTACATCTGCGCCGCACCGGAGGGTGACCCCCCGAGTTGGCCCACGAGGACCCGGTCGAAGAACGCGGGGTCTATGTACACGTTCTCGTCGGCCGGGCAGTAGAACGGTCCGATGTCGGAGGAGGCGCCACCGCATCCGGTGTCGACGGCACCGGTGAAGATGGTGGTGTGGGGCTGGACCCAGCGCATCCCGATCTGGTCGGGCAACTGGGTGTTCCACACGTCCTCGAGGCTCTCGGTGGTGGCGACGACGCGGCAGATGGTGTCGGTGTTGGCCTGCTGCAGGTCGCACTGGTCGATGTGGGCCTGGAACTGCTGCGCCGAGTCGGAGGTCTGTGCCCGGCCGCCGGTGGCGCCCGGGTCCGTGCCACCGCCGTCGAGTCCGAGCTGGCCGGGGTCGACGCCGAGGAACAACGCGATGACGACGACGACGAGGCCGCCGACACCCCCACCGACCGCCATCCCCCGGCGACCCCCTCGGCCCCCGCCGGAGACCCCGCTGGTGTCCAATCTCCCGCCCTGCCGGAACGTCATATCGTCACCTCTCGTCCACACCGGCCGCCGGTCCACCCGGGCACGCCGCACCACCACGGTGCTTGTCGGATCACTGTATGGGCCGGCGGTACGCCGTCACAGCCGACACGGGGAACGCCCGCGGGTGGACGTAGACTGTCCCTCGTCCGAACCCGGGGCCGACCGCTCATCCGGCGGTGGGTCCGTTCCGGAGTTCGCCGACCACACGACTTTTTCCCGACGAGAGGACAACCGCAGTGCTGCGCACCCATTCCGCCGGCCAGCTCCGAGCCGCCGACGCAGGGGAGACCATCACCCTGGCCGGCTGGGTCGCGCGCCGCCGGGATCACGGCGGGGTAATCTTCGTCGACCTCCGCGACTCGACCGGCGTCTGCCAGGTGGTGTTCCGCTCGGAGGACGTGGCTGAGCGCGCACACCGCCTCCGCAACGAGTACTGCGTGGCCGTGACCGGCGTGGTGGACCGCCGCCCGGAGGGATCGGAGAACCCGAACCTCGCCTCGGGCGAGGTCGAGATCGACGTGACCTCGTTCGAGGTGCTCGGCGAGGCCGCGGCCCTGCCGTTCCAGCTCGACGACGAGGTCGGCGAGGAGGCGCGCCTGCGTCACCGCTACCTCGACCTGCGGCGTGAAGGCCCGGGGGCGGCGCTGCGTCTGCGGTCCGAAGTGAACGCCGCGGCGCGGGGCGTCATGGCCCGTCACGACTTTGTGGAGATCGAGACGCCCACGTTGACCCGCTCGACGCCCGAGGGGGCCCGCGACTTCCTCGTGCCCGCCCGCCTGCAGCCGGGGACGTTCTACGCCCTCCCGCAGTCTCCGCAGCTGTTCAAGCAGCTGCTCATGGTGGCCGGGATGGAGAAGTACTACCAGCTCGCCCGCTGCTACCGGGACGAGGACTTCCGCGCCGACCGCCAGCCGGAGTTCACGCAGCTGGACGTGGAGATGAGCTTCGTCGACCAGGACGACGTGATCGCCGTGGCCGAGGAGATCCTCACCGAGGTGTGGGCCACCGCCGGGCATCAGATCTCGACCCCCATCCCGCGGATGACCTACGACGAGGCGATGCGTCGCTACGGTTCGGACAAGCCCGACCTGCGGTTCGACATCGAACTGGTCGAGTGCACGGAGTTCTTCGCCGACACCCCGTTCCGGGTGTTCAAGGCGCCGTACGTCGGCGCGGTCGTCATGAAGGGCGGGGCGTCGCAGCCGCGTCGCCAGCTCGACGCGTGGCAGGAATGGGCCAAGCAGCGCGGCGCCAAGGGGCTGGCCTACATCCTCGTCGGTGAGGACGGCGAGCTGGGCGGCCCCGTCGCCAAGAACCTGTCGGATTCCGAGCGCGCCGGGATCGCCGCGCACGTCGGCGCGGAGCCGGGGGACTGCATCTTCTTCGGCGCGGGAGCGGTCAAGTCCACCCGCGCTCTCCTCGGTGCGGCACGCGGTGAGATCGCCGAGAAGCTCGGACTGATCGACCCCACCAAGTGGGCGTTCACCTGGGTCGTCGATGCCCCGATGTTCGAGCCCGCGGACGACGCCACCGCCGCCGGCGATGTGGCCGTCGGTTCGGGTGCGTGGACCGCCGTGCACCACGCGTTCACCTCGCCCAAGCCCGAGCACCTCGACACGTTCGACACCGATCCGGGATCGGCGCTGGCCTACGCCTACGACATCGTGTGCAACGGCAACGAGATCGGTGGCGGGTCGATCCGTATCCACCGCAAGGACGTCCAGGAGCGGGTCTTCGGCGTCATGGGCATCTCGCAGGAGGAGGCGCAGGAGAAGTTCGGGTTCCTCCTCGACGCCTTCTCCTACGGCGCCCCCCCGCACGGTGGCATCGCCTTCGGCTGGGACCGCATCTGTGCGCTGCTGGCCGGAACCGAGTCCATCCGCGACGTCATCGCCTTCCCCAAGTCCGGCGGCGGGGTCGACCCGCTCACCGACGCTCCCGCGCCGATCACCACCCAGCAGCGCAAGGAGTCCGGCATCGACGCCAAGCCGGTCCAGCGCGGGCAGGCCGCCCAGGACGGGGCCGCAGCCGGGTAGTACCCGAGGCGGGCGGCCCCGGGCGTCTCAGAGGTGGAACGCCTCGAGCGCCGGGCGCCCGTCCATCCCGGAATGGTCGAGTCCGAACAGCCGGGCCACCGTCGGCGCCACGTCGAGGGTGCGCACGGGACGGTCGACGACCTGCCCCCGGCGGACGATCCGGTGCCCGCCGGCGATGAAGAACGGGATGCCGAGCGTGACCTCGTGTCCGTGGTTGCCGGGGATGGGGTTGGAGAACGGGGTGGGGTCGGAGAACCGCCATCCCGGATGACAAGTGGCCACGAGGTCGCCACCGCGCTCGCCCAGGTCGAGTTCGGCCGGATCGTAGAGGCGGTTGACGCCCGGGAGCGCGCCGACCACCTCACGCAGGCGCGCCAGGGTCGCCTCGCGTTCTCCGGCGGGGCCGAGGTGGGCGAAGGTGTCGGCGCCCCCGTTCTGGGCGATCCCGACGCGCCCGCGCAGCGCGGGGTCGGCGTCGATCGCGCCGGCGGCACTGATGAGGCGCAGCGGCTCCGACCAGTCCATGCCGTGATCGGCCAGCACGATGAGCACCGACCGTTCCCACCGGCCGGTGGACCGCAGGAACTGCTCGAGGTCCCAGAGTTTGTGGTCCGAGTTGTACACCGCCTGGTTGCGGGCCAGTCGCAGTGAGGTGCCGGACAGGTCCATGTGGCCGAAGCGGTCCATGTCGCCGAGGTTGACGAACGTCATCCGCGGGGCGTGGTCGGTGATGGTCTGCTTGAGGGCCTCGACGGTGAACCAGTCGAGCGAGTGGTCGGTGACCGGCACCAGCGGGAAGGGTGCCCACTGCACGCTCGCGCGGCCACCGAACAGGCCGTGGAGGTAGTCCTTGCTGAGCACGCTCGCGGTGGTCAGACCCGCCTCGGTGCGGATGCGGTCCAGCACGGTGGCCGCCCGCAGGTCGTCGGGCCGGTCGAGGGTCCTCTCGTCCCCGATCGCGTGGTCCCAGATGGTGTTCGCGGGCACCCCGTTGCGCGCGGGCAGCACCCCGGTGACCATGGCGGCGTGGTTGGGCAGGGTCTCGGCGATCATCAGGGAGGAGGCGTCGGTGAACCGCGTCCCCTCGGTGGCCCATCGGTGCAAAGTGGGCGCCTGGGCCGGGTTGAGTTCGTCGGGCCGCATGCCGTCGGTGACGATCACGTAGACGTCGAGGTCGTCGGCCACCGGGTGCACCGGGTTCGCCCACACGGGGGCGGGTTCGGCGAGCAGGGTCACCCCGACGGCGCCGGCTGCGGCGACCATGCCGGCGCCGGCGAGCGCCTCACGACGGGTGAGTGTGGGTCCGTGGGTGGGATTGTCGTCGCGGCACATGGGGCGGGGGTCCTGACGGTCGGGTGGTGGCTGGCGTGGCGGTGTGCCCGCCGGGGACGTGGCATACCTGCCCACCAGGGAACCCGACGACGACGAGGGCTGCCCACACTTTCGGTGATCGGACGCCGAATGTTCACCCGGGGGTCGGAGTCCGGGCCCGCCGGTAGCCTGGTCGGCGTGACAGAAGATGCCGGGTTGTTCGCCGCCGGGGACGCGGGCGGACACGCGCCCCCCTCGCCCGCGGCGGGGGACGTGGACCCGTCCGCACCGCTGGCCGTGCGTATGCGGCCACGGACTCTCGACGAGGTGATCGGCCAGGAGCACCTGCTGCGGCCCAACTCCCCGCTGCGGCGGCTGGTGGAGGGGCGCGGCGGCTCCTCGCTGATCCTCTACGGTCCGCCGGGTACCGGGAAGACGACGCTCGCGAACCTCGTCGCGAGTACCTCGGGTCGGCACTTCGTGGCGCTGTCCGCGTTGAGTGCGGGGGTTAAGGACGTCCGCGCGGTCATCGACGACGCCCGCACCCGCCAGGTGCACGGTCAGCGCACGGTCCTGTTCATCGACGAGGTGCACCGGTTCTCGAAGAGTCAGCAGGACGCCCTGCTCGCCGCGGTGGAGAACGGCATCGTCCTCCTGGTCGCCGCGACCACGGAGAACCCCCACTTCTCCGTGATCGCCCCGTTGCTGAGCCGATCCCTCATCGCGGAACTCCGGGGGCTGGACGACAGTGGTGTGGCCGGCGTGCTGAGGCGCGCGGTGGCCGAGGAGCGGGGCCTGGCCGGCGAGGTCGAGCTGACGGACGAGGCGGTCGAGGACATCGTCAGACTGTCGGGGGGCGACGCGAGGCGCAGCCTCACGATCCTCGAGGCGGCGGCGGGGGCAGCGGAGGACGGGGTGGTGACCCCGGAGATCGTGGAGCTGAGCCTGGACGCCGCGCCGGTGCGCTATGACCGCGACGGGGACCAGCACTACGACGTCACGAGCGCGTTCATCAAGTCCATCCGTGGGTCCGACGTGGACGCCGCGCTGCACTACCTCGCGCGGATGCTGGTCGCGGGGGAGGACCCGCGGTTTATCGCCCGGCGCCTCATGGTCCACGCCAGTGAGGACATCGGGATGGCCGACCCCACCGCGCTGTTGGCCGCCGGCGCCGCCGCCGAGATCGTGCAGAAGGTCGGACTGCCGGAGTGCAGGTTGGCGCTGGCGCAGGCCACCATCCACCTCGCCACGGCCCCCAAGTCCAAGGCGGTCATCGCCGCGATCGACGCCGCGATGGCCGATGTCCGCGCGGGCGGGGTGGGCGAGGTACCCAAGCATCTGCGGGACGGCCACTACGCCGGGGCGAAGGGCCTCGGCAACGGGGTGGGCTACCGCTACGCCCACAACGCGCCCGCCGGGGTCGTGGCGCAGCAGTACCCGCCCGACGAACTGGTGGGGCGTGACTACTACGAGCCGAGCCCCCACGGGCACGAGCGGGACCTGGGTGCGCGGGTGGACAAGCTCCGGAAGATCATACGAACAGAGACGTAACCAGATCTTGAGAAATATGTGAGTATCGTTAATAAGTGCTCGACCAGGCACTTTAATCACGCCGCTCACCCTGGAGGAAACCATGGCCTATCTGCTGTCCACGCTCGTCAGTGTCGCGACCTCGATCGGGGTCTGGGGCACGGGGGCACACAGCATGGGGCTCCTGCCCCGGGAGGCGTTCATCACCGCCGCCAACTTCGGCATCGTCCTGCCCCCGATGCCGCGCTGACCTCCCATCAGGCAGGGCCCGCCCTGCACCGGGCGCCCATCCGCCGGTTCGGCCGGGTGGGCGCCCGCAGGCGTTCACCCGGCCGCCCACCTCGTCGTCGTCAGGTCGTCCCGGCCCACCTCGTTCCCGGTCCCGCCCGGGCGCGGCGGTAGGCTGGGACCTCGCCCGAGACCACCAGTAGACGACCAGTGAGGCCCCCAGTGCAGACCCATGAGATCCGGCGCCGCTTCCTCGAGCACTTCGTCAGGGCCGGCCACGCCGAGGTCCCCAGTGCGTCTCTGGTGTTGGACGATCCCAACCTGCTGTTCGTCAACGCCGGGATGGTGCCCTTCAAGCCGTACTTCCTCGGCCAGGAGACCCCGCCGTACGCCACCGCGACCTCCATCCAGAAGTGTGTGCGCACCCTCGACATCGAGGAGGTGGGCATCACCACCCGCCACAACACCTTCTTCCAGATGGCCGGGAACTTCTCCTTCGGCGACTACTTCAAGGAAGGCGCCATCCGGCACGCGTGGTCCCTGCTGACCACGTCGGTCGAGGAGGACGGGTTCGGGATCGACCCCGCGCTGCTGTGGGTCACCGTGTACCTCGACGACGACGAGGCCCACGGCATCTGGCGGGACGTGATCGGGGTGCCCGAGGAGCGCATCCAACGCCGCGGTATGGCGGACAACTACTGGTCCATGGGCGTGCCCGGCCCGTGCGGACCGTGCTCGGAGATCTTCTACGACCGCGGGCCCGCCTACGGCGTCGACGGCGGGCCCGAGGCCGACGAGGACCGCTACATCGAGATCTGGAACCTCGTGTTCATGCAGAACGAGCGAGGGGAGGGCACCGGCAAGGAAGCCTTCGAGATCCTCGGCCCGCTGCCCAAGCAGAACATCGACACCGGCATGGGCATCGAGCGCGTCGCGTTCCTGCTCCAGGGCGTGGAGAACGTGTACGAGACGGACCTGCTGCGCCCGGTCGTCGAGACCGCCGAGCGACTGTCCGGCGCGAAGTACGGTGCGGACGGCGCCGCCGACGTGCGGTTCCGCGTGATCGCCGACCATGCCCGCACCGCCTACATGCTCATCTCCGACGGCGTGACCCCCGGCAACGAGGGCCGCGGGTACATCCTGCGCCGTCTACTGCGTCGCATCGTCCGCTCCGTGCGCCTGCTCGGGGCGACCGGCGAGACGATGGCCGAGTTCATGGCCACCGTCCGCGACGCGATCGGGCCGTCCTTCCCCGAGACCGTCTCCGGGTACGACCGGATCGAGCGGATCGCGGTGGCCGAGGAGGTCGCGTTCCTCAAGACCCTCGAGTCCGGGACGCAGCTGTTCGAGCGCGCCGCCTCCGACGCCCGGTCGTCGGGCGCCGCGGTGCTCACCGGCCGCCAGGCGTTCGCTCTGCACGACACGCACGGTTTCCCGATCGACCTCACCCTCGAGATGGCGTCCGAGGCCGGGCTGCAGGTGGACGAGGAGGGCTTCCGCTCGCTCATGTCCGAGCAGCGCGCCCGCGCCAAGGCCGACTCCCGGGCCAAGAAGCACGCCCACGCCGACCTGTCCGTCTACCGTGACTTCCTCGACGCCGGCGAGACCGTCTTCACCGGCTTCACCGGCCTGACCGACGAGTCGCGGCTGCTGGGCATCGTCTCCGGCGGCGAGGCCGTCCACGTCGCCCGCGAGGGGGACGCGGTGGAGTTCCTGCTCGACCGCACCCCGTTCTACGCCGAGTCCGGCGGACAGCTGGGCGACCGCGGCATGATCTCCACGGCCGGCTTCCAGATGCGGGTCGACGACGTCCAGAAGATCGGCAAGAAGCTCTGGGTGCACAAGGGCGTCCTCACCGGCGGCGAGGCCGAGGCCGGTCAGCTCGTCACCTCCGCCGTCGACCCCGAGTGGCGCAAGGGCGCCACCCAGGGCCACTCCGCCACGCACCTCGTCCACGCCGCACTGCGGCAGATCCTCGGCCCGGAGGCCGTCCAGGCCGGTTCGCTCAACAAGCCCGGCTACATGCGGTTCGACTTCAACTGGTCCGGCTCGATCCCCTCGGACGTCCTGGCGCAGGTCGAGGAGGTCACCAACACCGCCGTCGACGCCGACTACGGGGTCAACACCGTGGAGACCACCCTCGAGGAGGCCAAGCGCATGGGGGCCATGGCCCTGTTCGGCGAGAACTACGGTTCCCGGGTCCGCGTGGTGGAGATCGGCGGCCCCTTCTCCATGGAACTGTGCGGCGGGACCCACGTGTCCAGCTCCGCGCAGATCGGCCCCGTCAGCCTGCTCGGGGAGGCGTCCGTCGGCTCCGGGATCCGGCGCGTCGAGGCCTACGTGGGCATGGACGCGTACCGCCACCAGGCCCGCGAGCGGGCGCTCGTGTCCGGGCTGGCCGCCTCGCTCAAGGCGCCCACCGACGAGCTGCCCGATCGCGTCGCCGCCCTCACCGCCAAGCTGCGTGAGGCGGAGAAGGCGCTCGAATCCCTGCGGGCCTCCCAGCTCGCGGCCCAGGCCGGCGACCTGCTGAACTCGGCCGAGGACCTCGGTGGCATCCGGTTCCTCGCGCACAGCACCCCCGGCGGCGCCGCGGGAGACCTGCGCACCCTCGCCTCCGATCTCAAGGGACGGCTCGGCTCGGACGCCGGGGTCGTGTTCCTCACCGCCCCGGCGCAGGACAAGGTCCCGTTCGTCATCGCCGTCAGCCCCGCCGCGCAGGATCGCGGACTCAGGGCCGGCGACCTCGTCAAGGCCATCGCGACCGCGCTCGGTGCCCGCGGCGGCGGCAAGCCGGACATGGCGCAGGGTGCCGGGTCCGACCCGGCCGGGATCGACACCGCGGTGTCCGCGCTGCGCGACGCCGTCCGGGACGCCGGATGACCGACGCCCCGGGCGCCGCGGCCGGACCAGCCGGGCCAGCCGGGCCCGCCACGTCCGGCGGCGGATGGGCCCGCGGTCGCCGGCTCGGACTGGACGTGGGCACCGCCCGTATCGGTGTGGCCTCCTGTGACCCCGACGGGATCCTCGCCACCCCCGTCGAGACCATCAAGGTCACCGACGGCGACCCCCGGTGGGCGAGCGAGCTCCGGCGTCTCGCCGAGCTCGTCGAGGAGTACGACGCCGTGGGTGTGGTGGTCGGGCTGCCCACCTCGCTCAAGGGCCGGGAGACCGCGTCCACCGCGATGGCCCGCTCGTTCGCCACCGCCCTGACGGCCGGGGCGCCCGACCTGCCGGTGGACCTCGTCGACGAGAGGCTGACGACGGTGACCGCGAGTTCGGCACTGCACGGCGCCGGCCGCAACACGCGGAAACAGCGCGACGTGATCGACCAGGCGGCCGCCGTTGTCCTGCTCCAGGCCTGGATCGACTCGCGGCACGCCCGCCGATGAGCGACCCCCCGGCGTGCCCGCCTGGATAAACTGGCCGACGAGCACGATGCTGTCCGCGGGACAGCTCCCCTGACACCATGACCGAGGAGCACGATGTCTGCGGCACGAGGACGCTCACGTACAGGAGCCACCACGAGGTTCATCCTCCTGGCGGCCGTGATCGGGGTGGTCCTCGCCTTCGGCGTGATGGTCTACCGCAACCAGAACACCGAGGTCGCGGCGGCCCCGGACTTCGACGGACAGGGCAGCGGGAACGCGCTGCTGCACGTGGAACCGGGGGACACCCTGGGGGTCGTCGGGGACCGCCTCTACGACATCGGCACCGTGGCCAGTACCCGCGCCTTCACCGGAGCGGCGGCGGGGACGCCCGTCGAGGGCATCCAGCCCGGCTACTACCAGGTGCGGCAGGAGATGAGCGCGGCCGCCGCCGTGGACGCACTGGCGGACCCCCAGAACCGCGTCGGGTTCATCGAGGTCAAACCTGGCGGCCGGCTGCTCGACACGGTCGTGGTCGGTGGTGGCAGGGAGAAGGGCATCTACACCCTGATCGCCGACGCCACGTGCCTCCGCGATCTGGACGAGCCCGAGGCCGCCCCGATGTGTCGGCAGCCCCAGGAGATCGTCGACGCGGCCGTGCAGGCCGACCCGGCCGAACTCGCGGTCCCCGAGTGGGCCATCGACGAGGTACGGGGCGCCCCGGACCCGGTCCGTCGCCTCGAGGGGTTGATCGCCCCGGGGGTCCACAACATCAACCCGCAGTCCGAGCCCGTCGAGATCCTGCGTCAGCTCATCGACGCCTCGACCGCCTCCTACGACGAGACCGGACTCGTCCCGGCCGCCGACCGTATCGGTCTCACCCCCTACGAGGTGGTCACCGCCGCGTCGCTGGTGGAGAAGGAGGGCAAGCTCCAGGACTTCGACAAGGTCGCGCGGGTCATCCTCAACCGCCTCGCCGAGCCCATGCGTCTCCAGTTCGACTCCACGGTCAACTACGCTCTCGCCGACCAGGAGATCGCCACCACCGACGCCGACCGGGCCGAGGTGACCCCGTGGAACACCTACGCGATGGACGGACTGCCCTACGGGCCGATCGGTTCACCGGGTCTCGACGCACTGCGCGCGATGGAGAACCCTGCCGACGGGCAGTGGAAGTACTTCGTCACGGTCGACATGGAGGGCACCACCAGATTCGCGGACGAATACCCGGAGCACGAGCGCTATCAGAGCGAGGCCATCGCCAACGGGGTCCTCGCCAGTGGTCGCTGATCCCACGGGCGCACCGCGCTCGGCGGCCGTCCTGGGGCACCCGGTGGACCACTCGCTGTCCCCGGTCCTGCACGGTGCCGCGTACCGGGCGCTCGGCCTCGACGACTGGACCTACGAGCGCATCGACTGCGACGCCGAACGACTGCCGTCTGTGGTCGAGTCGTCGCCCGCCGACCGCATCGGTTACTCGGTCACGATGCCCGGCAAGTTCGCCGCCCTCGCCCACGCCGACGAGGTGAGTGAACGCGCCCGCATCGTCGGCAGCGCCAACACACTCGTCCGGCGGGCGGGCGGCTGGTTCGCCGACTGCACGGACGTCGACGGTGTGACCGGGGCGCTCGCCGCCTTCGGGGACCTCCCGGACCATCCGACGGCAGTCGTCCTGGGCGTGGGGGGAACCGCCAGACCGGTTCTCGCCGGGCTCGCCGAGGCCGGCGCCACGCAGGTGGTCCTGGCCTCCAGGCGCGACAACGCCGGGCCGGCGGCCGACTGCGGACGGGCCCTCGGGCTCGGGGTCCGCACCATGGGCCTCACCGACCCGGAACTGATCGGGGAGATCACGCGGGCCGATGTTCTGATCAACACCGTCCCCGAACCCGGCGTGCGGGAGCTCACCGACCTGGTCGCCGGCGCCCGACGGGTGTTCGACGTCCTCTACGACCCCTGGCCCACCGCGGCCGGCGCAGCAGCCCAGGCCGCGGGCATCCCCGTGGTCGGTGGCGACGTGATGTTGCTCCACCAGGCCTTCGGTCAGGTGGAGCTGTTCACCGGGCACCCGGCGCCGCGCGGGGAGATGGCCGCCGCGCTGTCGCAGGCGCTCGGTCGCTGACCGCGCGGACACGGGGACGCGGGGACGGCCACCGTGCCGGAGCCGCACGGCCGGATGATCGGTCAGATGCCCGAGGGCTCCGTGGCGCGACGGGGGGCGATCGTCTCGAAGTCGGCCGGGTCCGCGGTCCGGGTGCGACGCTGGTACTCGTGCACGAGCCCCGGCCAGTTCGTCGTGATCCGGCCTGAGTCCGCCTTGTACCAGGAGTCGCAGCCGCTCCACACCGACGCACCGAGGCGGCGCATCATCTCGTCGTCGTAGGCCTCGTGCACTTCGCGACGGACGTCCACGGCCACCGTCCGATCCGCCCGAGCCAGTTCCTCGACCACCTGGCGGATGTACCTCGCCTGTTGTTCGATCATGAGGATGATCGAGCTGCTCCCGAGATTGGTGTTGGGTCCGTAGATCACGAACATGTTGGGGAAGCCCGGCACGGCCATCCCGAGATACGCGCGCGCACCCTCTCGCCACTGCTCGTGCAGGTCCCGACCGCCGCGTCCACGCACGGTGATCGGTGCCAGGAAGTCGGTGGCCTTGAAACCCGTGCCGTACACCACGACATCGACGGGGCCCATCCGTCCGTCCGCGGTGACGATCCCCTCGGGGACGACCTCGGCGACGGTGTCGGTCACCACGTTGACGTTCGGCTGCGCGAGTGCGGGGTACCACTGGTTGCTGAACAGCATCCGCTTGCACCCGATCGGTTCCGTCGGGGTGAGGGCCTCGCGCAGCCGGGGGTCGCGGACGGTGAGCCGCAGATTGGCGCGGGCGAGCCCGCCGAGGATCCTGGCGAGCGGCCGCGCGGAGGTCAGTGCCAGGCCGATGACCTCCGTCGTCTCCCAGATCGTCCCACGCATCGCGGTCATGAGGCCGGGGACACGGGCGAACGCCGCCCGGTGGGCGTCCGTGTAGGCGCGGTCCGGTTTGGGCACCACCCACGGCGCCGAGCGTTGGTAGACGGTCACGTGCGCGGCCACCTCGCGGATGCGGGGGACGAACTGGATGGCCGAGGCCCCGGTGCCGAGTACCGCGACCCGCTTACCCGTCAGATCGACGTCGTGCCGCCACTCGGCCGAGTGGAACGACGGGCCGGCGAACGTCTCCGACCCCGGGATGTCCGGGTAGGCCGGACGGGACAACTGACCCACCGCGGGCACGAGCACCTCGGCCTCGAACGACTCTCCGGAGGCGGTGTGTACCGTCCACGTGGCGCTGTCGTCGTCGAACTCCGCGGAGGTCACCTCGATGCCGGTGCGCACGAGTTCGCGCAGGCCGTACCTGTCGGCGGTCTCCCGGATGTAGGACAGGATGTCGGGTTGCTCGGCGTAGCGACGGCCCCAGTCCGTCCTGCGGTGGAAGGAGTACGAGTAGAGGTTCGACGGGACGTCGCAGGCCGCTCCGGGGTAGGTGTTGTCCCGCCACACCCCTCCGACGTCGTCGGCCTTCTCCAGGATCGTCACCTCGGCCAGGCCGTCACGGGTGAGCTCGTAGGCGGCGCCGAGGCCACCGAATCCGGCTCCGATGATGATCACGCGCGGTCGCCGACGCCGGGTCCCGGGGGAGGAGGAAGAGGTCATGTCGTGACGGTAGTGCCCCGGCCCCGCGTGGCCGCAGACATTCACGGACGAATAATCCATAATTCCGGACATGACCACCTGGGACGCCCCCGCGGTCCCACACTGGGACTTCCCCCGCTCGGCCATCGGGATCGGCGTCCTCGTCGAGGCCGGGGAGCGGCTCGGCGTGGACGCCGGCCGGGTCCTGCAGGGGATCGCGCTCTCCCCGGCCGATCTCGCCACCCCCGATCTACTCGTGACGCCGGACCAGGAACTGACCGCGATCCGCAACCTCCGCGCCGCCGCGGGCGACCGGCCCGCCCTCGCCGCCGAGGTGGGCGCCACGTACCGGTTGACCACCTTCGGGATCTTCGGATACGCCCTGCTGTCGAGCCCGACGCTCCGCGACGTGATCGCCGTGACGCTCCGCTTCATCGACTTGAGCTACATCTTCAGCACGATCGGTGTGGAGTCGACGGGGGACAGGATCGTGGTGCGTCTGGAGGACACCGCGCTCCCGGACGACGTCCGCGAGTTCCTCGTGGACCGCGACCTGTTCGCGATCCACTCCGTCCTCGGCGAGCTCGTCCCCGGAGGTGTCCCGTTCACGGACATCTCCTTCGGTGGGGGGCGGTCAGCCGGGACCCTGACCGCATACGGGGAACGGCTCGGCCTCATACCGTCGGAGTCCGACCACGGCGCCGGCGTCACGATGGTCTTCGACGCCGCGCGCCTCGACAAACCGCTCCCGCAGGGGAGCCCGGCGGCGGTGACGGTGGCCGAGGCCATGTGCCGCGACCTGGCCGCCACCCGCCGGACCCGGGGGCCGGTGAGCAGCCGGGTCCGCGTCGAGATCGCCGGTCGTCTCACGCAGGGGGCCTCCATGTCTTCGGTGGCCGCCGGACTGGGGGTCAGTTCCCGGACCCTGCGCAGGCACCTGTCGGACGAGGGCACGTCGTTCCAGCGGCTTCTCGACGACGTCCGGCTGGAACTGGCCAGGCGGATGCTGGCGACCGGTCTGCTGTCGGTGGAGGACGTCGCGTTGCGTCTGGGGTATGCCGAGGCCTCGAGCTTCATTCACGCGTTCCGGCGTCTCACCGGTGACACCCCGCACCGGGCCGTCGTCGCCTCGCGGGCGCGGCGGTCCTCGACGACCCGGGCCTGATGTGCCGGGCCGTACCCCGACGTGGGATGATCGGCGACGTGCTGAAGTGGACCACTGCCGGAGAATCGCACGGCCAGGCCCTGGTGACGATCGTCGAGGGTGTGATCGCCGGGGTCGAGGTGACGAGCGACGAGATCGCCTCGCAACTCGCCCGCCGTCGCCTGGGCTACGGCCGCGGGGCGCGGATGAAGTTCGAGGCGGACGCCGTCCGGGTCCTCGGCGGCGTCCGCCACGGCCGGACCATGGGATCGCCGGTGGCGATCGAGGTCGGCAACACCGAGTGGCCCAAGTGGGAGCAGATCATGTCGGCGGACCCCGTCGACCCGGAGGCGATCGACGACAAGGCCCGCGCCGCCCGCCTGACCCGCCCGCGGCCCGGTCACGCCGACTTCTCCGGGATGCTCAAGTACGACTTCGACGACGCCCGGATGGTCCTCGAGCGCGCGAGCGCCCGGGAGACCGCCGCACGGGTCGCGGCCGGGACGGTCGCCCGTGCGGTGCTGCGGGACGTCCTCGGCGTCGAGGTCCTCTCGCACGTCATCTCCATCGGCGCGTCCGAGCCGTACGTCGGGCCCGAACCCGGGTACGCGGACCTCGAGGACATCGACGCCAGCCCTGTGCGGGCCTTCGATGCCGCCGCCGCGGAGTCGATGATCGCCGAGATCGAGGCCGCGAAGAAGGCCGGGGACACCCTCGGTGGCGTGGTCGAGGTGGTCGTCCACGGCCTCCCGATCGGTCTCGGCTCCCACGTGTCCGGCGACGATCGTCTCGACGCACAGCTCGCCGGCGCCCTCATGGGCATCCAGGCCATCAAGGGCGTCGAGGTCGGGGACGGCTTCGAGACCGCGCGCCGCCGTGGCAGCGTCGCCCACGACGAGATGGTCCGCGGGGACGACGGCGTCGAGCGCCGCAGCAACCGCGCCGGGGGCCTCGAGGGCGGCATGACCAACGGTCAGCCCCTCCGGGTACGGGCCGCGATGAAGCCCATCTCCACGGTGCCCCGTGCGCTGAGCACGGTGGACATGGAGGACGGATCCGCGGCCACCGCCATCCACCAGCGCTCGGACGTGTGTGCGGTTCCGGCGGCGGGCGTCGTCGCGGAGTCGATGGTCGCCCTAGTGCTGGCCCGCGCGGTCCTGCAGAAATTCGGTGGCGACTCGCTGGCGGAGACCCGCCGGAACGTCGGGGGATACCTCGACGCGGTCGCCGAGCGGCTGGACTGGGCGACGGACGAGGCATGAGCGAGCCGGCACGGCCGGTCGCCGTGCTCGTGGGGCCACCCGGTGCCGGCAAGACGACCATCGGCCGCAAACTCGCCCGGCGGCTCGACGTGCCGTTCCGCGACGCCGACCACCTCATCGAAGAGGCCGAGGGCCGGTCCATCCCCGAGATCTTCGCCTCCGACGGCGAGCCGCACTTCCGCGAGATCGAGGAGCGGATCATCGGTGACGCGCTCACATCGTTCGACGGGGTCCTGTCCCTGGGGGGCGGGGCGGTCCTGTCGGCGGTGACCCGGCGACGCCTGCGAGGCCACCGGGTCGTCCACCTCACGATCGGGGTGGCGGAGGGGGTGCGCCGATCCCAGGGTCCGGGTCGCCCGCTCCTGGCCGGGGGCGACGTCACAGCCCGGTACCAGGCACTGCTGACCGAACGCTCGCCGCTGTACCGGGAGGTCGCCTGGACCACCGTGAGCACCGAGCGGCGCAGTTCGGGCAAGGTGGTGACGGACATCGTCGACAGGCTCGACTCCGGCGACCCGCACCTGCGGGGCGGCGTTCGGAGATGAGTGACGACCAGACGCGTAGCGACACAAGCGATGAGCGGGAGCAGCAGATGAACCAGGACGAGAACACCACCGAGCCCGTCGTCGTGGAGGTGCGCGCCGCGGACCCGTACCCCGTGGTCATCGGCCGGGGCCTGCTCCCGGAGATCCTCGAGGCGTGTTCGTCCTCGCGAACCGTGGCGATCTTCTACCAACCGCCGCTGGCCCAGACCGCCGAGGCGCTCCGCGAGAAGCTCGCCGACGCCGGCATCGACGCCCACCGGATCGAGATCCCGGACGCGGAGGCCGGCAAGGACCTCGCCGTCGCCGGGTACTGCTGGGACGTCCTGGGCCAGATCGGGTTGAACCGCAAGGACACCGTCGTGAGCCTCGGCGGGGGCGCGGCCACCGACCTCGCCGGCTTCGTCGCCGCCACCTGGATGCGTGGCGTCCGGGTCGTACACATCCCCACCACCCTGCTGGCGATGGTCGACGCCGCGGTCGGTGGCAAGACCGGAATCAACACCGATGCCGGGAAGAACCTGGTGGGCTGCTTCCACGAGCCCGCCGCCGTGTTCATCGACACCGCGACGCTCGAGACCGTCCCGCACAACGAGTTGGTCTCCGGAATGGCCGAGGTGGTCAAGTGCGGTTTCATCGCCGACCCGGAGATCCTCGACCTCATCGAGGCGGATCCCGCTGCGGCGCTCGATCCGGGCGGCGACACGATCGTCGAGCTCATCCGCCGCAGCGTGCAGGTCAAGGCCGACGTGGTCGGCCAGGACCTCAAGGAGTCCGGCCTGCGGGAGATCCTCAACTACGGCCACACCCTCGGCCACGCCGTGGAGCGTCGCGAGCAGTACCGGTGGCGTCACGGCGCGGCGATCAGCGTCGGGATGTGCTTCGTCGCCGAGCTCGCCAGGCTGGCGGGCCGACTGGACGACGCGACGGCGGACCGTCACGCCTCCGTCCTCGCGTCCCTCGGACTTCCCACCGGGTACGACGAGGACGCCTTCCCGCGGTTGCTCGAGCTGATGGCCGGCGACAAGAAGAACCACTCGGGTTTCCTGCGCCTTGTCGTGCTGGACGGACTGGCCCGCCCGTCGCGCATGGAGGCCCCGGACCCGTCGCTCATGACGGCGGCGTACGCCACCATCTCGGAGGGCCGCAAGCCCAGCGGTGGAGGGATCCTGCTGTGATCGAGCGTCTCGCCCCACGTCGCCGCGCCGTCGCCGCCGCCCTCGCCGACGTCGGTGCCGACGCCCTGTTGGTGACCGATCCACGGAACATCGCCTACCTGACCGGGTTCTCCGGGTCGGGTGGGGCCGTCCTGGTGGAGGACGACGGCGAGGCGGTCCTCTGCACGGATTCCCGCTACGAACTCCAGGTCGTCGAGCAGGCCCCGGACGTGGGCCACGTGATCTCGCGCGAGTACGTCGCCGGCGTCCTCGGTCGTCGTCGCGGACCCGCCGACGCCCCTCTCGCCGTCGAGGCCGATCAGCTGACCCTGTCCGCGGCCGCCGGCCTGCGCCGTGCGCTCGCGGCGACCGGGGGAGCGGACGCCCGGATAGTGGAGACCAGCGGGCTGGTGGAGACGGTGCGCCGCGGCAAGGATCCCGACGAGCTCGCCCTCATCGCCAGGGCGTGCACGGTGGTCGACGAGGCGTGGACCCACGTGCTGGGCAGCGACCTGGTGGCGGCCGGTCGGACCGAACGAGAGGTCGCGGCGGACCTGGAGCACGCGATGCGGCGGGCCGGTTCGGACGGCGTGGCGTTCGAGACGATCGTGGCCTCCGGACCCAACGGAGCGCACCCGCACCACGTTCCCGGGGACCGGGTCCTGGCGGAGGGCGACCTGGTGGTGGTGGACTTCGGAGCCACGGTCTCGGGGTACGCGTCCGACTGCACCCGCACGGTCGCGTTGGGGACCGCCCCGGACCGTCTGGTGGAGGCCTACGAGGTCGTCCGCCGAGCTCAGATCGCGGGGGTCGAGGCCGTCCGCGCCGGCGTCCCGTGCGCCGAGCTCGACGCCGTCAGCCGCGACATCATCACCGACGCCGGGTTCGGCGACCACTTCGGCCACTCGCTGGGGCACGGGGTGGGGTTGGACGTGCACGAAGCGCCCGCGGTGTCGACCCGGTCCACGAGTACACTGTCCGACGGCGATGTGATCACCATCGAGCCGGGGATCTACCTCCCGGGCCTCGGCGGGATCCGAATCGAGGACACCGTGGCCGTCACCGGCGGTGGCGGACGGTCCCTGACCACCACGTCGAAGGACCTCAGGGTGCTCTGAGGATCCGACCCACGATCATGCGCGCGACGCCGCCCCCGGCTGCGGCGCGGACGACTTCCCGAAGGAGTACCGACTATGGCGTCCACCGCCGATTTCAAGAACGGCCTCGTCCTCAAGGAGGAGGGCCAACTCTGGCAGATCACCGAGTTCCAGCACGTCAAGCCCGGCAAGGGCCCCGCGTTCGTGCGGACCAAGATGAAGAACGTGGTCAGCGGCAAGACCATCGACAAGACGTTCAGTGCCGGCGTGAAGGTGGAGACCGCGACCGTCGACCGGCGCGACATGACCTTCCTCTACCGCGACGGCGAGGACTACGTCCTCATGGACGAGAAGGACTTCGAGCAGATCAACGTCACCCCGACCGTGATGGGTGACGGTGCCCGCTTCCTGCTCGAGAACACCTCGGTCCAGGTCTCCATCCACGAGGGTGTCCCGCTGTTCGCCGAGATGCCGGTCGCCGTCGACCTGCTGGTCCAGCACACCGACCCGGGCCTGCAGGGCGACCGTTCGACCGGTGGCACCAAGCCGGCGACCCTCGAGACGGGTGCCGAGGTCCAGGTGCCGCTGTTCATCAACACCGGCGACAAGCTGCGCATCGACACCCGTGACGGCCGCTACCTCAGCCGGGTGAACGACTGATCATGTCGGAAGACGTCGACCACCGCCGTCGCGGATCACGTTACCGGGCGCGTAGGCGCGCGGTCTCGCTGCTGTTCGAGGCGGAGCTACGTGACGCGGACGTGGTGGCGCTCGCCGAGGAGCGGCGGCAGATGGGCGAGGACTCCCAGGAGTTCCACGACGTCGCGCCCTACACGATGGAGATCGTCACCGGCGTCGCCGAGCGGCTCGACCGCCTCGACTCCACCATCACCGAGCACCTGAGGGAGTGGACGCTGGAGCGGCTGCCCGCCGTCGACCGCGCGGTCCTGCGCGCCGGTGCGTGGGAACTGCTCTTCGGCTCGGACGAGGTGGACGCCGCCGTCGTGATCGACCAGGCGGTCCTTCTGGTGTCCGACCTGTCCGCGGAGAAGTCGGTTCCGTACGTCAACGCGGTCCTCGACCGCGTGGCCGGCCTGGCCCAGCACATCAGGGCCGCCGAGCGGGCCGTGGCGGGCCTGGACACCCCGCCCGCCGACGCTGCCTCCGAGGCCGCCGGCGACGAGCCCGGAGACGTGTCGGAGGCCACGTCCGCCGATCCCGGAACGGACACCGGGGACTGATAGAGTTCGGGACCGAAAGCTATCCCTTTAACGAGCCGTCCAGCGAGGCGGACAAGGAGGTGGTGATCGGTGAGCGCTGACGGTTCGCAAGAGAACTCGGTGTCACTCTTCACGTCCGACGACGTCGCCAGGACGGTGTCCCGCCTGGCACATCAGATCATCGAACGCACTGCCGCGGACGCGCCCGATTCGGGCCCCGTGGTGCTGCTCGGAATCCCCACCCGCGGGGTGCCGCTCGCCGCCCGACTCGCCGAGAGGATCCGTGAGTTCAGCGGCGCGGACGTCCACGCCGGGGCCCTCGACGTCACGCTCTACCGCGACGACCTCGTCGGGGGCCCGCACCGGCCGATGAACCCCACGCGGGTCCCGTCGGCCGGGATCGCCGGCGCGACGGTGATCCTCGTGGATGACGTCCTGTTCTCGGGCCGGACCATCCGCGCGGCGTTCGACGCCCTGCGCGACCTCGGTCGACCGGCGCGGGTCCAGCTCGCCGTGCTGGTCGACCGCGGGCATCGTGAACTGCCGATCCGGGCCGACTACGTGGGCAAGAACGTCCCCACCTCCCGCGACGAGGGGGTGTCCGTCCGGCTCACCGAGGTCGACGGGGTCGACGCCGTGGTCCTGCGGCGTCCGGACGCGGAGAGGACGAGATGAAGCACCTGCTCTCGGCCGCCGACCTCGACCGCGACTCGGCCCTGTCCATCCTCGACGAGGCGGAACGACTCAAGGAGACGCTCCTCGGTCGCGAGGTCCGCAAGTTGCCGACACTGCGGGGCAAGACCGTCCTCACCGTGTTCTACGAGAACTCCACCCGCACGCGGGTGTCGTTCGAGACGGCCGGCAAGTGGATGAGCGCGGACGTCATCAACGTCTCCGCCAGCGCCTCCTCGGTCCAGAAGGGCGAGTCGTTGCGTGACACGGCGCTCACCCTGACCGCCATCGGCGCGGACGCCCTCATCGTGCGTCACCCCGCCTCCGGGTCCGCTCAGCAGATCGCCGGGTGGGTCGCGCCGGGTGGCGTCGGCCCGTCGGTCATCAACGCCGGTGACGGGATGCACGAGCACCCCACCCAGGCCCTGCTCGACGCCATGACCCTGCGTGAACGCCTCGGCGGGATAGACGGACGCCGGGTGGTGATCGTCGGGGACATCCTGCACTCGCGCGTCGCCCGGTCCAACGCCCTGTTGCTGTCCACGTTGGGCGCCGAGGTGGTCCTCGTCGCCCCGCCGACCCTGCTCCCGGTGGGAGTCGACGGCTGGCCGGTCCGCGCGTCGACCGACCTCGACGCGGAGTTGGACGGTGCGGACGCCGTCATGATGCTGCGCGTCCAGGCCGAGCGGATGAACGGTGGGTTCTTCCCGTCCGCCCGCGAATACGCGGTGCGCTACGGGCTCGGGCCGACGCGCGCCGCCCGGCTCCGCGACGACGTCGTGGTCCTGCACCCGGGTCCGATGGTCCGTGGGATGGAGATCGGCTTCGACACCGCCGACGCGCCGTCCTCCGCGATCCTCCAGCAGGTCACCAACGGCGTGCACGTGCGCATGTCGGTCCTGCTCCACACTCTCGTCACGGCGGAAGGAACCCCTGAGTGAGCGCCCCCCACACACCGACCCTGTTGCTACGGCGGGTGCGTCCCTACGGCGAGGGCGACCCGGTCGACGTCCTCGTCCGCGACGGCGTCGTCGCCGCGATCGGTCCGGACGCGGGCGGGTCCGTGGACCTGTCCGCGCCGGGCACCGAGGTCCTCGATGCGGACGACGCCGTACTGCTGCCGGGGTTCGTCGACCTGCACACCCACCTGCGTGAACCCGGTCGCGAGGACACCGAGACCATCGCCTCGGGTTCTGCCGCCGCGGCCCGCGGGGGGTACACGGCGGTGTTCGCCATGGCCAACACCCAGCCCCCGCAGGACAACCAGACGGTGACCGACTCGGTCTGGCGGATCGGCCGCGAGGTCGGACTGTGCGACGTGCACCCCGTCGGCGCCGTCACCGTGGGTCTCCAGGGTGAGCAGCTCACCGAGATGGGGCAGATGGCCGCGGGGGAGGCCCGCGTCAGGGTGTTCTCCGACGACGGGATGTGCGTCCACGACCCGCTGGTGATGCGTCGAGCCCTGGAGTACTCGGCCGGATTGGGCGTCCTCGTCGCCCAGCACGCTGAGGAACCCCGGCTCACCGGCGGCGCCGTGGCCCACGAGGGGCCCCACGCCGCACGCCTGGGACTGACCGGATGGCCGCGGTCGGCGGAGGAATCGATCGTCGCCCGGGACGCGATCCTGGCCCGCGACGCCGGCGCCCGCGTGCACATCTGCCACGCCTCCACGACCGGCACCGTCGAACTGCTGCGGTGGGCCAAGGACCAGGGGATCTCGATCACCGCCGAGGTCACCCCGCACCACCTGCTCCTCGACGACTCCCGGCTCGAGACCTACGACGGCGTCTACCGGGTCAACCCGCCCCTGCGCGAGGCACACGACACCCTCGCGCTGCGCGAGGCGCTGAGGTCCGGCGTGATCGACTGCGTCGCCACCGACCACGCCCCGCACGCCGCGCAGGAGAAGTGCTGCGAGTTCGCCGCCGCCCGGCCGGGCATGCTCGGACTCGAGACCGCCCTGCCGATCGTCACCGCCCTGCTGGTCGAGACCGGGGACATGACCTGGCGGGACCTCGCCCGTGTCATGAGCACCCGGCCCGCCGAGATCGCCGGCCTGTCGGACCAGGGGCGACCGATCGCCGTAGGGGAGCCCGCGAACCTCGTCGTCGTCGACCCCGACTCCCCGTGGACCGTCGTCGGCGACGCGCTCGCAAGTCTGTCCGCCAACACCCCCTACGAGGGAATGACATTCGCGGCCAGGGTCGTCGGCACCGTGTACCGGGGCCGCCTGACCACCCGCGACGGAGAGGTACTCGCATGACCCAGGACTACTGGACCGTCATCATCGTCATCGCCGTGCTGCTCGCGCTGATCGGTCTGATGACGCTGGGATGGCGGAACCGTAGCCGGTCCCAGGCCGGGCTCTTCGACGAGCTCCCCACCCCGCCCGCCGACCCGGGCGAGATCGTCCTGGGGCCGCTGACCGGTGTGTACATCGGCAGCACCGTCGCGGGGGACTGGCAGGCCCGGATCGCCCGCCCGCCCCTCGGCCACCGCTCCGCCGGCACCCTGACCGCCCACACCGGCGGCATACGCCTCGAGCTGGCCGACGCCGTCGTGTGGATCCCCCGCGCCGACCTCGTCGACGTGCGCCGCGCCTCGGCGCTGGCCAACAAGACCGTGCCCGGCGGCGGCATCCTCGTCGCGCGATGGCAGGTGACGGGCACCGACGGCCGAACGCTCGTCGACTCCGGTTTCCGGGCGGACGACAAGGACACCTACCCCCGCTGGGAGGCGCTGCGCGGAGACGCCGACCCCTCCGACACGCCCACCGACTCCAGCTCCACCACCGAGGAGAACCAGTGACACCGCACAGCACCACGCCCGCGCCGCAGGCGGGCCCGCAACCCGCCGCGCTCGTCCTCGAGGACGGACGCATCCACCGCGGCACCTCCTTCGGTGCGACCGGGACCACCCTCGGGGAGGCCGTGTTCACCACCGGCATGTCCGGCTACCAGGAGACCCTCACCGACCCCTCCTACTGCCGGCAGATCGTCGTGGCCACCGCCCCGCAGATCGGCAACACCGGCTGGAACGACGAGGACGGCGAGTCCCTCCTCGACGGTGAGGCCCGCGGGGGCCGGATCTGGGTCTCCGGCTTCGTGATCCGCGACCTGTCGCGACAGCCCTCCAACCACCGGTCCAGCCGCAGCCTCGAAGACGAGATGGCCGCCCAGGGCGTGGTCGGCATCGCCGGTATCGACACGCGCGCCGTGGTCCGCCACATCCGGGAGCTCGGGGCCATGAAGGCCGGGATCTTCTCGGGCGACGACCTGACCGACGACGAGACCATGCTCACCGCGGTCCGGGCCCAGGAGTCCATGGCCGGCGCGTCGCTGTCCGACGAGGTCTCCACGCGCGAGGCCTACGTGGTGGAGCCGGAGGGCGAGGCGTCCTACACGATCGCCGCGCTGGACCTGGGGATCAAGACCAACACCCCCCGGATGCTCACCGAGCGTGGGGTCCGCGTCCACGTCCTGCCCGCCGACTCGACGCTGCAGGACATCCTCGACCTCGGCGTCGACGGGGTGTTCCTGTCCAACGGTCCGGGCGACCCGGCGACGGCCGACCACGCGGTGCACCTCACTAAGGAGGTGCTGGGCCAGGGGATCCCCTTCTTCGGCATCTGCTTCGGAAACCAGATCCTCGGCCGGGCTCTGGGGCTGGAGACCTACAAGATGCAGTTCGGGCACCGCGGCATCAACATCCCGGTGATCGAGAAGGCCACCGGCGCCGTGGCCATCACCTCCCAGAACCACGGGTTCGCGCTGCGCGCCCCGGAGGGTGACACCTGGCAGACCCCGTGGGGCACGGCCGCCGTGACCCACGTGTGCGCCAACGACGGCACCGTCGAGGGCGTCGCCCTGGTCGACGGCAGCGCCTTCTCCGTCCAGTACCACCCCGAATCCGCGGCGGGCCCCCGGGACGCCGCCGACCTCTTCGACCGCTTCGTCAGCCTGCTCGAATCCCCCGACCTCGGCTCCGCAGACTCCAGAAAGGGTTCGAACTGATGCCCCGGCGCACAGACATCAACCACGTCCTCGTCATCGGCTCCGGGCCGATCGTCATCGGCCAGGCCTGCGAGTTCGACTACTCGGGCACCCAGGCGTGCCGCGTGCTCAAGTCCGAGGGCCTGCGTGTGACCCTGGTCAACTCCAACCCGGCCACGATCATGACCGACCCGGAGTTCGCCGACGCCACCTACGTCGAGCCCATCACGCCCGAGTTCATCGACAAGATCCTGATCAAGGAGGCCGCCGACGGCCACCCGGTGGACGCGGTGCTCGCGACCCTCGGTGGGCAGACCGCACTGAACGCGGCCATGCAGCTGGACGCCCAGGGGCTCCTCGACAAGCACGGGGTCGAGCTCATCGGCGCGGACATCCCCGCCATCAACCGCGGCGAGGACCGGCAGACCTTCAAGGACATCGTGGCCAGCGTCGGCGGCGAGTCGGCCCGCAGCGCCGTCTGCCACACGATGGAGGAGGTCCATGCCACCGTCGCCGAGCTGGGGCTGCCGGTCGTGGTCCGGCCCTCCTTCACCATGGGCGGCCTGGGCTCGGGTCTGGCCTACACCACCGAGGACCTCGAGCGCATCGCCGGCGGCGGGCTCTCCGCCTCGCCGACCGCGAACGTCCTCATCGAGGAGTCCATCCTCGGGTGGAAGGAGTACGAGCTCGAGCTGATGCGCGACAACAAGGACAACGTCGTCGTGATCTGCTCGATCGAGAACGTGGACGCCCTGGGTGTGCACACCGGCGACTCCGTCACTGTGGCGCCGTCCATGACGCTGACCGACCGCGAGTTCCAGAACATGCGCGACCTGGGCATCGCGATCATCCGCGCCGTGGGCGTGGACACCGGTGGCTGCAACATCCAGTTCGCCATCAACCCCGTCGACGGCCGCCTGGTCGTGATCGAGATGAACCCCCGGGTCTCGCGGTCCTCCGCGCTGGCCTCCAAGGCCACCGGCTTCCCGATCGCCAAGATCGCCGCACGGCTGGCGATCGGGTACTCGCTCGACGAGATCACCAACGACATCACCGGCGAGACCCCCGCGTGCTTCGAGCCGACCCTCGACTACGTGGTGGTCAAGGCGCCCCGGTTCGCCTTCGAGAAGTTCCCGGGTGCCGACGACACCCTCACCACCACCATGAAGTCGGTGGGTGAGGCCATGAGCCTGGGGCGCAACTACCGGGAGGCCCTCGGCAAGGTGATGCGGTCGCTGGAGACCAAGGCCTCGGGATTCTGGACCCTGCCCGACGAGACCATCGCACCCGGGCGCTCCACCGACGTGGATGCGGTGCTCGCCGACCTGGTCCGTCCGACCGAGGGCCGGATGTACGATGTCGAGCTGGCGCTGCGCCTGGGGGCGACGGTCCAGCAGGTCCACGAGGCCTCCGGCATCGACCCGTGGTTCCTCGAGGAGGTGGCCGAGCTCGTGGACCTGCGCCGCGAGATCGTCGACGCCGCCGTGCTGGGCGCGGACCTGCTGCGTCGGGCCAAGCACAACGGTCTGTCGGACGCGCAGATCGCCGCCCTCCGGCCCGAGTTCGCCGGTGCGGAGGGCGTGCAGCGCCTGCGCCACCGGCTGGGGATCCGGCCCGTCTACAAGACGGTCGACACGTGTGCCGCGGAGTTCGAGGCCAAGACCCCGTACCACTACTCGACCTACGAGCTCGACCCCGCCGCCGAGTCCGAGGTCGCCCCGCAGACCGAGCGCGAGAAGGTGATCATCCTCGGTTCCGGGCCCAACCGCATCGGCCAGGGCATCGAGTTCGACTACTCCTGCGTGCACGCCGCCCTGACGCTGTCCGAGGCCGGGTACGAGACGGTCATGGTCAACTGCAACCCGGAGACGGTCTCGACCGACTACGACACGGCCGACCGGCTGTACTTCGAGCCCCTGACGTTCGAGGACGTCATGGAGGTCTACCACGCCGAGTCCGTGTCCGGCACGGTCGCCGGGGTGCTGGTGCAGCTCGGTGGCCAGACCCCGCTGGGGCTGGCCGCGCAGCTCGAGGCCGCCGGCGTGCCCATTGTGGGCACCAGCCCGTCCGCGATCGACCTGGCCGAGGACCGCCGCGAGTTCGGTGAGGTGCTGGTCCGGGCGGGGCTACCGGCCCCGGCGTTCGGCACCGCGATCAACGCCGACGAGGCGACCGCCATCGCCGCCGACATCGGGTACCCGGTACTGGTGCGCCCGTCCTACGTGCTGGGCGGCCGGGGCATGGAGATCGTCTACGACGAGGGCTCCCTGCGCTCGTACATCGACCGCGCCACCGAGATCAGTCCGGACCGTCCGGTGCTGGTGGACCGCTTCCTCGACGACGCCGTGGAGATCGACGTCGACGTCCTGTGCGACGGCACCGAGGTGTACCTGGGCGGCGTCATGGAGCACATCGAGGAGGCCGGCATCCACTCCGGCGACTCCGCGTGCACGCTGCCGCCGATCACCCTCGGACAGGACGACATCGACAGGGTCCGCCGCTCCAGCGAGGCGCTGGCCATGGGCATCGGCGTCAAGGGCCTGATGAACGTGCAGTACGCCCTCAAGGACGACGTGCTCTACGTCCTCGAGGCCAACCCCCGGGCCAGCCGGACGGTGCCCTTCGTGTCCAAGGCGACCGGGGTGCACCTGGCCAAGGCGTGTGCCCGCATCATGCTGGGCGAGTCGATCGCCGACCTGCGCGCGGAGGGGCTGCTCCCGTCCGACCGGGACGGCGGCTCCCTTCCCGCGGACGCCCCCGTCGCCGTCAAGGAGGCGGTGCTGCCGTTCAACCGGTTCCGCACCCCGGAGGGCGACACCGTGGAGTCCCTGCTGAGCCCGGAGATGAAGTCGACGGGTGAGGTCATGGGCATCGGCCCGGACTTCGCCGTGGCCTTTGCCAAGGGCCAGCTGTCCGCCGACGGCGTGCTGCCGCTGTCGGGCACGGTGTTCGTCTCGGTGGCCAACCGGGACAAGCGGTCGATGGTGTTCCCGGCCCAGCGGCTGGCGGCGCTCGGGTTCACGGTGCTGGCCACCGAGGGCACGGCGCTCATGCTCCGCCGGTACGGCATCGCCTGCGAGACCGTGGCCAAGCTGACCGAGTCCGGCACCGGCCCGGTCGACGAGGACGGCCGGCCGATCCGCACGATCGTCGACCGCATCAACGCCGACGAGGTGGACCTCATCCTCAACATCGCCTCGTCGACCGGGGGCACCCGTGCCGACGGCCACGAGATCCGCTCCGCGGCGATCTCCCGCCGCGTGCCCTGCGTGACCACCGTCCAGGGCGCCACCGCGGCGGTCCACGGGATCGAGGCCATGCTGCGCGGCGACGTCAGCGTCAGCCCCCTGCAGGAGCTGCACGCCGGGTACGCGGCGCGGTGACGCCGACCGCGTCCCCGTTCGGTGCCCGCCTGCGCAGGGCGGTCGCCGAGCGGGGCAACCTCTGCGTGGGCATCGACCCCCACCCGGCGCTGCTGGAGGCGTGGGGCCTGGGCGTCGACGCGGCGGGCGTCGCGGAGTTCTGGCGGCGGTCTCTCGAGGCCTTCGGGGACCTGGTCCCCGCGGTCAAGCCCCAGGTGGCGTTCTTCGAGGAGCACGGGTCCGCCGGGTTCCGGGTCCTGGAGGAGCTCCTGGCCGCCATCGGCGAGCGCGGAGCGCTGTCGGTGGCCGACGCCAAACGGGGAGACATCGGCTCCACCATGGCCGGGTACGCCCGGGCGTGGCTGCGGGACGGGTCCCCGCTGGCCTGCGACGCGCTCACCGTGTCGCCCTACCTGGGCGTCGGCGCCCTGGACGCGGCGTTCGAGGCGGCGGCCTCCACCGGCCGGGGCCTGTTCGTCCTGGCCCGGACCTCCAACCCCGAGGCCGGGCCCCTGCAGGGCTCGGCGGGCCCCGCCGGCACGGTCGCCCAGTCCGTCGTCGACGAGGTGGCTCTGCGGAACGCCCGCGTCGGGGATGGTGCACCGGGGTCCTTCGGCGTGGTCGTCGGGGCGACGGTGACCGACCCCCCGAGGCTCGACGAGCTCTCCGGCCCGGTCCTCATGCCCGGGGTGGGGGAGCAGGGCGGCACCCTCGCCGACGTCCGCAGGATCGCCGGGCCCGCGCTCCCGCTCACCCTGGTCAACGTCTCGCGGCACGTGCTGCGCGCCGGGCCGGACGTCGACGCGATGCGCGCGACGGTCGTCGAACTCGCCGCACAGTACAGGTTCTCCGACGACTCCTGAGTCGCCGCGTTCCACACGGGTGTACGGGCGTCCCACCCGTGACGGCCGCCCGGAGCCTGGCTCGCGGGAATCGGGCGGTTCGCGTCGCGCCCCAGGACGGGCGGCGCTAGGGTGCCATACAACCTCGAACCGTCAATGCGCAGATCAGACGGGGTGCCACAGCGGGACCCCGTCTGGTACCCGGCCGGTCGGCCGCGTACTGTTGCTGAGGTCATCAGGCCCGGAGCCGTGGAAGTCCCCCTCGGGGGCGGCGGAACCGCCCGGGTACGGTGAGCACGAGGGAGCGCCCGCTCCCGGAGGTGTTCCGCAGCCCGCGGACGCGCCGGGGCCGGTCACCGCACACCAGGCGGGGGTGTCCTACGGTGGACATCCGCGTGAGTCATGAGACACACACGAACGAGACGGAGGAATTGTGGCCCTTCCCCAGTTGACCGATGAGCAGCGCGCTGCTGCTCTGGAGAAGGCGGCTGCCGCCCGTCGCGCCCGGGCTGAGCTCAAGGAGCGCCTGAAGCGTGGCGGCACCGACCTCAAGCAGGTGCTCAAGGATGCCGAGAGCGACGAGATCCTCGGCAAGATGAAGGTCTCTGCGCTGCTCGAGGCCCTGCCCAAGGTCGGCAAGGTCAAGGCTCAGGAGATCATGACCGAGCTCGAGATCGCGCCGACGCGTCGTCTGCGTGGTCTCGGTGACCGCCAGCGTCGCGCACTGCTCGAGCGGTTCGACTTCACGGTCGACTGATCGACGCATGAACACACCGTCATCCGGGGTCACCCCGGAGACGACGGCGAAGAGGGGCCGGCTGATCGTCTTGGCCGGCCCCTCCGCCGTCGGGAAGTCAACCGTCGTCGCCCGTCTCCGCGAGTGCGTCCCCGACCTCTACTTCAGCGTGTCGATGACCACACGGGACCCGCGGCCCGGGGAGGTCGACGGCCGCGACTACTACTTCGTGTCCACCGAGGACTTCCGGAAAGCCGTATCCGAGGGTCGGATGTTGGAGTGGGCGGAGATCCACCGCGGACTGCAGCTCTCCGGGACCCCCGCCGATCCGGTGCACCGCGCGCTCGAGGCGGGACGACCCGTCCTCATCGAGGTGGACCTCGCCGGGGTGCGCCAGATCCGCGAGTCGATCCCGGAGGGCAGGACCGTGTTCCTCGCCCCGCCGTCGTGGGAGGAACTCGAGGTCCGGTTGCGTGGCCGGGGCACCGAACCGCAGGACGTGGTGGACCGCCGACTCGAGACCGCGAAGGTCGAGATGGAGGCCCGCGGAGAGTTCGACGAGGTCGTCGTCAACGACGAACTCGAAAAGGCCGTGGACGAGTTGGTATCATTGCTGGTCGGCCGCGACTAGCGGCGAGCCCAGCGTCACCAGGGTGTCATCGACGACACCGACCCCAGGCAGTACCCCAGAGGAGAACCCATAGTGGCCACCACCGAAGCCGCAGCGGCCACCCCGCTGTACGACACCCCGATCGGCATCACGAACCCCCCGATCGACGAGCTGCTCGAGCGGGCGTCCTCGAAGTACGCACTCGTGATCTTCGCCGCCAAGCGGGCGCGCCAGATCAACTCGTACTACAACCAGATCGAGGAGGGCATCCTCGAGTACGTCGGCCCGCTGGTCGACCCGGGGCTGCACGAGAAGCCCCTGACCATCGCGCTGCGTGAGCTGCACTCCGACCTGCTCGATTGCGCCGAGGGCGAGTGAGCCCCTCCGGGGACGACATGCGCGGCCCGCGCGTCGTCGTCGGAGTCGGCGGCGGGATCGCCGCCTACAAAGCATGTGGCCTCATCCGGTTGCTCACCGAATCCGGATGCCACGTCGACGTCGTCCCCACAGAGGCGGCCCTGCGATTCGTCGGGTCCGCCACCTTCGAGGCGCTGTCCGGGAACCCGGTGTCCACCGGGGTGTTCTCGGACGTGCCCTCGGTCCGCCACGTCGCCCTCGGGCAACGGGCGGACCTCGTCGTCGTCGCTCCCGCCACCGCGGACCTGCTGGCCCGCGCGGCGAGCGGGCGCGCCGACGATCTCCTCACCTCCACACTCCTCACCGCCCGGTGCCCGGTGCTCCTCGCCCCGGCCATGCACACCGAGATGTGGGAGCACCCCGCGACGCGTCGCAACGTCGACACCCTCCGGGGCGACGGCATCCACGTCATGCCGCCGGCGTCCGGCCGGCTCACCGGCGCCGACACCGGCGCGGGGCGTCTACCGGAGCCCGCCGACATCGCGCGGTTGGCCCGGCTCCTCCTCGACGGCGGATCACTGCCGTGGGACCTCGCCGACACGCGCATCGTCGTCACCTCCGGAGGTACCCGTGAGGAGATCGACCCCGTGCGCTTCCTCGGTAACCGCAGCTCGGGCAAGCAGGGCCACGCGATCGCCGCGGTGGCCGCCGCCCGGGGTGCCAGGGTGACCCTGGTGACGTCCTCCGATCTGCCGACCCCGCCCGCCGTCGAGGTCGTCCACATCGAGTCCGCCCTCGAACTGCGGGAGCAGACGCTGCGCGCGGCCGCGCGGGCGGACGTGGTCGTCAAGGCCGCCGCCGTCGCCGACTTCCGGCCGACCGACGTCTCCGACTCCAAGCTCAAGAAGGGCAGCGGATCGGAGCCCGCGGAAATCCGCCTCCGGCGGAACCCGGACATCCTCGCCGACCTGGTCTCCGCGCGTGCGGCGGGGGACGTCCCGGCCGACTGCGTGCTCGTGGGTTTCGCCGCCGAGACCGGGGACGCGTCGGGCACGGTCCTCGAGCACGGCCGCGCCAAGCTCGCCCGGAAGGGGTGCGACCTCCTCGTCGTCAACGAGGTGGGACGGGACACCACCTTCGGACAGGACGTCAACGGCGGCTGGATCCTCGACTCGGGCGGCGGCGAGACGGCCCTCGAGCGCGCCAGCAAGGACCTCCTGGCCGACCGTCTACTCGACGCGATCGTGGGGATCGCTCGCGGGCGGACCGGGCGGAGTGACGCAGACCGCACCGACTAGTCTGTCCCCACGCGATCGGCAACGATCACACGCGATCCCACCATGGAAGAGAGAACCACTGTGACGCAGGCACGTCGGCTGTTCACCAGCGAGTCCGTGACCGAGGGGCATCCGGACAAGATCTGTGACGCGATCTCAGATTCGATCCTGGACGCGATGCTGGAGCAGGACCCGGCGGCCCGAGTGGCCGTGGAGACGATGGTCACCACCGGCATGGTCCACGTGGCCGGCGAGGTCAAGACCACCGGTTACGTGGAGATCCCGCAGCTCATCCGCGACAAGATCGTCGAGATCGGTTACGACTCCTCGGACAAGGGTTTCGACGGCGTCTCCTGCGGCGTGTCGATCTCGATCGGGCAGCAGTCGCCGGAGATCGCCCAGGGCGTGGACACCTCCCACGAGGCCCGCACCTCCGCAGACTCGGTCGAGGACGCCATCGCCCGCCAGGGTGCCGGCGACCAGGGCCTGATGTTCGGCTACGCCTGCTCGGACACCCCCGAGCTCATGCCACTGCCCATCGCGCTGGCCCACCGCCTCTCGCGGCGGCTGACCGAGGTGCGCAAGGACGGCACGCTGGCCTACCTGCGCCCGGACGGCAAGACCCAGGTCACCATCGAGTACGACGGCGACCGCGCGGTCCGGCTGGACACCATCGTCATCTCCACCCAGCACGCCGACGGCATCGACCTGGAGACCACCCTGCGCGACGACCTCACGCAGCACGTGATCGACCCGGTCCTGGCCGAGGCCGCCGGCGGGATCGACACCGCCGACTTCCGGCTGCTGGTCAACCCGACCGGCCGGTTCGTCCTCGGCGGCCCGATGGGCGACGCCGGCCTGACCGGACGCAAGATCATCGTCGACACCTACGGCGGCATGGCCCGCCACGGTGGCGGCGCCTTCTCCGGCAAGGACCCGTCCAAGGTGGACCGCTCCGCCGCCTACGCCATGCGCTGGGTCGCCAAGAACATCGTCGCCGCCGGCCTGGCCGAGCGCGTCGAGGTCCAGGTCGCCTACGCCATCGGCAAGGCCGCCCCGGTCGGACTGTTCGTCGAGGCGTTCGGTACCGAGAAGGTCGACATCGACCGGCTCCAGCAGGCGGTGACCGAGGTGTTCGACCTGCGGCCCGGCGCGATCATCCGCGACCTGGACCTCAAGCGTCCGATCTACGCCCCCACGGCCGCCTACGGACACTTCGGCCGCACCGACATCGACCTGCCCTGGGAGCGCACCGACCGCGTCGACGAACTCAAGCAGGCCGCCGGACTCTGACGCTGCCGCCCCGTGTGTCGTAGCGGGGTGCGAGTATTCCGGACGTGACCACCACGCGCCCAGCGACCCGGGTCGCGGCGGCCGATGCCCCCGTGGCCCGGGTCCTGCCGTTGCTCGGGGTCTTCCATCTCGACCGGGAGTTCGACTACCTGGTCCCCGAGTCCCTCTCCGCCGAGGCGGTCCCGGGGGTGCGGGTGCGGGTGAGGTTCGCCGGGCGGCTGGTCGACGGTTTCCTCGTCGAGCGGCGCGGGCAGACCGATCACCAGGGGGAACTCGCCTGGCTCGAGCGGGTCGTGTCACCCGAGCCCGTCCTCACCCCGGACCTGCTCCGGTTGGTCGACCTGGTCGCACGGCGGTGGGTGGGTATGCGCTCGGACGTGATCCGGTTGGCGATCCCGCCGCGCCACGCCGCCGCCGAGAAGTCCGTTCCCGAGCCGGGGCCGCCCCTGGGAGTGTCGGTGGGGCCGGTAGAGATGCCGGAGGGGTGGGGCGACCACCCGATGGTCGCGAGGTTCCTCGAGGCCGCGACCGGCGCCGTCCCCGCCCGCGGGGTGTGGACGGTCCCACCGGGCCGGGACTGGGCCGGTGCCCTGGCGACCCTCGCCGACTCCCTGCGCCGTCGTGGGCTCCAGGTCCTCCTGATCGTCCCGGACCAGCGGGACGTCGACCGTCTCACCGCGGCCTGTCGCGAGGTAGTCGGGGGCGGCGCGGCCGGTCGGGACCTCGTCACGGATCTGTCCGCCGGGGTCGGGCCGTCCGCCCGGTACCGACGCTGGTTGCGGGCGATCCGCGGCCACGCCCGGATCGTCGTGGGCACCCGGAGCGCGGTCTTCGCCCCCCTGCCCGAACTCGGTCTCATCGTGCTGCACGACGACGGGGACGACTCGTTCGTCGAGCCGCGTGCCCCGTATCCCCACACGCGTGACGTCGCCGCACAGCGATCGGCCCTCGAGGGCGTACCCCTGTTGCTGTCGTCGGTGGACCGGACCCCCGAGGTCGCCGAGTACGTCCGCTCCGGGTGGGCACACGAGATCCGCCCGCGCCCCGGACTGACCCGCGAGCTCGCGCCCCGCGTGGTCGCCGTGACCGACGCCGACCCGGTGCAGGCCCGCGACGTCGCGGGGGGCCGCACGAGGCTGCCCGCCGTGGCGTTGACGATGGCCCGGGAGGCGATCGACGTGGACGCCCCGGTCCTCGTACAGGTGCCCCGCAAGGGGTACATCCCCACGCTGCTGTGTGGGTCGTGCCGGACCCCGGCGCGGTGTCGCCGGTGCAGCGGCCCGCTCCGCGCCGGGCGGATGGACGAGGTCCACGGGCCGGTGGAATTGGCGTGCGGGTGGTGCGGGGCCCCCGAGCCGAGCTTCCGCTGCGTGGCCTGCGGATCGCGGGCGCTGCGGGCCGGGGTGGTGGGGGCAGGCCGCACCGCGGAAGAGCTGGGCCGGATGTTCCCCGGTGTCCGGATCCGCACGAGCGGGGGAGGGGAGATCCTGGACACCGTGCCCGCGAGCCCGGCGATCATCGTCGCCACCCCGGGAGCGGAACCCGTCGCCGAGGGCGGGTACGGGGCCGCACTGCTCCTGGACTCGTGGGCGCTTCTCGGCCGACCCGACCTGCGGGCCGTCCAGCACGCCCTGCGCCTGTGGATCGGGGCGGCCGGTCTCGTCCGTCCCGCCGACGAGGGGGGCAGGGTGTTCCTGTCCGCCGAGTCCGAGTCCGCGGTCGCCCAGGCGCTGGTCCGGTGGGATCCCCAGGGCTGGGCGGAGCGCGAACTCGCGGACCGCGCCGAGGTCGGGTTCCCGCCGGCGGTGCACATGATCGCGGTCGACGGGCCGGCCGCCGCGCTCGCCGAGGTCCTCGAGGACTTCCGCCTCACGGACAGTGTCGAGGTATTGGGTCCGGTGGATCTGCCCGCCGGGGAGGAGCTCCCTGGTCATGACGAGGTGGAGGACCCGGAGCGTGTGCTGTTCCGGGTGCCCCCGCCCGTCCTCGCCGAGGTCGCGGCGGAGCTCCGGGCACTGGTCCTCCGGCGTTCCGGACGCCGCCACAGCCACTCGGTCCGGGTTCGTCTGGACCCCGTCCACATCGGTTGACCGCCCCGCCGTGCGTCCGGCCGAGCGCCGACGACGGCGCACGCCGACGGAGCGCCTAGAATGGCCGTTCAGCACCGACGCCTGCCAGGAGACCCATACGCATGTCCGTCCATCCCGTCCGGCTCTTCGGCGACCCGGTCCTCCGGACCCCCGCCGACCCCGTCACCTCCTTCGACGACAGGCTGGCACGCACCGTGGCGGACCTCATGGACACCGTCGCGCACGAGGAGGGTGCCGGGCTCGCGGCGCCCCAGATCGGGTTGACCACCCGTGTGTTCGTCTACAGCTGCGGCGGGCGGGAGGGTCACCTGGTCAATCCCGAGTGGGAGCCGATCGGCGAGGAGAGGACCCACGTCAACGAGGGCTGCCTGTCCATCCCCGGGGTCTCCCTGCCCACCGAGCGGTTCGCCCGCGTCCGGGCGCGCGGTGTCGACGTGCACGGCGAGCCCGTCAGCTTCGAGGCCGAGGGCATTCTCGCCCGCGCCGTCCAGCATGAGACCGACCACCTGGACGGGGTGCTGTTCCTGCAGCGCCTCACCCCGGAGCGCCGACGCGAGGCGATGGCCGAGATCCGCTCGGCCAGCTGGTTCGGCAGCGCGGCGGTCAGCGGCGGCGTCATCTACGACACGCTCTCCGACGCGATGGCGGTGAGGTGAGGAGTGCGTCTCGTCTTCGCCGGCACCCCGGAGGTCGCCGTTCCTTCCCTGCAGGCGCTGCTCGACAGTGACCGTCACGAGGTCGTCGCCGTCGTCTCGCGTCCCGACGCCCGCACCGGCCGCGGTCGGGGACTGTCCCGCAGCCCCGTGGCGGCCGCGGCCGACGCAGCGGGCATCGAGGTCCTCACCCCGCCGAACGCCCGCGACCCCGAGTTCGCGGAGCGACTGCGCGCGCTGACACCCGACGCGGTTCCGGTGGTCGCCTACGGCCACCTCGTTCCGCGCCCCGTCCTCGACATCCCCACCCACGGGTGGATCAACCTGCACTTCTCCCTGCTCCCCGCATGGCGGGGGGCCGCCCCGGTCAACGCCGCCGTCGCCGCCGGTGACGAGGTCACCGGCGCGACCACCTTCCTGCTGGACGAGGGCATGGACACCGGCCCGGTCCTGGGGACGATGACCGAGACCGTCCGGCCCCGCGACACGGCCGGGGACCTCCTCGGCCGACTCGCGGTGTCCGGCGCCGGGCTGCTCGCGGCGACCCTGGACGGGATCGAGTCGGGAGAGCTCCGCGCGGTTCCCCAGCCGGCCGACGGCGCCTCCCATGCACCGAAGCTCACGGTCGACGACGCGCGGGTGCGGTGGAGCGATCCCGCCCTGGCCGTCGACCGGCACATCCGGTCGGTCACCCCTGCGCCGGGCGCCTGGACGACGCTCGGCGGCGAACGGGTGAAGATCGGCTCGGCCCGCCCCGCCGAGGACGCGCCCACGGACCTCGGGCCCGGACTCATCTCGTGGGACAAGCGGTCGTTCTTCGTGGGCACCGCGACGGTACCGATGGCGATCGAGACCATCCAGCCCCACGGCAAGAAGATGATGAACGCGCTGGACTGGGTGCGCGGCGCCCGGCTCGACGAGGGCGCGGTGTTCGAGTGAGCGCCGACGACCGACAGGGCCGCGGGCAGGGGCCCGATCCCCGCCGCAGGGGCGGACAGGGACGCCCGAAGAGCGGTGGAGGCAACCGCCCGCAGTCGGACCGCCGGCGACGTCCGGACACCCGGCCGCAGAAACAGCAGAAGCAACCCCGTCCCGACGCCAGGACCGTCGCGCTGGCGGTCATGGCGGCCGTGCGGGAACGCGCCGCCTACGCCAACCTGGCCCTGCCGGCGGAACTGCGCCGCGCCAAGCTGGACACACGCGACGCGGCGCTGGCCACGGAGTTGACCTACGGCACGCTCCGCGCACAGGGACTGCTCGACCGGGTGATCGCGGTCGCGGCGTCCCGGCCCGTCGAGGAGATCGACCCGTCGGTCCTCGATCTCGTGCGGCTGGGCGCCTACCAGTTGCTGTTCACCCGGATCGGTGCGCACGCCGCCGTCGACACCGCCGTCGAGGCCGCGCGCACCGCCGGCCTGGGCCGGGCGGGCGGGTTCGTCAACGCGGTCCTCCGCAAGGTCGCCGCCCGCGACCTCGACTCCTGGGTCGACGCGCTGCGTGACGGTGTGACCGACCCGGTGGCTCGGATGGCCATCGGCACCGCGCACCCGGAGTGGATCGCCCGCGCGTTCGCGGACTCGCTCGGCGCCGCCGCCGGGGAGCTTCCCGAGTTGCTCGCCGCCGACGACGCCCGGCCGAAGGTCCACCTGGCCGCCCGCCCCGGCGCCATCACGGGCGAGGAACTGGCACTGATCACCGGCGGTACGGAGGGTGAGCTGTCCCCGTACGCGGTCCACCTGGACTCCGGGGACCCCGGAACGCTCGACGCCGTACGAGAAGGGCTCGCGGCGGTCCAGGACGAGGGCAGCCAGCTCGTGGCGCTGGCCGCCGCCCGCGCACCCCTGGGCGGTCCGGACTCCGGGAGGTGGCTCGATCTGGCCGCCGGGCCCGGCGGGAAGGCGGTCCTGCTGGGCGCGCTGGCGGAGATCGAGCAGGCGACGCTCACCGGGGTGGAGATCTCCGAGCACCGCGCCGACCTGGTCCGCGGCGCGACCAAGGACTTGCCGGTGACCGTGCACACGGCCGACGGACGCGACCCGGGTCTGGAGCCGGGGTTCGACCGGGTACTACTCGACGCCCCGTGTTCCGGCCTCGGCGCGCTCCGCCGTCGTCCCGAGGCGCGGTGGCGCAAGACCGCCGCCGACATCCCGGGCCTGGTCACGCTCCAGCGCGAACTCCTCGAGTCGGCCCTGCGTCTGGTCCGACCGGGCGGGGTAGTGCTGTACGCGACCTGCTCGCCCCACCTCTCGGAGACAGTGTCGGTCATCCGCGAAGCCGCCCGGCGTGACGACGTCGAACTCCTCGACGTGCGTGACATCCTCGCGGAGGTGGTCGGCCGTCCGGTCGACGGACTGGGCGACGGCCCGTGGGTGCAACTGTGGCCGCACCGGCACAGCACAGACGCGATGTTCATGGCGGCACTTCGACGGGGTCACGATGCGTGAGGACGCGCAGTTCAGCTCGCACGGGGTACGGTGCTCAGCCTGGGTCTACCGCCCGGACGCGCCGTCGGGCGAACCTGCGGGCCCGGCACCAGCCACCCCCGCACCAGCCACCCCCGCGCCGGCCATCGTCATGGCACACGGCTTCGGGTGCATCCGGGACCTGCGCCTACCCGCGTACGCCGAGCGCTTCCGGGACGCCGGCTTCGTCGTGGTGGTCTTCGACTACCGGCATTTCGGCGCCAGCGACGGACAACCCCGGCAACTCCTCGACATCGGCCGCCAACTCGACGACTGGCGGTCAGCCCTGGCCTTCACCCGGTCGCTGCCCGGCGTCGATCCGGACCGCGTCATCGCGTGGGGCACGTCGTTCTCGGGAGGTCACGTCCTCACCCTCGCCGGCACGGGGGAGCGGCTGGCGGGAGTCATCGCCCAGGTCCCGCATGTGAGCGGTCCGGCCGCGGTCAGGGCGACGGGGCTCGCGGCGGCGCTCCGACTCGGCCCGGCCATCGTCGACGACCTGTGGCGCTCGCTCCGGCGTCGCGAGCCCCGGTACGTGCGTCTCGTCGGACGACCGGGGGACACGGCGGTCATGACGAGTCCGGACGCCGATCCCGCGGTGAATCGGCTCGCGGCCGACTCGGGACTGCGCCGCAGTGAATTCCGCGACGACGTCGCGGCACGGATCCTGGCACGGATCGGCTTCTACTCGCCGATGCGGCACACGCGGCGGATCACCTGCCCGACGCTGGTGCAGATCGCGACGGAGGACGCCATCACCCCCGCGGCGACCGCGCGTCGGGCGGCGCAGCGGATCCCGCGCGGCCGCTACCTGGAGTACCCGTGCGAGCACTTCGACCCCTACGTCGACCCGCACTTCGAGCGCATCATCGCCGACCAGCTCGAGTTCCTGACCTCGGTCACCGGCTCCGTCGACTGACCGGTCCGCGGGCCGCCGTCCCATGTCGGCGGAGCAGCCCGGACGGGCCCGCCTAGACTGGTCGTCATGTCGTACCAGCCGCTCATCGCGCCGTCGATCCTGTCCGCCGACTTCGCCCGTCTGGACCGCGAGATCGAGCGCATCCCGTCCGCCGACTGGATCCACGTGGACGTCATGGACGGTCACTTCGTGCCCAACCTGTCCTTCGGTGCGCCGGTCGCGAAGGCGGTCGGGAGGGTCACGGACAAGCCGATGGACTGCCATCTCATGATCACCGACCCGGCGCGCTGGGTCGGTGACTACGTGGACGCCGGCGCGTTCAACGTCACCTTCCACGTGGAGGCCACCGACGACCCGAAGGCCGTCGCCGACCTGCTGCACGCCAGGGGGTGCAAGGCGGGTATCTCCATCAAGCCCGGGACCGCCGTCGAGCCGTACCTCGACCTGCTCGACCACGTGGACCTGGTCCTGGTGATGAGCGTCGAGCCCGGCTTCGGCGGCCAGAAGTTCATGCCCGGGGTGTTGGACAAGGTCCGCACGCTGCGCGCCGAGATCGACCGCCGTGGCCTCGACGTGCACATCCAGATCGACGGTGGCATCGACGCGGGGACGATCGCCGAGTGCGCGGCGGCGGGGTGCGACGTGTTCGTGGCCGGTTCGGCCGTCTACGGTGCCCCGGATCCCGACGCGATGATCGGGACCCTGCGCTCCGGGGCCCTCGCCGCGCGGGCGTGACAGTGCCGGACGTGCCGGAAGTGCCACAGGGCCCGAACGGGCCCGGGGTGCCACAGGGCCCGAACGGGCCCGGGGTGCCGAGCGGGCCCGGGGTATCAGCGACGGGCGGGGCCGACCCCGCCGACCGTCGTCGCGAGCGGGACGCCCTGGCCCGGGCTATCGCCGTGTCCGCCTCCGCGTTGGGGGTGTGCACCCCCAACCCGCCGGTCGGTGCGGTGGTGCTCGACGCCGCCGGAGAGGTCGTGGGCATCGGCGCGACCGAGGCCCCGGGCGGACGGCACGCCGAGGTGGTGGCGCTGGACTCCGCCGGGGACCGCGCGCGCGGTGGGACGATCGTGGTCACCCTCGAGCCGTGTGACCACCACGGGCGCACCGGTCCGTGCACCTCCCGCATCGTCGCCGCCGGGCTCGCCCGCGTGGTCTACGCGGTGTCCGACCCCAATCCGGTGGCGTCCGGCGGAGCCGGGACCCTGCGGCGCGAGGGGGTCGAGGTGGCACGAGCCGACGACGACGAGGTGAGCGCCGCCCGCAGCGGCCCGCTGAGGGCGTGGCTCCACCGTCAGGACCACGGCCGCCCCCTCGTCACCTGGAAGTACGCGGCGAGTCTGGACGGCAGGGTAGCGGCTGCGGACGGGTCGAGCAAGTGGATCACCGGGCCGGTTTCGCGCCGCCACGCCCACGCCAGACGACAGGAGATCGACGCCCTCGTCGTCGGTACCGGAACGCTGCGCGCCGACGACCCCGCGCTGACCGCCCGCACCGACGACGGCCGGCCGGCCCCCCGCCAGCCCCTCCGGGCGGTGATGGGGCTGAGCCCCGTGCCCGCGGACGCGACGGTGCGCGGCACCGACGGCCGGTTCCGACACCTGGCCACCCGCGATCCCGCCGAGGCGCTGGGACTTCTCGGCGAGGTCTCCCACGTCCTCGTCGAGGGCGGCCCCAGGCTGGCGGGGGCGTTCCTCGCCGCCGGACTCGTCGACGAGATCGACGCGTACCTCGCGCCCCTGGTGCTCGGCGCCGGGCGGTCGGCGGTCTCCGGAGCCGGGGTGGACACGCTCGCGGCCGCCCACGGTTTCCGGATCCGCGGGACCACCGTCCTGGGCGACGACGTCCACCTGCGCTTGACACGACCCGGCCTGACACGACCCGCCACCGCGACCACGCCGACCGCACCGGACTCACTGACCACACCGACGAGAGGACCCCGCTGATGTTCACCGGAATCGTGGAGGAGCTCGGAACCCTCGACTCGGTCGAGACGACCGGCGACTCCGCGCACCTGCGCATACTGGGGCCCCTGGTCACCTCGGACGCCCACCACGGTGACTCGATCGCCGTCAACGGGGTGTGCCTGACCGTCACCGGCTGGGAGCCGGGGGAGTACTTCGAGGTGGACGTGATGGCCGAGTCGCTCGACCGGACCGCACTCGGTGCACTGTCACCGGGCGACCCCGTCAACCTGGAACGCGCCATGCGCGCGGACGCCCGGTTCGGCGGTCACATCGTCCAGGGCCACGTCGACGGCACAGGCCACGTGATCAGCCGCGACGAGCACGAGCACTGGCACGTCGTGCGCATCTCGCTGCCGGGTGACCTCGCCCGGTACGTGGTCGAGAAGGGGTCGATCACCGTCTCCGGGACCTCGCTGACGGTCTCGGCGGTCAGTGCCGCGGACGAGCCGGAGCCGTGGTTCGAGGTGTCCCTCATCCCCACGACGCTCGCCGACACGATCCTCGGGGGACTGGGCGCGGGCGACCCCGTCAACCTGGAGGTCGACGTGCTGGCCAAGTACGTCGAGCGGCTGCTGGGCGGACGCGGTGGGGGGTCCCACTGACCCGATGCGCCATACTTGAACCCGCGCCCGCGGCCTCCGCTCGGGCCCGCCAGACCTAGGAGAACCCGCTGCAGTGACCACCTTTGACGGCATCGAGCGAGCCATCGCCGACATCGCGGCGGGACGGGCCGTCGTGGTGGTGGACAGTGAGGACCGCGAGAACGAGGGCGACCTGATCTTCGCCGCCGAACTCGCGACGCCCGAGCTGATGGGCTTCCTCGTGCGGTACTCCTCCGGTTACGTGTGCGTCGCGCTCGAGGCGGAGGACTGCCTTCGGCTGGACCTGCCGCCCATGCGCGCCATCAACGAGGACCGCCACGACACCGCGTACACCGTGACGGTCGACGCGCGCACGGGGGTCTCCACCGGCATCTCGGCCGCCGACCGCGCCCGCACCGCGAGGCTGCTCGCCGCCGACGACACCGTGCCCGGCGACTTCACCCGGCCCGGCCACGTGGTGCCCCTGCGCGCCCGGCCCGGCGGCGTGCTCACCCGGCCCGGCCACACCGAGTCCGCCGTCGACCTCGCCCGGTTGGCCGGTCTGCGCCCGGCGGGCGTCATCTGCGAGATCGTCTCCGAGGACGACCCCACGACCATGGCGCGCACGCCCGAGCTCCGGCGGTTCGCCGACGAGCACGGGCTGGCGATGATCACCATCGAGGCGCTCCAGGCGTGGCGCCGCGCGAACGAGGTCCAGGTGGTGCACGAGGTCGCCGCCCGGATTCCCACGCCGGCCGGGACCATGACCGCCCACGGGTACCGCGACACCCTCCAGGGAGTCGAACACGTCGCCATGGTGGCCGGCGACATCTCGGGGGACGATCCGGTCTCCGTCCGCATCCACTCCGAGTGCCTGACCGGCGACGTGTTCCACTCGCTGCGCTGTGACTGCGGCCCGCAACTCGACGCTGCCGTCGCCGCGGTGTGCGAGGAGGGGCGCGGGGTCGTGCTGTACATGCGTGGGCACGAGGGCCGGGGGATCGGCCTGGTGCAGAAACTGCGCGCCTACCAACTGCAGGACTCCGGACGCGACACCGTCGACGCCAATCTCGACCTGGGCCTGCCCGCCGACGCCCGCGACTTCAGCCTGGCCGCACAGATGCTGCGCGACCTCGGAGTGACCCGGGTACGACTGATGACCAACAACCCCGCCAAGGCCGACGCCCTGCGCGCCGGTGGCGTGGAGGTGGTGGCCCGGGTGCCCATGCCGACGGCGGTCACGCCCGAGAACCTGCGGTACCTGCGCACCAAGCGCGACCGGATGGGCCACCTGCTCGAGGGGCTCGACGAGGGACCCGCCGGCCCGGCCGGCGCCGACGTGGACGTGGACGTGGACGGAGAGGATCAGCCATGAGCGGCAGCGGTAGACCGGAACTGGTGATCCCCGACGCCCGCGGGCTGCGGCTCGGGGTGGTGGCCTCCACCTGGCACCAGGAGATCTGCGCCCAACTGCTGGACCGGGCCCTGGCCGTCGCCGACGCCTCCGGCGCGGTGGTGACCCTGGCCCGCGTGACCGGAGCCGTGGAGCTACCGGTGGTGGCCCAGGAGCTCGCACGGACCCATGACGCCGTCGTGGCGCTCGGCGTGGTGATCCGGGGTGCGACCCCGCACTTCGACTACGTCTGTCGCTCGGTGACCGACGGGCTCACCCGGATCGCCCTCGACGAGGCCACCCCTGTCGCCCACGGGGTGCTCACCACCGAGAACGAGGGCCAGGCCCGAGACCGCGACGGCCACGAGGGTGCCTCCGAGGACAAGGGGGGAGAGGCCGTCGCCGCCGTGCTCGGCGCCGCCATCGCCCTGCGCGACCTGAGGACCGGTCGATGAACGAGAACTGGGAGTTCGAGCACCGGCCCCGTCGGATGCGCACCACCGCGATCGCCGTGGCGGTGCTCATCGTCATCGTCCACGTGGTGTGGGCGGTGATCCTCGTCCGCGGTGACACCGGGGTGACGATCGGGATCGCCGATCAGTTCGCCTTCGTGGTGATCGGGTTCATCTTCGCCGGGGTGCTGCTGACCCTCCTGCGGATCCGCGTCCGGGTCGGGCAGCAGGGCGTCGAGCTCCGCGGGCCGCTGCGCGTCCGGACCTGGGGCTGGGACGACGTCGTCGGGCTGACGTTCCCGCGCTCCAGCTACTGGCCCCGGCTCGAACTCCCGGCCTACGAGCACGCGGGGATCTGGGCTATCCAGTCCATCGACGGCCAGCACGGGATCGACGGCATGGCGCGCCTGCGCGAGGCCGTCCGCACCCATAAGCCCTCGGCCGCCGATCCCGAGACCGTCGCCGACCGCTGACCCGCCGTGGCCGATCCGCGAACCTACCGCCCGGCCCCCGGCTCGATCCCGACGGAGCCGGGGGTCTACCGCTTCCGTGACGAGCACGGGCGCGTCATCTACGTCGGCAAGGCGAAGAACCTGCGGAGCCGGCTGAGCTCGTACTTCGCGGACCTGTCCCTCCTCCACCCCCGTACCCGGCGGATGGTTCTCGCCGCGGCCGGCGTGCAGTGGACGGTCGTGTCCACCGAGGTCGAGGCGCTCCAGCTCGAGTACACGTGGATCAAGAAGTACGACCCCCGGTTCAACGTCCGGTACCGCGACGACAAGACGTATCCGATGCTGGCGGTCACCGTGGGGGAGGAGTTCCCCCGTGCCTTCGTCTACCGGGGACCCCGGCGCCCGGGGACCCGCTACTTCGGGCCCTACTCACACGCGTGGGCCATCCGCGACACCCTCGACACTCTGCAGCGGGTCTTCCCCGTCCGCTCGTGCTCCGCCGGGGTGTTCAAGCGGCAGGCGCAGCTCGGCAGGCCCTGTCTCCTCGGATACATCGACAAGTGCGCCGCCCCCTGCATCGGACGGGTGACCCCGGACGAGCACCGCGCGATTGTCAACGAGCTCATCGACTTCCTGGCCGGACGTACCGATGCGATCATGCGCCGCATCGAGAAGCGGATGCTCGAGGCCTCCGCGGACCTCGACTTCGAACGGGCCGCGCGGCTGCGTGACGACCTCGGCGCCATGCGGCGTGCGATGGAGAAGCAGGCCGTCGTGCTGGGTGACGGCACCGACGCCGACGTGGTGGGCGTCGAGGTCGACGAACTGCAGGTCTCCGTCCAGGTGTTCCACGTGCGCGGGGGCCGCATCCGCGGTCAGCGCGGCTGGGTGGTCGAACACGCCCACGGCGTCGACGCCGACGGCGAGTTCGACGCGGCCCGTGCCGTGCCCGGGGTCGTCTCCGACTATCTCGCGCAGTTCTACGGGGGAGAGGCCGACCTCGCGGAGGCGGCCGAATCCGGCGACATCTCGGCTGCCGTACCCCGCGAGGTGCTGGTGCCCGCCCTGCCCGAGGACTCGGACGAGCTCGCGGACTGGCTCTCGGCGCTGCGCGGCTCCCGTGTGTCGCTCCGGGTGCCCCAGCGGGGTGACAAGCGGGCCCTGGCGGAGACGGTCCACCGCAACGCCGTCGAGGCCCTGACGCAGCACAAACTCCGGCGCAGCGGCGACCTCACCGCCCGCTCCGCGGCGCTCCAGGAGATCCAGGAGACCCTCGAGCTGGACTCGGCGCCCCTGCGCATCGAGTGCGTGGACATCTCCCACACCCAGGGCACCGACGTCATGGCCTCCCTCGTCGTCTTCGAGGACGGCATCCCGCGCAAGAGCGACTACCGGCTGTACCGCATCCGCGACGCCGCGGGTGACGGCCACTCCGACGACGTCGGCAGCATCGCCGAGGTCACGCGTCGTCGCTTCCGGCGTCACCACGAGGACCCCTCCGTCACCCCGGACGAGGTCGACGGGCCGGTCGACGACGACGCGGGAACGGGGGACGCCGCCCCCGCGTCCCGCCGGTTCGCCTACCCGCCACAGCTCTTCGTCGTCGACGGTGGTCGGCCCCAGGTCGAGGCGGCCGCCGAGGTCCTCTCCGAGCTGGGGGTCACCGACGTACCGGTGGTCGGGATCGCCAAGCGACTCGAGGAGATCTGGCTCCCGGGAGAGGAGTACCCCGTGATCTTCCCGCGCCACGGGGAGGGGCTGTTCCTGCTCCAGCGGCTCCGCGACGAGGCCCACCGGTTCGCCATCCGTGCCCACCGGAGCGCGCGGTCCAGACGGATGACGGCCTCCGTGCTCGACGACGTCCCCGGCCTCGGGCCCACCCGTCGGGCGGCGTTGGTGGAGACGTTCCCGACCGTGTCCGCACTGCGCGCCGCGAGCGCGGACGAGCTGTGCGCCGTGCCGGGGATCGGTCCGGGGGTCGCAGCCGCGATCCGGGCGACTCTCGGTGGTGCCGAGCCCGCGGACGCGGCCGCCGCCGACGTGGGAGACTCGGGCGGGCAGCCCGACCGGGGACAGACCGACCCGGGACTGACCGATGACACGAGGTGAGACGATGGACGCAGGTGACGACGACGGCCACGCCGCGCGGGGGCGCGAGCTCCTCCTGATCAGCGGCATGTCCGGGGCGGGCAAGGGGACCGCGTCCAAGGTCCTCGAGGAATTCGGCTGGTATGTCGTCGACAACCTCCCGTTGACCTTCGTTGGCGACCTGCTCGCCCGGTTCGAGGAGTCCGACGACGAGCCCCTCCGCCTGGCGATCGTCGCCGACACCCGCAGCCTCGGGTTCGACGAACACCTCGGCGACCTCCTCGACCTGTTCGATCGGCGCCCGCAGGCTCGGATCCTGTTCCTCGAGGCCTCGGACGAGGCGCTGGTCAGCAGGTTCAACAACGTCCGTCGCTCCCATCCGCTGCAGTCGGGTGGCGGCCTGATCGACGGCATCACCCGGGAGCGCAGGATCCTCGAGGGGCTGCGGGGGCGTGCCGACGTCGTCGTGGACACCTCGGCGCTCAGTGTCCACGACCTCCGCCACCGGCTGGAGACCCCCTTCGGTGACCTCGGGTTCGACTTCCACCTCACCGTCGAGTCGTTCGGGTTCAAGTACGGCGTCCCCGTGGACGTCGACATGCTGATGGACATGCGGTTCCTGCCCAACCCGCACTGGATCCCCGAGCTCCAGCCGCACACGGGGCGCGACAAGCCCGTCCAGGACTACGTCCTCGCCGACGAATCCATCGAGGAGTACCTGCGCGCGGCGGTGTCCATGATCCGCCTGGCCATGACCGGCTACCGGCGCGAGGGCAAGCGCTACATGACGATCGCGGTCGGCTGCACCGGGGGCAAGCACCGGAGCGTGGCCATCTCCGAGTCGCTCGCCGGCAGACTGTCCGGCCTCGACTCGGTCGAGGTCCACGTACGCCACCGCGACCTCGGGCGGGAATGAGGCCGGCCATGACACACGACAGCGGTATCCCGTCCCTCGTCGCCCTCGGCGGCGGCCACGGCCTGTCGGCGACCCTCCGGGCCGCACGCCTCGTCGCCGACCACGTCACCGCGGTGGTGACGGTCGCCGACGACGGCGGCTCCTCGGGGCGACTGCGGCGCGAGCTGGGCATCCTCCCACCGGGCGACCTACGGATGGCCCTGTGCGCCCTCGCCGCCGAAGACGACGAGAAGGCGCTGCTCACCCGACTCTTCCAGCACCGCTACGGCGGCACCGGGGCGCTGGCCGGACACGCGGTGGGCAACCTCGTCTTCGCCGGCCTGTGGGAGCTGCTCGGCGACCCGGTCGAGGCACTCGACGCGGTCGGGTCGATCCTCGGTGTCACCGGCCGTGTCCTGCCGATGTCGCCGGTCGCCCTCGACATCGCCGCAGATGTCGTCGGTCTGGAAGCGGACCCCCGCGTCGTGCGGACCATCATCGGACAGGTCGCCGTCGCGACCACACCGGGCAGCGTTCGCCGGGTCACCCTCATCCCGGCCGCTCCGCCCGCCGCGGAGGGCGTGGTGGAGGCGATCACCGGAGCCGACCTCGTGGTCCTCGGACCCGGATCGTGGTTCACCAGCGTGATCCCCAACGTGCTCGTGCCCGAGATCGCGACCGCGCTCAAGAGGACGGCCGCGACCAAGGCCCTCGTGCTCAACCTCGCACCCCAGCCGGGGGAGACCGCCGGGTTCTCCGCCGAGCAACACCTCCACGTGTTGCGTCAACACGCTCCCGAGGTCGACATCGACGTCCTGCTCGTGGACCCGAGGATGCCGCTGAGCGCCACCGAACGCGAGCATCTCGAACGGGCCGCGGCGGGACTGGGGGCACGCGTGATGACCGCGGAGATAGCGAAGACCGCCGAAGATGGGACGATGAGGCCTGTCCACGACCCCGCACTGCTGGCCTCGGCGCTCGCCGACTCGGTGCGATGAGGGCCGGGTCGATGAGCCGAGAACGAAGGAGCAGGGCGTGTCGCTGACCGCACAGGTCAAGTCCGAACTGGTGAGGGTCCCCGTGGGGAACTCCGAGACCAGGAGGGCCGAGGTGTCCGCCCTGCTGAGGTTCGCCGGCACCCTCCAGGTCCTGTCCAACCGACTCGTGATCGAAGCGGAGGTGGACTCCGGCGAGATCGCGGACCGTCTCGCCGGCGAACTCGACGCCCTGTTCTCCGTCCCCTGTGAGATCCACCCGATCGGGGGTTCGGGCGGACGTCCCGCCCGCAAGTTCGTCCTGCGGGTCATCGACCGGGGTGCGGACCTGGCCCGTCAGCTCGGGCTGGTCGACAACGCCGGCCGGACGGTCCGAGGACTGCCGGCCGCGGTCGTCGGCGGCTCGGTCGCCGCCTCCGAGGCAGCGTGGCGGGGCGCGTTCCTCGCCCACGGTTCGCTCACCAAGCCCGGCCGCTCCTCGGCGTTGGAGGTCACCGCCCCGGGGGCGGAGGCGGCGATGGCGCTCGTGGGTGCGGCCCGCAGGTTGGGAGTGACGGCCAAGGCCCGCGAGGTCCGGGGAGGGGACCGCGTGGTGATCCGCGACGCCGAGGCGATCGGGGTCCTCCTCGCTCGACTGGGCGCGTCCTCCACCAGGGACATCTGGGAGGAGCGCCGCTCCCGCGGCGAGGTCCGCGCCACCGCCAACCGGCTGGCCAACTTCGACGACGCCAACCTGCGGCGCTCGGCCCGGGCCGCCGTGGCCGCGGCCGCCCGTGTCCAGCGCGCCCTCGAGATCCTCGCCGAGGACGTGCCGGACCATCTGCTCGCCGCCGGTGAACTGCGCGTCCAGCACCGCCAGTCGTCGCTGGAGGAGCTCGGGCAGCTCGCGGACCCGCCCATGACCAAGGACGCGGTCGCGGGGCGCATCCGGAGACTGCTGTCCATGGCGGACCGCAAAGCCGCCGAGCTCGGGATCCCCGACACCGAGTCCGTGGTGACCGAGGACATGCTCGACGAAGGCTGATCCACCCCGGCAGCACCCTGCGCGGGAGCGGTCCACGCCGGGTAGTCTGGGTCACGTCCCGGGCTCCACCCGGCCCCGGTGACATCAAGCGTTCTCGCACCACCAATAAGGAGACAACACGTGACCGTGCGCGTAGGCATCAACGGATTCGGACGTATCGGCCGCAACTTCTACCGCGCGGTGGAGGCTCTCAAGGCCGAGGGCAAGACGGACATCGAGATCGTGGCCGTCAACGACCTGACCACGAACGACATGCTCGCTCACCTGCTCAAGTACGACTCCATCCTGGGTCGCCTGGGCAAGGAGGTCACGTTCGACGACTCGTCGATCACGGTCGGTGGGACCAAGATCGGCGCCCTCGCGGTCAAGGAGGGCCCCGCGTCCGTGCCGTGGGGAGACTACGGTGTCGACGTCGTCGTCGAGTCCACCGGCATCTTCACCGACGCCGAGAAGGCCAAGGGCCACCTCGAGGGTGGTGCCAAGAAGGTCATCATCTCGGCGCCGGCCAAGAACGAGGACATCACCATCGTCATGGGGGTCAACGACCACGAGTACGACGGCTCGCAGACGATCATCTCCAACGCCTCCTGCACCACCAACTGCCTGGCGCCGGTCGCCAAGGTCCTCTCCGACGAGTTCGGGATCGTCAAGGGCCTCATGACCACGATCCACGCCTACACGCAGGACCAGAACCTCCAGGACGCGCCCCACAGCGACATGCGCCGCGCCCGCGCCGCCGGCATCAACATGGTGCCCACCTCCACCGGTGCGGCCAAGGCCGTCGCGCTGGTCCTGCCCGAGCTCAAGGGTAAGTTCGACGGCTACGCCGTGCGCGTCCCGCTGCCCACCGGCTCGCTCACCGACCTCACGGTCGAGCTCGAGAAGAAGGCCTCGGTCGACGAGGTCAACGCCGCGGTCAAGGCCGCCGCCGAGGGCGCGATGAAGGGCATCCTCAAGTACACCGAGGATCCCATCGTCTCCTCCGACATCGTCGGTGACCCGCACTCGTCCATCTTCGACGCGCCGCTGACCAAGGCGATCGACGGCCAGATCAAGATCGCCTCCTGGTACGACAACGAGTGGGGCTACTCCAACCGCCTCGCCGACATCATCGGCCTGGTCGGCAAGTCGCTCTAAGACCCCTCGGGACTGACATCCCCAGTACGACGATCCGGGCCCGGTCCGGGAACGCCCACAGCGTCCCGGCCGGGCCCGGAGCACATGGACCGGCAGCACCACCCACCATCACCACCGTTCTTCCGACAGGAGTCCCACCACATGGCCGTGAGCACGCTCAACGACCTGCTCGATGCCGGCGTAGAGGGTCGCAAGATCCTCGTCCGCTGCGACCTCAACGTCCCGCTCGACGGCTCGACCATCACCGATGCGGGCCGGATCACCGCCTCGCTGCCCACGCTCAACGCTCTTCTCGACGCCGGTGCAGCGCTGGTGATCACCGCGCATCTCGGCCGCCCGAAGGGTGAGCCCGACCCCGAGTTCTCCCTCGCCCCCGTGGCGGAGAAGCTGGGTGACGAGCTCGGGCGCTACGTCCAGCTCGCCGGTGACGTGGTGGGGTCGGACGCCCGCGAGCGCGCCAACGGCCTGACCGACGGGGACGTGCTCCTGGTGGAGAACGTGCGGTTCGACCCGCGCGAGACGAGCAAGGACGAGGCGCAGCGGGCCGAGTTCGCGGCCGAGCTGGCGAGCCTGGTGGGCGAGGACGGGGCGTTCGTCTCCAACGGTTTCGGGGTGGTCCACCGCGCGCAGGCGTCGGTGTACGACGTCGCCAAGGTCCTCCCGGCCTACGCCGGCGACCTCGTCCAGAGCGAGGTCGAGGTCCTCGCGAACCTCAGCGGCGACCCGGAGCACCCCTACGCGGTCGTCTTGGGCGGCTCCAAGGTGTCCGACAAGCTCGCCGTGATCGAGGCCCTGGCGCCCAAGGTCGACACCCTGGTCATCGGCGGCGGCATGTGCTTCACCTTCCTCGCCGCACAGGGCCATGAGGTCGGCTCCTCACTGCTGCAGGAGGAGATGATCGACACCTGCAAGGACCTGCTCGCCAAGTTCGGCGACGTGATCAGCCTGCCCGTGGACGTGGTCGCCGCCGACGGCTTCGCCGCCGACGCCGCGCACTCCACGGTCTCCGCCGAGGCCATCCCGGAGGGGAAGATGGGCCTGGACATCGGCCCCGAGTCGGTGAAGACGTTCAGCGAGAAGCTCTCCGCCGCCAAGACCGTCTTCTGGAACGGCCCCATGGGCGTGTTCGAGTTCGAGGCGTTCTCCGCCGGGACGCGCGGTGTCGCCGAGGCCATCATCACCGCGACGAAGAACGGCGCGTTCTCGGTGGTCGGCGGCGGCGACTCCGCCGCGGCCGTCCGCACCCTGGGTCTCGGGGAGGAGAACTTCTCCCACATCTCCACCGGCGGTGGCGCCTCGCTGGAGTACCTGGAGGGCAAGGAGCTGCCCGGCGTCACCGCCCTCGAGCGCAGCAACTGAAGACCGACGAGACCACAGGAGAGAACATGGCACGCACCCCGCTCATCGCCGGCAACTGGAAGATGAACCTCAACCACCTCGAGGCCATCGCACTCGTCCAGAAGGTCGCCTTCGCACTCCCGGACAAGTACCTGGAGAAGGTGGACGTGGCGTTCATCCCCCCGTTCACGGACATCCGTGGCGTCCAGATCGTCATCGAGGGCGACAAGCTGGGCTTCGCCTACGGCGCGCAGGACGTCTCGGTCCACGAGTCCGGTGCCTACACCGGCGAGATCTCGGCGGGGATGCTCGCCAAGCTCGGCTGCACCTATGTCGTCGTGGGCCATTCCGAGCGCCGTGACTACCACGCGGAGTCCGACGAACTCGTCGCGGCCAAGGCCGCCGCCTGCCACCGGCACGGGTTGACGCCGATCGTGTGTGTCGGCGAGAAGCTCGAGGTGCGGGAGGCAGGGGACCACGTCGACTTCGTCGTGAACCAGCTCTCCGAATCGCTCGCGGGACTGTCCACGGACCAGCTGGCCTCCACCGTGATCGCCTACGAGCCCGTGTGGGCGATCGGGACCGGCAAGACCGCGTCCGCCGCCGATGCCCAGGAGGTCTGCGCCGCCATCCGTTCCACGTTGGCCGATCTGGCCGATGACGCGACGGCCGAGCAGATGCGGGTCCTGTACGGCGGCAGCGTCAACGCCTCGACGATCGGCGAGCTGCTCGACCAGCCCGATGTCGACGGTGGTCTGGTCGGAGGCGCGTCGCTCAAGCCGGACGAGTTCGCCCAGCTGTCGGCGATCGCCGCCGGTGGCCCGTTGCCCTGACACCGCCCACTCCGGCGCGCCCGGCCCCGCGGGGTCGGGCGTGCCGGGATTCGCCGCGGACACCCGACCGGGTAGTCTGTAGCGGTCGCACCCGACCGCCCGACCCGACGTGAGGCACGATCCCTACATGAAGCTCGCCCTGGACATCTTCCTCATCACCACCAGCCTGCTGCTGATGCTGTTCATCCTGCTGCACCGCGGCAAGGGAGGCGGCCTGTCGTCGCTCTTCGGTGGCGGTGTCCAGTCCAGTCTCTCCGGGTCCAGCGTGGTCGAGCGGAACCTCGACCGGGTCACCGTGGTCGTCGCGATCCTCTGGGTCATCGCCATCGTGGCGGTCGGCCTCATGGTCAGGTTCGGCTGACCGACCGGTCCCCGGCTCGGCCCCACCGCCCGGGCGGACGACGGGGCGCGTCTCTTCCACCGAGTGGAAGGGACGCGCCCCGTTCCTGTTCTCAGAGCACCATCGAGGCGGCCGGTCCGTCCAGGTGATACGTGGTCGACTCGGTGCCCACGGCACCGGCGACGGGCCAGTCCGCGGGGTCCGCCCCGCCCAGGCCCCTGGCCACCGCCTCCGCCTTCCCGTCCCCGGCGGCCACGACGAGCACGTGCCTCGACCTGCGCACCGCCGGGAGGGTGAAGGTCAGTCGCTCCGGTGGCGGCTTGGGGCAGTCACGCACGCCCACCGCGAGCCGCTCGGTCTCGGCGACCGCCGGCGTGTGCGGGAAGATCGAGTTCATGTGCCCCTCGGGTCCCATGCCCAAGAGGGTGACGTCGAACAGCGGCTCGTCGCCCCCGGGGAGGTCCACCGCGGCGAGGAACGCCTCGGCCGCGGCGTCGACGTCCTCGAACTCCGGTCCGCGGGCCGGCCAGCGGTGGACGGTGGCGCGGTCGCCCACGGTGCGGAGCAGGACGTCGTCGAGCTGCCCGTCGTTGCGCTCGGGGTCGTCTGCCGGGACGAAGCGTTCGTCCCCCAGGTAGATGGTCACGCGTGACCAGTCGACATCGGCCCCGGCGAGTGCGGCGGCGGTCTTCACCCCCACCGAGCCGCCCGTCAGGGACAGCGTCGCGGTCCCGGCGGTGGCGATCCGTTCGTTGAGGTGCCCGACGACGGCGAGGGCTGCCGCTTCGGCGAGGGTGTCCGCATCCGGGTGTACGAGATGGCGTATGACTGACATCGGCGCTCCTGTGGTGGTGGTGCGGTGGGGAAGTGACGTCGACCTCGGGCCCCCGGCTCAGCGAACCGAGGCAGAGGTGTAGATGACACGGTCATGATTGGCCAACGCATCGGCGTACACGCCGTCGGTGTCCATCCGCCGTAGCTCCTCCGAGAGACAATCGGCGACGCTGCGGCCGACGAGCGCCACCCGCGTGGGCGCCTGACCCGTGATGCGGAGCTCGGCGGAGGTCGCGCTGATCTGCTTGAGGACGATGGAGCCCGAGGCCCGCTCCAGGACGACCATCCTCGGGCCGACGGCCCGCAGGACGTCGATCCCGAGCCGGGACGCCAGCCATCCACCGGCCAGGTCCACCGACGCCGCCCGCTCCGGGCCGCACACCGTCGCCCCGGTGATGCGCTCGAAGGGCGGACGGTCCAGGGTCGCCGCGAGCAGGGAACGCCAGTGGGTGATGCGCGCCCACGCCAGATCGGTGTCGCCCGGGGAGTAGCCGGCCGCCCGTTTCGCCAGCGCATCGGTGGGATGCCCCTCGGCGTCAGAGTCGACGATCCGGCGCTTCGCGAGCCTGCCCACCCTGTCCTCGGACAACAACGTGGGGGAGTGGCGGGGCCACCACACGGCGAGAGGGGTGTCCGGCAGCAGCAACGGCGTGACGAGGGAGGCCGACTGGGAGGCCATCGCACCGGAGGTGCGCAGCACGACGACCTCCGCCGCCCCGGCGTCACCGCCGACGCGGATCTGACCGTCGAGCCTGTCGGCGTCCGCGCGAGGTCCGCGGATCACCACGATGACCCGGCACGGATGCTCCCGGCTGGCCTCGTTGGCCGCCTCGATCGCGGACTCGCTGCCGCGGACGTGATCGGTGATCACGATCAGCGTGAGCACCCGTCCGATGGTGCTCAGCCCGGCCTCCTCGCGGATCTGCACGAGCTTCTTGGCGATCCCGCGGGTGGAGGTGTCGGGTAGGTCGATGATCACGGTCGCCTCCATGCGCGGCCACTCCGGGCCAGAATCTCGTCGGCGCCCTTCGGCCCCCACGTCCCGGCCTGGTACTGCTCCGGCGTCCCGGCCGACTCCCATTCCTGCAGGACCGGGTCGAGGAGCTGCCAGCTCAGCTCGACCTCGCGGGACACCGGGAAGAGCGAGGGCTCACCCAACAGGACGTCGAGGATGAGACGTTCGTAGGCCTCGGGGGAGGATTCCGTGAACGCCTCACCGTAGGCGAAGTCCATGTTGACGTCCCGGACCTCCATGGCGGTGCCCGGGACCTTGGAGCCGAAGCGCAACGTGACACCCTCGTCCGGCTGGACCCGGATGACCAGCGCGTTCTGCCCCAGCTCCTGGGTCATGGTCGCGTCGAACGGCAGGTGCGGAGCGCGCCGGAAGACCACCGCGATCTCGGTGACCCGTCGTCCCAACCGCTTGCCGGTGCGGAGATAGAAGGGGACCCCCGCCCATCGGCGGTTGTGGACCTCGAGGGTGATCGCAGCGTAGGTCTCGGTGGCCGAGGAGGGGTCGTACCCCTCCTCGTCCTTCAGCCCCACGACCTGCTCGGACCCCTGCCAGCCACCCGCGTACTGACCACGCGCGGCCGTCTCGGCAATCGGCAGTGCCAGCGAGGTCGACTCGAGGACCTTGGTCTTCTCCGCCCGCAACGCGGCAGCGGAGAAATCGGTCGGTTCCTCCATCGCGACCAACGCCATCAACTGGATGAGGTGGTTCTGGATGACGTCGCGGGCCGCGCCGATGCCGTCGTAGTAGCCGGCCCGACCACCCAGGCCGATGTCCTCGGCCATGGTGATCTGCACGTGATCCACGTGGTTGGCGTTCCACACCGGTTCGAAGAGCTGGTTGGCGAAACGCAATGCGAGGATGTTCTGGACGGTCTCCTTGCCCAGGTAATGATCGATCCGGAAGACCGAGTCCTCGGGGAAGACCGCACCCACCACCGCGTTGAGTTCGCGGGCGCTCGCCAGGTCGTGCCCGAAGGGCTTCTCGATGACCACCCGGCGCCAGGACCCCTCCGGGCCGCGGGTGCACCCCGTGCGATCGAGGTGCCGGCAGACGGTCGGGAAGTCATCCGGGGGGATGGACAGGTAGAACGCGTAGTTGCCGGCGGTCCCACGTTCGGCCTCGAGTGCCCCCAGCTGGTCCGCCAGATCGTCGAAGCCCTCGTCGTCGTCGAATGTCCCGGTGACGAACCGCAGTCCGGCGGCGAGCTGCTCCCACACGTCCTCGCGGAACGGGGTCCGGCACCGTTCGCGGGCCTGCTCGCGGGCGAACGCGGCGAACTCGTCGTGGGTCCACCGTCGGCGGCCGAAGCCGATCAGGGAGAACCCCGGCGGGAGCAGGCCACGGTTGGCCAGGTCGTAGATGGCGGGGATGAGCTTCTTCTTGGACAGGTCGCCCGTCACACCGAAGATCACGAGACCGGACGGTCCCGCGATGCGGGGGAGCCGTCGATCCCGGGGATCACGGAGCGGGTTGGCCCACCCCTCCGGGGCGCCGCCGGGGGCCTCGACGACCGGTGTCGCCCCGTCGTCCGGGCCGATCACGACCCCGTCGGGATCTCGTCGATCCGCGTCCTCACCGTGTCCACCAGGTCGTCCCAGGCGGTCACGAACTTCTGCACTCCCTGCTGCTCGAGGAGGCTGAAGACCTCGTCCAGGTCGATCCCCTCGGCGCGCAGTGCGTCGAGGGTGGCCCGGGACTCCTCGGCGGTGCCCCGGACCGTGTCGCCCTCGACGACGCCGTGGTCCGCGAACGCCTCGATGGTGCCGAACGGCATGGTGTTGACCGTCCCGTGGGTCACCAGACCGGTCACGTACAGCGTGTCGGGGTACGCCGGGTCCTTGACCCCCGTCGAGGCCCACAGGAGACGCTGGGGACGGGCTCCGCGATCGGCGAGTGCCCCGAAGCGTCCCTCGGGGTCGAACAGTTCCTCGTAGACCTCCTGGCAGAGGCGCGCATTGGCCAGACCGGCCTTGCCCCGCAGCTCTGACGACTCCGGGAGTCGCGAGTCGATCTCGGTGTCGAGCCGGGAGACGAACACCGACGCCACGGAGTGGATGGCGGACAGGTCGTGACCGGCGGCAGCGGCCTGCTCGAGTCCGGTCAGGTACGCCTCCGCCACCGCGCGGTACTGGTCCGCCGAGAAGATCAGCGTGACATTGACGTCGATGCCCTTGCCGATGACATCGGTGATGGCCGGCAACCCCGCCGACGTCGCGGGGATCTTGATCATGACGTTCGGGCGGTCCACCACCTCGGAGAGCTCCACCGCCTGTGTCACGGTCGCCGCTGTGTCGTGGGCCAGGCCGGGGTCCACCTCGAGGGAGACGCGGCCGTCCACCCCGTCGGTCGCGCGGTGGACGTCGGCCAGGACGTCACACGCGTCGCGGACGTCGGACGTGGTCAGGGCCCGCACGACGGAATCCACGTCGCGGTCGGCGCGGACCGCCTCGGTGAGCGCGCTCTCATACGCCGACGAGTCGGCCAGCGCCGACTGGAAGATGGCGGGGTTGGTCGTCACGCCGACGATCGAATAGGCGGACATCCGCCTCTCGAGTTCGCCGGAGGCGAGCAGCTGCCGGGACAGGTCGTCGAGCCACACGGAGACGCCGGCGGCGCTCAGGGCAGCGAGATTGGCGTTGGTCATGATGCCTCCCCGGCAGCGGCCGCGAGGGATTCGCGGGCCGCGGAGACCACCGCGTCGGCGGTGATCCCGAACTCTGTGAACAGTGTCTGGTAGGGCGCCGAGGCGCCGAAGTGCTCGAGCGAGACGGCTCGGCCGGCGTCGCCGAGAAACCGGTGCCACGGCATCGCGATGCCGGCCTCGACGCTGACCCGCGCGCGGACGGAGCGGGGGAGCACCGACTCGCGGTACCCGGCGTCCTGCTGATCGAAGAACTCGACACAGGGCATCGAGACCACGCGGGTCGCCACGCCCTCCGCCTCGAGGACCTCGCGGGCCTGCACGGCCAGCTGCACCTCGGACCCGGTGCCCATGAGGATCACCTCGGGGGTCCCGGTCGAGGCCTCGGCGAGGACATAACCCCCGCGCTCGACCCCCTCGCGGGCGAGCTCCTTGGTGCCCTCGAGCACCGGGACGTCCTGACGGGTCAGGCACAGGCCCTTGGGCCCGTCGAGTGCCTCGAGCATGGCGCGCCACGACGCCGCGGTCTCGTTGGCGTCGGCCGGACGCAGGATCGCCAGACCCGGGATGGCGCGCAGCGCCGCCAACTGTTCGACCGGCTGATGGGTGGGGCCGTCCTCGCCGAGCCCGATCGAGTCGTGGGTCCACACGTAGTACGCGTTGCTCCCCTGGAGCGCGGCGAGCCGGACGGCCGGACGCATGTACTCGCTGAAGATCAGGAACGTCCCGCCGTAGGGCCGGGTGGGGCCGTGGAGGGCGATGCCGTTGAGGATCGCGCCCATGGCGTGCTCACGGACGCCGAAGTGCAGGTTGCGTCCGTACGGGGACGCGGTCCACGTGTCGGTCGAGATGGAGGACGGGCCGAAGGAGTCCGCGCCCTTGATGGGCGTGTTGTTGGAGCCGGCCAGGTCCGCGGAGCCGCCCCACAACTCGGGGAGGGTGGCGCCCAGGGCCTGGATGGCCTCGGCGGACGCCTTACGCGTGGCGACGCCCTTGGAATCGGCGTCCCATGTGGGGAGCCCGGCATCCCATCCGTCGGGGAGCTCACCCGAGTACAGGCGATCGAACAGGGTCTTGCGCTCCGGGTTCGCCTCTGCCCAGGCGTGGAACATGTCGCTCCACTGCGCGTGGACGCGGGCACCCCTGTCGCGGGCGGCCCGGGTGTGGGAGATCACCTCGTCCTCCACCGTGAACGGCTCGGTGCCGCCCATGCCGAGCGCCTCCTTCACGGCGTCGACCTCGTCCTGGCCGAGCGCCGCGCCGTGCGAGGCCCCGGTGTTCATCATGGTGGGTGCCGGGAAGGCGATGACGGTGCGCAGGACGATCAGCGACGGCTTGTCGGTGACCGCACGGGCGTCGGCGATGGCCTCCTCGATGGCGGCCACGTCCTCACCGCCGTTCACCGTCTGGACGTGCCAGCCGTACGCCTCGTAGCGCGCCGCGACGTCCTCGTTGAGGGCGATCCGGGTGTTGTCCTCGATCGAGATCTCGTTGTCGTCGTAGATCGCGATGAGATTGCCGAGCTGCTGGGTGCCCGCGAGGGACGACGCCTCGGCGGTGACACCCTCCTGCACGTCACCGTCGGAGGCGATCACGTAGATGAAGTGGTCGAACGGGCTCTTGCCCGACGGCGTCTCCGGATCGAACAGTCCGCGCTCGTAGCGTGCCGCCATCGCCATGCCGACTGCGGAGGCCAGCCCCTGACCCAGCGGGCCGGTGGTGATCTCCACGCCGTCGGTGTGCCGCCACTCCGGGTGTCCGGGGGTCTTGGATCCCCAGGTCCGGAGCGCCTTGAGGTCGTCCAGCTCCAGCCCGAAGCCGGCGAGGTACAGCTGGATGTACTGGGTGAGAGAGGTGTGTCCACAGGACAGCACGAAGCGGTCCCGTCCGACCCACGTGGGATCGGAGGGATCGTGTCGCATGATGCGCTGGTAGAGCGTGTAGGCGAGCGGCGCGAGGCTCATCGCGGTGCCCGGGTGGCCGCTACCGCAACGCTGCACGGCCTCGGCGGCGAGGACCCTCGCGGTGTCGACGGCGCGGGTGTCGAGTTCGGTCCAGTCGGACGGGTGGCGTGCAGTGGTGAGCTCGGTGATCTCCGACGCGCTGGTCACTTGTGGTTCTCCCGGGTCTGAGGGTGCGGCGCGGATCCGCGCGTATGTCGTGAACCACCTTAGTGGTCGCGGGGACGGCGGGGCGTGCGGTCCCCGCCCCCGCTCTTTCGCGGACCGTGCAGGGGGGACGTAGTATCGGCTCAGTAGTGCGTTGACGTCTGCTGCGAGGAGTTCCGGTGCACGATTCCACCCCGACCCGGAGTGGGGGGCCATCAGTCTCCCCTCCAGAGTCCACGGGGCGGCCGGCTCCGGCGAGCGGGCGAGCCCGCGCGGTCGACGTGGTGATGGCGTACATCGCCCTCACCAAGCCGCGCGTCATCGAGTTGCTGCTCGTCGCCGCCATCCCCGCCCTCCTCCAGGCCGACCGCGGCAACGTTCACCTCTCACTGGTTCTGCTCACCCTGGTGGGCGGTTGGCTGGGCGCGGCGAGCGCCAACTCGCTCAACATGGTCGTCGACGCCGACATCGACAAGGTCATGAAGCGGACCGAGCGTCGGCCGTTGGCGCGTCACGCGATCAGTACCCGGGCCGCACTGGTCTTCGGTCTGCTGCTCGGCGTCTCGAGCATGCTGTGGCTGGGTCTGCTGGCCGGGAGCTGGCTGGCCGCGTTCTTCATCCTGCTGACCATCTGCTTCTACGTGTTCGTCTACACGATGATCCTCAAGCGCCGCACGGCCCAGAACGTCGTATGGGGCGGGGCCGCGGGATGCATGCCGGTACTGGTGTCGTGGGCCGTGATCACCGATCATCTCCCCGAGGGGCAGGCGCACAACTGGTGGCAGGCGATCGTCCTGTTCCTCATCATCTTCTTCTGGACGCCACCGCACACCTGGGCGCTCGCGATGCGCTACAAGGAGGACTACGAGGCCGCCGGAGTGCCGATGCTCCCGGTCATCATGTCCGCCGAGGGGGTCACCCGGCGCATCACCATCTACACCTGGGTGACCGTCCTGTGCACGTTCGCCCTGATCCCCGCCGCCGGCTGGGTGTACGCGGCCGGCGCCCTCGGCTTCGGAGTGTGGTTCATCGTCATGGCACACCGCCTCGAGGCCGGTGTGCGGCGCGGGGTGGAGGTCAAGCCCCTCAAGTTGTTCATCCTGTCGAACAACTACCTGGCGGGGGTGTTCGTCGCACTGTCCGTCGACGCGGTCCTCGGACTCCAGACGATCGCGGAGATCTTCCCGATCGCCTGATCACCCACCCCCGCCCTCCTCAGCGGGCGGGGTCGAGGGTGCTCAGCGGGCGGGGTCGAGGACGACCGAACCCGTGGTCTGCCGGGATTGCAGCGCCCGGTGCGCTTCCGCCGCCTCCGACAATCCGAACGTCGCGCCCACCGACAACCGGAGCGAGCCGTCGACGATCCCCTCGAGGACCTCGCCGGCCCGCTCACGGAACTCCCCGGTCCCGGCGATGAAGTCGCCCAGGCTCGGGCGGGTGAGGAACACCGAGCCCGCGGCGTTGAGTCGTTGGGGGTCCACCGGCGGGACCGGACCGCTCGCCGCGCCGAACAGAACCAAGGTCCCGCGGCGGGCCAGCGAGGCCAGGCTGTCGTCGAAGGTGTCCCGGCCCACTCCATCGAACACCACGGAGACACCGCCGTCGGAGAGCTCGCGGATCCTCTCCGGGGTCGCGTCGGGATAGAGCAGCACGTGGTGCGCCCCCAGTTCGCGACACAGGCCCGCCTTCTCCTCGGTCGAGGTCGTGGTGATCACACGGTGGCCGTGAGCGACGGCCAGTTGGATGAGCAGCTGCCCGACCCCGCCTGCACCCGCGGTGATCAGCACGGTGTCGCCGGGGAGGGCCCGGTGGGTGTCGGTGATCAGGTAGTGCGCCGTGAGCCCCTGCAGCAGCATCGAGGCCGCCACCTCGTCGTCGATACCCTCCGGCACCGTCACCAGCGACTCGGCGGGCGCGACGACGTACTGGGCGTACGACCCCGGCACCTGACACCACGCCACCCGGTCGCCGACCATCAGGTCGGGCGTCCCCTCGCCGAGCACCTCGACCACTCCCGTCCCCTCGCTGCCGGGGACGAACGGCAGGTCCCGGGCGTAGGTGCCCTCGCGGAAGTAGGTGTCGATGTAGTTGACCCCGATCGCGGTGGTGCGGACGACCACGTCGCCCGGTCCGGGTGAGGGGACACCCGCCTCGACCGGTGTGAGCACCTCGGGTCCGCCGTGCCTGGAGATCTCTATGGCTCTCATGGCGCCCAGTATCCGGAAGTGTGTCGTCCGCCGCAGCCGGTGCCCGGACTCCGGTTCGCCGGTTCGCGGGAGTCCCGGCGGAAGCGGGGCGGGGGAGGCGATAGGCTACCCCCATGAGCCTGCAGATCCTTTCCCAGTACGCCGGGGGGCCGCGAGTCCGGGCGACCGGATGGCCCGAGATCACCACCAGTGGGTCCGGGGCGGCGGCCGCACCCGCCCGAGCCGATGCGGTCACCGAGGAGGCGCCGGCGCCGTCCGAGCCTGACACGCAGGCGCAGGCGCCGGCGGGGGCTCCCGAGGCGACCGAACCCGTGAAGAAGACGCCTGCCGCGACGCAGGAGGCGCCTGCCGAGGCGCGGCAGACCCCGGCCCCGGCGGCCGCCGGCGGCGCGGGCGGGGGGATCACCCTGGGTCGGCGCGCCCCGCGCGCCCCGGGCGGAGGAGCCTCCACGCTGCACGGTTCCCGGATCACCGAGGTCGACGGTGGCGCTCCCGCGGCGCACGCATCGACGGCGCCGGCCGCGGAGGTTCCCGCTTCGCCCGAGGCCCCGTCCGAGCCCGCTGCGGAGCCGGCGCCCTCCGCCCAGGCCGATGCCACCAAGCCGAGCACGGCCGCGAAGTCGTCGGACGAGCCGGTGGCCGCTCAGGCACCGTCCGCCCCGACAGCGTCCGCCCCGGCGACCACGTCCGGCGGGGGACTGAAGCTCGGCGGTGGGTCCAAGGCCAAGGCTCCCGGCGGGGGGTCGGCGGGCAAGCTCGTCCTGGGTGGCGCAGCCGGTGCCGCGGCAGCCGCAGGTGCGGCTGCCGCCTCCGCTGGTGACAAGAAGGACGAGAAGGACGATGCCCCGTTCACCGCCACGCCCGACGCAGCACCCGCAGCTCAGGCGGACCCCGCCACCCCGACCGAGGCGAGGGCCGAGGCGGGGGCCGACTCCACGTCCGACGTCGACTCCACCTCCGCCGCCGATGCGTCCGCCGTGTCGACGGAGAAGAAGTCCGGTGGCCTGACGCTCGGCGGCGGGAGCAAGGCCAAGGCGCCCGGTGGCGGTAAGTCGGGTGGCCTGACCCTCGGCGGCGGGAGCAAGGCCAAGGCGCCGGGCGGGGGCAAGAGCGGTGGCCTGACACTGGGCGGCGCCGCCGCCACCACGGACTCCTCCACCACGGACTCCGCGGCCGAGTCGAAGAGCGACGAGCCGACGGCGGGGAAGGCCGCTCCGGCGCCGTCCGCGACCGATCGCCCGGCGGATGCGCCGGCCGCGTCGCAGCCGGCGGCGGTGCCCCCGGCCGACGAGCCCGCGGCGCAGGAGTCGGAGGAGCCGGCCGCCGCGGAGGTCCAGCCGACCGAGAAGGCACCCGCCGAGAAGATCGACGCGGCGCCGGTGCCGGCGGGTCCCACCCCACCGGCCAAGACGGTGAAGTTCGTCGAGAAGTTCCTGTCCCGGCACGGCGGCGCGGCGGACGTCGTCCTCCAGCCTGTGGGCCGCTGCGGGGTCCGCGTCACCCTGGTCGGCGCCGACGGCGTGCTGGGGGACACGATGGTCGACAGTCTGTCGCAGGCCGAGGCGGTCCGCGACGGGATCTCCGGCCTCACCGGATCGGACTGGACGCGCGAGCTGGTCTCGCGTACCGATGTCCCCGCCGGACACTGGAAGCGCATGGCCGGATCGGGCTCCCTGGTCTGACCTCCCGCGCGACGACAGCGGCCCCGCCGATCGGCGGGGCCGCTGCTATTTCTTCGGTCGGCCGGGTGCGCGCCCCGAAGGGACCGGAGAGGACGCGCACCGGGCCGTCACCCGTACAGAGGCGACGCGTACCCGGGACTCTGCCGGGGTGGGCGACCCTGTCAGGCCGGCACGCGGTCCCGGATGACGCCCGCCGCCCACAGGGCGCCGGTGACGGCGGTGATCGCACCCGCCAGGGTCACGTGCGCCACGACCAGCAGCTCGGGCACCCCGAGTTGGTACTGGGTGATCCCGATGACCGCCTGCGCCGCGATGAGTCCGATGAGGATCGCGCTCCGACGGATCGCGGGGCCCTCCGTCCGCAGCGCGACGAGCCCGGCCAGCAACCCGATGAGCAGGCAGACGTAACCCACCATGAGTTCGGCGTGGAAGTGGACGAGCCACTGGATGGGCAACTGGAGTCGATCCGCCGCGGTGATGCGCGCGTCGCCGGCATGGGGTCCGGCCCCTGTCACCATCGTCCCGGTGGTGAGGACCCCGGTGAGCAGGACGGCCGACAGCACGGTCAGCCACGTCATCGGCTTGGGCATCACCCGCCGGGGCGGCGCGGTGTCGGCCTCGCCGATGCGGACGAAGAGGACGGCGGCGAGCCAGGCGAGGATCATCGAGGGCAGCAGGTGCAGCGCGACGGTCCACCAGACGAGGCCGGCCAGGACGGTGATCCCGCCGATCACGGCCTGGGCGAGGATGCCCGCCGGCATGGCCCAGGCGAGTGCCTTGAGGCCGCGGCGGCGCCCGGCGCGGTACACGGCGAGGAGCAGCGCCACGGCGACCGCCGCCAGGACGAAGGTGAGCAGGCGGTTGCCGAACTCGACCGCCTGGTGCAGCGCCGGTGCGGCGCCGGGGACGGGCACGAAACTGGCCTCGTTGCACTGCGGCCAGGTCTCGCAACCCAGACCGGAGGCGGTCACGCGCACGGTGACGCCGGTGGTCATGATGCCGATCTGGGCGATGACGTTGGCGAGCGCGACACCCTTCTGGACCCGGATCGACGGAACGGGCAGGCGGGACAACGGTCCGGTCGATCGCCCGGGGTCGCTCGCGGCCGGGGTTCCGGAGGTCGGGGCGTGCGATGTCGAGGTCACGGCCCCGATTCTAGGCCGCGGCGCGCCGGGGTCTGCTATCAGGTGAACGAGAAGTGACGCACGGCAAATCCGCCACACACGGCCGTCCAGAGGACCAGGGACAGCGCGGCCAGGGCGGGGACGCCGCCGGCGAGCGCCGTGCCCAGCGCGGAGGTCAGCGCGTAGGAGGGGACGACGACGAGGAGGTCGGCCACCGCGGAGGGGAGGTCGACCACCCCGATCGCGAGTCCGGCGCCCCCGATGAGGACGAACCAGATGAGGTTGGCCAGGGCCAGGACGATCTCCGCACGCAGGGTGCCCCCGAGTAGGAGCCCCATGGCGGAGAACGCCACCGTTCCCAGGGCGATCACGAGCGCCCCCAGCGCCAGCCCCGGGAGTTCGGGCCGCCATCCCAGCAGCGCCGCGATGACGCCGAGGACGACCGCCTGGCCGGCCACCAGCACGAGCGTCGCGAGGATCTTGCCGAGGATGATGACCGCCGGCGGCAGGGGGGTGCCCCCGAGACGTTTGAGGGCGCCGTACCGGCGGTCGAAGCCCACGGCGATCGCCTGGCCGGTGAAGGCCGTCCCCATGACGGAGATGGTCAGTACCGCGGTGATCGCGTGATCGACCCGCGGATCCGGTACCGCACCGAAGTCGATCGCGGTGAGGCCGAAGAGGATGGCGACGGGGATGACCAGGGCCACGAGGAGCTGTTCACCGTTGCGCAGGAACAGCGCCAGTTCCATCCGGGTCTGGGCTGCGGTCATCCGGCCCGGGGACGCCGGCGCCGACGGACGGGCGAAGGTGCCGGGGGCGAAGCGGTTGCCGCCTGTCTGGGTGTGGGTCATCGCAGTTCCCGTCCGGTCAGGTCGAGGAAGACCTCCTCGAGACTCCTGGTGCGGGTGGCCAGGGAGGTGAGTTGGACGCCGGCCCGCTCGAGGGCGGCACACATGGCGGTCATGAGTTCGGGGGAGACCGGGCCGTGGACCTCGAGGACGCCGGCGGCGGTCCCCGCCGCGACCGTGTGCTCCCCACCGAGGACGCCGGCGAGCAGCGACGGGGACACCTCGCCGTCGACGACGAGGGTGACGCCCTCCGCGGTCCCGGCGCGTTCGAGTTCGGCGGGCGTCCCGGAGGCGACGCGCCGGCCGTGGTCGACGATCACGACCTCGTCGGCGAGCGAGGCCGCCTCGTCCATGAGGTGGGTGGTGAGCAACACCGCGGCGCCGTCGCGACGCAGCGCGTGAACTAGGTCCCACACGGCCCGGCGCGACTGGGCGTCGAGGCCGGCGGTCGGCTCGTCGAGGAAGACCAGCTCCGGCCGGCCGATGACCGCGATCGCCAGGGACAGACGTTGCTGTTGGCCGCCGGACAGGCGCCGGTACGGGGTCCGGACGTGCTCGGTGAGTCCGAGTTCGCCCAGCAACCAGTCCGGATCGAGGGGATCGGCGTAGTAGGACGCCACCAGCCGGAGCATCTCGCCCACCCTGGCGGCGGGGTAGGAGCCGCCACCCTGGAGCATCATCCCGATGCGGCTGCGGACCCGCTGGCGATCGATGACCGGGTCCAGGCCCAGCACCCGCACGGTGCCCGCGTCGGGACGGGCGAATCCCTCGCAGATCTCGACCGTGGTGGTCTTGCCCGCCCCGTTGGGTCCCAGCAGGGCCATGACCTGCCCGCGTTCGAGTCGCAGGTCCAGGCCGGCGACGGCGGTGGTCGCCCCGAACCTCTTGACGAGCCCCTCGACGTGCAGCGCGGGCGTATCCGTCGGAGAGGTCACGGGATCCGAGTGTAGGCCGGTCCGGCTAGCGGAAGCGCAACAGCCCCGGCCACCGGAACAGTGCGACGAGCAGGACGGCGACCACCGCCACGGTCGCCGCCCAGGCCTGGACGGTCACGAACGGGGGCAGTCCCGCACCCGGCGGGAGGGTGAAGCAGGCCAGCACCGCGCTCACGGCGACCACCGGGAGACGGAATTCCACCCGCGAGGCCCACGCGGCCAATGGGACCAGCGCCCACAGGACGTACCAGGGCTGCACGACGGGGAAACACAGGACGATCGCGGCCATGGACACCCCCAGCCCACCGACCGGGTTGATCCGACCCGCCTGGACCGCGAACAGCATGCGGACGGTGAACGCGCCGGCCGCGACCAGGGCGGCGGTCTGCACCATGACGAGGATCTGTTCGGTGTGGTCCCCGAGCCCGAGATACTGCCCGATCCCGCCGACGATCACACCGAGCGCGGTGGGCGGGGAGAGCCAGCTGCGCAGCGAGGTGGCCGCCCCGAGTTTGGTGATCCAGCCGAGGCCGGACGAGGTGACGATCATCGCCACCCCGGTGGTCACACCGCTCACCGCCACCATGACCGACGCCGCGCGCAGGGTGGCGGACCAGCTCGCACCCCACCGGCGCGCCAGGGCCATGCCGATGAACCCCAACGCCACCACCGTGGGGAGTTTGACCAGGGCCGATCCGGTGACCAGGACGGTCCCCAGGATGAACAGCGAGGTGGTGCGCCACCCGGATCCGGGGGCGTCCACTGCGCGCAGCGCCAGCACCAGCCCGACCGCCAGCAGGCCCATCATCAGCGCCTCGGAGTGGATGCCGGAGACGAGGTGGAACAGGACCAGGGGGTTGGCCACGGCCAGCCAGAGGGCGGCGACGTCGGACACGCCGCAGTACTCGGCGAGCCGTGGGACGGCCCAGCCCAGCATGAGGATCCCGATCACGGCCACGACCCGGTGCAGGATGGTCCCGGCCACCACGTCGTCGCCGGTGAGCCCGTGGATGACCTTCTGCACCCCCAGGAACAACGGTCCGTACTGGTTGGGCGTATCGCGCCAGATGTCCGGGACGTTGATGGTGAGCGCGTGTGAGGTCCCCAGTGCCGGGACCGGACCGAGTTCGTAGGGATCGTCGAGCTCGTTGCCGATCGCCCCCTGGGCCAGGTAGCTGTAGACGTCCCGGCTGAACATCGGCGGAGCCAGCGCGAGGGGGAGCGCCCACGACGCGATCACCCGGTCGAGCGTCGCGCGGTCGATCCGACCACTGATCCGACCCCGCCGATCCCGCCCGAGCACGTACGGGGCGAGCAGCAGCCAACACAGGGTCACCGTGACCATCCCCGCCATGACGACCGTCATCGAGGACTGCTGCAGGCGCAGCCACAGGCCGAACAGTCGCTCGCCGGCGATCGGGTTCTGCAGGACGGGCAACGCGCCGGCCCCGAGCGCCCCGATCGCCATCGCCACGGCGGCGGTGGTGCCGATCAGACGGATGCGGCGCAGGCGGGCCATCTCCGCGGACAACGGGGACCCGGTGGACAGCTCCTGCGCGTGGAGGCGGGAGGTGACCGACCCGGCACCACGCCTGGGGTAATCGCGTGCCACAGTCCCGACCCTTCCTCCACCGGCGCTGTCGTCGCACACCTCACCCCGGCAGCGCGTCCGGGGGTGGGGGGAATATTTCCGAAACAGAAGTGTTGCGTAATATCAGGAGGTGCGTCCCGACCGGGCGCACCGAGCATAACCGGAAGGGAGTGGCGTATGAGCGTGCAGCACGTGTTCGAGAGCAGCACGCGGCCCGACACCCGCTCGTCGATCCGGGAACTCCTGTTGGAGCGCGGAGCACTCACCGCCGTCGAGATCGGACACGAACTGGGGCTCACCGCCGCCGGTGTCCGGCGACACCTGGACCATCTGGTCGAGGCCGGCGAGGTGGAGGCCGTCCGTTCTCGGCCGGCGGGAACCCGCGGTCGCCCGGCCAAGGCGTTCCAGATGACGGTCTCCGGCCGCAGCACCGCCCGCCACGGGTACGACCACCTGGCGGTCGAGGCCCTGACCGCCCTGCGTCGTATCGGTGGCACGGCCGCGGTCACGGAGTTCGCCCGCGAGCGGGTGCGCTCGGTGATCGGTCACGTCCGTCCGGCCGAGGGCCCGCACGACGTCGAGCGCGCCGCCACGGACATCGCCACCGCGCTGTCCGGTGCCGGCTACGCGTCCTCCGTAGAGGAGGCGGGCACCGGCCTGCAGATCTGCCAGCACCACTGCCCGGTGTGGAACGTCGCCTCCCGGTTCCCCGAACTGTGCGCTGCCGAGCAGGAGGTGGTGTCCGAGATAGTGGGCACCCACGTCCAGCGGCTCGCCACCATCGCGGGCGGAAACTGCGCCTGCACCACCAACATCCCGACCGGGACCGTGACCGTGAGTGACCTCGCGGCCACGATCCCTGCACCGGCCGACGCGTCCGCGTCGGCACCGACCGCCGAAAGGACAGTGCGATGACCATCACCCCCGATCAGGTGACGGCCGACGTCACGGAGCCGACCACCGATGAGGAACGAATCGCCTCCATCGGCCAGTACAACTACGGCTGGCACGACTCGGACGACGCCGGTGCCACCGCGCAGCGCGGCCTGTCCGAGGCGGTCGTGCGTGACATCTCCGCCAAGAAGAGCGAATCCGACTGGATGCTCGAGAAGCGGCTCAAGGCCCTGAAGATCTTCGACAAGAAGCCGATGCCCACCTGGGGTTCGGATCTGTCCGGTATCGACTTCGACAACATCAAGTACTTCGTCCGTTCCACGGAGAAGCAGGCCACCAGCTGGGAGGACCTGCCCGAGGACATCAAGAACACCTACGACAAGCTCGGCATCCCCGAGGCGGAGAAGCAGCGGCTCGTGGCCGGCGTCGCCGCGCAGTACGAGTCCGAGGTGGTCTACCACCAGATCCGTGAGGACCTGGAGAGCCAGGGTGTCATCTTCATGGACACCGACACGGCGCTCAAGGAGCATCCCGAGTACTTCGAGGAGTACTTCGGCTCGGTCATCCCCTCCGGGGACAACAAGTTCTCCGCCCTCAACACGGCCGTCTGGTCCGGTGGCTCGTTCATCTACGTCCCGCCGGGCGTGCAGGTGGACATCCCGCTGCAGGCGTACTTCCGGATCAACACCGAGAACATGGGCCAGTTCGAGCGGACGCTGATCATCGTGGACGAGGGCGCCTACGTCCACTACGTCGAGGGCTGCACCGCGCCGATCTACAAGTCGGACTCCCTGCACTCCGCGGTCGTCGAGATCGTCGTCAAGAAGGGCGGCCGGTGCCGCTACACGACCATCCAGAACTGGTCGAACAACGTCTACAACCTCGTCACCAAGCGTGCCCGTGCCGAAGAGGGCGCCACCATGGAGTGGATCGACGGCAACATCGGCTCCAAGGTGACGATGAAGTACCCGGCGGTCTGGCTGACCGGTGAGCACGCCAAGGGCGAGGTCCTCTCCGTGGCGTTCGCCGGTGAGGGCCAGCACCAGGACACCGGTTCCAAGATGCTGCACCTGGCGCCCAACACGTCCTCGAACATCGTCTCCAAGTCGGTGGCTCGGGGCGGCGGGCGGTCCGCGTACCGCGGTCTGGTCCAGATCAACGCCGGCGCGAAGGGCTCGAAGTCCAACGTCGAGTGCGACGCGTTGCTGGTCGACAACATCAGCCGGTCCGACACCTACCCCTACATCGACATCCGGGAGGACGACGTCACGCTGGGGCACGAGGCCACGGTCTCCAAGGTGAGCCAGGACCAGCTGTTCTACCTCATGAGCCGCGGCCTGGCCGAGGACGAGGCGATGGCCATGATCGTGCGTGGTTTCGTCGAGCCGATCGCCAAGGAACTCCCGATGGAGTACGCGCTCGAGCTCAACCGCCTGATCGAACTGCAGATGGAAGGATCGGTGGGCTGACCACCATGACCGACACCACCGCACCCGAGACCGGGTCCACCCCGGCACCCCTGACGGACCGCTACGGCGTCCCCGTCGACGCCACCAAGGGCGACCAGTTCTCGTCGTTCGACGTGGGCGCCTTCGAGGTACCCAGCCACAAGGACGAGATCTGGCGGTTCACCCCGCTGCGTCGTCTGCGCGGTATCCACGACGGCTCCAACATCACCGCGACCGGTCGCCTGCTGGCGTCCGTCGCCGAGCACGACGGTCTGACCGTCGAGACGGTCGCCATGGACGACAAGCGCGTCGGCGAGGCCGGGGCACCCCGCGACCGCGTCGCCGCACAGGCGTTCAGCTCCGCCTCCGAGGCCACCGTCATCACGGTCGCCAAGGAGACCGTGATCGACGAGCCCGTCTACGTGACCGTCGACGGCCCGGGCGAGGGCGAACTGGCCTACGGCCACACCCAGGTCCGCCTCGAGGCGTTCGCCAACGCCACGTTCGTCGTGGACCAGCGTGGCGGCGGAACGATCGCCGAGAACGTCGAGTTCATCGTCGGCGACTCCGCCCACCTCGAGATCGTGCTCATCCAGGACTGGGACGACGACGCCCTGCACCTCGCGGGTCACCACCTACAGGTCGGCCGCGACGCGACACTGACCTACACGACGGTGACGTTCGGTGGCGAGCTCGTGCGCGTCTCCCCGTTCGCACGGTTCACCGCCCCCGGCGGCACGGTCACCCTCAACGGCCTGTACTACGCCGACGACGGGCAGCACCTCGAGCACCGTCTTCTCGTGGACCACTCGGAGCCCAACTGCACCTCGCGGATCCTCTACAAGGGTGCGCTGCAGGGCGACGCCAAGTCGAACCTGCCGGACGCACACACCGTGTGGATCGGTGACGTGCTGATCCGCGCCCGGGCCGTGGGCACCGACACGTATGAGATGAACCGCAACCTCGTGCTCACCGACGGTGCCCGCGCCGACTCGGTCCCGAACCTGGAGATCGAGACCGGCGAGATCGCCGGTGCGGGCCACGCCAGCGCCGTGGGACGGTTCGACGAGGAACAGTTGTTCTACCTCATGTCCCGGGGCATTCCCGAGGACGTCGCACGGCGACTCGTGATCCGCGGGTTCTTCGGCGAGGTGATCAACCGCATCGGCGTGCCGGAGGTGCGCGAGCGGATCACCGAGGCCGTCGAGTTGGAGCTGGAGTCCTCCGGCATCTGACGAGCCCCGCCAGTACATCCCCCACGACTTCTCACACAGATTGCGAGCACTACCCATGACCACTCTCGAGATCAAGGGCCTCACGGCCCGCGTCGCCGCGACCGAGGACTCTCCCGAGACCGTCGAGATCCTCAAGGGGGTCGACCTGACCATCGAGTCGGGCCAGACCCACGCCATCATGGGGCCGAACGGCTCCGGCAAGTCCACCCTCGCCTACGTCATCGCCGGCCACCCCAAGTACGAGGTCACTGGCGGCACCGTGACGCTCGACGGCGAGGACGTCCTGTCGATGGAGGTCGACGAGCGGGCCCGCGCCGGCCTGTTCCTGGCCATGCAGTACCCGACCGAGATCCCCGGGGTCTCCACCGCGAACTTCCTGCGCTCCGCGGCCACCGCCGTCCGCGGTGAGGCCCCCAAGCTCCGCCACTGGGTGAAGGAGGTCAAGGAGGCCATGTCCGACCTCGACTTCGACCCGGCCTTCTCCGAGCGCAGCGTCAACGAGGGATTCTCCGGCGGCGAGAAGAAGCGTCACGAGATCCTGCAGCTGGACCTGCTCAAGCCGAAGATCGCCGTGCTCGACGAGACCGACTCCGGCCTCGACGTGGACGCGCTTCGCGTGGTCTCCGAGGGTGTCAACCGCTACAAGGCGGAGGAGAACGGCGGCATCCTGCTCATCACGCACTACACCCGCATCCTGAAGTACATCACCCCCGACAAGGTCCACGTGTTCGTCGACGGCCGCGTCGCCGCCTCCGGTGGCGCAGAACTGGCCGACGAGCTCGAGGCGAACGGGTACGAGAAGTACCTGACGCCGGCGAACGCCTGACCGGACAGCTGGGAGAACATGACCTCGACCCTCGATCTCACCGCCGTGCGCTCGGATTTCCCGATCCTGCAGCGCACGGTCCGTGACGGAAAGCCCCTGGTCTACCTCGACTCCGGGGCGACCTCGCAGCGCCCGATGCAGGTGTTGGACGCGGAGCGGGACTTCCTGCTGCACTCCAACGCGGCGGTCCACCGCGGTGCGCACCAACTCGCCGAGGAGGCGACGGACGCCTACGAGGGCGCCCGTGCCGACATCGCGCGGTTCGTGGGTGCCGACGTCGACGAGCTGGTCTTCACCAAGAACGCCACCGAGGCGCTCAACCTCGTGGCCTTCGCCCTTGGTGACCAGCGCTTCGGCGAGTACGCGGTGGGCCCCGGGGACGAGGTCGTCATCAGCGAGCTCGAGCACCACGCGAACCTCGTGCCGTGGCAGGAGCTATGCCGACGCACCGGCGCCACGCTGCGTTGGTACGGCATGACCGACGACGGTCGGATCGACCTCGACTCGCTCGAGCTCACCGACGCCGTCAAGGTCGTCGCACTGACCCACCAGTCCAACGTCACCGGCGCGGTGACGGACGTCGCCCGCGTGGTGGAGTCCGCCCGGGCCGTCGGCGCGCTCGTCGTGCTGGACGCCTGCCAGTCGGTGCCGCACATGGCGGTGGACTTCCACGCCCTCGGCGTCGACTTCGCGGCGTTCTCCGGCCATAAGATGCTCGGGCCCACCGGCATCGGCGTCCTCTACGGCCGGCGCGAGTTGCTGCGGGCCATGCCCCCGGTCCTCACCGGCGGGTCGATGATCTCCACCGTCACCATGGAGGAGACGACCTACGCCGACCCGCCCCAGCGATTCGAGGCCGGGGTGCCCATGGTGTCCCAGGCGGTCGGGCTCGCCGCGGCGGTGCGCTACCTCGAGCGGGTCGGGATGGAGACCATCGCCCGCCACGAGGAGTCCCTCACCGTGGCCGCGCTCGACGCCCTCGGCCAGATCCCGGGGATCCGGATCGTCGGCCCGACGGACATGGTCTCGCGCGGCGGCGCCGTCTCCTTCGTCGTGGACGGCATCCACGCCCACGACGTGAGCCAGGTGCTCGACGACGACGGTGTGGCCGTCAGAGTGGGGCACCACTGCGCGTGGCCGCTGCACCGGCGTCTCGGCGTGCAGTCCACCGTGCGGGCCTCGTTCGCGCTGTACAACACCCTCGACGAGGTCGAGGCTCTCGCGAGGTCCCTGCGCCGGGCCCAGCAGTTCTTCGGAGTGGAAGGGGCACTCACGTGAAACTCGAGCAGATGTACCAGGAGGTCATCCTCGACCACTACCGCCGTCCGCAGCACAGCGGACTGCGGGAGCCCTTCGGCGCCGAGGTGCACCACGTCAATCCCACTTGTGGCGACGAGCTGACACTGCGGTTGCGGTTGTCCGACGATCTCGCCACCGTGGAGGACGTGTCCTACGACGCGCAGGGATGTTCCATCAGCCAGGCCTCGACCTCGATGATGGCCGAGTTGCTGGTCGGCCGTCCCGTGGCGGAGTCGCTGGAGGTGGTCGACGCCTTCCAGGCGATGATCTCCTCCCGCGGACAGGACGAGGGCGACGAGGAGATCCTCGATGATGCCGTGGCGCTGGCCGGGGTGTCGAGGTACCCCGCGCGCGTCAAGTGCGCACTGCTGGGCTGGATGGCGTTCAAGGACGCCCTCGGCCGACAGACCGAACACCATCAGGAGTGAGTGACATGACCGAGCAGATGACCCCTGCCAACGATCCGTCGGTCGACGAGTCCGCGTCGACCGAGGAGAACGCCACCCCGGCCGGAACCGTCTACAACGGCGAGTTCCGCCCCGACCCCAACCGGCCGGAGCAGTCCGAGGAGGACCTGGCCCTCGTCGCGGACCTCGAGGAGGCCATGCGCGACGTGGTCGACCCCGAGCTCGGGATCAACGTGGTCGACCTCGGGCTGGTCTACGACATCTGGGTTCGCCCGGGTGAGACCGAGGGCTCGACGATCGCCCGCGTCGACATGACGTTGACCTCCGCGGCCTGCCCCCTGACGGACGTCATCGAGGATCAGGCCCGCAGCGCGACGATCGGCGCCGATCTCGTCAACGACCTCGAGCTCAACTGGGTCTGGATGCCGCCGTGGGGACCGCAGATGATCACCGACGACGGCCGCGAGCAGCTCCGCGCCATCGGCTTCACGGTGTAGCCGCGCCCCGGTCACGCGACAGAGCGCCCGCCCCCTCGAGAGGGGGCGGGCGCTCTTCGTGTCCGGGTCGTTCGTCCGGCCGGGGGCCAGACGACCTGATTGGCTGTTCCGTTCACCGGCCGTTTACGCTGAGTACATGTCTCGCCCCGCTGACCGACCGTCAGACCGTCCGGTCGGCGGACCCTCCGGTGGCCCGATCGACACCCCGTCGGATGAGGACCGCGGCGCGGCGGACGCCGCGGCCGGTTCTCAGGACCGGGCCCGGGCCCGGACGATGAGTCTCACCAAGGCGACCGCGTGGGTGGTGCTGCCCCCGTCGATCCTGCTCGCGCCGCTGTCCGGCTTCCTGCTCCTCATGGTCCACCGCACGGGCAGCGACCAGCCCTGGCACACCTGGAACCTCCTGTGGACGGCCTTCGACATCGGCGCCGAGGGCAACATCGCGGTGTGGTTCGCCTCGACGATCTGGCTCCTCGTCGGTATCTTCGCCGCCCTCGCCGCTCTCACCGCCGACAGGTTCCGGAAGTCGTGGTGGCTCTTCGCCGCGGTCGGCGTCACCGCCTCGGTGGACGAGGCCTCTGCCCTGCACGAGCGATTGTTCGTGGTGGGGGACAGGATGGCCCCGTACCTGCCGTTCGACACCTTCTACAACTGGGTGATCCCCGGTGCGATCATCGCGCTGGTCGTCGGAGCGCTGCTGATCCGCCTCGTGTTGGCGCTGAAGCGTCGGGTGGTTCTCGCACTGATCCTCTCGGCCGTGGTCTTCCTGACCGGCGCGATCGTCATCGAGAGCCTGACCGGTCTCGTCCACCGCGCGGACGCCGGCATGTCGACGCCCTATCTCGTCCTGATGTACATCGAGGAGACCTTCGAACTCGTGGCCGTGGCCGTCGCGGCCGTGGCGCTGTCGACCATGTTCCACCTCTCGCGGCGTCCGGGCGGCCTGTCACTCACCTTCGACGGGTACCGTCCGCGTTCCGGCTGAGGTGATCGGTACACCCCCGCCCGACGTATGAGCCGACGGGCGCAGCACCGCCGCGACCATCCCGGCCTTGTTCCGGGCGGGCATGGAGAACCACATGCCCCACATGGCGGCGGCCACCTGGTAGGAGGGGCTGGCGGCGTCGAGGAACCAGCGCTGACGGCGACCGTCGAGTCGACCGAAGGCGTTGAACAGCGCCCGCAGGGTCCCGTCATCGGCCCGCAGGAGGACACGCAGTCCGACACCGTGGAGGGCCGTGCTCAGCGGCGACCGCGGTGCCGGCAACGGGTATCCCGCCTCGATCGCGTGCACCGCCGCCGGCACCGCCGCCAACATCGCCGCCACCGAGTACCCCGTCGCCGCGTGCCCGTGGCCACCGGCGGTCCCGAACGCCTCGACCCGCGGGTCCTTCGGCAGCCCGGGGCGGGGCAGGAGCGGGATCCGTACGCGCTCGACGGACAGCGGTGACGCGATCGCCGCGGGGGACACCCCCCGGCCCGCCAGTCTCGAGCGGAGCCGGCTCGCCAGGACGGCGGGATCCGGAGCGGGCAGGCCCGCCAGACACGTCTCCTCCAGCAGTACCCGGTCCGGTCCCACGGGGATCGCGTACAGGAAGCTGGGCCCGACCTCGTCGTCGTCGTTCCGGCCGCGGAGATAGTCGGTCCGCCAGTCCATGAACAGCGCGTTCTCCCCGCCCAGCGCCGGCGCCGCGTCGGCCGCGTCCACGACGATCCCGTAGGCGGTCTGGAGGGGCCCCCGGTTGAGCCGGCCGCCGGCGCCGCGGCAGTCCACCACGCGGTACGCGCGGGCGGTGAGGGCCCGGACCCCGGTGTCGTCGACCTCCGCGCGTTCGACGGTGACGCCGGGGCCGAGTGGCAGCGCGCGGCGCAGGGCCTCGTTGTCCAACACGGCGTACTCACGGTGCACCACGGCCCTGTCGGGCGCGTACAAGGCGGCATCCGGCACGGTGTGGGCGAGCACGTTCACCCCGCACGCCCCGGGCCGGAGCCACGGAGGGACCTGATCGGCCCACACCGAGAGGGTCTGTCGCCACGGCGCATCCGGGCGCGGGTCCAGCGCCAACACGGTGAGACCGGCTGCGGCACAGCGGGAGGCGAGCGCGCGGCCGGCGGGACCGAGCCCGACGACAGCGACGTCGTACAGACCGCCACCCGTAGCATTCATCAGGATCGACACTACCGCCCGCGCGAGAGGAGACCCATGTCCGACGCGTTCTACCAGCAGGTCGACGAGGCCCGCTTCGAGTCCACGGCGCTCACCGCCGGGCCGTGGTCCGCCGAGGCCCAGCACGCCGGCCCGCCGAGTGCGCTGCTGGTGCGGGCCATGGAACGGGCCGGCTCCGACTCCGACTCCGACTCCGCCCCGGACATGAGACTGGCGAGGGTGTCCGTCGACGTCCTGGGCCCCGTGCCGGTGGCGCCCCTGGACATCGAGGTGAGCACGATCCGACCCGGGCGCAGCGTGGAGCTGCTCGAGGCGACCGCGTCCGTGGGCGGCCGGTCGACGTTGGTCGCGCGCGGCTGGCTGATGCGGCGCACTCCCGAGGACTATCCCGTGGTGGGCGATCATGCGGCGCCGCCAGTGCCCGAGAGGCGCGAGCGCGATCCCATGATGAGTTTCGCCCACGCCGGCGGGTACCTCTCCGTGGTCGACTTCTCCTACGAATCCGGCGGCGGGGACGAACTGGGTCCGGCCCGGGCGTGGGGGCGGTCGCGGGTCGACCTGGTCTCCGGAGAGCGGATGACCGGGTGGCAGCACACCGTGGTGGTGGCCGACTCCGCGAGCGGTGTCTCCCTGGCCACCGACCCGGTCGACCACCCGACGATCAACTGCGACCTGGTGGTCTCCCTGCACCGCGAGCCCGCTCCCGGCTGGGTGCGCCTGGATTCGGAGACGATCGGCGGGCCCGGCCACGGGGTGCTCACCGACACCCTGCTCTCGGACGACCACGGTCCGATCGGCCGCAGCGTGCAGAACCTGTACGGGCGCAGCGGGGGTTGAAGGCGGGCCGGGCGGGGTGGCCAGGCTTTTGCAGCCGCCCCTCACGATGGCGTCTCGCCTGCCCCGATGCGCAGGCGAGACGCCATCGGGAGGGGCGAGGAGGGCTGTCGTGGACATCTGCAGAAGCGAGACGCCAGGGCCAGGAGCGGCTGTACACAGCGGACGGGCCGCGGCCAGCAGGACGCGACGCCGCCAAGGCGCCGACCTCATCCGACGTACGCCAGTCAGGCCGCCCACAGGTCGCAGCGACCGACGCGCGGCAAGAGAATCCGCCGGATAGCGAACTCGGCGCACGCTCTCTGGTCGCGGAGACCCACGTCACCGGACTCGTCGGCGCACTCGCGCCGCAGGTAGAGTGGCAGGTCGGCCCGGACTCGTCAGCGGGCGGGCCGCCGACTCTTCCCCGAACGCTACAGCGAGGTACCCGCGCACGTGATCACCATCGACGACCTTGAGGTGCGCGCCGGCGTGCGCACCCTGCTCCACATGGACGGGTCCTCGCTGCGGGTCCAGCCCGGCGACCGGATCGGTCTGGTGGGACGGAACGGCGCGGGTAAGACGACGACGATGAGGATCCTCGCCGGCGAAGGTGAACCCTACGCCGGGAAGGTCGTCCGGACCGGTGAGCTGGGATATCTGCCGCAGGACCCGCGCGAGGGCAACATGGACCAGCTCGCGCGGAGCCGGGTCCTCTCCGCCCGCGGGCTGGACGTGATCATGGCAGACATGACCGCCGCCCAGGAGCAGATGGTCTCCGCCCCGGACGACAAGGCCATGGACAAGGCCGTGCGTCGGTACGGACGCCTTGAGGACGAGTTCTCCGCCCGCGGCGGGTACGAGGCCGAGAGCGAGGCCGCCCGCATCTGCAACAGCCTGGGGCTCGAGGACCGCATCCTCACCCAGAATCTGGGCACCCTGTCCGGCGGTCAGCGCCGCCGCGTGGAGCTCGCGCGGATCCTGTTCGCCGCCTCCGACGGCGCCGGCAAGTCGCAGACCATGCTGCTGCTCGACGAGCCCACCAACCACCTCGACGCCGACTCCATCACCTGGCTGCGCCAGTTCCTCGAGAAGCACGAGGGCGGGCTGATCATCATCTCCCACGATGTCGAGCTGCTCGAGGCCGTGGTGAACAAGGTGTGGTTCCTCGACGCCGTGCGCGGGGAGATCGACGCCTACAACATGGGGTGGAAGAAGTACCTCGACGCCCGCGCCACGGACGAGGCCCGTCGCCGACGTGAGAAGGCGAATGCGGAGAAGAAGGCCTCGCAGCTCAAGATGCAGGCCGCCAAGCTGGGCGCCAAGGCCACCAAGGCGGCCGCCGCCAAGCAGATGATCCGGCGTGCCGACGCCATGATCGACAATCTCGACGAGGTCCGCGTGGCCGACAAAGCAGCACGGATCAAGTTCCCCACTCCCGCGGCCTGTGGCAAGACTCCGCTGTTCGCCAAGGGCCTGACCAAGATGTACGGCTCGCTCGAGGTGTTCGCCGGGGTGGACCTGGCGATCGACAAGGGCAGCCGCGTGGTGGTGCTGGGCTACAACGGTGCCGGCAAGACGACGCTGCTCAAGCTGCTCGCCGGTGTGGAACGCACCGATGGCGAGGGCGGCGTCGTCTCCGGGCACGGGCTCAAGATCGGCTACTTCGCCCAGGAGCACGACACCCTGGACATGGACGCCAGCGTGTGGGAGAACATCCGCCACGCCGCGCCGGACGCGGGGGAGCAGGAGCTGCGCAGCCTGCTGGGGGCGTTCATGTTCACCGGCCCCCAACTCGAGCAGCCGACAGGCACGCTCTCCGGTGGTGAGCGCACGCGTCTGGCGCTGGCGGGGCTGGTGTCGTCGGCGGCCAACGTACTGCTGCTGGACGAGCCCACGAACAACCTGGACCCGATCTCGCGCGAGCAGGTCCTCGACGCTCTACGGACGTATGAGGGTGCGGTCGTGCTGGTCACGCACGACCCCGGCGCCGTCGAGGCGTTGGAGCCGGAGCGGGTCATCATCCTGCCGGACGGTACGGAGGATCTGTGGAGCCAGGAGTACATGGAGATCGTCGAACTCGCGTGAACATGCGAATTGGGGGGCCGCAATGATCTCCACTGGTGCCTCGTAAATTCCCAACGGCCAATTGGCAAAGACTAGCGGGAGGGAGCCTTATCCGCCGGGCGGCACTGAGACTACCTGCCCATCTATCGCGCTTGCCAGCTTTAACCAACTTTGCTTGCCTGCAAATCCACCCTGACGAATCAATCTAGCCATGGCTACGCCTAGACGTCCGCAGTATAGCTTTCGGACACCGGCGCGAGGCCAAGCTCCATCTGGGCGCCAGAAAGAAGCAACCGACCTCGGTTCTCTCGTATGAGCTTCATAGGGTTCGCCCACCGAGTGATTCGGGGAGTCGCCGTATTCGTGTCAGTGACCCTGTAAATGAAGTAGCGGTCTCCGTATGCGCCCGCTTCTATCAACTCGGACCGGGAGATATCGAAAGGCGTGGAAGGATCGGACGCCGATGTCGCCTTGACTTCGATATAGATCCGATTCCCATCCCTGTCGAAGCTAAGGATGTCGACCGGTGCGAGTTCGTCACCCCTTGAACGCCAGAAGACGGTGTCGGGGTCGCCCCCGAATGCGGCCACCCTTTCTCTTTCCTTCCTGTAAGCGATCTCCTCACCGAGCTTGCCCGTTGCAACCTTGTCCACCTGACTCTGCACTGTCGGTGCTGTCGATGATCCAACAGTGCTCGCGCTGGCTCGGACCGCCGGTTCGCTGCTGCGGGCCGCGAGGACGGCCGGGGTCGCATCGACTAGTTCAACCGCATCCCAATCGATTCTCGGAAGGTTGGAGTGTCCATCAGTCATCTCGATCCCATTAGACACTTCAGCCTTATGAAGTTCCTCATGAGATTGTCGAGTCCGCGCAGAACACAGGGCGTCCGAGGCTTCGGAAACGGGCGATGTTACGTCTGCGATCAGAGAGTCGAGGGTACTTCGTGACTCCTCCTCGTCTGCAAGCGGAAGCTCCAAACGCTCCCGCGCCTCCTCGACTGCTTTGAGCGAAATCTGACGGTCGGTCATCATTCGTTCGCGGTCGCCCTTGTCCATCTTAAGGAGCATCGTAATGGCGTCGGCATGGGCCGTGCTATCGAGATGTTGGGCAAGCTGCCGACCGACAGCGAACCAGTCCGGCTCCTTTGTCTCATCGTTGAGTTCGAGATAAGCAGTCCCGATGTTGCGTCGAGCGCGGCCGTGGACCTCTTGGCGAGAGGCGATGTAGCAAGTTGCGTCCTCACGTTCTACTTCATCGCCCTCGTAGGCGTATCTTAGGACAAGACGATCACAGACAACTAACTCGAGCCTCCGAAGAGCCGGGCGTGCGCGAGATTCTGCGTGGGAGTTCTCCGCAATTATTAGCGCGAGAATATGGGGTTTCGTCGAATCTAGTTTTTTACGCACCGCCTCTAACGTTGCTCCGTGATGCTCTCCGAAGGCGAGCGGAGTCGTCGAGACGGCGTCATCGAGCTTCACCAGACCCAGGTATGAGGTCAATCGATTGCGCCTAGTATCAGCCAATAGCACCGGACGACGCCTTTCCCAGGTTCCGCGCAACAGCGCATCCTCCGCGAAGGGCGGCTGGGATACGAATGACCTCGAACCGCAGTATGAGGCGAGAACCCGCACCTTCTTCGGGTCCGGATGCGGCACAACATCGCGCGGCATCACGTCCTCCAGAGTGCGCTGCACCCAACGGGCAGCTAGCTCCAAATCTCGATCAACTATGCCGGAGGCGTCTGCTTCGGCTGCAACCGACTCGAGGAGCCGGAGGAGATCGCTACGGCCGGGTCGCGCAGCCTCGATGACTCCTAGACCGGTGGCTATCGCCGAACCGCCTCGAGTTCGAAACATGGCTTCTTTAATGAGCGGAATGCGCTTGCGTATCGAAGGAGGGAGTTCGACTGTCTCGACCCAGGCATCGGCGGGGCGAGCTACGGAGGCCTTTCCGGCGAGCCAGACCGGCACCCAGGGACGTGTGCGCAAGAGGTAACCGAAGAGAGATTCGACGGACCTGTTTTTCCCGTTGGAGTGCCACCCGTGTTCGCAGCGGATGGTGGATTCAAGACCGTCCTCGTAGACCTTGCCCCAATTAAGTGCGAGCTCCTGCCATAGCGGAATTAGCCGGCTTTGGTCTGCAATCTTCGCCAGGTCGACGAACCTGTCGAGCCTGTAACTGGCGCTCAGCTCTTGTCGGGTGTCATGCCCCTGGGGGCACCTTTGTGAGTCCTCTGCCAGAGCTGTGAGCCATTCCGCGAAAGCCTCATCGTTTGCGTGAGGGTGACGCGGACTCCCTATTGAGTACTTCGCCGTCACTGAATCCAGACGCGGGTGGTCGACAACACCGAGCATCCGGTAGAAACCAAGCTCAGACTCGCGCTGGTCGAAATCTTCAGGGACCGCGGACGCGAGGAATTCGGCTTCGCCGAACGCCCCGTAGATTTGCTCGAGGCGTGTCGAGCCGGTCCAATCACTGCTGAAATAGACTTGGTCGGCCCTGCGCATACTCACTGCGCAGGTGCTGTCCGACGTGCGCGTCGGTACCAACACGCGACCAAGGAGAACTCCGACTTCCTCGCCACCAGTTCGCCGAACGTCCTGGTAAGCACGCAGTCCGTTCATTGCGCGCTCTCGCTCTGTTGGATCAGCGGCGGGGTCCTCCAATATCTTGACGAGGTACTCGCGAATCAACTCGCGCCACTCGAAGTCCTTGACACCGAGATCGGTGAGTAGTCCTTGGACCCCCTCAACATCAGGGAGAACCGCGATAGGCACGGGGATATCGTCGGGTAGCGACGAATCCCGTCGTGGGAAGAAGACTGTCTGCTTGCCAGGGGCGAGAAATTGACCGTTGGTCGTGAGAACGCACGGAAATTCCCGCAGCGTTTGGACCAGGGATAGCCCGCGCGTGTTCCGCCAACCCACGAGAAACGCGTATAAGTCGCGAACAGTGTCGATCGTCGGCGCATACATCCGACTGAAGAAATCTGACTCTGTGAATTGTGGTCGATAACTTACGGTTGCCACGAAAGTCCGGACCGCAGGCTCAGCTTCAAGGTCCGGACGCAGCGTCTCGGCTGCCGGCAAGGCTGTCAATTCGTGTGCGACGCGGGAGTTTGGCACACCTGCAGGGAGGAGACGTGCCTCGACTGGCCGATGGAGCACGTGGTCGCTAAAGGGAAGAAAGGCGACATTCGCAAGGAGCTCCCGCCAGCGGGCTGCCAAGTGCGCTGCATTCCCGTCAAGACCCTGCACTTCCACTGGAATCAAGACGTTGACGCTTGCAGCACTCGCGCTACTGCGTTCGACCAGATTAACTGCGACGGTCGTTGCTACGAACTCCGCTACGGAGTCGAGCAAGAATCGATTGAACCCGACTGCCTCTGGGGTGTCTGCGATGCGGCGTCGATCCATCGTGAGAGCCCACTCCGCATGGACCGCGACGTGGAGTCCCGGACTTTCCTCCGTCGGGAAGTAGACGTGGAGCGGAAACGTCTCGGATGCAACTGGCTGCGACTTATTGTCAAGAGGAACGGCGATTGCAAAGTTCACATTCTCGATGAGCGACCATGCTTCTCCCATCGGTTCGAGAACGCCTACATCCGGCGAGGCTGTCCCACGATAGATGAGCCACTCCTCGCTACCGTCAACTGTCTCGACAAGTACGTGTTCGACCGCTCCATCATCCTGGCGCGCAACTTCAGCCGTGAAGTCCGAATCAGTTCCACGAAGCTCGAGGTGGTCAATGTCCGGAAGAAACACCAGCAGCCTGGGATAGAGATTCCTGACGAGGTGGTGGGCGACGGTCGCCCTGTCTACCCCGCTGCGAATCGGAAGCCTGACGATAGTCGTGAAACCGTCTGCGCGAAGGCGGTTTATTTGCTCAGCATCGGAACCGATGTCAGCTTCGGACACGGGGTACGGAAACGCATAAACGGGAAACCGCTGCTTCGGTGGAAGCGAGGTGAAAAGTTCGAGTAAATCGCGGTGGAGCCGCGCGCCGTCGAACTGAAACGAAGTCCCAATAGAAATGACTTGCGGCTGGTCCGTAATTTCACCGACAGACTTGAATCCGAGTCCTTTGTGACCAATTGACGTACTCGGCCCTTTGGACGACCGACCAAGCGAGCAGATTGCTTTAACCTGTTGCTCCCCGAAACCCGCGCCATTGTCGGCGACCAGCAGTGCCGTCTCAGTAAGGACGAAGGTCGCGCGTCCGCTGATGCCGTTTTCTCGCGCGGCATCGTTCGCGTTCTGAAGCAATTCAAAGGGGTAACGTCCAGAATACTGTTGACGAACGAGCTCTTGCGCGCCGCCCCGCTCGTCGAGGGACCGCAAAGCATAATCTCGATTGCCCGACCTATGGAGCAGCTCTAGGTTCGCCACCTCTTCGGCACGCTGGCTCACTGCTGGGTCACTGGCATTGACAGTCATTGATACAAGCATGCCCTATCGCAGCTACTTGTTTGTCGGTTCCGCCGAGGTCAGGGAGGTCACGTCCACCATTCTTTGGTGCTAGCTCAACAAGTCTTGCTTAACTCGAGTCCCACCCTGGGCGGGCCGCCACCTCGAACTCGACGGAGACGAAGGGTGGTTAGAACTCGAAGGAGTCGCCGGGTGCAGCCCAAGATCGGCGTAGTCCTTAGATCAGACTGAGCCAAGCAAGACATACGTTCTACGCTCCGCATGCCTCGGGTCAGATCAGTTCAATTCTCAAGCAGACATCCTCCGTGCTAGCACTTCCAGGGCCCACTCGACCGGCAGCGCCTCGGAGAACTTGAGCTTGTCGACCAGCGTCGCGGGCACCGCAGGAAGCGGCCGCTCACTCTCCGGTAGGGACTCCCAGAACTCGAGCCGCTCCGCTGCAGGCCCGGTGGGCATGCCCTCGTGCAGGGTAATCGCGTCGGGCTGCACCACCCCTCCCTGCGGCGCCAGCTCCTCACCCAATGCTGGCCCGAGCGCCGCCTGGTACCGGCGATTCGCGGCACTGCCCTCGTAGGTCCACCATTTCCGGACGTTGTCCGTGGTCGACCACACCGGACCGTGTGGGCTCACCGTGTGACGCAGCCGGTCCTCGTCGTCGGCGAGTGCGGCGCGGGCGCGTGCCGTGAGACGAATCTGCTCGGGGAGCTCGCCCAGCAGCACAGCGCGCATGCCCTGCGCGACCTGCCGACCGATGTCGGCGCCCCCGAACCCGTACCGGGCTCTGCCGCCGCCCGCGGCGGGCTCCACCTGCACTCGGTGCCTGGGCCAGTTGATGTCGGTGACCTTCCACGACCGCCCCGCGAGAAGCAGATGAATTGGCTCATCGCCGCTAGTGAGAGCCCTCCACTCCACGGTGCCCACCTCCTGCCGGCCGGCGAGAACGGTGAACTCTCGCGGCATCGCGAAGGTAGTGAGCAGGTCCATGAAATGTCGGCGGCCAAACACCCGCTCAGCATCGGGACCGAGGAACATGGCGCCGCCGTCGACGTTGAGGTACCCGCGCTCCACGAGGAAGTCGACGATCAGCTCGGCGGGACGCTCCAGGGTGTCCACATGCATGAGCGGGGTGGCCGCCCACCGGTCCTGCCAGCCATACCGCGGCAGCGCGCCCTCCTGCAGCATCGCGGCCATGATCTGCTGCGCCACCAGGTGCAGCGGGACCGGCGGAGGCACGACTGGCTCAACATATCCTGTGCCCCAGGCATGCAGGAGCCCCAACGTCCGGAGCAGATGTCGGGGTTCGGTGGCGATGAACAGGCAGTTGCGGACGGTACCTGCGCGGCGTCCGGTCCGGCCGAGCCGCTGGAGGAAGCTCGACACGGTGGTCGGGGCACCGATCTGGATCATCCGGTCCAGATCCCCAATGTCGATCCCCAGCTCGAGGGTCGAGGTGGCCACGATCACGCAGTCGCGCGCTTCGGCAAAGGCCAACTCGGACCGCCTCCGCTCCTGGGCGGAGAGCGACGAGTGCGAGAGGTACACGTCCACGTCGAAGCCCCGGAGCATGGACGCGAGCTCCTCGGCCTGCCGCCGGCTGTCCACAAAGACGAGCCGTTTCTGCCCCCGGTACAGCTTGGACAGCAACACAGCGGCGGAGTCGAGAGTGTCGACGGCGTCCACCACGATCTCCGCGTCACCGGCGACAGGCCGGACCGCCTCGCCCACGGCGACGCCCGGCGCGATCACTCGCCCGGCCCTCCCGTCGGCACCGCCCTGCAACCACTGCAGCAGTTCCTCGGGGTTGCCGACGGTCGCGCTCATCCCGATCCGCTGCAGCGGCCGCCCGACCAGGTGCTCGAGACGCGAGAACACAGCGGACAGGTGCCAGCCGCGGTCGTCGCCGGCAAAGGCGTGCACCTCGTCGATCACCACGGTGTGCAGGTTCGCGAACAGCGTGCGGTGGTCGGTCTTGGTGGAGGCGAGCATCGCCTCGATGGATTCGGGCGTAGTGAGCAGGATGTCCGGGGGGTCGGCGCGGATGGTTCTGCGGGCGCTCTCGCCGACGTCTCCGTGCCATACCTCGACGCGGCGACCCATCCACGCGGTGTAGTCGACCAGTCGCACGGCGAGGTTGTTGAGCAGCGCCTTGAGCGGGGTCACGTACAGGACGGTCAGCCCGGCCCAGTCCTCGTGGGCCATGCGGGTGAGGACGGGAAAGACGGCGGCCTCGGTCTTGCCGCCGGCGGTCGGCGCGAGCAGTAGGGCGTCCTCGCCGTGGATGAGTGGCCGGACGGACTCCTCCTGCAGTGGCCGCAGGCCGGGCCAGCCGAGGGAGTTGACCACGTGGTGCTGCAGTAGCGGGTGCAGCGCGGGGAAGCCCTGCGGGGCGTGGTGGTCCATCTAGAGCTCGATGGCGTCGGGGTCATCGATGGGGGACGACGACGAGGCCGCCACCGCGGACCGTTCGCTTTGACTGAGGTCGGACGCGTCGAGCGTCGGGGTGAAGTGCTGCCGCGGGAGGAAGTCCGGGAACATCTCGACGCGATCCAGGCAGTCGACGAGCATCCGCAGGTACTGGCGGGGTGCGATCCCCACCTGGCCGCCGAGTTTTCCCGCCACGGATTCGGCGAGCACGCGCAGGTAGGGGTTGTCGACGAGGGTGGTGACCCGCTGGGCGACGGCGGGGTCGAGGCCGACCACGTAGAGGTCACGCACGCGCGACCCGACCTCGACCAGTCGGTCGAAGTCGAAGGCCTGGAGCCGGATCTGCGGTTGCCGGGGGTTATCGAATCGGGGGTCGGCGTCGAACTTCACGCCGATCCGTTGGTCGAGCGGAGGCAGTCGCTTGATGCCCTGCTGTCCTTCGAAGAAGGCGCTGGTCCCGGTGATGAGCAGGTACATCCCGGGGTAGCGTCCCGAATCGAGCTCGTCTATCCACTGCCGCAGAGCGTTGAGCGCCTTCTCTCGGACGTCGCCGCGCATGCGCTGGAGTGTCTCGACCTCATCCAGGACCAGCAGAAGCCCGCGGTGGCCGGAGCCGGCGAGCACCTGGAGTAGGCCCTGAAAGAAGCCCATCGCCAGGAAGTGGTCGAGTTCGCCCTTCACCCCGGCTGCTCGTTTAGCAGACGCGGCAACGTTGCGTTGACCGCCGAGCCAGGCGGCAAGCCCGTCGGCAACCTCGGTATCACCGTTGAGTAATGCGTCCCGATACCCGCGCAGGGCGAGTGGGAACACGGGCGCAGCGTCGGCGACGGAGCGCAGTCTCTCTTCGAGCAGTTCGGCGCCGTCTGCTCCGGAGGAGGCCGCGTCGTCTTCCACTCCGAGGAGCCAGTCGTCGAGTACGGCCCGGAATGCCTGTCGAGAGACGGCGGGGGTGCGGAGTTCTTCGCAGGCCCTCCGGTACACGGTCTCGAGCCGATGCAGGGGCGTCTCGAGTTCGGAGATCTGGACCTCGGACACGGCGAACCCGCGGTCGAGGGCCTGCTGCTGGAGCCAGCGCGCGTAGAAGGTCTTGCCGGATCCGTACTCGCCGCGGACTGCCTTGAACACGGCGGCGCCGCCAGCGACCTTGTCCAGTTCTTCTCCCAGGACCGGCGCGAGCCGGTCGAGGCCCACGGCGAGCTGGTCCAGCCCGTCGGCGGGGACGGTGCCTCGACGGAGTGCGTCGATGATCGCGGTACGGCGGGCGGGGGAGACGGTCATCTACAGTCCGAACTGTTCGAAAAGGGTCTGAGTTGTCAGCACCACATCGTTGTCCTCACGCTCGAGGACCGGCATGCCATCGACGTTGACCACCTTCTGGATCCTCGCGATGGTGCCGCTGACTTGAAGCGCATTGAGCCCTAGCAAGTTGCCGAGCACTGCGACGGGCATGCGGCCGTTGTTGGCGGCGACTTCGCGCAGCACGTCCGCCAACTCGCGTGGAGTGGGCTTAAGCTGTTGCGTTTTGACCCGGTCCTTGAAGTACGGGCTACGGCTCAGATCCGCAAACTTATCGGCGGGCGTCCGCGACCGGTCGGGAGTCGGGGAAACAGGCGACTCATCTCCGTCGAGCGACTCGAACAGCGAGACCTGGTTGGCGTCCCGCTGCGCGGCGCGTCGCGTGGAGGGTGTCGGCGCGGTCGGCTGCTCGGCCCGTCCTGCGGCGGGCTGCCCCACGGCCGTCTTGGCCTCAGCACCGGTCGAGGTCGCCGTCGCGATCGGCCACCACGCGGGCCACGGGTCCTGGACGGGCGGACCTGCGGGGAACGGCGAGTCCTCTCCGAGCCCGTCGAGGCTCTGGACAAGAACGGCGACGGGCGCACAGACCTCAGCGGGGGAGGCACCGCCGTGGTAGCCGGCCTTCTTGCCGGTGTAGCGCAGGTCCTCGTCCACGGCGAGGACCGCGCTGTGATGCGGTGCGCCGCTGGCGCCTGGCGCGAGCACCCGGTTCCCGGACACTGCTCGCTCGCCGTCCTGGGCGGGAGCCCCGGTGGCGGGCCGCCATCGGGCGCTCACGGCGCCGTCGGCGGTGACCTTGCCGATTCGACTGCGTTCGACCACGTGTCCGTGGTCGGAGAGCAGGACCACGTCTCGTCCGACGGCCCTGGCGTAGTCGAGCAGCTTGTCCAGGTGGGTGATGCGCGAGGTGGTCCAGGTGGTGGCGATGGGATCGGACCGGTCGAGAGCGTCATCGACGGTGTTGAGCACCGCGCCCACCACGGGGACGTGCTTGGTGTCGTAGATGGCGCTGCGGACGGTATCGCCAATGCTCGCGTCGAGGTCTGCCTTGTGGAACAGTGGCCCGTCGCTGACAGAGGGGTGGGCGGGGAACAGGGCGGCGAACCCGGTCCGCTCCTCCTGCTGCCCGCCGAGGGCCAGCTCTCCGCTGAGCAGGGAGGTCCTCGACGCTGTGGTCACCGACGGCAGAGCGGAGGCTGCCACGTCGAGTCCGAGGGAGGCCAGGTCGAGCCGCTGCCACACAGTGGCGTGACGGGCTGCCACGTCCTCGAGTAGCCCGTGCGCGGCGGCCACGGAAAGGCCATCGATCACCACCACGAGCAGCGCCCGCTCACTCCGTTGACCGGACTCGACCGGCCCGGACGTCCGCAGGGGCGCGACGACCCTGGACAGCACGTCCTCCACGAGCAGGGCGTCGCCAGCGGTGGAGCGGTCGGCCAAACGCGCACCGACGAGCGCAGCGAAGGTCCGGTCGATGTCGCGTCGTACGGCGAGGGTGTGGTCGAGGACGCGACGACCGAGCGCGTCGGGGTCCGCCGCAGACTGCCCGATCGCGGGCTTGGGATCGGCGGTGAATCCACGCCACGCCGAGTTGACGGCCCGGTCCACCCAGCTCAGCTCGTCAACGTACGCGCGCATCGCCTCGACGTGACCGACAGAACGCATCCGGTCGGCCACGGCGGTGGCCTCGGTCCGGTTCCACCGGTGGAGCCGGACCAGCGCGGCGGCGGTCTCGAGGTCATCGGGCCGGGAGCGCTCGGCTTCGACGTGCACCCGCAGCGCCTCGAGGCCCCGCAGCAACGCGGTCTCGCTCCCTCCGTCGAGGGCGGTTGCCAGGCCGCGGGCGTACACGTCGAGGCGTCGTTGGAAGGAGCCGGGCAGGACTGTGGATCCGGCGAGGAGCGAGGCGCCGCTATTCTGCTCGAATCCGCTGATCAACCGATGGGCCTCGCTGAGTACGGCGGTGAGCGGCTGCCCGTTATCGAGTGAGGTGCGGACGGCCTTGGCGGCGGCGGACCCCCATTCGCGCAGGGACTGGTCTCCGAGGGTGGCGCCGATGTGGTGGCTGAACAGGGCCCGCGCTCCGGTGAGTTCGGTGGGTGTGTCCTGCCAGTCGGGCGTGCGGAGGGTCTCCGCTGCCAGGCCGGCGGGCAGGAGCGCCCGTGGCCCGTTCTTAGCCCACAGGCTGCGGATTCCGGGGCCAGTCAGCGTGAACGTGCGGCACAGCCACGTGATGAGCCCCGCGCGGACGTTAGACGTGAGCCGCGAGGCCAGCTCGTCCCACGCGGCGTGGGCGTCGGGGGTGGCGCTCCAGGCCAAGAGGTCCGCGAGCCGGTAATCCGGTTCCAGACCCAGCACGAGCGTGCTGATGGACCCGTAGAGGTGGTCCGCGGTGAGGACCGGAGTCGGGGAGGGGGCGAGGGAGCCGCGGTGATCGCCCAGCGCAGTCGTGAGCCCCCGGACGTCGTCCCGCCCTCGGGGGACGCGGCCGTCGGTCTTGTCGGCGGAGAACATCCCGAGCAGGGTGCCCACGGGGTCGAGCTCCCGCATGCGCCCGAGCGGTTGGAAGTGCTCCTTAACTCCCTGGGGAATCTGCTCCTCGGGGAGGTCGGTAAGCACGACGCGCCACGGCACCTCGGGATCCTTGCGGTGCCGCACCACGTCCCGGATCTCCAGCACAGTCCGGCAGCAGTGGACCGGCACGGTGAGGTCGTCGACGCGCAGCTCGGTGCCGTCCCATTCGGGACGGGCGTGCATCACCAGTAAACCGCGCTTGTGCTGCTTGTCCCGGTAGAGGCCGTGGAGGAGTGGAATGAGGTCGGCGGCGGTCGCCGTACCGAGGGACGACGACGAGGTGGCTCCCCCCGCAACCCCTGCACTGGCCGTGGTCATGTTCGGGGCTCCTCGGCGGTGATCTCGATCCGGAAGCGGGTGCCCGTCCCGTAGGACCGCTCGAGGTCGGCGAGTGCCCGGTGGAGCGCGGTCTCAACTTGGCTACCGCGGGCCTCAAAGGACCGGCGCGGACCAAAACCCTCGATACGCACGGCACCGACCTCCGGGCCGCCGCCGGTGTCACCGGCCCCGCCGCCGGAACCAGTCCCGGAACCGCCGTTATCCCCCGGACCCGCGCCTCCACCGGCGTCCCCAGTGCCGCCGGTGCCGCCGCTCCCGGGGCCGTCTCCGCCGGCGATCACCTTGTTGATCCAGTCCTGCGCGCGCTTCTCAAACTTCTGAACAGACGTGGCCAGATGCTGGACGAACTCGTGGGTATCGACGCCGTTGTCGAGGTCCATGACGATCTGCGTGGCCTCGCCGCCGAGGGCGCCCTGCTTGGCACGACCACCGATCAACGTCTCAAGGTTCGGGGTGATGTTGCGCGCCACGGCCGCCACCTCCTCGGCGGTGGTGATGGACTGGCTCGCCTCGTTGGTGGTGGCCCCGAGGTAGGTGCCCGGCCCCTCACCGGCGGCGGCGAGGGCCGCCACGATCTCGCCGTGGTGCTGCTTCTTGCGCACCAGCGTCTGCAGCAGCTGCGTCTGCCGGCGGGCCAGCTGGAGGCGGCGCCCCTCCTCGCTCCGTCCCAGCCGATGCTCGAGCTTGGCCAGCTGTTCGACTAGATCCTCGCTGGACCGCTTGAACTCCTCTGCCTTGCTCGCCACCTCACCCGCCAGGTGGGTGAGGTTGGTGGGGGAGAGGTGACCTCGTTCGGGAATGCCAAAGAGGTGCTGGGCAGCCTGGACGGCGCGATCCCACTCGCCTTGCTCGGGCAGCACCGGCTCGCGCAACTGATGCGACTGTTGGATGTCCTTGAAGGCCGGCGCTGCGACGGGAGTCCCGTAGGTGAACCAGCTGCGGTCGCGTGACTCGGCCCAGGCCGCCGCGAGCAGGGTGGTGCAGTCGCGGTTGAGCCCTGCCTGTGGCATGAGCTTCTCGACGGTGGCCACTACCTGTGCCACCGTGAGTACGCCGTCGGTCTGCCCGGACTTCTCCGCCTCGGCGAGCGCGCGGTCGATCTGCCCGGCCAGAGTGGCAAAGGTAGCGCTGGGGAACACGAGGTGCGACTCGTGGACGTCGGCCACCCGGAGGCCACCCAGCACGAGCTGGACGGACTTGCGCTCGGCAGCAACAACCGCGGCGCGGCCGTCTTCGCGGGCGTCGGACCGGCGCAGCACGTCGAGTGAGACCGCGAAGTCCTTCTGCGTGAGCGCGCTGGTGGTGTCGAACCGAGGGTGGTCGGGGTAGCGCTGGTCAAAGGCCTGATCGTAGAGCCGCCGGGCGGCCTCGCGCAGCGAGGCGCCGACGGGCCGCTGCACCACCACGGAGGAACTCAACGAGCGGACTGGCGGCTGCCCCTCGGGGAACACTGCCCCCTCGGCGATGCCGTACATCTTGCGCAGGATGGCGGCGAGCTGCCCGGCGAGCTGGTTGCGCTGGGTCACCATGACCTGGCGAACCCGCTCACGGTCGCCGTCGGCGAGGTAGCTGGTGTAGCCGAGCCACTTCTCCGACTGCAGAACCCAGTCCATGGTGACGAGCTTGCCCAGGTCGTCCATCTGCTTGCGGTCGAGGAACGCGGGGACCCAGGCGAGCGTGAAGTGATCGTGGCCGTCGGTACGGAGGCGGTCGAGTCGGGCGTGGTCCTCGGAAACTCCGTGGCCTTCTTCGTCGAACGGCAGGTCCACGATCACCCGCAGCGCCCCTGGTTCGACGGGGGCGATAAGGGTGTCGGGCACGGAGCCGGGGTCGCGGACGTTGCCAAAGACGATCTCGACGGTCCGATTCGTGCCGCGCCAGGTGATCCGGGTCGAGCGCGCACCGTCGGCCTGCGGGTCGATGGCGGCGATCCCGAACTCTTCCTGCAGCATCGACCGGAGCCGTTCGCGGCGCCGCGAGAAGGTGTCTTCGCCGCGGGCGCGCTCAAGGATCTCGTCGAAGGGCAGTTCCTCCAGCGTGATGGAAATCAGCGGATCGTGGCTGTCTGTGCCCACGGTGATCTCGGGGACCGAGGTGTTCCACTCGCGGACAGAGGCGAGCGCGCGGGTCGGCGCGTCAGAGGCGACGATCGAGACGAGCTCCCCGTGGTTGAGGTGCGCCAGGCGGCTGGCGGTGAGCGCCTTGAGCCCTGGCACCTCGGGCGCGAGAGCGGAGAGCAACAGCGTCTTGGCCAGCCGGAGCTGGGCCCGCACGCCCTTGGGCTGGTCCAGGTCCCGCACGCTCGGGTCAGCGTCCGGGAACTGGGTGAGCACGGCGGGACGGAGCTTGTCCTGCCACAGTGTGCGCGCGGTGCGGAAGCGGGCGGCCACCGCCTCGTCGGTACCACCCTTCTGGGTCCCGTCGATGATGTAGTCGAACACCTCGCCCACGGGGATCACCTGGTCGACGGTCATGGTGTCGGCGAGGTCGACGAGCATCGACTCCATCACCTTGAGCGCAGTGCGGTCGCGCTGCATGGCGGTGGACAGGTGGACGAGGGTGTCGATGAGGACCGGACTGAAGGGGTAGGTGAGCCGGAACTGTTCCTCGGTGGCACCACGATGCTGGTCGTCGGTGTTGACCTTGTCCAGCAGGACGGGCTTGACGGCCGGGGACAGGTGCAGCCGTTGGAACGACGCTTCGAGAGCCTCGACCGCCGCGGCGTTCTTGGGGGTGAGGAGCCGGCGGTGGGCGATCTGCGGCAGGTTGGCCGAGCCGAGCGCGATACCGGAGAAGCGACCTTCCTGGTGCGCGATGGCCTGCTCGCGGATCTTGGTGGCCTCGCCGGCCTCGATCGAGGAGTCCTTCCACGCCTTGAGGTCGTGCTGGCGGGCGATAAAGCTGACGACCGGCACTGCCATGCGTCCCTGGTCGGATTCGACGAACCCGGTGAGCTTCTGGATCTCGCGGCCGAAGAATTCGCGGTTGGAGAAGTGGAAGGTGAGCCACAGGATCAGCTCGTCGAGCAGCAGGACCACGGCCTCGTAGCCGAGGGGCTTGGCGTGCGCGGCGATGGCGGACAGCCCCTCGGGCAGATGCAGCCAGTCGGTGTTGGTGTGCGCGGAGGTGATCCACGTCTGGCCGAGCGCGGAGACGAGCGCATCCCGCTCGGCGCGGGACGCGGCGGGGTGTCGGGCGCGGTCGTAGGAGTCGCGGTCCCAGGTGGCGGCGGTGGCGCCGCCGAGCGCGGCCAGGTCGAGGCCGCCGGGGGTGGATGACGACGACGAGGTGACGCCGCCAGGTCCGGTGGTGGCAGTGGCCAGGCGGGCGAAGAACCTCTCGTCGCCGACCTCGGCACGCATCTGTTCGGCGTTCTCGAGCAACCCGTCGGCCATGTGGAGTACCGGCGGGGTGACTCCCGGGTGGAGCCGGTTCAGGTGCTCGAGGTACGCCGAGAAGAGGGTGTCCTCGATGGAGTTCGAACCCAGGAAATGGAAGGGCAGCGCGAGGATCTTGCTCGAGGTGGCCCGCGGGTGGTCGGCGATGTGCTGCTGGAGTTCGGCGATGGCGCGGGCGCGGGGGTCGCCGGTGAGCAGGGCCAGGAGTACAGCCATGAAGTGCGACTTGCCGGAGCCGAATGAGCCCTTGAGGAAGGCGCCCTTGTTCTCTCCGGTGGCCAGAGCGCTGTCGACTAGTGCGAGCGCCTCGTCAAAGGCATCGCCGATGGACGGGGTCACCACGTACTCGGCCAGGGTGGTTCCGAGTTCGTCCCTGGTGACGGCGTCGGAGAGTTGGAGGACGAACGTCGAGGTTCCCGAGTGCTCGGGGATCGAGAAGACGTCACGCAGGGTGGGGCTAGTGCCCGACCCTGCCGTCGCGCCGGGAGGGGTGAAGGCCATGTCTTCTAGCTTTCCTTACCGGGTGTAGTAGCAGCGGCTGCGACGCGCTTGCGGCCGCGAGTTGCGGGGGCGGGACGCCATGCGGGCAGGTCAGCGATCGCGACGCCGGAACGCTCAGCGAGCGATGTGAGCTGTCCGCCGAGATAGTCGGCCCAATCGATTCCGGAGTGGGCGTCCATACCGGAGTGCCACTGGCGGATCCACGGCATGAGCTCGGCCAGCCCGGCCACTAGCGGGACGAGCTGAGCGAGGTCGGTGTCATCTTTGCGATCGTCGTACAACGACACCAGGGCGATGCCTTGCTCGGCGTGGTCCCAGCCTGCCCATCCCAGCATCGCGGTGGGATCGTCCGGCCCCGAGGCACCGGGGTAGGCGATGAACCGTTCCTTGGGCACATCGAGCTTGCCACGGGCCTGCCAGTACGAGGTCTTGCGAAAGTCCGCGGAGGTGTACTTGGGCGGCACCGGAACCTGCGCGGTCGTGATCTCACCATGGTCCTCGGCGCGCTGGGCGTCCCAGGTGACCTGCCATTCGGCAAACTTGCGCAAACCCGAGTCCTTGAGCCGGAGCGCGGCCAGGTACGGCACGGCCTCGTCCGCCAACAGCGCCACGAGGTTGGCAAGCACGCCGGCCTGCCTCTTGCTCGACCACAACTCGAGCGCTTCGGCCACACCCGCCAGCTGCGGAGCAGTCTCGACCCTCGCTGCCAGCTGACGCACCGATTGCGGCTGCGGATACCCGTTGGGGTCCTTCCACAGCTCGGGGTTCTCTAACCTGTCCAGGATCCACGCCGCCAGAGCTGCGCGGACCCGGTCGGCCCACGGCACGGAAGACCAGCGCCGCTTGTACTCGGGACGCTCGAGCAACTCGAGCGAGCGGTCCTCGGCGATGAGGTTCAGGCGCTGCTGCACCGCGTCCCGGTACCCGGCCGGCAGATGGTCCGGGATTTCGGTGACCGGGGTCGAGCGGTGACGGTCGAACCACGCCGTCTCGGCCTCGCCTGCCTGCACCCGGCGCGCGAGGGCAATCTCGAACGCCCGCTCGCCCAGAGCTATCCCGAGCACCTCACCAACCGGGAGCGACAGGTCGGAGTCGGTGAACCCGTACAGGTGGTAAACCTGCCAGTCCAGCTCTTCCTGCTCGGCGATCATCCGACCACGAATCCGTTCCCATTCTGCCTCGCCGCGGGCGAACAGCTCCGCCGAGGGAGAGGAGTCCTCAAGAAGCGCGGCCGGCTCGACCGCCGCCAGCTCCTGCGCGAGCTGGTCGATGCGCCGAGCACGTTCCAGTACCGAACCCGCGGGCAAGGGAAAGTCAGCTACTGAGGTCCCGTTGAACTGATAACGATCAGACCATTTCTCCTTGCTTACCCGAGCGCCAGAATCCCCAACGGGATCGCCGCCCTTCGGGTAGCAGTTTTGACGCAGCCAGAAGCACGCCGTGGACGAGTTAAGCACCCCCAGCAGTTCGAGATGCTCGTCCTTACTCGCCCCCTCCGGCAGCTTGATCACGGGCGCGGTCTGCTTGAATACCTTCCCACCCCGATCCAACACGAAGTGATTATGCGTAGCCACCTCCGCAAACGCGATCGAGAGTTCCGTACTGTACGGCTTATAAGTGTGCTGCATGAATTCGAACCACTCGAGGCCAGCATCAGCCATTTTTCCTTGGAATGTCGACCTGTTAGCCAGAAACGCGCGCATACGCCACAGCGACTCTTTGGGAAATGTTATGTCTAACTCGCGAGAGCCGTATTTGTAAGGGTACAGAATTCGAGTGTGAACCTCGCTCGAGTAGTCACGGACACCGTCACCCGTAAGGAATAGCCGTGAATGGCTATCATTCTTGAACCTTGGGCTACCGAAATTTGGACGCATGAATGCTTCGTCTGCGCCTGCCCGGATTGAACCTCCAACAGGTGCGCCGATGTGGTCTGTCAGGAGCGAAGCAGCCGATTGGTCGATCTGCGAGCTGACGAGTCCAGCTGAACCACCTTGTAGCGACCAAGGGTGTGCCGAGAGCGTTTCACGCGGCAAGTTATCCACACTGATCCAATGGCCTTCAAAACCCGGCGAATCGATGTACTCAACAATGCTCCGCCACACCAGCCCGTGGGCGGGGTCTTTCGGCGCACCTGGTTCGCCTTGAATGCCTAGCACAGCTCGGACGGTGGATGCGCTCGGTCGGCGATTCCGCGACACCAACGTCACGGTGGGGGTGCCATGACCAGGGATGTACGCACCGGACGTGTCGATAACCTCCCGCAAGTCAACCCGCGGGAAGAACTCCTCGATAAGCGGAACACCAAACTCGCGCGCCATGAACGAGTTCGAGGTGATCTGCCCGATCCACCCCGCCCTGGACGGATCGGTGGTGCCGGACTTGGCCAAGGCATGGAACTGTTCCATGAACGGCACCGTCAGCGCATATGTGCCCTTGCAGTATCCGTACAACTCGCGGTACCGCTGATTGAGGGTCTTATCCTTCACCGTGATGTACGGCGGATTGCCTACCACCACGTCGTACTGGTCCCGCGCCAACGTTCGCCGCAGCGCCGCCACATCCTCCGTAGACAAGTGGAATCCGCTGGCAACAGCGTCCGGATCGACGGAGAGATCGCCGTAGTCGAATCCGGATTGCCCGGCAGAGTCCTCGCTCCACAGCAGCGAGTCACCGGCATACACCTGTAGCGGCAGCGCGGGCACGTTGAGCAGGCTTGACCCGCCGATCGCTCGGAGTGCTGCCACCATGAGCCGGAACTGGGCGATCGCCACCGCGAACGGATTGATGTCCACCCCGTGGATGGAGGAGAGCGCCAGTCGCACCTGCTCGGTCGGCTCCAGTCCCGGAGCCTCGGCTCGCCAATAGTCCAGCATCCGTTCGAATGCCCCGAGGAGGAAGTGCCCAGATCCGCAGGTAGGATCGATGATCTGGAAGTCCACGGGCCCCGTCCGACCCTCTGCATCGACCGACGGAAGCCTGGGTGAACGTTCCTTCAGCGCCGGGGTCAGCGTGCGATCAAGGATGAACTCCTCGACGAACTCCGGTGTCTGCAACAGCGCGTACTTCTTCTTGGCGTACTCCGACAAGTCCTGATACATGTCGCCCAGGAAACGCGTATCCAATGCCAGATCGCGCAGGGACCAGACAGTCGCATTCTCGGCATCGGGCTGCCGCCAGAACTCCACCAGACGCTGCGCAGCGTCGTCACTCGGCTCGGCGATGTGAATCCCGGCGTGCTCGCCCACCAAGGGTGCCGCCGCAGGGGAGCGCTCGAGTTGGGAGAACGCATGACGCAGATAGCCACGGAAGCTCTGATCTAGGTTCGCCGAGAAGAATCGGTCCTGCTCATCCACCGCCCGCCGACGCCCGTCCGCATCCGGACCGCTGATCCAGCGTTGGTGCGCCCCCAGCAGGTCGTTATCCTCGCAGAACCGCACGAAGACACTCGTGAGCACCCACCCGACCGCCGCCTGGGTCAGCTGATCTTCCTGCCAATCGGCCCACGTGGCGCCCGTGCGCTGGGATTCCTTGAGCGCCGCGTGAGTTGTCTTCCACTCCGCCATTTTGTCCAGGTCAGCCGCGAGGCGAATACGCATGTCGTCGACAAGCTCCCGCACCACCGGCTGCAACGCGTCCGTGAGCGTCTGCTGCTCCGCCGACTTCCGCCGCTTACCCGCCACCTGGCACCTGGCCTTTCACACACACGGACCCGCGCGTTGCGAGTCCCTACACCATCCTACGAAGCACGTGAGAGCGGCGAGACCCGGATAGTGTTTCCGACATGAACACCGACGAGGAGCGCCAACGCGCCATCGCCGCGATCGATGCCCGGATCGCTACTCTCATCGAGGACGGCGTCCCCGCAGACAGTTCGCGAATCCGAGCGCTCGTGGCCAAACGCGCGGTCGCTCAGAAGAGCAAGAAGGCAATCAAGAGGTCGGTCCGTGAGGCCCGAGATCGCCAGGCCGCGGCGGCCGGCGGGACGGGAAAGGGCTCTCCGAAGGCCGGCGGGCGCATCTCGGTGGTTCCCGACTCCGCAGCCGATACGAAACGTCTGCAGTCGCTCCCCGCGAAAGAACGCGGCCGCATCGAGGCCGCCAGGATCAGGGTCCGGAAGCTCTTGAAGCATTGCAGCGACCCGACCGCGAAAGGCGTCCGGAACGCTATCGCCGAATGCGACGCGGACATCAACTTCCTCATCAATCAGGGAGTGCGCTACGACGCGCGCGCCAGAAAAAGGGCCCGTCTCCGAAAAGAAGGCCTCAAGGAGCTTCAGGGCGCCATAGCGATGCGTCGCCGGAAGTCCGCGCCGTCCGAGCTCGAGTTGGCCTTCCTACTGGATGCGTACCTGGAGCGACGTCGCCAGATCAGGCGTGGCCCGGACAACGTAGTGGGGGTACTCGACGTGCGGTCCGGCGGAGCACCTTCGCTGGGCAAGCGGAAATAGATCCTTGCTTACACGCTCACCAGCTGCGAGTCGCTGGTGATCGGGAGTGGGCGTCCATCCACCTGGTCCGGCTGGCCCGGGGCGTCCTTGGCGCGGCCCGTCACCAACACCACTGGCCGGCGCGGGGGAGCGGTGAGATCCGTCCATCGCCCGAGCTGGGATAGCTGGGAGTACTCGGCGAGCAGCGAGGCCTCGGTGAGGACGAGTGCGTCTCCGTCGGTGGCATCGACGTTATCGAGGACGGTCGTGACGTTGGCCTCCATGACGCCGCACACCTGCTCGGGCGGAAGCCGCAGGAAATCCCCGCGCTTGTCCAGCTGGCCGCTGGTCTCGAGCAGAGAGTCCACGCTGGCGAGTACCTCAGCGGACAGGTCCACCACCTCGGCGCCCAGGCGCTCCGCCAGCTTGCTCGCGACCTCGTCTCCACGTCCGTAGGGCACCGAGACGGAGACGAACCCCGGGTTCGAGGCCGCGCGCGCGAGCTGCTCGATCAGAGGATCCGCGGTGCCGGAGCGGTCGGTAACCAACGCAGACGGTGTCCGGGTATGCACCATGCTCAGCCCGGTCGCCTGCTGCGGGTAGCGGAAATCCCGGTGCTGCGGATCCCACGCCATCCCCGGCATGTGCTCGGCCAGCACCGCCTCCACGTCCTCACGCCTCGGCTCGCGGGTGCGAAGCTCCGGGAAGCGGGCGCGGATGAGGTCCTTGAGCAAGCCCAGGTTGAACTGGTTGGCAGCCCGCGGCAGCGTCAGCGCGAGCAGCTCGGGCAGCTCCATCGCGGTGGAGTACAGGTCGCCCGTGGCGGTGAGCGCCACCTCGTCGTCGCCGGCCACCGCCAGCTCCGCCAGCGTGAGCGGATCGATGCGGGACTCTGCGTCGGCGGCCTCCGAGAGCACCGACCGGGCCGCCCCCCGCAGCTCCGTGTGGACCAGCTCCGCGGGGACGTGCCGCACCCCCGGCTCGGCGAGCAGGTCGTGCGCCGCCCGGTTGAGTTCGGCCACCAGGGGACGCGCCCAATCCGGGTGCACGCTCATCCCGATCACCCGGGCGGAGCGACCGCGGCGCAGCAGCTCGACCTCGGACCCGCCAGCGGCGTCAGCGCGGTGCAGGCCCAGGTCGAACATCCGCAGCACGCCCAAACGCAGTCGCTCGGAATCGCGGTGCCCCTGCTCCGCCGGGAGACTCTGCTCCACCGCGCCTGCGATCTGCCGGATGCTCGCCACCCCGCCGCGGCGCACGATCTCCCGGCGGGTGGCCGCGCGGATCTCCTCGAACGCCGCCGCCAGCACCGGGGAGGATTGCCACAGTGCCGGGAACTTACCCGTGAGTTGCGGGATCCTGCCAGCGCTCAGCCGCAGCGGCTCGGCGTACCGGGACATGGCCTGGAACGGATCCTCCGGCGCGCCCTCGCCCCGCCCGAGGATCGTCCGCACGAGCCGGTAATCGGAGCTGCGCGAGCTGCCCGCCGCCCGCAGGAGTTCCTCCGCCAGCTCCGCCAACGTCGGGAGAGCGACGGAGGTCACGGGAGTGGGGGCATCGCGTGGAGTGACCGGCTCCCTCGTCGTCGTCCCCCCGTCACCCGCGGTGACCGACGCGGCGACGGCCGCGAGCGCCTCGCGGAACTCCTGCGCCGAGCCGAACCGCACCCCGCTGTCCCCGTCGAGCAGACGGGTGAAGATCCCCGTCATCTGCTCCACCACGTCCTGGTTCCACTCGGGAGGCATCGCCTCCGCCGGAATCACCACGTGACCGTCGGTGAGCGAGGGCTCGCTCACCCCGTCCCCGTACGTCGGAGTCTCACCCGTCGCCATCTCGAACAACACCACGCCGGCCGAGTATCGCTCGGCCGAGGAGTCGGCGATCTGCCGCGACCGCCGGCCCAGGAACGGATCGCGGTACACGCCGGTGCCCACCTTGGTGTGCTGCAGGGACTCGCGGGAGGCGGAGAAGTCGAACAGGGCCAGGTGCTGGCCGCGCCCCCGGCCCACGATCCCGAGGTTGGCGGGCTTGATGTCCCGGTGCGCGACCCCCGCCGCCTCCAGAGCGACAAGCATGTCCGCCAGGTTGATGGCGAACTTCCAGAACCGGTCCTGGGAGATCCGCCCGAGCTGCAGCATGCTCGCCAGCGAGACCTCCCCGCAATCCGTGAGCACTAGGCACGTGCGCCGGTCGTGGACGACCATCGGGCCCTCGAGCAGCGCTACGAACAGCGAGGAGTACTTGGCCGGCAGCCCCTGGCCGAGAGAGCGCAGGACTTCCGCCTCCGCGGCCAGTCGCTCCGCGGCGCGCTCGTCCCGGGCCACCTTGAGGACCTTGGTGGGCGGACCGGAATCGTCGGTGAGATCCTCCACCTGCAGGCCCACCGCCGTGGACCCCGAGCCCAGGACCTTCTTGATGACGAACCGGCCCTCGAGCACCCCGTCGATCATCGGGCGCAGCGCGTCCATCTGCTCGGCGGCGGGCTGCGGGGTGGCCGGGCGTGCGGCCTCGGCCAGGCGCCGCTCGAAGCCGATCACGGGGGAGAGCCCCTGGCGGGAATCCGAGACGCCGAACTTGGAGTTACGCGTGTCGACCGTCGCCGCGGTGGCGTCCATGACGAGCTCACGCAGGCCCTGATCGAACTCGCTCGTCACCGCGGACATGTCCAGGCCGCGGTCGCGCTCCAGCCGGTCGAGCAGCGACGAGCGGTCCGTGGCGGGGGCATGGCCGCCAGTGAGGATGTAGTACGCCAGCGCACCGAGGGAGAACAGATCCGCCGCCATGCGGTCCGGTGTGTGGACGCCCGCCGCCTCCGGTGCCAGGTATACGCGGCCTGACAGCTCGTCGCCCGGCATCGACGTGGCAGAGCCGGTGGCACCCAGGACCGTTCCTGACGCCTCCGAGGTCCCCGCGCCGGACCAGCCGTCGACCTTCACCTCGATGCGGCCGTACGCGTCGACCGGCCGGGTGGAGAGCAGTCGGGTGTCGAGCAGGACGGTGGTCGGGTCGAGACCCCGGTGCGCCACCTGGTGCCGGTGGGCGTACAGCAGCGCGTCCGCGACCTGGCGGACGATCTCCACGCGCTCCCGGGACGAGAGCTTGGCCCCCGGCAGCGCAACGTCCAGCGGGCGATGGTCCGGCAGCGCCGGGTAGATCACCACCTCGTCCGAGGTGCCGCGCAGCGTCTCCATGGAGCGGGGGGCCACGATGTGCTCGTTACCGAGCCCGGATAACAGCTCGTACTCCCGGCGCAGCGTCCTGCGCATGCGGATCTGCTCGCCCTCCGTGGCTGCTGCCGCCACGTTGAGCACGCGCGCGCGGATCGGCTCGCGGGTCTCCCGGTGTTCGCCGTCCCATTCGTGGAAGCGCGGGTCCGGGGAGTCGACGCGGTCGTGCAGGAGGTACGAGCCTGCCATGTGATCGCGGACAGTGATCCCCGCGATCTTGCGCATGGCCAGCGCGATGAGCATGCTCAGTGCCTCGCTGATCCGTTCGCGTCCCACCGGTTCCTGGACGCGGTCGGCGATCGGCGGGAGGTTGGTGCGGACCTCACGGTCAGGAAAGTCCGCCGGGTCTACTCCGAAGATGTTGTGGGCCTTGTCCGCCGCGAGGTGCGAGACCACCCCGGGGTCGTGGAGGAACACCGCCTCCTGGATCCACGGCAGACGGCCGACGGCAGCGGCGACCTGCCTGATCTGCGGATCCTCGTCCAGGTCCTGAGCTATCCGGTTGATCTCCTGCTCGAGCTTGGACTTGAACCGCTGTGCCTTGCGCCGGGTGGCCACCATGGGCGAGCGCATGCTGTCCACCCGGCCGCCCCGGTCAGTCACCCAGCGGTGCTCGTCGCCGCCGATCCTGCCGTGGTACGACTTGAGTTCGAGCAGGTGGATGCGGGACTGACCCACCACCAGCGCGTCGACCTCGTGCCACTGGCCGTGACTGTCCTGGAACTCGAAGTTGGCCCACACCCGGTAGGGCGCGGAGTCCGGCACCGCGTTGGCGAGCAACGCCAGACCCTGCTTCTCGTGCTCGAAAGCCGAGCGGGAGACCTCTTTCCAGCGGGGGGAGTTCTGAAGCACGGTGAGCGGATCTCCTCGGGCGCGGATCGGGACGGACGTCACCATCGGTCACATCACCTTCGAATCGTAGTGCAGCAATCTGACGGGGCCGCTCTGAACCGCATCGGGTCTGTCGCGGCCCGATACAGGGTCCAAGCCTGGCAACTTCATCACAGCACGCGGCCACCGGGGCTACGGTGGAGGGTGTCGTCGGTGCACGACAGTCCGGGGCACCGTCGGCATCTCGCCGGAGGAGGACAGCTCATGGACACCAGGCCAGTAGTCGTCGGAGTCGACGGTGGGCCGGATTCGCTACGGGCCCTGAAGTGGGCAGCCGAGTACGCGGCCGCGCTCGACGCGCCACTGATCGCCCTGACCGCGTATCAATTGCCAGCGGTCTACGGCCCGTATGCGATGGCCGGCTGGGAAGACTCCTCCGAGTTGGAGAGCAGCGCGCGCGAGATGCTGGCGGAAGCGGTGCGCAACGCCCTGGGAGATGACGCCTCGTACAGGCCGGCCGTCCTGCAGGGCCACGCGGCCGAAGCGTTGATCGCTGCATCCGGGGACGCCCGGCTCGTGGTGGTCGGTAGCCGCGGACGAGGCGGGTTCACCGGGATGCTGCTCGGCTCGGTCAGTCAGCAGGTCGTGGCGCACGCGCACTGCCCTGTGGTCGTCCTGCCGCATTCGAGCCACGAGACCAACTAGCTGTACTGACCACGGACGTTGTGTCACCGGTCGGCATGGCGGGCTGACATGAGGAAGACCTCCGTGTGAGGTGTGAAAGCGACCAAGCAAACACATCCACAACGGAGGTCTTCGTGTCCCACGCTAACGCCCCGCTGACTCCGACGGGAAGACTGCGTCTGGCTCGGTGTGTCGTCGTCGACGATTGGGTACCGCGGCGAGCGGCGGAGCGGTTCGGTGTCTCGGTCACCACCGCCCGCAAGTGGGCCCGCCGGTACCGGCAGCTGGGCAAGGCCGGCATGGTCGACCGCTCCAGCCGCCCGCACCACAACCCGACCCAGACGCCGCGGCGGCGGGAACGCCGCGTGCTCGGTCTGCGCGTATCCCGCCGGTGGGGCCCGGCCCGGATCGCCTACCACCTGGGCATGCAACCGTCCACGGTGCACAAGATCCTGTCCCGCTACAGCTGCGTCAGGCTGGCATTCACCGACCCGGCCACCGGCGCGCCCGTCCGGGCGCACACGCGGCGCCCGCGTCGCTACGAGCACGAGGCGCCGGGCGATCTGGTGCATGTGGACATCAAGAAACTTGGCCGCATCCCCGACGGAGGCGGGCACAAGGTCTTGGGCCGGGTGAAGGGAAAGCGTGACCGCAAACGCGGGATGGGCTACTGGTACATCCACAATGCCGTCGACGACCACTCACGCCTGGCCTACAGCGAGCTTCTAGAAGACGAGCGCAAGGAGACCGCGGCCGCGTTCTGGCACCGGGCCCACGCCTACTTCGCCGACGCCGGGATCACCGTGCGGCGGGTGCTGACCGACAACGGCTCCTGCTACCGCTCCCACGCCTTCGCCGAGGCCCTCGGAGGCAATATCACACACAAGCGCACCCGCCCGTACCGCCCGCAGACCAACGGCAAGGTCGAGCGCTACAACCGCACCATGCTCGAAGAATGGGCCTACGCCACCGCGTACGTCAGCGAATCCGACCGCGCGGCTCGCCTACCCGCATTCCTGCACCACTACAATTTCCACCGCGGCCACACCGCGCTACGAGGCGCCTCACCCGCAGACCGCGTACACAACCTGCGTGGGCAGTACAACTAGCGGCGCCGCCCGTCGGGGTGCGTCACACGCAGCATCCAGGCCGACCGAGTCGAGCGTCACACAGGAGACCCTTACCTGCGGCGATTCCGCGTTGACCTGAGACAATCCGCCTTATGGACACTGTCATCCAGATCATCCTCATCCTGCACTTCATCGGTCTCGCCGGGATCATCGGTGGCTGGCTCGCCACCATCAAGGCGCCTTACATGGCGAAGGGCATCCTGCACGGCGCGATCCTCCAGGTGGTGACCGGACTGCTGCTCGTGGGCCTGCGCGAGATGCAGGACGCCGACCTCAACCACATGAAGATCGGTATCAAACTGCTGGTGGCGATCGTCATCCTCGTCGTCGCGATCATCGGCGTCCGCAAGGAGGCCAAGGCCCAGGGCAGCACCGCGACCCTGACCCACGTCGCCGGTGTCCTGGGCATCGTCAACGTCGCGGTCGCGGTCCTCGTCTGAGGCATCGCCCCGTATGCGGACCGCGCCCCCCGATCTCGAGTCGGGGGGCGCTTGTCGTATGGGCCGCTCACACTGGGATTAAGACCGCAACCCGGAGTGGAGGGCGAGTAGATGGATGACGCGACCCGCGATGTCCCTGGTGCACGAGTGGCCGCGCCGGAGCTCGAGGACAAGGCGGATGTGCTGGCGGATGTCGCCGATGCGATCGAGACCGTTGGGCTTGACGAAGGCAGTCGGATACTCGGCCTCCGCTACCCGTTCGTGCCCGTGGAGAAGACGTCCCGGAGTTACACGGAACGGAGGTCATTGCGTCTCTTCTACCGCGACGGGTTCGTCGACCGCTACAGCGGGACGCGTCTGGTCAACCCCGGGGCGCTACGGCTGCTCTCCGTACTGCTTCCGGAGGACTTCCCCGCGGATCCGAACTGGGCGATGTCGCGATCGCACTTCGCGTTCTGGGAGCTGTTCCCGACCATCGACCACCTGCAGCCGGTGTCCCGTGGGGGAGAGGACACCGAGGCGAACTGGGTGACGACATCTATGCTGCGCAACTCCGCCAAAGCGCACTGGACGCTCACCGAACTGGGATGGGGACTCCATCCCCCGGGCGATCACGCCCAGTGGGACGGGTTGACCGACTGGTTCGTGCGGTACCTCCGGGCGAATCCCGCTCCTATCGCGGTGCCGTACATCGGTCGGTGGTTCCGGGCGCCTGCCGAGATTCAGGCGAAGTTCGCCTGAATCACTCCATCACCGTCACTCCATCACCGCCGCGAGGTAGGCGCGGACCAGGCGGCCGCCCACGCCGGCGGGCAGCCGTTCTATCGCCGCGAGCAGCGGCGCCATTCCGCCACCGCCTCCCTCGGTCCCGGCCTCGTCCGCGTCGAGGACACCACCCACGAGCGCATGCACCTCATCTTCTGGCAGGGCGAGCAGGTCGGCGGGGGAGAGGGTCCCTGTCTCCAGCGCGTCGAGCACGTCGGCGAACCCCGTTGGAGGAACTGGATCAAGCTGCCCACGGACCTCGTCTGCGGCCTCAAACGCCACGCGGAGGATCTCCTCGACGAGCCGTTCGGTCACCGGGGTGATGGTGAGGTGGGACGACGACGACAAGGTCCCCCGCTCCTGGCGGTAGGCGGGCTGCGCCTGGACGGCGATGCCCCTCCGCGCGCAGGCATCCGCCCAGAGGTGCGGGTGAACGCGCCGGCCGTCTCCGGCGGACTCGTCGGCGACGACCGCGACCAGTGGGCCGGGATCGCGGTCGAGGACCCGCAGCCCCTCGATGCCGGACAACCCGTCGACCAACCGATCGGTCGCCCGGGCGGTCCGGGCGACCAGCTCCCGCTGCCCGCCTTCGCCAAGCGCCTCGAGCACCGTCCACGCCGCCGCCGCGGGTTCGAGCGGTTTGGATCCGGCGAGCGTCGGGTTGACCACCGGGTAGCCGGGCCAGTCGACGGTGGCGAACCATGCCGCCCGGTGGCGTTCGCGGCCCCGGCTGAGCAGCACCGACGTGCCCTTTGGTGCGAAACCGTACTTGTGTACGTCCGCCGAGATACTGGTGACCCGCGCGACCCGGAGGTCCCATAGCGGCATCGGGTTCGGCTCGGTGGCGTCCGGACCGGCGAGGTCCGGACCGGGCCAGAACGGCAGCACCAGGCCGCCGAGGCAGGCGTCGACGTGCAGCCCGATGCGCGGATCGTGCTCGGCCTCGAGTCCGGCGGCCACCTCGGCCACGGGGTCGATCACGCCGTTCGGGTAGGCGGGCGCCGAACACACCACCAGCACCGTGTCCCCATCGACCGCCGCGAGAAGCTCGGCGGCGGTCACCCGCCCCGTCCCGGGATCGACCTCGACGCCGACGAACCTCAGGCCCAGCAGGTGCGCGGCCTTGCGGAACGCCGCGTGCACCGTCACCGGCGCGACGATCGTTCCACCGTCGCCCGGCTGTCGACCGGAGACCTCGCGGGCGGCGAGGCAGGCGAGCATGCAGCTCTCGGTGCCACCGGACGTGACGTTCCCGTAGATGTCGCCACCGAGCCCGTCGCCGCCCTCGCCACCCGCGCCCGCGGACCGTCCACGGAGAATGTCGCGCACACGGTCGACTATGCCGCCGTGGATCCGGGCGACCGAGGAGTACACCGTGGGGTCGAGGCCGTTGACGCCATGGGCGAGACGAGCCGCACGGGTCGCCAGTTCGTCGAGTTCGGCGAGCCCGGAATCGTAGACGTACGACAGGACCCGGCCCCCGGTGGTCGGCGGGTCCTGCGCCCGCATCGCGGCGAGGCGGGCCAGCGCGTGTTCCCCGCGATCGGTGATCTCCAGGGCGAGGGGATCGGGGGTCATGTTCGCTCCGTCCATCGGGGATAGGACCGGCCGAGAGTCCGGATCAGCAGCAGGCTCGCGCCGGCGAGGAGCGCGGGAACCAGGGAGAACGCGAGGACGATGGCCCACTGCGCCGTCCCGGGCTGATCGGACACCCCGCCGGAGCGGAAACCACCGAATGCCAACAGGGCGAGCACGACGACCGGGCCCAGGGCCATCGCGCCGGTCTCCGACGCCGTCCACAGGCCGCTCATCGCCCCACTTCGTCGTCGTCCCCCCAACGAGCGATCCAGGTCGGTGCAGTCGGGCAGCATCGACATCGGTAGAGCCTGCATGCCCGCGTACGCGACACCCGCCATCGCCACCGGGAGATGCACCCACGCGCCGGGGGAGAAGCCGGCCGGGATGAGCAGCAGGGTCGCCACCGTGAACAGCGCCGTGGCCGCGGCCAGCGCCGGCACCTTCCCGCGGGCGTGCGCGAGACGGGTCCACAGCGGCATCACGAGTAGCGCAGGGCCCACCAGCGCGAGGAAGAGCCCGGTCAGAGCGGTCTCGTCACCCAGCACGTAGGTCGCCACGTACTGGCCGCCCGCGAGCATCACGGCCGTCGCGACAGCCTGCAGACAGAACACCGCGACGAGCAGCCGGAACGGCCGCGTGACCCGCAGCGCGTCGAGTCCGTCGCGATACTCGTGCGCGAGCCCACCGGCCGGCGCGTCGGCCCGCATGATCGTGCTGCGGCCCGCCACGAACGTCGACCACAGCATGCCCATGAGCATCAGCGCGGCGACCCCGACGGCCATCACCACGTATCCGGTGGGCCCGCCGCCGGCGGCGTCGCGTAGCGCCGGGCCACCGCCCCCCGTGAGCAGGATCGCCGCGGAGAGAACGGCCACCCGCCACGCCAGCAGCGTCACGCGGGCGGCGGCGTCATCGGTGAGTTCGGCCGGCAGTGCCAGATACGGCACCTGGAAGCACGAGTACGCGATGGACGCCAGGAGGAAGAAGCCCATCACCCACACCCCGGCCGCGCCCGTGCTCCAGCCGGGCGGCGCCGAGAAGGTCGCCACGAACAGCAGCGGCAGGGCCAGCGCCCCGAACAGCATCAGGCCCGTGCGATAGCCGCTGCGGTGGGACGCCCTGTCCGAGATCGCGCCGATGAGCGGGTAGGCCAGGACGTCGAGGACCTTGGGCACCAGCACGAGCACCGTCGCGACGGCCGCCGCCACCCCGATCGAGTCGGTGAGGTAGTACGCCAGCACCAAACCGGGCAGGGTGCCGAACGCACCCGTGCCGAGGCTGCCCGCCGCGTACGAGGCGAGGACCGGGGCCGTGGTGGACCGGTCGGTCGCCACGCCGCCCGGCGCGCCGCGGGGAGCCCCGCCCGCGCCGGGCTCCCCGCCCGTGGCCGCGGTGGTGGTCATGGACCGACTCTAGGGCGCTTGCGGCCCGTCGCGCCGTCGAAAAGAGCGTTCCGCACACCTGCCTCTCGGCAAACGTGTGCGGAACTGTCTTGTCGACGGGGTATGGCGGTGGGGTCGGGAGCCGGGGTCTGGCGGTGGGGTCGGGCGGTGGGGTCAGCCGCGCCAGTCGAAGGTGTCCGGGTCCGGGCCCGAACGGGTGCCGTTGTGCAGCGCGGTGATGGAAGCCATCTGCTCGTCCGACAGCTCGAAGTCGAACACCTCGAGGTTCTCGCGCATGCGGGCCGGGCTCGAGGACTTGGGGAAGACGACGTCGCCCCGCTGCAGCACCCACCGGAGCACGACCTGGGACACCGTGCGCCCGACCTGCTCGGCGAGCGCCTGCAACTGGGGGTCACCGAAGACCGCGCCCTGGGCCAGCGGGCTCCATGCCTCCACAGCGATGCCCCGTTCGACGCACGCCGCGCGCAGGTCGTCGTTGACGAAGTACGGGTTGGACTCGATCTGGTCGACCGTCGGGGTGCTCAGGCCGGCCTCCGCCAGTCGCGCGAGGTTCGCCGCGGTGAAGTTGGAGACGCCGATCGAGTCGACGGCCAGGTCGGAGCGGATCTCCTCCATCGTCTCCCACACGGTGGCGACGTCGTTGTGCATCGCCAGTGGCCAGTGCACGAGGTAGAGGTCGATGCGCCCGCCCAGGGCCTCGAGCGAGCGCTCGGTGGCCTCACGGGCGGCGGTGCGCTCGTGGAAGGTGTTGTTGAGTTTGGTGGTGATCCAGAACTCGTCGCGCGGGATGCCGGACGCCGCGACGGCCCGGCCCACGCCCTCCTCGTTGCCGTACATCTGAGCGGTGTCGAGGTGGCGGTAACCGGCTTCGATCGCGTCGGTGACGACCTTCTCGGTGTCGGCGGGCGGGACCTGGAAGGTGCCGAATCCGACCTGGGGGATCGAGCGGCCGTCGTTCAGGGTGAGCTGGGGGATCTGCGTGTCAGGTGTGGACATGCGACCAACGTACGCGCCGTTCCCGTGGCCCCGCCGAGAAGAGGATCTCGTGCACGCTCACTCGACCGATACGCGCGTTTTCCTCTTCTCGGCGGGAACCTGCGGAGGCGGCGGAGGCGGCAGGCCCGGCGGGAGACCGGCTCCGGGTCACCCCTGCCCGGTCCGCAGGGACGCCTCGACGAGGTCGAGCATCTCGCTGACGTGCTCGGTGCCGCGACCCGTCGCCAGGTGAGTGATGAGGCCATCGAGCACGATGTCGAGGTACACACGCAGCACGTCCGCGGGGATGTCGGTGCGCATCCGTCCGGACGCCTTCTGTTCGCGGAGGCGGGCCACGACCGCCGCGTCGACCTCCGCCTGTCGGTCCGTCCACCGTTCCCGGAAGTCCGGGTCGGTGCGGATCCGCCGGGCGATCTCCAGACGCGTCCCGAGCCAGGAGAACTCCTGGGGGTCGGCGAGGATCTCCCGCATCACCTGGACCAGACCCTGCGCGGCCACGGTGGCGGCCATCGCTGCCGCGTCGTCGTGCGCGAGTGCGAGGAAGAGCGCGTCCTTGTCGTCGAAGTGGTGGAAGATGGCACCCCGGCTCAGTCCGGTGGCCTCTTCCAGACGACGCACCGTGGCGCCCTCGAACCCGTACTCGGCGAAGCACTCACGTGCGCCTGACAGGATCTGGTGTCGCCGGGCGTCCATGTGGTCCTGACTGACCCTGGGCATCTCGCTACCTTCCTTCGGAAACACCGCGGCGGTGCGCAGTCACCTTGCCTGAGCAGGGGAAACCGCGCACCGCCGTTGATGCGGGAGGCCGATCAGCCCTTGATCATGTTCCGCAGGACGTACTGCAGGATGCCGCCGTTGCGGTAGTAGTCCGCCTCGCCGGGGGTGTCGATGCGCACCTTGGCGTCGAACTCGACGACCTGGCCGTCCTCCTTGGTGGCGGTGACCTTGACCGTCTTGGGCGTGGTGCCGTTGTTCAGCTCCTCGATGCCGGAGATGTCGAAGGTCTCCGTGCCGTCGAGCCCGAGGGTCTCGTGGGACTCGCCCTCGGGGAACTGCAGCGGGATGACGCCCATGCCGATGAGGTTGGAGCGGTGGATGCGCTCGAACGACTCGGTGATCACGGCGCGGACGCCGAGCAGGCGCGTGCCCTTGGCGGCCCAGTCACGCGAGGAGCCGGTGCCGTACTCCTTGCCGCCGAGCACGACGAGCGGGGTGTTCTGCTCGGCGTAGTTCTGCGCGGCGTCGTAGATGAACGCCTGCGGCGCACCCTCCTGGGTGAAGTCACGGGTGTAACCGCCCGTCACGCCGTCCAGCAGCTGGTTCTGCAGCCGGATGTTGGCGAACGTGCCACGGATCATGACCTCGTGGTTGCCGCGGCGGGAGCCGAAGGAGTTGTAGTCCTTGCGCTCCACGCCGTTGGCGTCGAGGTACTGCGCCGCCGGGGTACCCGGCTTGATGGTCGACGCCGGCGAGATGTGGTCGGTGGTGACCGAGTCGCCAAGCTTGGCCAGGACGCGGGCGCCCTTGATGTCGGTGACCGGCTCCGGCTCCATCTCCATGCCCTCGAAGTACGGGGCCTTGCGAACGTAGGTCGACTTCTGGTCCCACTCGAAGGTCTTGCCGTCCGGGGTGCTGAGACCGCGCCAGCGCTCGTCTCCGGCGAACACGTCGGCGTACTTGGACTTGTATTCGTTGGACGAGATGGAGGCCTTGATGGTCTCCTCGATCTCCTCGGAGGTGGGCCAGATGTCCTTCAGGAAGACGTCGTTGCCCTCCTTGTCCTTGCCCAGCGAGTCATTCTCGAAGTCGAAGTCCATCGAGCCTGCGATCGCGTAGGCGATGACCAGCGGCGGGGACGCCAGGTAGTTCATCTTGACGTCCTGGTTGATCCGGCCCTCGAAGTTGCGGTTACCGGACAGGACGGCGGTCGCGGTGAGGTCGTTCTCCTGGATCGCGGCGGAGATCTCCTCCGGCAGCGGGCCGGAGTTGCCGATGCAGGTGGTGCAGCCGTAGCCGACGAGGTGGAAGCCGAGGGCCTCCAGGTCGGGCCAGAGACCGGCACGCTCGTAGTACTCGGTGACGACCTGCGAGCCCGGGGCCATGGAGGTCTTGACCCACGGCTTGGCCGTGAGGCCCTTCTCGTGCGCCTTGCGGGCGACGAGCCCGGCGCCGATCATCACCGACGGGTTGGAGGTGTTGGTGCACGAGGTGATCGACGCGATGGACACGATGCCGTGGTCCAGCACCATCTCCGTGTCGCCGACCTTGACCTCGACCGGCTTCGACGGGCGGCCCTCGGAACGCGTGGACGCGTCGGCGCGGACCGCACCTTCCTCGGCATGGGCGAGGGTCACCTTGCCGGCGTTGTCCGACGGGGCACCGCCCTCGGACTGCATCCGGCCCTTCTCGGTGTCACCGAGCGGCTCGGCCTCGCCGTCCACGTAGTTGTGGATGTCCTTGCGGAACGCACTCTTGGAATCGGAGAGCTCGATGCGGTCCTGGGGACGCTTCGGGCCGGCGATCGACGGGACGACGTCCCCGAGGTCCAGCTCCAGGTACTCGGAGAAGACGGGCTCCTCGGAGTCCGGGTGGAGCCACATGCCCTGCTCCTTGGCGTAGGCCTCGACGAGGGCGAGCTGCTCCTCGTCGCGGCCGGTCAGGCGCAGGTAATCGATGGTCTCGCCGTCGATCGGGAACATGGCGCAGGTGGAGCCGAACTCCGGGCTCATGTTGCCGATAGTGGCGCGGTTGGCCAGCGGCACGGCCGCGACACCGGCGCCGTAGAACTCGACGAACTTGCCGACGACGCCGTGCTTGCGCAGCATCTCGGTGATCGTCAGCACCACGTCGGTGGCGGTGACGCCCGGCTTGATCGCACCGGTGAGCTTGAAGCCCACGACGCGGGGGATGAGCATGGAGATCGGCTGACCGAGCATCGCGGCCTCGGCCTCGATGCCGCCGACGCCCCAGCCGAGGACGCCGAGACCGTTCTCCATGGTGGTGTGCGAGTCGGTACCGACACAGGTGTCGGGGTAGGCCTGGCCGTTGCGGACCATCACAGTGCGCGCCAGGTACTCGATGTTGACCTGGTGGACGATGCCGGTGCCCGGGGGGACGACCTTGAAGTCGTCGAACGCGCCCTGACCCCAGCGCAGGAACTGGTAGCGCTCCTCGTTGCGCTGGTACTCGATCTCGACGTTCTTGTCGAACGAGCTCTCCTGGCCGAACGACTCGATGATGACGGAGTGGTCGATGACCATCTCGGCCGGGGCGAGGGGGTTGACCTTGTCCGGGTCGCCGCCGAGGGTCTCGACGGCCTCACGCATGGTGGCGAGGTCGACGATGCAGGGCACACCGGTGAAGTCCTGCATGATCACGCGGGCGGGCGTGAACTGGATCTCGGTATCGGGCTCGGCGTTCGGATCCCAGTTGGCCAGCGCCTCGATGTGCGCCTTGGTGACGTTCTTTCCGTCCTCGGTGCGCAGGAGGTTCTCGGTGAGGACCTTGAGCGAGTAAGGGAGCTTCTCGGCCCCCGGAACCGCCGACAGGCGGTAGATGTCGTAGGTCTCGTCGCCGACCTCAAGGGTCCCCTTGGCGCCGAAACTATCAATGCTTGCTGTCACGTCAGCTCCACTCGTGGTGCGAATGTCGGTTCGTCATCCCTCCCGGTGTCACCGCGTCTGTCTCGGGCGGCGGCGCCGGGGCGGACACAGCATCCATTGTGGACCCTGTGATCCGTCTTCGGCCGCCAATTTACCAGTACGCCCGTCCTGTATAGCCCCCGGCACGCCCGAACGTGGGCACGCGACTGCGGTTATCGCCGACGAGCGGCGCGTGGGTTCGTGGGTGACGACGGAGAGATGGCACCATGTCGCACGTGGACACTCCCTCCGATCCCGTGACGGTGCTCGCGTATGCGGCCGAGCCGATCATGTCGTTACGGGAGGACGAGGTCCCGCACTGGCTGGACTACCAGGCCGTGGTCGCCGACCTCGCCGACGACGGGGTCTCCGCACCTGCACCGTTCGTCGAGGGCCTCCGGACCGTGGTGGACGAGGCCGGTGATCGAGGTCTGGACCTGAAAGTGGTCTACACCGAGGCGCCGGCGACCGTCTACACGGACGCCCGTGACCTCGCGGCGTTCCTGGGCGAGGAGTACGACGGCACGATCCTCGTGCGCACCCCGGTGTTCATCGGCAGCTCCAGCGACTCGATCCCGCGCCACCAACTCGAGGCCGGACAGGACGACGCCTGGGAGGAGTTCGACCCGGTGGCCTCCGCCGCGGTCTTCGCTCACAAGGTCACCGCCCCCGCTCCGCCATGGGGCGCCCTGACCGCGGCCGCGATCGTGGTCACCGTGCTCGCGCTCGTCGCCTTCGCGATCGTCCTGCGACGTCGCTCACGCTGAGAAGACGCCGAAACGTCGCTTTTCCGACAGCGGTGTCCAATTCGCGACACGCCGCCCGTCCTGCTGTTATGCAAGTTACAGCAGTGTATTTTGCCGACCGATGTTTCACATGTGTTCCCTGTGTCCTACGGTGCTAAAGGAACACTAGGTTCTACCGAGTCGTGTTGAGGCTCCAGTGGCGCAGGGGAAGGCATCACCGGCCGCCGACACCGCCTCGGTCTCGCGTCCCGCCGTGCGGGTCGCGCGGTCAGCCGCACCCCGGTGCGGTCAGCGGAAGGTGAAACGTGGAACCTGACCATTCGTCGAACCGTGCCCGAGGGGCGCGCACACGCAGGTATCCCGGAAGGGCACCCGGGCGGGCGGTACTGGCCGCGGTGCTGGTCCTGGGAACAGCCGCCGGTGCGGTGCAGGCGCCGGTGGCCGGAGCCCAGCAAGTCACCGCGGTCGCGCCCGGCGACATCTCCGGCCTTATCCGTGCCGTCGCCGATGCCAGCGCCCGACTGGACCAGACCCGCGAGGAGATCGCGGTCAGCCGGGAGAGCGTCAACAAGAGCCTGGTCGACCTCCAGATGGCCCGGATCGAACTCGACCGGGCCATCGCAGAGGCAGACCGTACCTCCGCCGAACGCGAGCAGGCGGAGTCCGGCGTCGAGTCCGCGCGCGGCACCCTCGACGATTATTCACGGCTGTTGCACCGGCAGGGAACCGCACCGGGCGCGGCGTCGGCGATCCTCGATCCCGGCGGGCCGGCGGATGCCGGGCTGCGCCAGGAGTATCTCCAGCGAGCCGCGGCCGACCAGCGCACCGTGGTGGGGGAGATGGTGGCGGCCGCCGATGAGGCCGCCCGGCGCGAGTCCGAGGCAGTGGCCGCCCGCGACTCCGCCGAGCAGCGTTACTCGGACGCCGCCGAGCGTCGGGCCTCCGCCGAGGCGGAGGTCTCCAGGGTCGCGGGCGACGTCACCGCTCTGGAGGACCGGGTCGTCGCGCTGACCCGTGAACTGGACGAGCACCGCGCCGCCCTCGCGGAGTCGGGTGCCACCCCGGCGGGGCCACGGGTCGACGCCGCGGACGCGGTCGACGCAGAGGCGATGCGCGCGGAGGCCCTCAGTGTCCTCGCGGGCCAGCCGGAGGCCGGGGAGCAGGCGGCCGACATCGCCTCCGCGCTCCCGTCGCATCTCGACCTGGGCGCGGTCCGGCAGTTCGCCGGGGGCTCCTCGGACGAGGCGACCCGAGCCATCGGGGGGACCATCGACGCCGGCAGCGTGGGCGCGGCCGTCGACGCCGGCATCAACGGTGACACCGAGGCGATCGTGCAGCAGGTCGCCGACGCGATCAGTCGGGCCGACTTCGGCTCGATCGCCCAGGGGCCGGCGGCGCCCGGGCCGGGCGCCGGCCAGGGCGGGAATGCCGGGACCCCCTCGAACAGTGCTCGCGTGGAGACCGTCGTCAACCGCGCCCTCTCCCAGCTCGGGATGCCGTACGCGTGGGGAGGAGGCGATGCCAACGGGCCCACCCGTGGCATCCGCGACGGCGGGGTCGCCGACTGGCACGGTGACTACAACAAGATCGGCTTCGACTGTTCGGGGTTGATGATCTACGCGTTCGCCGGGATCGGCAAGGCGCTCCCGCACTACACCGGCTACCAGTACACCGCCGGGCCGCAGTTCCCGGTGGCCACGCGACAGCGGGGCGACATGCTGTTCTGGCCCGGCCACGTGGCCCTTTACCTCGGCGACGGCCGCATGGTCGAGGCACCCCAGTCCGGTGACGTCGTGAAGATCTCGCCGGTGCGGATGGCCGGGATCTCGCCGATGGTGGTCCGGTTGGTCTGACCGCGGCACCGGTACTGTCGTCCCCAACCCGTTCGGACGGCCCCGGCAGGGCGCCCGGAACACCCGACCACGCGAAGGAGCCCTCCGCGGTGAGCGATCCCCATCCCGAACAGTCGAGCCGTCCCGGCGAGCCCCCCGTGAGTGCGTCGACGGCCGCGGAGGACGCACGTCTCCTGGAGCGAGCGGTCTACGAGGTCAAGAAGGTCGTGGTGGGCCAGGACCGACTGATCGAGATGATCCTCGTCGGCCTCCTCTCGCGGGGTCACATCCTGCTCGAGGGCGTCCCGGGCGTGGCCAAGACCCTCACCGTGGAGACCTTCGCCACCGTGGTGGGAGGGAGTTTCCGGCGGCTCCAGTTCACCCCGGACCTCGTCCCCGCAGACATCGTCGGCACCCGCATCTACCGGCAGGGCCGCGAGGAGTTCGATGTCGAGCTCGGCCCCATCCTGGCGAACTTCGTGCTCGCGGACGAGATCAACCGTGCACCCGCCAAGGTCCAGTCCGCGCTGCTCGAGGTCATGGCCGAGGGGCACGTCTCGATCGGCGGGCAGACCTTCCCCATGCCCAGCCCATTCCTCGTCATGGCCACGCAGAACCCCATCGAGAGCGAGGGTGTCTACCAGCTGCCGGAGGCACAACGGGACCGCTTCCTGTTCAAGCTCGTCATGGACTACCCCACCCCGGAGGAAGAACGCGAGATCGTCTACCGGATGGGCTCGACCCCGCCGGAACCCACGCGGGTCCTCGGCGTCGACGCCCTCATCCGGTTGCAGAAGGCCGTCCGCGAGGTGTTCGTCCATCACGCGTTGGTCGACTACGTCGTCCGCGTCACGGTGGCCACCCGCGAACCCGCACGCCACGGGCTGGAGGACGTGGCGCGGTGGCTCTCCTACGGCGCCTCTCCCCGTGCGACGCTCGGGGCCGTCACCGCAGCCCGTGCGCTCGCCCTGGTGCGGGGACGCGACTACGTGGTGCCGCAGGACGTGATCGACGTCCTGCCGGCCGTCCTCCGGCACCGTCTCGTGCTGACCTATGACGCGCTGGCCGACGAGGTCACCGCCGACACCGTGGTGCGACGCGTGCTCGAAGCCGTACCGCTCCCACAGATCAGCGCGGTTCCCGCCCAGGCCGGCCCGCCGCCGTCACGGTGACCGCCGCGGACGAGGGCAGACGCGACGACCCCGTCGACGCGTCGTCCCGTGCGGCCCTGGCCCAGCTGGAACTGCTCGTCACGCGCCGTCTCGACGGGGTACTCAACGGCGACCACCGCGGACTGCTGCCCGGGCCGGGCACCGAGCCCGGGGAGGCGCGGGCCTACGAACCCGGGGACGACGTCCGAACGATGGACTGGTCCGTCACCGCCAGGACCACCGTCCCGCACATCCGTCAGACCATCGCCGACCGCGAGCTCGAGACGTGGCTGGTCGTCGACCTCTCGCCGAGTCTCGACGTGGAGGGCCGGCACGGAGCCAAGCGGCGACTGGTCGAGGCCGCCGTCGCCACCGTCGGCTTCCTCTCGGCGGGCGGTGGTAGCCGGGTCGGCATGGTCCTCACCGGGGACGGACGCCCACGCGTCCTGCGGGCGACCGGCGGACGGGACCACGTCCGACGCCTACTGGAGGAGGTGGCGCGGTCGGCACCACGCGTCACGCCGGGGGGCTCGCTCGACGACTGCCTCCACGCCGTCCGGAACGCCGCTCGCCGGCACGGCCTGGTGGTGGTGATCTCCGACTTCCTGTCCGAGGTGGACTGGGAACGGTCGCTGCGCGTCCTGGGCACCCGCCACGAGTTCCTCGCCGTCCACGTGGCGGACCCACTCGACATCGCACTCCCGGCCGTGGGCGCCGCCCTGCTGCAGGATCCCGCCACCGGGGAGGTCCTCGAACTCGACGTCGACGACGCGCTCGCCGCCGACTACCGCCGAACCGCCGGTGAGCACCGCGACCGCGTCCACTCCGCGCTCCGGCGGTGCGGCGCACCCGTCCTCGCCCTGCGGACCGACCGTGACTGGATCCGTGACGTCATCGACTTCGTCGGCGTGCGCCGCCAGGGCGGCCTGCCGACCGGCGACAATCTCGTCCGCGACCTCCCCGACGACCGGCCCGGGACGCAGGAGGTGGCGACGCGATGAGCCTGTCCGAGTTCCAGCATCCGCTCTGGCTGATCCTGCTGGTCGTTCCACTGGCACTCGCCGTGGGATACGTCATCGCGCTGCGGTCCAAGAAGCGCCGGACCGTGCGGTTCGGCAACTTCGGGGTCCTCCGGACCGTCGATCGCCGAGGACGCCGCTGGTTCACGCACGTCCCGGCCGTGCTCCTGGTGCTGTCACTGCTCACCCTCGTGGTGGCCCTCGCCGGCCCACAGCGCGAACAGAAGGTTCCACGGAACCGGGCGACCGTCATGCTCGTCGTCGACGTGTCCCTGTCCATGGAGGCCACCGACGTCTCCCCGTCGCGACTCGAGGCCGCACAGCAGGCCGCCACGACCTTCGCGAACAACCTCACCCAGGGCGTCAACCTGGGCCTGGTCTCCTACGCGGGCACCGCCTCGATGCTCGTCGCCCCCACCACGGACCGGGGACCGGTGGTCCGCGCGGTCGAGCGACTCAGGCTCGACGAGCGCACCGCCACCGGGGAGGCCATCTACACCGCCACCCAGGCGATCACCACGTTCACCGAAAGCCTGGGCGGACCCGACCAGGCACCCCCGGCGAGGATCGTCCTGCTCTCCGACGGCAAGGAGACCGTCCCCGCCGACCCCACCGAGGAGCGGGGCGCGTTCACCGCCGCCGAACGGGCCTCGGAGGCCGGCATACCCGTCTCCACCATCTCGTTCGGCACCCTGTACGGCACCGTCGACATCCAGGGCAGGCCCCAGCCCGTGCCCGTCGACGACGCGTCCCTGCGACAGATCGCCGACATCTCGGGGGGCGACTTCTTCACCGCCTCCAGTCTCGAGGAACTCGACTCCGTGTACCGCACCCTCGAGGAACAGATCGGCTACGAGTGGAAGAAGGCCGACGCCTCCCGGCCCTGGCTCGTCATCGGCACCCTGCTGGCCATGCTCGCGGCGGTCGGGTCACTGACCGCGCACCGGCGGATCCCGTGACACCGACCGGGACCCCAGTGCGGACCAGCGCCGGACCGCCCGCCCCGGCTCGCTAGGGTGGGGGACATGGTTTCCGAGAGCACGCCCGGCACCACCCCCCGAACGGTCCTCGTGACCGGAGGTAACCGCGGGATCGGGCGGGCGGTGGCCGAGCGGCTCCGTGCCGACGGCCACCGTGTCGCCGTCACCCACCGCGGGTCCGGGGCCCCCGAAGGGCTCTTCGGAGTGCAGTGCGATGTGACCGACCCCGACTCGGTCGACGCCGCCTTCACCGCCGTCGAGGCCGAGTACGGCCCGGTGGAGGTGGTGGTCTCCAACGCAGGGACCACCGAGGACACCCTGCTCATGCGGATGAAGGACGAGCAGTTCACCAGCGTGGTGGACGCCAACCTCTCGGGCGCGTTCCGGGTGGCCAAGCGTGCCTCCCGCGGGATGTTGCGGGCCCGGTTCGGTCGCCTGATCTTCATCGGTTCGGTGGTCGGGCAGTCGGGCACCGCGGGGCAGGTGAACTACGCCTCGTCGAAGGCCGGTCTGGTCGGCATGGCACGCTCGCTCACCCGCGAACTCGGGTCCCGCAGCATCACCGCGAACGTCGTGGCGCCGGGTTTCATCGACACCGACATGACCGCCGGTCTCGATGACAAGACGCAGGAGCAGGCGATCGCGGCGATCCCGCTCGGACGCAAGGGGTCGGCCGGAGACGTGGCCGGGATCGTAAGTTTTCTCGCCGGTGACGACGCCGGCTACATCTCCGGGGCCGTGATCCCGGTCGACGGCGGAATGGGAATGGGGCACTGACATGAGCCAGACCGACACGGGCGAGAAAGTGGAGTCCGGCTCCGGGCTGCTCTCCGGTAAGACGATCCTCGTCACGGGCGTCATCACCGATGCCTCCATCGCGTTCCACATCGCCAAGCACTGCCAACTGCACGGTGCGCAGGTCATCCTCACCGCATTCGGCCGCCCGTCGTTGGTCAAAGCCATCGCCAAACGCCTGCCCGAACGTCCGCCTGTGATCGAGTTGGACGTCCAGAGTGAGGACGACCTGGCCGCGCTGGCCGACCGGGTGCGGGAGCACGCCGACTCGCTGGACGGCGTCGTGCACTCGATCGGGTTCGCGCCGCCCAGCTGTCTCGGTGATCCGTTCCTCGACGCGCCCTGGAAGGACGTGGCCGTGGCACTCGAGGTCTCCGCCTACTCGTACGCGTCGCTGGCGAAGGCCGTGCATCCCCTGCTGAACCGCGGTGCGTCGATCATCGGCCTGGACTTCGACCCCCGGTTCTCCATGCCGTTCTACAACTGGATGTCGGTCGCCAAGAACGCCCTCGAGGCGGTCAACCGCTATGTCGCCCGCGACCTGGGTCCAGAGGGGATCCGCTCGAACCTCATCGCCGCCGGGCCCGTCAAGACGCTCGCGGCGAAGGCGATCGCGGGGGAGGCACTCGGACCCGGTGGCGAGCTGGACCAGATGCAGGACGAGTGGGACCGGCGGGCCCCGTTGGGATGGGACGTCGACGACCCCACCGCGGTGGCCACGACGGCCGTCGCCCTGCTCTCGGACCTCATGACCGCCACGACCGGCACGGTGATCTACGCGGACGGCGGCGCGGGGACGGTCTCGTTCAGCGGACAGGAGAAGTGACATGACAGGATCGACGGACGACACCGCGGGGCAGGTCGACACCGTGGGGCAGGTCGACGCCCTGCTCGTGCTCTCATTCGGCGGGCCGGAGGGGCAGGAGGACGTGATCCCGTTCCTGGAGAACGTCACCCGGGGCCGGGGGATCCCGCAGGAGCGCCTCGAGGAGGTGGCCACCCACTACCGCCACCTGGGCGGCCGCAGCCCGATCAACGACCTCAACCGCGAGATCATCGCGAATGTCGAGGCCGAACTGGCCCGCCGCGGCCGCGACCTGCCCGTCTACTTCGGCAACCGCAACTGGACCCCGTACCTCGAGGACACCCTCATGCGGATGAGAGACGATGGCGTCCGCACCGCGGCGGTGTTCGTCACCTCGGCATGGGGTGGATACTCCGGGTGCGCGCAGTACCACGAGGACATCGAGCGGGCACGGGGCGCGGTCGAGAACGCTCCCACGCTCGTGCGCCTGGGACAGTTCCACGACCACCCGAAGTTCGTCGATCGCTTCGCCGCCGACCTGTCACGTGCCCTCGACGACGCGCGGCAGCTGGCCCGGGACGCCGACTCCGACGGTGCCGGGGTCGGCACGAGTGGAGAACCCCGACTGGTGTTCACCGCGCACTCCGTCCCGAACACCGCCGACGCCACCGCCGGCCCCAAGAGGCTCGGCGGTCACCTCTACAGCCGTCAGGTCAAGGACGCCGCGCGTCTCGTCGCCGCAGCGGCCGGGGTGGACGAGTACGACGTTGTGTGGCAGTCCCGGTCGGGGCCACCGAGCGTGCCGTGGCTCGAACCGGACGTCGTGGACCACGTCCGGGACCTCGCCACGCATCGGGGGATACGTGACGTCGTCGTGTGCCCGATCGGCTTCATCTCCGACCACGTCGAGGTGATCTGGGACCTCGACACCGAACTCGTCGAGGACACCGACGACCTCGGGGTGCGCATCACCCGGTGCGCGACCCCGGGCCCGTCGCGCGAGTTCACCGAGATGATCCTGCAGATGCTCGACGAGGTCGAGACGGGAGAGCGGATCGAGCGGCTCGGTGACGTGCCGTCCCTGGGCTGTACCCGGAACGGCGCCCGGTGCGCGGTCAACTGTTGCCCGGCCCCCTCGCGGAGAGCGTGACCTGACGCGCCGACGGTCCCGGTCCCCGGGCGTGGTCAGAAGGTTCTCAGCGCCGCCTCGCCGGCCGCGGCCACCGTGGACCGACGGGCGGCGTCCTTCACCGCGACGAGACGCCGGAGGACCGGCTCGCGCGCGGCGGGGTCCACCCCGACCTCCGGCTGCGCCAGCGCGACGGAGGTGATCGCCTCCACCCGGTCGATCCTGTCCACCAGTTCGAGGACGCGGGACGGGAGCCCGGCCGGCAGGCGGGTGACGTGGGAGCGGATGTCGATCCGGGCCACGTCGTTGGTGCGTACGGCGGTGCGTTCGATGAGGTCGGCGGCCTCCACGACGGCTCCACCCAGGTCGGCGAGCGCCTCCGAGGGGCCGGCCGGTTGGGGTGCGACGGGGCAGTCATGGACCCCGCGGGCCCGCCACCGCAGCACATCCGGATGCGGCTCGACGCAAGTCAGGCACACGGCGTCCCGTGAGTCGGGGTCGCGGACGAGGATTCCCCATCCGGCGTCGGCCACGTCCGAGCGGACCGCCGGAACCGGCGGGAGGCTCGAGGAGTCCCCGGGCGCCGTCGTCAGCAGGGACAGCGCCTCCGGCGCGGGGTACGAACGCCCCGCGCGCCGCAGCGTCGTGACGAGCCCGGGCAGGAGTCCTGCCGGGCCGGCGGCGGGGGAGACCTCGGCCAGCATCGGGACCGGCGCTCCGACGATCTCCAGCAGGTGCGACTCCGCCAGACCGGAGACGTACGAGGTCAACTCGTCGAACGGTTGATCCGCCCACGCGGTGCGCAGGAGGTACAGCGGCAGCGGCCACGCCGGGGACAGCGCGGTACTGCGGGTGAGGGGTCGGGACATGACGATCAATCCTACCGGCGGTGTGCCGCCGGCACCCCCGGCGCGGCGACGGCTACCGTGTCTGGCCATGGCAGACATGTACGGCTCCGACATCCTGTCCGGCACGGCGCGACGCCGCCGCCCGGAGGTCCCCGTCGTCGACGCCGAACGGGACCTGGTGGTGGAGGACGCCGAATCCGGGTTCTGCGGCGCCGTGGTTGGTTTCGACCGGTCCTACGACGGCGAGTTCGTCAAACTCGAGGATCGGCGCGGTCGGGTGCGCCTCTTCGCGATGACCCCCTCGGCGTTCCTCATCGACGGCTCCCCGGTCACCCTGCGGAAGCCGGCGCCGGCAGCGCGGCGGGGGCCCGCGGTCACCGCGTCGGGGTCGCGGAAGGTCGAGGGTCTGCGGGCCCGCACGGCCCGCGCGGGGCGCATCTGGGTCGAGGGCATCCACGACGCCGCGCTCGTAGAGAAGATCTGGGGCCACGATCTGCGGGTCGAGGGCGTGGTGGTCGAACCGCTGCACGGGATAGACGATCTGCACGCGCTGGTCACCGAGTTCGGCCCCACCCGTCAGGCGAGACTCGGCGTGTTGGTGGACCACCTCGTCGAGGGCAGCAAGGAATCGCGGATCGTCGCCGGACTGGGGCAGGACGTCCTCGTGACCGGCCACCCGTACGTGGACATCTGGCAGGCGGTCAAACCCTCCGCCGTGGGGATCCGCGAATGGCCGGTGGTCCCCCGCGGCGAGGACTGGAAGACGGGGATCTGCCGGCGGCTGGGCTGGGGCGAACCCGCGGACGGGTTCCGCCACGTGCTCGCCTCCGTGAGCACCTACCGGGACATCGAACCCGCGTTGCTAGGAGCGGTGGAGAGGTTGGTCGACTTCGTCACCGAACCGGCCTGACCGGCAGCGTGGCGTCGAGGACCATCCCCACCAGTCCGATCAGGGCGAACCCAGCGGTGGCCCACAGTGCGGCCGTGCCGTCACCCTCGGTCAGGGAATGCCCCAGGAGGACCGCGGCGACGGTCCCGGGCGCACTGCCGATGAGGGTGGCCAGCAGGAACTGCGGGTAGGAGATCGAGGTCAGCGCGGCGGCGTAGTTGACCACCGAGAACGGCACCGCGGGTACCAGCCGCAGACTGCCCACCGAGAGCCACCCGCGCCGACGCAGTCGTGCGTCGATCGAGGCCACCCGCGGATCCGCACGCAGCGCGGCTGTCCGGTCGTGACCGAGGCGACGGACCCCGGCGAACGCCAGTGTCGCCGCGATGCCGGTGGCCACGAGAGACCACGGGATGGCCACGGCCGGGGTGAACAGGACCGCGGCGGTGTAGGTGAAGGTCGACCGGGGGATGGGCGAGACCGTGACGAGCGCGTAGGCGGCGAAGAAGGCAAAGGGGAACCACGGACCCAGTCGCGTGGCCCAGTCACGGAACTGCTCCAGCCCCGGGGTCGGCACGAGGGTCGCGACCAGGACCACCAGCGCGACGGCCGCCACCCACGCCAACACCCGGTTCCGCACCGGGACGACTGTAGTCGCCGTGGTGCGGACGTCGTCCCCCACAGGTCCCCCTCACCGCGAGGGCGTGTTCCGGCCCCGGTGGGGCTGGACTAGAGTCCGGGGGTGACCCCCTTCACTCCACACGAGAACGAGGTACCGGTGACCAGTTCGACCACAGGCCCAGACCTTCGCTCCTGGTACACCTCTGTGGGAGCCGTCCTCGCGAAGGCCGCCCGCAAGGATCCCGCCGACATGCCCGAGGACGCCTGGCGCGCACTGGTCGCCACCACACGCGACGGCATCGAGATCAACCCGCTGTACACGCGGGAAGACGAGATCGCCGAGCGCCCCGCGCCCGGGCAGTTCCCGTACGTCCGCGGCGGGGACCGGTCGGGGCTGCCCGAGAGCGGCTGGCACGTCAGCTCGCGCATCGAGGTCACGGGGGAGGCCTCGGAGGTCAACACCGAGATCCTGGACCTGTTGAACCAGGGTGCCTCGACACTGTGGCTGTCCGCCGAGCCCGCCGAGCTGGGCGCGGTCCTCAAGGACGTCTACCTGGATCTGGCACCGGTCACCTTCGATTCCGGTGCCGGCCTGGTCGAGGTCGCCGAGTCGTTCCTCGCCCTCCTCGACGAGCGCCGCACCGCAGGTGACGGGGTCGTCGACCGCGCCGCCGTCGTCGCCGACCTGGGGGCCGCGCCCGTGACCGCCGCCTACGCGGGGACCGGCACGATCGAGCTCGACGCCGCGGTGCAGCTGGCCACGCGCGTCACCGAGCGCGAGGAGACCATCCGGACCTTCGTCGCCGACGGCACGGTCTTCCACGCCGACGGCGCCGGCGACGCCCAGGAGTTGGCCTACGCCGTGGCCGCCGGACTGGAGTACGTGCGGGCGCTGATGTCGGCGGGACTGTCCGCCGCCGCCGCGCTGCGCCAGATCTCGTTCCGGCTCGCCGCCACCGATGACCAGTTCGCGTCGATCGCCAAGTTCCGCGCGGGACGGCTCATGTGGGCCCGCGTCGCCGAACTCCTCGGCGCTCCCGAGGCCGGTGGCGCTCCGCAGCACGCGGTGACCTCCATGGCGATGATGTCGCGCCGGGACCCGTGGGTGAACATGCTCCGGACCACCCTCGCCGCGTTCGGCGCCGGGGTCGGCGGCGCCACCTCGGTGACGGTCCTCCCGTTCGATGCCTCGGTGCCGGGGGGCCTCGAGAGCACCTCCCGAGCCTTCGCCGCGCGTATCGCCCGCAACACCCAGCTCCTGCTGCTCGAGGAGTCGCACCTCGGCCACGTCGTGGACCCGGCCGGTGGCTCCTGGTACGTCGAGTCGCTCACCGACGCGCTCGCCGACGCCGCGTGGTCGGCGTTGCAGACGATCGAGGCGGAGGGCGGCCTGACCGCCGCGATCTCCTCGGGGACCGTCGCCGACGCCATCGCCCGCGTACGCGAGGCACGCGACGCCGACATCGCCCACCGCACGGCTCCGATCACCGGTGTGTCCGAATTCCCCGATCTCGACGAGCAGCCCCTCGACGCCTCCCGCCGTGGCGGCGACGACTACCGCTACGGCCGCGCGTTCGAGGACCTGCGGGACCGGTCCGACGCGCACCTGGAGGCCACCGGCTCCCGCCCGACCGTCCTGATCGCGGGCCTCGGCCCCCAGGCCGAGACGACTCCCCGCGTGACGTTCGTGGCCAACCTGCTCGCCGCCGGCGGCATCGAGGCACGCAATCCGGTCGTCACCGAGGCCGGGCAGTACGCCGGGGCGCACGAGGGCGAGCGGATCGCCGTGCTCTGCGGCGCGGACAAGCGCTACGCGACCGAGGGCGCCGACGCCGTCCGCGCCCTCCGGGACGCCGGGGTGTCGACGGTGTACCTCGCCGGCGCCGAGAAGGGCTTCCCCGCCGACGCCACCGACCGCCCGGACGGGTACCTGGCCCTCGGCATCGATGCCGTCGCCGCCCTGACCACCCTCCTCGACCAGCTGGGAGTGCAGTGACATGACGACCTTCCCCGATTTCAGCACCACCCCGTTGCGGGAGACCTCCGAGGGGGCGCCCCTGCCGGACGGTGTCGAGACCACGGCCGACCACGAGGTGGGTCCCGGCGTCGACGCGGACCCGACGTGGGAGACGCCGGAGGGTATCGACGTCAAGCGCGTCTACACCAAGGCCGACCGTGACGCCGTGGAGGCGGGCACCGCCCCGACCGACGACGGCGAGGAGGTCACCCCCTTCCCGTTGGACACGGTGCCGGGTGCGGCACCCTTCCTCCGCGGGCCCTACCCGTCGATGTACGTCAACCAGCCGTGGACCATCCGCCAGTACGCGGGGTTCTCCACGGCCGCCGAGTCCAACGCCTTCTACCGGCGCAACCTCGCAGCCGGCCAGAAGGGCCTGTCGGTCGCGTTCGACCTGGCCACGCACCGTGGGTACGACTCCGATCACCCGCGGGTCGCCGGCGACGTCGGCATGGCCGGGGTGGCGATCGACTCCATCCTGGACATGCGCGAGTTGTTCGACGGCATCGACCTGTCGTCGGTGTCGGTGTCGATGACGATGAACGGCGCCGTCCTGCCGATCCTCGCGTTCTACGTGGTGGCGGCCGAGGAGCAGGGGGTGACGCCGGACCAGCTCGCGGGGACCATCCAGAACGACATCCTCAAGGAGTTCATGGTCCGCAACACCTACATCTATCCGCCCAAGCCCTCCATGCGGATCATCTCGGACATCTTCGCCTACACGTCGAAGATGATGCCGCGCTTCAACTCGATCTCCATCTCCGGTTACCACATCCAGGAGGCCGGTGCGACGGCCGATCTCGAGCTGGCGTACACGCTGGCCGACGGCGTGGAGTACCTCCGCGCCGGTCTGGACGCCGGGTTGGACATCGACAAGTTCGCGCCCCGCCTGTCGTTCTTCTGGGCCATCGGCATGAACTTCTCCATGGAGATCGCCAAGCTGCGCGCGGGGCGTCTGCTGTGGAGCGAGCTGGTCGAGAAGTTCGGGCCGAAGAACGCCAAGTCCAAGTCGCTGCGGACCCACTCGCAGACGTCAGGGTGGTCCCTGACCGCGCAGGACGTCTTCAACAACGTCGCGCGGACCTGCATCGAGGCCATGGCGTCCACCCAGGGTCACACGCAGTCGCTGCACACCAACGCCCTCGACGAGGCGCTGGCTCTGCCCACCGATTTCTCCGCGCGGATCGCCCGCAACACGCAGTTGCTCCTGCAGCAGGAGTCCGGGACCACGCGGCCGATCGACCCGTGGGCCGGCTCGTACTACATCGAGTGGCTCACCGCCCAGCTCGCCGACAAGGCCCGTCTGCACCTCCTCGAGATCGAGGAGGCCGGCGGCATGGCCCAGGCGATCGGGGAGGGCATCCCCAAGCTCCGCATCGAGGAGGCCGCCGCCCGGACCCAGGCGCGCATCGACTCCGGTCGTCAGCCCGTGATCGGCGTGAACAAGTACGTTGTGACCGAGGACCAGGAGATCGACGTCCTCAAGGTCGACAACTCCCGGGTCCGCACCGAGCAGCTGGCGAAACTGGACAAGCTGCGGGCGGAACGGGACGAGGACGCCTGCCAGGCAGCCCTCACCCGCCTGACCGAGGCCGCCTCCGGCGGGGCGAGCAGCGATATGGACAACAACCTCCTCGCCCTCGCGATCGACGCGGCCCGCGCGTACGCCAGCATCGGGGAGATCTCCGACGCGCTGGAGAAGGTCTACGGTCGTCACAAAGCGGAGATCAAGACCCTGTCCGGTGTATACCGGCAGGAGGTCACCAAGGAGGGCGCCGTGGACAACGTCACCCGGGCCATGCGGATGGCCGACGCGTTCGCCGAGCAGGAGGGGCGCCGTCCCCGCATCCTGCTGGCCAAGATGGGACAGGACGGCCACGACCGCGGTCAGAAGGTCGTGGGCACCGCGTTCGCCGACCTCGGGTTCGACGTCGACATGGGCCCGTTGTTCCAGACGCCGGAGGAGGTGGCCCAGCAGGCCGCCGACGCCGACGTGCACGTTGTGGGCGTGTCCTCCCTGGCCGCGGGTCACCTCACCCTGGTACCCGCACTGCGTTCGGCGCTCGCCGGGGTGGGGCGCGAGGACATCATGGTCACGGTCGGTGGCGTCATCCCACCGGGTGACTTCCAGGAGCTCTACGATGCCGGGGCCGCCGCGATCTACCCGCCGGGCACCGTGATCGCCGAGGCCGCCATCGGGCTGCTCGACGCGCTCGCCGGCGAGCTCGGCCACGACCTCTCGTCGGCCGCCTCGGGTGAGGGGGCCGGCTCGGAGGTGACGTCCTGACCCGCCTCGGCTCCGGACCCGACCCGGCCGGTTCGGGCAACCTGTCGGGCAGTCTGTCTACCACGGCCGGCACCGGCTCGGTGCGTGGACCGGTGCCCTCGGCCACCGGGCCACGTCCGCGGCGCGAGATCGATGTCGACGCACTGCTCGCCGGCGTGCTCGAGGACCACCGCCCGGTCCTTGCCCGCGCGATCACACTGCTGGAGTCCACGAACCCGGCGCACCGGGAGAAGGCCCAACAGCTCCTGTTGGGCGCGCTGCCGCACGCCGGTGGGGCGCTGCGGATCGGCATCACCGGGGTGCCGGGGGTCGGCAAGTCGACGTTCATCGAGTCCTTCGGCCTGTACCTGGTGGAGCAGGGCCTCAAGGTCGCGGTCCTCGCCGTCGACCCGTCGTCCACCCGCACCGGCGGCTCGATCCTCGGCGACAAGACCCGCATGGCCACCCTGTCCACGGAACCGAGGGCCTACATCCGGCCCTCGCCCACGTCCGGCACGCTCGGGGGCGTGGCCAAGGCCACGCGGGAGACGATGGTCCTGCTCGAGGCCGCCGGGTTCGATGTGATCCTCGTGGAGACCGTCGGTGTCGGCCAGTCCGAGGTGACGGTGGCCGGGATGGTCGACTGCTTCACGTTCCTCACCCTCGCCCGCACCGGCGACCAGCTGCAGGGCATCAAGAAGGGTGTCCTCGAGTTGGCGGACATCGTCGCGGTGAACAAAGCGGACGGCCCGCACGTCAAGGACGCCACGCGGGCCGCCCGCGAACTCGGGGCCGCCCTACGGTTGGTGCGTCCTGCCGACGCGGTGTGGAAGGTGCCCGTCCTCACCATGTCGGGACTGGAGGCCGAGGGACTGGACCGCTTCTGGGACGCCGTCCGCTCGCATCAGGACACGATGAACGGGATCGGTGAGGTGGAGGCGCGGAGGGCGCGTCAGCAGGTGGACTGGACGTGGTCCATGGTCCACGACACGCTGATGGCCCGGCTGGCCGCCGACCCGGAGGTGCGGAAGATCGCCCCGGAGGTGGAGCAGCAGGTGCGCGAGGGCACGCTGACCGCGGCCCTCGCGGCGCAGGCCATCATCGACGCCTTCGACTCCTGAGCCCCGCCGGGCACCGTCTTGCGCAGTGCGCAATGCGCAGGCTTCGCACCGCCCCCGACCGCCCCCGACCGCCCACACCAAATCCGCTACTCGCACTGCCAATCTGCTACTCGGAATCGGGTAGCGGATCCGGAGGGAGAGTAGCGGATTTCGTGTGCCGCGGCGTGGTCAGCGTTTGCGCAGTACGAACCCGACCGCGCTCATGTGCTGGTCGTGCGCGACGAAGGTCCTGCGCATGGCGAGAACTCGTCGGCGGGCGTCCGCGTCGCGGAGGAGGTTTCGGACGATCCGGGCCACGCCGACGATGCCCTCGTCGGCGAGGACACGGCGGGGCTGGAGCAACGCCATCGGGCGGAGTTCGGTGCTCTCGACCTCGAAGCCGGCCTCGTCGAACAGGTGGGTCCACTCCGCTACGGTCAGTGGCCGCGCGTTCACTCGGATCGAACGGGCGAGGTCCTTGCGGATACCCGTCTTGATCTCGTCGTCCAGGGTGTCGGGGACCAGGCACAGTTCGTGGACCAGGTACCGCCCGTCCGTCCCGAGCACCCGGCTGGCCTCGGCCACGATCTGCCGCTTGGCCGAGTCGCCCTGCATGGTGAGCATGGCCTCGCCCACGACGATGTCGGCGGACGCGGTCTCCAGACCGGTTTCCTGGGCAGTCGCCACCACCAGTTCACCCCGGCCTCCGATTGCGTGGCGCGCGACGGCGACGGCGTCGGCATCCGAGTCCACGCCCACATACGAGGCCGGGCTCTCGTCGAGCAGCAGTGTCGCTGTCAACCCCAGTCCGGGAGCGAACTCCACTACGCGTTTGCCCGTCACGGTGGTGGCCGAGACGAGCCAGCCGGACAGTTCCTTACCGCCCGGACGAAGGACCTTCTTGCCCATACGCGCCAGGAGCCAGTGCCCGGCGACGGACTCGGGGTCCCGGTCGTGCTGGGGGAGCGGACTGGCGGTCATGTGGGATCCTCCTCGGGGATACGGCGCCGACACCTGGAGGTCGCGGCGTGAGGTTAGCCTAACCTCCCTTGGGTCGGGGGGGGGGGGGGGGGGGGGGGGGGGGGGGGGGGGGGGAAGGCGAGTCGAGCTACGCGACGCACGAGCTTCAGGCGTCCCACCAGCGCTGCAGGAGGTAGTCACGCTCGGCGTCGTTGCGGCTGAGCGCGTGGGCACGGGCCCACGCCTGACGCGCCTCCTCCGGACGCCCGAGCAACTCCAGGGTGACCGCCCGCGCCTCGTGGAACGGGTGGTGCTCGGCGAGCGCCGGGTTGTCCGCGGACAATTCGTCCAGGTGGGCGATCCCCGCCTCCGGCCCGTCTCGTCGCCCGATGGCCACCGCCCGCGCCATCCGGACCACCGGGCCGGGAGCGAGGATCACGAGCACATCGTAGAGGGCCACGATCTGCCGCCAGTCCGTCGACGCGAAGTCAGGGGCCTCGGCGTGCACGGCGGCGATGGCGGCTTGAACGGAGTACGGGCCCGGGCCGCCCGCGGCAGCCTGCTGTGCGAGCGACAGGCCTTCCTCGAGCAGAAGACGGTCCCACGTGCGGCGGTCCTGGTCCGGCAGGGGAACAGGCATCCCGTCGCGACCGGTCCGTGCGGACGCCCGGGCCTCGATCAGCACCATCAACGCCAGCAACCCGGTGACCTCGGACTGCGTGGGAATCAGACGATGGACGATCCGGGCCAGCCGGATCGCCTCCTGCGTCAGATCCCTCCTCAGGTGGTTCGCCCCCTCCGTGGCGGCGTACCCCTCGGAGAAGACCAGATAGATCGCCGCCAGGACGGACGAGAGCCGATCGGGAAGCTCCGCGCTCCCGGGTACCCGCACCGGGATCCGGGTGACCCGCATCCGCTTCTTCGCCCTGACCAGCCGCTGCTGCATCGTGGGCACCGGCACCAGGAACGCCTGGGCGATCTCGGCGGTGGTCAGCCCCGCCAGGTACCGGAGCGTGAGCACGACCTGCTCCTCGACCCTCAGGGTGGGGTGGCAGCAGGCGAAGAACAGCTCGAGACGCTCATCCGGAATCTCGTCCGGATCCGCGGGCGAGACCTCCACCGCACGGGCCACCCGGTGTTCCTGCTCGACGTGCAGCCGGGCCAACCGCTCCGTCAAAGCCCTCTGTCGCCGGAGTCGGTCGATCGCCTTCCGCGCCGCGGTGGTCATGAGCCAGGCCAGGGGCTTGTCCGGCACACCGGTGACCGGCCACTTCTCCAGCGCGGCCGCGAAGGCGTCCTGCGTCGCGTCCTCCGCGAGGTCGAGGTCGCCGAACCGCGCCACGAGAGCCGCGAGCAGTCGCGAGCGGTCCTCCCGGAGCAGCGCGCCGAGTACGCCGCGAACCGCCAGACCAGGGGCCGCGCTCTCGCACTCCCCGGGTCGGCGGTCACCGGGCGCCCCGCGCTCGGTGCCCACGGCGTCTCCTGGTCCCTCGGTCACCGGTGCCCGGCGTCCGTCAGTACTCTGCGATGGCCCGGACCTCGACCCGGCCACCATGCACTCCCGGGCATCGCCGCGCCCACGCGAGCGCCGCGTCGATGTCGGGCACGTCGATGATGATCGTGCCCCCGACGAACTCGCGGCTCTCCGCGAACGGACCCGAGGTGATGACAGGGTCGCCGCCACCGGCGGGGGCCGCGAGACTGACCGCGGTCTCCGGGTCGTGCAGGGCGAAACCGCCGGCGAGGACCCCCGCGGCCTCGAGTTCGGCATCGAACGCCATGAACTCCTCCGGTCCGGGCCCCTCGACGGCACCCTCCGGCCCGGCCTCCCCGCACCGGACGTCGTCGATGTTGCCGAAGAGTAGAAGCACGTACTTCATGTCGATCTCCTGACTGTGACTGGTGGATGCCGGCCGCGGTGAAGTGCGCCGACACCTTCATGACGAACGGGCGCCCGAAGATCGACAGGTCCGCAGAATGAATCTCTGCGCTCGCGGATTCCGCTCCCGGGGCATCCGCGCAGGAGATGTCGCCCGCGGCTGTCCCAGAGGCCGCGCGACTACACTCTCACGGGCACACGAGGCTCACAGGCTTCAGTGTCGGATGCACACGCCGGCATGCTCACCGACACGCGACAGCTCGTCTGTGAATGACGCACACGCGAACCGAGTCAGACAGGAGACGACGGGGGGAGACGACAGATGCCGACTCCGAGCCCGCCGACGCTCCGGTTCAGTACCGTTCGTCCGGCACCCGACGGCTCCGCGAGCGCATCGCGAACAGCAGACCGATCACGAAGAGCACCACACCGGCCACCATCAGGATCACCGCGAGGGTGTTCGAGTCGATACCCGGAATGCTGATCTCGACCGCGTACATGAGTATCGCGCCGAGCACCACGAGGACCACTCCGCCGCCGATGTAACCCATAGCTGTTCTCCTTCGTCGTGAGCGTGCGCGTGTCCGCGCTTGTGCGCTCACCCTACGAGAGCACGGCGCCGAATTCAGGCGTGCGGGGAGAGCAGCTTTCGTGCCGGTTCCTCGATGAACCGGTGGCTCGCTGCGCCCGCGGCCAGCGAGCCGGCCACGGTGACGGGCCAGATGACCCCCATTCGCTGGTCCCATAGCCGCGTGCGGGTGAGGGGGAACGCGGCGTGCAGGACGAGCTGATGCCACAGGAAGATTCCGTACGACCAGGTGCCGACCTTCTGCAACGGCGCGGACTCCAGGACCGGGAACCGCGTGCCCTCCGGGGCGAGGACCACCGGGGCCAGGACGAGGAACGCCATCGTGCCCGCCAGACCGGTCCGGGCCGCGAACTCGACGGGGCCCGGGTGGACGAATCCCTCGGAGAACCATCCGGGAACGGTGGTGGCGACCAGGGCAGCGCCGCCGGCGAGCCACCACCCCCACCTCGCGAGTCGATCGCGACACATCCGGGCGAGCGTGCCGGGGGGCGCGGTGACGACCTCGGCCAGCAGCATCCCCGCGGCGAACCAGGCGGCGAACGACGGCGGGAGGATCTGGACGTTGACGTCGGCCGGCAGGATGCCGAGGGCGTGCCACGGGAGCATCGGGAACACGAGACCCGAGGCACCGAACGCGGCGATCGCCGGGATACGCCACCGGGCGGAGTCGCCGCGCAGGTCCTTCATCGCGGTCCACAGCAGCGGGAAGGCGAGGTAGTACGCCATCTCCACGGCCAGCGACCACGCGTGCGTCAGCCCGGCGACGAGGAAGTTCGACGTGTAGATCTGCGTGAGGGTCAGGTTGGCGATCCAGGAATCCGGGCCGTTGACGTGGTTCTGCTCGAGCAGCAGCATCGCGGCGGCGACCAGCACCGCGTACGACGGCAGGATCCGCACGAGACGCGAGCGGAGGTACTCGCGGGTCGGCCGGGCGGTTCCCGGCTCGTCCCTGCGCGCGTGGGCGGCGTGGGCTCGCCACAGCAGGAACCCGGATTTGGCGAAGAAGACGGCGACCGCCAGGTCGAGTCGCCCGAACAGCCGTTTGACGGGTGACCCGGTGGACGCGCGGGTGACGAAGGCGACGTGGGTGGTCAGCACCCCGACGGCCGCGAGGCCACGGATCCCCTCGAGGGCGGGGACGAATCCCCGGGCCCCGGCGAGTCGGCGTGGCGCCGAGCCGGCCGAAGTCGCGTCCCTGCCCGCCGGGTATCCCGAACGGGTGGCCGTCGCGTGGCCCGCACCCTCGGAGGACGCCGCACCGGGGCCTGCCGCCGGTACGGTCACCTCGGCGCGTTGCCGGATCCGCCTACGCACGGTCTCCCGCGCGGTGGCCACGGCGTTCCGGACGGTGGCCACCGCAGGCTCGGCCTCGCCGGAGGCCACCGCTGCGCGACGTGCGGAGACCCCGGCGACGACCGCCCCGCCCGCGACGACGATCAGGGCGGTGGCGACAGACCTCATGGACTCTCCCGGGGCGGTGAGGTGGGATGACGGCGGTGCCCGGGAGGGCCCAGAGGCCGCCCGGAACATCCGGAGGAGCCTAACACCGGTTCTAGTTCCGTCCATCGACCGCCCGCGCCTCCGTGTCCGATCACTCCGGGGGCGGGCCGGTGGTCGGTCGGCACCGGTTTTCGTAGGGTGGCATCACCCGTTTCCCGATCGGAGAGCCATGACCGACGCCCCCACCGACCCCGGGTCCGACGCCGTGGACGACCACCCGCCGGAGGCCGTGGACGTCCTGGTGATCGGCGGGGGCCCGGCGGGCCTGTCGGCCGCCACCTGGGTCGGCCGGTATCAGCGCTCCACCCTGCTCGTCGACGCCGGGTGCCAGCGCAATCTCGCGGCGCAGCGGATCCACGGCATGCTCGGCACCGGCCCCACCACACCCGCCGAGTTCTACGCCGACGTCGACGAGGGTCTTCGCGAGTACCCGACCGTCCGACGACTCGGTGGAGTCGTCACCGACCTGGTCAGGGAATCCGACGACCGGTTCGTCGCCCGGATCGCACCCGGCGCCACAACGGATGGTGGTGACGAGAACCCCGTCACGGTCACCGCCAGGCGGATCATCCTCGCCACCGGCGTGCGCGACCGGCTACCCGACCTCGCGGGGATCGACGACCACTACGGGGTCGACGTGCACCACTGTCCCGCCTGCGACGGCCTCACCGCCGCCGGCCGGCGGATCATCGTGCTCGGCGTGGGCGCGCATGTGCCCGCCTACGCGTCCGAATTGCTGGACTGGGCGTCGGAGGTGGTCATCGTCACCGAGAGCGACTCCGACCCGGCCTTCGACGACGACCAGCGGGCCGCCTGCGCCGAGCACGACATCGAGGTGGTCGACGGGGTCGCCCGGGAGCTCGTCGGCGACCCCGGCCAGCTGGAGGGGGTCCGGCTCGCGGACGGGAGGGTGATCGCGGGGTCGAAGGTGTTCTTCTCCTACGCGCACCACCCGACGAACGAGCTCGCGACGTCCCTGGGCTGCGAGCTGGACGACGAGGGCGGTCTCACCGTCAACGCGATGCAGCTGACCAGCGTCGACGGCGTGTACGCCGCCGGCGACATCGTGACCGGCCTGCAGCTCGTGCCGATCGCCGTGGGCACCGGCGCCGCGGCCGGCGTGGCGTGCGCGACCTCGCTGCGCGGGCACGCCACCGCCGAGTGCGTTCCCGACCCGGCACCGCCGACCCGGAACTTCACGCGGCCGGACAACTAGCCGGGCCGGCCCGCCACCGAGACGATCGCCGCGCAGATCTCGTCCAGGACCGCGTCCGGCCCACCCGGCACCAGCACGTCGGTCGCGATGCGGGCGTTGTCCACCCGGCGCCGGTGCCCGCGGACGTCCGCCACCGTCATGCCGCGAGTGTGCTCGCCCGAGCACTCGACCCGTACGTTCGCCGGCGCGGCCATCACCGCCTCCGGGTGCAGGGCCATCCACGCGACGAACGGGTCGTGGACCTGCGCCAGGTATCCCTCCCCGACGGAGTCGTGGAACTCGAAGTAGAACCGCAGGGCCTCGGTCAGCCGCCGCGCCAGCGGGGAATCCGTGGCCTCGAGCAGCCACTCCGACCGCTCGGGGGTCCATACCGCGCGTTCGGTGAGGTTCAACCCGCACCACAGCGGGGTCGGCACCGCGGGATCGGCGGTGCGCGCGTCCTCCCACGCCCGGCACACGCGGTCGGCGGCCTCGGGGTCCACGTCGACGTTCCATTCGCTGACCGGCGTGGTGTTGCCCGGATGCCCACGGAACGTCCCGCCCATCACCACCAGCCCGCCCAGCAACCGGGGGAGTGCGGGGTCCAACGCCAGGGCATGGGCCAGCGTGGACGAGGGGCCGGTCACGATCCCCACCAGCTCACCGGGATGTGCGCGCGCCGCGTCCACCCAGAGTCGCGCACCGTCGCGCGGATCGACCGACCTCGTCGTCGTCGCCCTCGTCGTCGTCAGTTCGGCGTACCCGGCCCCGCGGGGGCCGTGCGTCTCGGGGGTGAGCACGTGGGGCACGGCGATCGGGCCGGGCGCGCCGGCGGCCACCGGGAGCCCCGGCGCGCCCGCGAGGTCCAGCCACGCACACGCGTTGGCGACCGTGTCCTCCGACCCGACGTTGCCGGCCGTGCACACCACGCCGGTCAGGTCGGTCCGCCCGGCACGGTGCTCGGCCACCAGGTAGGCGATCGCCAGGGCGTCGTCGATGCCCGGGTCGCAGTCGAGCAGCACCGGGGTGCGGCTCACCGCGAGCGGCCCCGGGACAGCAGGACGTCGCGGGTCACCTGCAGCTGGCCGGTGTGGGCGGCGACCTCGTGCAGGATGTGGCCCACAACCCACTCCGGGGTGAAGGTCCCCGCCCGGCGCGCGGCGTCGACGTCGACCGTGGTCCCGGCGGGAGTGGCAAGCTCGCCGCGCTCGGCCGCCGCGGCAACCCACTCGGGCAGCCGTGCGATGAGCGCGCCCAGCCGGTCGAGCTCCGGCCCCACCGGTCCGGTGAAGGCGAACTCGGCGTCACGATCCCGGACGATGTCCTCACCACCCAGGCAGGCCGCACCCCAGGAGGCGAGCACCCCGCACAGGTGGTGGACGAGCGCGGCGGCGGAGTTGGTGGGCCACTCGGACCCCTCGTCGGTGGGCCGCGAGTGCACCAGCGTGTCGGGCCCGTCGCCGCCGAGATCGGCCACCGCGGCGCGGATCGTGGGCAGCAGCTCGTCGGCGAGGATCCGGCGGGCGGCGTCGACGATCACGGCGGGGTCGACGTTCACCACGGGCTGGGCTCGAAGTCCTTGAGGAAGCAGCCGTAGAGGTCCTCGCCGGCCTCGCCGCGGACGATCGGGTCCACCACGCGGGCGGCGCCGTCGACGAGGTCCAGGGGCGCGTGGAAGCCCTCCTCGTGCAGCCGGACCTTGGTGGTGTGCGGGCGCTCGTCGGTGATCCAGCCGGTGTCCACGGCGGTCATGAGGATGCCGTGTTCGGTGAACATCTCCTCGGCGGAGGTGCGGGTGAGCATGTTCAGGCCCGCCTTGGCCATGTTGGTGTGCGGGTGGCCGGCGCCCTTGTAGCGCCGCGAGAACTGTCCCTCCATGGCGGAGACGTTGACGACGTACTTGCGGCGCGCCTTCGAGGCCGCCATGGCGGGGCGCAGGCGGGAGACGAGGATGAACGGCGCCACCGAGTTGGCGAGCTGCACCTCGAGCATCTCCATCGGCTCGACCTGCTCGACCGTGGCCACCCAGCTGTTGTGGTCCACCACGTCCGGCAGCAGCCCGCCGGCGTCGATGGCGGTCCCGGCGGCCATCCGCTCCAGCGAGGACGAGCCGGCCTGCAGCGCCAGGGTCGCGATGTGGTCGGCCTCGCGCTCGGCCTCCTCGGACCCGATCAGCGCGGACTCGCCGCCCATGAGCGCGGCCGGGTGCAGCTCGGAGGTGCGGCCCATGGTGACCACGGGGATGTCGGCGGCGCGGCCGGTGAGGGCGGCCGACTCGCCCTCGACGAGCCCGGAGTACGACCCGGGGGAGCGGCGCACGGTCTGTGCGGCGTTGTTGATGAGGATGTCCAGCGGGCCGCCGGCGGCGACCTCGTCGGCCAGCGCCACGACCTGGGCGGGGTCGCGCAGGTCGACGCCGATCACGTGCACGCGGTCGGCCCACTCGGAGTGGTCGTCCATCGAGGCGAACCGGCGGGCGGCGTCGCGGGGGAAGCGGGTGGTGATGGTGACGTCGGCGCCGGCGCGCAGCAGCATCAGGGCGATGTACATGCCGATCTTCGCGCGGCCGCCGGTGAGCAGGGCCCGCCGGCCGGTCAGGTCCATCTCGGGATCCCGCCGGGCCCGGTTGAGCGCGGCGCACCTCGGGCACAGCTGGTGGTAGAAGGCGTCGACCTGGGTGAAGCGCTGCTTGCAGACGTAGCACGCCATCGCGCGCTGGAGGTGGCCGGCGACGGCGCCCGGGGTGGTGGAGACCAGGCGGATGCCGGCGGTCTCGTCGTCGATGCGGGTGGGTGAGCCGGTCGCGGTGGCCTCGATGACGGCCTTGTCCGCCTCCTGGCGAGCGCGACGCACCTCGGCGCGGCGCGTCTTCTTGAGGAGCTTGAACATGTGGCCGACCGACCGCTGCACCCGGATGGAGTCGGGGTGGTCCTCGCCGAGCGCGGCGGCCTGGTCGAGGACGCGCAGGCAGATCTCGAGGTCGCCCGGGTCGATACCGCTCGGGTCGATACCGCCTGGATCGAAACTGTCTGGGTCGATGCCGGTCACCCCGATACGGTACGACGACGAGGTGGTCAGCCCCTAAACCGTCCGCCCCCGCAGGGTGGACACGTCGCCGGCACGCAACCCGGTGAGCACGTGCTCCACCGCCCGCAGGTGATGGTCCCGCCCGGAGAGGACGGCGGTGGGGGCGAAGCCGTGGCCCGCGGCGTACGCCTCGGACACCAGCTGGGCGTGGGCCTCCACGGGCAGCACGCCCGGGCCCTGGCCGGCGGGGGCGTCGTGGGCGCCGCGGGCGAATGCCGCCCGCCAGTCGTAGGCACGTCGTCCCAGGCGGAGCTGCTCGCCCAGCGCCCGCACCACGTAGCGGGGCCCGAGATACCGGCCCTGCCAGATGTGGGTCAGTTCGTGCACCAGGGTCGGGGTGGCCCGTAGCCGCGTGGGGCCGGGGTCGGTCATGACCACGATCCCGGGGTCGGCGCCGAGATAGATCAGGCCCGGCAACGCGAACGCACGCCGGTGTGGGACTCCCGGAACGTGGCCGCGGCGGATCACGACCGGCGTGGGGTCGATCGTGCCCGCGAAGAACCCGTCGAGATCGACGCGGACCTCCGACGGCAGGTCCAGCGGCGGCGGAGCCAGCCCCAGGGCGTCCAGGCCCCGGTCTGCGGCGCGGGCGGCAGCTGCCAGGGCCCGTCCCGCCGCATCGCCCGGTCGGCCGGCGCTCGCCCTCACGGCGTCCCGCCGGTGACCGAACGGTTGTACTCCAGGGCCGGCGCGAGCCACCCGGCCAACTGATCGTCCGTCGCGATCGACGACGGCTCCACGGTGATCCACCCGGGCCCCATGTCCCGCCCGGCGCCCATCTCGGCCCGGATCGCGCCGGGCAGGGCCATGAGCTCATCGTGCCGGTCGGGGGAGACCCTCACGAGCAGTGACCCGTCCCGTCCGGCGCTGACCGCGATCTTCTCGGACACCATGACGCAGTGGCCGCCGAACATCGACACCTCGCGGGTCACCGGCTCATCGACGAGGAGTTCGCGCAGGCGGTCGATGAGCTGCTGCTGAGCGGGGGGCGGTGTGCGGGGTGTGCGGGCCATCGGGCGACCTCCCCAGCAAAACTCACCCAGAAACAAGTGGGCCCCGGATCCTCACGGATCCGGGGCCACTTCTACTGTCTCGACACAGTGTGCGCGAGGGGGGACTTGAACCCCCACGTCCGTTAATAGGACACTAGCACCTCAAGCTAGCGCGTCTGCCATTCCGCCACTCGCGCTCGCACACTGGTGACCTCCACCGGCTCGTGTCCGGCTTGGTCGTGCGAGGAATGACATTAGCCGATGCCCGAACCGTGGACCAAATCGGGGTCCCGCCGCGGCTCCCACCGCCGGGTCATCGCTGGTAGACAGGGCTGGTAGACAGGGACGTGACCGGATGGAGGACCACTCCACACCGCCACGATCGCAGGAGGATGACGATGACCGACTTCCGTGTGCCCGACCCCTACGCCGCACTCCCGGATCTACCGGCCCTCGAGGTGACGAGCGAGTCGTTCACCGAGGGTGCCACCCTGTCGGCCGCGCAGCTCGGCGGGAAGATGGGTGTCGAGGGCGGCGAGGACAGGTCGCCACAGGTGAGCTGGAGCGCGGGTCCGGAGGGTACGAGGACCTACGTGGTCACCGTCTTCGACCCGGACGCCCCCACCGCGTCGGGCTTCTGGCACTGGTCGGTGGCCAACATCCCGGCAGAGGTGACCTCACTGCCCGAGGGCGCGTGCACGGGCGACGACACCTCGGGCCTCCCCGAGGGCGCGGTCGTGGTCCGCAACGACGCCGGCTTCAAGGGCTTCGTCGGCGCGGCCCCGCCGGCGGGCCACGGGCCGCACCGCTACATCCTCGCCGTCCACGCGGTGGGCGACGAGATCGAGCTCGGTGACGACGCCTCGTGCGCGTTCGTCGGGTTCAACCTGTTCGGCCAGGGCCTGGCCCGCGGCACGGTGACGGGGATCTTCGAGCAGTAGCGCTCAGTAGCGCTCAGCGCACCTCCGAGCCGACGGCCTCCGCCAGGGACCCGAACCCGCCCTGGCGGAGGCGCTTAGCCACCAACCGGTTGGTGCCGCGCAGGAGCGTGGGTCCGGTGAAGATGAACCCGGTGTAGGTCTGGACGAGGTTCGCGCCGTGGGTGATGCGGTCCCAGACGTCCTCGGGCGTCTCGATGCCACCGACGGAGATGATGACGATGCGGCCGCCTGCGCGTCCGTGGATCCGCGAGAGGACCTCCCGCGACCGGGCGGCGACCGGCGCGCCGGAGATGCCCCCGGCGCCCAGTGCCTCGACCGCCGCGGCGGGGGTCCGCAGTCCGTCACGCGAAATGGTGGTGTTGGTGGCGACGATGCCCGCCAGCCCCAGTTCCAGCACGAGGTCCGTCACCGCGTCGATGTCCGCGTCGTCCAGGTCGGGCGCGATCTTCACCAGGACGGGGATCGTGGCCACGTCCCGCACCGCCGCGAGGATGGGCCGGAGCGATTCGACGGCCTGCAGATCCCGTAGACCGGGAGTGTTGGGGGAGCTGACGTTGACGACGAGGTAGTCGGCGAGACCCGTGAGCATCGTCGCCGAGGCCACGTAGTCGCGGACCGCGTCCTCCGCGGGGACCACCTTGGTCTTGCCGATGTTGATCCCCACCGGGTCACTGCTGCGGCGCCGACGGAGGTTGTTGGCCGCGTTACCGGCCCCGTGGTTGTTGAACCCCATCCGGTTGAGGATCGCCCGGTCCTCGACGAGCCGGAACAGGCGTGGGGTGGGATTGCCCGGTTGGGGAGAGGCGGTCACGGTGCCCACCTCGCTGAACCCGAAGCCGATCGCGCCCCACGAGTCCACGGCGGCGGCGTTCTTGTCGAACCCGGCCGCCAACCCGAGCGGGCCGGGGAAGGTACGACCGAGCACCTCCTGGGCGAGCACGGGGTCCCGCACACCCAGGATCCGGCGAGCCACGGCACCGAGCGGGGGCACCAGGGTCAGGAGCTTGAGCAGGCCGAACACCAGGTGGTGGATCCGCTCCGCGGGAAAGCGGAACAGCACCTTCTTGAGCAGTGCGTACACGGTCCTCCTCGGTGAACGTCCCCGGGCGGGACGTGGGTCTTCTGGGCGATCAGCTCGCCGGCTCGGTGAGGGTCGGTCGGATGAGGTGCAGGCCCGCCCCGTCCGCGGAACCGACCACCACCGTCCCCGAGTCGGTGACCGCCAGCGAGTCGGGCTGGCGCACCGTCGGGATGTCCGCGCGCTGGATACCGACGCCGTCGCCGAGATCGTACGCCTGGACGGTGTTCGTCCCCGTGGAGGTGACCCAGACGAGTCCCCGTGACGTGTCCTCCGCGACCGCCCACGGGGCCGCGGCGACGGGGAACTGCTGATGCAGCCGGACGGGCGAGGTCGAGTACACCAGCAGGGTCCCGCCGACCGTGTCGCTGGCCACCACGGAACGCTCGCCGAACTCGTCGAGCTGACCCGCCCCCTTGCCGGCACGCAGGAGCGGCCCGGCGTTGTCCGATTCGAGGTCGATGCTGGCGATGACGGTGTCGGGGCGGCTCAGGGCCGTCACCGAGCCGTCCCGGGCGACGCTGATCCGGTCCACGGCGGTCAGCCCGCCGATGCGACGCTGCTCGGCACCGTCGGCGTCGCGCACGACGATCTCGCCCTCCGGGGTGCCGGTCAGTAGTCGACCGTCCGTGGTCAGCGCGGCCGCGGTGACCGGGCCCAGCCCGGTGATCTCACGGACCTGCCCGGTGGCCGATACCAGGACGACGCCGTCGGAGTGGGGGACGACCACCGTGCCGTCGTCCGCGGCCGAGGCATCGCCGGCACCCGGGGGCAGCGGCACGGAGTCCTCCTCCACCCAGCGGGTGCCGTCGATTCGACCGATCTCCAGCGACGGCGGGTCGTCGACCCGGGCGACGACCCGGTCACCCACCGCGACGAGGGAGCGGACCGAGCCGGGAACCGGGATCACGTCACCCCCGGCGGGGTCGGAGACCTGCGGCGACTCCGCGGGGGAGGCGTTGCCCTGGGCGATTCTGTTCTGCTCCTCGAGCTCCGCGGTGGGCGAGGAGCAGGCGGTCAGTGCGACCCCCAGGGCGAGGAGGGCGGCGGGCACGCCGGAACGGTGGAGGACACGTCGGTGCACGGTGTTCCTTTCGACTGCCCGCCATTGTCCACCACGCGGGTGCTCGGGCACCGTCCAGGTCCGGGCGACTACTCTCGCTGCGTGCGGTGACGCGATCCGCGTCCGATCCGCCGGAACCCGAGAGGAAACAGCGCACGTGAACACATCGGTCCTCGCCGCGCCCACCGCGGAAGGGATGTCCTGGCTCCAGGTCGTCGTGCTCTCGGTGCTCCAGGGCCTCACCGAGTTCCTGCCGGTGTCGTCGTCCGGCCACCTACGGATCTTCTCCACCTGGTTCTTCGGCGAGGACGCGGGCGCGTCCTTCACCGCCGTGGTCCAGCTGGGCACCGAGGCCGCGGTGCTGGTGTTCTTCTTCAAGGACATCGTGCGCATCCTCGTGGCCTGGTTCCGGGGCGTGTTCAACTCCGAGCACCGCGCCGACCCGGATTATCGCCTCGGGTGGTTCGTCATCGTCGGGTCGGTCCCGATCGCCCTCATCGGTTTCGTCGGCAAGGACTTCATCCGTGACGCCGCGCGGAACCTCTGGATCACCGCCATCGTGCTCATCGTCTTCTCCTTCGTGTTCCTGCTCGCCGAGAGATTCGGCCGGCAGGATCGCCCCGTCGACGCCAAATCGCTCGAGGGTCTGACGATGAAGGACGCGATCGTCATGGGGCTGGCCCAGTGTCTGGCGCTCATCCCGGGCGTGAGCCGCTCCGGGGGCACGATCTCCGCCGGCCTGTTCCTCAACATGTCGCGCGAGGCCGCGGCGCGGTTCTCGTTCCTGCTGGCCATCCCCGCAGTCCTCGCCTCGGGCCTGTTCAGCCTCCCCGACGCGTTCGAACCGTCGGTGGGGCAGTCGGCGAGCGGATTCCAGCTCCTCGTGGGGTCGGCGATCGCGTTCGTCATCGGGTACGCGGCCATCGCCTGGCTCTTGAGGTTCGTGCAGAACCACTCGCTCGCCTGGTTCGCCGGGTACCGCATCCTCCTCGGCGCCCTGGTGATGATCCTGCTCGGCACCGGCACGATCCCCGCGACCTGACCGGGGCCGCCGCCCGGCCGGTGACCGACCCGGCGGGCCGTCGGTAATCTTCCCGTATGACCGTCATCCTGCTCCGGCACGGCCGATCCACCGCCAACACCGCCCTCACGTTGGCAGGCCGTACACCGGGGGTCGGCCTCGACGAGACCGGTCACGCCCAGGCCGCGGAACTCGGCCGTCGACTCGGGGAACTACCCGTCGAGGCGGTCGTCCGGTCGCCCCTCATGCGGTGCCGTCAGACGGTCGAACCCCTGGCGCGGTCGCTGGGCGTGGAGCCACTGGTCGACGAGGAGCTGGTCGAGGTCGACTACGGCTCCTGGACGGGCCGACCACTCAAGGACCTCGCCTCCGAGCACCTGTGGTCGGTGGTCCAGCAACACCCCTCGTCGGCGGTCTTCCCGGACGGCGAGTCCCTGGCCGGGATGGCCGGTCGGGCGGTGACCGCCATCCGTCGCCACGACCAGCGCCTGGCGGAGGAGGCGGATCGCGACGTGCTGTGGGTGGCGTGTAGCCACGGCGACGTCATCAAGGCGGTGATCGCGGACGCCTACGGGATGCACCTGGACCAGTTCCAGCGGATCGTGGTGGAACCCGCGTCGGTGTCCGTGGTCCGGTACACGCCACACCGCCCGTTCGTGCTCCGGGTCAACGACACCGGCGGCGACCTGGCGGGTCTCCGCGGGGACCCGGCCGGCCGGGTCGGCGACGCCACGGCGGGGCACGCCAGCTCGGACGCCGTCCCCGGCGGGAACGTAGCCTGATGATCCGCACCACCATCCACCCCACGAGGAGACCACCCGCATGAGCAGGGCAGTGCACGAGTTCCGCGACCCGACCCGGTTCGTGGTGGGCACGGTCGGCCAGCCGGGCGAGCGCGTCTTCTTCGTCCAGGCCACCGAGTCGGGCCGGACCATCTCGGTGCGGTGCGAGAAGCAGCAGGCCCAGATCCTCTCCGAGAGGATGGGCGACCTGCTCGACGAGATCGCCGCCAAGTCCGACGTCCCGATCCCGCCGGCCGGCGGCGTCGTGGATGATCTCGACCCGCTCGAGATGCCGGTCGACGCCGAGTTCCAGGTGGGCACCATGGGGCTCGGCTGGGACGGGGAGCACTCCAAGATGGTGGTGGAGTTGTTGGCGATGGACCCGTCCGCCACAGACGAGTCGGTGGTGCTGTCGGACGCCGAGGACGCGCCGGACGCGCTGCGCGTCTTCCTCACCCCCCAGCGGGCCCGGCAGTTCGTGCTCCGCAGCGAGAAGGTCGTCTCCGCCGGCCGTGCCCCGTGCCCGCTGTGCGGCGAACCGATCGACACCACCGGCCACCTGTGCGTCCGCCTCAACGGTTACCTCCCGCGGTCCGGTGAGGCGCTCACCGACCTCATCGACCCGTGACCGACCGCCCGGTCAGCCCCGAACTCACCGTGCTGTACCGGATCCCGTCCGGCAGCAACGCGGTCTACCACTGTGTGGACGCCCACGGGGACAGCTGGGTCTACAAGCCGTCGGCGGGGGAGCGGCCGCTGATGGACTTCCCCGACGGCAGCCTCGCCGCGCGGGAGATCGCCGCACACGCGATCTCCGAGGCGTTGGGCTGGGACCTCGTGCCACAGACCGTGGCCGCGCACGGCCCGGGCGGGCCGGGGATGGCCCAGCGCTGGATCGAGGAGATCGATCGCGAGCAACGCTCCGGGCACGACCCGATCGACGTCCACCCCGCCGACGCCGTCCCGGGCGGCCGGGCGGTCGTGCTGCGGGGGGAGGGCGCGCGGGGCGAGGACGTGGTGGTGGCACACGGCACCGACGACCGGCTGCGCCGTATCGCGGTGTTCGACCACGTGGTCAACAACGCCGACCGGAAGGGCGGACACGTCCTCGTCGACGCCGCGGGGGTCGTCTGGGCGATCGACCACGGCCTGTCCTTCCACACCGAGCCCAAGGTGCGCACCGTCCTGTGGGGGTGGGCGGGTCAACCCCTCACCGCCGACGAGGTGGCGGGGTTGGAGCGTCTCCGGCGCGACCTGGCAGAGGGCGGCGCACTCGGCGCGGCCCTGTCCGACCTGCTCTCCTCCGCCGAGGTCGAGGCTCTCACCGAGCGCGTCGACACCCTCCTCGCGACCCGGGTGTTCCCCGTTCCCGGCCCCGGCTACCCCTTACCCTGGCCGCTCTTCTGACCGCGTGCTCTCTAGACTCGGCCGCATGCACTCGTGGTCCACGCCTGTCGTCCCCTCGGTCCCCGGCGACGGCGTCCCCCTGAGGTTGTTCGACACGGCCGGCGGGGAGGCCCGCGAGGTGGCGCCGGGGCCCGTCGCACGCATGTACGTCTGCGGGATCACCCCGTACGACACCACCCATCTCGGTCACGCGGCCACCTATCTCACGTTCGACCTCGTCTACCGTCAGCTGCTCGACGCCGGGCACGAGGTCCACTACGTCCAGAACACCACCGATGTCGACGACCCGCTGTTCGAGCGGGCCGAGCGTGACGGCGTCGACTGGCAGGAGCTGGGGGACCGCGAGACCGACAGGTTCCGCGAGGACATGGAGGCGCTCCGGGTTCTCCCGCCGCGTGACTACGTCGCGGCCACCGAGACCATCGACGAGGTCGTGGAGATGGTGGCCGAGCTCCTCGAGCGTGGTCACGCCTACTGCATCGACCCCGCCGTCGACGGCTACCCCGACGTCTACTACCGCCACCGCGCGACCGAGGAGTTCGGGTACGAGTCGGGCTACGACGACGACGAGATGGCCGCCGCCTTCGCCGAGCGCGGTGGCGACCCCGACCGAACCGGCAAGGAACACCCGCTGGATGCGTTGCTGTGGCGTGTCAATCGTCCCGGCGAGCCGGCGTGGCCCTCCCCCTGGGGGGCGGGCCGACCCGGGTGGCACATCGAGTGCTCGGCGATCGCCCGCAACCGACTGGGGATGGAGTTCGACATCCAGGGTGGCGGCAGCGACCTGGCCTTCCCCCACCACGAGTTCTCCGCCGCCCACGCCGAGGCGGCCACGGGGGAGGCGCCCTTCGCCCGTTTCTACGTCCACGCCGCGATGATCGGGCTCGACGGCGTGAAGATGAGCAAGTCGCTCGGCAACCTGGTGCGCGTGCAGGCGCTGCGGGAGGAGGGCGTCGACCCGGCGCTCATCAGGCTCGGCCTGCTCGCCGGGCACTACCGCGTGGACCGGTCCTGGTCCGGGGAGCTCCTCGAGGCCGCCCGCCTCCGGTACGACACGTGGAACCGGGCAGTCGCCCGCGGCGCCGGTGCGGACTCGGCGGCCGCGATCACGGCTCTGCGCGAGCGCCTCGCGGACGACCTGGACACGCCCGGCGCGTTGGCCGTGATCGACGCGTGGGCGGAGGCGACGCTGGGCGGTGACGAGGCGGACCCGGCCGCCGGTGTCGCGGTCGCGACCGCCCTGGACGCTCTTCTCGGCATCCCGTCGACCGCCGCCTGACCGGCCGGGCCGGCTGACCTGCTGACCGGCGGGGCCGCCTGGCTGGCTGACCGGCGGCACACGCCTGCCTGCGGGACGCGCGTGCCGCGACCCGGCCGGCCGCGGGTCACCCGGCGTCGGGCTCGTCCCGCTCGCCCCGTAGGAAGCGCTCGAACTCGGCCGCGATCGCGTCGCCGTCGACCAGCGGCATGGCCTCCCCACCCGACGCGCGGCCGCGGTCGGGCTCCGGGTCGACCCCCGGGGTCACTCCGGAGTCCTCATCCATCCGGTCCTCGAGGGACTGGATGTAATCGCGGAGGTCCTCGTCCTCGCCCGCGGCTGCGTCGACACGGTCGGCCCACGTCCGCGCCTGCACGCGCAGCGCGTCCATCGGTACCGCCATGCCCAGGTTCTCCGCGATCCAGGACAACATCGCCTCGGTGCCCCGAGGGTTCGGCGGCGAGGCCACGTAGTGGGGGACCCCCGCGAACACACTCAGCGTGGGCACCCCCGCCTCGGTGAGCAGTTGCTGGAGCACCCCGGACATCCCGGTGGGCCCCTCGTAGTCCGACGGTTCGACGCCCATCGTCGCCATCCGCTGCCGGCTGAACGCCGCGCCGGTGAGCGGGACCGGACGGGTGTGCGGCACGTCGGCGAGGTAGGCCCCCAGCAGGATCACCTGGGACACCCCGAGGGTGTCGACCAGGTCGACGAACTCCGAGGCGAACCGGCGCCACTTCAGGGCCGGCTCGGGCCCCCGCACCAGCAACACGTCCGCGGCGAACCCGTCCGGTCGACACGCCGACACCACCACCCGGGGCCACTCCACCGAGCGGGACACCCCGCCCGAGATCCGGACGACGGGCCGCTGGTCCAGGTAGTCGAAGAACTCGTCACCGCCGACCTCGGCGATCTGGCGGGCCTCCCAGTTCAGGGCGAGGTGTTCGATGGTGCCGGTCGCCACGTCCGCGGCGTCGTTCCAGCCCTCGAAGGCCACGATCATCACCGGGCTCTCCAGATCGAGATGCCCGTCGGGACTCCATTGGACAGTCATTAGTACAGCCTACGTTCGTCCGGTTGTTCCCCACCCATACACTGGGGCCATGTCTGTCGATTTCGATTCGCCCTTATTGGATGCCGCCCGTCGGCGAGTACTGATCGGTGACGGGGCGATGGGCACGATGTTGCAGGCCGTCGACTTAGACGTGGACGCGGACTTCCTGGGCCTGGAGGGCTGCAACGAGATCCTCAACGCCACACGTCCGGACGTCGTGGAGGACATCCACCGGGCGTTCTTCACCGCTGGCGCCGATCTGGTGGAGACCAACACCTTCGGCTGCAACCTGTCCAACCTGGGCGACTACGACATCGTCGACCGGATCGGTGAGCTCGCGGAGAAGGGCGCGGCGATCGCCCGCAAGGTCGCCGACGAGATGGGTCCGTCCGAGGACGGGACCCCCCGGATGGTGCTGGGTTCCCTCGGGCCGGGCACCAAGCTGCCCTCCCTGGGTCAGACCACCTTCGAGGAGATGCGGGACGCGTACGCCCAGGCCGCCGAGGGGCTGGCACGAGGTGGCGCGGACGCCTACCTCATCGAGACGAGCCAGGACCTGCTCCAGGTCAAGGCCGCGGTGCTCGGGTGCCAGGACGGGATGGCCGCCGCCGGCCGGCGGCTGCCGATCATCTCCCACGTCACCATCGAGACCACGGGCACCATGCTGCTCGGCTCGGACATCGGCGCGGCCCTCACCGCGTTGGAGCCGCTGGGCATCGACATGATCGGCCTCAACTGCGCCACGGGTCCGGCCGAGATGATCGAGCATTTGCGGTTCCTGTCCCGGCACGCCGGAATCCCCGTGTCGGTCATGCCCAACGCGGGACTGCCGGAGCTCGGTGAGCACGGCGCCGTCTACCCCCTGGGCGCCGACGCGTTCGCGCCGCAGGTGGCCGATTTCGTCTCCGAGTTCGGCCTGTCGATGGTGGGCGGGTGCTGCGGAACGACCCCCGAGCACATCACCCGCCTGCGCGACGAGGTCCTGGGCCGCGAGAAGGCCGAGCGTCGGGTGGAGCCCGTCAACGCGGTCGCCTCGCTGTACAGCTCGACCCCCCTGCGCGCCGACGCCGGCATCCTCATGATCGGCGAGCGCACCAACGCCAACGGTTCCAAGCGGTTCCGCGAGGCCATGCTCGCCGGCGACTGGGACACCTGCATGGACATCGCCAAGGAGCAGATGCGCGACGGTGCGCAGATGGTCGACCTCTGCGTGGACTACGTCGGCCGGGACGGCTCCGACGACATGAAGGAGTTGGCCGGCCGGCTCGCGACCTCCTCGACGCTGCCGATCATGCTCGACTCGACCGAGCCCGGTGTCATCGAGGCCGGTCTGGAGAAGCTGGGTGGCCGCTGCGCGGTCAACTCGGTCAACTACGAGGACGGCGACGGGCCGGAGTCCCGTTTCCAGCGGATCATGCAGCTGGTCTCCCGCCACGGCGCGGCTGTGGTCGGACTGACCATCGACGAGGAGGGCCAGGCCCGGACCGCGGATCGCAAGGTCGAGATCGCCGAGCGGCTCATCGCCGACCTCACCGGTAACTGGGGGGTGGCGGAGGAGGACATCATCATCGACTGTCTGACCTTCCCCATCTCGACCGGCCAGGAGGAGGTCCGCCGCGACGGCATCGAGACCATCGAGGCCATCCGCCGACTCACCGGGTCACACCCGAAGATCCACACCACGCTCGGCTTGTCGAACATCTCGTTCGGCCTCAACCCGGCTGCCCGCCAGGTGCTCAACTCGGTGTTCCTGCACGAGTGCATCCAGGCGGGTCTGGACACCGCGATCGCGCACAGTTCCAAGATCCTGCCCATGAGCAAGATAGACGAGCGCCAGCGGGAGGTCGCCCTCGACCTGGTCTACGACCGTCGCGGTGAGGGATATGACCCCCTCCAGGTGTTCATGGAGCTGTTCGAGGGCGTGTCCGCGGCCGGCGCCAAGGACGCGCGCGCGGCCGAGCTCGCCGCGATGCCGCTCATGGAGCGGCTGTCGGCCAGGATCGTCGACGGCGAGCGCAAGGGACTCGAGGCGGACCTCGACGCCGCGATGGCGGAGATCCCCCCTCTGGAGATCATCAACACCCACCTGCTCGGTGGGATGAAGACCGTGGGTGAGCTCTTCGGGTCCGGTCAGATGCAGCTGCCGTTCGTCCTGCAGTCGGCGGAGACCATGAAGGCCGCGGTCGCCCACCTGGAGCCCCACATGGAGGCCAGCGACGAGGACGGCAAGGGCCGCATCGTCCTGGCCACGGTCAAGGGCGACGTGCACGACATCGGCAAGAACCTCGTGGACATCATCCTGTCCAACAACGGCTACGACGTGGTCAACATCGGCATCAAGCAGCCGATCTCGGAGATCATCTCCGCGGCCCGCGAGCACAAGGCCGACGTGATCGGCATGTCCGGCCTGCTCGTGAAGTCGACCGTCGTGATGAAGGACAACCTCGCCGAGCTCAACTCGGAGGGGATCGCCGGGGAGTTCCCGGTCCTACTCGGCGGTGCTGCGCTGACCCGGTCCTACGTCGAGGTCGATCTCGCCGGGATGTACCAGGGTGAGGTGTTCTACGCGCGGGACGCGTTCGAGGGCCTGCGGCTCATGGACGAGGTGATGACGTCCAAACGGACCGGGGTCCCGATGTCGCAGTCGTCGGAGTCCGCGGCCAAGGCCGAAGAACGCCGCGAGCGCCGCGCTCGCAGTGAGCGGATCGCCGCCAAGCGCGCCGCCGAGGCCGAGCCCGTCGTGGTCCCCGAGCGGTCGGACGTCGCGGCCGACCAGCCGATCGCGACCCCTCCGTTCTGGGGGACCCGGATCGCCAAGGGGATCCCGGTGGCGGACTACGCCGGTCACCTGGACGAGCGTGCCCTGTTCTTCGGCCAGTGGGGCCTGCGGGGCACCCGCAGCGGCGACGGGCCGGACTACGAGGAGCTCGTGGCCACCGAGGGCAGGCCCCGCCTGCGTTCGTGGATCGACCGGTTGACCACCGAGAACATCCTGTCCCACTCGGCCGTGGTGTACGGCTACTTCCCGGCCTACTCGGTGGGCGAGGAGATCTGGGTGCTCGCCGAGCCGCGCCCCGACGCCGAGGTGCTCCACAAGATCGCGTTCCCGCGCCAGCAGCGACCGCGCTTCCTGGCCATCCCCGACTTCCTGGCCTCCAAGGAGCGCTGCGAGGCCGAGGGAGTGGTGGACGTGCTGCCGTTCCAGCTGGTCACCATGGGCACGCCCATCGCGGACTTCGCCAACGAGCTGTTCGCCGCGGACAACTACCGGGACTACCTCGAGGTACACGGCCTGTCCGTGCAGCTCACCGAGGCCCTCGCCGAGTTCTGGCACCGACGGGTCCGCGACGAACTCCGCCTGCCCGAGGGCACGGTCTCCGACGAGGACCCGGACAGCATCGAGGAGTACTTCAACCTCAAGTACCGGGGTGCCCGGTACAGCTTCGGCTACGGCGCCTGCCCCGACCTGGAGTCCCGCAAGGTGGTCGTCGATCTGCTCGAGCCCGAGCGCATCGGCGTCGAACTCTCCGAGGAACTGCAGTTGCATCCCGAGCAGTCGACCGACGCGTTCGTGCTGTACCACCCGGAGGCGAAGTACTTCAACGTCTGAGGCGGGCACGCAGGACAGCCTGTCCTTGCTGGTAGAGGACATACCCGACGGCGGATGATGAAGTCATGCACACCATCGGGCACCGATCTGGCGGTGAATCCACCAGCCCCGCGTCGGCATCGACGCGGGGCCGGGCGGACGGGCCACTCCGCACCTTCGTCGGCTCTCGCCAGGGGGTACTGGCGATGGCCACCGTCCTGGCCATCGCGATCCACCTCGTGTCGCGCGCGGTCACCGGTCCCGGTGTCTCCACGACGGTCGAGTGGTCGATCCGGGCGCCCCTGGTCGCGGTGGTCGTGGTCGGCGGGGTCCCACTCATCCTCGAGGTACTGCGCTCGGCGGTGAGGAGCGCGGGTGGGGCGGACATGCTCGCCGCCATCTCGATCATCACGGCGGTCGCTCTCGACGAGTGGCTGGTCGCCGCGATCGTCGTCCTCATGCTGTCCGGCGGCGAGGCGCTCGAGGCCGCGGCGTCGCGGAGGGCATCGGCCACCCTCGACGCTCTCGCGCGGCGCAGTCCCACGATCGCGCATCGACTCCGCGGGGACTCTACGGCCGCGGGCGTGGACGACATCCGCGCCGAGGAGGTCCGCGTGGATGACCTCCTCCTCGTCCTGCCTCATGAACTGTGCCCCGTCGACGGCGAGGTCGTGGGTGGCGACGGCGCCATGGACGAGTCGTTCCTGACCGGCGAACCGTACGTCGTGCCGAAGTCACCCGGCTCCCAGGTGCTCTCCGGGGCCGTCAACGGCGAGGTGGCGTTGACCGTCCGGGCCGAACGCCGGGCGGCAGATTCCCGGTACGCGCAGATCGTCGGCGTCCTGCGGGAGGCGGAGGAACACCGGCCCCCGATGCGTCGCCTGGCCGACCGTCTCGGCGCCTGGTACACGCTGGTCGCACTTGCCCTCGGCGTCCTCGGCTGGGCCATCTCGGGCGACCCGACCCGCTTCCTCGCCGTAGTGGTCGTCGCGACCCCGTGTCCACTGCTCATCGGCGTACCGGTCGCCATCATCGGCGCCATCTCGCTGTCCGCCAAGCGTGGGATCATCATCCGGAACCCGGGAATGCTCGAGAACGTCAGCCGGATCGAGACGATGATGTTCGACAAGACGGGCACACTGACCTACGGTCGCCCCGTCCTGACCGAGATCATTCCTCGACCGGGCACCGATCCGGATGGCGTGCTGGCGACCGCAGCGGCGGTCGAGGTCTACTCCCGTCATCCTCTTGCCCGAGCTGTCGTCGACGCCGCCACCGAACGAGGTCTCGCCATACCACCACTCAGCTCGGTCGCCGAGAAACCCGGCGCCGGACTGGTCGGTGAGGTGGGCGGCCACAGCCTTCGCCTGACCAACCGTCGTGGACTCGCCGCGGTCGACCCCGACGCCGTCGACCTCCTCCCGGGGACGGAGGCCGGTCTGGAATCGATCGTCCTCCTGGACGACCGGTACGCCGCCACCCTCCGGTTCCGGGACGAACCGCGGGCGACCGCAGGCGACTTCATCGCACATCTGCCGCGCTCGCACGGCGTCAAGCACATGATGATCATCTCGGGTGACCGCGAGACCGAGGTCCGCCGGTTGGCGGACCGGGTGGGCATCAGTGAGGTGTACGGCGGGGTCAGCCCCGAGGGCAAACTCGCGATCGTCCGCGAACGCACTGCCGCGGGGCCGACGCTGTTCCTCGGGGACGGCATCAACGACGCCCCGGCGATGACGGCCGCGACCGCAGGAGTCGCGTTCGGTGCCACCTCCGACGTGACGTCCGAGGCCGCCGACGCGGTGGTGCTGGATTCCTCACTGGAGCGCCTCGACGACCTGCTCCATATCGGAGCGCGTATGCGTCGGATCGCCCTGCAGTCAGCGGTCGGCGGGATGGCCGCCTCCATGATCGGGATGCTCCTCGCCGTCTTCGGGTTGCTGAGCCCTCTCGCGGGGGCGATCGCGCAGGAGGTCATCGATGTGCTGGCGATCCTCAACTCGGCGCGCGTCGTGATGGCGCCACGGAAGCTCAGTGACTTCGATGCGATCCCGTCGCAATCGGCGCCTCGGGTCACCCCCGGTTCACCTGACTCGGGTAGACAGTAGGCCGTGACCAGCAATTCCTCTGACAGTGTTCCGGCCGCCGTCTGTCTCGACATGGACGGCACCCTCGTCGACACCGAGCGACTGTGGGACATCGCCGTGTACGAGCTCGCCGAGCACCTGGGGCGCCCCCTCGACGAGACGACGCGCGAGAGGACGCTGGGCAACTCCCTCCACGGGTTCTTCGAAATCCTCGGCGAGTACACGGGTCGCCGGATCGTGGGCGAGGAGTTCGACCGCCTCGCCCACCGCTTGAACTCCCGGGTCACCGAGTTGATGCGAACTGATATGAGGTGGCGGCCGGGCGCCGAGGATCTCCTCGCCGATATCGCGTCGACGGGGACTCCGGTCGCGTTGGTCACCAACACCACCGCCGATGTCGCGGTGGTGCCCCTCGAGTTCATCGACCGCTCCCGCTTCGACGTGGTGGTCACCGGGTGCATGGTCACCGAGGCCAAGCCCGCCCCGGACCCGTATCTCCTCGCGTGTGCCCGGCTCGGGGTGGAGCCCGGCTCGGCGGTGGCGGTGGAGGATTCCGTCACCGGCGCGACCGCGGCGGTCGCCGCCGGATGCCGGGTGCTGTACATCCCGTCGACCGACGGCCAGCCCAGCGTCGTCGGGGCCCACACCCACGACACCCTGGAGGGCGTCGACACCGCGGCGCTCCACGGGCTCACCTCCGGCACACCCGTGGGCGCGGCTATGGGACAATCGAGCGTGTGAAGACCTTCGACTCGCTGTTCACCGAGCTGTCCGAGCGCATCACCGCGCGCCCCGAGGGGTCCGGCACCGTCGCCGCGTTCGACAAGGGTGTGCATCATCTGGGCAAGAAGGTCATCGAAGAAGCCGGAGAGGTGTGGATCGCCGCCGAGTACCAGTCCGACGAGGAACTGGCGGAGGAGATCTCGCAGCTCCTGTACTGGACCCAGGTCATGATGCTCAGGCGCGGACTCGGCCTCGAGGACGTCTACCGACATCTCTAGACCCCGCCCCGCGTCCACCCTCACGCTCACAGATCCCGGAGCCCCCGTCATGCTGCGCGTCGCACTGCCCAACAAGGGCGCCCTGTCCGAGTCCGCCTCCGAGATGCTCGCCGAGGCGGGGTACCGCCGTCGGCACGAGGGGAGCAAAGACCTCACACTGATCGACCCGGACAACGACGTCGAGTTCTTCTTCCTCCGTCCCAAGGACATCGCCGTCTATGTGGGCTCCGGCCGCCTCGAGATGGGCATCACCGGCCGGGATCTGGCCGCGGATTCCATGGCCGAGGTCGATGAGCTCCTCGATCTGGGCTTCGGCCACTCCACCTTCCGCTACGCCGGTCCCGCCGGGGCGGGATGGTCCACCGACCGGCTCGCCGGCGCACGGATCGCGACCTCGTACCCCAATATCGTGCGTCGGGACCTCCAGCAGCGGGGGGTCGAGGCGGAGGTCATCCGCCTCGACGGCGCCGTGGAGATCTCGATCCAGCTGGGGGTGGCCGACTGCATCGCCGACGTCGTGGGGTCCGGGCGGACGCTCAAGGTCCACGGCCTGGAGGCGTTCGGCGACATCCTGTGCGACTCCTCGGGCGTGCTGATCTCCCGGGCGGACGCCGAGGTGTCCGGGGCGATGGCACAGCTCAGGGCGCGCCTGCAGGGCGTGGTGTTCGCCCAGCAGTACATGATGCTCGACTACAACTGCCCCAAGGATCTGCTCGACGAGGTCTCGGCGATCACGCCGGGCATCGAGTCGCCCACGGTCTCGCCGATGGCGGACCCGGCGTGGATCGCCGTCCGGTCGATGGTGCCGCGCAAGCGGGTCAACTCGATCATGGACGAGCTCGCCGCTTCCGGTGCGAAGTCGGTCATCGCGACCGACATCCGCTCCTGCCGGATGGGCTGACAACCAGAAGATCCGCTACCCTCCCTTCGAATCCGCTACCCGCACAGGGGTAGCGGATCCGCAGTCGGAGTAGCGGATCCTCGGGCTGGGACCGCGCCCGATCAGACCCGCTCGACCAGCAACGCCTGCAGGGTGTGGCCGATCGCACCGACCTCGTCGAAGAGCGTTCCGGTGGTCGCGCCCACCCCGTCGGGACCGATCGAGGCCCGCGCTGTCACCCCGATCCACTGCCCGACGGGCCGGCGGTGCAGGTGCGTGATGACGTCGGTATTGAGGAATCGCCACTCGTGGGGCTCGAGGACCGCTCCGACGCCGTTGGCGATGTCCGCCACGCACATCACGTGCTCGGCGGGGGTCGTCTCCTCACCTGCCACCAGCGGCAGGGTGGGCCGCGCCCACACCGTGCCGTCCTCGGCACCCCGGATCTCGAGAGAGTCGATGTAACCGCTGGTCCAGCGGTTGAAGAACTCACTGTTGTGATCGGCCCCAGGCAGCCGGCGGGGCTGATCCAGCGTCTGCTCGACCTCCGCGGTGTCGCTGACGAGCATCCGCCACGCACTCGCCCGGGCGACGATCCGTCCCCGCGCCTCGAGCTCGGACTCGACCAGCTGGATCCGCCGGCCCGGTCGGGTCACGCGCGCCCGCGTCCGCAACTCGCCCAGGGGCACCGGACCCAGCAGGTCGACCGCCACCCGCGCGATGCGAGTCTCCTCGGACGGGTCCAGCCGATCCATCGCCCGGGTGAGGAGGGCAGAGGGCGGGGCCCCGTGTTGCAGGTCGGGGCCCCAGGCGCTCACGGTGTGCGGCGTCGCTCGGAAGACCTCCCAGCCGCCGTCGGTACCCAGCGGCTCGAAGTAGGCCTCCGTCATCATGTTCTCCTCGGTTCTCCCTGACCTGACAGCAGAGTGTCCGTCCCGGCTGGTACCACCCGCGTCCCGGGCCACCCCGGGTACTCCGGCGGGGTACCGCCGTACGCCGGACACAGGGCCTGATGATTGCACCAGTCGCACAGGCGGGACGTACGGGGGCGGAAGTCCCCGGTCTCCCCGGCCCGCTCGATCTCCGACCAGAGAGAGTCGAGGGACGCCTCGGTCTCGCCCAGGGATGCATGATCCGGGGTGAGGGTGAGCCAGCTGCCGTTCTTGAGGTAGATGAGTTTGAGCTGGGCGGGGAGCACCCCGTGGACGCGGTGGTACATCAGGGCGTAGAAGCGCATCTGGAACATCGCCTGGTGCTGGTACCGCGGGTTCGGGGGTTTGCCGGTCTTGTAGTCGACGACCCTGACCTCGCCGGTCGGCGCCACGTCGACCCGGTCGAGGTAGCCGTGGAGCGGGGTGCCCGACTGAGTGGCCGTGAGCAGGTACTGCTCGCACGAGGCGGGGGAGAAGCGCTGCGGGTCCTCGACGCCGTAGAGGGCCGAGACCAGGCCCGCGACCTCGGCCTCGAACCCGGGGCGTTCGGCCACAGGTACCACGTCGGCCCCGTCCTCCGCCGCGTAGAAGTGCTCGACGGCGGCGGGGACGAGGTCCGCGGCGCGCTGCGGCGCCCGATCGGACTGCTCGAGGCCGTAGAGCTCCTCGAGCACCGAGTGGACGACGGTGCCCGTCACCTGGGCGCGTGTCTTGGGCTCCGGGATCCGGTCGATGGTGCGCAGGCGGTACAGCAGCGGGCACTGCCGGAAGTCCGCCGCGCGCGAGGCGGACAGGGCGAGGGGCTTGCGTTCCGGCAGGGGTACGTCGCCCGCTGCCGGGATGCCGCCGATTTCCAGGGGATCCGTCACACCTGGCAGGGTAGACAACCGGTCGGACAACCGGCCCGTATGTCCCCCTGGAGGTCCCGTGCAGCGATCCGGTCCGTTCGTCGTGGGCGACCGCGTCCAACTCACCGACACCAAGGGGCGGAAGTACACGGTCGTCCTCGTCGAGGGCGCCGAGTTCTTCACCCACCACGGGGCCGTCCGCCACGACGACCTGATCGGTGCGCCGGAGGGGTCGATCGTCACCTCGACCAAGGACTCCCACTACCTCGCGCTCCGGCCGCTCCTCACCGACTACGTGCTGTCCATGCCGCGCGGCGCCCAGGTGATCTACCCCAAGGACGCCGCGCAGATCGTGCACGAGGGTGACGTGTTCCCCGGCGCCCGCGTCCTGGAGGCCGGTGCCGGTTCCGGCGCGCTGACCTGTTCGCTGCTCCGGGCGGTGGGCCCCGAGGGGCGGGTGTTCTCGTACGAGATCCGTGAGGACCACGCCGAGCACGCCGAGCGCAACGTCCGTACGTTCTACGGCGAGCACCCCGAGAACTGGGATCTGCGCGTCGCGGACCTGGCCGAGACCTCCGTGGAGGCGCTGGGGGGCCAGGTCGACCGCGTGGTGCTGGACATGCTCGCGCCCTGGGAGTGCCTGCCCACGGTGAGCGACGTGTTGGTGCCCGGCGGGGTGCTGGTCGCCTACGTGGCCACCACGACCCAGCTGTCGGACGTCGTGGAGGCCCTGCGGCGTCAGCAGTGCTGGACCGAGCCCCGGGCGTGGGAGTCGATCAACCGCGGCTGGCACGTGGTCGGCCTGGCCGTGCGTCCGGAGCACCGCATGCAGGGCCACACGGCGTTCCTCGTGACCGCCCGCCGGCTCGCCGAGGGCGTGACCACCCTCAAGCCCAAGCGGCGCAGCGGAAAGGGCTGACCGGCGGACTCGCAGGGACCTGCGCCCGCGTCCGCCGATAGGGTGGAGGGGACGACGACGAGGTGACTCGTCGACGACCAGGAGGGCAGGTGATCGCGTGACCGAGGGACGTTCCCCGGCCGGCGACGGGCAGGACCGGGTCGCCATCGACCGGGCCGAGCTCGCACGGCTGCGGAAGGCCGTGGACGAGGGGGCCCGCTCGGACCGCGAGAAGACGATCAAGATCGACGCCCTCGGCGCCCGCAACGTCCGGCTCGCGGACCTGCTCAAGGACTCGCGCGACCAGCTCGAGGCGCTCAAGAGTGAGGTCGAACGACTCGGCACCCCGCCCAGCACCTACGGCGTGGTCCTGGCCCGACCCTCCGGCCCGGACTCCGTGGAGGTCATGGCCGCGGGTAGGCGGATGCGCCTCGCGATCGCCCCGGGGGTGGACCCTGCCGAACTCACCGCCGGTACGACGGTGCGTCTCAACGAGGCCTTGACCGTGCTCGAGGTCTCCGGAGAGCTGCCCGTCACGGGCGTCACCGCCGTGTTCCGTGACGTACTCGCCGACGGCGTCCGCGCCCGCGTCGTGATGGGCAACGACGAGGAGCACATCGTCGTGCTGGCCACCGCGCTGCGGGGCGGTCGGACCGCCGAGCACCCCGCCCCGGTCCGTCCGGGCGACGCGGTGCTGGTCGACCCCAAGGCGGGCGTGGCGTATGAGGTCGTGCCCAAGGCCGAGGTCGACGAGCTCCTGCTCGAGGAGATCCCGATGGTGGAGTACTCCGACATCGGTGGACTCGGACCGCAGATCGAGCAGATCCGCGACGCCATCGAGCTGCCCTTCATCCACCACGACCTCTACCGCGAGTTCCACCTGGCCCCACCCAAGGGCGTCCTGCTCTACGGGCCCCCCGGCTGCGGCAAGACCCTCATCGCCAAGGCCGTCGCGCACTCGTTGGCCCGCGCGTCGGCGGTCTCCCGGGGCGACGACGTCTCCGACGGTCGCTATCCCAACTCGTACTTCCTGTCCATCAAGGGCCCGGAACTGCTCAACAAGTACGTCGGCGAGACCGAGCGGCACATCCGCTCCATCTTCGAGCGGGCGCGTGAGAAGGCGACCGAGGGCAACCCGGTCATCGTGTTCTTCGACGAGATGGACTCGATCTTCCGCACCCGCGGTTCCGGTGTCTCCTCGGACATGGAGACCACGATCGTGCCCCAGCTGCTCGCGGAGATCGACGGCGTGGAGGACCTGCGCAACGTCATCGTGATCGGCGCCTCCAACCGCGAGGACATGATCGACCCGGCCATCCTGCGCCCCGGCCGGCTCGACCTGAAGATCCGCATCGACCGGCCCGACCGCGACGCCGCGACCGATATCCTGGCGAAATACATCACCCCCGACCTGCGCTTCGACCCGGAGGAGGTCGGGGACGCGGACGAGCAGACGCACGTGGCGGACCTCATCGACCGGATCGTCGACAGGCTCTACACGCGCGACGCGTCCACCACGTACGTGCACCTGGTGTACGCCTCGGGCCGCCGATCCTCCCTGTACCTGGCCGACCTCACCTCCGGGGCGATGCTGCGCAACATCGTGGACCGGGCCAAGAAGCTGGCGATCAAGGACATCGTCCACGGCACCGGGCAGGGCCTGACCACAGACGACTTCCTCGACGCTGTCGACGCCGAGTTCGCCGAGAGCGCGGACCTGCCCAACACCTCCAACCCGCAGGAATGGGCGCGGCTGACCGGTGTCCGCGGTGAGCGCGTCGTCGACGTCTCCATCCCCAACAAGGGCGTGGACCAGTGACCCCTCCCGTTCGGAACGCGTCGGGTGAGGTCGGGCGAGGCCGGATCATCGGCACCGAGATCGAGTTCGGCATCGTCGCGGTCGGGCAGCCCCTGCTCAGCTCGGTGGTCACCTCCACCCAGGTGATCAAGGCCTACACCGACCCCGGGGAGTCCGCCGGCGGCGCCGACGAGACCCGCTGGGACTACGAGTCGGAATCGCCCCTGCGCGACGCCCGCGGTTTCGACCTGGGAGCCGTGCGCGCCTACGACCCCGGCGAGTTCGGGGTGACCAACCGGGTGCTGACCAACGGCGCGCGCTTCTACGTCGACCACGCGCACCCCGAGTACTCCGCGCCGGAAGTCGACTCCCCGCGCGACGCGGTGATCTGGGACAAGGCCGGCGAGCTCGTCATGCACCGCGCCGGGGTCGAGTCCTCGGCGACCGAGGGCAACGCCGAACTCAAGCTGTACAAGAACAACGTCGACGGCAAGGGCGCCTCGTACGGCGCGCACGAGAACTACCTCGTCCGCCGCGACGTCGACTTCGACGCCCTGACCCTGAGCCTGGCACCGCACCTGCTGTCCCGGCAGGTGTTCTGCGGCGCCGGACGCGTGGGGATCGGGCAGTCCGGCGAGACGGCCGGCTTCCAGCTCTCCCAGCGCGCCGACTACATCGAGGTGCTCACCGGGCTCGAGACGACCCTGCGTCGCGGGATCATCAACACCCGCGACGAGCCGCACGCGTCCGACGAGACGTGGCGCCGACTGCACGTGATCATCGGCGACGCGAACATGTCCGAACTGGCGACGTACCTCAAGATCGGCACCACATGCCTAGTCCTGGACGCCATCGAGGAGGGCGTCGACTTCTCCGATCTCCTGCCCGTCGACCCCGTGGAGGCGGTGCACGTCATCAGTCACGACACGTCGCTGACCGCCACGGTGCCGCTGCCCGACGGCCGCGCACTGACCGGGATCGGTCTCCAACGCGAGATCCTGGACCGGGTCGCCGACCTCGTCGGCGACGGCGCCGGCCGACCGGACTGGGCCACCGAGGTCCTCGCCGAATGGCGGGAGATCCTCGACGCCCTCGAGCAGAATCCCATGTCGTGTGCCGACCGCCTGGACTGGCCCGCCAAGCTGCGTCTGCTAGAGGGATTCCGCGCCCGCGACGCGCTGGACTGGGACCACGCACGGCTCGCGCTCATCGACTTCCAGTACCACGACATCGATCCGGAACGCGGCCTCTACAACCGTCTGGTGGCGAAGGGCGCGATGCGCCGACTGACCACCCCAGACGAGGTCGAGGCCGCCGTCACGACCCCGCCCGCCCGGACGCGGGCCTGGGCCAGGGGGCGCTTCCTCGCGGAACTCGGCGACAGCATCCACTCCGCCGGATGGGACCTCGTCGTCGTCGTCGACTCACGCGGCCACCAGCGCCACGTCGACCTCACCGACCCGTACACCGGGACCCGGGAGTACTGCGAGGCGCACCCGGACTTCCTCACCACCGACGGACCGTCACCGTGGTGACCCCACCGACCCACACCTGCACCTCCGACCACCGAACCTCCCACCGTTAAGGAGCAGTCCATGTCCCGGATCCAGAAGAACGCCGGCGGCCCCGGCGAGGGCGACGACGAGGCCGGCCAGATCGCCAAGGCCGCCGACACCACCTCCGCCGACTCGCTGCTCGACGAGATCGACGACATCCTCGAGACCAACGCCGAGGAGTTCGTGAAGTCCTACGTCCAGAAGGGCGGGCAGTAGACCGCCATGATCCGTCGCATCGTCGGGATCGAGACGGAGTTCGGGATCACCAGCGTCGGCGGTGACGGCGCGCGGTCCCTCGGCGCCGACGAGATCGCCCGCTACTTCTTCCGGCCCGTCGTTGAGCGGTGGCGCAGCTCCAACGTCTTCCTGGAGAACGGCTCCCGCCTCTACCTCGACGTGGGCTCCCACCCCGAGTACGCGACCGCCGAATGCGACGGCCTGCGCCAGCTCGTCGCGCACGACAGGGCGGGGGAGCGGATCGTCGACGACCTCGCCCTGCAGGCCGAGCAGGCACTCGCCGCCGAGGGGATCGACGTCAACGTCTATCTGTTCAAGAACAACACCGACTCGGTGGGCAACTCCTACGGGTGCCACGAGAACTACCTGCTCGACCGGGCCACCCAGGTCCGCAGCATCGCCACCACACTGTTGCCGTTCCTCGTGAGCCGGCAGCTCCTCTGCGGCGCCGGCAAGATCCTGCCCGGCACCCCGGCGGGCGTGGGACTCGGCGAGACGGAGGAACCGACGTTCTGCTTCTCCCAGCGCGCCGAACACATGTGGGACGGCGTCTCGTCCGCCACCACCCGGTCGCGACCCCTCATCAACACCCGAGACGAGCCGCACGCCGACTCGACCCGGTTCCGGCGCATGCACGTGATCGTGGGCGACTCCAACATGATCGAGACCACCACGCTGCTCAAGATCGCCAGCACCCGGCTCGTGCTGGAGATGCTCGAGGCGGGCGTCGAGCTGCGCCCGATGGCGGTGGCGCACCCGGTTCGGGCCATTCGGGAGATCAGCCGCGACCTCACCGGCACGCGGCCCGTCGCGATGACCGACGGCACCACCATGACGGCGCTGGAGATCCAGCGCGAGTTTCTCGCCGGGGTCCACCGCTACCTCGACAGCGGCGGCTGGGAGCGCGACGATCGCCCCGACATCGAGCGGTGCGTGGCCCTGTGGGAGCGGGTGCTCGACGCCGTCGAGTCCGGGGACCACGAGTCGATCGCCGCCGACATCGACTGGGCCGCCAAACTGCGGCTCATCCGGCAGGTCCAGGACAAGACCGGCGTCGACCTCGACCACCCGAGGCTGTCCCAGATCGACCTGACCTACCACGACGTGCGGCCCGGACGCGGGCTCCACTCGATCCTCGAACGCCGCGGGCTCGTCTCCCGCGTCGTGGACGACGCCGAGGTGGAGCGGGCCCGCACCGTCGCCCCCGAGACCACCCGCGCCGCGCTGCGTGGCAGGTTCATCACGGCCGCCCGGGACGCCGAGCGCGACTTCACCGTGGACTGGGTCCACCTCAAGGTCTCCGACGGCACCCTGCCCACCGTCGCGCTGACGGACCCGTTCGCCCACGAGGACCCGCGTGTCGACGAACTCGTCGCCGCGCTCGGACGATAGCGTCTCCAGGCGTGCCCACCTCGAAGTCCCAACGTCTGGTCAACCTCGTGATCTGTCTGAGGTCGACCAACGCGTTCCTGTCGGCGGGGGAGATCCGCAGGATGGTCCAGGGGTACGACGACGCCGAGAACGACGCCGCCTACCTGCGGATGTTCGAGCGGGACAAGCGGGAACTGCGCGACGCCGGGGTCCCGCTCGAACAGGGCGCCTCGCTGGCCCCCGGATCGCCGGCCGGGTACCGCATCCCCGCCCACGGGTACGAGCTGCCCGACATCACCCTCACGCCCCAGCAGGCCGGCGTGCTCGCCGTCGCGGCCGAGGTGTGGCGCGAGGGGGAGCGGGCCGCGCGTGCCGACGGGGCGCTGGCCAAACTCACCGCAGCGGGGATCGAGCCCGCGCACGACGCCGGCGCGACCGTGTCCGTGACCGACCCGGCCGAGCTGGCGACCGCCGCCCTGGTCGCCGAGGCGATCGCCGAGGGATCCTCGGTCACGTTCTCGCACACCCCCGCGGGCGCCGCCGAACCCACCTCCCGGCGGGTCGAGCCCTGGTGGACCGGATCCCGCCACGGCCACTGGTACCTCGTCGGTCACGATCTCGACCGTGGCGAACCCCGGACGTTCCGGCTCGTCCGCATCTCCGACGTCCGGCTCGGGCGCGCCGCACGGACCGTCCCCGTCCCGCCGACCGAGCAGGTCCTCGCGTTGCTGGACGGCGCCGTCTCCCGGCTCAACCCCCTGGTGGAGGCCACGGTCTGGGCCGCCGACGGCAGAGCCGCCGAGCTGCGCGCCATGGCCCGGTCCCAGAGCCCCGCCCGGCGATTCGGCAGGGACGGGGTCGACCTCGAGGTCGCCGCGCCGCTCGGTGAACTGTCCGCGCTCGTGGCCGCCCAGGGTGCCGACGCCGTGGCCCTGCGCCCGGCCGAGCTCCGCGTCCGGGTCGTGACGATCCTCACCGCCGCCGAGGAGGCCGCCCGATGAGCGCCCGCGCCGTCCCGCTGGCCACGTTGCTCAGCGTGGTCCCGTACTTCCACACCCGGGGCGCCGTCCCCGTGGCCGACGCGGCCCGCGACCTCGGGTTGACCGAGAAGCAACTCCGGGCCGCCCTGTGGCAACTGTGGTCCTGCGGTCTGCCCGGGTACGGCCCCGGTGACCTGATCGACCTCGCCTTCTCCTCCGAGGACCTCGACGACGCCGATCTCGTGGAGGTGACCTTCACCGCCGGGATCGACCGCCCGGTCCGCCTGACCGCCGCGGAGGCGGTCACGCTCGAGACCGGGCTGGCGGTGTTCCTCGACCAGCCGGAGGTGATCGACCAGGGCGCGCTGCGCGACCTGCTGTCGACGCTCCGGACCGCCACCGGCGCCGACGTGCACGCCGGGGGGCTCGACGCCCGACGCGAGACGGCCGACTCGGACGCGGACGTCGTGCGCACGGCCGTCCACGACGGTCGGGCGCTGCGCTTCGTCTACCACTCGGCCAGCTCCGACACCTCCACCACCCGGGTCGTGGACCCCGCACGCCTGTCCGTCGCCGACGGCCATTCCTACGTCCACGGGGTGGACCGTGAGTCGGGTCAGTGGCGGACGTTCCGCACCGACCGGATGAGCGGGGTCGAGGAGGTGGGGCCGCGCCGCGCGCTGGGACCCCGACCCCAGGACGACGGCGAGGGCCACGTCCGCCTGGAGTCCGCCCGTGTCCCCGCCGCCGCGGCCTGGTTCCTCGACGAGTTCCGTTTCCACAGCGTCGTCCGCCGCCCGGACGGCGACCTGGACGTGGAGATCGCCTACCACGACCGGGCGTGGCTCCTGCGCTTCCTGCTCGGTCACGCGGACGTCGTGCGGGCCGCCGATCCCGAACTGTCCGCCGAGGTGGCGCGCCGCGCCGGCGAGGGGCTGGAGGCCTACTCGGCGGAGCCTGGGGAGACCTCCGTGACGGAATCGTGAATTCTCGGTAAATAACCAGGTAGCAGCCGGTTTCGGGGAGCGCTCGGGTGACGCCGCCCGGTGTGGGTGCGCTAGCATGGGCACGTTGTCAGACAAACGGAGGTTGACATGGGTGCGTTGAGCATCTGGCACTGGCTCATCGTCCTCGCGGTGGTGCTCCTGCTGTTCGGATCGAAGAAGCTCCCGGACGCCGCCCGCGGCCTCGGACGGTCGATGCGCATCTTCAAGTCCGAGATCAAGGAGATGCAGAACGACGACAAGCCGGTCGAGGACCCCGCGCCGCAGGCTCTCACCCAGGCGCAGCCGAACGCCGCCCAGTACGCGCAGCCCCAGGCACAGCAGTCCGCCCAGCCCCAGCCGCAGCCGCAGCAGTATCAGCCGCAGGCACCCCAGCAGTACCAGCCGCAGGGGCAGCCGAATGCCCAGGGGCAGGGTTACCCGCAGGCACCCCAGCAGCCGTACCAGCCACAGGGGCAGCAGCAGTACACCGACCCCACCGCCCCGTACCACGGCGGTCAGGGTCAGCAGGGGCAGTAGGCCGACCCCTCCATGACGCAGACCGACACCGCGGACACCGGCGCCACCCGCAAGGGTGGCGCCGGTCGCCTGCTGACCAGACGCCGCCGCAGGCCCCGCAACCCCGACGGCACCATGCCGTTGATCGAGCACATCTACGAGCTCCGCAACCGCGTGCTCATCGCGATGGCGGCGATCATCGTGACGTTGGGCTTCGGATTCTGGTGGTACGGCAGCGGCTTCTTCGGCATCCCGTCGTTGGGCGGGATCCTCACCGGCCCCTACTGCGACATCCCCCCGGGGGCGCGCCTACAGCTCGGTGACGACGGCGACGAGTGTCGCCTGCTCGCCACCGGACCGTTCGAGCAGTTCATGCTCCGGCTCAAGGTGTCCGCCACCGCCGGCATCGTGTTGGCCAGCCCGGTCTGGCTGTACCAGCTGTGGGCGTTCATCACGCCCGGCCTGCACAAGAACGAGAAGCGCTACGGGGTCGTCTTCACCATCCTGGCCGCGGTGCTGTTCATCGGCGGCGCGGTGCTCGCCTACGTCGTGATCGTCCACGCGTTGGAGTTCCTGCTCTCGATCGGCGACAACGTCCAGACCACCGCGTTGTCCGGCACGCAGTACTTCACGTTCCTCATCCAGCTCATCCTCATCTTCGGCGTGAGCTTCGAGATCCCGCTCCTGATCGCGATGCTCAACGTCGCCGGGGTCGTGAGCTACGAGGTTCTCGCCAAGTCTCGCCGCGGGATCATCATGGGCATCTTCGTCTTCGCGGCCGTGGCCTCGCCCGGCCAGGACCCGTTCTCGATGCTCGCCCTCGCACTGGCGGTGACCATCCTCGTCGAGGGCGCGATCCAGTTCGCCCGCCTGCATGACAAGCGCAAGAACAAGTCCCGCGCCGACTGGCTCGAGGTCGACGACGAATCCGCCTCGCCCCTCGGCCCCGCCGACGACCTCGGCGGATCCAGCCCACTCGAGCGGCCCGCCCCTCTGACCACCCCGGCCCCGGACACTGGCACCCGAACGCCCGGCGACACCCGACCGCTCCAGGCCCCGGCCGGTGGCGGTTCACTCTATGACGACATCACCTGACCGTCCCCGGACCGATCACCTGCTCGAGGACTTCCTCACCGGGGAGGGGTTCTCGCCTGACCCCTTCCAACTGGAGGCGTTCTCCGCCCTCGACGCGGGACGCAACCTGCTCGTCTCGGCGCCCACCGGGTCCGGCAAGACCCTCGTCGGCGAATACGCGGCTAACCGGGCGCTCGCCGGGGGAGGGCGCTGCTTCTACACCACCCCGATCAAGGCGCTGAGCAACCAGAAGTTCCGGCAGTTCCGCACGCGCTTCGGCCCCGAGAACGTGGGGCTGCTCACCGGCGACCACTCGATCGACGCGGACGCGCCCATCGTGGTGATGACCACCGAGGTCCTGCGGAACATGATCTACAGCGGCTCGTCGGCGCTCCACGACCTGGACTGCGTGGTGATGGACGAGATCCACTACCTCGGGGACCGCTCGAGGGGCGTCGTGTGGGAGGAGATCATCCTCACCCTCGATCCGGCCGTCCGCCTGGTCGGGCTGTCCGCCACCCTGAGCAACACCGACGAGCTGGGCGACTGGATCACCGAGATCCGTGGCGACACCGCGGTGGTGCTGTCCGAGCACCGTCCCGTGCCGCTGGCCCACATGCTCTACACCGATGGGGACCTGATCCCCATCCAGGCCGCTGCCGACCAGCGCAGACGGTCCCGGAGCGGCTACCACGAGGAGCGGGTCGCGGCCCGGCCCCGAGCGCAGTGGGCCAGACGCCAGGACGTCATCGAGAAGCTCGACGACGAGCGACTCCTGCCGGCCATCTACTTCGTGTTCTCCCGGGCGGGGTGCGACGGCGCGGTCGCTCAGATGCGTCGCGCCCGCCTCCGGCTCACCACCGGGGAGGAGGCCCGGCGTATTGCCTCACACGTGGACGCCGCCTGCGCCGAGGTCCCACAACACGACCTCGACGCCCTCGATTTCACCTCGTTCCGCGCCGGGCTGGTCAACGGGCTCGCCGCCCATCACGCCGGGATGCTCCCGCTCTTCCGCACCATCGTGGAGGAGCTGTTCTCCGCAGGGCTGATCAAGGTCGTGTTCGCGACCGAGACCCTGGCGCTGGGCATCCACATGCCGGCTCGCGCGGTGGTGCTGGAGAAGACGACCAAGTTCAACGGCGACACCCACGCGATGCTCACCTCCGCGGAGTACTCACAGATCACGGGCCGGGCCGGCAGACGGGGCATCGACACCAAGGGCACGGCAGTCGTGCTCGACCAGCCGGACCTCGACCTGGACGCCCTGTCCGCGCTCGTCGACACCCCGCGGTTCCCATTGCACAGTGCCTTCGCTCCCGACTATTCGATGGCGGTCAACCTCGTCGAGCAGCTCGGCGTCGAGGAGGCCACCATCCTGATCGGCCGGTCGTTCGCCCAGTTCCAGACCGACCGCACCCTGGTGTCCCGGTCCCGCGCCATCGAGCGCCGGTCCGATGAGCGCGACCGCATGCGGGCGTCGCTCGAGGAGGCCGGGGGAGACGCGGACCTCGACGAGTACATGGGGTTGCGCGCCGAGCTCAGCCGGTTGGAACGCAAGGCCGAGAAGTCGAATCGGGACGACCGGCTGGCGTCCGTGCGCGCGGCCATGCTCAAGCAGACCGCCGGCTCCGTGATCACCGTGGGCCGCAAACGATTCGGCATGGTGGCGACCGTGCTGCAGGTCCGGACCGACATCCAGTCCGACCCCGCGCTGCTCTGTCTCACGGACACCGGGTGGACCGGCTGGTTACGCCAGAACGACTTCGCCTCGCCCCCGATCCCGGTGGGTCGGGTCGACCTGCCCAAGGGCCGCCGCAAGCTCGACGGGCGCGCCAAGCGGGCACTGGTCCAGCGGATGGAGCACCTGCGGGGCAAGGCGAAGGGTCGGATGAAGAACGCCGGCGGTAAGCCGGTCCGCAAGGACCCGCGGATCGCCGCGGCGCGCCGGGCACTCCGGCAGCACCCGCTGCACGAGGACCCCCGGATGGACAAGCTCGCCCGCCTCCACGAGCGCTGGGCCCGCGCCGACGCCGACGTGGCCGCGCTCACCGCCGAGGTCGACGCCGACGCCGACTCGCTGGCCCGCCGCTTCCGCCGCATCGTCGACCTGCTCCGGCACCTCGGTTATCTCGAGAAGGTGGACGGCGTACTCCGTGCCACCGACGCCGGGCGGCTCCTGGCCGGAGTACACACCGAGCAGGACCTGTTCGTCGCCGAATGCCTGCGGCGGGGAGTGTGGCGCGGGCTCGACGCCGCCGGCCTCGCGGCGGTCGTCACCACGGTCGTGGCCCACCCGCGGACGGACTCCGCGGTCCGCGACCCCTCCGACGACACCCTGCGCGCCGCCCTCGCCGAGACGCAGCGGGTGGCCGGTGACGTCGCCGAGATCGAACGCGCGCACCGCCTGCCCACCACCCCGGACCTGGACGCCGGCCTCGCGCCCGTGATGCACCACTGGGTCTCCGGCGGGGCGCTCGCCTCGATCCTCGCCGCCTCGTGGCAGGAGGGCGTCGAACTCACCGCCGGCGACTTCGTCCGCTCCGCCCGCCTCGTGGTGGACGTCCTCGCCCAGGTCGGTCAGGTCGCCGAACCGGAGCTCGCCCGCACCGCCCGGTCCGCCGTGGGGTCACTGCGCCGCGGTGTGGTGCTCGACCACATGGCCTGAGCCGACGCGGGCGAGCGGCGACGGGATCGGGGCGACGGGCGCCTGCCCGGCTCAGACCGCGTCGAGCCCCTCGGTCGCCTCGACGAGCCGGCCGATCGCGCGGGCCTGCCCGGTCGATGCGCCCAGGGCCCCGATCCGATCGAGATCGACGGCCCCGCGGCGACCGTCGATGTCGCCCTCGAACCGCACGTCGAACGCGCGGCCGCCCAGGCGGACGACCCCGCGCGCGGCGGCGAGGTAGTCGGCACCCTCGGTGATCGCCGTGCGCTGGCGGGCGGTGAGCGCCGACCCCGGATCGCCGGCAGCGGCGACGATCCCGTCGAGGTCGCCGTACTCGCGCAACAGGGTCGCGGCGGTCTTCGCACCGACCCCCGCCACGCCGGGCAACCCGTCCGAGGCGTCCCCGACCAGCACCGCGTAGTCCGCGTAGACCCGGGCGTCGTCACCGACGGGCAGATCGAAGCGCTGCGCCACGACCTCCGGGGTGTACGTCAGACGCTTCTTCATCCCCGCTCCCACGTACACCACCGTGGTGCTCGCCGATGCCAGCTGGAACAGGTCGCGGTCGCCCGTCACGACCAGCACATCGCGATCCCGGGCGGCCAGCGCGGCCAGCACGTCGTCGGCCTCCGCGTCCTCCGCCCACGCCTGGGCGATGCCCGCCGCCCCGAGGATTCCGCGGATCGACTCGACCTGCGGGCCCAGTGACGCGGGGGCGTCCTCCTCGCCGTCGTCACCCACGCGGTGCGCCTTGTACGAGGGCAACAACTCCACCCGCCAGTCCGGACGCCACGCGCGGTCGAGGCCGGCCACCAGGCCGGTCGGGGAGTACTCGTCCACGAGCACGGCCACCATGTCGCAGAAGCCGCGCACGGCGTTGGCGGGGGAGCCGTCCGGGCCGGTGATCTTCTCGGGCACGGAGTGGAACGCGCGGAACCACAAGCCGGCGCTGTCGAGAACCATGAGCGGGGCCTGGGACACCGCGCCTCCTTGATGTCGTCGGGTCGGGAGCTAGTAGCTGCCGTCAGGCTAGTCGGCTCCGGCCCACCGCGGCCCCGGCCTACGGTGGAGGACATGAACAGCCCCACTACGCAGATCCACTCGCACCGTCTGGCAGCCGTCCGCGATCGCGCGCGGGACCTCGGGATCGACCACGTGGTGGTGTATTCCGGCGAGGACATGTCCTACCTCACCGGTGAGCGCATGGACTCGCACGAGCGGCTCACCGCGCTGGTCGTGCCCGTGGACGGGGCAGAGCCACTGCTGGTGCTGCCGTCGCTCGAACTCACCGACGTCACCCGGCGCGCCGCCGACCGTGTGGGAGCGATGATCCACCCGTGGGCGGACGGGACCGACGCCATCGCGCTCGTCACCGGGTCGGTCGCCGGGCGGGTGGCGGTGTCCACCGCCCTGCCGGCGTTGCACCTGGTGCCGCTCCAGGACGGAATCGACGGCGAGGTGGTCCTCGCCTCGGAGGTGATCGACCACGTGCGGGCCGTGAAGACCGCGCACGAGGTGGGCGAGCTCGCCGAGGCCGCCCGTCGCATCGATGCAGTGCATGCCCGGATGGGGGAGTTCCTGCAGGTGGGCCGGACCGAGGCGGAGGTGGGCGAGCTCATCACCGCCGCCATCGAGGCCGAGGGGCTCACGCGCGCCGAGTTCGTGATCGTCGGCTCGGGCCCGAATGGCGCCGACCCGCACCACGGGGTGTCCGACCGGGTGGTCGAGACCGGGGACATCGTGGTGGTGGACATCGGCGGGCCGCTGCCCAGCGGCTATCACTCCGACTGCACCCGGACCTACTCGATGGGCCAGCCCTCCGCCGAGGTCGCCAAGACGTACGCGGTGCTGGAGGAGGCGCAGCGCCTGGCACGCGAGTCCGTCCGACCGGGGATCGCGATCGGCGAGGTCGATGCCGCCGCACGCGAGCACCTCGCCGCGGCCGGGCTCGGGGAGTTGTTCATCCACCGCACCGGGCACGGGATCGGCCTGGGACTGCACGAGCCGCCGTTCGTCGCACCCGGAGCCGATACCGTGCTGGAGGAAGGGATGACCTTCTCGGTCGAGCCCGGCGTCTACACGACCGGGTCGTGGGGCGCGCGGCTCGAGGACATCGTGGCCGTCACCGCCGATGGCCGCCGCGACCTCAACGACGGCGAGCGCGGCCTGCGCGTCCTCTAGAGTCGGCGGACGCCAGCCTGCCCGCATCCGCTCCCGCCCCTGGCGCCTCGCCCCCGCCCCTGCACGCGTCCGCCACAGCCGCCCCCGGGCATGTCGTCCGGCCTGCGCCTCGGCTCACGCGAGACGCCATGGCGGCGGGCGGCTATGACCGAGCAGGCGAACCCGGGAGATTCCTCTGATTCCGTCCGGCAGGCCGCGGCCCGGCGCGCACCCAGCGCGCACCCGCCGAGCGCCCGGCCGCGGTGTCAGTCGCCGGTGAACATCTGCTTGGAGCCCAGGACGCGATCCACCTCGATCGCCAACACCACCCGCTCGGGGTTCGGACTCGGCTCGCGGTACCGCAGCGCGTAGCGGCGCTCGCCCTCGCGGACCGAGTCGGGATCCTCGAGGAGGCGGATGGTGCCCTCGAAGGTGAGCCACCGTCCGCGGTCGACGTGCGAGACCGCCGCGCGGCCGCCACGCCGGGCGTTGGCCGCCTTCTGCGATCCCCGCCGGGTGATGACGCGCGCCAGCCCGCCCTCCACGTCGATCGTGAAGCCCACGGCGACCACGTGGGGCGAACCGTCGCGCCGGAGTGTGGTCAGGCTGCCGAGGTGGTATTCGGACAGGAACCGGTGTGCCTCGTCAGAGAGTTCTGCCATCGAGTGGGCCATGACGCCGAGCCTGCCACAGTGAACCGACTGCAGTGAGCCGGCCGCAGTGAGCGGACCGCAGTAAGCCGACGCAGAGCGCGACGCGGTACGTGGGACACTGGGCCCATGCCCACATCCGCAACCCCGTCGTCCCGGTCCGAATCCGGCGGTGAGGTCGTGGTGGTCTTCGGTGGCCGCAGCGAGATCGGTCTGGCCGTCGCCCACCGCCTCGCACCCGGCCGCACCGTCGTGCTCGCGAGCCGCCCCGGTGGCGACGTCTCCGCGCTCGAGGCCCCACTCCGGACCGCGGGCGCCGTCGCGGTGGAGCTCGTGGACTTCGACGCCGACGACCTCGACTCGCACGCCGCGATCGTGGCGGACATCGAGACCCGGGTCGGGGAGATCGACATCGCCGTCCTGGCGTTCGGCATCCTGGGCGACCAGGAGGTGGCCGAGCGCGATTCCCGGGCCGCGGCCCGCATCCTGCACACCGACTTCGTGGCGCAGGCCGCGCTTCTCACGGTCCTCGCCGAGCGGATGAAGCCCCGTCGCCGCGGGGTTCTCGTGGCGTTCTCCTCGGTCGCCGGGCAGCGGGTCAGGCGCGCCAACTACGTGTACGGCTCGGCCAAGGCGGGACTCGACGGGTTCGCCTCCGGCATGGCCGACGCCCTGCACGGCACGGGCGTCACGCTGGTGATCCCGCGTCCGGGCTTCGTGATCGGCCGGATGACCGAGGGCATGGACCCCGCACCGTTCTCGTCCACGCCGGACCAGGTGGCGGACGCGGTGGTCGACCGGGTGGAGTCGCGCACGGCGGGTGTGGTGTGGATCCCGTGGCAGCTGCGCGTGATGTTCGCCGTCGCACGGCTCGTCCCGCAGCCGATCTGGAGGCGGATGCCGCGGTGAGCGCTCCACCCCGGTCGGGCGCCGACCCGGCCGCCGTACACCTTGTCGGCACCGGTCCCGGCCCCGTCGATCTGCTCACCGTCCGCGCCTCCCGACTCATCGCCATGAGCGGCACCGTCCTGGCCGAGCCGGGTCCGATCGGCCCTGGGGCGCTGGGACTGTGCCCGTCGACGGCCCTGGTCATCGACGCCTCCGCGCTGTCGCCGACGGACGCCGCCGCGAGGATGCGTGAGGCCGTCGACCGCGGCGACCGGGTCGTCCGGCTCTATGCGGGCGATCCCACGGACCACCCCGAGCTGCCGGCCCACACCGGCGCCCTCGACGCCGAGGGGATCAGCTGGGAACTCGTGCCCGGCATTCGTTCCGGCGCCCCTGTCGAGGCCCTCCGGGACGCGCGGCCCGCGCCCGCCCCGGAGGCCCCGCGGTCTCAGCCCGTCGCCCCGCCCGCGACCGCGATGCCGGGAGGCTCGCCCGGCCTGATCCTGGTGCTGGGGGGCACGGGCGAGGCCCGTCGACTCGCCGACCTCATGGTCACCGCCGGGCTGGACGTCGTCACCTCGCTGGCGGGCAAGGTCACGCGGCCGAGACTCCCCCGTGGGGAGGTGCGGATCGGTGGCTTCGGAGGTGCGGAGGGATTAACGCACTGGATGCGCGAGAACGGCGTCAGCGCCGTCATCGACGCGACCGACCCGTTCGCCGACCAGATCTCGGTGTCCGCGGTCCACGCCGCGCGCGAGACGGCCACGCCGCTGCTCCGCCTGCACCGCCCGCCGTGGACCGAGCAGGCGGGCGACGAGTGGATCCGCGTCCCGGACATGCAGACCGCGGCCCACGTGGTGCGGGAGCGTTTCCGCCGGCCGATGCTCACGGTCGGCAAGCAGGGCGCGTCCGCGTTCGCCGGGGACACCCGGGGGTCGTATCTCATCCGGTGCTCCGAGCCGCCCCCCGGGGCGCTGCCGCACCGCTACCTGCTGGTATTGGACCGGGGCCCCTTCGGGGTGGAGTCCGAGCGGACGCTAATGTCCCGCCACCGGATCGACGTGCTGGTCACCCGCAACAGCGGCGGAGCCACCTCCGAGGCCAAGCTCGCCGCCGCCCGCGACCTGCGCATACCGGTGGTGATGGTGGACCGGCCCGAGACCCCGCAGGCCCCTCGGGTCCCTGAGACCGTGCACTCCGTCGAGGACGCCGCCCGCTGGCTGGTCGAGCGGTTCGGCGCGCGCTGAGCCTGCCCAACTGCTGAGCCGACCTCACCACAGAACCGACCTCACGGGAAAGCCGTCACCCAGGGCGATTCGGCGTCGAAGATCATCCCCATCGGTGCCAGCACCCGCACCACCTGCTCCGCCATAGGTTCGGTGAGTTCGTGCAGGCCGATGACCCGGTCGGCCGAGACGGTGGTCGGACGCTCCACCGCGCCGAGGAATTCGGCGAGTCGGGCGGGCACGACGCCGTCGGGCACCACGGCGAGCAGGCTCACCAGCCCATCGGCGGTGTCGATCCAGCCCACCCTCGGCACGTCTACATCCGTAGCAGGAGGGTTCGTCGGTGCGACGGGAGCGGGGATGGTCCGGGGGTGGGATCCCAGGGCGTCGACGACGAGCTGGTGCAGGTCGCCGGACCCGGGCACTCGCGTCGGTCCCGCCGAACCGGTGAGCTTCACGGCCGCGTCGACCAGTACGGTGGCGGCGTCGGCCACCGCGACCCGGAGCGGGACGGGGTGACCGGCGACGTGGACCCGCGCGCCGCCGTCGGACCCGTCCACCGCCACCGCCAGGTCGGGGGAGTGCGCCAGGACGTCGCCCGACCCGTCGTCGATCCCGAACAGCACCTGCCCGTGCAGGGCGTCGGCCGCGTCGCGGGCGAGCAGCGCGGCCCCGAGCCCCGTCGGCAGGTCGCCGACGTCGTGATGCCCGCCGAGCCGGCCGGCCAGGGGCGAGGCGATGATGTCGCGTCCTCTGGGGTGGGCGACTGCCTCGGGCAGGCCCGCGGCCTCGAGGTCCCGCACCGCGAGATCGATCGGATCCCGGTCCGCGCCCACGATCCGGGCTGCGCCCCTGGCCGTGAGCTGGATGCCGCCGCGATGTCCGGCGGCGAGCTCCGCCAGGGCGGTCCAGTGCTCGGGGCGCAGCCGGCCGCCGGGAAAGCGCAGGGTGTCCCCGGGTCGGGACGACCCGGCCGCGTGGTGGGAGTCGTTCATGAGCACCCAGCGTAGGCGCGGGGGGTGGGCGGCCGGGCCGCCGGTCGGTGCTCGGGGATAATCGCCCGCATGACCGCTTTCCTGGCTACCGGGGGCCGGGTGCTCACGCCCGCCTCACGAGACGCAACCGCCCTGGCACACGAGAACGGGCTCATCGTGTGGGCCGGCTCGGATGCCCCGGGCCCCGCCCTGTTCCCGGGTGCCGAGCAGGTCGACCTGGAGGGGGACTGGGTGGCCCCGGCGTTCGTCGAGTGCCTCCCCGAGGGCCTCGACCCGGCGGTCGCGGCCGCCGGCGGCGTGGTGCCCGCCGGTCTGCCGCGCGCACACGGGCTCGAGGAGGTCGAGGAGCGGGTGCGTGCGGGGGAGCGGGTGGTGCTCGACGACACCGTCGACCCGGCGCGCCTCGCGACCGAACTCACCCGCCTCGCCACCGAACTCGGCGGGCCGGCGGTCGCCCGGTGCATCCCGGTCCTCGTCGGTGGGGCCGGGGCCGGGAACGCGGACGGCGACACGCTCGCCGCCCTGGCCGCCGTGGGCACGGTGAGCCTGTTGCACCCGCTCGTCGATGACCTGACGGGGATCGACCTCGTGCGAATCGCCGCCTCCGGCGTGGCGCTGGCCGCGTCCACCCGGGCCGGTGACGAGGTCCGGCCGTGGGACGCCCTGCGGGCCCTGACCTTCGTCGAGGGCGGCCGTGGCCTGTCCCCGCGGGCGGCGTTCACCGCGACCACCCGGGGCGCACACCGGGCGGCCGGCGCGCGCGACGGCACGGCGGGCACCCTCACCCCGGGCACGGCGGCCACCTTCGCGAGGTGGCGGACCGGGGAGCTGGCCGTGGTCGCCGCGGACGACGCCGTCCAGCGGTGGTCCACGGACCCGCGCTCCGGAGTTCCTCCGATGCCGGATCTCACCGGTCCCGACCCCGTTCTGCGCGCGCTCGTCGTGGACGGCCTGCCCGCCGGCCCCGCGACCTGATGCCCCTGCTCACCAGGCTGGCCTTCGCGGCTGCCGCCGGGGCGCTGCTGGCGGCCTCGTTCCCCCCGGTGGGTCTGTGGTGGACGGCGCTTCCCGCGATCGCCGTTCTCGTCGTCGTCCTGTCCCCGTCCGGCGCCTCCACGGTCCGGCCGCGCACCGGCGCGCTCCTCGGGTTCACCTCCGGCCTGGTCTTCTTCCTCCTCTTGGTGCCGTGGGTGGGCCTGTACGTGGGCGCCTACGCCTCGTGGGGCCTGTCGCTGGTCGAGGCGCTGTACCTCGCCGCGTTCGGCGCCGGCGCCGCGGTCATCCTCCGGGCCGGCCTGGACCCCGGCAACCGGCGCGGCCCGCGTGCGGTCGGCGCCGTGCTCGGGGTGGCCGGCTGGTGGTCGCTGTGGGAGTGGGTCCGCTCGTCCTGGCCCTGGGGCGGCTTCCCGTGGGGACGGCTGGCGTTCGGCCAGGCCGACGGGCCGCTGCTGCCGCTGGCGTCACTGGGCGGCACCCCACTGGTCGGGTTCGCGGTGGCGTCGGTGGGGGCGGCGATCGGCGTCGCCGTCCTGCTCCTCGCGCGCCGTGACCGACCCGTCCGCGCCGCCGCCGGCCTGCTCACGGTGCCCCTGGTGACCGCGGGCCTGGTCGCCGTCGCGGCCCTCGCCCCGACCGGTGGCGAGCCCACCGACACCGTCGAGGTCGCCGTGATCCAGGGCAACGTCCCGCGCCTCGGCCTGGACTTCAACGCCCAACGCCGCGCGGTGCTCGAGAACCACCTGCGCGTCACCGCCGAGTACGCCGACGATGTCGAGGCCGGCACCGAGGCCCCGCCGGATTTCGTGCTGTGGCCGGAGAACGCCTCCGACATCTCGCCGCTGGCCGACCAGCTCGCCGCCGCGCAGATCACCGCCCTGTCCCGCCGTCTGGAGGCACCGATCCTCGTGGGCACCGTCCTACCCACTGGCGAGGGCCGCGAAGCGCACAACTCTTATCTCGTGTGGGACGGCCGTTCCTCCGACCCCGCCGAGGGCCCGGTGGTCGACCGCCACGACAAGAAGTACATCCAGCCGTTCGGGGAGTGGCTCCCGCTGCGCGAGCCGCTCGAGGCGCTGTTCCCGATCGCCCGGACCGCCGGGCACTTCATCCCCGGCGACGGCGACCACGTCGTCACCGCGGGCGGGGTGGACCTGGGCGTGGCCATCTGCTTCGAGGTCGCCTTCGACGCCGCCGCCCGCGAGCCCGTCTCCCGCGGCGCGCAGATCCTCACCGTCCCCACCAACAACGCCACCTTCGGCCGCTCACCCATGACGTACCAACAACTCGCGATGTCCCGGGTGCGGGCCGTGGAGCACGACGTGCCCGTGCTGATCGCCGCGACCAGCGGGGTCAGCGCCGTCATCGGCCCCGACGGCGACGTCCGCGCCGAGAGCGGCATCTTCGAGCCCGCGGTGCTGGCGGCGCAGGTCGAGGTGGGCGGGGCCGGTACGATGGCAACCCGACTGGGTGGCATCCCGCAGGCGGTGAGCTGCCTCATCGGGCTCGTCGCACTGGCATGGGCGCTGGTCCGCACCCGTCAACGAGCCGCGACCCGAACCGAGGAGAAGTAAGTGACCGATCCGACGACGCCGGGCCGACATGCGCCGTCCGCGCGCACCCTGGTGATCATCCCGACCTACGACGAGCGGGACAACCTGCCCGGCGTGGTGGAGCGGTTGCTGGCCGCAGCGCCCGAGGTGTCGGTCCTCATCGCCGACGACAACAGCCCCGACGGCACCGGCGAGGTCGCCGACCGGCTCGCCACCGAGGACCCGCGCGGGCGCATCACCGTGATGCACCGCGAGGGCAAGCAGGGGCTCGGGGCCGCGTACATCGCCGGGTTCCGCTGGGGTCTCGAGCGCGAGTACACGGTGCTGGTGGAGATGGACGCCGACGGCAGTCATCCCCCCGAGCGGCTTCCCGCGATGCTCGCCGCCGTCGACGGCGGCGCCGACCTGGCGATCGGCTCCCGCTACGTCCCCGGCGGCGCGGTGGTCAACTGGCCGTGGCAACGCCACGTCATCTCCCGCGGCGGCAACATCTACTCCCGGGTCATGCTGGGCGTGGGCATCAAGGACATCACCGCCGGTTACCGTGCCTACCGGGCCGACGCCCTGGCCGAGCTGGACCTCGACGCCATCGAGTCGAAGGGCTACTGCTTCCAGATCGACATGACGTGGCGCCTGCTGAACAACGGGCGCCGGGTCACGGAGGTGCCCATCACCTTCACCGAGCGCACCGTCGGTCAGTCCAAGATGAGCGAGTCGATCTTCCGCGAGGCCGCGGTCAACGTGGCCCGCTGGGGCTGGGAGAAGCGTCGACACCAGCTCAAGGGCCTCGTCGGCCGCTGACCCGGTGCGCGCCGGCTCCGGCCGCACACCGACCCCGGACACAGGAGAACGCCCCGGCCCTACGGGGCCGGGGCGTTCCGGTTCCACCGGGTGATATCCGGTGACCGCTCGGTACTACCTACCGCGCACCGGCGCGGCGCCGCTTCTTGAGCAGGTCCATCCGCTCCTTGAGCAGCTCCTCGAGCTCCTCCAGGGAGCGACGCTCGAGCAGCATGTCCCAGTGGGTACGCGGCGGCTTGCCCTTCTTGACCTCGACTGCGGGGCCGTCGATGAGCTGGCCCTCCTGGCCGTTCTTGCACATCCAGGCGCCGGGGATCTCGGCGTCATCGGCGAACGGGACCTCGTAGACCTCGCCGTTGGGGGTCTGGTACCGCGCCATGCGGCGCGGCGCGAGGTCGGTGTCCCGGTCGGTCTCGTAGCTCACCGCACCGAGGCGGCTGCCCCTGAGGACTCGATCTGCCATGCGAACTCCTTCTGCCGTGTTCGTCTGCGCCAATTCATGCGGATCGACACGACGCTGCGTGGTTCCTGCTTGTGTCAACGCCAGGGGAACCCCCAAATGTTCCCACGTCCCGACACCACGGGCCACCTCGGGGGCGCCGCTGGGTAACCTCACACCCGTGGAACCCGACGCCCGACCCGAGCCGACCGCGCCCCGGAGGGGCGAGGCCTCGTGCGCCTGGTGCGGTCGCCCCGTGGACGAGGGCGGGACCGGGCGCCGGCGCCGCTACTGCCGGCGGTCCTGCCGGCAGCGGGCCTATGAGCAGCGCCGGTCGCTCCGGATGCAGGACCTGCCCGAGGGCACGGTCGTACTCACGGAGGCCGAATCGACCGACCTGATGGACCGCGTGTTCCAGCTGCGCTGCGCCTGCGAGGATCTGCGGACCGCCATCGCCGAGGGCGAGGACCCCGCCGAGCTGGCCCGCATGTCCGAGGACCTGGTGGCGGCGGCGAGACGGGCAGAGCGCCTGCGTTGAGCACGGACGGCGGGACCGGCCGAGCGACAGCGGGGACCACGCCCGTCGCCGCGCTCCGGACGTGGTGGGAACGGTGGCGCCCCTCGGTCACCGGCCTCATCGTGGCCGCGCTGGCGGCGTGGGTCTCGCTCATGCCGTCCCTGCTGCCGCGGGCCTGGTACTACCAGGGGGTGGTCACCGGCGTGTCGATGCTGGTGGGTTACGGGGTCGGCGTCGCACTGAGGACCCTCTGGCGGCGGGTCGTGGCGCCCCGCGTCACCCTCCACCCCGACCTCCTCGCGGTCGGTGACCGTCTCCTGACCTTCGCCCGTCTGGCCGCCCCGTACATCCTGGTGGTCTACCTCATCACGGCCACGGCCACGGCGATCCGCTGGCAGGACCAGGTCTCCGATCTGGTGCGCTCACCCCGCCCGCCCTGGGCGGACTACATGAAGATCCCGTGGGTCGCCCTGGCGATCTTCCTGGGGCTCCTCATCGCAGCCCGCGGCATCCGGGCGGGGTACCGGTGGTCGGCCCGCGCGGTGGGCCGCAGGTTCGGCGTGGGGGAGTACCCCGCCCGGCTCACGGGCGTCGTGATGGTGGCCGTCCTCGCACTCGGCGTGGTGCAAGGTGTGGTGCCGCGCCTGTTCTTCGGCGGCGCCAACCGTATCTTCAGCGGGCAGAACAACGAGGACCTCCCCGGCGCGCGACCGCCGACGGCGCCCGAGCGATCCGGGTCCCCGGACTCCGTCGTGGACTTCGGGGACCTGGGCCTGCAGGGCCGACGGTTCGTGAGCGGCGGCCTCGACGGGCAGCACCTGGGGGATTTGTTGGGCGAGGACGCGCCCGAGCCGATCCGGGCGTACGCCGGTCTGGAGTCCGCACCGACCGACGACGAGCGTTCCGCCCTGGTGGTGGAGGAGCTGGAGCGGACCCGTGCCTGGGAACGTGAGTCGGTGGTGATCGCCCCGACCACCGGCACCGGGTGGATCAACCCCCACGCGGCTCAGGCCATCGAACTGCTCTCCGGTGGCGACGTGGCGATCGTGGGCACCCAGTACTCGTACCTGCCCAGCTGGATCTCGTTCCTCGCCGACCGCGAGAAGGCGGAGGTGGCGGGCCGGTCACTGATCGAGGCGGTGGTGACCTGGCGCGACTCCCTCCCACCGGGTCGGCCGCAGCCGAAGCTGTACGTCTACGGCGAGAGTTTGGGCACCCAGGCCGGCGAGGCGGCGTTCTCGGGGATCCGCGATATCCGGGCGACGGTGGACGGGGTGCTCTGGGTCGGCCCGCCCAATTCCAACCACATCTGGCACGCGCTCGTACAGCGGCGCGACCCCGGTACCCCGGTCACCGAGCCGGTGTACGCGGACGGCCTGCTGGTGAGGTTCTCGGAGGATCCCGCGGAGTTCCGCGACGACGACACCCCGTGGATCCCGCCGCACGTCCTGTACGTCCAGCACGCGACCGACCCGGTGGTGTGGTGGACCCCGGATCTGCTGTTCGACCGCCCCGCGTGGCTGGCCGAACCGCCCGGCAAGGGCCGGCATCCGGGCATGTTCTACATGCCCGTGTTGACCCTCTTCCAGGTGACCGCCGATCTCGGCAACGCGATCGGCGGATCGCAGGGCTACGGCCACCTGTACGACCATCAGATCCTCGACGGATGGGCGGCCGCGACGGGACGCGAGGGATGGGACGACGACGAGTTCCAGCGGTTCGCCCGACTGCACGCCACCGCGATGGAGCAGCAGGACCGCGGTTGACGGCCTTTCCCGCCACGGGCCCGCGGTCTAACGTTGCCGCTGAGCGGACAGAGTGAGGAGACCCGGGATGAGCGCCCACACGGCAGACACGCACGACACCATCCGCGTCCTCGGCGCGCGGGAGAACAACCTCCGGTCGATCGACGTGGATCTGCCCAAGCGGCGGCTGACGGTGTTCACCGGAGTCTCCGGATCCGGTAAGAGCTCCCTGGTGTTCTCGACCATCGCGGCGGAGTCGCAGCGGATGATCAACGAGACCTACAGCGCGTTCCTCCAGGGATTCATGCCCACCCTGGCGAGGCCGGACGTGGACGTACTGGAGGGGTTGACCACCGCGATCGTCGTGGACCAGGAGCGGATGGGGTCCGACCCCCGCTCCACGGTCGGCACCGCCACCGACACCGGGGCGATGCTGCGGATCCTGTTCAGCCGTCTCGCGCAGCCGAGGATCGGCGGCCCCAAGGCGTACTCCTTCAACGTCGCGTCCGCCTCCGGGGTCGGCACATTGAAGAAGGCCGACGGCACCCGGCAGAAGGCCGAGTTCTCCATCACCGGCGGGATGTGCGTCCGCTGCGAGGGTCGCGGATCGGTGTCCGATTTCGACGTCGATGCGCTGGTGGACCGCTCCAAGTCCCTGTCCGAGGGCGCGATCACCGTCCCCGGATACTCGATGGACGGCTGGTACGGCCGCATCTACTCCGGCTCCGGGTTCTTCGACATGGACAAACCGGTGGGGGAGTTCACCGATCGGGAGATGCACGACCTGCTGCGTAAGGAGCCGGTCAAGGTCAAGGCCGACGGCATCAACGTCACCTTCGAGGGCCTGATCCCCAAGATCCAGAAGTCGATGCTGTCCAAGGACGTCGAGGCGATGCAACCGCATATCCGCGCGTTCGTCGAGCGGGCCGTGGTGTTCACCACCTGCCCCGAATGTGACGGCACCCGGCTCAACGAGGGGGCCCGGTCGTCCCGCATCGGGGACAGGAACATCGCCGACGTCTCGGCCATGCAGATCACCGACCTGGCGGAGTGGCTGCGCGGCCTCGAGGAGCCGTCGGTCGCGCCGCTGCTGGACTCGTTGCAGCACACGCTCGATTCGTTCGTCGAGATCGGACTGGGGTATCTGTCCCTCGACCGCCCCGCGGGCACGCTGTCGGGCGGCGAGGCACAGCGGGTGAAGATGATCCGCCACCTCGGTTCCGCGCTGACCGACGTCACCTACGTCTTCGACGAACCGTCGATCGGCCTGCACCCCCACGACATCCAACGCATGAACGGGCTTCTCCTGCGGCTGCGAGACAAGGGCAACACGGTCCTGGTGGTGGAGCACAAGCCGGAGACCATCGCGATCGCCGACCACGTCGTCGACCTCGGGCCCGGCGCCGGCTCCGAGGGCGGTCAGATCTGCTTCGAGGGATCGGTCGGCGGGCTCCGCGCGAGCGACACGGTCACCGGCCGGCATCTCGACGACCGCGCCGCACTGAAGGACAGCGTGCGGGCGGCCACCGGGCGGATCGAGGTGCGTGGCGCGACAGCTCACAACGTGCGAGGCGTGGATGTGGACATCCCACTCGGGGTCCTGTGCGTGGTGACCGGTGTGGCGGGGTCGGGCAAGAGTTCGCTCATCCACGGCTCGGTGTCGCCTCGCGACGGGGTGGTGGCGATCGACCAGTCCGCCATCCGCGGGTCGCGGCGCAGCAATCCGGCCACCTACACGGGGCTCCTCGAGCCCATCCGGAAGGCGTTCGCCAAGGCCAACGGCGTCAAGCCGGCCCTGTTCAGCCCGAACTCCGACGGCGCGTGTCCCACCTGCAAGGGCGCCGGCGTGATCTACAGCGACCTGGCGATGATGGCCGGCGTCGCCTCGACGTGCGACGACTGCGAGGGCAGGCGCTTCCAGGCCGAGGTGCTCGAGTACCGGTTCGGCGGCCGGAACATCGGCGAGGTGCTGGGGATGTCCGTCGCACAGGCCGAGGAGTTCTTCGCCGGGGGAGAGGCGCGGATCCCCGCCGCGCACAAGATCCTCGTCCGGCTCCGCGACGTCGGTCTGGGCTACATCCGTCTCGGCCAACCCCTGACCACGCTGTCCGGTGGCGAGCGGCAGCGGCTCAAGCTGGCCGCCCAGATGGCCGACAAGGCCGAGGTCTACGTGCTGGACGAACCGACCACCGGCCTGCACCTGGCCGACGTCGCGACCCTGCTGGCGATGCTCGACCGGCTGGTCGACGCCGGGAAGTCGGTGATCGTGATCGAACACCACCAGGCGGTGATGGCCCACGCGGACTGGATCATCGACCTCGGCCCCGGGGCCGGGCACGACGGGGGTCGGGTCGTGTTCGAAGGCACCCCGGCAGATCTCGTCGCCGCAGCCTCCACTCTCACCGGGGAGCATCTGGCGGAGTACGTGGCTGCGGCGACCTAGCCGGTGCCGGTAGCGGGTAGAAAGACCCCATGATCGATTCCGGCGGGTTCCCCGATGCCAGTTCCTCCGACGCTAGCGCCTTCGTCCGCGCCTCCGGGCTCGTCGTCGACGGGGTGACGACCACCTCGCTGCGCGGCCACGCGGAACTGGGGGAGGAGCACCTCACCGCGTGGGGAACGGTCCACGGCGGCGTCTACGCGAGCATCGTGGAGTCCGCCGGCGGCGCGGGAGCCGGATTCGCGGTCGCTGACCGGGGGCAGATCGCGGTCGGCGTGCACAACGGCACCGATTTCCTCCGTCCGTCCAGCGGCGGGCGGGTCGAGGTGACCGCCCACGCGCTGTTCCAGGGCCGCAGCCAGCAGCTGTGGGATGTCGTGATCAGCCAGGCCGAGGGTGGAGCCGTGCTCGCGCGGGGCCAACTCCGGCTGCAGAACGTGCCCAGGCCGGACACCGCCGCCACTCCCGGACGCTGAGCACTTAGCCGAGCTGCGCTCCGATGCGTCGGCACTGTTCACGGATACGCACGTCGACGGGTTGGTCGACGTCGTGCGCGGTCAGGCCGTCCTTCCGAATCGCTTGTGCAGCGCCTGTGTGCTGACGCCGAGCACCATGCCGATCTCCGCCCAGCTCATGCCCTGCAGCCTGGCGTGCCGCACCGCAACCTATATTGACGACCATGGCAGCCAATCACTACCCGGGGATCGCGTACGGACCGGCGGTGCGGGCCCGGCAGGACGCCGTGGGGGTCACCCTCCCCGTCGACACCGGCGACTTCGCCCTCGAGGGCACAGATGTCGCCCTGATCCGGAGCGCCGACCACTTCTCCCTCTCGACGGTCACCGAGTCGGGCTGGCCGTACGCGCAGCACCGCGGCGGCCCGGCGGGATTCGTGCACGTCGTCGACGACACGACACTCGCCTGGGCCGAGTTCCCGGGCAACCACCAATACGTCTCCACGGGCAACGTGGATCACGACGGACGCGTCTGCCTGCTCTTCGTCGACTACCCGACCCGCCGGCGGTTGAAGGTCTTCGGTCACGCGCGGACGGTCGAGCCTGACGCCGACCCCGAGCTGATCGACCGGCTCCGGGCCATGGGGGAGAAGCAGTACTCCGGCCGCGTGGAACGCGCGATCGTGGTGGACGTGGTGGCCGCTGACGCCAACTGCAGTAAGCACATCACCCCACGGTGGAACCGCCGGTACATCGACGAGTTGACCGCGGTGTACCGACGCCGGATCGCCGAACTCCAGGCCGGATCGGCGTAGCCTGCTGCCATGGTCGGCGACCCACCCAACTTCGACATCAAACGAGAGCGCAGGGACCTCTACGGCGGTAAGGCCGGCCGATTCGACCTGGTCGAGGTGCCGCCGATGCGGTTTCTCATGGTCGACGGGCGGGGAGATCCCAATACCGCCCGAGAGTACCGAACCGCGGTCGAGGCGCTGTACGCCACGTCCTACGCCGTGCGCGCGGCGGCCCGGACCGTGCTGGGACGGGTCTACACGGTGGGCCCGCTCGAGGGCCTCTGGTACGCCGACGACCCGCAGGTGTTCACGGCCCGCGACAAGGCCGCCTGGAGTTGGACGATGATGATCTGGCAGCCGGACTGGGTCACCCCGGACATCCTGTCCGCCGCCATGGAGAAGGTGACGACGACGAAGGTGCCGGACGCCCGCGAGCGGGTGCGGTTCGACGGGTATGCCGAGGGGTCGGCGGTGCAGACGCTGCACGTGGGCCCCTACGACGACGAGGGCCCGATCATCGCGCGGATGCACGAGGAGATCATCCCCTCACGAGGGGCGACCCCGTCGGGCCACCACCACGAGATCTACCTCTCGGACCCCCGCAGGTCCGATCCCGCAAGGCTCAAGACGATCCTGCGTCAGCCGATCACCATCGGTTGACGCTACTGGTCGCCGCGATCGGCTCCGTCGAGCGAGGTCACGAGTCGCTGGGCCAGGGTCCGCAGCTGGACGAGGTCCTCCTGCGGCATGTCCACCCTGTCCAGCAGGGAACACTGGATCGTCTCGGCTTCGGCGCGCAGCCGCCGACCGGCCTCGGTGAGGTGCACGTGGACACTCCTCCCGTCGCCGGCGGAGCGGGACCGCTCGACCAGTCCGGCATGCTCCAGTCGTGCGAGTAGAGGGGAGAGGGTGCCCGAGTCGAGGAGCAGTCGGTCGCCCAACTGGCGGACAGTCAGCCCGTCCTCTTCCCACAACACGAGCAGGGCGAGGTACTGCGGATAGGTGAGGCCGACCGACGCCAGGGCATGGCGGTAGGCCGACGTCGAGGCGCGGGAAGCCGCGTAGAGGGCGAAGCAGACTTGCTCTTCCAGTCGGAGATCGGGATCCATCACACGATTATCGCTCATTTTTAGGTTGCGCTCAATTAAGTTGTGCGCAACACTACCCCCATGAACAAACCAGACCGGCCCCTGAAGAGCTCGCGATCCCGTACACCGGTGCGCCGCCGCAGTGCGGGGGAGGTGGTCCGACATCTCGGGCGATGGGCCCTCGGCGCCGCCCTTCTCGGCGCTGGGACCGGGCACCTGACCACCATGCGCGAGGAGTTCCAGGCACAGGTCCCGACGTGGGTCCCACTCGACCCGGACTTCGTGGTGGTCGCCTCCGGCGTGGTGGAACTCGGCCTCGGCGCGGCGCTCATCCTCGCACCGGCGCGATACCGTCCGGCGGTGGGCGGCGTGGCGGCGGCGTTCTTCGTCGCGATCTTCCCCGGCAACATCTCCCAGTACGTGACGGGCACGGACGCGTTCGGGCTCGACAGTGATCGCGCACGTCTCGTGCGATTGTTCTTCCAGCCCGTCCTCGTCGCGTGGGCCCTGTGGTCCACGGGCGCCTGGCGCGCCTGGCGGAACCGGAACAATCGCTGATCGCGCTGCGTAGACTCCGGCCCCATGCGCTTTGACGAGTTCCGAAGTCACGATGCCCTCGGTCTCGCCGCCCTCGTGCGGCAGGGCGAGGTCACCCCGGGCGACCTGCTCGACGCGTCGATCCAGCGCGCCGACGGTGTCAATCCGCGACTCAACGCGATCGTGCGCCGGCTGGACGGGCCGGCTCGCGCCCGGGCGACCGAGGAACTGTCGGGCCCGTTCGCCGGGGTGCCGTTCCTCCTCAAAGATCTCGGTCAGGACTACCGGGGAACACCCACCAGTGGCGGGTCGCGTCCACTGGCCGACGTACCGGCGACCGAGCACGCGACCGTGGTCCGGCGGTGGTTGGACGCGGGCCTGGTGGTCTTCGGCAAGACCAACACCCCGGAGTTCGGGGCCAAGGGAATCACGGAGCCCGAACTGTTCGGCCCCGCCAGGAACCCATGGGACACCAGCCGCAGCCCCGGGGGCTCCTCGGGCGGGTCCGCCGCCGCGGTCGCAGCCGGCATCGTCCCGGTCGCCGGGGCGAGCGACGGCGGCGGTTCGATCCGCATCCCGGCCGCGTGCTGCGGGCTCGTCGGCCTCAAACCCGGCCGCGGTCTGGTCCCGATGGGGCCCGCGCGCGGCGAGGCGATGCACGGCGCGGCCACCAATGGCGTCATCTCGCGGTCGGTTCGCGACTCGGCTGCGATGCTGGACGTCCTGATGGGAGGGGAGCCGGGCGGGCCGTACGTCCCGGCCACCCCGTCGGAGTCGTTCCGGTCCCAGGTGGGGGCGGAACCCGGACGTCTGCGGATCGGCGTGTGCACCGCGTCCTCGATCAATTCCTCACCCCACCCTCAGGCTCTCGTCGCTGTGGAGACCGCTGCCAGAGCGCTCGAGGATCTCGGCCACCACGTCGACATCCTCGAGTCACAGCCCGTGGACGACCTGGCTCTGGCCCGCGATTTCCTCACCAGCTGGTTCGCCTACCTCGCGTGGTCGGTCGAGGACACCAAGCGCCGGACGGGGTGCGCCGACCGGGACTTCGAGACGGACACGCGGATCGTGGCGGCACTCGGCCGGGCGCAGAGCAGCGTGGACTATCTCGATGCCGTGATGCGGCGGGATCAGTACGTCGGCGAACTCACCAGCTTCTTCGAGGGCTACGACTTGCTCATGACGCCGACGCTCGCAGATCTCCCGCCCCACATCGGCGCGCTGGACACCCCGCCGCTCGCGCGTCGCGCAGCGACCGCCTTGCTCGCGACGCGCACAGCTCCGCTGCTGCGGCACTCGGGATTCGTGGAGTCGCTCATCGACGCCAACCTGAGCTGGGTGCCGTACACCCAGCTGGCCAACCTGACCGGCCGGCCGGCGCTGTCACTCCCGCTGCACTGGACGCCGGAGGGCGTGCCCATGGGGGTGCACTTCACCGCCGGCCTCGGGGGCGAGTCGATGCTGCTGCGTCTGGCCGGCCAGCTGGAGCAGGCACTGCCGTGGACTGACAGACAGCCGGCGGCTCTGGGCCGATGACCCCGCAGGCGCACTGCGTCGGGGACACCCACCCCCGAAACGTCACAGTGTCGAATCGTGGCCCACTGGGCGGACCCCACGGAGGCGGCAGCGGATAGATGGCGCGAGACCCCGGGGTGACTTCGGGCGGTAAACCGACCATATCCACGGCCCGGGGCCTCGCAACGAACGGCGGACGGATCGCCGCCGGGGAACTCAGGCCATTGCAGAACTCAGGCCATGTCCGCCGGAAGGACACTGAGGAGCCACTGGTAGAGATCCACCAGAGGGTTGTGGATGAGCATGAAAGCGTTCTCGACTGATCCGCGCATGATGTCGCACCTTTCTCTACCGAGCGACACGGTGTCGCCTCAGTGACCATTCGTAGCAGTGCGCACGGCGGATGGTGCCGAACTCCGGAAGGTTCTCACCGGACCACCCGCTCCCGAAGTGCCGATAATCTACATTATGTAAAGTTCGAATACCGCTGTCCCATCCCCATCGGCGCGGTGGTCACATGCCACCGTCCTGCTGCGCGATCCACGCCGACGCCTCTCAGTGAGCTCGTTCGACGGAGATCCGTTCGATGCGCGGCAGCGCGATCGCCAGCACCGGCAGGTATCCCGCCGCCCAGACCGGAGCACCGAAGCTGAGGACACAACCACCCGGTACCTCGATCACCTCGTGCCGGGTAGCGCTCACTCCTGCCACCTTCCACGCCCAGAGCCGCCGCTCCACGAACTCGGTGATCTCGAAGGGCAGGGACAGCCCCACCGCGGTCGTGACCGTCCCTCGCGCGCCGCCCGTCAGGCCGGAGTCACCGTCGATCCGCGCCCCTGAGACGGTGGGCCCCCATCGCGGCCAGGTCTGCACATCGGTGATGACTGACCACACCGTCTCCGCATCCACGTGCATCCGCAGTTCGGTCGTCCACATCCCTCGGCGGAACGCACTTCGCATTCTCAGCACCGAACTCAGCGCAGCGAAACTCGGTGCAGTGGAACTCAATGCAATGGCGGACGCGAGGTGTTTCATCGTCCGGCCCGGCTGTTCGACTCCCGGGCTTCTCCACCCCCGCCTCGCGGTGGGCTACTCCACCACGTTGATGGCGGTCTCCCCCGGTCGCGCGTGTGACGCATCATCCGCCCATGGTGGCAGAGCTTCGTGCGGGCGCAACCGCCCATGGTGCTCACCACACCACTACCGCGGAATGCGCCGGGTCAATTGGTCCGGTCCAGAATGAGCCGACTCGCTTCGCGGGGCGCGTCCCATTGCGGGAAGTGGCCGCACCTATCGAACCAGTGCAGTGTCGCGTCGGGGAACGCGCGGGCGGCTCGCCGGGCCTGGGCCGGGAGTGTCACCAGATCGCGACGCCCCCACCCGATGGTGACCCGTCCCGGGACCGTGCCCGCGGGGGCACCCTGCTGCGGGGGGCCCTTCGTGAGCGCGTCCATCGCCGGGCCCGTCGCCGGTGCGTCCGCCAGCCCGGCCACGTCAGGCAGCACGGTCTGTGCCGACAGCGCCCATGGCCGCGCCGACAACTGCGCCAGCACGGCGGTCCGACTCATCGGATTGCCCAGGAGTGCCGGGAGCGCTCCGCGCACAGCGCTGACCAGGGCGATCGACGGCCGCAGGGTGGCGCTGAAGATCGCCAGCTCGCGATCACTCCAGAATCCGCCGGGGTCCAGCGCCACGGTGTCGCCACCGACGCCGCGCCGGGCCAGCTCGAGAACGATCCGCCCACCCATCGACTGTCCGGCCGTGGACACCCCGTCCAGACCCGTCTCCTCGATGAACCGGGCGACGGCGTCAGCCAGCGCCGCTATGGACACCTCACCCTCCAGCGGTGGGGACTCACCGAAACCCGGCAGGTCGACAGCGATGACCTCGCGACGCGCTGCCAGATCGTCGATGATGGGTTCCCACGATCGCCACCCCGCGCCGAGTCCGTGCACGAGAAGTAGAGGGCTCCCCTGCCCGCGTCGAACATGATGCAACGTCATGGGACAAGCCTACGGAGCGCGCGCGGAGGAGAGCGCGCGCGACGTGTCACGATCGGGGCCCGTGTCCGTGGTGGCCGGCCGTCGTCAACAGATGAGACGATGGCGCCATGCGCACCCCACCCGGCATGGACCGTGATCGCGACGAAGACGGCCGCGCGCGCAATTCGCGCCCTCGCGATGAACTCGGTCGGCCATTGCCGATCGGCAGCGTCGGTGTCGAGCGTATCCCCGAGGATCTCGATCTGCCCCCCGCCCGATCGCTGGAATGGGCACAGGATCTGCTGGACCGCGGCCTCGCGTTCAATGCCCACGAAGTTCTCGAGGGTGCCTGGAAGGCCAGTCCCGATGACGAGCGCATGCTCTGGCAGGGCCTGGCCCAGTTGGCGGTCGGCATCACCCATATCCAGCGCGGCAACACCAAGGGGGCATTGTCGCTGCTCGCCCGTGCCGCCGAACGTATCGGCCACGGCGGCGACCCCGCGCCTCACGGGATCGATGCGACCGGGTTGATTTCCCACGCTGACGCACTCATCGCCACCGTCGAGGGGGGCGACGAGCCCTCTCCGGATCAGCTGACGCCGCGGCTGCGCGTCCCGTCAGCTCTCCCCTGACCTCCGCCAGACACTCCTCCCCTCGGGTCTCCCTGCTCTCGTGCGGTGATGCGCTCTGATCAGTGTTCGCCGACGGCGCGGGCGTGTCCGACCGCGGCGTCGACTCCGTGGGTCCAGGGGTCCCCGTGGCCGGGCAGGACGGTCGAGGCCCCGGTGGCGGCGACCGGGCCGAGAGACTCCATCGCGCGGGCGGTGTCGGCCGTGGCCGCCGAGGCGACGATCTGCGGTCCCGTGGCGCCGGTGTACGGGTCCAGGGTGACCAGGGCGTCCCCGCTGATGACCGTGTCCCGGTCGGGTAGGTGCAGGATGCAGTGTCCTCCGGTGTGCCCGGGGGCGAACATCGCCACGGGACGACCCGGGACGTCGAGAGCGGGACCCACCGGTAGCTCCTCGGTGTCCTCGACCCCCTTGATCGTGAGAGCGCCGGCCATGGCCATCCTTCCGAGCACGGGAAGCGACCGGGGATGGGTGAACGGGTACAGGAAGCGGTTGCGCTGGGGTGTGTAGCTGTAGGGGTGCGCGGCCAGGTGTCCGTCCGCGGGGTGCACCAGCACCGGCACCTCCAGCTCGACCCGGGCGCGCCGTGCGAAGCCGACGTGGTCGAAGTGCCCGTGGGTGAGTACGAGAGCCCGCACGTCGGCGGGACCACGGCCCAGCCGACGGAGTGTCTCGGTCATGAGGTCCCACATGCTCGGCAGGCCGGCGTCGACGAGGGTCACCCCGTCATCGTCCTCCACGAGATAACAGTTGACGTGGGCATGCGCCAGGCGGTGGACCCGGGCGGCGACTTCGGTGGCGTCCACGGTGCTCCTCTCCGTCGGTGTCTCGGGCGGTCGGCCGCGGATCGCGTCGACGTCTCACACGCCCGCGGTTGCGCCCGCAGTTGTGTGACGAGGCTGCTCGCCGTCCGGCGCTCTCGCAACCGCTGGCCCCGGGCCACCTGGGTAGGTTGGGTGCAGTGAGCGCTCTCGTGCAGACCGGCGCCGCCGTCGCGCCGGTCGTGGTGGTCCTGGCCCTGTTGGCGCTCCGCTCCCCCTCTCTCCTGGCGGGAAGCGCCGGCCTGGTGGCCGCGCTCGTCGGTGCGATCACCGTTTTCCCGCCCGACGACGACGAGGTCCTCGCCTCACTGGCGCAACTCGGGCCGACGGTCCTCGAGGTCGCTCTCATCCTCCTCGGCGGCGTCCTGTTGGCCACCGCCCTGTCGGCGACCGGGAGCAGGGATCACATCGCCGGATGGCTCGAAAGAGTCGGCTCCGGCGACGACCGGGTGCCCGCGATCCTGCTGCTGGTCTTCGGGTTGACCCCGTTCATGGAGTCGGTCACCGGCTTCGGACTCGGCGTGGTGATCACCGCCCCGCTCCTCGTCCGGATGGGACTGTCGCCGATGAAGGCCGTGGTCACGGGGCTGCTCGGACTTGTCCTGGTCCCGTGGGGCTCACTCGGCCCGGGCACCCTCGTGGCCGCGGAACTCGGCGGTCAGGACGTCGCGGAACTCGGATACTGGTCGGCCCTCCTGACCTTGCCGGTCCTCGTCGCGAGCATGACGACCGTCCTCGTCGTCGTCACCACCCGGCCCCCGGCGCGCCACGTGGCGCTCGGCGCCGCCGTCGTCGTGACCCAGTGGGGCACCCTCGTCGCGTCCAACGCCGTGATCGGCGTCCCGCCGTCGGGCATCCTCGCCTCGGCCGCCGTGATAGCCCTCCTGCTGGGCGTCGCGCGAGTCCGGTACGGCGCGCTCCCCGCCGTCACCGCCCAGCTCGTGCGCGGGCTCGTCCCGTTCGCGGTCCTCCTCGCGGGGATCCTCGGCACCACAGCCGCGCTCGCCCCAGCCGGCGCCCCGGCCGGGACGGGATGGCTCACCTCCCCCGCCCTCTGGGTGAACGTCGCGGCCCTCGTCGCGCTCCGCGTGTACACCACTCCGGGCCCGCCCGTGACACGCCTGGTCCGGACGGCGCTGGCGACGTGGGTCCCCGTCGCGGGCAACGCCATCGTGTTCATGTCCATCGGCATCGTCATGGCCGCCGCCGGGATGGCCACCCACCTCGCCGATCTCGCCGCCGGGTTCGGCACGGCGTCACTCGCCGGGATCCCGGCCATCGGGGCGCTCGGCGGCTACCTCACCGGCACCAACACCGGTGCGGCGGCCATGTTCTCCACCGCCACCTCCGGCGCCGCGATCGGGCTGGGAGCCGACAGCCTCATCACGCTCGCCGGTCAGAACGTCGCCGGGTCGTTCGCCATCATCGTCTCGCCCCCGCGCGTCGCACTGGCCGTCGGCGTGGTCATGGCCGGCCGTACGCGACTCCCCCGCGCTGCCACCCGGACGCTGGCCACCGCCGTCGTGGCCGCCACCATCATGCTCTGCGCGACGGTCGCCGTCCTGGCGTAGAGTGCGGACCACGCGACCCGAGAGACAGCGCGACCCGAGAGACAGTGAGTTCCACCATGAACCATGTGACCGAGACCGCCGACCGCATCCTCGCCCGCGCCAAGGAGTCCGCACACGGGCGCCACGCCGAGATTCTCGTTCGCGAGGGGCCGCTCCGGCAGTCCCTGCTCGCGCTGACGGAGGGCACCGAACTCGAGGAGCACAACTCTCCCCCGGCCGCGAGCCTCTACCTCCTCCAGGGCGCCGTCCGCGTCACGGGCGAGGGGGACACCGACATCGCCGCTGGCGAACTGCACACACTCACCCACCACCGCCACGCCGTCACCGCGCTCGCCGATTCCGTCTTCCTCCTGACGACGGTCACCAGCATCGCCGGCCAGGGCAGCTACGACGAACCCGCCACTCCCTGACCACCCGCGCCACAGTCTGACCACCCGCGCCACAGTCTGACCACTTTGCCTCTGCTGCACCCTGGCGCGGACGGCGGACGCGGCGGATACTCGTCCCATGCGCACCCGGCACCTGGGCGTGGTCATCCGCCGCTCCCCCGACGAGGTCTACGCCCTCGCCGCCGACCCCGCCCACCTGCCGTCGTGGGCGGCCGGACTCGCGGCGGGTGAGGTGCGATCCGACGGCGACACCCTCGTCGTCGACTCCCCCATGGGCGAGGTCCGCGTCCGGTTCACTCCCACCAACGCGTTCGGTGTCCTGGACCACGAGGTCACGCTCCCCGACGGCACTGCCACCCTCAACCCCCTGCGCGTCCTTCCCCATCCGCACGGGAGCGAGGTGGTGTTCACCCTGCGTGGGACCGACGACGACGACGAGTTCGAGCAGGACGCCGCCGCCGTGGCTGAGGACCTCGAACGTCTCCGGGGGCTTCTCGAGGGATCCCCGGCGCCCGTCGCGGATGCGCCGGATCGTCCCGCCGAGCGGTCAGAGATCCGCGTGGCCACCCCTGCGGACGCAGGATCACTCGGTCAGCTGCTCTACGACTTCAACACCGAGTTCGACGCCCCGACCCCGGACGCCGTCGCCGCCACCGCCCGGTTCGTTGACCTCCTTGCACGCGACGACGTCCTGGCGCTCCTCGCCCGTGTCGATTCCGACGCCCGGACCGACATCGCGTTCGCGTTCCTCACCCTGCGCCCCACGCCGCTATGGGACGGGCCGCTGGCACAGCTCGAGGAACTCTACGTCCGTCATGACCTCCGCGGGAACGGGGTGGGGACCGCGCTGCTGGCCTGCGCCGTCGACGAGGTGCGGTCCCGCGGCAGCGAGGAGATACTCATCAACGTGGACACCGACGACGCCGGTGCCCGTCGGTTCTACGAACGGCACGGGTTCTCCGACCGCGACCCCGACACCGGCTCCGGCATGCGGTGCTATCTCCGACAGCTCACGGTCGGACTGTGAGCGACTGGGCGACGGTCCCCAACGGTCCGGCCTCATCGTGGATCACGCTCGACGTCAGCCCCAGTCCGCCGGGCCCGAAGGTCACACGGGTGTCGAACCCCAGCCACTCGCCTGCCGGCGGGCGGGTGAGGTGCGCGGTGAGGTCGATGTTCGGATAGTGCACCGACGTCGGATCGGCCCGGACCGCCATCCCGTTGGCGATATCGAACAGCGCGGCCATCCGCGCCAGTGCGCTGACATCCTCGCCGGTCAGGAGTGGGACGCCGGTGCGGACCCAGTACCGCGACCGGCCGGGGCCGTCGCTGATCCGCCGGACCTCGACCGAGGCGAGGTACCCCCCGCGCCAGATCGTGGTGGGGTCCCACGGCTCCATCCGCTCCGGCGGCGGGATCGGGTCGAATCCGGCGCCCGCGATCGCCTCGGTATCGCGGGGCTGCTGCAGCCACGCCCGCAGTCGGATGCCGGTGCGCTCGCCGTGCCCACAGGTGGCCTCGACCAACTCGATGGTGCGCCCCGGTCGGACGACCTCCACCCGGATGTCCATGATGTCCATCGGCACCACACCGAGCAGTTCGTAGGACAGGCGGGACACCACCATGGGATCGTCGCGACGAGCGGCCAGGTCGAGCTCGACGGCGTGGACGAGCAGACCGAGTGCGGGTCCGATGTGCTGGGTCGACTCGTCCCACGCTCCGCTCACGTGCTCGGTCGGGCGGAATCTGTCCGGCCCGAGGCGATCGAAGTACGCCATCTCCGTCCTCCAGTCGGTGAGTGGTGATTAACTAAAAAGCGTACACACCGACGTGGGAGAGACGATGCAGGACGAGACGTTCGACGAGTTCACCGCCCCGATCGACGACAGGTACCTCGAGGACTACACCGAGGGCGCGAGGTACCGGTTCGGTGAGGAGTCGGTCGACGCCGACGAGATCATGGAGTTCGCGCGTCGGTACGACCCGCAGAGCATCCACACCGATCCCGAGGCGGCCGCCGCCGGCCCGTTCGGCGGACTCATCGCCAGCGGGTGGCAGACCGCCGCACTGATGATGCGCCTGTTCGCGGACAACTACCTGACAAGCGTGGCGAGCCTGGCCTCCCCCGGCATCGACGAACTGAGGTGGGTGCGCCCGCTGCGGCCGGGCGACCGTCTGACCCTGCTCTGCGAGACCACCGGGGTCCGACCGTCCAGGACCAAGCCGGACCGCGGCGTGCTCACCACCGATGTCACGCTGGTCAACCAGGACGGGGATCCGATCCTCACCGCCACCGCGATGAACATGGTCGCCCGTCGCGGATGACCCGGGCCGCCCGGCGCGGACGTGACTACAGACCCCGGCCCCACCCGGGGCCGCCCCCGCGGCTACAGACGGGGGGTGAGGTGGAAGACGGGTAGTTCGCGGCTGGTGCGCCGAGCGTAGATCTCGTAGTTCGGCCAGACACGGACCGCCGCCGACCATGCCGAGTCCCGCTCGTCACCGGTCAGTTGGCGGACGTCGACGACCAGCCTCGCGCCGTAGACCGAGATCTCGACCTCGCCCTCGGCGGCGGCCCGGAGATTGTGGACCCAGGCCGGGGTCTTCTGCCCGCCCCAGTTCGAGCCGACGACGATTAGCCCGTTCCCCCACGACGCGCACAACAGCGGCGTGCTGCGCGGTGCGCCGCTCCTGCGACCAGGGACGTGCAGGGTCAGAGTGGGCAGCCCCGCGATCCGGAGAAGCGGCACCCGTCCGCGCGTGACCCGGTCGAGCCACCGGTCCACCGTCACGACCAGGTGGGAGTTCTCCCGGGTGGCGTCCTGTCGGCCGAACCACACGGCGATCGGGGTGAGGATGTTGCCCATGGGGCAAACCCTATGTCGTGCGCCCGTCCGCGCGCCGCCGGACCGCCTCACCGGCCGTCGCGAGCAGCTGAACCGACTCGACCCATCCACTGCGGAGCCCGGTCTCCAAGGCCGCCAGGTGGAACGACCACATCCGTCGGTAGACGGCGTCGAACCCCAGCGCCGCGGCATCGCGTCCGCGCTGCGCGAACGTCTCCGACCACAGGCGCACGGTCTCCGCATGATGAGCGGTGATCTCCACCCGCCCCCGGAGCGTCAGACAGGGCGCCCGGTCGACCATCTCGACGAGTTCCGACCACCCCACCGGGGGCCCCGCCTCGGACACGTAACGGGACTCCCACGCGGCCAGCTCCACGACCGCCGGGGTGGGCCGACCCGGTGAGACCGTCGTCTGGAGGGCGAGACGGCCCCCCGGGCCGAGAAGCCGGGCGGCCACGGCGAGGACCTCGGCGTGCCCGGCGGATCCGGCGGTGATGCCGGGGTCCACCGCGACGACGGAGTCGACCGCGCCCGCGACTTCCGACGGCGCTCCGAGGAACAGCGAGATCTCCTCGTCGAGACCTGCCGCGGTGAACCTCGACCCGAGCGTCGCCAGTCTCTCCGTCGACGATGTCATGGTTCGGACGTGCGCCCCGCGCTCGGCAGCCCTCATGGGCAGTTCGCCCCACCCCGGTGTGGCGACCAGGGCACGGGTCCCCTCCCCGATCCCGGCCAGCGTCAACAGGGTGTCCGCGGCCCGGCGTTGGGCGTCGCCGAGGTCGGTGCGGCGGGGCGCAGCCGCCGGCGCTTCGAGGTGCACGACCTCGGTCCCGTCATCCAACCGGGCACGGGTGCGCGCTCCGGAAGCGAACACTGCACCCGCGGTCGACATCGTCTCGTCCGTGTACAGCGAGGTCAGCGCGCCGGGGACCGAATCCTCCAGTTCCACGGCGACCGGCCCGCCACGCCGACGACCGCCACCGGCGGGGCCGCGACCCTCCCGGCCGTACGCGCGTTCACCAGGGTGCGCGCAGTCGGCGTTCGAGGCGATCCACGGGGCCAGCACCGCAATGGCGGCACACAGGTCCGGAGTGGCCCAGTCGCCCGCCATGAACGACTCGCCGAGCCCCACCACGCCGGCGTCCGCCAGCCGCGCCCAGAAGTGATCGGGTTCGCGCAGTACCACGCGCACCGGGGCGTCGTACTCTCCGGCCGCCGACGAATCGGGGTAGTCGATCCGCACCCCGAGCTCGCGCGCCGACCGCCGGAGCGCCTGGGCGACGAGCGCCGAGGGCTGTCCCCCCGGTCCGGACGGTGGCGCGAGCGCGGGCCAGCGTTCGAGGTCGACGGTCTGCGGTTCGACTCTGACCACCCTGTCCCTCCCTCCGGGGCTCTCGTCAGGTGGACGGTACCGTCGCCTGCGCGTCCGCCCGGTCAGGCGCGGCGGGGGGCCACCCACCCGCGTGCGGTGCGGCTACCTGTGCACGGGGTCAGGCGGAGCACTATCCTGGGGACCCGTGCCCGGCGTCATCCCGCGCGGGCCCCAGACCGACGAGGCCACCGAGCCCCTCAACCCACCAGCCTCATCAGGAGCCGCCATGACCGAGCCCGCAACCGACCAGGTCACAGCCACCGCACCGGCCGGCCGCCGGCACCGCGTCGTCATCGTCGGCTCCGGCTTCGGCGGTCTGTTCGCCGCGCAGCAGCTCGCCAAAGCGGACGTCGACGTGACCCTGGTGGCCAGGACCGGCCACCACCTGTTCCAGCCCCTGCTGTACCAGGTGGCCACCGGCATCCTCTCCGTGGGCGAGATCGCCCCGCCGACGCGGCTCATCCTGAGGGATCAGAAGAACGCCACCGTGGTCCTGGGTGATGTCGACACGATCGACGTGGCCGGGAAGAGGATCCACGCCTCGGCAGGACACATCGACTTCGATCTCGAGTACGACAGCCTGGTCGTCGCCGCGGGGGCCAACCAGTCCTACTTCGGGAACGACCACTTCGAGCGGTGGGCGCCGGGGATGAAGACCGTCGACGATGCGCTCGAGTTGCGCAGCCGCATCCTCGGCTGCTTCGAGCAGGCCGAGGTCATCGACGACGAGGAGGAGCGCCGCCGGCTGCTGACCTTCATCATCGTCGGGGCCGGCCCGACCGGGGTCGAGATGGCGGGTCAGGTCGCCGAGCTCGCCCAGCACACCCTGAAGGACAGCTTCCGCCGCATCGATCCGGCGTCCGCACGCGTGATCCTCCTCGACGCCGCCCCGGCCGTGTTGCCCCCGTTCGGAAACAACCTCGGCAACGCGGCCCGCGCTCGGCTGGAGAAGATGGGCGTCGAGATCCAGCTCAACGCCATGGTCACCAACGTCGACTACCAGGGCATCGAGGTCAAGGACCCGGACGATTCGGTCCGCCGGATCGACGCCTCGTGCAAGATCTGGTCCGCGGGCGTCAAGGCCAGCCCGCTCGGCAAGCAACTCGCCGACCAGACGGATGCGGAGATCGACCGTGCCGGGCGCGTGCTGGTCAACAAGGACCTCTCACTGCCCGGTCACCCGGAGATCTTCGTCGTGGGCGACATGATGAGCCTCGACGGATTGCCCGGTGTCGCGCAGGTCGCCATCCAGGGCGGCAAATATGCGGCCAAGCAGATCATGGCCGAGGTGGAGAAGGGCCGGACCCCAGCCGAGCGGAAGCCGTTCAAGTACTTCGACAAGGGGTCCATGGCCACGGTGTCGCGCTACAGCGCAGTCGTGAAGATGGGACCGATCGAGATCTCGGGCTTCATCGCCTGGGTCATGTGGCTGGTGGTCCACCTCGCCTACCTGATCGGCTTCAAGAACCGGATCACCACCATGTTCTCGTGGGGCATGCACATGGGCGGCGACCACCGGTCGCAGCTGACCTCCACCAAGCAGTGGGTCTACGCTCGCCAGGCCATCGAGCGGGTGGCTGCGGACGAGGCGGCCGCATTCCAGTCGGCCGAGCGGTCCCGCGTCGAGGCGCAGCAGTCGGCGTCCGCCTCGGCCACGACCGACTGACCGGGGCGAGACGGCGACGCGCCCGGCGGGATCCACCCGCCGGGCGCGTCTTTCTCTCTGCCAGGGAGTTCTCCCGGTCTCAGACGCTTCCCTGCCCGCTTACTGGAGATTCGCGAGCCGTACCTGCCCGACCGCTGCGGTGCGCCCCCGGTCGTCCTCGATCTCGACCCGCCAGAGTTGCTGTGAGCGGCCGCGGTGGACGGGCGTGCCCGTCGCCGTGAGGGTGCCCTCCGTGACGGCGCGCAGGAAGTCGGTGGAGTTGTTGACACCGACCACCTTGCCCTCGCCACCGAGCCACACCGCGCCGGCGATACTCGCGACCTCCTCCGCGATCGCGCAGTACACACCGCCATGGACGATCCCGTAGGGCTGGTGGAGATGCGGCCCCACCGTCACCGTGACGACCACCTTTTCGGGCGTCACCTCGGTGTATTCCATCCCGATCCCGCCGCCGAACCCGGTCCCGGAATGGGAACGGATCATGTCGATGAATTCGCTACGAGCCGCCTCGGACATCCGACCTCTTTCCCCGGCCCGGCGTACCCGGGCGTCCGGGACGGAACGTTACCCGCGGGGACGGGCGCCCGTCGCGACTCCCTCGACGCGCAGCGCGCCTACGACGCGCAGCGCGCCTACGACGCTCAGCGGACCGATCGCCAACCGCGGTCCCGCACGGGGATCGGCCCGGCACCGGGGGTGCGTGGGAGCCGGCTCCGTCGCCGGACCGCCAGGCCCGAGTCGTGGAGAGCCTGCAGGACCATCTGCCCGCGACGGTAGCCGGTCTCCTGACTGGTCTCCGCGAACGTGGGGACGATCGTCGCGGCGCCGAGGACGCACTCGCCCGCCATCGACCACAGCGTCTCCACACTGCAGTTGCTCACCGCCGACAGCCCCTCGAACACCGTCGTCAGTGTCGCGCGCGACCGGCAGGCGAGCCACTGCGCCAATGCCTGCTCGCAGGGCAGGATCACGGTGCCGGGCGAACCCGCGACGGGGTCGTCGGGCAGCACCCTCAGGGTGGTGTCGCGGACGCCCGCCCAGTCCAGGCCGCCCTCGATGTCGGTTCGCACGGCCATGTTCTCGGCGCCGGTGTCCCACACCCTGCCGATGGTGACGAAACTGGCCACGGCCCTGCCGAGGACGCCGTGGGTGAATGCCTCCGCCACGAGATAGGTCGAGAAACGGATATCGCCGGACTCCGCGAAGTGGTTGCGGAACATGAGTTCCACCCGCCCGCTGTCGACCGCCTGCTCGAGCGGCACCCACCGACGTCGCGACTGCGTGCCCAGATCAGCGATCGAGTAGAACTTGGGATAGCCCGCGCGAAAGCCGCCGAGCGCCTCGACCGTGTCGTCGAACACGGTGCGTGTCCCCATCAACTGCGTGGGCAGCGTTGAGCCGGTCATGTCTGGTCTTCCCCCTAGTCGGTTCCTCTACACGGCCGGTCCGTCCCTACGAAGTACGTCCCGGCACCGCGATCCGACCCCCCGATCCGCAGTGGCCCCGGTCATCCGGCCGGTATTAAGTGTTACAACAGACACCCGTCCGTAACCAAGGGATTTCGCCCGGTTCGGCCAAACGGTGCACTCAGTGCACGTCTGATCTGTCAGCAAGAACACAGGTGGTGTTCAGCCACGCGGTGAGTGTCGGTACCCATCACCGCAGGTCCGACCGGCGGGGGGGCGTCGACTACTCTGAACACCATGAGTACTGAACGCGAAGGCGCGACGCCCACCTCCGACACTGCCGGAACCGCCGATATCGGTGTGACCGGTCTCGCCGTCATGGGCTCGAACATCGCCCGCAACTTCGCCCGGCACGGGTACACGGTCGCCGTCCACAACCGCTCCGCGGGGAAGACCGACGCACTGCTCGGCGCGCACGGCGATGACGGGGACTTCGTCCGCACCGAGACGATCGAGGAGTTCGCGGCAGCGCTGCGTTCCCCCCGTCGGGCACTGGTCATGGTCCAGGCCGGCGCACCGACCGATGCAGTGATCGACGCGCTCGCCGATGCCTTCGACGAGGGCGACATCATCATCGATGGTGGCAACTCCCTGTACACGGACACCATCCGGCGCGAGAAGGCCATGGCCGCGCGCGGAATCCGTTTCATCGGTGCCGGGATCTCCGGCGGCGAGGAAGGGGCCCTGGAGGGACCGTCCATCATGCCGGGCGGCCCGGCCTCCAGCTATGAGGTCGTCGGGCCGATGCTCGAGGACATCTCGGCGAAGGTCGACGGCATCCCCTGCTGTACTCATGTCGGCGAGGACGGCTCGGGTCACTTCGTCAAGATGGTCCACAACGGCATCGAATACTCGGACATGCAGCTCATCGGCGAGGCCTACCATCTCCTCCGGGGCGTGGCCGGGATCGAGCCGGCCGCCATGGCCGATACATTCCGCGACTGGAACACAGGCGAACTCGACTCCTACCTCATCGAGATCACCGCCGAGGTCCTCGCCCAGGTGGACGCCGAGACCGGCGCCCCCCTGGTGGACGTGATCGTGGATCGGGCCGGACAGAAGGGCACCGGTCGCTGGACCGTCAAGTCCGCTCTCGACCTGGGCGTCCCCGTCACCGGTATCGCCGAGGCGGTGTTCGCGCGAGCCCTCTCGAGCTCGGTTCCGCAGCGCGAAGCCGGTCGGGCCCTGCCCGCGGGCTCTGTATCCACTCCTGCCGGGATCGGCCCCGATTTCGTGGAGGACGTGCGCAAGGCGCTCTACGCGTCCAAGGTCATCGCCTACGCCCAGGGGTTCGATCAGATCACCGCTGCCAACGCCGAGCACGGCTGGGACGTGGCGCGCGGTGACCTCGCCACCATCTGGCGCGGGGGTTGCATCATCCGCGCCACGTTCCTCGACCGCATCCGCGAGGCGTACGCCGAGAACGGCGATCTCCCCTCACTCCTCGCCGCGCCGTACTTCGCCGAGGCCCTGTCCGACTGCGTGGACAGTTGGCGCCGGGTCGTGACGACCGCGGTGACCGCAGGGATCCCCGCACCCGGGTTCTCCGCCGCCCTGGCCTACTACGACGGCCTCCGGACCGAACGCCTGCCGGCCGCGCTCATCCAGGGCCAGCGTGACTTCTTCGGCGCGCACACCTACCAGCGCACCGATCGAGAGGGGAGCTACCACACCCTCTGGAGCGGCGACCGTTCAGAGGTGCGGGCCTGACCGGCCCGCGGCCCGGGGAACTGGGCCGCCTGCTCGAGGAGTTGGGAGTCGCGGTCCCGATCCGGCACGCCGTGTCGGGTCTGATTCCGGGGACGCCCACCCCGATCCAGGCCGCCGCCCTCGCGGATGCCGTCGGGGGCGCGAACCTCCTGGCCGTCGCCCCCACCGGATCGGGCAAGACGTTGGTGTTCGCCATCGCGGTGGCCCACCGCCTCGCCGGGTCACCGAGCCTGACCGGCCGGCCCCGCGCCCTGGTCGTCGCCCCCACTCGCGAACTGGCCGAGCAGAACGCCGAGGTCCTCGCCGCGGTGGGCGCGGGCGCCGGGCTGAAGATCGCCTCGTTCGTCGGGGGACAACCCCTCAAGCGGGACCGGCGCGCGCTCATAGCTCCGGTCGACGTGGCCGTCGGGACCCCCGGGCGTCTCGCCGACCTGGTGCGCGCCTCGGCCCTGTCCCTGGACGGTGTGGACCTGGTGGTGCTCGACGAAGCCGATCAACTGCTGGGTCCGTCCTTCGCCGAGCAGACAGAGGCCCTTCTCGCCGACTGCGTCGGCGCGGGCCTCGTGGCGACCACCGCCACGGCCGACGACGACATCGAGTCGATTCTGGAACGCACACGCCCGGGACTCCGGGTGCACCGCGTGGAGCACTCACCGCTCCCGTCGTCGGCCCCCACCCGCGGCGACTCCGAGGCGGCCGGGGCACCTCGTCGACTGGTGGTGCTCTCCACCCCGGACCCGGACCGTCTGGTGGTCCGCCTGGCGGCACGGTGCACCCGTGGCCTGTTCTTCGTCCCCAGACGGGACGCCGTGGAGCCCCTGCGTTCGGCAATCGCCGACACCGGCGTCACCGCTGCCGGGGTCGCGGGGTCCGCCTCCCCCACCCGCCGGGCGGCCGCGTTCGCCGATCTGGCATCGGGCGCGGTGAGGGTCCTGGTGAGCACCGACCTGGCGGGGCGGGGCCTCGACATCGACAGCATCGGACACGTGGTGCACGTGGGCCCACCGCACTCGATGGACGACCTCGTCCACCGCTCCGGGAGAACCGGTCGAGGCGACGCCCGGGCCGGCGTCGTCGCCGCGGTTCTCCGTCCCTTAGAGGTCGCCAAGGTCGCCGACCAGGCACGTTCGGCCGGTATGACGGTCGAGATCGTCGACACCTCCCGGTCCGACACGGAGCGGGTCATCGACGCGCTGTTCGGCCCGGAGATCGTCCTGCCACGTGCCCGCAGGGCACCCGCACCGCCGGAGCGGTCCCGCCGCCCCTCGCAACCCCGACGTCCGACGCAGTCCCGGGTTCACCGCCCCAAACGGAAGAAGCGCTCGTGACCTCCGCGCGTCGACGGGACCGTCATCGGGTCGGTGCCCCGATCGTCGTTCCCGAAGAACTCTGGCGCCTTCGCGAACAGCGACACCACGACAGGGTCGACCGTCTCACCACCGACCACCTGGAGCGTCGTCGCAGGGGCGAGCAACACCCGGTCGTCGACTTCCTCTTCACCTACTACCGCACCAGCGTCGCCACCGTCCGACGGTGGCACCCGGGCCCGGGTGTCCTACTGGAGAACGCCCACCTGACCGAACGTCAGGACTGGCGCCACTACCGCCGGGAGAGCGTGGCCGGCCGGGAGGGGCTCGTGGTCGACGCACCCTCGGTGTGGCGACGCGCCGGCGGCAGGATCACACGGGCACGTGACGTGATCGCGTCCACCGCGTCCCGCCGGGGCGCCACCGGATGCTTCGGTCTGCACGAATGGGCGATGCTGTACGAGACCGGACAGGGGGACGTCCGGCACGGCCGGGTACCCCTGCGGCTCCCACACGAGCGGATCGACGAGGTCGTCCGAGGTTCCCGCCTGCGGTGTACGCACTTCGACGCTTTTCGCTTCTTCACCGATGCCGCTGTCCCCCGAAACCAGGATTCGCTGACCCGGGACGACCAACTCCGACTGGAGCAGCCTGCCTGTCTCCACGCCGGAATGGACATCTACGCCCACACCGCGACTGTGGAGGCGGGAGCACCGGGGGAACTACTCTTGGACTCCCTCGCGGCGGCATTCGACGCGCGGGAGGTGGACATGCGGTCCTCCCCCTACGATCTGTCCTCCTGGGGGCTCCGACCGATCCGGGTGGAGACCAGCGAGGGTCGGGCCGAGTTCGTCGCGTTCCAGAAGAAGTGGACGGAGCGCACACAGGGCCTCAGGTCGAGATTCCTCGCCGCCGTCGACACACTGGAGGACCTGGCGTCCCCCGTGGGCGATCTAGTGACCTGAGGACGTGAGCTGAGGACTCGTCACACCGGGGCCGCGTCGAACTGGTCGACGGCCACCTCGGCGACGACTCTGCCGAACTCGCCGTAGGCTTCCGCTCCCGCGGTGGCGCTGCGCAGTACCAATCCGATCGTGCGGCCCGGGACGGGATCAGCGAACCTCGCGACCGCGATCCCCGGATCCCGGGTCTCGGGACCGACCGCGGACTCGGGAACGAGCGTCACGCCCAGACCACCCGCCACACACCGAACCGCGGTGGTCAGCGATGCGGCTCGGGACTCCCCTCTGCCCAACACGGGGGCGGACACCCGGCGGCACAGTTCCACCGTCTGTTCGCGCAGACAGTGCCCCTCGTCGAGCATCAACAGCGGTTGGTCGACGAGGATCTCCAAGGGCAACCCCTCTCTGCCCGCGAGTTCGTGATCCGCGGGCACGAGGAGCGCGAAGGGCTCGCTGTACAGCGGCGTGGCGGCCACCCCCACAGCGTCCGTGGGGACGGCCATGATCGCCAGGTCGATCACGCCGCTCCGGAGTCCGTCCAGGAGCCTGGCCGTCTGATCCTCGACGACCCTCGGTCGCAGGTCCGGGAACCGCTCCCCCAGTGCGGGCAGCAGCCCGGGCAAGAGATAGGGAGCCACCGTCGGGATGACCCCGATGCGCAGCGAGCCGAACAACGGCCCGTCGCTTCCCGCCGCCGCGTCCGCCACCGCGTCCATCGCGGTCACCGCGGCCCGGGCGTACGGCAGGAGCCGGTGACCCGCGGGGGTGACGAGGACGGAGCGGGTGCTGCGCTCGACCAGGTGGAGACCGAGCCCGTCCTCCAGCGTCGCCAGGGCCTGGGACAGCGAGGGCTGGCTCATGCCGAGGTCCTCCGCGGCGCTACGAAAGTGCAGCCGCTCCGCCACCGCGAGGAACACCCGGAGCTGCATGAGACTCGGAACGAACCGATGATCGGCCATGTCGATGAGTCTATGCCCGGCGATAACCAGAAGTCGATGATTATTTGCAGAATCCTATGAGTGATCTACCTCTCATCAACTTTACCTCTCATAGGAAGTGGGGCATAGTCGGGTTCGTCCGTCCGACACAGGCACATCCTCAGGAGGATCACATGGCTATTCTCACCATCGGCGACCAGTTCCCCGACTTCGAACTCACCGCACTCAAGGGCGGCGACCTGCAGGCGGTCAACGCCCAGCAGCCGGAGGACTACTTCGAGACCGTCACCAACCAGTCCTACGAGGGCAAGTGGCGCGTGATCTTCTTCTACCCGAAGGACTTCACCTTCGTCTGCCCCACGGAGATCGCCGCGTTCGGCAAGCTCGACGAGGACTTCCAGGACCGCGACACGCAGATCCTCGGCGGCTCCATCGACAACGAGTTCGCGCACTTCAACTGGCGTGCGACCAACGACGAGCTCAAGACCGTGCCGTTCCCGCTGCTGTCGGACATCAAGCACGAGCTCATCCGCGCTCTCGGCGTGGAGAACGCCGACGGTGTCGCAGATCGTGCCACCTTCATCGTCGACCCGGACAACGTCATCCAGTTCGTCTCGGTCACCCCGGACGCTGTCGGCCGCAACGTGGACGAGGTTCTCCGCGTCCTCGACGCCCTCCAGTCGTCCGAGGTCTGCGCCTGCAACTGGCAGAAGAACGACCCGACGAAGAACATCAACAAGATGGACATGCTGCAGGAGGGCATCAAGTGAGCATTGAGAACCTGAAGTCCGGACTCCCCGAGTTCGCCAAGGATCTCAAGCTGAACCTGGGTTCGCTCGCGCGATCCACCGAGCTGAACCAGCAGCAGCTCTGGGGGACGTTCCTCGCCACCGCCGCTGCGACCAAGTCGGCGACCGTCCTGTCAGAGATCGCGGACGAGGCCCGCCAGCACCTGTCGGACGAGGCGTTCAACGCCGCCCTCGGCGCCGCCTCGATCATGGGGATGAACAACGTGGCCTACCGCGCCAAGGAGTTCCTGGGCGATGACTACACCCAGGTCCGCATGGGCCTGCGGATGAACATCATCGCCAACCCGGGCGTGGAGAAGGCCGACTTCGAGCTGTGGTCGATGGCCGTCTCCACGATCAACGGCTGCGAGAACTGTACTGCCGCTCACGATGCCGTCATCCGCAAGGAGGGCATCACCAAGGAGCAGGCCTGGGAGGCGGTGAAGATCGCCGGCACCGTCGCCGGCGTCGCACAGGCCGTCGAGATCGACGCAAACATCTGATCCTCACCCTCCCCCGGTGAACACGGGCCCCGCTGACCGCGCGTCAGCGGGGCCCTGTCGTCTCTTCCGGTTGCGGGCGCGCGGCGAGTTGCCCCTCCCGCAAAACACTCCCCGGCACTAGGTTCGTATGTAGAGCCGGGGAAATCCTTCGCGGCGCACCTAGCGATCTGGAGACGTCATGACTACCGGAGGTACCCCGTCAGGGGACGGCTTCCCGAACGATCCGTCCAACTCCGGCCCGGGCGAGCCGAACTGGGGCCGGGGTTACGGGGAACAGGGCCACGGGAACCAGAATTACGGCCCGACGCAGGGTCAGGAACCCTACCCGGGGCAGGGTTACGGTCAGGAGCCCTACCCCGGTCAGGGTCAAGGTCACGAGCCCTACCCCGGCCAGGGATACGGACAGCAGGGTTACGGGCAGCAGAATTATGGCCACCAGTCCTTCGGCGATCCCGCCTACGGCGGTGCGTACGGGCAGAGCGGTCCGGGCGGCGGCCCGGTCATGACGGGCAAGGTGTCCGCGACCGACGCGGTCAGTGCCGGCTGGCAGCTGTTCAAGAACAACCCGCTGCCCTGGGTTCTCATCACCCTGGCGAGCGTGGTGGTCGGCAGTATCGCGGGGCAGCTCGCGAACTCCGAGTCTCTCGCGGTGGTGTTCTCGGCCCAGATCATCTCCTTCGTCGTCGGACTGCTGTTCCAGGCGTTCATCCTGCGCGGCGCCCTGCTCGAGGTGGACGGACACAGGCCCGCTATCGGCGACTTCTTCAAACTGCACAATTTCGGCTGGTTCGTCGTCGCGGCGATCCTCGTCGGGATCGCGACGTTCGTCGGGCTCATCGGCTTCATCATCGGCGCGTTCGTCGTGGCGTTCTTCCTGTACTGGACGCAGTACTTCGTCGTCGACCGCAACATGACCGCCACCGACGCGATCGTCTCGAGCTTCAACGCGATCAAGTCGGACGCCGGCAACCTCTTCGCACTCGCCCTCCTCAACGTCCTCATCCTCGTGGTGGGCGCGCTGGCACTGCTCGTCGGCCTGTTCGTGGCGATTCCGGTCACCACACTCGCCTCGGTCTACGCCTACCGGGCGATCACCGGGCCGAGCGACTTCTCCCGCGCCGCGACCGCGGCGGTCTGACCCCCCGCCGACGTCGTCCATCGCTCGCGGAGCAACCGGACAGCCCCGACGACCATCCGGTCGCCGGGGCTGTCCCGTCCCGCGGAGCGGAGCGTCAGGCGCCGCCGGTCTCGTCCTCGGGTGACGCCGGGGCCCCGGCGTCAGCGTCAGCCTCGTGCAGCATCTCCTTCTCGTGCGTCGAGGCCCGTCGGACCGCCCAGACGGTTCCCAGGAAGGCCACGAGTGCCAACGGCCATCCCATGCCGATGCGCACGGCACCGAGCCAGGTGACCTCGTCATTGAGGTACAGCGCATATTGCAGGACGGCTCGGATGGCGAACAGTCCGGCCCAGAACGACGTCGCGACCGTATACCACCGCCGGGCCGCCGGAATCCGGCGCCAGGCCATCCCCCTGCCGTCGAGGAATCCCCAGATCACTCCGACCAGAGGCCAGCGGACGAGCGCGGAGATCGCGAACGCCGCGCCGTACACGGCCTGGGTGATGATCCCGTAGAGGAAATAACCCTTGGCGTCGCCGGTCCGCCAGGCGATGAAGACGCAGATGGCGACACCGATGAAACCCGAGATCGCGGGCTGCGGGTTCTCGCGACGCCCCAGCGACCACGCCAACATCGCCACGGCGACGCCCAGCGCACCCCAGATCGCGGCGGTCAGCCCCCAGATCCCGTTGAGGGGGACGAACGTGAGAATCGGGATCGACGAGTACACCAGCCCCCGGATCCCGCCCATCTGATCGATCAGGGACGCGTCGGGGTCCCCGAAGGACGATTTCCGGCGCGTCGCACCGGTCTTCTGCGGGGTCGCCCGTTCAGACTCGGTCACGCGACTCCTCCACGGCGGTGCGGGGCTGCTCGTCCAGTAGCTCATAACGCGGGTTGAACATGATCTTGTGTCCGTGCCGGACGCCGACCCGTCCGGTGACACGGAGGCACCGGCCGGTGTCGATGCCCGGAACGGTGCGTCGCCCGAGCCAACACACCTCGACCGCGCCCGTGCCGTCGAAGACCTCGGCGGTGAGACCGAGGAATTCCTCTCCCCCACATGTCAGGACGGTGCGGACACGCCCCGTCAGGGTCACGTGATCCCCACGCGACACAGTCGCGACATGCGAGCATCCGGTACGGTGCACCCGGCCGGCGAGGTCAGCCGCGTCGAGCATTTCCACCGGATCGGTGAGCCGGGCGGTCAATGCCCGGAGCGTTCGGGGGAACGGCACGGTCACCCCCCCGCTCGCTGGTCGGGAAACCTCACAGGTCGTCGTCCCCGTCACGGAGCCTGTCCATCGCGCTACCGTCTCTCCGCGGCGCCCTGGGGGCACTGTCCGGCGCGGGCGACGCCGCGGGAGCGGCAGGCTGCGCCTGGGGGTTCCGGGATGCCCGAGCCTCCTGCGATGCCGGCGACTGGGCCTGAGCCTGGCCGGCAGGGCCTGGCTGGCGCGTCTGGCCGGCACTGCCGGGCTGGCCGGTCTGGCCTGCCGCCATCTGCTGCTGGTACGCCTGTGCCTGCTGCTGCGCGGCCAGCTGGGACTGCGCCTGCGTCAGTGCTTGTTGGATCTCGTCCGGAATGGTGAGCGGTAGCTGCTCACGAACCGGCATGGGGCCGTCCCCGCGATGGATGAGCAGGTGCTGGAAGACCTCGCGGCCCTCCTCCGCAGCCTGGTCCGCCAGCTCGGGGGTGGCCATGATCCGCACCTCGGCGGTCCAACGGTGGCCGTCGACCCCGATCGCGCGGAAAACGGCTCCCGGCATCACCGCCACCAGTTCACGCCCCCACGGCCCGTCCTCGACGGAGACGTCCGCGCCCTGTTGCTCGAGCTGCTCGCGCATTCCCGTCACCATCGTCCGCCACTGACCCGCGGACTTGGGCGCGGCGAACGCGCGTGGGATGACCCGCGAGACCTGGGTGACCACATGGAACTCGGGCTGACCGTTGGGGTCCAGTGCGACGTTCAGGTCACGTCCCTTGGGAACTCCGATGACCAGCGAACCGAGATCGATGTGGCCGTAGCCGAGCGAGGTGTAGTACCCGGGCACGTCACCGACGGACGAGCGGTCATGAGGCCCCGTCGTGGAAGGGGGCTGCGACTCCTGCTCGGTGGCCGTGGTGGCGTCGCGGGCCCCGGTCACCGGCTTCTTTCGTCCGAACATGGTGGAAATCCTCTCCCCGTGCGACCCGGCCCCGAACGGGACCGTCTCGGGTCGACGCTACCCAACGAGGTGGACGCCGGTCAGGTCAGGCGGTGGTGCCCGCCCGTCGACCCGTGGCCGCCCTCACCCCGGTCGGTCTCGCCGAGCTCGTCGACCTCCACCACATCCCACAGTTCGACGCGCTGGACCAGGAACTGGGCGATGCGGTCACCACGTCCGATACGGACCGGCTCCGTGGGGTCCAGGTTGACGAGGTTGACCTTGATCTCCCCCCGGTAGCCGGCGTCGACCGTCCCCGGGGCGTTGACGATCGACAGACCCGCCCGTGCCGCGAGGCCGGACCGCGGATGGACCAGGCCCACGTAGCCCGCGGGGACCGCCACCGCCACCCCCGTGCCCACCAGGGCCCGGTGCCCCGGCGCCAGCTCACAGTCGTGCGCGGCGTGCAGATCGATTCCCGCATCCGTGGCGTGTGCCCGGACCGGAAGGGGAAGCCCACGGTCCAGACGGCGTACCCGTAGCACCCCGCCGGTGCCGTTCTCGTCGTCCGGATCGCTCATGGCCTCTCGCCCTCCTGCCGGGCCCGGCCCGGTTGCTCGATAGTCTTGATGTCGTGACCGAAGAAGATCTCCGCCCGCCCCCCGATCGCACTCCGCGTCCGGTCCACTCCGAAACCCTCCGGGTCCCGGCATGGTGGTGGGCCGTACTCGCCGTGGTCACCTTCGTGGTGGTCGCCCAGGCGATCGTGCTCGACGCCAGGTGGTGGCTGTGGCTACTGGCGGTCGTCGTCCCCGCGCTGCTCGCCTGGCTGTTCATCTCGGTCGGACGCGTGAAGATCGAGGTCGAGTCCGATGGACAGGGAGGGGGCACCCTCTACGCGGGGCAGGCCCGCCTGCCGTTCGACGCCATCGCCCGCAGCGCCGTGGTGCCCGCCACCGCCAAGCAGGCCGCGATGGGGCGCCAACTCGACCCCGAGGCGTTCGTCGTCCACCGGGGGTACATTCCCACGATGGTCATCGTGGTCCTCGACGACCCGATGGATCCCACACCGTACTGGCTCATCAGCACGCGTGACCCCGAAGGGCTCGCGGCGGCGTTACCGGACAACCACTACAGCTGATCGGTCCCGCCCGCCGCGCGGTGACGGTTCAGCCTGCGCAGTCCACACAGATCGGCATGCCGTCCCGCTCCTCCGCGAATCGGCTGCGGTGATGGACCAGGAAGCACTCGCCACAGGTGAACTCGTTGTCCTGCTCCGGCACGACCCGCACCGTGAGCTCTTCACCGGACAGGTCGGCGCCGGGCAGTTCGTAGGACTCGGCGGTGTCCGTCTCGTCCACGTCGACCTCGCCGGTCGCTCCCTCTGCACGCCGGGCCTTCAGCTCCTCCAGCGAATCACCGGTGAGCTCGTCTGCCTCGGTCCGGCGGGGGGCGTCGTAGTCGGTTGCCATGAGTCTCATTTCTGCGGGTCTGAGTGGGGGGCGCGCGGGCCGGTCACGGACTGACCAGCGCACGCATAGTAACGGAATTACCCGCCATTTTCATCCGCGGCATCCGCCAGTGCGGCGACCGGGCCGACAGGCGCCGGGCGTTTACAGTGATGGGTCAGGGCCCGGAGGGGCTCTCACTCCGTCCACCTGCAGGAAAGGACCTCATGGTCGTCCACCTCAGCACCCAGGCGACACCGAGTCCGACCCCCACCCGGGGGATACACCGTCTGCGTTCCGCCTACGTCCTGTTCGTGGTGGTGGCGCTGGTGCTGGGAGCACTCGTCTGGGCCACCGCACTGCGGGGAAATGACGCCGCCACACAGGCCGCGGCGTGTCCGGTACCCCCCGCGGCCGAGGACGCGGGCCTCCGTGACCAGCCCGCGGACGCCCTCGACGGGGTCGAGCCGGCACTACTGGACGAGACCCGCGTCCGCGTGCTGAACGCGAACGGACAGAGCGGCCAGGCCGGAGCCGTGGCCGCTCAACTCGCCGAACGCGGATTCCAGCCCGCCGGCTCGAACGCCATCGGCAACGACCCGATCTACGGGCAGGCCCTCGAGTGCCACGGACAGATCCGCTACGGCGACGCGGGGCAGGCGGCCGCGCGGTCACTCTCGCTCGCGGCGCCGTGCATGCAACTGGTGAGGGACGGCCGTGAGGACGACACGGTCGACCTCGCACTGGGCACGATCTTCTCGCGGTTGTCCGACTCGACGGAGGCGGTGGGGGCACTCGACGAACTCGAGGTCGGGCGTCAGCCCATCTCCGCCGAACTCGACGCGGCCCGCATGGTCAGCTGTTGACCCCGGCCGACAGGTGGTCGAGCGCACCGAGGAAGTCCTCCGCCACGCCTGGCGATGCAGCGGTCGTCGGCACCGCGAGGTCGTCCGACACGGTTACCATCGCACCGGCTTCGCCCGCGACGAGGGCCCCGGCAGCGTAGTCCCACGGCTTCAACCCGCGCTCGTAGTAGGCATCCAGCCGGCCACCGGCGACCATGCACAGATCCAGTGCCGCCGACCCACACCTCCGGATGTCCCGTACGCGCGGCAGCAGGCCCGCGACCACCCGACCCTGCTCGGCCCGGATCCCGGCGTCGTAGGAGAAGCCGGTACCGACCAGTGACAGCGACAGGTCCACGCACGCCGAGGTCCGCAGCGCCCTCGACGTGCCGTCGGCCTCCCGCAGGGTCGCCCCGCGGCCGAGGCCTGCCGACCACGTCTCACGGGTGACGATGTTGTGCACCGCCCCCGCCACCACGACGCCGTCCACCTCCGCGGCCACCGAGACCGCCGTGAACGGGATGCCATAGAGCAGGTTGACGGTCCCGTCGACCGGGTCGACGATCCAGCGCACTCCTCCCCGGCCACCCGGGGCGTCGGCCGAACCGGACTCCTCGCCGCCCTCCTCGCCCAGCACCCGGTCACCCGGACGGCTGGACTCGATCTCCCCGCGCAGATGCTGCTCCACCGAGGTGTCGATGACGGTCACCGGATCCGTGGCCGAGGTCTTGGAGCGCGAGTCCAGACCAGACGTGTCGAACTCGGCCAGCATTCGCCGCGCCACGTCACCGCCGGAAGAGGCGAACCGCAGCGCGAGGGCCAGCAAGTCGTCGATGAACTCCGGGCCCGGTCGGCCGACCGCCGCGTCTGTCCCCCGCCCCGTCATGTGCGTCTCCTCGTCGTCGTATCCCACATGGTCGTATCCCACATGTTCGTATCCCACATCGTCCTCACCCACTGTCGTCACCCGGTGCCCCTCCGGCGATGATCCCGCCCGGCGGCGCGACCGACGGATACCCTGGCGGGCGCCCCACGCCCATCGTGCCCCGACGACGCGGGCGCCCGACGACCCACGCCGCGCCCGTGTACGTCCCGCCACCCAGGAGCCCGACATGTCCGTCCCCACCCCCGCAGCGACCGACCTCCCACCGGGCACCCCGGGCACTCCCACAGGCCTCGGCGTCGATGTGGGCGGCACCGGGATCAAAGTGGGGCTCGTCGACCTCGCACGCGGCGAACTCATCGGGGACAGAGTCGTGCGGGGCACCCCCCAGCCCGCCACGCCCGACGCGATCGCGCAGAGCATCCGCGAGATGACCGAGGAGTTCGATTGGACGGGCCCGGTCGGGGTCGCCCTGCCCAGTGTCATCCACGAGGGGGTGGCGCGGATCGCCCACAACATCGACAAATCGTGGATCGGGTGCGACGTGGCGGAGCTGTTCGACCGGCATCTCCCCGGCCGCACCGTGCTCATGCTCAACGATGCCGACGCCGCCGGCCTCACCGAGGTGCACTACGGCGCCGGCGAGGGAATCGACGGGCTGGTGATCCTCCTGACCTTCGGTACGGGCATCGGCTCCGCCCTCCTGCTCGACGGGAGACTGCTGCCGAACTCCGAGTTCGGTCACGTGATCGTCGAGGACATCGCCGGACGCGGATTCGACGAGGCCGAGCACCTGGCCTCCGCCGCGGTCCGGTCCCGCGACGGCCTGAGCTTCGCCGAATGGGCCCCCCACGTGTCCAACGTCCTGCGCTCGATCGAGGACCTCCTGTGGCCCCGCGCCTTCGTCCTGGGCGGCGGGGTCAGCGAGGTCGCCGACGAGTGGTTCCCTCTCCTCGAGAACCGGACCCCGGTGCGGGCCGCGGTCCGGCGCGGCGACGCCGGGATCATCGGCGCAGCGCTGTACGCGGCCGGCCATTCGGGCGTTCTCGACCTCGGCGGGGCACTACCAGACGACGAGGACTGACGCGGACCAACCCCGCCGGATGCGACCCCCCGACCAGAATCTCGTTACAATGGCCCACGCCGGGAACACGTACCGGCCGGGGACGGGCCCGGTACCGCAAGGCGGACGGCTCGAGTGTCTGCAGAAGGCGGCATCGATCCCCGATTCCCATCAAGTAACCGGTTGTGAAGGGGCGTTTGTGGCAGCCACGAAGACCACCAGTTCGGATTCCGCGGCGAGCGGCGATCCGTTGGACAGCGAGGTCGCTGGCGAGGCCCCCGCCAAGAAGACCGCCGCGCGCAAGGCGCCCGCGAAGAAGACGGCGGCCAAGAAGACCGCCGCCAAGAAGGCCCCGGCGAAGAAGGTGGCCGCCAAGAAGACCGCGGCCAAGAAGACGGCCGCCAAGAAGACCGCCGCCCCGACGAAGCCCGAGGGCGTCGACGGCGACCAGGTCGACGAAGATCCGACCGATGCTCCCGAGGCCGAGCCGGACACCTCCGAGCTGGAGGACGTCGAGGTCGACGTCGAGGACGTCGAAGCGGACGAGGAGACCAAGGAAGAGCCCACCGCCAAGGACAAGGCGTCGGGCGATTTCGTCTGGGACGAGGACGAGTCCGAGGCCCTGCGCCAGGCGCGCAAGGACGCCGAGCTGACCGCCTCCGCCGACTCCGTACGCGCGTACCTCAAGCAGATCGGCAAGGTCGCCCTCCTCAACGCCGAGGAGGAGGTCGAGCTGGCCAAGCGCATCGAGGCCGGCCTGTACGCCACCTGGTTCCAGGCGCAGGTCGCCGAGCGCGGGGAGAAGCTCACCACCGCGCAGAAGCGTGATTACCGATGGATCGAGCGCGACGGCGTCCGCGCCAAGAACCACCTGCTCGAGGCCAACCTGCGACTCGTCGTCTCGCTGGCCAAGCGCTACACCGGCCGCGGCATGGCGTTCCTGGACCTCATCCAGGAGGGCAACCTCGGTCTGATCCGCGCGGTCGAGAAGTTCGACTACACCAAGGGCTACAAGTTCTCGACCTACGCCACCTGGTGGATCCGGCAGGCCATCACCCGCGCGATGGCCGACCAGGCCCGCACCATCCGTATCCCGGTGCACATGGTCGAGGTCATCAACAAGCTCGGGCGTATCCAGCGTGAGCTGCTCCAGGACCTGGGCCGCGAGCCAACCCCCGAGGAGCTCGCCAAGGAGATGGACATCACGCCGGAGAAGGTGCTGGAGATCCAGCAGTACGCCCGGGAGCCGATCTCGCTCGACCAGACCATCGGCGACGAGGGCGACTCGCAGCTCGGTGACTTCATCGAGGACTCCGAGGCCGTGGTGGCCGTGGACGCCGTGAGCTTCACACTCCTGCAGGACCAGCTCCGTTCCGTCCTCGACACGCTGTCCGAGCGTGAGGCGGGCGTGGTGCGGCTGCGCTTCGGCCTCACCGACGGGCTGCCGCGCACCCTCGACGAGATCGGGCAGGTCTACGGGGTCACGCGCGAGCGGATCCGGCAGATCGAGTCCAAGACGATGTCGAAGCTGCGCCACCCGTCGCGGTCCCAGGTGCTGCGCGACTACCTGGACTGAGTCGACCGCGGACAGCGGGCCCCCGCCGAGATCTCGGCGGGGGCCCGCTGTCGTCTGTCAGCCGGGGTCCGGACGTCACCAGCTCCGCAGGAGGGTGATCCTCTCGCGGATCTGCTCGGCGGAGGCCATCGGCACGGGCGGGCCGCCGCACGCATTGCGGAGCTGCGTGTGGATCGCCCCGTGCGACTTGCCCAGGCGACCCGAGTACACCGACACGAGGGTGTTGAGCTGACGCCGCAGGTCCTTGAGCTCGGCGGCGGAGGCGACCCGCTCCGCGGCCGCGCCGGCGTGCGCGCCGGGTCCGGCGGCGTTGCCGGGGATGGTCGCCCCGGACACCGCCGGGTCGGCGCCAACGACCGCGACCGACCCCGCCCCGGAGGCGGACTGGGCGGACGTGCGCTTGATCTGTTCCTTCTCGCGCTGCCGCAGCAGGGCTTTGACATCGTCGGCGCCCAACAGCCCGGGGAGCCCGATGTAGTCGGCCTCCTCCTCGCTGCCGGCGAATGTGGCCGTGCCGTAGGACGAGCCCTCGTACACGATCTGGTCGAGCTCTGCGTCGGCGCCGAGGGAGATGTAACCGCGGTCCTCGTCGTCCTCGGTGTTCTCGTCCTGCTGCTGGTTCGCCTGGGCGAGCAGCTGGTCCTCCAGCCCCTCCTCCCGGTGGGGCTTGCCCAGGACGTGGTCGCGCTGCGCCTCCATCTGCGAAGCCAGTTGCAGCAGCACGGGTACGGACGGGAGGAACACCGACGCGGTCTCCCCGGGCCGACGGGACCGGACGAACCGCCCGATCGCCTGCGCGAAGTACAGGGGTGTCGAGGCACTGGTGGCGTACACGCCGACGCTCAGTCGTGGCACGTCGACGCCCTCGGAGACCATCCGGACCGCGACCATCCACTCGTCGGTGGAGTCGGAGAAGGTACCGATCCGACTCGAGGCGGTCGGGTCGTCGGAGAGGACGACGGTCGGCGGGGTACCGGTGATCTCCGTCAGGAGCGCCGCGTACTCGCGGGCTCGCTCCTGGTCGGTGGCGATCACCAGACCGCCGGCGTCGGGCACTCCGCCGGCGCGGATCTGCCGGAGCCGGGTGTGCGCCGCCTGGAGCACGGCGGGCATCCAGTCACCGTGGGGGTCGAGGGCGACGCGCCAGGCACGGGACGTCTGGTCGGCACTCAGCGGCTCGCCGAGGCGGGCCGAGAACTCCTCGCCGGCGTTGCTGCGCCACCGGGCCTCGCCCGAGTAGGCGAGGAACACCACGGGGCGGACGACGCCGTCGGCCAGAGCATCGGCGTAGCCGTAGGAATGGTCGGCCTTGGAGCGCTGGTGTCCCTGCCCGTCGGGCTCGTAGGTGACGAACGGGATGGGACTGTCGTCGGACCGGAACGGGGTGCCGGTCAGCGACAGGCGGCGCTCCGCGTCCTCGAACGCCTCGCGGATCGCGTCGCCCCAGCTCTTGGCGTCACCACCGTGGTGGATCTCGTCGAGGATCACCAGGGTGCGCCTGGACGCGGTGCGTTCCCGATGCTTGAACGGGTGCGCGGCCACCTGGGCGTATGTCACCACCACGCCGTGGTATTCCGGGGCGAGCGCGCCCGAGGTGTTGGAGTACTCGGGGTCGAGGGCGATGCCGGCGCGCGCGGCCGAGGCGGCCCACTGGTACTTGAGGTGTTCGGTGGGGGCCACCACGGTGATCGCGTCGACCGTGCGGTCGGCGAGCAGTTCGGAGGCGACTCTCAGGCCGAACGTCGTCTTGCCGGCGCCCGGGGTCGCCACGGCGAGGAAGTCCTTCGGCCGCGCCATGAGGTACTTGCGCAGCGCGGTGCGCTGCCAGGCGCGCAGCGACGCACCCCCGGCCGGCGGGGTGGAGTGTTCTGCGGTCTGTTCGTCTGGGCCCGGGACCGCGCCGGGATCACTCACCAGGCTTCAGGGTCTCGTAGACGCGCTTGCACTCCGGGCACACCGGCGATCCGGGCTTCGCGGATCGGGTGACCGGGAAGACCTCACCGCACAGGGCGATCACGTAGGAACCCATGACCGCGCTCTCGGCGATCTTGCTCTTGTCCACATAGTGGAAGAACTTGGGTGCGTCGTCCTGCGTCTCCTCGGTCGTCGTGACCTCGGGACGCTCGAGTGTCTTCGTCCGGGTGGTACTCACCCCCTCATGATGCCGCACCCGGGCGTCGCGGCGCCAACGCCGGAGTACCTTGGGCCCCATGGCACCCGACTTCCGCCGTCAGCGATCCGGGGAACGGGACGACACCTCGAGGCCCGTTCTCATCACGGGCGCGCGCGAGTCGTACCACGACGAGCTGGCGGCCCGGAAGAAGCGCTACTTCCTGCTGATGAGTATCCGGATCCCCGCGCTCTTCCTGGCGGCGGGGTCGCTGGCCCTCTGGAACAACCCGTGGATCGCCCTGGCGATCGTGGCGGGGTCCATCCCGATCCCGTGGATCGCCGTCATCGGGGCCAATGACCGGCCTCCCCTGCCCAAGGGACAGGCCCGCACCTACACGGCGGGTCGCCTGTCGTCGAACATCCCGTATGCGCTGCCACCCGGGCTCACCGGGACGGACTCACCGCCCCGGGACACGAGCGCCCCCGACGCCGCACCCGATCCCACCCCGTCCGCCGACGAGAGCGACCTCGACACGTGAGCAGCCCGAACCCGACCCTCGCCGAACTCGCGCCCGCGCTGGCCGAGGCGTTCCGGCGGCACGACTACACGGTGGAGGGACTGGAGCGCGCGCTGGGGCCCGAGGCGGTCTCGGCCCTGGACAGATCGGATGCCGCGACGGTCCGCCGTCACGCGCGTGACGCGAGGGGGGTCGGGACCCTGGTGCGACTGTTCGTCCTGGGCGATCCGCTCCCCCGCTCCGAGGTCGCCGCGACCCTGCCCGGGGTCGACGTGCGGGACGGCGTCGCTGCCGGATTGTGGACCGCGATCGACGACGGTGCCTCCCTGCGTGCGGAGATCGACCTGCGTCCGGTCGACACCGGGCACGGGACCCGCTGGGTGTTCGCGGACGTCGACGGGTCGATGGTCCACACCACGACCCGGCCGGACCACGTCCTGGGGGTCGGGCAGGCGACGCTCTCGCTGCTGCGTGTCACGCCCTCGTCCACCACCGGGTCGGTCCTGGATCTCGGCACCGGGTGTGGGATCCAGATGGTCCACGCGTCGGGGTCCGCCCGAACCGTCACCGGGACCGATATCACCCCTCGGTGCCTCGAGTTGGCGGCCGCCACCCTGGCCATCAACGGCCAGCGTGCGGAGCTCCTGCACGGTCCGTGGTTCGAGCCCGTGGCGGGGCGCCGGTTCGACCGTATCGTCGCCAATCCCCCGTTCGTGGTGGGCCCGCCCGAGACCGGGCACTCCTACCGCGAGTCCGGCCTGAAGCTCGACGGTGCCAGTCGGACGGTCGTGTCGGGCGCGCCGCAGCATCTGGCCGACGGTGGCACCGCGGTTTTGCTGGCGTCCTGGGTGGAGCGGGAGGACTCGGACTGGCGGGCCCACGTGTCGTCGTGGGTGCCGGCCGAGGGCGTCGACGCATGGATCGTGCGGCGGGACGTCTCCGACCCCGGCCTCTACGTGTGGACCTGGCTCACCGACGAGGGCATGGACCCACGCGACGAGGCCACCACGAGGGCCGCGGACGCCTGGTTGGACCACTTCGCCGAGGAGGGTGTGGCCGGGATCGGGTTCGGCTACGTCTACCTCCGGCGGATCGACGGGCCGTCGTCCGTCCTGTGCGAGGACCTCACGCACCCGTTCGGCGACGGCCTCGGTGACGAGGCGGAGGCCTACTTCGCGCGCACGGCGTGGCTGCGGGAGGCCGCGGAGCAACACGGCGGACAGGAGCGCGCCCTCGATGCCACGGTCTTCACAGTGTCGCCGGACGTCCACCTCCACCTCTCCGAATCCCTCGCCCCCGCCGGGCCGGACGAGGTCGGCTCCCCCGGTTCGTCCACCGTCGTGGTGGAGCGGGTCACCGGCGCCCGGTGGCGCCACGAGATCGATCCGCTCACCGCGAGCGTCCTGCGTGGGGCGCGGACGGGCGCGCTGCAGTTGGAGGACCTGGTGGTGCTCGCCGCGGTCGGTGCCGGGGAGGATCCCGACGCCCTCGCCGACCCCGTCCGCCGGGTGGTCGCCGACCTGTTCCTCCACGGGTTCGTCGTCCCGGCGGGGATGCCAGGCCTCCTGCCCCCGGGGGTCGCCGCGGCCGTGGCCGCAGGGGCGGCGGGATGAGGGCCGTCGTCTCCCGGGTCACCGAGGCGTCGGTGACGGTGGACGGTGAGGTCGTCGGGGCCCTGTCACGCCCCGGACTGCTGGTCCTGTTGGGGGTGTCGGACGACGACGACGAGACCGACGTCGCCACGATGGTCCGCAAGATCTCGGACCTGCGGATCCTGCGGGAGGAACGCAGCGCCGCGGAGGTGGGCGCCCCCGTCCTGGTCGTCAGCCAGTTCACGCTCATGGGGTCGACCGCGAAGGGCAGGCGGCCGTCGTGGTCGAGAGCGGCTCGGGGCGAGGTGGCCGAACCCGTGGTGGACGCCGTGGTCCACGGTCTGCGCGAACGCGGCCTCGAGGTGGCCACGGGAGTCTTCGGCGCGATGATGCAGGTCCATTCGGTCAACGACGGCCCGTTCACGCTGCTGGTGGAGACCCCCGGCTCGGGCTGAGCGGGTTTCCTCGACGGATCGTGACCGACATCATCGGCGCGGGAACATTCCCGGTACCCCCGTCGTTGTAGAGGTACGTGACCGTGACCCGGCCACGCGCCTGATCCGTCCACCAGCAACCGAACGCCGGCCTCGTCACATGGCCAGGCAGGAGGAGGAGACATGACGTCAGCCACCACCCGATCGGACCGTCGGACGGAGGCGGGGCCGGACGGCCAGAGCCCGAGCGCTGACCTCGTCCGTGTCTACCTCAACGGGATCGGCAAGACGGCACTGCTCAACGCTGAGGACGAGGTCGAGCTCTCCAAGCGGATCGAGGCCGGTCTCTACGCCAAGCACGTGCTGGAGACCAAGAAGCGTCTGGGTCCGGTCCGCAAGGCCGACCTCAAGGCGATCGTCGCGGAAGGTGAGGCCGCCCGCGCCCATCTGCTGGAGGCCAACCTGCGCCTGGTGGTGTCGCTGGCCAAGCGCTACACGGGCCGCGGCATGCCGTTGCTGGACCTCATCCAGGAGGGCAACCTGGGCCTGATCCGTGCGATGGAGAAGTTCGACTACGCGAAGGGCTTCAAGTTCTCCACCTATGCCACCTGGTGGATCCGTCAGGCGATCACCCGCGGAATGGCCGATCAATCCCGCACCATCCGTCTGCCGGTCCACCTGGTCGAGCAGGTCAACAAGCTCGCCCGGATCAAGCGTGAACTCCACCAGCAGCTCGGCCGTGAGGCCTCCCTCGAGGAACTCGCCGAGGAGTCGGGCATCCCCGCGCACAAGATCGAGGAGCTGCTGGACCATTCGCGTGACCCGGTGAGCCTCGACATGCCGGTCGGCGCGGACGAGGAGGCGCCGCTCGGTGACTTCATCGAGGACGCCGAGGCCACCAGTGCCGAGAACACGGTGGTGACCAATGTGATGCACTCCGACGTGCGCGCGGTCCTGGCCACCCTCGAGGAGCGCGAGCAGCAGGTCATCACGCTGCGTTTCGGTCTCGACGACGGCCAGCCCCGCACCCTCGACCAGATCGGCAAGCGTTTCGGACTGTCGCGCGAGCGGGTCCGTCAGATCGAGCGCGAGGTCATGGCCAAGCTCCGCGAGGGTCGTCGCGCGGACAAGCTCCGCTCCTACGCCGTCTGACCGGACGCCGGATCGCACGCCGCACGATCAGACGCTGCCCGATCGGACGCCGCCCGATCAGACGCGAGCCGGGTTCCCCGGAGCCCTTCACACCGTGAGGTCGCAATCCCAGGGCCCCGCCTCCCCCGATCGGGAGGGGCGGGGCCTTCGCGGTGCCGTCCAGGGCCGACCACAGCGCCTAGCGCAGCCGGCGGGGCCCCTCGTCGGCGCTGAACCTGGGGGGCGGCCCCAGCCGGACCGTTGCGTAGAGCACCGCGAGACCGTCGGGTCCGGCGAGCGCCGGGTCCACCGACAGGCGCCGCATCTCCGGCACGTCCTCTACCAGGCATGAAACCCGCCCCATGAGCTCCACCAACGCGTCACGGTCCACAGGCGCGTCCCCGGCATACCCGTCGAGGAGCGCTGCGGCCCGGGGCCGGTCGAGCAGGGCGGCCGCCTCGCGGGGTGAGATCGGCAGCGTGCTGAACGCCCGGTCGGCCAGCAGATCCGACAACATCCCGGACAGTCCGAACGAGATGAGGGTGCCGAAGATCGGGTGATCGGCGACCCGGATGGTCACGGCGACCCCCTTGGTCGCCATCTTCTGCACGTGCAGGGAACGTGAGCCCGTCGTGGACTGGAGGAACGCGAAGGCATGCCGCACCGCGGCAGAGTCGACGAGGTCGAGTCGCACCCCGGACTGATCGCTGCGGGTCCGCCACCGGTCACTCATCGCCTTGACCGCCACCGGGTAGCCCAACTCGTCGGCGGCCATCACGGCCTGGTCGACATCCGTCACGACGCGGTAGTCGACGATGTCGATCCCGTAGCACTCCAACAGGGCCCGGACCTGGCCCTGCGTGAGCTCGAACGACTCGGTTCCGGCGTGGAGCTGGCAGAGCGAGTCCACGAGCTCCCGCGCGCGTGCGCGGTCGATGTCCTCGTACTCGGCGGGCTCCTCGGCCGGCTTGTCGAGCCACTCGGCGTACCGGCGGGCGCGCACCAGTGCGGACACCGCTCGTTCGGGATACGGGTAGGAGGGTATCGAGCCCCGCGCCGCCACCCCGGACTCGTCGGTCACCGTCAGTCCCTCCGGCAGCCCTTCCCCCGCCAGGAAGGTACTCACCACGGGCTTGCTGCTCTCGCCCGCGGCGGTACGGATCGCCTCGGCATAGGCGTCGGGTTCCGTCGCGACCGGAGGGACGAACACCGTCAGGACCGAGTCGACCTCGTCACGTGCGAGGACGTCCGCGATCGCCTCGCGGAACTCCTCCGGGGACGCGCCGGCACCCAGATCGACCGAATGCGCCACGGTGAAGCCCTGTTGACGCGCGGAGTCCCCGCCGAGGCGTCCGACCGCGGAGGAGTTGCCGACGATGCCGAGGCGACCTCCCGTGGGCAGCGGTTGGTAGGCCAGGAGCGTGGCGGTGTCGAACATGTCCGTGATGGAATCCACCTGGATGAGGCCGGAGTCGCGGAACAGTCCACCGATGGCGTTCGCCGTCAGCCCCTCGACGCCCGACTCCAGATCGTCGGCCGCTCGGCGGACCACCACCACCGGCTTGTTGCGCGCCACGCGCCGGGCGATCCGGGAGAACTTGCGGGCGTTACCGAAGCTCTCCAGGTAGAGCAGCACCACCTCGGTGGCGGTGTCGGTGTCCCAGTACTGCAGCAGGTCGTTGCCGGAGACATCGGCGCGGTTACCGGCGGAGACGAACGTGGACAGCCCGAGCCTACGTCGGGCCGCGGCGGCGAGGATGGCGATCCCGAGCGCACCCGACTGGCAGAAGAACCCCGTGCGGCCGGGTCCCGGAACGACTTCTGCGAGGGTCGCGTTGAGCTGCACGTCGGGTGAGGTGTTGATCACCCCGAGCGCGTTGGGGCCGACCACGCGCATCCCGTGGGCGCGGGCCTCGCTGACCAGACGCCGTTCGGAGACGACGCCGGCGCTGCCGACGTCCGAGAACCCGGCGGAGATGACGACGAGGGTCGACACGCCCTTCGACAGGCAGTCGTCGAGGACTTCCGACATGGACGCCGCCGGTACTGCCACTACCGCGAGGTCGACGGGATCCGGGATGTCCCTGACGCTCGGATAGGCGCGCACGGACTGAACCGACGTGGCATCGGAATTGACGGGGTACACGGGACCGGAGAACCCGTTGCCGATGAGGTTGCGCAGTACCGTGTGCCCGATCTTGCCCACCTGGTCCGAGGCGCCGATCACGGCGACGGAACTGGGGTTGAGCACACGCGCCAGACTCCGTGCCTCCGCCGCCGCCTCCCGCGAGTTCCGGACATTGGTCAAGGCCTCGGATGGGTCGATCGCGAACTCCAGGTGGAGAGTGGACCCATCGAACGAACGGGAGATCTCGTACCCGGCCCGCCGGAACACCTGGATCATCGACCGGTTCTCGGAGAGCACCTCGGCCTCGAAGTGGTCGATCCCGCATTCGGCCGCGGCGCCGGCCAGGTGCTCGAGGAAGATCGACCCCAGCCCACGCCCCTGATGCTGGTCGGAGATGGTGAACGCGACCTCGGCGAAGGTCGAGTTCGGCAGTCGCTCGTAGATCGCCATGCCGATGACCTCCGCGCCCAACTCGGCGACGAACGCCATCCGGTCGCGGTAGTCGATGTTGGTCATCCGGGCGAGTTCACGGTCGGACAGCACATCGTGCGATCCGAAGTAACGCAGGTAGCGCGTGCGCTCGGACAGGCTGGTGTGGAACCGGGAGATCTTCTCGGCGTCGTTGGGCAGGATCGGCCGCACGCGCACGGCCCGCCCGTCGGATCCGAGTACGTCCGCAGCCCACTCGTGGGGATAGCCCTCCGGGTACTCGTCGACGGAGGTGTCGGTCGACGCGTGCTCGGGTGGGTCCACCGCCGGGGTGGCGTCGGTCGGGTTCTCGGTCACCGTGTCAACGGTCTCGCGGTCGCCGGGGTGCGCCATGGGGTCCTCCAGGGACTGAGGGGTAGGGGGTCGATGAGTCTGTTGCAGCGCCGCCGGTCAGTCGCGGGGATCGTCCGGGTCGAGTCCGAGCAGGGGGTAGACCGAGCGGCGGGTGTCGAGGATCGACTGGTCGAGTCGGGCGAGCGAACGATCCATCTCCACCCCCCGATCGGATCCCGCGGGCTCCCACGGGGTGTAGCCGGGGGTCTCCCCGTCCCCCATCGTCTGCGGGACGCGGTCGGGGACGGTGAACCTGCCGGCCGCGGCCCGCCACTGGTCCGGGATCGCGGTCGCCGGGTCGAGCGGGACCCCCAGCACGGCAGCGATGAGGTGGGTCCACGACCGCGGGACCACCCGCACCAGTTCGTAGCCGCCCCCGCCGATCGCGACGAGTCTCCCTTCGCAGAGTTCGTCAGCCAGCGCCACGACCTCCAGATACGACTGCCGGTGACCGTCGACGGTCAACGAGAGGTCGGCGAGCGGGTCTTCACGGTGCGAGTCGCACCCGGCCTGCATGACGATGATCTGGGGTTCGAACGTCCGCAGCACTCCGGGGACCACGGCGTGGAAGCCCCGCAGCCAGAGATCATCGGTGACCGCGGGGAGGTACGCCAGGTTGACGGCGGTGCCCTCCGCGCGGCCGACACCGGTCTCCGACGCCCAGCCGGTGGACGGCCACAGGGTGGCTGGGTGCTGGTGCAGGGACACCGTCAGGACCCGCGGGTCCTCGTAGAACGCGGTCTGGACGCCGTCCCCGTGGTGGACGTCGATGTCGACGTAGGCGACGCGGTCGTACCCGTTGTCGAGCAACCAGCTGATCGCCACCGCCGCGTCGTTGTAGACGCAGAACCCGGCGGCGGCAGCGGGCATGGCGTGGTGCATCCCCCCGGCGACGGAGACCGCACGCGTCGCGGCCCCGCTGGCGATGGCCCGGGCGGCCGTCAGCGTGCCGCCCGCGACCGCCGCGCTGGCCTCGTGCATCGCCGGGAACGTCGGGTTGTCGGCCGTCCCGAGCCCGTGGCTCATCCCGACATGCTCACCGGGCGGCAGGTCGCCGGCGGCCTTGACGGCGTCGATGTAGCGGGAGGTGTGGACCCTCAGTAGCTCGTCCTCGCTGGCCGACCCGGGGTCCAGCATCTCGACACCCTGCAGGACGCCGAGCTCGGTCGCGAGGGACATGGTCAGATCGAGCCGCCGTGGACTCATCGGGTGGTCAGCGGAATGCCGGTACTCCAGCAATGACGGACTCCACACGACCTTCGCCGCGACGCCGTCCCCGATCCCGGCCATAGCCACCGTCCTCCCGTGGGCCGGGTAGTTCCCGGCCCGAGCACCCCGAGCGAGCAGTGGGGCACGTCACCCGTGAATCTACGCGTGTGGCACCGGGCCCGGCCCCCGATTGTCCGCTCTCCACCCCGGTCGGTGGCCCGACGGTAGTCTCGGAGGCAGAACCCTGACGGCGCCCGCGCCTGCGGGGAGTCGCACACCTATCGACGATCCGACCGTGGAGGACTGCAGCGTGAAGGACCTGGTGGACACCACCGAGATGTACCTCCGCACCATTTACGAGCTCGAGGAGGAAGGCGTGATCCCGCTGCGGGCGAGGATCGCGGAGCGCCTCGAGCAGAGCGGGCCGACCGTGAGCCAGACCGTCGCGCGGATGGAGCGCGACGGGTTGGTCCTCGTGGCCCCCGACCGGCATCTCCAGCTCACCGCCACGGGCAGGGAACTCGCGGTGGATGTGATGCGTAAGCACCGCCTCGCCGAGCGTCTCCTGGTCGACGTGATCGGACTGGAGCTCGAGAAGGTCCACGCCGAGGCGTGCCGCTGGGAGCACGTGATGAGCGACGACGTCGAGCGGCGGCTCATCGAGGTCCTCGATGACCCCCGGACCTCTCCCTACGGCAACCCGATCCCCGGGCTGGAGCGGATCGGGTACCCCGCCTCCGCCCTCGACGACCCCAACCAGATCAGGCTCTCGGCGCTGGAGAGCGACGTGGCCCACCGGGTCCGGATCCGGGCGATCGGTGAGAACGTGCAGATCGACACGGAACTGATCTCCGAGCTCCGGGCCGCGGGCGTCGAACCGCTCAGAACCGTCACCGCCACCCGCCGCGGGCACCTCGTCGAGCTCGACTCCGGTGAGGGGCGCACGGTGGAACTCGACGGCGACCACGCCCACGCGATCCAGGTCGAGATCGTCTCGTGAAGCTGCTCGTCACCGGCGGCGCCGGGTATGTCGGCGGGGTCTGCGCGACGGTCCTGATCGAGCGCGGTCACGAGGTGGTGGTGCTCGACGACCTGTCCACGGGTAACCGGGACGGGGTTCCCGAGGGGGCGACGTTCGTCGAGGGGGACGTGGCCGTACGCGCGCCGGAGGTTCTCGACTCCTCGTTCGACGGTGTCCTGCACTTCGCCGCGCGTTCCCTCGTCGGCGAGTCCGTCGAGAAGCCCGGGGAGTACTGGCAGGGCAACGTCGTCACGTCCCTGGCCCTCCTCGACGCGATGCGTGAGTCCGGGGTGGGCAACCTGGTGTTCTCCTCCACCGCCGCCACCTACGGCGAGCCCGAGCAGGTCCCCATCACCGAGGACATGCCCACGCGTCCGACCAACACCTACGGGGCCACCAAACTCGCGATCGATCACGCCATCACGTCGTACGCCACCGCGTACGGTCTCGCCGCGACCAGCCTGCGCTACTTCAACGTCGCCGGGGCCTATCACGGTGCGGGCGAGAACCGGGTCGTGGAGACCCACCTCATCCCGCTCGTGCTGCAGGTCGCGCTCGGCCATCGCGCCGATATCAAGGTCTTCGGTGACGACTGGCCCACCCCCGATGGCACGTGCATCCGCGACTACATCCACGTCGCCGACCTCGCCGACGCCCATCTGCTGGCGCTGGAGACCAACACTCCCGGCACCCACCGGGTGCTCAACCTGGGCAGCGGTGAGGGGTTTTCCGTCCGTGAGGTCATCGACGTGTGCCGGGAGGTCACCGGACATCCCATCCCCGACGTCGTCGCCCCACGTCGCGCCGGCGACCCGGCGGTGCTCGTGGCCTCCAGCGCCCGGGCGATCGCCGAACTCGGGTGGAACCCCTCCCGCACCGACCTGCGTACGGTCGTCGAGGACGCCTGGGCGTTCACCGAGGCGCTCGGCGACCGCGCGCACTCGGCTCCGCGCTGACCCGGAGCGGCTCAGGCGGCCGCGGCCACCTGCCTGAGCCGTTCCGGAGACAGGCCCGCGTGCAGGCTGTCGATCAGGAGCCGGGCGAGGGAGTTGCCGGCGTCGGCGTCCAGGGCCGCCGACAGGGCCGACCAGGCATGCACCCCGCTACCGTCGAAGTAGGCCGCGGCGCCGAGTAGCAGGAGCGCCACCGAGCGTTCGCGCCCCGGCCTCCGGCGCGCGACCGCCCACCACACGAGACGTCGGCCGTCGCCGTCGCCCAGACCCCGCTGGGCCAGCCGCCGGTAGATCTCGTCCCGAACCGCGATGACGAGCAGGTCCCGGCCGATTCCGGCGAGCTCGTCGTCGTCGACACTCTCCCCCACCTCCAGTCGACGTGCGGCGTCGTCGTGACGCTCGACCGCCTCGGCCACCACCGCCTCCGCCACCCGACGGGCCCCGTCCACCCGCGGCGGCCCCGACTCGTGGGGATCCTCGTCGCAGGCGTCCGCGTCCCGCACGAGGTACATCCGGTCTATCTCGTCCCGCGAGCCGGCCCGGACCCGGCCACCGTACGCGTGGACCGCGGCGATCTGCGTCGAGTCGGGACCGAGTTGGACCCCACGGACCATCCCGAACAGGTCCACCCACGGTGCGCCCTCGGCGAACTCGCCGACGCCGTAGGCCGCCGCGACCTCTGTGCCCGCGACACCCAGCCAGTACTCGAACGCCGATGCGGCGTCCTCCGCCCGCAAGCCCGCGTGGTAGTCCTCCACGCAGTCCTCGTGCACCACGACCAGATGCACCGACCCGATCCCCTCCCGCGCGCAGAACTGCGCCAACCCGCGCGCGGGACCGGGATCGACAGCCGGGTTCGAGCGCCCCACGGAAGCGTCGTCGGGACCGCCGTCGTGATAACCGTCCACGTCGTCGTCACCGTCGAGCAACTCGTCGTCATCGGGGTCGCCCCGTCCCGCCCCCAGCAACCCGTCGACATCCATACGGACCACCGGCCCCTGCCCGCCGTCGGCCGTCTCGCCGCACAGCACCACCACCGACCCCCGGCCCGGTGGGAACCCGAGCATCGCCGGTATGGAGGCGATCAACTCCTCCGGCGAGGAGATCACCACCGTCGCCCGTCCGTCCGCCCCGTCATCGTCGATCATCTCGCCGGTCGTCATCGTCCTCATCCGTCTCCTGTCTCGCGCGTCCTGGGCCCCGCCCGGGTCCCGGCCCGCAGGTGCCGTGCACCGGTCTCACCATCGGGCACGTGGTCGGCCACCGGAGGCCTGCGGGCGTCCTGTCGCGCCCCGCCTGTGGAGAGGGGGACGACCTGTGGGGAACGGCAGGGGCACCGCCACCGGGGAATCAACCCGGGCGCGGTGTCGTTGTCACAGTTGTGAACCCCGTCCCGGATGGACGACCGGGCGACCCCGTACTCCCGACGGACGGGGTGTGGTGACGAGAGGAGTCGACATGGCCAGGCACAGCGATCTGTACCGAATGATCGAACCCGTTCCCGACCTGCGTTCTGAGGACGGCCGCGGGCCGGTCCTCGTGCACGGACTCGAGGGGTTCTCGGATGCCGGCCAGGCGATCCAGGGCGTGGCCGAACACCTCCGCGAAACCCTGGACTCGCAGCTGATCGTCGAGTTCGACGTCGACGAGCTGGTGGACTACCGGTCCCGCCGCCCCCACCTGAAATACTCGTTCGATCGGTTCTCCGAGTACGACCAGCCGACGATCCAACTGCACGCCGTCAAGGCCACCGACGGCACGTCGTTCCTGTTGCTCTCGGGCCTCGAACCCGACCTGAAGTGGGACGGTTTCACCAACTCCGTGATCGATCTGGCCGCCACCTTCGGCGTCCGCATGTCGATCGGACTCGGGGCCATGCCGCTGGGCGTGCCGCACACCCGGCCGACCAACTCCAGCGCCCACGCCAGTGATGTGGACCTCATCCAGGGGTTCACCGCCTGGCCCGGCGAGTTCTCCGTGCCCGGCAACGTGACCTCACTGCTCGAGCTGCGGATGGCCGAGCACGGGATCCCGTCCGCGGGCTTCACCGTGCACGTCCCCCAGTACCTGTCCCAGACCGCGTACCCCGCGGCGGTGCTCAACCTCGTCGACAACGTCTCGCGGCTCGCGGACCTCGAGCTGCCGACCACCGGACTGGAGAAGGCCGCCGAGGAGTTCACCGCGCAGGTCAACGCGCAGATCGAGAACAACCACGAGGTCCTCACCGCCGTCGAGCTCATGGAGAAGCAGTACGACCAGTTCATGGAGACGCGGCTGGGCTCCGATTCACTCAACCCCGGCGGCAAGCCGTTGCCCTCCGGCGACGAGATCGGTGCCGAGTTCGAGCGGTTCCTGGCCCAGCAGGCCGAGGACGACGGGTCGGGCCGGGGCCCGGAGATGAACGGCTGACCGACCCCGGCGACTAGGCTCGGACCGGTGCATCTGCCCCACCTCCTCGCCGACCTCGACGACGTCCCCGCCGACCTGCACGACGAGGCGGTGTTCGACGCGTTCGTGGCGTGGGCCGCCGACCGGGGGCTCACGCCGTACCCGGCGCAGGAGGAAGCCGTCCTCGAGATCGCCGCCGGCAGCCACGTGATCCTGGCCACCCCCACAGGCTCCGGCAAGTCCCTCGTGGCACTGGGGGCCCACTTCTCGGCGATGGCACGAGGTGTCCGCAGCTACTACACCGCCCCCATCAAGGCGCTCGTCAGCGAGAAGTTCTTCGCCCTGTGCGAGGTCTTCGGCGCCGAGAACGTGGGCATGCTCACCGGCGACGCCTCGGTCAACGCCGACGCCCCCATCGTCTGCGCCACCGCCGAGATCGTCGCCAACATCGCCCTGCGAGAGGGGTCGGCCGCCGACATCGGCCAGGTGGTGATGGACGAGTTCCACTACTACTCCGAGCCGGACCGCGGGTGGGCCTGGCAGGTGCCGCTCATCGAACTGCCCGACACGCAGTTTCTGCTCATGTCCGCGACGCTCGGGGACGTCGACTGGTTGCGGGAGGACCTGCGTCGGCGCACGGGTCGGGAGTGCGTGCACATCGGCGGCACCGAACGCCCCGTCCCCCTGTCGTTCGAGTACGAGCTCAGCGGCGTCCACGAGACGGTGGAACTGCTCCTCCGTGACGGCAAGGCCCCCGTCTACATCGTCCACTTCACCCAGGCCGCCGCACTCGAACAGGCCCAGGCGTTGACCTCGCTCTCGGTGGCGACCAAGGAGCGCAAGGCCGCGGTCTCCGAGGAGATCGGCGGGTTCCGGTTCAGCACCGCGTTCGGCCGCACCCTGCGCAAACTCCTGCTCCACGGGATCGGCGTCCACCACGCGGGCATGCTCCCCAAATACCGGCGGCTGGTGGAGCGGCTGGCGCAGGACGGCCTGCTCACCGTCATCTGCGGTACGGACACCCTCGGCGTCGGGATCAACGTGCCCATCCGGACCGTGCTGTTCACCGGCCTGACCAAGTTCGACGGCCGTCGTCAGCGGGTCCTCAAGGCCCGCGAGTTCCACCAGATCGCGGGCCGTGCCGGTCGGGCCGGGTTCGACACCGAGGGGTTCGTGGTGGTGCTCGCCCCCGAGCACGAGATCGAGAACGCCAAGGCCGCCGCGAAGGCCGCCGCCAACCCCAAGAAGAAGGCCAAGGCGGGCAAGAAGAAGCCCCCCGAGGGGTTCGTCAACTGGTCCCGGTCGACCTTCGACAAGCTCGTCGGCGCGCAGCCGGAGCAACTGACCAGTCGCTTCGAGGTGAGCAACTCGATGCTGCTCAACATCATCTCCCGACCCGGCAGTTGCTACGACCACATGCGGCACCTGCTGTTGTCCTCGCACGAGACCCGCGCGCGGGTACGTCGGCACGTGCTCCGCGCGATCGAGCTGTTCCGCGGACTGGAGGCCGCCGGGATCGTGGAACGGCTCCCGGAGCCCGACGGCGACGGGCGGCACGTCCGGCTGACGGTGGACCTCCAACGGGATTTCGCGCTGAACCAGCCGCTGGCGCCGTTCGCGATCGCTGCGATGGAGGTGCTCGACCCGGAGTCCCCCACCCCCGAGCTGGACCTGGTCTCGGTGATCGAGGCCGTGCTCGACGATCCCCGGCCGATCCTGTACGCCCAGCAGCGCCAGGCCCGTGGGGAGGCGATCGGGGCGCTCAAGGCCGACGGGGTCGAGTACTCCGAGCGCATGGAGTTGGTCGAGGACATCTCGTGGCCCAAGCCGCTCGGGGACCTCATCGCCGACGCCTACGACGCCTACCGCGCAGGGCATCCGTGGGTCGCCGGGATCGAACCGTCACCGAAATCGGTCATCCGGGAGATGGTCGAACGGGGCATGACGTTCTCGGACCTCGTCTCGGCCTACGGGCTCGGCCGCTCCGAGGGAGCCGTCCTGCGCTACCTCACCGACGCCTACCGGGCACTGCGCCAGACCGTCCCCGCCGACCGACGCTCCGAGGAGTTCGAGGACCTGGTCGAGTGGCTGGGCGAACTGGTCCGACAGGTGGACTCGAGCCTGCTGGACGAGTGGGAGCTCCTCACCGACCCGGATCTGTCGTCCGCCCAGGTCGCGGAGCTCGCGTTCGGTGAGTCCGCCGGGAACACCAGGCCCGTCACCGCGAACAGGCGCGCGTTCCGCGTGATGGTGCGCAACGCGATGTTCCGCCGCGTCGAACTGCTCTCGCGCGACGACATCGAGCGGTTGGCGGAACTTGACGCCGACGTTCCCGACCACCCCGACTGGGACACGGAGATCGACGCCTACTGGGACGAGTACGACGCCATCGGAACCGGTCCGGCGGCCCGTGGCCCCGCACTGTTCACGGTCACCGAGTCGGGCCCCGGCGTGGAGACCAATACGTGGCGGGTCCGGCAGGTGCTCGACGACCCGGAGGGCGACCACGGTTGGGCGATCGAGGGTGTGGTGGACCTGGCGGCCTGCGACGAGGCGGGCGAGGTGCGTTTCGCCTCACTCGCCCTCCACGGGTGAACCCGCCCCCGACCTGGAACCTACCCGCGCGGCCCGGGTCCGTAGCATGTGCGACGAACCCCGACCCGATCGATGGAGGACAGTTGTGACCCCCCGCATCCTGTACAAGAGACTCGCGCTCGCGGAGGTGGTCACCTGGACGCTCCTGATCCTGGGCATGATCGGCAAGTACGGCTTGGGATTCGACTGGGCGACCATGGTCGGCGGCAGCGTCCACGGGTTCGTGTTCCTCTGCTACGCGGTGGCCACCGTCGCGGTCTGGACCGACAAGCGGTGGACCGCAGGGACCGGTGTCCTCGGTCTGGCCTCCGCCGTGATCCCCTATGCGACCGTCCCGTTCGAGCGGTCGGTGGAGCGTCGTGGACTGCTCGACGGCCCGTGGCGGGTCGGCCCGGAGGGCGACGCCCCGCGTACGCTCCCGGAGCGCGTGCTGGCCTTCGCGGTGCGGTCGCCCGCCCTCGCGTTGGTGGCGACGCTCGTCGTGGTGGCGATCGTGTTCTCGCTGTTGCTGATGGCCGGCCCGCCGACCGAGTGGTTCTCGTGACCCCCACCCGCGAACCCGGCCGCCGGGAGTTGAACAAGGCCGACAAGCAGCGGCGCATCCACGCGGCCGCCCGCGACCTGTTCACCCGTCGCGGCTACTCCTCGGTGACCACCCAGGAGGTCGCCGATCTGGCCGAGGTCGGGACGGGGACGCTGTTCCGGTACGCGCAGTCCAAGGGCGAACTGTTGTGCATGGTCGCCAACGACGAGTTTCGCGCGATGGTCGAGACCGTCCCGGCCACCGGCGACCCGGTGAACGATCTCGTCACCCTGTGCGAACCTCTCCTGGTGGCGCTCGACAGGCAGCCGGAGAACATCGCGGCGTACCACCGCGAGACGCTGTTCGGGGAGCCCGGGCCGCACCGCGCGGAGGCGCAACGCATCCTCGGAGAGCTTCGCGACCTCATCGCCGGCGTCCTCGCAGGTCACTCGGGCACTTCCGCGACCGCGGACGACCTCGCCGGTCCGGCCCAGACCGTGTTCGACGTGCTCTACATGACCATCGTGCGGTGCGGGGTGGAGCGCTCCCCCGTCAGCGACAGCCGCGGGACTGTCACCGAGCAGGTCCGCCACGTGCTCTACGGCGTCCTGCCTCCGGCCGCCACGGGTTCCGACTGACCACACCCACCCCGGTGTGGGGCGCGCCACCGCGTCGGGCGAGACTGACAGCATGACCGAGGTTGACCAGAGCACCGCCCGCCCCGTCAAGGACGCCTCCACCGTGATGGTGATCCGCGATTCCACCGCCGGCCCGGAGGTGTTCGTCGCCCGCCGCGTCAAGGGTATGGCGTTCGCCGGTGGGATGACCGTCTTCCCGGGTGGAGGGGTGGACGCCGCCGACGACGACCCCGACCTCGCGTGGACGGGCCCGGCCCCCACCTGGTGGGCCGAGCGCCTCGGGTGCGACGAGCCGCGGGCCCGCCGGCTGGTCTGCGCCGCCGCCCGGGAGACGTTCGAGGAGTGCGGTGTCCTGTTGGCGGATCACCTCGACGGAGCCGCGGTCTCGGATGCCGGCAGGTACCACTCGGCCCGTGCCGAGCTCGAAGCCCACGAATTGTCGTTCAGCGGCTTCCTGGAGCGGGAGGAGCTCTCGCTGGCCGCCGGCCGTCTCCGTCCGTTCGACCACTGGATCACTCCCGAGGTCGAGAAGCGCCGGTACGACACCCGGTTCTTCCTCGCCGCACTGCCAGGCGGGCAGGAGCCGGACGACCTGACCACCGAGGTGGACCTGACCATGTGGGCCCGCCCCGTGGACCTGCTGGCGGACTTCCGTACGGGCCACTCGATGCTGCTGCCGCCCACCTGGACCCAGCTACGCCACCTCGCCGAGTTCGCGGACGTCGACTCCGCACTGGCCGCGTCCCGGACCATCGCGCCGATCCAACCGGAGATCATCGAGCACCGCGGCGGCATCAGGGTCGGGTTCGACGGCTCCGACGAGTACTGGTCGGACTATCAGGCAGGGCATCCGCCGACCGGGAACTGATCGGCGCGCGCCGGGACCCGTGCGCCGGACCCTGTCGAACCGCTCACGGAGACGGTGGCTCGGTGGTTGACTGCCTTGCATGCCGGCATTCGAGTTCGACGTGGACGCGTCGATCGCGGCCGGGTGGGACCGTTTCGCCTCCCACCTGGCCGATCTCCTGCGCGACCTGGTCCCCGGCGCGATCTTCGACCTGGCGGTACCCGTCCTCGGTGCGCCCTCCGCGCACACGCCGTACATCCGGTTCACCGCCGTCGCCTCCGGGCGGGTCGACGCCGAGGTCTCCGGCGGCGGTTCTGAGGACACCCCCACCCCCCTGAGCCCCGCGCAACTGGCGCAGCTCTCGGCCCTCGGATGGCAGGCCGCCGACACGGGTCGTGAACCGGATCCCGCCGCCGGCCCACGTGTCAGCCTGACGACGGACCGGGCCCGCGAGCTGTCCCACCTCGTCGCCGGGACCCTGGAACAGGTGTTCGGGATCCGACACCCGGTGTTCCTGCACGATGTCACCGACTCCGATCCGGATGACGTCGTCGGCGCGCGTCCGGTCGAGCCCGGGGCTCCGGACGGGGACCCGTCCGACGCCGGGAGCCCGCCGGGCGGCGAGGATGACTTCCGCCCGCAGCCGATCACCGATCCGGACCAGGCGACCCGGGCTGTGGAAGCGGCCCTCACCGAGGTCTACCGGCGGCGTGTCCGGGCCGACGAGCACGATGTCTTCACCGTCCCCGCCGGGTGCGTCCTGCTCTTCGTGCGCGCGCACCGTTCCCTGCCGCTCATAGTGTTCCGCAGTCCGCTGGTGTCGGCGGTGGAGGACGCGGCCGCCGCGGAGACCGAGGTCGCGATCCTCAACCGCGACTCCTTGTGGTGCCGGTACGTCTTCGACGGCGAGGCGATCACCGCCGAGTCGGAGTTCGTCGACCGGGTGTTCGTGCCGGTCAACTTCAAGATCCAGCTGGCCGAGATCTCCGCGGAGCTCGATGACGTCTACCCGGACCTCGTACGCCGGGTCGCGGGCAAACACTCGCGGGACCTGCGAGCCTCCGATGACCCCGACCCCGACGGGCCGTAGGATCAGGGACTGCCGGGACCGGCCCGGCGCACGATCCCGCCACAGGAGCGCCCCTATGCGTCGCGCCGCCCTCGCCGCCGTGGTCACGGCGGCGACCGTGTTGACCAGTGCCTGCTCTCCGTCGCTCCTCGGCGACGACGACGAACGCGCCGTGCCCGTCCCCACCGCCGAGCCCAGCGGCCCGCTGCCCTCATCCCAGCAGTTCGACCGCCCGTTCCCCGTCTCGGGCGATCTGTGGGACGCCACCGTCACCGTGTCGAACCTGCGGATCGAGCCGTCCTCCGCGTACTCGGACGCCGTGCTGGTGGTGGATGTCCGTGCCGTGCAGTCGTCCGGGCAGCCCGAGCTGGGTCCGGCCGACTTCTCCGCCTTCGACCCCTCGGGACGACCCTTCGAGCGGATCCAGAACCCCGCGGGAATCGTCGACGACCCGCTGGTCCCCTCGGTCCTGGCCACCCCCGGCGAGGAGATCCGGGGAATGGTGGCCTGGACGGTGCCCCGCGGTGTCAGGATCGGCCGGATCGATGTGACCACCCCCGGCACGATCGGTTCGTTCATCGTGACCCGCCAGCCGGACGACCCCGCCCGGTCCTAGTCGCCCGCGGGATCCGACCCCGTCAGGTACGTCCAGCGCCCGCCCCTGCGCTCGAACAGCGACCGTTCCCGCATCACGGTCGGGCCCTCCGGGCCGGTGTACAGCGCTTCGAACTCGACCACCCCGTCGTCGTCGCCCTCATCTCCGGCGACCACCTCCACGACGGTGAGCCCGGTCCACTCCACGTCGGATGCCTCGACCGTCGGCGGCCTGGTCCGGGGATGCCACGTGCGCCAGAGATGGTCCGTGTGCCCCAGCACGAACGCCGTGTACCGCGACCGCATCAGCCGCTCGGCCGTGCGCGCGGGTAGTCCGTCCTCGACGATCGGACCGCAGCACGTCCCGAACCCGTCCCCACTGCCACACGGGCATGCGCTCATCGGTCCACTCCGTTCCCCCTGCGATCCGATCCCCTCAGGCTACCGCCGCCGCACCGGGCGGCCACCGACCCGCCCAGCCCCGCCACCGGACGCCGCCCGCCTACCCCCGGCCTTCCCGGCGGTCTATCCTCGCTGGTGACATGACTGGTTTCGCTTCCCTCCGCTCGCTCACGCGACGCCGCCCGGACCCCGACCTCGCACCCCTTCGCGTACGCTCCTGCCGCGACCTGTGCAATTGGAACGAGACCCCGGTCGAACGTCGGGGAGAGCCGCTGTTCGCGTGCCGCGGATGCGGATCCCAGTGGGTCCCGAGTGAACCGTGGACCCCGCGCGAGGCCACCGGGGAGATCCCCCGGGCCGTCCTGGACCTCCTCCGGTCCGGCGACTGACCACCCGGGGTACGACGTCACCGTCCGCTATAGAGTCGGACCATGACCACGACCCCTCTGTCCCCCCTCTCGTCCGCCGGCGCCGGGACCGTCGACGCGATCCTGCGACGGTCCGCCCGCCGGTTCCCCGACCGGGTCGCCCTGACCTTCGCCGACCGTCGCTGGACCTACGCCGAACTCGACACCGCCGTCGACCGGGTCGCCTCCCTGCTCGCCGCTCGGGGGCTCGACGACGGTGCGCGGATCGCCGCCTACGGGGTCAACTCGGACGCCTACCTCATCGGCTTTCTCGCGACCTCACGGGCGGGGTACACCCACGTCCCGGTGAACTACGCCCTGACGGGCGGAGAGCTCGAGTACCTCCTGACGGATTCCGGCGCCTCACTCGTGCTGGTCGACCCCGCACAGGCGCCGACCCTCGAGACCGTCGTCCAGACCCTGCCGTCGCTGCAGACGCTCGCGCTGCAACCCGCCGCCGGGGACCCCGCCGACGGCACGCTGCTGGGCGCGGCAGTGGATCGGGGCGAGGCCCGGCCCGTCGACTCCCCCGCATCCGGGAGCGACCTCGCGCAGCTCCTGTACACCTCGGGCACCACCTCGCGGCCCAAGGGCGCGATGATGACGCACGCGGCACTGGCACACGAGTACGTCAGCTGCATCCTCTCCCTCGACCTCGCAGCGGATGACGCACCACTGGTGACGATGCCGCTGTACCACTCCGCGGCCATGCACGTGTTCGCGATGCCCTACCTCTCGCTGGGGGCGACGGTGCACCTGATGGCCGCGCCCGACATCCCGGAGATCCTCCGGCGCGTCGAGGAGGACGGGATCGGGTCGCTGTTCCTCGCACCGACGGTCTGGGTTCCGCTGGCCTCCCACCCCGACCTCGACACGCGTGACCTGTCGAGCCTGCGCAAGGCCCAGTACGGCGCGTCGATCATGCCGGTCACCGTGCTGCAGCGCCTGCGCGACAAGTACCCCGAGCTCGGTTTCTACAACTGCTTCGGGCAGTCCGAGATCGGGCCGCTGGCGTGCGTCCTGCGTCCCGAGGAGCACGATGCACGCCCGGCCAGTGCCGGCCGTCCCGTCTTCTTCGTCGAGGCGCGCGTCGTCGACGAGAGCGGCGCGGAGGTCGCGGCCGGCGAGCAGGGTGAGATCGTCTACCGCTCCCCGCAACTGTGCCAGGGGTACTGGAACAAGCCCGAGGCCACGCAGGAGGCGTTCCGCGACGGGTGGTTCCACTCCGGGGACCTCGTGGTGCGTGACCCGGAGGGGTTCGTCGAGGTGGTCGACCGGATCAAGGACGTCATCAACACCGGCGGTGTCCTGGTGGCCTCCCGCGAGGTGGAGGACGCCGTGTACCGGGACGAGCGGGTCGCCGAGGTCGCCGTGATCGGCACCCCGGATCCCAAGTGGATCGAGGCGGTGACCGCGGTCGTCGTCCTCAAGGACGGAGTTCACGCCACGGAGGACGAGATCGTCGCGAGCACGCGCGAGCACCTCGCCCCGTTCAAAGTGCCCAAGCGGGTGGTGTTCGTCGATGAACTGCCCCGCAACCAGTCCGGAAAGCTCCTCAAGCGGGAGTTGCGGCAGGACTGACACGCCTCGGGGCGGTCAGGCGATCCGGGCCAGGACCTCGCGTGCCACCAACGCGGGGGCCTGTTCCGGTATCCAGTGACCGAGGTCATCGAGCGGGACGAAACGGTACTCGGCCGTCACCCGCTCCGCCGTCGCGTCGGCCCCGCTGCGCGCGACCGCGGGATCCTGCCCGCCCCACAGGAAGGTGGTGGGGACGGTGACGTCGGGGAGGTCGTACCTCCGCATCGCGCGGTACCAGTGCAGGGCCGCGGTCAGGGCCGAGCGCTCCCCGAGCACCTCGAGATGCCTGTCCACCAGATCCGGCGGTACCTGCCCGCCGAACATGGCACGCAATCGGTGAGCATCCCCCTCGAGGAGCACGTCCTCGGCCTTGCCCTCCTGTCGGAACAATCCGAAGTACGCCGACCGGGCCTGTTGATCGGGATCCGCCCTGATCGCATCGGAGAACGCCGCGAGATGCGGGATCGAGATGGCCGTGAGACTCGCGACCCGATCGGCGTGGTGGGCGGCCAGCCACCATGCCACGGACGCCCCCCAGTCATGACCGACCACGTGGACACGCTCGAGCCCCAGACCGTCCGCCACGGCGAGGGCGTCAGCCGACAGGTGCTCGATGGCATAGTCCGCCACATCGTGCGGACGCGCTCCGGGCGAGTATCCACGCTGCATGGGGGCCACCACCCGGACACCCTGAGTCACCAGGTCCGCGGCGACGCGTTCCCATTCCCACGCCGACTCGGGGAAGCCGTGCAGGGCCAACACCGTCCGCACCGGTGCAGTGTCGGCCGCGTGGCCGTCCGGCTCCCACACCAGGACGTCGAGGGTGCCTGCCGGGACGTCCACGGTCGTTCTCCGAGGTTCCATGGAGCGGACCCTAGCGCGCCACCGGGTCAGCGCGGGCGGGTTTCCCGATGCGTCCGGTCGGACGCGCCCGAGCAGTCGGCCGGCGCCCGCCGGTCGTGCCACTCCCGGACGAGCCACATCTCGATCACCAGCGGGTCGACGGCCGCCTCGCGAGCCCACGCGGCGACCACGTCCAGGTAACGCTGGTAGCGCCGCGGGGTCAGCCGGGAGGCCGAGTCGATCTCGGTCCAGCCGGCGTGGATCAGGGTGCCGATCCCCGCCGGATCGACCGGCACGATATGCGGCGCCGACCAGGCCATGCCCAACGACGACAGGTACAGCGATGCCAGGGGATACCCCAGGTCGGGAACGCCGCGCCCCGCTCTGCCGGCGGGAGCTCCGTGCCGCAGGAGGTTCATCGCCTCAACCGGCGCGTCGAGCCAGTCCACCACCTCGTGCAGCACGAGTGGGTATCCGTGGGAGGAGACCGATACCCGACCGTGCCGGTCCCGCTCGGCCACCCGGAAGTCCGGCAGCCCGCGCCGCACCCCCGATCGCGACGGGTGGCCGGACAGCCAGGCGGCGCACATGTAGAGCGCCACCACGGATTCCTCGAGACTGCCCCGGGCGCGCCGACCCGCCGCCCACAGGTCGCTCCTGCGGAGGTACCCGGACCCGGACTCGACCCGCCCGCCGTCGAGGCCACCGGCGACCAGGCGGAGGTCGACGCCCTTCTCTGCGAGGCGCAGGTTCCACAGGTCCAGATCGATCCCGACGTACTCGTCGGCGACCAGCAGCGCGGGAGGCTGCGCGCGGCACCACTCGCGGCAGGCCGCGGGGAGTGCGGGGATCGGGTGGGGCCCGGTCGTCGTCATGCCCCGTACCGTGTCATGCGGGTACGACAACACCGGACCCCGGCGCCGGTTCAGTCCTGTGCGAACGCGTCCAACGGCGGGCACGAGCAGACCAGGTTGCGGTCGCCGTAGGCCCCGTCGATCCGGCGGACGGCCGGCCACACCTTCGGGCGCCAGGTCGACCCCAGGGGGTACCCCGCGACGCTGCGCGGGTAGGCGTGCGTCCACTCGTCGGCGGACACGCTCTGGGCCGTGTGGGGCGCGCCCCGCAGCGGGTTGTCGTCCACCGTCCACTCGCCGTCGGAGACCCGGTCGATCTCGGCGCGTATCGCCGCCATCGCATCACAGAACGCGTCCAGTTCGGACAGGTCCTCGCTCTCGGTCGGCTCGACCATGAGCGTGTTGGGCACCGGGAAGCTCATGGTGGGCGCGTGGAAGCCGTAGTCGGCGAGACGCTTCGCGACGTCGTCGATCGAGATGCCGACCGAGTCGATGAGCGGACGCAGGTCGAGGATGCACTCGTGGGCGACCCACCCGCCGTCACCGGAGTACAGCACCGGGAAGTGCTCCCCGATACGCCGGGCCAGATAGTTCGCGCTGGCGATGGCGGTGAGCGTGGCCCGGCGCAGTCCGTCGGCCCCCATCATCCGCACATACGCCCACGTGATGGGCAGGATCGACGCGGAGCCGAACGCGGCCGAGGAGACCACGCCACCCGCGCCCAGGCCGTCCTCGTGGGGATGCCCGGGCAGGAAATCGCGCAGGTGCTCGGCCACCGCGACGGGGCCGACACCCGGCCCACCGCCACCGTGGGGGATACAGAAGGTCTTGTGCAGGTTGAGGTGGCTCACGTCGCCCCCGAACCGGCCCGGACGTGCGACCCCGACCAGCGCGTTGAGGTTGGCCCCGTCGATGTAGACCTGACCCCCGGCATCGTGGACGATCGCGCAGATCTCCTCGATGTCGTGCTCGTAGACGCCGTGTGTGGACGGGTAGGTGATCATGATCGCCGACAGTTCGGCGCCGTACTTGTCCACCTTCGCGCGCAGGTCGTCGACGTCGACATCGCCGTTCTCACGGCACGCCACCACGACGACCTTCATTCCGGCCATGACCGCGGAGGCGGCATTGGTGCCGTGGGCGGACGACGGGATGAGGCAGACCGTCCGGTCCTCCTCCCCGCGCGATCGGTGATAACCGCGGATCGCGAGGAGTCCGGCATATTCGCCCTGGCTACCGGCATTGGGCTGCAGACTGACCGCCGCGTACCCGGTGATGTCGACGAGCCACTGCTCGACATCCGCGACGAGTTCGCGGAGTCCGGCGCTCTGGTCCGCCGGGGCGAACGGGTGGAGTCGGTTGAACTCCGGCCACGTGATGGGCTCCATCTCGGTGGTGGCGTTGAGCTTCATCGTGCACGAGCCCAGCGGAATCATGGTCCGGTCCAGCGCCATGTCCTTGTCCGAGAGCGCCCGCAGGTACCTCAGCATCGCGGTCTCGGTGCGGTACCGCACGAACGCCTCGTGCTGGAGGAACTCGCTCGTGCGATCCCCGTGTCCCGGATCCACCGGGATCTCGACGGCCCCGACGGCACCTGCGCCGAATGCCTCGAGCACGATCCCGACGTGCTCGGCGGTGGTGGCCTCGTCACACGCGATCGACACGGAGTCGTCGTCGACCTTCCACACGTTCACCCCGCGCGCGGCGGCGGCGGCCAGTACCTCATCAGCGCGTCCCGGTACACGGGTCAGGACCGTGTCGAAGAACTCGTCGTGGACCACTTCGACCCCGGCCGAGCGCAGCCCCCGGGCGAGAGCGTCGGCGTGGGCGTGCACCCGGCGGGCGATCGCCGAGAGACCGTCGGCGCCGTGATAGGACGCGTACATCGCGGCCAGGACCGCCAGGAGGACCTGGGCGGTGCAGATGTTGGATGTCGCCTTCTCGCGGCGGATGTGCTGCTCACGGGTCTGGAGGGCGAGCCGGTACGCGACCTGTCCGTCGGCGTCCGTCGACACCCCGACCAGTCGACCCGGCAGGTTGCGGGCGTGCGCGCTGCGGCACGCGAGGAAACCGGCGTGCGGCCCGCCGAAGCCCATCGGGACCCCGAAGCGCTGGGTGGTGCCGAAGCACGCGTCCGCGCCCTTCTCTCCCGCGGGGGTCAGGACCGTCGCCGCCAGCAGGTCGACACCCGCGGCGACCATGGCGCCCCGTTCGTGGCACTGCTCGATGAGCCGGGACACGTCGGCAACACGACCGGACGCGCCGGGGGTCTGCACGAGCGCCCCGAAGAACTCGCCCTCGGGCAGGCCGTCGTCCACCAGGTTCGCCGTGACGAGTTCGATGCCCAGGGGCTCCGCGCGGGTGGCGAGGATCGCCGCGGTCTGGGGGAAGATGTCGGTGTCGACGGCGAAGCGGGGGCTCTTGGAGGAGCGGTTGGCCCGTCGCAGCATCGTCATGGCCTCGGCCGCGGCCGTGCCCTCGTCCAGCATGGAGGCGCCTGCCATGTCCATGCCGGTCAGGTCGGAGACCATCGTCTGGAAGTTCAGGAGCGCCTCGAGACGGCCCTGGCTGATCTCCGGCTGGTAGGGGGTGTAGCCCGTGTACCACGCCGGGCTCTCGATGATGTTCCGGATCAGTACCGGCGGAGTGAGCGTGTCGTAGTAGCCCTGTCCGATCATCGACACGGCGACGGTGTTGCGGTTGGCGAGTTCGCGCAGCGCCGCGAGGGTGTCCGCTTCCGACAGCGGCTCCGGTAGGGCGTCGATCCCCTCCGCGCGCCCGTCCGGTCCCACCTCGTCGAGGATGACCGAGGGCACGGCCCGCTCGGCGAGTTCATCCAGCGAACCCACGCCGATGGTGTCGAGGATGCGTTCCAGGCCGTGGGCGTCGGGACCCAGATGGCGGGCGACGAACTCGCCTCCGGTCCGGGCGGTGTCAGGGGTCGTCGTCACAGGTGCTCCTCAGGTGGCGGGGCCGCCCGGACAGGCGGCCTGCGGGCCGGTGCTACCCTCTCCGCTCTGTCCCCTGCCGGACGGGTGCCGGCGCCTGAGAGATTCACCGGGCCGCGTGTGCGGCCCCGGCTTTCCCCGTGGGCGGGTGGTCTGTTCCACCGCTCTCCAGAGGCGTTAGGCGACTACACGGTCCGGGTGCCTGAGAGATTCTCGGAGAGGAGTTGCTCCTTCGGCGCCCGCGACCGACAAGGCCGCGGAGCTCTCCCGTGAGTCGCGTGAACGCATGGCCGAGTCTAGACCACCGGCGCCGATCAGCCCGTGCGGCGTGAGGCGCGAGCGCGCCGACGGGCCGCCAGCTCGTCCTCCACCGGTGCGAGGATGTCGTCCTCGGAGACCGTCTCCGCGGGGAACTCGGCGATCGACCCTGCGAGTTCACGCATCGCGCCCCCGATACCGATGCCGAACACGCCCTGCCCGCCCTGGAGCAGGTCGAACACCTCCTCCTTGGAGGTGCACTCGAACACGGTGCGGCCATCCGAGAACAGGGTGATGGTAGCCAGGTCCTCCACGCCCCGTGACCGGATCTGATCCACGGCCTTCCGGATGTTCTGGAGCGAGATACCGGTGTCGAGCAGCTGCTTGACGATCTTCAGGACGAGGATGTCCTTGAACGAGTACAGGCGCTGGCTACCCGAGCCGGCCGCATTGCGGATCGACGGCACCACGAGGTCGGTGCGTGCCCAGTAATCGAGCTGCCGGTAGGTGATCCCGGCGATCTGGCATGCGATCGGGACCCGGTACCCGCTCGTGCCGTCCGGGATCCCGTCATCGGGGAACAACCCGGGCTGCACCTCGTCGAAGGAAGCCTGGGTGCCCTCTCCTCGGTCCCCGAAGAGACTCTCCGTGTTCGTATCGGCGACGGACGGCTCCGAGACCCGGGTGTGGTCGGCCACGATTGCTCCCTCAAGCTGCGGGTGTCGCCACGATCGTGACGACACGGTACCGGGCGACGAGGCCCGGATCCTGGACGCGTGAACACCATCGTTGTAGTTCACTGAGGGCAACGCTATGCCCGTCGGGGGCCCTGATCAATAGGACACGCGGTAAACCTCAACCTCAAGTTGAAGTTTAGAGTCTGTCCTGACCTGCGAACTGGTATCGGTGTGGCCACTGTGAATGCCAAACTCGCAGGTCGCAGGCGTCAGGACGATGACCCGCCCGGTTCTCTGGGCGCCTCCGGTCCGCCGAGAAAATCGTCAGGGTTCACCTGATCGAGGAACTCCCGGAAGGCTTCGACCTCTTCCTCGCCCTGCTCCACGAGGGAGATCCCCACCTCGTCGAGCACCTCCCGGCTCACGAGTACCGGCGAGGAGGTCCGCAGTGCGACCGCCACCGCGTCGGACGGGCGCGCGGACACCCTCGTGTCGCCGAAGACCAACTCCGCGAAGAACGTCCCCTCGGACACTCCGATGATCTCCACCTGCTCCAGCGGATGCGAGAAGGTGTCCAGTAGCGCGGCCACGAGGTCGTGGGTCAGCGGCCTGCTCGGCCGCACCCCCTGCTGTTGGAGGCTGATCGCCGCGGCTTCGGCCGCCCCGATCCAGATCGGTACGTACCGGCCACCGTCCTTCTCGTGCAGGATCAGTACGGGTGCGTACTCCGGCTCCTCGAAACGGACGCCGACGATGTCGACCTCGCGCATGTTCTTTCCCATGTTCTCCGCCTCTCCCACGTCTCAAGCGTAGCCCCGATCCGGTTCACCGCGAGCGCGCGCTGTTCCCGTCAGGACTCGAGGGCGTGCCTCACGGCGACGGTCACCAGGGTCGAATGGAGCGACACCGACAGTGCCGCGATCTCCCGCGCCAACTCCGCGGCCCGGTCACGGGCATCGGCATCGCCCTGGCGAGCCACCGGGCCGGCGATCTGGGTAATCAACCCGGTCTGCCGATCCGCCGCCGTGCGGAACCCCCTGAGGTGACGCACATCCACCCCGTGCGCGGCCAGGTCGTGCGCGGTCCGCGCCACGAGCACCGCCTCCGGGTCGAAGAACCCGCCGGGGCCCGCGGCGATCAGGCCCGCGTCGATCAGCGCGTCGACCAGAGCGGCGTCCACCCCGGACTGCTCGACCACGTTCTCGCGGGTGAGCCTCTTCAGGGTGTCGCTTCGGAAGTCGTCCGGGGTCGACCCGGGGACGCCGTCCTCGCCGGGCCGCGGCCGCAGCGCGGTGGTCGACCCGTCGGCGATGCCGGCGTCCAGCGCGTCGAGCTCCTGCCGGATCACCTTGAGGGGCAGATACCGATCGCGCTGGGCGGTCAGGACGTACCGCAGCCGCTCGCGGTCCTCGACGCTGAAGCGCCGGTACCCGCTCGCGGTGCGTTCAGGGGTGACCAGCCCCTCGTTCTCGAGGAACCGGACCTTCGACACCGTCAGGTCCGGGAACTCCGGACTCAGAAGTGCGATGACGCCCCCGATGGAGAGGTACTCCTCCCTCGGGGCGCCCTGCCCGGCGGCGGTCACTGCCCGGGCGTACCCGTCAGGAAGACGAGACGGAACTTGCCGATCTGGACCTCGTCGCCGTTCGACAGCGACGCCGAGTCCACGGGCTCACGATTGACGTAGGTACCGTTCAGCGACCCCACGTCGACGACGGTGAAGGTCTCGCTCTCGCTCCGGAACTCGGCGTGCCGCCGGCTCACCGTCACGTCGTCGAGGAAGATGTCGCTGTCCGGGTGCCGTCCCGCGGACGTGGTGGCCTGGTCGAGCAGGAACCTCGACCCCGCGTTGGGGCCACGCTTGACCACGAGCAGCGCCTGCCCCTCGGGGAGCCCCTCGACACCGGTGACGGCGGAGTCGGACTGGGCCGCCTGCTGGTCGGATTCGGTGAGGAGCTCGGCACGGAACACCGAGGTGGTCTCGGCGGTCGCCTCGGGCATGTTCTTGTTCTCGGTCACGTTCGTATCTCCTCGTCCGAGCCCAGCGGGGGCTCACCGTGCGGTGCTGTTGATTCTATGTCGGAGTCCCCGGTCGCGGGGCCCGGGGGCGGCGACTACCCGCTCAGCCCTCGGTGATCTTGGCGTACCCGTCCGAATCAAGGGTCTGCTCGAGCTGGGACTCCAGGTCGTCCACATCGGCGATCTCGAGGACGACGATCCACCCCTCACCGTACGGATCCGAGTTGACCAGTTCGGGAGACGTCTCGAGGGCGGTGTTGACCTCGACGACCTTGCCGCTCAGTGGCGCGTAGAGGTCGGACACGCTCTTCGGCGACTCGACCTCACCGAAGGGCTCACCCGACTCGGTCTCCCCACCGACGTCCGGGAGTTGGACGAACACGATGTCGCCCAACTTGGACTGCGCGTACTCGGTGATTCCGATGCGCACGCGGGTGTCCGACACCCGCTCCACCCACTCGTGCTCATCGGTGTACCGGAGCTGGTCGGGGATGTTCTGATCGCTCACTGACGCGCCCTTCTCGAGTGGCTCACTTCGAATTCCATCTGGCGACATTACACACCGTCGGGCGCCCCCACATCAGCCGATCGGACCCCGCGCGGGCGAACCGCCCGCGCGATCCTCGACGCCTGCCAGACGTAGATGCCCCCACTCCAGGCGTACAGGCCGACACCCCAGTACAGGCACGCCTCCCCCACGAGTTCGAAGGCCTGGCCTCCCGGTACTCCGGCGTGGCCGGTCAGCAGCAGTGGGAGCGACCAGAACAGGGCGAAGGTCGCCGCCTTGCCCAGATAGGTGACCTCGGGGTCCAGCCCGCGCCGGCGATAGACCGGGAGCGTGGCCGTCAGTAGGAGATCACGCGCGATCAGCACCACCACGATCCACACCGGGATGTATCCCGCCACGGCGAAGGAGACGGGGACGGCGGCGACGAGGATCCTGTCGGCGATCGGGTCCAGACGCTCGCCCCAGGTGGAGCGCATGTTCCACAGGCGGGCGATCTTGCCGTCGAGCCAATCCGACACCACCAGCACCCCGAGGAGCCACAACGCCAGGGGTGGGTCATCCCACGCCAGGATGCTCAGCACGAGGACCGGGATCAGGGCGATGCGCCCCAGGGAGACCGCGTTGGGCAACGTCCAGAACCGGTCGCTGACCTCCGGAACCCTCGCGGGCGTATCGGGCCCCAGGCCGGGCGGGACCGCCGCGGACAGGTGGCCGTCCCGCGGCGGGGGGATCCTGGCCCCGAGGACCTTGCCCTCGCCGGTCCGCCATTCCCGTAGGTCGGTCTCCCGTCGACCGTCACGCGCCGCGCTCATCGGAACGTCGACATCATCCCGGAGAAGACGTTCCCGCCGGCCGCCATCGGGTTGTCGTGGACCATGTAGGTCCAGGTCGAGGTGGGCCGTGCCATGGAATTGGCCTCGAGGTCCACCCCGGAGGCGGTGAACCCGATCTCGGCGAACGTGGCCTCGGACTTGCGGACCGCGTCGGAGGCGAGATCGCGGAAGTGGTCGATCGCGATCCGGTGGAACTCGTCGAGGGGGTTCTCGCGTCCCAGCGCGCGGAGGTGGATCGATTCGCGGACGTCGTTCATCGTCTCGAGATGTCGCGCCCAACCACGGTCGAGATGCCACAGCATGATCTCGCGGCATCCCTGCACCACGGCGTCGCGGCCGTGCGCCTCCACCAGTCGGGCACTCCGTTCGGGATCATGTGCCGTGAGTTCCTCGAACGCCTTGTCCGTGCGGAGCAGCGCGGCACGTCGCTCGGCGAGGATGTCGCGCTGCTCGGCGAGGAGACGACTGTAGCGCCAGGTGTTGGCGTGGATCTCCAGCATCTGTCCCTCGGTCACCCGCTGCGCGTGATCGACGGCGTCACGACCGCGATTGCCCTTGAGCAACCCGGTGATCCGGTCGTGGGCGGTCGGGATCTTCTCGGGTTCGAGCGCCGAGGTCACCACGGGGTCGTCCATGGACGCGAAGAACACCGAGCTACCCGGGTCGCCCTGACGCCCCGCCCGTCCTCTGAGCTGGTTGTCGAGTCGCTCCGTCCGGTGTCGACCGGTACCCACCACGTGCAGTCCGCCGAGCTCCACGACCTCGTCGCGCCGCGATTCGTCGGAACCACCGAGCCGGATGTCCGTCCCGCGGCCGGCCATCTGGGTGGAGACGGTGACGTTCCCCACGTCGCCCGCCTCGGCGATGATCGCCGCCTCCTCCTCGTCGTTCTTGGCGTTGAGGACCGCGCAGTCGACACCCTTCTCGGCGAGCCGCGCGGCCAGTTCCTCGGACTCGGCCACGTCGTGTGTGCCCACCAGGACCGGCTGGCCGGTGGCGTGGACGCTCACGATGTGCTCGACCACGGCGCGAGTCTTGCTGTCGGTGTCGATGTAGGTCCGATCGGCTTCGTCGAAACGGATATTCGGCGCATTGGAGTCAATCTGGGACACGCCCAGGGAGTAGAACTCGCGCAGCTGGGCACCGGCGGCGAGCGCGGTACCGGTCATGCCGCACACCTTGTCGTACCGCCCGATGAAGGCCTGGACCGTGAGACTGTCCAGGATCTGGCCCGCTTCGGACACCGGGACGCCCTCCTTGGCCTCCACGGCGGCCTGGAGTCCGTCCGGCCACCGCTGGAGCTCGGCCACGCGCCCGCGCGAGGCGTTGACCAGTTGCACCCGTCCGTCGCGGACGATGTAGTCCACGTCCCTGCGCAGGAGGAAGCACGCGTGGAGGGCCACGTTGACCTGCACGAGGGTGGTACCGACGTGGTCGGCGTCGTACAGGTCGGCGATGCCGAGTTCGGTCTCGATGGCCTCGGCACCGTCCTCGGTGAGGAAGATGTTGCGCCGCTCGGAATCGGTCTCGTAGTGCCGCCCCGGGCGCAGCTTGCGCACCGCGGCCAGGACCTCCCCTGTCGGCGCCTCCCCGGACGTGGACCCCGCCAGCACCAACGGCACGAGAGCCTCGTCCACCAACACCGAGTCGGCCTCGTCCACGAGGGCCACGTCCGTCGTCGGGGAGATGAGGTCCGACGGGTTGGTCACCAATTGCTCGCGGAGGACGTCGAAACCGATCTCCGAGACCGAGCCGTAGGTGACATCGCAGCCGTAGGCGTCACGCCGTTCATCGCGTGTCGAGGATTCGGTGACGTGGCCGACCGACAGTCCCAGCAGCTCGAACATCGGGCCCATCCAGCGGGCGTCCCGGGCGGCGAGGTAGTCGTTGACGGAGACGACGTGGACGGTGTGTCCCTGGAGGGCGTACCCCGCCGCCGCCACCGCCCCGGAGAGGGTCTTGCCTTCGCCCGTCGCCATCTCCACGACATCGCCGGAGAACATGCGCAACGCGCCCTGGAGTTGGACGTCGAACGGCCTCAGCCCCACCGTCCGGTCGGCGGCCTCCCTGGCCAGTGCGAGGAAGCGGGCGAGGTCCTCGGGAGGATCCCCGAAGAGCTGCAGGTCGTGCGCCGTGTCCGCGAACTCGCCGTCGTCCAGTCCCGCCGCCCACCCGTCGTACTCGTGCGAGGCCTCGACCGCGCTCTGCGCGCGCGAGGTGTCGCGTCCCTGGGTGGAGCCCATGAGCTTCCAGAAGCGGTTGGCCAATCCCACGCGTGGAGTCCTTCCCGGTCACGAACAGATGCGTCCACCGTACGCAGGCGGGACGCGGGCGGGGACGTGCCCCGCCGGTCACGGCGTCTAGCGCTCCGGGTCGATCTGGCCCCGCAACCGCCGCATGGCCTCCGTCGAGAGCATGCGATCCCCCGCCCGGGCCGCGAGATTCTCCGCCACCACGTCCGCCGGTGAGGGGCGGTAGGGCGTCGCGGGCGATGCCACACCGTTGTCGCGCGCGATCCCGGCGAGGCGTTCCGCCTCCGCCACCGCGGCATCCGCCCGTGACTCCACCGACTCGACGAGCTCACGGAACGCGACCGCCCGGTCGACAACCTCTACCCACACCCCGTCGATCGACGTGCCCATGCCGGTCAGGGTGGTGAATCCGTCGCTCGCAGGCGGTACCCCGGCCGTGGCCGCGGCCTCGCGCAGTCGGCACAGATCCCCGGCGAGGCCGACCACCTCGGATTCGGCGTCGAACTGTAGCCGGATCTCCTCGACCGACCGTCCGCCCCGCGCGTAGGCGCGATACAACCGGTCGTACAGACCACCGACCTCCATGAGCGTGGCCGTGTACATCTCCGGGATCCGGCGCCGGTCCGCCCGGATGTGCGGGAGCGAGGGCAGCGACTGGACAACCGACTGCACCCGCTGTGGCAGCACCACCCTGCCCATCTCACGCTGACCCCTGGCCGCGGCGACGGTCCCGAGTTCTGCGAGGGTCCGGGGCACGAGCGGAACGGCGGCCATCGTCGGCGTCGACGCCAGTGCGTCGAACAACCGGCCGCGGTCATCGGTGTCCAGGTGCACACCGCGTCGACGGTCGGCGCGGATGTCCTTCACCCGGAACGCCCAGACGCCGGTACCCCGTGTGAACCCGGTCCGCAGGACGAGATACCTCCGGTCGAGATCCGCCAACCGGGTACGCAACGCCATCCGCAACATGGACGGCACCGGGGTGCCGAGGATCCGCCGGAGGTCGTGGCGTTGTTCCTCGATAATCCGGACCTGGTGGAACCCGTTGACCGTCGGGAACGGGAGATTACGGTGCAACCGGGCCAGGACGACGTCGCCGATGCGGGGCTCGACCAGCCCGCAGGCCACGAGCAACGCGGCCCTGTCGGACAATTCCGCCACCGGGGCCTGCCCCTCCCCCCGGCACATCCGGTCGACGTCGGACACGATCCGGTCCCGTGCCGTCTGTGGCGTGCGCTCGTCGGCCATGCCCCTCCTCGCCCGCGCGTCCGGCGCGCGGCTCTTCTCACGGGATACCTATCGGTTACAACGGTAGGCCCCGGCCCCGTGTTCCCCCGCGGGTGGCAGGCCGGCTCCGCACCGGTCAGCGTTCATAGCCACGTCGGGCGTCATCGAGGATCCGGGGCCGGTCGAGTGTGGAGGGCTCGAGTCGCATCGGGGCCACGTCGCGACCGAACCGGCCGGCTGCCTCGAGGGTCCCCTGGTCGAGGTATCGCAGGCCGGTGACGTCGGGCCGCAGTCGGAGATCCGGGGCGTTACCGTCGGCCGAGGCCAGGACGAAACCCCAGTCCCCGAACGTCGGGACGTGAACGTGGTACGGGGTCGTGCCCCATCCCGCGGAATCGACTGTCGACACCGTCCGCCAGAACTGCCGTGGTGTGGAGAACGGGCTCCCCGATTGGACGACCATGAGGCCGTCATCGCCGGTGACCCCGCGCACGAGGCCGTAGAACTCCTCGGAATACAGGCGGGACAGCGCGGCGTTGCGCGGGTCCGGCAGATCCACGAGCACCGCCCCGAAGCCGCCCGGCGGCACGGCGCCGTCGCCGCCCCGGCGCAGCCACGCGAAGGCGTCGTCGACCACCACCTCGACGCGCGGGTCGTCGAGGGAACCCCGGTTGTCCGCGCGCAGCTCGGTGCGGGCGATCTCCAGCACGGCCGGGTCGAGCTCCACCTGGACCACTCGCCGAACGCCCGGCACGGCCAGGAGGTCTCGGGCCGCCAGACCGTCGCCGCCGCCGAGTACCAACACGTCGCCGGGCCGCTCGGCCATCGCGGGCTGGACCAGCGCCTCGGTGTACCGGTACTCGTCCAGACTCGAGTACTGGAGCGTGCCGTCGAGGTACAGACGGCGGTCCGTGCGGCCGTTGTACCTCGCTCTGGTGACGACGATCTCCTGGTAGGCGGACTGGGTGTGGGAGAGCACCGGGTCCGGGTACAGCTTGGACCGCGACCACTCGGTGACGTCGTCGAGCGCGACGAGCAGCGTGCCCAGCAGAGCCGCGACCAGCGCGAGCGACAACGCCGCTACGGCAGTCTGTGTCCGGGTCAGCAGACCCCGCAACGCGAGCGCGAGCAGCACGGCCGCGGCGGCCACGTTGACCACCCCCGTGATGGCGGCGGCCTGCTGCATCCCGAACGACGGCAGGAGCAGGAACGGCCACAGCAGTCCCCCGACGAGCGCCCCCAGGTAGTCGGCGGCGTTGAGATCGGCCAGTACCCGGCCGGCCTCGGCCGACCCGGTCCGGCGGCCGGTCTGCAGCAGGGACATGAGCAGTGGCACCTCTGCGCCCACCAGCACGCCGATCGCGGCGGTGGCCACCACCAGCGTCACCAACGACGCCGAGTCCGACCCCAGGGTCGTGAAGGTCACATAGAGCGCCGTGGCCGACGCCCCACCGACGAGCCCCAGCGTCGACTCGACGGCGACGAAGCTCGACGCCGGGCGGTCGACGAACGGCTTGGCCAGCAATGCGCCGAGGCCGAGGGCCGCGACGTACCCGGCCACCACGAGACTCGTGGCGACGATCCCTCCGCCCTGGACTGTCGTCGCGAGCGTGAGGAGGGCGAGCTCGTAAATGAGCCCGCAGGCGGCGCACGCGGCGACGGAGGCCAGCACGACAGGACGCCACCAGCGGCCGGCGCGCGGCGGGGGTTCTCCGGCAGGGTCCGCCTCCGTCGGCACGGGAACCGCCGTGCCGACCTCGTCAGGCAATGGCGGCCGCGTTCACGGCGGAGACGGCGACGAGTGTGGCCGCGACGGCGAGTGCGGCGGTGCTGAACCGTGGCGCGCCGACGAGGTCGCGGAACCTGCCAGGGACCAGCAGTTCCAGAATCACCAGGGTGACGGCCTGGAAGATCACGCCGAGCAGGCCGTAGACGGCGACGTCGATCAGGCCCAACACGAGGGAGTCCGAGGCGTTGGTCATCACAGTGACGACGATGATCGCGAGGGAGAACGCCGAGGACACGAACAGCGCCGCGGCGTTGGGACGGTGGTCGACGAACACGTGGTGGCGCAGGCTGCCCGGCGTCAGCAGGTCGAGCATGACGAAACCCAGTACCAGGACCAGGGCGCCGACGCCGAAGTACGCCAGCGACACCCCGATCCCGTCCAGGAGTTCGGGTACGTGGTCGGCGGTTCCGGCGGCGATGGTCACCGTGTCTCCTCGGGGTTCGGGTGGTCTGTGGGCGTCTCGTGGGTCACTTCGCGCCCACCCCGCCGGAGCTGCCCCCGGCGGACCGCGCCGGGCTGCCCGGGCCGAAGGCCCCGCCGAGGAAGATGAAGCCTCCGGAACGGAGCGTGCGCGAGTTCTCGTCGAGCTGGACGCGACAGGCGAGATCGCCGGAGCGGCCGACGACGATCATGTCGTCCCCGTACCTCAGGTACCGGGTGTCCTCGTTCAGCTGGTCGGCGTCCGGCCGCTCGTGGTTGCTGATGTCCCTCGCCGTGGAGTCCCGGTCGCCCCGGCACTCGTAGGTCTGGGACGCGCCGGCCACCGGCGTGTAGTTCTCGCGGACGTAGCGCACGGCGTTCGTGCCGGACCCCACCAGGACGAGGCCCAGCAGGACCGCGCACAGTCCGGCGACGAGCGCGATGATCCACCCGCGGTAGGGCTTCACGAGGCCACCCCCTCTGCACCGTCCACCCCGGCGCCGTTCATCCCGGCGACGTGCACCCGGGACGTGGTGGCGACGACGTCGCCACCACTCTCGCCGGAGTCGTCTCCAGCCGGGTAGAGGTGCCAGGTGTCCCACGACCAGCCCGTGTCGTCCGGCGTCGTGGCCACCACCGTGAGCGCCCCTTCAGAGCCCGGGAACCGTCCCGCGAGCACGGTCGGATCGGCTGCCGCGAGCGCGGTCAGGCGATCCACCAGTTCCCCGAATGCGTCGGCGGAGAGCGTCTCGGTGGCCCCGCGCAGGTGGTGCACACCCCATGGGCCGGGGCAGGACACCTCGGCCGGCAACGGCGCGCCCCCGGCGGTCGTCGCGCGGCAGGACACCTCCTCGGTCATCGCATCGCGTCCGTCGATCACGAGCGTCACGGCGTGTGACGCACCGAGGATCGACAGGCGTAGAGCGATGTGGTGCACCGGGTGTTCGAGGACGGTCGAGACGAGGGCGTCCCGCTCGGGCTCCACGCCGACCCGGTACCCGAGCGCGGCGGCCGCGACGTCGCTCGGTTCCGCGACGAGGTCGTGCACGGTCACCGCCTGTAGTCCGGGTCGCCGGCCGCAGGGGGCGCCGGGTAGACGGTCAGCTCGCCCCGCGACATCGGACGGCCGGTCGAGACCTCCCAGCCCGCCCCGTCCCAGTTCTCGAACGAGAGCAGCGAACTACCGTCCCCGGTCCGCATGTCCTGGTAGCGCATCCGACCGCGCTCGGGCAGGCCGGTGGTCCCCTCGCACGAGTAGTCCGCCTCGCCCGACTCCTCGAGACGATGGACACGATCGTCGACGATCACCTCGGACCCGGGACTGACGCCGAGGCCCTTCCGGGTGGTCCACCAGGTCAGCTCGAGGGTCCCCTCATCCTCCTCGACACCGAGCCACTGCGCACCGTCCCCGCCTTCCAGGAGGTGCTCCCACCAGACGTACGGGCCCTGGCGCAGGGTGATCGATCCACGCACCACGTAGTCGACACCGCCGTAGGCGACGATCGCGCCGGGGCCGAGCTCACGCGGTCCGAATCCGTGGATCGGCTGGTCGGCGGCCAGCGGGTCGCGGCGGGCCGCGGCCGTGGCAGGCCTCTTCCCGCCCCGGGCCTTGACGATGATCCCGATGATCGCGACCACCGCGACCACCAACCCCACTATGACGAGTAGCTCTCCCACCGCGCATCCACTCCTGGATCGATGATCGACGGTCGACCCGGGCCGCCGCTTCCTGACCAGGAAAGGCTAACCCACCAGGCTCCGTGGGAGGCTCCCGGTTCACGCGAGGCGAGTCCATCTCCCCGAAATGGGCTCAGGGCCGGCTCCCTTCTCGGGAAACCGGCCCTGATCTCGTCCAATCTGTGTCGGGCTGACAGGATTTGAACCTGCGACCCCTTGACCCCCAGTCAAGTGCGCTACCAAGCTGCGCCACAGCCCGTCCGCCACCGCGGCTCACGCGGCGACTCGCTCAGACTAGCGCACCCCCTCGCCCGGGCCGAAATCGCCTGGTCACTTGCGTTGGCGGCGCTCCTTGACCCGGACGTTCACCCTGACCGGGGAGCCGTCGAAACCAAACGTCTCACGCAGGCGGCGCTCGAGGAAGCGGCGGTACCCGGCCTCGAGGAAGCCCGTGGAGAAGAACACGAACGTCGGCGGCCGGGTGGTGGCCTGGGTGCAGAACCGGATGCGGGGCAGGCGTCCGCCGCGCATGGGTGGCGGGGTCGCAGCGACGACCTCGTTCATCCATGTGTTGAGCGGCCCGGTGGGGATCCGCTTGTCCCACGAGTCGAGCGCGGTCTCCATCGCCGGCACCAGCTTCGCCAGGGCGCGGCCCGTCTTGGCGGAGATGTTGACACGGTGCGCCCAGGAGAGCACCCGCGACAGTTCGCGGTCGATCTCCTTGTCGAGGTCGTACCGTCGGTCCTCGTCGACCAGGTCCCACTTGTTGAACGCGATCACCAGCGCACGGCCGGCGTCGGCGACCATGGAGATCACCCGGAGGTCCTGCTCCGTGATGGGCTCCGAGGCGTCGAGCAGGAGGACGACCACCTCGGCCGCCTCGATCGCTCCACGGGTGCGCAGTGAGGCGTAGTACTCGTGACCGTAGGCCTGGTTGACCTTGCGGCGCAGGCCGGCGGTGTCCACGAACCGCCAGGTGCGTCCCCCGAGCTCCACGAGTGAGTCGACGGGGTCGACGGTGGTACCGGCGACGTTGTCGACCACCGAGCGCTCCTCGCCGGTGAGCTTGTTGAGCAGACTCGACTTACCGACGTTGGGCTTGCCGACCAGCGCGACACGGCGCGGCACGTTGGTGGCCTCACGCATCCTCGCCTTGGACGGCAGCTGCCGGAGGATCTCGTCGAGGAGATCCGCCGTGCCGCGACCGTGGGCGGCGGAGATGGCGTGGGGCTCGTCCAGGCCGAGGGACCAGAACTCGGCCGCCTCCAGTTCGGCCTTCTCACTGTCGACCTTGTTGACGGCGAGGATGACCGGGGTGTCGGACCGACGCAGGCTCTTGGCCACCGTGGCGTCGGCGGCGGTGATGCCCACCGTGCCGTCACACACCAGCACGATGAGGTCGGCCGTGCCCATGGCGATCTCGGCCTGCTGCGCGATGGAGCGGTGCATGCCCTTGGCGTCCTGCTCCCAGCCACCGGTGTCCTGCACCATGAAGGTGCGGCCGTTCCACAGCGCCTCGTAGGAGACCCGGTCGCGCGTGACGCCCGGGACGTCCTCGACGACGGCCTCCCGGCGGCCGATGATGCGGTTCACCAGGGTGGACTTCCCGACGTTGGGTCGGCCGACGATCGCGACGGTGGGAAGGATCTCCACGCCCTCGGTGACCGCCCCGATCTCGTCGGCGAACTCCGCGGCGACCGCCTCCCAGTCGGTGTCGTCATTCCAGCCGTCCTCGATGGTCTCCTCACCGGGACCGGCGGGCAGGTCGAACTCGGGGTTATCCTCGTTGGTCGGCATCATGCGTTCCCTTCTGCGGTGGCGCCGTGCGACGCGTGGATTCCCTCGGCGAGCGCGACCAGGCGGTCGAGCACCTCGTCGAGGGTGAGGTCGGAGGTGTCGATGACGACGGCGTCGTCGGCGGGCCGCAGCGGGCTCGCGGCGCGCGTGGAATCCTTGCGGTCGCGTTCGATGACGGCGGCCAGCACCTCGTCGTAGTCGGCCTCGCGGCCGGCGGCCAGGTCCTGGTCGGTGCGGCGCCGGGCCCGCACCTCCGGGCTGGCGGTGAGGTAGACCTTCACCTCGGCGTCCGGCAGCACCACGGTGCCGATATCGCGCCCCTCGAGGACGACGGTGCCCCCGCTGGCGGCCAGCCGTCGCTGCAGGAGGACCAGGTTCTGGCGGACCTCGGGCACGGCGGACACCGCCGAAACCGCGGCCGTGACGCGGGCGGTGCGGATCTCGTCGCTGACGTCCTCACCGGCCAGCAGGACGCGCTCGGCTCCGGCGTCGGTGCCGATCTCCAGCGGCAGGTCGGCCGTCGCGGCGATCACGGCGGCCGCGTCCTCCGGGTCGATCCCGGCGCGCAGGACCTGCAGGGTCGCCACCCGGTACATCGCGCCGGTGTCGAGGTACGCGCCGCCGATCCGCCGGGCCAGCGTGCGTGCCAGGGTGGACTTCCCGGTGCCGGCGGGGCCGTCGATCGCGATACGTCGACGCGCGGCCGGGGCGCTCGGGGCGCTCACAGGCCTACCGCCTCGTACAGGTCGGAGACCTCTTTGCGGCCCAGCCTGCGGAAGGTGCCCGCACGCTGGTCGCCGAGTGCGACGGCCCCGAACCGGGTCCGCACCAGCGCCTCGACCGGGTGCCCGACCTCGGCGAGCAGCCGCCGGACGATGTGCTTGCGGCCCTCGTGGAGCACGACCTTGACCAGCGAGCGCCCGTCGTAGATGTCGAGGATCGAGAACTGGTCGACCTTGGCGGGTCCGTCCTCCAGGGTCACCCCGGCGCGCAACTGCTTGTTGACGCCCTTGCCCACGACGCCGGTCACCGTCGCCATGTAGGTCTTGGAGACCTCGTAGGACGGGTGCATGAGGCGGTGCGCCAGCTCGCCGTCGTTGGTCACCAGGAGCAGGCCCTCGGTCTCGGCGTCGAGACGCCCGACGTGGAACAGTCGCTGTCCGGCGTCCACGCGGTCCGCGACGAGGTCGCCGACACAGGGCCGTCCCTTCTCGTCGGACATGGTCGTGTGGTAACCGCGGGGCTTGTTCAGTGCGAGGTAGACCAGGGTGTCGTCCAGGACGATACGGGTGCCGTCCACGCGGATGACCGCCGTGGCGGGGTCGACCTTGACGCCCATCTCGCGCACCTTCTTGCCGTCGACCTCCACCCGTCCCCGGGCGATGAGCTCTTCTGAGGCCCGGCGGGAGGCGACCCCGGCCTGGGCCAGGATCTTCTGGAGGCGGACCGGTGCGCCGTCTCGGCCAGCGGATTCAGTCATGAAAACGTCACATCTCTTCGTCGTCGTCTCGGGGTGTGGGGTCGGGCGCCGCGGTTCGGCGCCGCCCCAGTGGGATCCGCGGATCGTCCGCGGGGTCGTCGCTCATCTCGTCGACCAGGTCGACATCCGGCAGCAACGGGGCGATGTCCGGCAGCTCGTCGAGCGACGTGAGTCCCAATCTTTCCAGAAATAGCTCTGTGGTCCTATACAGGATGCCCCCGGTGTCCGCATCTGTGCCGCATTCCACCGCCAGCCCGCGCGCCACGAGCGTCCTCATCACACCGTCGACGTTCACCCCGCGGACCGCCGCGACCCGCGACCGGGTGACCGGCTGCCGGTAGGCGATCACGGCCAGGGTCTCCAGCGCGGCCCGGGTCAGGGTGGCCCTGGTGCCGTCCGTGAGGAGCCGTTCCACGTACGGCGCCAGGTCGCGGCGGGTGTAGAGACGCCAGCCGTCGCCGCTGCGACGCAGGTCCATCCCGCTCCCCGCGGCCGTGAGTTCGTCCCGCCACGCCCGCAGCTCGGCCTCGACCTCGGCGACCGTCGATCCGGCGGCCGCGGCCAGTGCGCTCTCCGGTGTCGGTTGGTCCACCACCAGCACCAGGGCCTCGAGCCGGGCACGGAGCGGCGGCCCCTCCGGCTCCGGCACACCGGGCTCGTCGTCGTCCCCGATCGCCACCGGCTCGGGGTCCCCGGGCTTCGACACGTCGTTCACGTCCACTCGTCCCTTCCCTTCGTCACCTCGTCGGCGTCCACGCCCGTCCACCTCACCAACAGGTCCCCCAGTGCCTCGTCCTGGGCGAGCGCGACCGCGCGCGCCCGGTACAACTCCAACAGGGCGAGGAACCTGGCGACGACGACGAGGGAGTCGTCGCACCCCGTGATCAGGTCGCGGAAGTCCACCCACCGACCCTCGCCGTGGAACTTCAACAGCTCGAGGACGCGGCCCGCCTGCTCGGGGACCGAGACGACGGGGGCGTGGATGTGCCCCACCCCCACCTCGTCGACCGGCCGTGGCCGGAACGCGACCGCGGCGATGGTGGCGAACTGGTCGGGATCCACCCCGAGCTCCACCTCGGGGAGCAGTCCCAGGAACTCCTCGTCGGGCCCGGCGGTCCTCGGGTACGCGTGTCGCGCGGTGCGGTCGAGCTCACCGAACAGCTCCGCGACCTGACGGAACGCCCGGAACTGCAGCAGGCGGGCGAAGAGCATGTCCCGGGCCTGCAGCAGGGCCAGGTCCTCGGGATCCTGGACCTCGCCGGACGGGACGAGTCGGGCCGTCTTGAGGTCGAGCAGTGTCGCCGCGACGACCAGGAACTCGGTGACCTCCTCGAGCCCGGCCTCCGTGCCCAGGCGGCGGGTGTGCGCGATGAACTCGTCGGTGACGGCGTGGAGGGCCACCTCCGTGACGTCGAGGCGCTTGGAGTCGATGAGCCCCAGCAGCAGGTCGAACGGACCGGTGAAGTTGGTCAGGTGGACGGTGAACGCCCGCGGGTCCCCGACCTCCGTCGCCGACCCGACCGGGTCCTGACCCGACGGGGGCCCGACGCCGGTCACCGCCCGGTCACCTGCCGCGCTGGATGACCTCGCGCGCCAGGGCGCGGTAGGCCTGCGCACCCGCGGACTTCGGAGCCCACGTGGTGATCGGCTCGCCGGCGACGGTGGTCTCCGGGAACCGGACGGTGCGGGTGACGAGTGTGTCGAACACCTTGTCTCCGAACACCTCCACGACCCGGCTGAGCACGTCGCGGGCGTGGACCGTCCGACGGTCGAACATCGTGATGAGGATGCCTGTGAGGTGCAGTCGGGGGTTGATGCGGTCGCGCACCTTGTCGATCGTGTCCGTCAGCAGCGCCAACCCGCGCAGCGAGAAGTACTCGCACTCCATGGGGATGAGCACGCCGTCCGAGCACGCCAGCGCGTTGACGGTGAGCAGGCCCAGCGACGGCTGGCAGTCGACGAGGACGAAGTCGTAGCGGTCCAGGACCGGGTACAGGGCGCGGCCCAGCGCCTGCTCGCGACCGACCTCGTTGACGAGCTGGATCTCCGCGGCTGACAGGTCGATGTTGGCGGGGATGAGGTCCACGCCCTCGACACGGGTCCGGACCAGGACCTCCTCCGTCGACACGGAGTTGTCCACGAGCAGGTTGTAGACGGTGAGATCGAGCTGGTGGTGCGGGATGCCCAGGCCCGCGGACAGCGCCCCCTGGGGATCGAGATCCACCACGAGCACCCTGCGGCCGTACTCCGCCAGTGCCGCCGCGAGGTTGATCGTGCTGGTGGTCTTGCCGACGCCGCCCTTCTGGTTGCACATCGACAACACCACGGCGGGCCCGTGCGAGGACAGTGTTTCCGGTTCGGGGATCGCGGAGAACCCCTCGCCGGCCGCCGGGTCGTCGGCGCCCAGGAGCTCGGCGCGGGAGAACAACGCGGGGTCCATCGCCCCAGTGTTCAGCGCCACCGCATCTCCTCTCCTCGCCGTCTCACCCGTGCCGTGTCGAGCGTGCCGTCTCGAGCGCGCCGGGCCGTATCCACGGTCACGTTACCGTGCCCGGGGGTGACACTCGGCCCAGACCTCTCGGAGCGTGTCGACGGTGACGAGGGTGTACACCTGCGTGGTGGTGACCGAGGAGTGTCCCAGCAGCTCCTGGACTACACGGATGTCCGCCCCGCCGTCGAGGAGATGGGTGGCGAACGAGTGCCGGAACGAGTGTGGTGAGACGTCCTGCTGCACACCGGCGCGTCGTGCCGCGACCGACACCACGTTCCACAGGGTCTGCCTGGTGACGCGCCCACCGCGGGCGTTGAGGAACAGGGCCGGGCCCCCTCGGGTGGCGAGCGCGGGTCGGGCACGCACCAGATAGGCCCCCACCGCCTCGCACGCCGGACGCCCGACCGGGACGACCCGCTCCTTGCCGCCCTTGCCCCGCAGGATCACCGCTCCACCGTCGGGGTGGTCGAGACCGTCGAGGTCGTCGACGTCGAGCCCGACGAGTTCGGCGGCCCGGGCACCGGAGGCGTAGAGCAACTCGAGCATCGCGCGGTCGCGCAGGCGTGCGGGGTCGGTGTCCGTCTCGGTGGCGCCGGCCGCCTCGATCACCGCGATCATCCGGTCGACCGGCAGTGCCTTGGGGAGCCGCCGCGGCGGACGGGGCGGGGTGACGGCGGCGGCCGCGTCGAGGGCGGTCACCCCGTCGCGGGTGGCGAACCGGTGGAGACCACGGACCGCCGCCATGGTCCGCGCGATCGAGCTGGGGGCCAGGGCCTTCCGTCCCTCGTCCGGGTCGGCGGTGGCCAACCGGGTGCGGAACTCCTCCACGTGCGCCTCGGTCACGGACGTCAGGTCGTCGACGCCCGCGGCCGTGAGATAGCGTCGGTACTTCTCCAGGTCGCGGCGGTACGCGGCCAGGGTGTGGGCCGAGGCCCCCTTCTCGACGGCGAGGTGGTCCAGGTACCCGCGGATCTGCACGGTGGCGCCGCCCTCCGAGGTCACCGGGGGTCCGATCCCGTCAGGACCGGTCGATCACCGTGCGGGCCGCGAGGATGCCGGCCACGGCGATACCGTTGACGATCCGGCCGTCCAGCACGGCGTCGACGGCCTCGGCGAACGGCATGCGCGCGACCTCCATGTCCGCCTCCTCGTGCTCCGCCTCCGGGCGCTCGACCTCGCGGAGACCGGTGGCCAGGTACACGTGGACGCGCTCCGTGCAGAACCCCGGGGACGGGACCATCTCGATCACCGGGCGCCAGTGCTCGGCCTCGAGACCGGTCTCCTCGACGAGCTCACGGCGCGCGGTCGCCAGGGGCTCCTCGCCGTCGACATCGCACAGACCCGCGGGCAGTTCCCAGAGTCGCTCCCCCACGGCGTGCCGGTACTGCCGGACGAGGGTGATCCGGTCGTCGTCGTCGAGGGCGATCACCGCGACGGCGTCGTCGTGACCGCAGATCTCCCGGTCGGCGGTGCCCCCGCCCGGCATGGTCAGGGTGTCCACACGCAGCCGCACGACGCGACCGTCGAAGATCTCACGGCTCGCGACGGTCCGGTAGTCGTGAGTCCCGGGGGCACCGCGCTCGGACACGCCGGTCAGCTCCCGTCCGCGCGGGTGTCGGAGGCCGCCTCGGTGTCCACCTCGTCGGCACGCACGCTGGACGTCTTGGCGTCCGGTGCGTCCACGGTCTCCGGGCCGGAGTCCCCGCTCTGACCGGTGCGCCACGGTTCGACGGGCAGTCGCATCTCGTTCTCGTAGTCGAGCGCGGCCTTGATGAACGCGACGAACAACGGGTGGGGGCGGGTCGGACGCGACTTGTACTCCGGGTGCGCCTGGGTGGCGACGAAGAACGGGTGCTGCTCGCGCGGGTACTCGACGAACTCGACCAGGTGCCCGTCCGGGGAGGTCCCCGAGAACATCAGGCCGGACTCGGCGATCCTGTCGCGGTAGGCGTTGTTGACCTCGTAGCGGTGGCGGTGACGTTCGGTGATCTCGGTGGACCCGTACGCCTCGGCCACGACCGAGCCCTTGGTGAGCGTGGCCGGGTAGGAGCCCAGACGCATGGTGCCGCCGAGGTCGGCGTTGCCGGCGACCGCGTCCACCTGATCGGCCATGGTCGAGATGACCGGGTGCTCGGCATCGGGGTCGAACTCGGTGGAGGAGGCGCCCTCGAGCCCGACCGAGCGGGCAGCCTCGATCACCGAGCACTGGAGACCGAGGCACAGCCCGAGCAGCGGGATGCGGTTCTTGCGGGACCACGAGATGGCGCCGAGCTTGCCCTCGATCCCCCGGATACCGAACCCGCCGGGGATGAGCATGCCGTCCACACCACGGAGCGCCTCGCGCGCGCCGGCCTCGGTGGTGCAGGCGTCGGACTCCACCCACCGGATGTTGACGCGGGCGTGGTGCGCGAAGCCGCCGGCGCGCAGCGCCTCGGTGACCGAGAGGTACGCGTCGGGCAGGTCGATGTACTTGCCCACGAGGGCGATCTCGACCTCTTCGCGCGGCTCGTGGACGCGCTGGAGCAGGTCGCCCCACACGGTCCAGTCGACGTCCCGGAACGGCAGGTTGAGCCGCCGGATGACGTGCGTGTCGAGGTGCTCGTTGAACAGCACCTTGGGGATGTCGTAGATGCTCGGGGCGTCCGGGGTGGACACGACGCCCTCGAGGTCCACGTCGCACATCAGCGCGATCTTGGCCTTGAGCCCGTCGGTGACGTCCCGGTCCGAGCGCAGGATCAACCCGTCGGGGACGATGCCGATCGAGCGCAGCGCGGCCACCGAGTGCTGCGTGGGCTTGGTCTTGAGCTCCCCGGACGGCGCGAGGTACGGGACCAGCGACACGTGCAGGAAGAAGATGTTCTCGCGGCCCACCTCGTGGCGGACCTGCCGGCACGCCTCGAGGAAGGGCTGGGACTCGATGTCACCGACGGTCCCACCGACCTCGGTGATGACCACGTCGGGGCGGCGCCCCTGGTCATCGGGGTCGCCCATCGCGATGATGCGGTCCTTGATGGCGTCAGTGATGTGCGGGATCACCTGCACGGTGTCACCGAGGTACTCGCCGCGGCGCTCCTTGGCGATGACCGCGGAGTACACCTGCCCGGTGGTGACGTTGGCCTTCGCGTCCAGATCGCGGTCGAGGAACCGCTCGTAGTGGCCGAGATCCAGGTCGGCCTCGGCGCCGTCCTCCGTGACGAACACCTCGCCGTGCTGGAAGGGGTTCATCGTGCCGGGGTCCACGTTGATGTACGGGTCCAGCTTCTGCATGGTCACACGGAGACCGCGGGCGGTGAGCAACTGCCCGAGACTCGAGGCGGTGAGCCCCTTGCCCAGCGACGACGCCACGCCGCCGGTGACGAAGATGTGCTTGGTCTCGGACCGCGATGCGGTTCGGTTCAGTGCCAAGGGGACTCCCGTGTCCATACGCCGGAATGGATGAATGCTGGTGTGGCTCCGGTGCACCCCACGGGGCTTCAGGCTATCACCGCTCCGGCGTCGGGGGGAGCGACGGCGCCGCGGCGGTCGCGTCCGGCCTCAGCCCGTAGTGACCCTGCCCACCGTCGAGCTGCTCCGCCAGCGCCAGCGTCGTCGCCAGACGTCCCGCCTCGGTACCGGCGTCATCGATGGTCGAGACGTCCTCCTCCGCCGAGGACCGCAGGATGCTGACCGCGTCGCGTCCCCCGGAGTCGCCCGTCCGCACGGCGACCACCGCGCCGGCGCCCTCACCGTCGAGGGTGCGGGCCAGAGCGGCGACACGGACCCCGGTCGATTCCTCGTCCCGGGGCCCGGTCACGACCAACGCGAGCTGTCCGGGCCGAAGGGTCCCGGGTTCGTAGCCGATGATCCCCGCATCCGCGAGGGTGGTGAGGACCGTTTCCCGGTCGTCGTCCTCGAGGTGCGGTTCTGCGTCCTCGGCGCGCAGCAGCCCCGCGCGACCGAGCGCCGTGCCCAGCTGGGTACCGAGGTCCGCACCAGCGGCCGGGGCGGTGCCGATGGGCAGGTTCGCGACGAGCGCCTGGAGCTCCGCGTCCGCCTCCGGGTCGACGGCCTTGTCCGTCAGGGTGACGCGGCCCGCGTCGATCCCGCCGGCCGCGTCGATCACCTCGCGGGCCGCCGAGACGTCCTCGTCGGAGGCGCCGGGTGCCACGATCGTCAGGACCGGCCTCCCGTCGAGCCGACCGTCCACGACGGCCGGGGTGAGGTCTCCCGCCAGCGAGTCGAGTCGGTCGACGGCGAGCCGCTCCGCGGCCAGATCGTCCTGCGACGCCTCGAGCCGCGCCGCCGTCGTCTCCTCCCGCTCGACCACCGCGTCCCTGATGGACGTCGCCACGGACGTCGACCCGAGGACGACCCCCACCGCGAGAGCGAGGAACACGGCCACCAGCGTCAGGACGTGGCGACGCAGGGAGATCAACGGAAGAGCCCCTGGACCCAGAGCGCGAAGGAGTTCCAGGTCTCGACGGCCCAGATGAGCAGGTCCGCGGCGGCGTCGCGGGCCACCACGACCGCGGCCACCGCGATCAGGGCGGCGAGCACGACCAGGGCGAGTCCGATCCCGGCGCCACGAGACCGGTACAAGGTCGCACAGGCGTCGGCGTGGACCAAGCGGGAGGAGACGGTCGTGTCGACCATCGTGGACGAGGGCGCGGACGAGTCGCGGAACGCGTTCTCGAGCCCCCTGTCGTCACCGGTCACCACGATCATCTCGGCGCCCCCGTGGTAGGCCAGCAGCAGCGCCATGTCCCTCGCGGTCGCGGCGGCGGGGAATGTCGTGGCCCCCAGTCCGAGCTCTGTGATCCTCTCGAGGCCCTCCGCGCGCCCGTCGCGGTCGGCGGGCACCACCAGGACGGCGCCGTCGGTGAGGACCTCGTCGGACACGTCCGTGGGGGTCGCGACGACGACGTCGGCCGTCAGCCGAGCGGAGCGCAGGAACTCCGCGCCGGCACCCACGCCGACCAGCAGCGGTCGGTACTCCCGGATGAACGGCTTGAGCTCGGCGAGCTGGCCGCGCGCGGCCGCGTCACCGGTGACCACCACGACGTGACGGTCGGTGAAGTCGACGTCGATCGACGGGAGGCCCTCGCCGTCCAGCAGCAGCGGGTGCTCGAGGCTGAGGAACTCGGTGGCGTTGGCCAGGTGCGCCAGCGCCGACTCGACGTACCCGCTCTCCGCGGCGTCCACCTCAGCGAGGAGTGTGGCCGGGTCGACCTCGCGGCCGCTCGTGATCTCGTCCTCGGACTTGACCGAGTAGACGACGCCGTCGTCGATCCGCACCCGGGTCCCGTCGGCGACCCCGGACAGGTCCGCGTCCTCAATGACCGGGATCGTCGACGCGGCGAGGATCCGGAACGCGGCGCGGGGGAGCATCTCCTCCCCCTGACGGGGCACGTGCACCACTGCCGCCACCCCGGCGTCGACGAGAGCGCGGGCGGTGTCGGCGGGCGCGCGGTTGAGATCGAGCACGGCGACGTCCTTGGCGCCGAGCTTCCTGGGGACCGGTGACCCCACCCCGATCTGGCGGACGGTGCCCACGACACCGGCGAGGTCAGTGGAACGACGGCTGAGCAGACCCGACATCTTCATGCGCCGAGTATCACGCGTGTGATTCACGTGACCAGGGAGGTCTGCCCGGCGTGTCGGATTAACGGTCGACTTGAGCTTGAGACTTTTCCCGTTGTGCCTTCTCCAGCAACTCCCGCGCATGTGCCAGACCTGTGTCGGTGTCCTCCATACCGGCGAGCATCCGGGCGAGTTCGGTCACCCGATCGGAGTCGGCGACCGCCGTGACCCCGGAGACGACCCCGTCCGATCCCCCGGCGCCGGTGTCCTTGTGCACGACCAGGTGCGTGTCGGCGTACGCCGCGACCTGGGCGAGGTGGGTCACCGCGATGACCTGGTGGGTTCTGGCCAGTCTGGCCAGCCGCTTACCGATGCTCAACGCCGCCCGGCCGCCCACTCCCGCGTCGACCTCATCGAACACCAGGGTCCCTCCCCCGGATCTCTCGGCCAGCACCACCTCGAGCGCGAGCATCACCCTCGACAGCTCGCCTCCCGACGCGCCTCGGCCGAGCGGGACGATGCCCGACGGCCCGTCGAGCGCCAGCTCGACGTCGTCGAGACCCGACTCCGAGGCGCCGTCGAGGCCTTCACCTGATCGGGTGACCCGGACCACGAGCCGGGCCCCGCCCATCGACAGCTCTGCCAGCTCGGCGGACACCCTCTCCGCGAGATCGTCCCCGGCGGCGCGTCGGATGCGCGTCAGTGTGGCTCCGCGCTCGTCGAGTTCGGCAGCGAGGCGCTCCACGGTGGAACGGAGTTCGGCGACGGCGGAGTCGGAGGTGTCGACCTCACCGAGCCGCGTACGGGCCCTGTCCGCCCACGCGAGCACGTCGTCGACATCGGTGCCGTACTTCCGGGTCAACGCCCTGAGATCGTGGCGTCGTTCCAATGCCGAGTCGAGGTCCGCCGCGTCGACCGGCAGCTCGGCCAGGTACAGGCCGAGCTCGGTCGCGGCATCTCCGAGTGCCGCGACGGCCTGGCCGATGCTGGTGGCGATCGGGTCGAGCGCGGGGTCACCGGCAGCGGCCAGACGGTGCCTCAACTGGTCGAGGACGCCCACCACCGGCTCGCTGGTCTCGCCGTCACCGGCGAGGACGTCGTGGGCCTGCCCCGCGACCTCTCGCAGTTCCTCGGAATCGGTGAGTCGGCGGATGCGGGCGTCGAGTTCGGCCTCCTCCCCGGGCTCGGGCCCCAGGGCATCGATCTCCTCGAGTCCCATCCGCAGCAGGTCGGCTTCCCGGGCCAGCTCACGAGCCCGACCGGTGCGCTCCGCCAGTGAACGCTCGGCGTCCCGCCACAGCCGATAGGTGTCGCGGTAGGCGTCGAGGGCCGCCCGCGCCTCGTCCCCACCGTGGGCGTCGACGGCGTCTCGCTGCCTGTCCGGACGGAGCAGACGCAGCTGATCGTTCTGGCCGTGCACGGCCAGCACCGGCGCGCAGAAGCGGGCGAGGGTCCCGGCGGGGACAGACCTCCCCCCGAGCCGGGCACGCGAACGGCCGTCCGCACCCACCCGGCGTGCGGCGATGACACTGCCGTCCTCGTCGAGTTCGACGTCGGTGTCCTCGAGCAACTCGTCGAGGTCGCGTCGGTCGGCGGCGTCCATGGTGGCCGTCGCGGCCAGGTCGAAGCGCCCTTCGACGAGTGCCTTCTCCGCACCGCGCCGGACACGCCCGGGGTCCGCGCGCCCTCCGGCCAGGAGCCTCAGTCCCGTGACCACCATCGTCTTGCCCGCGCCGGTCTCGCCGGTGAGCACCGACAGCCCGGGCGAGAAATCGGCCACGGCCTCGTCGATGACGCCGAGGCCGCTGATCCGAAGTTCCGTGAGCACGCACCCACCCTAGGTGAGGGGCCGGACAGCGGACCGCCCACGCCACCCGGTGACGGGCAGTTCGAACTTCGTGACCAGTCTGTCGGTGAACGGCGAGTCGTCCAGTCGGACCCACTTGACCGGGCGCGCGCCCCGCACCACCTCGACCCGGCTGCCCGGCGGGACGTCGACGAGGCGTCGTCCGTCCACCACCACCACTGCCGGGCCGGAATGCACCCCGGTCTCCACCGCGACCCTGGAGGAGGGTGCCACGACCATCGGACGGGCGAACAGCGCGTGGGCGTTGTTGGGGACCACGAGGATGGCGTCGAGTTCGGGCCAGACGATCGGCCCGCCGGCCGAGAACGCGTAGGCGGTCGACCCGGTCGGCGTGGAGACCAACATGCCGTCACAGCCGTAGTCACTGACCGGTCGGCCGTCGATCTCCACGGACGCCTCGAGGACGCCCTGCCGGGAGACCTTCTCGATACTGACTTCGTTGAGTGCCCAGTCCCGGGCCAGGACGGTGTCCCCGTGGATGACGGTGGCCTCCACCGTCATCCGTTCGACCACCCTGTAGTCCTTCGCCGCGATCTGCTCGACGACGCCACTGAGCGAGGAGACCTCCGACTCGGCGAGGAAGCCGATGTGTCCGAGATTGACCCCCAGGATCGGCACGTCCGCGGCGTTGGCGTACTGGCAGGCGCGCAGGAACGTGCCGTCACCACCGAGGACCAGGACGAGTTCACACCCTTCGGCGGCCTCGGGGATGTCAGGGACCGTCTCCACGCCCGCCCCCGTGGCGACGCTCTCGCTGGTGCCCTCCACCATCCGTACCGCGATGCCCCTGGTCGCGCACGCGTCGACCACCTGGGCGACGGTGGCGACGATGTCCTGCCGGGCGACGTTGGGGACGAGCAGGATCCTTCGCGAGTGCACCGGTCCGGGCGTGCCGTTCATTGCGGGCCCTCCTCTACTGCCGTCCGTATGGCCTGCTGCGCCTCGGCGCTCATCTCGAGTCGCTCTCCCGCGCCGACCTTACGGAGGTGGAGGAAGTACTCGACGTTCCCGGACGGGCCGGGGAGCGGGCTGGCGACGCATCCCAGCGGCTCCAGTCCGAGTGCCGCGGCAGCCCGGGCGACACCGGTGACCGCCTCGATCCGCAGTGCCGGGTCGCGCACCACACCGCCCTGGCCGACACGCTCGCGGCCCACCTCGAACTGGGGCTTGACCATCGGCAACAGGTCGCCTCCCGGGCGCACGCACGCTGCGAGCGCGGGCAGGACGAGTGCGAGCGAGATGAACGACAGGTCGGAGACCACGAGGTCCACCGGGCCACCGATGTCGTCCGGGGTCAGGGAGCGGACGTTGGTCTTGTCGTGCACGCCCACGCGCTCGTCGCTGCGCAGGCGCCACACCAACTGTCCGTACCCCACGTCCACCGCCTCGACGCGGGTGGCGCCACGCGAGAGCAGGACATCGGTGAACCCGCCGGTCGACGCGCCTGCGTCGAGACACCGAGCTCCGGAGACCGGCACGTCGGAGAACGCCTCGAGGGCTCCGACCAGTTTGTGGGCTCCGCGGGATGCCCAGTCCGGTTCATCGGAGGCGGTGAGCGCGATCGATGTGGTCGGCTCGACCTGGGTCGCGGGCTTGGTGGCTGCCACCCCGTTGACGATCACGCGCCCGGAATCGATGAGATCACGGGCGCGTTCCCGACTGTCACAGATCTTGCGGCGAACCAGTTCGGCGTCCAGCCGCATCCGCTTCGCGACCATCAGCGCCGACTGTCCAGCGCCGTCAGCGCCTGCGCGAGGAGCTCGTGGGCGGCGTCGAGGGCGGCCACCTGGTCGTCCCGGACAGATGAGCCGTCCGGTCCAGCGCCCTGGCCCCCGACGGAATCGGCGAGCAGATCGTCGAACGTCGAGCGGAGTTCGTCGGTGTCGGGGCCCGCGGGCCCGGGGCGTGGCTGTGGTCCGGGGGTCGTCACGGCCTACACGCTAGCCGACGCCGAGACCTGCACCCGCCAGCCGGGATCGCAGACCCTCGTCGGCCGCCCGGAATGCCTTCGACTCGTGACGCCACGCCAGTCTGACCACCGCACGGGCGAGATCGAGCCGATCGAGCGCCTCCGGCGCGCTGGTCAGGTGCAGGGCACCGTTCTCGACCGTTCCGTCCAACTCCACTGCGGCGTCGATCCGGCTGGCCTCCGCCGAGGCAGACAGTGCGGAGAGATCGTCCGCCAGGTAGGTGGCCCGGCTGTCGGGATCCGCGACCAGGAGATCGGCGACGCCGTGGACGCCGGTCAGCACCATGAGCGACGGCATCCCGGCGGCGACCGCACCCTGGATGTCCGTATCGAGGCGGTCACCGATGACCAGCGGGCGGGTGGAACCGACCAGATCCGCGGCGGCGGTCAACACGCCGGCGGCCGGTTTGCCCGCGACCAGGGGCTCCCGATCGGTCGCCGCACGGAGGGCGGCGACCAGGGCCCCGTTCCCGGGGAGCAGGCCTCGTTCGGTGGGCAACGTGGCGTCCACGTTGGACGCGACCCAGGGCACACCCCGACGGATCGCCAGACATCCCTCGGCCAGATCCGACCAGGTCAGTTCCCGGGACAGTCCCTGCAGGACGACCTCCGGATCGTCGTCGGCGGACAGGACGACCTCGTACCCGGCCTGCCGGGCGAGGTCGCGGAAACTGTCGTGTCCCACCACCAGGACCCTGGCACCGGGATCGACATGGTCCGCAGCCATCACCACCGCGGCCTGCGCGCTGGTCATGACGTCGTCGGCACCGGCGGAGAAGCCGAGCGACCGAAGGTGGTCGGCGGTGTCCCTGGGCGAGCGGCTCGCGTTGTTCGTCACGTAGACCACGGGGAGCCCCGCGTTCGCGAGCGCCTCCGCGGCCCCCGGGATCGGCTGGCTACCGCGGATGAGAGTGCCGTCGAGATCGACGAGTAGGGCGTCGTGCCGTGCGGCCAGCGAAAGGGAGCTCAACTGACCTACGCCTCGAGCTCCGCGAGACGAGCCTCCGCGTCGGTGGTCTGCTCGGGGTCCGCGGTGACGGCGTGACCGAACCAGTCGGCCGCCTCCTTCTTGCGATCGGCGACGAGCAGCACCTCGGCGTAGGCGTAGTCGAGACGCGCCGCGGACTCACCGCGGGCGTCCTTGTCGAGGCCGGCGTCCTGGAGGGTCACCAGGGCAGCGTCCAACTGGCCCATGTCCACCCGGGCACCGGCCTCCACGATGCGGAGTTCGATGAGCTCGTCCCCCTCGAGCATCCTCGATTCCTCCCCACGGGCCAGTTCGATGGCACGTTGGGGCCTCTCCAGGCCTCGTTCGCAATCGGCCATCATCGCCAGCAGGCCCGGCCCGCCGGAGATCCGGCGGGCCGCCCGGAGTTCGCTCAGCGCTTCCGACCATTCGCCGGCGCGGTACGCCAGCACGCCGAGAGTCTCCCGAACGACACCGATGCGCCCGGCCCTGTTCTTGGCCGCGCGACCGTGGGCGAGCGCGAGCTGCGGATCCTCGTCGACCAGGTACATGGCCGCCACCATGTGCTTGGCGACGGACTCGGCGTTGGACTTGTCCAGACTGCGCAGGTCGCGGCGGATCTCTGGGTCGAGGTCGCCTGCCTCGATGTCATCGGGCAGCTGCGGCTCGTCGGCCCTGGCCGCTCGGCGTGCCTCCTGACCGGGACGCCCCTCCGATCTACGGTCGTCGCCGGGCCGGCCACCTCGCCGGGCCCCGCCCGGGGCGCCGGATCCGCGTCGGTCTCCGCTGACGCGTCGGTTTCCGCCGCCGCGACCGCCGACGGGGGCCCGTCGCGGACCGCCTCCGCCGTCGGAGCCGGCACCGCGACGTGCGGTGCCGTCGCCGGCGGAACGCGGACGTGCATCCTGTCGATCGGCCTGCTTCGCACCGTCCGACCGGCCTGTCTCCGAGCCGTCGTAGCGCTTTCCGCGGCGCTCGCCGTACGAGCTGTTGTCTCTACGACGCTCCTGTGGAGCCCGATCTCCCCGGCGGGGTACGTCGCGGTCGCCGCGTCGGGGCGAGCGGTCGGTGTTCTCGGGCCGAGGTTCGTTCACGTCGTTCACCTTACGTGCACCGGACGGACCGGCACTGGAGTGGGTAGAAGGGCACAAATGCGACCAGCGGGAGGAACATATAGTCCCTCCCGCTGGTCTTTAAGTTGTGTTCGGCGGTGACCTACTCTCCCACACCCTCACGAGTGCAGTACCATCGGCGCTGGCAGGCTTAGCTTCCGGGTTCGGAATGGGACCGGGCGTTTCCCTGCCGCTATGGCCGCCGTAACTCTGTGAAACAAGGCCCACGTGTTTTCCGCGTGGGTGTGTTGTTTCAGATACTGCACAGTGGACGCGTTGCGATTCTTTAGGGGCTGTTTGTGTGTAAGCCCTCGGCCGATTAGTACCGGTCACCTGCACGCATTGCTGCGCTTCCAGTTCCGGCCTATCAACCCCATGGTCTGTGGGGGGCCTTAACCACGCGAAGGTGGTGAGAAACCTCATCTTGGAACAGGCTTCCCGCTTAGATGCTTTCAGCGGTTATCCCTTCCGAACGTAGCTAACCAGCGATGCTCCTGGTGGAACAACTGGCACACCAGAGGTTCGTCCGTCCCGGTCCTCTCGTACTAGGGACAGCCTTCCTCAAGTTTCTTACGCGCGCGGCGGATAGAGACCGAACTGTCTCACGACGTTCTAAACCCAGCTCGCGTGCCGCTTTAATGGGCGAACAGCCCAACCCTTGGGACCTACTCCAGCCCCAGGATGCGACGAGCCGACATCGAGGTGCCAAACCATCCCGTCGATATGGACTCTTGGGGAAGATCAGCCTGTTATCCCCGGGGTACCTTTTATCCGTTGAGCGACACCGCTTCCACTTGCCGGTGCCGGATCACTAGTCCCGACTTTCGTCCCTGCTCGACGTGTCAGTCTCACAGTCAAGCTCCCTTGTGCACTTGCACTCAACACCTGATTGCCATCCAGGCTGAGGGAACCTTTGGGCGCCTCCGTTACTCTTTAGGAGGCAACCGCCCCAGTTAAACTACCCACCAGGCACTGTCCCTAACCCAGATCATGGGCCGAGGTTAGACGTCCAATACGATCAGAGTGGTATTTCAACAACGACTCCACACACACTGGCGTGCATGCTTCACAGTCTCCCACCTATCCTACACAAACCGAATCGAACGCCAATACCAAGCTATAGTAAAGGTCCCGGGGTCTTTTCGTCCTGCCGCGCGTAACGAGCATCTTTACTCGTAGTGCAATTTCGCCGAGTCTGTGGTCGAGACAGCAGAGAAGTCGTTACGCCATTCGTGCAGGTCGGAACTTACCCGACAAGGAATTTCGCTACCTTAGGATGGTTATAGTTACCACCGCCGTTTACTGGGGCTTAAATTCTCAGCTTCGCCTTGCGGCTAACCGGTCCTCTTAACCTTCCAGCACCGGGCAGGCGTCAGTCCGTATACATCGACTTACGTCTTCGCACGGACCTGTGTTTTTAGTAAACAGTCGCTTCTCTCTGGTCTCTGCGACCACCCCCAGCTCAGATCGCAAGGATCGTCACCGGGCGTGGTCCCCCTTCTCCCGAAGTTACGGGGGCATTTTGCCGAGTTCCTTAACCACAGTTCTCTCGATCGCCTTGGTATTCTCTACCTGATCACCTGTGTCGGTTTGGGGTACGGGCCGTGTATGAACTCACTAGAGGCTTTTCTCGGCAGCATAGGATCACTGAATTCCCCACAACGGGTATGCATCAAGTCTCAGCCTTGATGTGACACGGATTTGCCTATGTCACGGCCTACACTCTTACACCAGTACAACCACTGACTGGCCCAGCTACCTTCCTGCGTCACCCCATCGCTTGGCTACTACCAGTTCAGGTCCCGCGCATCCGGTCCACGTCATCCCGAAGGATGCTCTAGGACGTTCAGGGCGGTTAGTATCACTGATTCACCATGGGCGCGCATACACGGGTACGGGAATATCAACCCGTTGTCCATCGACTACGCCTGTCGGCCTCGCCTTAGGTCCCGACTCACCCTGGGCAGATTAGCTTGACCCAGGAACCCTTGATCATTCGGCGGACGAGTTTCTCACTCGTCATTCGCTACTCATGCCTGCATTCTCACTCGTGTGGCCTCCACGCCTGGATCACTCCGGCGCTTCTATGGCCACACGACGCTCCC